>BOKX01000001.1 GCA_016861205.1 Patescibacteria group bacterium
AGGATTTGAGTTGGCGCAATGAAGCCCACAGTGCCGCCAGCTTGAACCACCTGCCAAGCAGCCAGGCCGGCCACTACGGTTTTGCCGGAACCAACATCTCCAATTAAGAGGCGATTCATGGGTTGTGTGCTTGCTATATCTTGGCTAATTTCAGCAACTGCCTGGTGCTGGCCAGCTGTCAGTGAAAAAGGTAACTGGCTGAGGATTGCTGTTGTATCGTTTGTATCCAGCACAGGGGCGGCCAAAGCTGGAGGTAGGTCGTGCCAGTACTGCTTGAGGTGGTGAGCGTGTCTCATGAGGCTCAGTAACTCCTCGAGGGCCAGCCGTTCTCGAGCTGAGATGACTCGATCCTCGGTGTCTGGAAAGTGGAGTTGAGTAAATGTGTCAGCCAGCGACATAAGATTGCCGGCCACTGCCTGAATGATAGGGTCATCAAGCTCTGGGTCCAGTTGGTCGATGACGTGTTTGAGCAACCGGCGCAAACTACCGGCTTTGAAACCAGAGAGTGAAGAGTAAATGGGGACTAATCGACCGGTGTGAATGGTGTCGGCGGTGGCGGCCTCTACTACGGGTTGCATCAATGTGCGCCGGTCGTTTAGTTTGCCGCTGAACAGCCAGCGCGTGCCCGGCTGGAGTTTGGCCATGACGAACTTGTTGTTAAACCAGCGGACAGATAACTGCCCAGAACTATCTTGAATTGTGGCGGTTTGGAATGATCGACGACCGACAAATCGCTGAGACGCTTTGACGACTTCGGCTTCTAAAGTGATTAGTTCATTCAAAGGTGCCGTGGCACAAGTGACCAGTTGTGAGCGATCCTCATAGCGCAGGGGCACCCACAGCAGCAGATCTTGTACACTGGTCAAGCCAGTTGCCTCGAGAGCAGCCAGGCGCTGTGGTCCAATACCGGTGACTTGGCTGAGGGGGGTTGATAACTGGTACATACTGTGAAATAAGGTAGCCTGATTAAAACAAAAACCTCGAGCTTGCAACAGCAGCAAACACCAGCGATAATGCCGGCCATGAGCGATCCAGAGAGTATCAAATCAAATTCACAAGATCCTGAAGGCGAAAGTCCAACTGAAGAGTTCCTGGCAGCCGTGGCGTATGTGCCACCCTCAGGGCTTGAGTCGCTCTACCCCCCGACTACCCACGACATTGTGGGGCCACTTGACCAACTAGCGATTCCAGATTGCTCGGTTTTTGAGCCGCTGATTGATGCATTACCGCCCAGTGTGATGACTGCCGAGCAGTTATTCGAAGCCTTGGCAGCCGAAGAGCCACCTCTGAATAGGGATGACACGAGTAGTGCCGAGGCTGTCTATGACTCGGAATCAATGGGTACTGATACTCAGCCGGCAGCAGCCCCGCAACTCTCGGATGATGGGGATGGAGCTGAGCTGTCAACCCCATGGGCTACTACATCTGGCCATAAAGTGCTTCGTTTTGCCCAGATGATGGCCAACACTGAGCTAGAGGCAGAAAGCCACACAGTCAAAATTCCGGAACTGCTGCCCAACCACGTATGGCACTGGTACCCCTATCAGCAACATCATTTCAACCTAAGTAGTGACGATGAGATTCGTGCATCCGATGAGTATCAGTCGCATGAGGGTATGTTCACGTTCTATGAGCTCCAGTCACTGTCTTGGGTAATCAATTACTTTTTATCACTTGCTCATCATCTTCAAATTTTTGATGTTCACTTCTTTTTTGACGATTTGGCAGTCACCGAGCTTGTGACGCACGATGAGAACTGGGCGCGCAAATTTTTATGGCACCATTTTGGAAAGATTGCCCTGATGCCGGGCGGCATAGGCTCTGATGTCTCAAATCCCGATGACGCCGTTAATCGCGAGCTTAAGCAAGGAACCGTGTCTGAGTGTGTCGCCGTTGGCCTAGAGTACCGGCGCTTGGCGTTGTGGTTCCTGTTTGCAGGTGTTTTTGGTGAAAACCAACGTATTTTGCCTTACCCTGAGCCGCCGAAACCAGATGCAACGGACCAACAACCGAACAAACCCACAGATGAGAAGTAGCTGAAACTAGATAAGCCACAGCGAACTAATCAGAGAGCCAAAAACCAGCCCCAGTATCACCACTATCACCCCGATTTGAAGTAATCGTTGCTTGAGTTTGTGGGTCATGCTTTTTTAATCCTGATATAACGACGTTTACCTGCTCTAACAACTTCGACATGATCAAGATCAAGCATATGGTTGGGATCGCTTGGCTTCTCGCCACTCGGCAGCAGTTCCACTCCCCCCTGCTCGATCAGTCGCCGCCAGTTGCTGTTGGTTTCTTCAGGCCAAGCTTGCTTGAGTACATCGAGCAATCGAGCCGAACTTTCAGCCACCACAACTTCTGGCATATCGGCTGGCAGATCACCTTTTTGGACAGTTTGCTCAAAATGAGCTTGAGCTGCATCAGCCGCCGTGGTGTCATGGTAGAACGCTGTCAGCGTGTGGGCGAGGCGTTTTTTGAACTCCATGGGGTTGGTACCCTGTTGCATGCTGGTGGCCATGGCTTCGATATCGGTCATTGGTACGTCCGTCAACAGCGTGAAGTACTCAATAATCTGATTGTCAGCGATCGACATCAGCTTGCCGTACATGTCGTTGGGAGCTTCTGTCAGTGCCACAAAGTTACCAAAAGACTTGCTCATTTTGCGACCATCGGTGCCGTTAATGATTGGGGTGGTTAACACCCATTTTTCATGGTTGTTATAGACTTTTTGTAGGTGGCGACCCATCATCATGTTGAACGTTTGGTCTGTGCCGCCCAACTCCAAGTCCACGTCCATCGCCACACTGTCATAACCTTGCAAAAGTGGGTACATGATTTCGTGACCGTGAATGGGTAAACCTTTTTGTAACCGATCTTGGAACATATCTCGCTCAATCAACTGTTGAACGGTGGTTTGAGCCATCAACTTAATCATGTCGGCGTAGGTCAGTTTGTCCAGCCAGTCGCCGTTGTAGCGAATCTCAATCTTCGAAAAGTCCAAGATCTTGCTGGCTTGTGCTTGCCAATTTTTGAAGTTTTCTTGAATGACTTCGTCGGTCAAAACTGGGCGCGTGCTGTCGCGACCAGTGGGATCACCAATGCGGACGGTGCCATTGCCGATCAACAAGATTACTTCATGTCCGAGTTCGGCGAACTGTTGCAGCTTGCGTAACACAACCGAGTGGCCGAGCGTCAGCAACGAACCAGTTGGGTCGATGCCGAGGTAGACGCGAAGTCGTTTTTGGCTCATAAGTTCAACAAGGCCAGACGGCGAAGGCAGAACCTGACTTACGCCTCGGTTCAAAACTTCGTTTAGTATGGTGGAATCTGTAGTGACGGACATAGGTTACCTTTCCTTTGATTCTATCGCACTCGACACGGATGTGAGGTACGAGTTTATAGTCGTTTTGACTTCTGCCAAAGACTCGAAGAAGAACAACGTATCGTGCATTGAGTACACGGCCTTGTTTTTTGCTAAGACATTTTCGATCGAAAATGGGACCAGCTGGGTGTGCCCAGTTACCACTTTGGTTAACTCGCCAAACGACGAGACCAACCCCGCCCCAAATGCCTTCGGCTTCCCCTGCTCTATCAACACCCCAAACTCGTAACTAAACCAAGCCAGCCGCTGAATGTTGGCTTTGATTTCGGGATCTTTGGCTTGCAAGTAGGCAGGCGCGAACAGCTCGGCAAAGGCTGTAAACTCCGGTAGCATGAAAAACGCCAGGTGTCCAAACGTGTCGTGGAACACATCTGGCTCTGGCGTGAAGTCAAGCTCGTCCATGGTTCGAATGTAGGTTGTGACCGGAAAGCGTCGCCGAGCAAACTGGGGGTACCACTGATCGGCAGTGCTGTATCTGATACTAGTTCGAGTGGTCTGCCAGCCAGTGGCTGGTTGGAGTTTCTGGTTGAGCGACTTGATGCTCGGCACTCGAGTTGGCGAAAACCGAATTCTCTCGAAGCCATCCCAAAATAAACTTGAACCATGTTTGTCCAAGAGTCGAATTTGTCGGTCAAACAATGTTTGCCAAACTTGATGTTGTGATACTGAAAAATGCATATTTTTTCCTTTTTAAAAATAAAAAACCCACCGTATGGTGGGGTGTCAGGCATGCAGCCTAAAGCCCACCGTAATACAAGGCGTAGTAGCAATAACTTGGATTTAAGTAGTGTTTTGACATAAAAAAACCCCGCGTCTCTGCGGGGTGACTTTGGTAGCTGTTTAATTCAGTTTTAGACCACAGCGACCCCGCCTCTCAAAGCTTGAGCGGGATACAGATAGCTGGCAACTAAAGTAACTACCATGGGGTGAATTATAGGTGTTGCAACCTATATTGGCAAGTTTTGCTCTGGGGCAAGCTCCTGACACAGCGCGATCACATTTTGTGCATGTCGTGCATACTCTGGCACGCTGCGAACATCAGCCAGGGCTAGCGCGACCAAAATCGGGGCGATATTCGGGAGATGCAGAATCTCTGCCAGCCGTGGCTTATCAGCGGGAAAGTACCCCACCCACTCAAAAATGTGGTGGTAGTAAACCACAGTTTGCAAAACCTCAACTTGTTGTGGATTAAAGCAAAGCGCTTGGGCTAGCCGACGTGTCATGATCGATCCGAGTGTCGGATGGTCAAGCCAGTAGTCATGCGCGGCAGCCACGGTTTTGGCGGTGTCGTGAAATAGAGCCGCCACCCGGGCCAGCAACTGACTTTCTAAAGTTGGTAACCGATCTGTTTTCAGTTTTAAAAATACTTGTTCGGTATGAGTTTTTGGGGTGGTGCCCTGGTGGGCTTTGGTGACCGCGATTTGAGGTGAGTGGAGAGCTTGATACAGCGGAATGACGTCAAGCAAAGCGAAGAAATCACGAGACACTACACCCATCAAAACATCACTCAACCCCGCTACCTCATGCAAAGCTTGTATGACCGGTTTGAGACGTTCGACGTCTTCGTAGAAGCTACTCCAAACCAGATTGTCCGGAGTTATTGGGTGAGGTGCGTAGTGTCGCAATCGTTTGTTGGCTCTAATTTTGGCTGGCGTCCGGCTGAGCTGTGAAGGTTGCTCGGGGTCATACGCTGAAATCCCCCAAGTGCGTCCCCCTGGTAGTGGATACTCAATGCCTCTAAGTAGCCGGTACGTTTGGTACGGGCTGACAGGACGATTGTCGAGTTCAAGTTTGAGATATGACACGCGGCTGATGATAGCAGATCAGCTTATAGAATGATAACCTCATTGCCAGAGGTTGAGTTTGAAATAGGGTCTAAGCTTGGTACAATGTTAGAGCATAGTATGAAACCACTTAAAGATTGGTTCGCAACTCCCATTAGTGATGCACAGCACGTTCTCTCTTGGCGATCACGCAAACGCCTGAGCGCTGCTGATAAAAAACTACGATGGTTCAGACTATTTCGCTTGATGGCCTTCTTGGGATTGGCTGGCGTGATTGCAGGTGTGGTCTTGTTTTTCGTTTTGTTTGCGTGGTTTTCTCGGGATTTGCCGAAACCGGGACAAGTGGTTCGCCGAGATGGCTACAGCACTCGGATTTATGATCGCAATGGTCAGCTTTTGTACGACCTATTTGAATCAGAGCGGCATGTGCCATTTACCATCGATCAGGTCCCTGACACCCTCAAACAAGCAACGGTAGCTGTTGAAGACAAAGATTTCTATAAACATCAGGGCTTTGATTTCATGACCATTGTGCGGATTCCGTACAACTTGGTCTTCCGGCAGCGCGTGGTCGGTGGTTCAACTTTGACACAACAGTTAGTCAAGCAAGTGCTACTCACTAATGAGCGCAGTTTTACCCGCAAGTTTAAAGAGTTGGTACTGTCACTGCAGATTGAACGTACTTTTACTAAAGATCAAATCTTGGAGATGTACCTGAATGAGTCGCCATATGGTGGCGCTGCGCGAGGCGCTGCGACCGCGGCTGAAATGTACTTTGGCAAACCGATTTCGCAATTAACCCTAACAGAATCAGCACTGCTAGCTGGTCTGCCACAGCGTCCGACTGCCTACTCACCTTATAGCGGCAAAACAGATGAAGAAGGGACTCCACTCTGGAAAGTTCGGTCACTGGGTGTGCTGCGTCGTATGAAGGAAGACGGTTACATCACCCAACTAGCTTACGAGCAGTCAGTGGCAGAGTTAGACACGATTACTTTTCAGCGTAGTGCAACCGAGATCAAAGCGCCCCATTTTGTGTTTTACGTTCGAGACCAACTGGTAGAGATGTATGGCGAGGATTTGACAGAACAAGGTGGGTTAAAGGTAACCACCACCCTCGACCTGAATCTGCAAAATGAAGCCCAGAAAATTGTCAGCGAAGAAATTGATAAGGTCAAAGATTTTAATATCACCAACGGCTCTGCTATGGTCATGAACCCTCAGACGGGAGAAATTTTGAGCATGATCGGGAGTAAGGACTACTTTAGCGAAGAAATTGATGGCCAGTTTAATGTGGCAGTTGATGGTTTGCGACAGCCAGGTTCGTCGATCAAGCCAGTTACCTATTTGGCTATGCTGCAGCGAGGTTTTACGCCTGCTTCGGTCATTATGGACGTCGATACGTTGTTTATTCCGAACGAGTCGGTCCCGGCAGACCAACGCTATCAACCCCAAAACTATGATGGAAAGTTCCGTGGTCCAGTTAACTTGCGAACCAGCTTAGCCAGCTCTTTGAACATTCCGGCTGTTAAGTCGTTAGCAACCGTGGGTGTTGAGCCATTTATGCAGTTGGCATATGACATGGGTTTCGTGACCTTAGAACCAACAAAAGACAATCTCAAACGCTTTGGTTTGGCTCTGACTTTGGGTGGTGGTGAAGTACATCTGATCGATACAGTCACTTCCTACAGTGCGTTTGCCAATGGTGGTTACAAAGTAGAGCCAGTTTCCATTCTAAAAGTTGAAGATCGCAACAATAAGACGCTCTACGAGTACCGACCAGTCAAAGGTAAGCAAGTCATCAAGCCAGAAGAAGCTTTTTTGATCAACAGTATTCTATCTGATAATGTGGCTCGGACACCGGCGTTTGGAGCCAGCTCACTGTTGAACACTGGCAAACCAATTGCGGTCAAAACCGGTACTACGAACGATTTGAAAGATAACTGGACGATCGGTTGGAGTCAAAACATCATGGTGGGCACCTGGGTAGGCAACAACAATAACTCAGCAATGAAGCGAGTAGCATCCGGTGTGACTGGAGCTTCACCAATTTGGCGGAAAATTATCGATTTTGCATTGAAAAATGGTTACGAAGCCCCAGACTGGACCGTGCCAGAAGGTGTGGAAAAGGTGAAGGTTGATGCTATTTCTGGCTACCCTGAACATGATGGCTATCCTGCGCGTGAGGAGTATGTGATTAAAGGCACACTGCCTACCCTACCCGATCCAGTGCATACGAAACTTAAGCTGTGCCGTGGCGAAAACAAGTTAGCAAACGATGCGCGCATCGGCACGGGTGACTACGACGAAAAAGAGTTCTTTGTCTTCAAAGAAACCGACCCTGTCAGTCAAGATGGAGTCAACCGTTGGCAACAAGCGATTGATGCTTGGTTGGGTGGCCAAACTGACGAGCGTTACAAACCACCGAGTGAGTACTGTGGTGGTGAAGGTGATGTCTTAGTCCGTCTGAACAAACCAGGTAACGAACAAAAATACGACTCCGAAGACATTGAAATTGAAGTCGAAGCCGCGTCGGGAGACGGGATTGAAAAAATTGAGATTTGGGTCAATGGGAGTGTCAAAGAAACCGTCAACAACCGGACGTACTCTGGCAAAATCAAGTTGCCAGCCGGCCAGTATGAAATTTATGCCAAAGCTCGTTCGCGAGGTGGCAAAGAGCAAGAAAGTAGTCACGTTCGAATCGGAACTGGTGGCCAAGATTGGCGCAAGCCCGATCCAACTCCATCGCCGAGCCCATCTCCCTCACCGAGTGCTTCGCCACTGTTGCCATAAAGCAATTTGGCAGTATGTATAATCCCACCGCACGGCTTGATTTACGTGGCCCGCGGGGACTCGAGTTTAATGGCTCCGAGCAACCACGACGTGGTTAGTAGCCAGAGCCCAAGATGGAGGCTCAACAGATAGTGATCTAGGGCTGCGATAGGCCACAACCAAACAGTTGCCATGAGTAACTGCAGACGTTGGATTTGAGCGGCATTTTTCCACCAGCGGCTCAACTGCCAGAGCCCTAGGCCAAGCATACTGATTCCAATCAAGCCAGTTTCGCTCAACCACAATAAACCAATATGGTGGGCTGGCTGATTGAAACGAACTACTTCATGGTTGCGGAGGCGAACTTCGCCAGCTTTGACTGATTGGTTCAAACCGACCCCAGTCATAGGTTGCATTTGCCAAGTTTGCCAGGCTGCTGTCCCCAGAGCGACTCGCCGGGAAAGTGACGTTTGGTTCGGCCAAGCAAAATTAGCTTGTTGCACAATCATTGGTGTCAACAACCACAGACCGATCGTCAGGCCATATCCGATCATAATGAGTTTGCTGAGGAAACGTTGCGATTTCACGCTTAGTTTGGTGGAAGACTGCAGCCCAATTCCGGCGCTAATGGCCAATCCAGCCGCCAGCCAGGCACTGAGTGATTGAGTCAAGAACACCGCCCCTCCCAAAAATGCGCCCCAACCAAGCACCTTCTTGATAGAAACAGGCCGAGCCAGGAGCCACCACCAGACTGCGTACCCGACCAACAGCCCAGCTGCGACATTGGGATGTGGGGTGGTGCCGTATGGTAGTACCAGTTCCCTACCCTGCCAGACAGTAGTGGCGAGACCGAACCCTTGGTGAAGGTTGCTTTCACCCAGCCAGTGATATGGTAGTAATGAACGTTGTGCGAACCATTGGAAGTACAACACCGTTGCTTGAAACACGAGCGCTAACTGCAACGATTTTTTCAAAACAGGAGTTTGCCACCAAGTGCGAACAGGTGGTTGAAGGTTAACAATCACAAGCCAACAGAAGCTGAGCCAACTGAGGCCCGTCCACCACGAACTTACGTTTGGGCGGCTGTTTGACTGAACAACCAAGAGAAACATCAAGGCTGCAACTGAAACAAGTTGTTTAAAAAAGGGTCCTCGCAATAGTGTTTTTTGCCAAGTTACTAGCCCACCCAAGCAAATCACCGCCCAAATAAAAAAGTCACTCAGGTACCACTTTGCTAGAAGATAGTCGCTCAATAAGCCATGAATGTACGCTTGGGAGCGACCGAAGCTGACAAACAAATTGAGTGGAACAGTCAATACCGTCGCGGCGAGCAACCAGGGACCAAGCTGCGACAGGCGATTTTTCATTTTGCACCCACTTTGGTTATACCGCACCTACCAGGGTGACACCTGGTAGTGACAAAATGTGTTGCACAATTTGTTTGCGGACTGGCTCAACTTCAACCACTGACAAGTTCCGATTCGGATCGTGAAAAGTGACTCGGAAGGTGAAGTTGCGCTGGTATGTGTCGCTCAACTCCACGGTTTGTACCAGAGCATCTTGATTCTTTATGGTGTCTAACACGGTACCGACAGCGACTCCTTCGGGAATGGTGAATGTAAAGTCTTCATAGACCATCGAGGTTTTAGCCAATGGTTGGTAACTGGGGTGGGTGTTCACCACTGACAGGAAGCGCGCATCCAAGGGAATGGTGATCGCAGTTTGACCAGCTGGCAAAACTTGGAGCCTTCCAATCTCAGCTTCTGTCCCCTCGCGGTTGATGGCCACGATGGTGGCCTCGGTAGCGTGAGCAGCAACTGGTTTGATGGTGACGCCTGTCACAAAGAGACTGTCTAACAGTGCCTCAACGGCCCCACGCACGGTACGATACTCAGCTGTGGAAACCAGCGCCAACTGCAGTGGTTGATGAGGAATGTCGCCGATTGCAGGCTCGTATACACAGGCGATCTCGAAAACCGAGAGCTGAGGTCGTTGTGGGTTATTGGCAATTAGCTCACAGAGTGACGGAATCAGTGATCGACGTAGGTAGACCCGATCATCAGTCAAAGGGTTAGCTAACTTTAGGTGTTCGTCCAGTGGATAGCCCGACTCTTGGGCAAGTTCTTCACTCACCATCGAGTAGGTGTACACTTCTTGCCAACCGATATGAGCCAAGAAGGTTTTGATTTTTTGTTCAACATCAAAAGTGGTGTGTTCAGGCTTGATTTGCGGAATTGCTGTTGGCATTAACACGCTTGGTAAGCGATGGTAACCGTAAATGCGGGCGATTTCCTCAATGACGTCAGCTGGAATAGCGATATCAGGTCGGAAGGTGGGTGGCGTGACACGCAGCTCACTCTCAGTTGCTTCAACCTGACACTCCAAAGTATTGAGGAGCTCAGTCAATTCTGTGATCGGCAACTCAACACCGAGGTAGGCAGCAATTTGGGCCAACTTGACGGTGACTGTTGCTGGAGCGGTCTCGCCAGGAAAATCGTCGTACACGGGGCTGGCTACCTGGGCGCCGCACAACTCTTGGTAGAGTTCGACACCGCGAGCCAAGGTTGGTTCAGCTAGGTGTGGATCCACATTTTTTTCGTTGAGTTGGGCTGCCACAGTACGGATCGCGTGACTCATTGAAGTGGTCCGAACTTTTTTGGCTGGGATTGACTCAATCCAAAGTAAAACACGTTGCGTTTGGTTATCGACTGAGGTGTTCTGGGTACCTTTGATGGCGGGCAGGTCGATGATGTCACCGGCTGGATTTTTGAAAACTACCTCACCACCTTTGGTCTCGTACTTTTCACCATCCAAAGTGACGAATGGTTGGCCAGCTGTAGCCTCGACCACCCGGATTTCACCACCCAACTGCATGATTTTGTCGTAATCAAAAGCGTGACACGGATGTCCTAACTCGTGGGTCACATAGTTTGTGATATCGATGACGCTGTCGTGGACCATTTGGTCAATTTGACGGAGTCGTTTCGCCATCCACTCTGGAGTGGGAGTGTGATCAACGGCATCCAGTACCACGCAGTGAATTCGCTGGCACAGCTCAGGGTTGTTGATGATCGCCGGCACTTGTAACGGGGCCTGACTGGCGACCGTTACGTCAGGTTGAGCGACGGTTTTTAACCGTGCAGCTACGCCAAATTGGGGCAAGATGACCGCTGCTTCGCGAGCAATACCACGGACAGACATCATGTCCACGCGATTGGTGGTGACTTCGATGTCATAGACAGGTTCGCCTTCAATTTCATGGATGCGCTCGATTGATGGACCGCAGAGTGATAAATATTTTTGAATCTCAGGTGGGGTTGCTTCGGTTTCTAGATGTTCGAGCAACCAAGTGTGTGGGATTAAGATGTTCATATGGTCCTTTAAAATTGCTCCAAGAATCGCAACTCGCCGCTGTAGAGCAAGCGAATGTCATCAATGTTTAAACCCTCTTTGAGGGTGTAGGTGCGCTCCACTCCCCAGCCGAAGGCAAAGCCGGTGTACTCCTCAGGATCGATGCCGCCAGCTTTTAAGACATTGGGATGAACCATTCCTGCCCCGCCCACTTCGTGCCAACCGGATTTGCAGAATCTGCACTTGGCAGTTTCACCATCACGGCGTACCTCACCAGTGCCGCCACAAATGTGGCAACTGAAGTCGACTTCAAACGAAGGTTCGGTAAATTGAAAATGGAATGGTCGAATCCGACTTTTGGTACCCGGTCCATAGAACTCTTGGGCAAAGTAATCGAGAGTACCTTTGAGATGTTGAATGGTAATCCCTTTATCCACAACCAAACCTTCAAATTGATGGAACATCTGGGTGTGAGTCGCATCTTGTTGGCGGCGGTAACACCGGGCGATGTTGATCATTCGGATAGGTGGCTGGCTGTTGAGGCGTTCCATTTCACGGACCTGGCCACTGGAAGTATGGGGAGTCAGCACAAGCTTACCCTTGGTGGAGCTGGGTTCAGCTGCCACAAAAAAGGTTTCCCACTCATCGCGGGCGGGGTGATTTTTGGGCATGTTGAGTGACTCGAACGCATACCAGTCCCAGTCAGCTTCTGGGTAGCGAACTCGGGTGAAACCAACCCGCTCAAAAATCTGGGTGATCTCGGCAATGGCTTGGGACACTGGATGCATGTGCCCGACTTTGGGTTTGATTCCTGGCAAAGTTACGTCTACCTTGGCGGTTTGCTGGTTCGAGCCGTAGCTGGCCACGGTTTGTTCGATCTCTTGTTTTAACTGGTTCAGCAGTTGGCCGGCTGAGCGGCGACTTTCGGGAGGTAACTCTTTGAGTTGTTTTGCCACGTCGCTGAATAAACCTTTTTTACCGAAGTAATTGGTAGTGGCGGCCACCTGGGGAGTTTTCAACGTGAGGCGAATGGCCTCAACCGCGGCGGTGAACTCATCTGGCAGATCGGCGGTTTGGGTGGCTGATCGAGGCTTGGTTTTTGTCTCGCTAGTTGCAGTGCCACTTTCAGCTGTGGCTGCTGGGTCAGTCACTTGATACAAGACGCGGAAGTGCCCGTCTTTCACCACAATTTGGGTGGCCGTGATCGGCCAACACTCGGCAGTTGTTTTGAGTTGCGTGCCACCGTCGGGCATAGGTTCGTACTCGCCAATTTGGACAATGCGGAGGGGTTTGTTGGTGGGAAGGTCGAATGGTAACCGAACGCGTCGCTCGTCTAGTTCATCTTTGGTAACCATTTCGGTAGAAATAGGTAAGGCCGCCGTTTGGACAGCGTCGAGTTCTTGTTGTATAGCTGGTAGCTGGTCGGCAGTAATTTCTTGGTCAAACTCAACATAGTTTTTGCCGTTAATACCATGGTTGCCGTCGAGTCCAATAACTCCTGGAATGACATTTTTAACAGCCTGATCTAAAACGTGTCCAGCCGTGTGCAGATGCATGTGGGTGTAGCGAAGTGGCCAATCGATGGCCAGCTCAACGGTGTCGCCGACGTGCAGTTCCCCACTCAGTTTGCCCTTGTGCTGAATTTGGCCGCCGTTGTACGAGACGTGCGAGACTTCAAGTTGACCTTGAGGTCCGGTGATAGTGCCGTGATCGGCCGGTTGGCCACCGCCTTGGGCGTAAAAAATAGTTTGGTCGAGGATGATAAACGTTTGATTCTGTAACTCACCGATTTCAAGGACTTTTGCTGTCGCCCGTTTTTGGTATGAATCTGCTAAATAAAGTAAGTCAGTCGACATACGAGTTTCCTTTGTTACCTTTCCCATTCTATCTCAAAAAAGCCCCGCTGGTGGCGGGGCTTTCGAAAGTTCTTAAATGTGTGGTTGTGCTTACCCGCGCACCTTATCAACGATCTGCTTAAAGGTACTAAAATCAGACACAGCCAAGTCTGATAACACTTTGCGGTCCAACATGATTTGAGCTTTTTTCAAAGCGTTGATGAAGCGAGAGTAAGAAATCTCACTGCCAGCTTGTTCCAAACCAGCTGAAATGCGAGCAATCCACAGTTGGCGGAAGTCGCGTTTGCGGTTTTTACGACCAATGAAGGCATATTGACCAGCGTGCAGCAAAGCTTCTTGAGCTCGTTTGTACAGCCGGTTATTTGCGCCACGGAAACCCTTGGTGAGTTTCAGCACTTTTTTGTGACGTCGTCTGCGAGTAATACCGGTTTTTGTCCTTGGCATAGGTGGAGATTATACCTCGAGCTACTTGATTAAGCTAGTCCCAGCATCCGCTTGATTTTTTTAGCCCAGCGGCCTTTGACTTCAACTGGCACGCGATAAGCTCGGATGGCTTTTTTACTTTTACGGCGGCGCAAGTGACGCATGTTTTGGTTGCGGCGCAAAACTTTACCGGTGGCGGTAATTTTGAAACGCTTGGCAGCGCCTTTACGGGTTTTCCGTTTCAGAGTTTGCATGGTTGTCCTCTACTCTTGATTCACTTGATACTGTTTTGACTTTAGCTTTTTTGACAGGCATTAATTGAGCGATCAATTTTTTGCCGATCATCTGTGGTTGTAACTCCACAGTGGCGACTTCAGCTGTTTCACGGAAAATCCGTTGAAGCAACTCGTAGCCAAACTCTTTCTTGGTGATTTGTCGACCTTTTTTGAAGTCGACGGTCAATCTGACCTTGTCACCTCGACCCAAAAACTCATGAGCTCGTTTGAGCTTGGTTTGGAGGTCGCCCTCACCGATGAACGGTGAGAACTGCAACTCCTTGAGATCTTGAGTTCTCGATTTTTTGCGATTTTCCGACTCACGCTGCTGGAGTTGATACTTGTACTTAGCCAACTCGATGATTTTGGTGATAGGTGGTTGAGCTTTCTCAGTCACCAACACTAAATCTTTTTGTTCAGCTTGTGCTTGGGCCAGCGCTTGACTGGTCGGCATGACGCCAACCATCTCACCACGTTCGTTCAACACTCTCACTTCCGGAACCCGGATTTGATGGTTGACCGTAATGTAATGCGCGGTCGGTCGCTTTTTGATGAGCCTTTTTCTAATCACAGACAGGATATTATACCACTCCATTGCCGATTGAGAACTAGATTGTTATAATTGGGGTTCTGGAAGTCATTTTTGTTCCAGAGCTGGACGGTTAGCTCAGTTGGTTAGAGCGCTTCGTTGACATCGAAGAGGTCACAGGTTCGAGTCCTGTATCGTCCACTTTTTAGTCGAGTTGAGTTCACACTTTACCCAAGAGGCTTTTGTAGCACGATCACCGCTCGTTGCACCGCTTCCCCTTCGTGCCAATCGGTTTCGCCCTCAGCAGGTGCCCAATAAACGGCATCCAGTATCGTGAAACCTTGTTCACTCGCTATGTCGAGTAAAGTATCAAACAAAGTTTTGTAGTACTGTGGGTTGATGATAGCGTCGGGGTGCATCTCGAGTACTCGCTGAACTTCACGCTCAAAGAGATCAGGAGTTTTGGCCTTAACGAAGTTAAAATCACCTCTGGATGAGGGCAATTCATAGGTAAAACCTGACCAACCGACGGGTTGAGTGACGAGTAACGATAGTCCACCTGGTTTCAAAACCCGGTAGTACTCGCGCAGAGCTTGGGCCTTGTCGTAGATGTGGGGTAGAACGTCCTTGCAGGTGATGAGATCGAAACCGGCGTCAGCGAAAGGCAGGATGTTTCCCCTAGCTTCAACTGTCAGCGGATGGTGCTGAGCTTGGAGAGCCTCTGGCTGTAGATCAAGTCGCACCACTCGGGTCTTGGGCTGGTGGGTTTCGAGCCAGTTTGCTAGTTCTCCTAGTCCACTGCCCACGTCTAGTGCCAAGGTGCTTTCCCCCAGCAACTCCGTCACAGGCTGCAGAACTTCCACTTGGAAACTAGTACCGGCATGTGGAGTATGACCAAAATCGTGAATATCTTGTTTGACTGTTTCAGGGTCACGTGCCAGACGGTAGCGAGCATCAGCACTCACTGGCACAGAGTACTCTTTTGGGATTTCACTAGATCGATGTGACATGGAAAAGATTAACCACCGCCAAACTGGGTGGATCGCTCATGGTGCATCATATCTTGAACAGTCGAGGTTTTCTCGTAGGCAGCGCCAGCCATGTTCAAGTTGGGACCAGTTTTACTGCGTTTCTTTTTCTTGCCGTTCAGCTGAGTCGCCCAGGTAGAGGCACTTTTGATTTTCTGGCGCAACAACATGATGAACGTCCGCAGCTGTTGGAAGAAGGTGATGTAGTACTTCCCGTCTTGACCAGGATGAGCCACTTCAGTCATCAGAGTTAGCTGAACTTGGTTGTCAAACTTCTTAACCTCTTGAACCAAAAGTTGGAGTTCTGAGCGGAGCTTGTCGATTTCTTCTTTGACTTTCTTCTCGCGCGCGTTGTAGACATCTACCAGATCAACAGGGTTGACTTGATCGTGCAACTTGCGTCGCATCAGCTCTTTTTTACGTTGGGCCTCAGCTTGCCGCTGTTGTTCAGCTAACGCGTCTTGCTGGTCATATGAGTTGTTATCAAAGTTGTTGAAGTCGAAGTTGCCGCCGGCTTTAGCTAGCGCATCGCTAAAAAGACTGGTGCTATCGGTCTGGGATTGACCACCACGACCGAGTGACTGCTCGGTTTCGGCGAGCGCCCGCGCCAGAGGATTGGTCGGCAAACTGGGTTTGGCCGAACCAGTTGGTTTTAGCGGCGGTAATTGGTTCATACTATCCGGCGTTGCGATTCCAATCGCAAACGAGTCCTATATTATAGGACTTTTCACTCGAGGTGTCAATGAACCTCTTGTTGGGGCAAGTATAACAAAAAAAACTTGAAATGCCAGCCGATACTGACATAGTAAATGTGTATCAGACTTGACCTCGGTGGGCTGAATGAGAACTTACTTGAGATTGGCTAAGTAATCAAGGGTTTTCTCTCGAGCAATCACACTCCGCAGATAACTGGTGTACTCGGGGTTCTTGCTGTACTCAGCTTTGACAGCTGGGTTCTCAATTTGGTCGATTTTGGCTTGAATTTCAGCCTCGGTCGCCTCCAGTTTAGCGTCTTCACTGACAGCTTGGAGCACAAACTCCAGTTGGAGTCGTGCTAAGGCAGTTCCGGCTAACTCACCAGACAATTGCTCAGATGTCTGTTGGCGGCGAGCCAAGTAGTCATCGAGTTTCATGTTGAGTTGATCGAGGGTTTTCAACAGCTGTTCGAGTTCACGGCGAGTTTCTGAGCGGACTAACAACTCTGGCACAGCCGGTTTAATCTCGTCCACCAAGGCACTGCAGACGTGTTTGAGAATCTGGTCCTTGCGTTGGGCTTCGGTGATAGCTGGCTGAGGAGCTGGCGCTGCTTCTTCAGACGCCGTAGCTTTTTTACCCTTTTCTTTCGTTGGCTTGGCTGCTTTTGGAGTGGAACTTGCTTCGAGTTTTTTCAGTTCAGCCTCGGCAGTTTGGCGCGCTTTTTTGACTACCGCTTGGTATTTACCAAGTTTGAGTTCTGGTTGTTCAGCAATCTCGACACTCAGTTCCCAATCTTGCTCGAGGTCAATTTTGACTGGGTGAATATCAGGATAGGTCAATGGTTTCTTGTTGTTTTCTTTTAGTAACTCGGCGTACGCCTCTGGCAGTAATTTATCGAGAGCGGCCTCAGCGATTTTAACGTGGCCGATCAGGTCACGAGCCAATGGCAACGGGACTTTGCCTTTCCGAAAGCCGGCAGTTTTTAGTTGGCCAGCTAAGCGGCGCAGGGCTTTGTCATACTCAGGAGCGACAGTTTTCCAGGCTAACTTCAGTGTTAATTTGGTGTTGGGGGCAATTGGTGATTGGTCGGACATGACGGGAATTATACACGGCTTGAGAACCCCCCACCTATTTGTAACGCTCCGTTTGGCCAAAATGGTGCGTTATCTGGTAAAAATTGTTACAATGGGCTTACTATGAGCGAAAGCAACGCAACTCTTCTTCATGTAGTAAGCGATTATGTGGCTGGTGGCCTGGAATTTGGTGAGATCACTTCTCGTCTGCAGTACCATCTGCAAGATCCACACCAAGTGAGAATTCACAGCACTTCTGTGCCGTCACTCGATACAATGGCGATGGCCTTTGTAACTGGCCAGTATGCGTTTGCCCCCCACAAAGGTCGAATGTTTATTTATGGCAATGCTGCCCCACGCCGTACCACGAGTAAAGCAAGTAAAGATAACCGTGATAATGGCATTCAGTACGCTCGCCTCGATAACGGTGTCGAGATCATTAATGTGTACTCAGAGTATGCGTTTGGTTTTGTGAAAGACCACATTGCTGAGTATCGACTAGTTGACTGTCCAGTGGGAGGTTCACAGTTCCGATCTCGAGACTTTTTCCCAGAGCGGGTGGCCCGATTGATCGATGGTGATCGATCAGTTCTCGGCGAAGAGTTATCAGTAGCTGATATTCCAGCCATCCCCAACAACTTGGTAGCTTGGACCGATGGTTTTGGCAACATCAAAACCACCATGCGCAAATCAGATCTGGATAAAGCCGGTCTTACCATGGGCCAAACAGTGCAAGTTATCCTAAATGGGGTCAGTATGATGGGTGTCATCGCTACTGGTGGTTTTGCGGTCGATCGCGGAGTGCTGGCTATCAACGCTGGTTCCTCTGGGTACGATGATCCTTTTATCGAACTTTTCCTTCGTGTCCATCACATGAGTGAAAAGACCGCAGCTGTCCGATTTGACTATCCTGAAGGTGGCACCCCATTTGAGATTAAGCCGGTGGTGTAGCCGGGTCATACATAGGTCAATGACAACATCAACGCCCGTTTCTACTCATCATAAGTCGCACGATCAGCTGCTCGCTGAGCTCGCGGCTGCCAAAACAAAAGTTCAGGTCGGAGGTCGATACGCTCACTACAAATATCCAGAAAACACCTATCTGGTCATTGGGCTGGGTTTTCGTGAAGCCAGCGATAGTTTGTGTGTAATGTACCAAGCTGAGTACGATCCAAGTTTAGTGTTCATCAGAGAGCTTGAAAGTTGGTTAGAAACCCCTGAAGTGAACGGAGTTAAAGTTCCGCGTTTTTTGGCCATTTAGGATTGAGAGATTTGCCCTAGGTTGACTTCTCGAATAAACTTTTTTTGGGGGAAACGACCACTAACGTTGCCTTTTTCTTGCAATTCTTGAATGTGGCTTTCAAAGTATGTTGTGCAGACCCATATCTGCAGAATGAAATCCATTCCATCTAATGCTGAAGGCGGTACAGCATCAAGGGTTTTTTGGTAATCTTGGAGGGCTTGTTCAGGGCCGGCAAACACATCCATTGTGCTACCAATTTCGGCTATCCGTTTGTTTTCACTATTCATGAGCCGGGCAACCCAACAGAATCCAAGTACAGAGTAGGGTTTATCACTTGGATCAAACCAGGATTCGGAGTTTTCTATCATATCAATTTGACGGCTGGCGACCATCTCCTTCTGGGCAAGGTGATATGTTAAAAGGTTGAGTGAGGCACGGAGGGGATTCGAACCCCTGAACGGAGGTTTTGCAGACCTCGCCATTAGGCCACTCTGGTACCGTGCCACTGTTGCCGATTATAACGTGTCCGGGCTACTGGTCAAAAGCAATTGTTTTGCAGTTGGTCAGCCAGTACAATCGAAGTTATGCCTTCACCCTGGATGATCTCACTGCAGAAATGGT
Source organism: Patescibacteria group bacterium (assembly GCA_016861205.1). GTDB lineage: Bacteria > Patescibacteriota > Microgenomatia > UBA1400 > PJMF01 > BOKX01. The sequence continues at coordinate 19,037 of BOKX01000001.1, forward strand.
TAGTTCATGTTAAGCCACAACTGATTTTTTTGTTTCAGGTAGCCGAAGGTTTTGTGGTAGCCGCCTGGCTAGTTGGGGCTACTTTATTTGTGCTGGAGCCAACTTGGCGAGTTTGGCTTTATGACCTGGGTCGCCAGTTTGGGGTGGTGGCTCTCTCGTTGTACTTGTCGACTTTGGTCCCGGGCATTATGCAGCGGTTGCAGTTTCAGCCGTTATTGGCGGCTATGATTATGCCTTTCAGGCGACACTTGGGCATCCTTATGTTTTTGACTGCCTGTGTGCACATGAGTTTAACTTCCAGTCTGTTTTACATTGCGGCTGGTGTGCCTCTGGCACTCAACTGGGGACAAGTGGCCGGGCTCAGTACTCTGTCGGTTTTGCTGCCGCTGTGGCTAACGTCCAACGATCCATCGCAAAAGTACCTTGGCAAAAACTGGAAACGACTTCATAAACTGACATATGTTGCATTATTTCTGGTTTTTGCCCACTTGGTTTTGTTTCAAAAAAAGTGGTTAATACCGACAGGTATTATGATTGGGTTTGAAGCCTGGTCATGGTTTGTCCTTTGGACGCGAGCTAAGAAAACTCCGGCACCAGATAGCCAAGCGGCCCCTACCCCACCAGTTACCCAAACTCCACCAACTGAGTAGACACTGTCCTCAGTTGTTGCTATTATTTTGGTATGACAAAACTCCGGACCTTTGTACGAACCTTTATCAAGTCGTGTTTCGACCCCAGTTACTACCGTGACATTTGGCACGCTAAACCCAGCTTTTCTTGGCAGTATTTCTTGTTTTTGCAGGCCATTTTATCGGTGATCGTCACCGTTTGGGTCATGATTCCCATTGCAGCTTTCAACTTGAGTGCCACCATCAGTGATGTAGCGAAGCATTACCCACAAGAGCTTGTTATCAAACTTGACCAATCAGGGGTGCACATTAATCAGCCACTGCCCTATCAAATTGCCATGCCCAAAGAAAAACAGTACTACGACATGCAGGAAGGTGACACACCAGACTATCTCGTCACCTTCGCCGATGACGCGACCGTGAATGGTTTAAGCGACGTCTATGCATACGACTCAGTTGCCGTCGTCACGCAATCAACCGCCTACTTCATCAAAGACCTAGATACTCGGGAAGTTCGAGCCTATCCATTAACCAATGGTGAAATGACTCAACCGCTCGAAGTATCAGCCGCTCAGATCGAGATGTGGAAGAACAAAGTCATGGAACTGCCGGTCATTAAACATCGTTGGTATGTGGCTCCGATTGCAGCGGTGATCTTCACCTTTGTTTGGGTCGGTATGACCTTAGTTCGCTTGATCACGTTAGCAATCTACACGGCCGCCGTGTGGGTGGCAGTCAAGGTGTTCTTTAAGGGCAAGACATTCGAGTATGGCACGCTGTTCCGCTTTGGTCTGCACTCACTGACTCTGATCGTGTTGATTGCCATGATCACTAGCTATGCCGGTTATGACGTCCTGCATGGGGGCTGGTACTTCCTGGCTTACCTGATTTGGACGTTGGTGTGTGTGAATGCAGCCGCTGGTAGTTCCACAACCCGAATGGCTGCAGCTCCAAAAGCAATAGCAAAATCACGGGCCAAAAAGCCCGCCGCCAAAGCCAAAAGAAAGTAATATCGGCGGTTTTCTGCCTGATTTGTCGAGCAAAGCTGGTACAATACCCGCATGCCGTCGCAGGCCAAAACCTACTATATTCATACCTTCGGGTGCCAATCAAACAAGAGCGATTCAGAACGCATTGCTGGTGACTACGAAGCTCGAGGCTTTGCTGAGGCCAAGGATTGGCGCGTGTGTGACGAGTTAGTGGTGAACACCTGTGCAGTTCGCCAACGGGCGGAAGATCGGGCTAAAGGGTTTTTACACAACGTAGCGGTGTACTTCCATGAGCATGGTCAACGTCGTCCTAAAATCATTTTGACCGGCTGCATGACTCACCACGGCCACGACAAGTTGTACGAGATGCTGCCAATTGTCGATGAAATTTTGCCGATCAATGAAGTCGGCTTTAACCAAGCCGCAGTTCGCAAAGATGAGTATCATGCTTGGTTGCCGATCTCGACTGGCTGCAACTCATTTTGTACCTACTGCATCGTGCCCTACTCGCGTGGGCGTGAGGCCTCACGGAGTTTTGAGTCAATCATGACCGAGGTTGATGACCTGGTCAAACGAGGCTACCGAGAAATCACGTTGTTGGGCATGAATGTGAACTCATGGGGTTTGGAAAAAGTGGGCATTGGTTTTCGCAAACTGATGTTGGAGAACAAAAACTTCACCCGTGAAGACTTACCAGACAACCAAACCCAGTATTTGTCACCAACTGGTACGCCACCATTCGTAAAACTCATCCAAGCTATTTCCGCGTATCCTGAAATTACGAAACTGCGGTTTTTGACCAGCAATCCTTGGGATTTTCACGATGAGCTCATCGAGGAAATTGCCAACAACCCCAAAATTGATCGCTACATTCACCTGCCGATTCAGTCAGGCAGTAACGAGGTTTTGTACCGAATGAACCGCGGTTACACGCGCGAGAGTTATGTGGAGCTAGTCAAAAAGTTGCGAGCTGCCGCTCCGGACATTGTGATTGGTACCGACATCATTGTTGGTTTTCCCGGTGAGACCGAGGCTGAGTTTGAAGAGACAGTCAGTTTGGCCAAAGATATAAACTGGAAAGTGGCGTTTGTAGCGATTTACTCCCCCCGACCTGGGACCGCCAGTTGGCGAATTTATCCTGATGAGATTCCTCACTCTGTCAAAAAGCAACGCTGGGAAGTCTTGGATCAAATCATTAACAAGGATCAGCTAGCAGATCGGCCAGTGATTGTGTAAGGCCTCACAAGTTGGTGAGAGAGAGCTGGTATGCCATGAAGTCAGTATCACCCGTCGTTATTTCTCTGATCGGTCCGACAGCAGTTGGCAAAACAGCAGCTGCTGAGTGGCTGATCAAACAGTGTTTGGCGGCAGGTTGGAATGGCGTTGACCTAGTGGTGGCCGATTCACGGCAAGTGTATCAGGGACTTGAGATCGTGAGTGGCGCTGATATTAATCCTGATTTGCAACCTGTGCAGCAACCAAACCTGCCGTATCGCAGCTGGGTGCGCGACGCCGTGGAGTGGCATGGTGTCAGCATCATTAAACCTGATGAGGAGTGGTCGGTAGCACACTTTCAGACTTTGTTTCAAGCGGTTTGGCAACGTGCGCTGGCAGAACAGCGAGTAGTTTTGTTGGTTGGTGGTACCGGTTTATACCATGATCATATTTTTACCACCGATCCCGCTTTGCATGTGCCGCCGGATGCGGTATTGCGGGCCAAAACTGCCCAGCTGACTGTGGCTGAACTGCAGGCTCTCGTTTCAGCCGAGCAACCTGCTCGTTGGCAAGCTATGAATCAGTCAGACCGATCCAATCCTCGGCGGCTGGTTCGGGCATTAGAAATTGGTCAGACACCGTCGCTCAGCACTGAACAACTGTCGCCGTCTCCGGAGATGGGGCCGCGGCCACCTCACCAGTATTGGGGGTTAATTGACAGCCTTGAGACCATTCGTGCTCGAATTGTGACGCGAGTTGAGCAGCGTTGGCAGCAGGGAGCCTTGGGTGAAGTCGAGGCTTTGTTAGCGCAGTTTCAGTCGGCTGAGGCGGCTGTAAAGTGGCCGGCGTTGAGTGCAACCGGAGTTAAAGAGTTAGCGGCGTACTTGGCAGATCAACTGACCGAGGAGCAAGCCAAGCAACTTTGGGCTCAACGCGAGTTTCAGTATGCGAAACGACAATTGACCTGGTGGCGAAAACAGCCAGCGGTTCAGTGGGTGGATGTTGTTGAACCGGGTTACCTTGAGCTGTTATGGCGGCATGGCAAAAACTTGCTATACTAAGAGCAAGGAGTAACTCCATGTTGTCATTCGGTTCCAATCAGCGCAGTGTCACCATTTCACCTTCAGTGGTGGTGTTTGGCGTTTTCCTGGTGCTTTTTCTCTACTTTTTGTTTTTCATCCGATCCATTCTGACACTCTTGTTCTTAGCATTCATTGTGATGGTAGCGTTGAATCCCGCGGTGACTGGTTTGGAGAAACGCTTGCGTATTCCCCGGGCACTGAGTACCGCGTTGGTGTATTTAGTGGTGTTTGGTTTAATTGCAACCTTGCTTGCCTGGATTGTGCCGGCCAGTGTTCAGCAGTTGTACCTGTTGGTTCGAGCTTTTGACATTCCGTTCCTGCAAGATGAAATTCGTAATATTCGCCTTGACCTGAGCGAACTCTCCGCTTTAGCAGGTCGAGTTGGAGACTCAGTTGGTTTTGTGTTCTCATTGATTTCTTCAACGTTTGCAGGCATCTTTACTGCTTTCACTCTAATTGTGATGTCATTTTACTTGATGTTGGATCGACCGTATTTACATCTCAAGGTCAAGTGGTTTACGAAGCGCGCTGAGACAGTCAAGCTGGCCAAAGAGTTTTTGGACTCGGTGGAGAGTCAACTTGGTGGCTGGGTACGAGGGCAGTTTATTTTAATGCTGGTGATTGGATTGGTGACGTACTTGGGTTTACTTCTGCTCGGTGTTCCCTACGCACTGCCGTTGGCAGTCGTAGCTGGTTTGTTAGAGATTGTGCCAAATCTTGGCCCAACACTGGCGGCGGTACCCAGTATTATCCTGGCTTACTTAACCATGGGGCCAGTTTCAGCTGGTTTGACAGTTTTGTTCTACATTATTGTGCAACAGTTGGAAAACAACATCATTGTGCCAAAGATTTTAAAAGACAATGCTGATGTCAATCCATTAGTTGCTATCGTGACGATTCTGATTGGGTTGCAGGTGGGCGGAGTGATCGGTGCGTTATTGTCAGTGCCAGCTTACATTGTGCTGCGAACACTGTACAGCTTATGGCTGCGCGAGTACGCAAATCGCTAATCACTAATAGATTGATCTATAACCATTTTCTCGGTATCTCTACTCTTGACCTTTCAACTATTATAGGCTAAAGTACTGGTGGGCACAGTTAAGTGATGGCCCCAAGCTCTCGAAGTTTGGGGAGGAAAGTCCGGACAGCAGGACAAAAGGTGCTTTGTCGAAAGGCAAAGGCTCCACCTCGGTGGAGACAGTTAGAGCCACAGTGACGATGCGGGTGGCGCCGCGTGAAACGACCAAGCCTCTGGGTATCTCGCTTCGGCGAGAGGGTAATCCTCCCTGCTGCAACTGCCGAACTTCACCGTAATGGAGTTGTCCCCTTTTCCTCATTTTTAATGAGGTCGGTGATAAGGACGCAGGCATAGATAGATCATCACTCTCGACAGAATCTGGCTTATCGACTGTGCCCACTTTTATTTTCAGACACTGGGTTTGCTCCGGCTCGGGTTGGTCGCTATAATAGGTCCATGTTCACTTCTCTCCCTTTTGTTACGGACTCGGTTTGGACGTACGTCTCGAGTCAAACATTGAACGAAATTTCCTTGTTTTTGCCACGCTTGATTGCCGCAATTTTGGTGTTGTTATTGGGTGCGGCTGTGGCCAAGCTTGTTAAGCGGGTGGTGATCAAAATCCTCGAGGCTATGATGGTTTCGAAGTTGGTCAAAAATACCCCTGTTGATCACTTTTTGCAAAACGCTGAGCTTGGTCAAAAAACTGAAGACATCGTTGGTTCAGTTGTTTACTGGCTCTTGATGTTGGTGGTGATTCACACCAGCGTTACAGTTTTAGGTTTAACCCCTATTTCGGCTGTGCTGGCTCGAGTTCTGAACTACATTCCCAACGTTATCTCGGCCATCTTGGTTTTGTTCTTTGGTCTGTTGCTGGCTGGGGTGGTTGAGAGTGTCGTCAAAGCTTCCATCAAGAGTATCGATGGGAAAGCCTCTCGGCTGTTTGGCAAAATTGCCAGTTATATGGTCATGAGTGTAAGCGTGCTGGTTGGTATTTCCGAGCTAGGTATCGCTCGCGAGTTTATCATGATCTTGTTTGTGGGTTTGGTGACTATGATTTCGCTTGGTTTTGCTTTGGCATTAGGATTGGGCGCGAAAGATTTGGTGCGACAACTGTTGCAGGATTGGTACGAGCGAACTCGAGCTGAGGTTAAAGAATAAGCATAGGAACAGAGCATGTCTTCACTTACCGTTTGGGAAGCGTTTTGGTTGGGCTTGGTACAGGGTTTAACCGAGTTTTTGCCAGTATCGAGCTCAGGTCATTTGGTTCTTTTTCAACAAGTTTTTGATTGGCACGCCACGCTAACGTTCGACGTTTTGTTGCACATGGCGACGTTAGTGGCTATCGTGACTTTCTTTGGTAAGAGCTTGTTTAAGGTCAGTCGCCGAGAGTGGTTGCTGGTGCTAGTCGGGACTATTCCGGCTGGAGTGGCAGGAGTGCTTTTCAAAGATCAAATTGAGGCTTTGTTTGCGAATGATGTCTGGGTGGGCTGGGAGTTGGTAGCCACTGGCGTTATCAACTTAGTCACTGATCGTCGGTTAAATCAGCTGGCAAAGCTGCAAAAGCCGACCGAGCCAAAAATCGAACACCAGCTTTCGTTGTGGGACTCGATCTGGATGGGGGTTGGTCAGGCGGTAGCAATTGTGCCCGGGATCTCTCGATCTGGAACGACCGTGGCCACTGGTATTTGGCGTCGGGTTGATCGTGAAGCAGCCTTTCGCTTTTCATTTTTGCTGGCCATCCCTGCTTTAGCTGGAGCTGGGTTGCTGCAGGTTAAAGACACCACAGCAGCCGAGTGGGCTCAGTTGCCACTGATCCCGGTTGTTGTCGGATGTACCGCGGCGCTACTGAGTGGTTTAGCCAGTTTAATAGTTTTTCGTTGGGTTATTCAAAAGGCGCGGCTCGAGTGGTTCGGCTGGTACTGTGTGGTAGTGGGTATTGTGGCGATTTGGTGGCTGCGATAACATTTTCCGATTTTTTCATGCAATCAAGTCTGTTGGAGTTCGGTACAGGGCTGCCTCAGTTACGTGTGTCTTGCTGACTGTCTTTTCCCTAGCCAAATCAGCAATAGTTCGGCTGACTCTAGCTATTTTGAGTACGGCTCGCATAGATAGTTGATAGCGGTCATGCACCTGGTGCAGTGTTGTGATGGCGTCGGCAGCAAACTGACCGAGCTCACAGAGTTGTTGCCAGCTGGCCTGACTGTTATATGTGTGTGGTAAAGATTTCCATCGCTGCCGCTGTAGCCAGTGCGCGTGCTCAATTTGCAGCTTTAACTCAATGTAATTAGGTTCTGGTTGTGGTTGCTCTAGTTCGTGAGCCTGAATGTCATCGACCCAAACTTGTAAGTCAAATCGATCTTTAAGCGCGCCTGACAATCGTTGACCATAGTTTTTTTTGGCCTGAGCTGAGCAGCGACAGACATGGTGCGCAGAGCCGACTTGTCCACATGGACAAGGATTCGCGGTAGCAATGACACAGACTTGGGCGGGATACTCAACAGAACCTTGCGTAGTTGTGATGTGAATCATGCCTCGGTCAAGAGGTGGCCTGAGTGCAGCTAAACACTGCGAACGAAATTCTGGGAGCTCATCGAGGATGAGAATGCCTCGATGTGCGAGCGATAGTTCTCCAGGTTGTAAATGATGGCCGCCCCCCAACAAAGCTGTTTGAGTAATACTGTGGTGTGGCTGTCGGATCGGTCGTTGAGTCTGAAGCTGGGTTGTTAATCCTGCGATCGAGTGTAATTTGGTAACTTCTAGGCACTCAGTTTCTGTTAATGGAGGTAGCAGCGCCGCACAGCCTTGGGCCAGCTCTGTTTTGCCACATCCTGGCGAGCCAGTGAGCAACGCGTGGTGCCAACCAGCCATAGCGATACTTAAGGCACGTTTGGCAGTTATTTGGCCGATAATACCCAGCCAAGGTTGCGTGGGTGTGCCGTGCGGTTGAAATGGTGTCGGGGAAATGATGGGAAGGGCTCGACCGAGACGTGCCCAAGCCAGAATTTCACTCAAGTGCGAGACCTCATAGAGAGTAATGTTGCTGATAATCGAGACTTCGTGGCGATTGGCTTTTGGGAGGATGACCTTTTTAAATCCCATCGATTTCGCAGCTGATGCGAGGGCTAATGCTCCTTTTACTGGCTTAATAGATCCATCCAGTGACAGTTCCCCAAGGAATAGAGTGTCGTCGGTGCTGAGTTGAACGTCGCCGTACATCTTGAGCAAACCCACGGCCATTGCCAAGTCAAAGCTGGTAGCAGTTTTATGCAAGTCGGCAGGTGCTAAGTTGATGATGGTGCGTTTGCTTCGTATTTTGAGACCACAGTTGGCTAATGCCGAGGAGATTCTTTCCCGGGCTTCGTTGACCGCTTTAGAGGGTAAGCCAATCAGGGTTAACCCGGGGATACCACGAGTTCCATTGACCTCAACCTCAATCTTAATAGGTTGCAAACCGTGGAGGGCAGCCGTAAACACTCGAGCTAACATACCCTGAGTGTACGTGGAGAAGCTTGCGTGAAGCTTTAACCAGTAGATACAACGTTTTAGAAACTTGACCTATGGAAACGTAAAACTAGCCAGGATTTGAGCGTACACTGGCTCTTGATATGGGGCGTAGATGATGAAGGTGTACATGCCATCGTTAAGCATCAAGATCGCCGGTTCTTGAGTATTTGGAAGTGGATTTGCACCAGTAGTTGATTTCGTTTTGGCATCATCGTAGTTTAACCGGTCGTACCAAATTGCTAAACCTCGTCGAGTTCCGAATTCAAGAGGGGCGACCGCCATCTTTTTGCCAAAACACTTTTTATGCTTTTCACACTCAGCAAACTCCTTGAACTTATCAGCTAAGGAGCTCTGGCTCACATCAACATAAAATGGATAATCCTGGCAGCTATCGGGCAAACAGACTCCCAAGTTGAGCCGATACTCGTGAGCTTGGTAGTTAGGTGGATAGTATATTGAGTAGCCAACTGTGGTATTACTTTGTTGTCGCCACACTTTGGGAGGAGCGGCCATTGTAATCACGACTGGGTTATCAATAAAGTGAACATCAGGATATTGCGTACGATCGATGGTTTCAAATGAAAGTGGGAAAGGTGAAGACAGTGGTTGAACACTCAGTTCAGGTTGGGGTTTCACCATGCTTGGGCTCAGGAATTGAGCTTGTCGCCATGACAATGCTGTTACAACGACTACGACACACAGTAGCAAGAAAAAACGAACGGTATTTTTTTTCTTATTCGATTGTCGCATGACTCAGGATAGCTGCGCCACTTGCTCAACTAATCGGTGGCAGTAGCCCCACTCGTTGTCGTACCAGCTGACCACTTTGACCAAGTCACCATCAACCACATTGGTGAGCGATAAGTCGACAATGGTGGACTCACTACGACCTTTGATGTCGCTAGACACCAAAGCTTCATCACTGACAGCCACGATACCGCGCCATTGATCTGACTGTGAGGCATCAATTAAGGCTTTATTAACTTCTTCAATGGTGGTCGGCCGAGACACCAAGAACACCATATCTGACAGTGATCCCACTGGTGTAGGAACTCGGAGTGATAACCCGTCAAACAAGCCTTTGAGCTCTGGGACAACCTCAGTAGTTGAGATGGCTGCACCTGTGGTGGTTGGCACGATGTTCATGGCAGCGGCTCGCGCTCGGCGCAAGTCTTTGTGTGAGTTGTCGTGCAGGTTTTGATCATCAGTATATGAGTGAATGGTGGTCATCATGGCTTTTTTGACGCCAAACACGGTTTGCATGATGGCAGCGATCGGAGCCACACAGTTGGTGGTACACGAAGCATTTGAGACCACGGTCTGGCCAGCTTCAAAACGGTTAAGGCCGATGATGCCAGTCATGACGTCTCCCCCTTTGGGCGGAGCTGAGATGATAACTTGCTTGGCGCCAGCTTGGAGATGTAGACTGGCTTTTTCCTTGGAGACGAACACGCCGGTCGACTCGATCACGACCTCCACACCCTGTTGGGCCCAAGGTAACTTGGCTGGGTCGCGTTGGGCAGTGACCACAATTTCTTTGCCAGCCACGGTAATAACCCCGAGTACTGGCTGGTCGTCAGTCACTTCTTTGACAGTGCGATCTTTGCGATAGGAAATCGCTTGGTTGAGCACACCGTAATTGGAGTCGTACTTGAGCAAATGGACCCAGTCTTCGATGTCTATTGAGCCGGAAGTGTTGATCATCTTGAGATCAAGTTGGTCAGTGTGCTTTTGCAACCAAACTCGAAAGGCGGTCCGCCCAATTCGACCAAACCCATTAATGCCGAAGGTTTTCATACGACTCCTCTGCTCTATTTCCTATACTTGGTCGCTACTCAGCAAACTGAGTGGTGACTTGATTACTGACGTAGGTTCCGATGTCCTGTCCATCAACTGCTTGCGACAGATTGTTGCCTTCGAATAATTTGAACACCATCACGGCCAAGTCGTTTTCACTACACATAGCTAATGCTGCTGTGTCCATGACTTCGACACCTGGCATCGAGATAGCATCCTTGAAGGTTAAAGTCTTGAAGCGCCGAGCGTCCTTGTTTTTATTGGGGTCTTGATCGTAGATACCGTTGACTTTGGTCGCTTTCATCATCACGTCACAGTGCAGTTCCAGCGCATGCAGAGACGCGCCAGTATCGGTAGTCACATACGGCACACCGGTGCCAGCAGCCAAAATTACTACGCGGCCTTTCTCCATGTGGCGCATGGCGCGACGGCGCACAAAGCTTTCGGCCACAGCTGGCATCTGGAGGGCTGACTGAACTCGAGTCGGAACACCGACTTTTTCCAGGGCGTCCTGAAGTGCCAACGCGTTCATGACCGTGGCTAACATACCCATGTAGTCGGCTGTGGCGCGGTCGATACCATTTTTAGAACCAGCTAAACCTCGGAAAATATTGCCGCCGCCGATGACGACCGCAATTTGCACACCTTTGACGTAAATAGACTTGATTTGGTTGGCGACTTCCAGAGCGGCTTGAGGGTCAATGCCGTATTCGCGGTCCCCCACCATTGATTCGCCACCGACTTTGAGTAAGATTCGTTTAAAGCGGGGTGCTGCCATAAAGACCTTTCTGTGAGCTGCTTATTTGCCTGGTAGCAGCCGTTTCAGTTTTGTTTGTGTGCGGAGCCAAGTCCACCTGAGATTGTCTGCGATTCGGAAGATTTTGTACAGAGGGGGGTTGAGCACTAAGTCATATGTCCCCACGAACTCGACTAGGTCACCTCCATAACCCTTCTTGAAGCGATGAAAACCGAACCATGGGTCATGTTGGTTTGGTTCGGGTCCGAGGGAACCCCACATGTCAAAAGTGTGACAGCCCTCGCGTTTGCCAAACTTAATCATCTCCCACATCATCAAGTTACTGGCCATCACGTCACGGTGAATCGAACGCGAGGCACCGTAGGGGTAGTACAGGACACCGTTAAAGATGAACATCACCCAGCTCACGATGACTTGGTTGTCGTAGACAGCGTGGAAAATCCGCATCATGCCAGAAGCACCCAGCGTTTGCCACATAGTGCGGAAGTACTCGGGGCCATGGGCATAAAAGCCCTGTCGGGAAGTAGTTTCCTGCAAAACCTGAACATACTGTTCCATGCCGTTATCGCTGGTGTCCTCCACAATCTGCACGCCTTTTTTGGCTGCCAAGTTGACGTTGTAGCGTGTTTTTTGATTGAGTTTTTCAAACAGCTCGTCCTCTGGGCGGGTCAAGTCTAACTGGAATGTGTAGCGAGTGAAGAGGGGTTTGCCGGGGACAGCGCCATTGGCAAGCAAAAACTCAGCAATGCGGTGGTGACCGGAGGGCGCGCCCACTTTCTGGGCTACGTTGGGTTCGAGTTTAATGAATAAAGCGTTGTGTTGCTGACCCAGTTGGCGCAGGGCAGCCAACTGTTCTTCATCCGGCATGAAACCCTTGGGGCAGTAGCCGGCGGTACCACCGATGACCGGAATGGGATGAAACGTAACCTGAAGGCCTTTTTGCAGCCGTGCATTATCAAAGAAACCGACGCGCTCGACTTGGAGGCCAGTCTTAGCGCGAAACTCGCCCCACTCCCAGGATTGCAGTGGGTGTTCAACAACTTGGTTGTACTGAGTGCGCTCTTGGTCTCGAAGGGGGCGAAGTAACATCAAGGGTATTATAGCGGGGAATCAGGATTGTGTGTAATTCAACTCTCACACCAACTGTAACCTACGGATTAACTATTCAAAAACGTATTGATATCAATCTCGCCGTGCAGCACGCCTTCCAACTCAGCATCGTCCAAAACAATCCGGCGACCGCCAGCTTTTGGTTTGGTGGGTTGGGTGGCAGAACCTAAGAGTGGGTTGAAGTTACTACTGACCGGTTGATCGAGCAAGCTAGGCGCTATGTCACTCAGGAATCGGCTGCGAACACTGTACTGACTGGTGCCATAGACCCAGCGACGACGGGCGTAACTGAAGTACAATCGCTCTTTGGCTCGGGTGATACCCACGTAGCACAAACGACGCTCCTCTTCCATTTGTTCAGGGTCGATCAGCGAGCGACTATGTGGCAGCAAACCTTCTTCCATGCCGACCATGAACACAACTGGGAACTCGAGACCTTTGGCCGAGTGCAAACTCATCAGGGTAATAGCTTGGGCTGGTTCGTCACTCTGGGCATCGGCCATGACTTCATCTTGCACTAACGCCACGTTTTCCAAGAACGTGGCCACTTCTTTAAACTGACCAGCCACGTTGATCAACTCTTGCACGTTTTCAATGCGACTGGCTTCTTCTGGGTCGCGCTCATCAAATTGATTCAGAAACTGAGTAGCCTTTATGATGGCCAACAGGAGCGGCTGAGGGGCTTGGTTTTCGACAGCGGGCTGTTCGGCCAACCAGGCTTCAAACTGCGCTAACCGGCGCTTGCCAAGCTTGGTGACTCGCTCGCGACTAACCGTGTCATCGGGGTTGAGCGTCAAGCGCAGGTATCCCAGCAGATCTTTAACTTCTTTGCGCTCGTAAAACTTAAAGCCGCCCACCAAGCGGTATGGCACCCCATGCCGGACAAAAGCTTCTTCGAACGGCCGCGACTGTGCGTTGGTGCGGTACAGTATCACTATGTCTCGATAGTCGTAAAGCGAGCGTAATCGGTCAATTTCTTGAGTAATCAGCTGAGCTTCTTCTTCGCCAGTGGCTGCTTCAAACACGCGGATTTTGTCGGCAGCGGGGTTTTCAGTCCACAGGTTCAGGACGGGATGTGAAGTAGTTTGCGAAATAACTTGGGTCGCGGCATCCAAAATAGTTTGGGTGGATCGATAGTTTTGCTCGAGCCGGTACTCCGCTACTTTGGGAAAGTCTTGCTTGAGCTGCATCATGTTGTGGTAATCAGCTCCCCGCCAGGCATAAATGCTCTGGGCGAAGTCACCCACCACGTAGACATTGTTTTGAGGTCGCGAAAAAAGCAGCGTTAATTGGTACTGTGCCTTGTTTGTATCCTGATACTCGTCCACTAAAACATGGCTCAGTTGGTCCTGGTACTTGGCGAGCACATCTTTATTTTGTTTGAGCAGCTGCACGGCCAGGATCAAGAGGTCGTCAAAATCGACTGCTTGCTGGCGGCGGAGTTCGTTTTGGTAATAGTGATAGATGTCTGCCGCGATGCGTTGGTAGCGATTGCTGGCGAGTGACTCGTACTCCTGCCAGGACAGCAGCTCATTTTTGGCTTCTGAAATAGTAGCTTTAATGGCTTTAGGGTTAAATTCTTTGGGGTCAAAACCGTGGTCCTTGTAGACTTGTTTCAGCAAGCTGACTTGGTCATCTGTGTCATAAATAGTGTAGTTGGGTGACAGACCGAGTCGGTGACCATCATGGCGCAAGATCTTTGCTGCCAATCGGTGAAAAGTACCGGCAAACGGTAGCGCTTGGCCCGTCAACTGAGCCACGCGATGATTCATTTCTTGGGCGGCTTTGTTGGTAAAGGTAACCAGCATGATTTCGCGTGGGTCAACTTTGCCTTGATCGATCAGCCACGCTACCCGAGTAGTCAGGACCCGGGTTTTGCCTGAGCCAGCCCCCGCCAAAACCATGGCCGGTCCATCGGGGTGGATCACAGCTTGACGTTGATTCTCATTGAGATGTTCAAGGTACTGCACAACTTGGCCATCCTATCACATTCCAGACGAGCTATGAACTCCGTGGTTATGAACTTGAGCTGAGAATCTGTGGTACTATGAGGCCATGTCACAACTCATCATTGCTAACTGGAAATCAAACATGTCACAGGCCCAGGCTTTGGCCTGGTTGGAGAGTTGGGCCAAAGTATGGCAACCAGACGCAGATCAGACAGTCGTTCTGGCTGTGCCGTTTACCCTGGTAGGGGCTTTGGACTGGTTTACTGCGCATCAAACGCAGTTTTCAGCCGAGCAGCAAGCGGCCTTTAAACTGGCAGTGCAGGATCTGAGTCCCTTTCCGGCCGGAGCCTATACGGGGGCGATCACGACCGAAAATCTGCAAGGTTTTGCGGTGAAGTATGCCTTGGTTGGCCACTCAGAGCGCCGGCGCTACTTTCATGAAACGAACCAAGAAGTGGCGAATAAAGTTGAACAAGCTTTGGCAGTTGGGATTACGCCAGTGGTCTGTGTCGATCGAGACTACCTTACGTCTCAGGCAGCGACGTTGTCATCAAAAGAATGGGCAAAATGTGTCATCGCGTATGAGCCGTTAGAGGCTATCGGCACTGGTAGCCGGCAACCGGCAGCAGAAGTCGAGCCCGTAGTAGCTGAGATCAAAGCCCAGTTTGGCCAAGTGCCCGTTGTGTACGGTGGCAGTGTCGATGCTGACTCAGCCGCCGAGTACGTCGGGGTGGTCGACGGTTTGCTGGTTGGTGGTCAGAGCCTTAAGCCAGATAGTTTTAACGGGATTGTGAAAAACTTTCGCAAGTAAGATCCCGGGCAAAGTTGCCGATATTTTCAATTGAGTCTTCTGGATCGCGCCAACTGGAACGACAGGTTTTGAGGGTGGTTTGCGTGGTCGAGACTAAGTTGACCTTCATCAGCAAGCCGCCCACAAAACCACCATCTCCCCCACCGCACTGCAGGTACACCACATTATCGGTGGTCAACTGGAGTGGATAACGACAGTTAAAGTACGGGAAACCCTGACTATTGGGAATCGTCGTGATTGCCCCGAGCACCTGATCATCTTTACCAGTTAGGGTCAAGTTAACTGTGTTAGCACCACCACCGCCACCCTGAAAAATGTTGTAGATAACGAGTTTCTGAGCGTTGTCAGTTTGGCAAAAAGCGAACTCGTCAGGGTCACGGTCTTTGGTGGCTTCGTTGATCAGGTCGGCAATTTTAAACACGGTTTCATTCTCGACGGTTACAAGATCACCACCAACTGGGTCGATCATGGTGTACGAACCATCGATTTGTTTGGTGTAAAAGGGTGAACACGAGATAGTTTTCAGCTTGGTATCGGGCATCTGGGTGATCTCAGTTGGCAGTGCCTGGTCAAAAAAAGTCGTGCCCTCACTGGTGGCGGTGGGCTGGAAGTATAGCCGTTTACCGCTTAACGGCAGGGGAGTAGGACTGGGTGGTGTTCCTACTAACTGCGGAACAGGTGAGCTAACCGGTGGTGCAACCGACATTGATTCAGAAAAAGGAATAGGAGCCGACAATCTTCCCAGCCAAAAACCACCAAACGCCATTGCGCCTGCACCAATCACTAAAGCGGTAACTAACTGCCAAATGGGGCGAGGTTGCTGAGGTAGATCAAAAGGTGCGTTTGTCATGACTGCTATTCAGCATAGCATGCTTACTTCAGCCGATAAACCGAGTAATTTTCGGTCTGGTTGATCAATGTTCCAACCTGTGCCCAGTGGGCTGGTCTGGCTCCCCACTCTTCAAGTTCGGTTGGTCCGAGGACCACATAATCCAGATCGTACCGCTCGAGGATATCTCGATGGGCGACGGGATTTGCAAACACGGTGCGAACATCTTGTTCGATACCTTGGTAATCGTAACCATGCGTCCAAACCCAACCGCGGTAGGCTAACATTGGTTGTCGGCCGGCCAAGTTGTACACCCAGTGGTTGTGCTGATCACTGGTCAGCCAGCGAGACCGAGGTTCTGTTTCCTGGCGGGCCCACTCGGCCAGTTGCCATTCTTCTGCGGAGTACAAAGTATAGCTGTGAAGATCAGTGCGCAGCACCCAGTAGGCATCCAGAGCACCAGCCGCAAACAGGCTCAACCCAATGAGGCTCAACAGGGTGAGTTTGCTGGCGCGGAAGATTTCTGCCAACCAGCCATGAGCCGGTAGCCACCACCGTTGCCAAGTGCGAGTGAGCCACCCCGCAGCTAGGCCCGAAATACCTACCGAGGCCCATACTACCAGTTTGGTGTTGTCCCAAATATAAGGTTGGAACAAAAATAGATTGATGGCTGCAAAGATAGTCCAAAAAGGCGCTATCCAGCAGGCTCTTCTCCACCAATCTTTCTTCGGCCACTGCAACCACTGCCAGCTACCCACCACCGCCAACGCAGGTACCAATCCCCAGTTCTTAAACCACCACCAGAACCAGTTCTCACCGTACTCTGTGGCGTACCAGCCCGGGTACCACGAGATGAAGTGTCTGGTGGTATGGGCAGCAAAGAAGTAAACATACAGTGGCGTGGCAACCAAAACGGCCGGCACACCAATGGCCGCCCAGCGGTAGAACCAGGCTGGGATCTGTGCAGATTTGGTTGGCATGGTAGCTACTGCCCAACCGGCCAAAATACAACTGACAGCCAAAAATGAGTGGGTGTGAATAATGGGTAAAATGCCCCACCCCAGACCAACCATCACTCGCAGGCCAAGCTGCCAGCGTCTGGTACGCTTAGACAAGCGAGTCCAAGCCGTACCACGTTCCCACCGCCAGATAAGTATTAGCAGGGCCAATGCGATGGGAAAACCCAGATTAAATGCCCGCTGTGGCACGATCATGCTGTCGATGACCGACATCCAGCGCAGACCAGCTGAGTCAAGATGTGTGTACTCGTGTTGAGGGTTGAGAATGGCCAGCCATGGTTGGCTAGCTTTGAAAACATCGTTCAAGTACCAAATAAAACCGAGCCCACCGTTACATAGAAACAGCAGCGTGGCCACTATGGTTGTCGCCTTCGACTTAAACCAGACCTGATACCACCATCCCAGTCCCGCCACGATGGCCAATGAACCCAACCAGCTCAAAATGACAAACGAAGAGATAAATGGGACCCCGGCTCGGATGGCTACAGCCGCTAGCCAGTTAGTAATGAATGGGTAACTCAGCCGTTGATCAATCAGGAACGGGCTAGCCAAGTCACTCAAAGACACATACGCAAATCGGCTGCCCATGGTGAAATGAGCTGCCCAGTCACCCCAAATGTTAATGTGACCAGCGACAATATTGCCGGCTACATCATTCCAAAAAGCATGTGTCCAAAACCAGGAAAAATACAAAAACCAGATAGCCCAAAAAGCCACCCACCACCACGGCCACCGTTTGAGCCAGCGGTTCCCAAAATCCATCATCATCTTAGTTTAATTGGTACCGAGGAGTTCCGTAAACTGGCTACTCACCCAACCGGGTTTGCCTTCGAAGGTAATTTTGTGCCAACCATCTTTACTTTCTTCAAGATACGGGTACTCGTTTCCGACGGGAGCAAAACCCAAGGTTGAGCCAGAACTGCTGGGAGTTGAGCGCACTCGGAGCACTTCCTGGTCGTCTTGGTAGAAGTTGGTGGTTTTGATTCTGGCGCGCGGGCCAGTGATGGTGGCGGTCGGGCTGGCTTTAGGTGAGGCTTTGGGCGAGGCACTGGCTTTGGGAGTCGCACTCGCTGACGCTTTGTTGGCCGAACTCGTAGCGGCCAAAGCGGCTGAAGCAGTAGCTGTTGGTGAAGCACTAACCGATGCAGCTGGATTTGGACTGGCCTCTGCGGTGGTGGCTCGGGCTAGTTTAACTGTCACATTAATTTTATGGCCCTCGACCATGTTGAGCGTGTGCTGCTGAGTTTCATAGCTTGGCAGCGAGACGGTGAACTCATGTTGGCCGGGAGAGATGTTGTCGAGCACGATTGGGGCAAACTCCTTGGCTTGGTTATCGAGGCTGACAATCGCTCCATCGGGAATACTGATCAGCGCTAACTGGGTGGCTTTTTTGTTGGGCAACTTTTCCATTTCGTAAATGACTCCCCCACTCAACTCGGGTCGTGGCCCTGGTTTCCAGGTCACGACTGTCAACAGACCTTTGTGCAGAGTGACGGTAGTTTCATAGGCGGCCAGGTTGTTATCATCAGGCTGGATTTTCAAGGTGTAGGTGCCGGGTTTGAGATCTTTGCTGATTAATGGAGTTTTGTCGAGGTACTGGCCATCGAGGAAGAGTGAGCTAGGAGTGTCATTGGTAATGACTTGCAGACCAGCTTTGGCAGTGATGCCACGTGGAATACACGCAGCCAGGCTGAGACTGGCGCAAGCCACAATGATGAGCGTAACAAGTTTCCTCATGGTCGTCTGGGTACTAGTGTACCATGAGTCTGTCTGGATATGAGCCGGTTTTGACCGATCCGAGGTAAGTTTAACTATGACTGGAAAGCTACCTTTAAAACTTGGTCAACAGTTTTGACCGGTTTGAAGGTGACTTCTTTTTTGACTGAGTCAGGGATCTCGGCCAAATCACGGTGGTTGTCAGCAGGAATGAGCACGAGTTTTGTGCCAGCTCGGTGAGCCGCAATACTCTTCTCTTTCAGGCCACCAATGCGCAAAACTCGGCCGCGCAGTGTGACCTCGCCAGTCATGGCAACATCGCGTCGGACTGGTCGATTGGTGAAAGCTGAAACGATAGCGGTGGTCATGGTGATGCCAGCTGACGGTCCATCTTTAGGTACAGCACCCTCAGGGACGTGAATGTGGACGTCACTTTTATCAATTTTTTCAGTGGGAATTCCTAGTTGTTCGGCGTGTGACTTTACGTAGGTCAAGGCTGCTTGAGCCGACTCTTTCATGACATCACCCAGTTTACCGGTCAGTTGAATGGCACCTTTGCCAGGTGTGAGTGCAACTTCGATGAACAACACATCGCCACCAACTGCTGTCCAAGCCAAACCAGTGGCCAAGCCGACGCTGTCTTTGGCTTCAGTCAGCGTTACATCGTACTCAGGTGCACCGAGGAACTCAATCAGCTTCTTGGCGGTTACCGTGGCTACTCGATTTGTCTTGACGGATAACAGCTGGCGAGCGACTTTGCGCAGCACTTTGCTGAGGGTTCGCTCTAAATGACGGACCCCAGCTTCTTTGGTGTAGCGCTCAATAATCGTTTTCAAAATCTCGTCATCAAGTTTGATTTGTTTGGCAGCAATGCCGTTAGCGGCTAAAACTTTTTTGAGCAAATGCTTTTTGGCAATTTGGAACTTCTCTTCTTGAGTGTAGCCAGTGTACTGGATAATTTCCAATCGATCGCGCAAAGCGGCTGGGATGGTTTCCAAGGTGTTTGCCGTGGTAATGAAGATAACATCGGACAGATCGTAAGGTACATCGAGATAATGATCTTCAAAACCATGATTTTGCTCGGGATCGAGGGCTTCCAGCAAAGCCGCAGATGGATCGCCGCGGAAGTCGTTGCCGATCTTATCGATTTCATCGAGCATGAAGACAGGGTTACTACTCTTCGCTTGTTTCAAACCAGTGATGATGCGACCCGGCATAGCACCAACATAGGTGCGGCGATGACCACGAATCTCGGCCTCGTCGCGAATGCCACCAAGTGATACTTTGGTGAACTGGCGGCCGAGTGACTGGGCAATCGATTTGCCGATACTGGTTTTACCTACACCAGGTGGTCCCACAAAACACAAGATAGTGGGCACACGTTTGTCTTCAGGTTTTTTCTGATTTTGCTTGAGTTGCATGACCGCGATGTACTCCAAGATGCGGTCTTTAACATCTTTCAAACCATAATGGTTGGTATTCAGTACTTTTTCGGCTTCACTCAAGTCAACTTTGGTGTCGTTTTTGACGCCCCAAGGCAACTCGAACATGGTATCGAGCCAAGTTCGCACATACCCCGACTCAGGGTTATTGACAGACATCTGTTTGAGTCGGCGAATTTCCTTGGCCACTTTGTCGCGCACCTCTACAGGGAACTTCGCTTTCTTCAACTTTTGCTGATACTCGCCGAGTACTTCTTCTTCGTCATCGAGCTCGCCGAGCTCTTTTTGAATGGTGCGCAAGCGCTCTCGCAAAATATTTTCGCGCATGTGTTTATCAAATTTCTCTTGGGTTTTGTGAACTACATCCTTTTCGATTTCCAAGACTTTGGCTTCTCTGGCCAAGTGGTCGACTACTGTCCGTAGTCGCTCTTTGACATCCACCAACTCCAGCAGCGCTTGCTTATCTTTGGTTTTGATCGACAGGGTGCTGGCAATTTGATCGACCAGCTCGCCATCAGTGACGCCGCTCATCAGTTTCATGAAGTTCAAAAACTCCACTGGCTTGCCCATGTGGACGGCTTTGCGGAACTCTTTCTGCAAGTGAATTGCCAAGGCACGCTGTTCATCATCTTTGTGTGATACATCCTCGAGCTTGATAACTTGGGCTAAAAAGTTGGGGCTGGTTTTGAGGTAGCGCACGATCTGCACCCGGCCCAAACCGCGCATCAGCGCGTTGACTTGGTCGTCGGCGGCGAGCGTTCGCTCGACACTGGCCAGTGTCCCAACCGTGTAGAGGTCAGCTGGACTGGGGTCATTCACATTGGGGTGGCGCTGGCTGACGAGCACCACCAGCTTCTGGGTTTTCATGGACTCTTGAATAGCGGTGATCGAAAGCGGTCGCCCGAAGGTCAACACCGACTCAGTGCTGGGAAACAATACTCCCTCGCGAATCGGGACCACCGGCAACACCAGCTGGTTGGCTGGCAATGGGCGCAGCACAGTTGGCTGCTCAGTAGTGGAGTTACCACCAGAGGGATTCTGGGGGTCGTTGGTGCCTGGAAAGATTTCAGTCATCATCGTGAATTAGCATTCTAACGTGTCGACTGCTAAATGGCAAGAGTGCTTTTGGCCAAGTATTCTCGGCCGCTCAAAAAGGCGCCCTTGAACACTTGGCCAAAAGCACGATTAGAGTGAATATTTTTGACAGCAAAAAGGCATCTTCAAACCCAAGCAAGAAGGCCTGGTTCTGGGGTAGTGACTATGCAAACTGAAACAGAACCTTGATGTGCCGAGCTTCGGATTGAATTGAAATTGAAGGTTGGACCCCAGTTTCCAAGCGGATTTTTTCGGCGACGGCTTGGACTTTGCGAATGTTGCCCTCTCCTATGCCGTGGATGGCTAGCTTTCGCCACCCATACTTAATAACCAGTTCCTTTTTACTTAGTACCTCACGGACGATCTCTTCTTCTGTTTCGTGGAGCGAAACAAACACCGCAAAAGGTTGTTCGGTCACAATTGATTCATAAATGTCAAAAAACTTTTGGTTTTCACTGTCACCTTGTTTGCTAAGCTGTTCCCAAAGAGGCCTGATGATTTGTTCTAAATAGTTGGCTGTGCACAAATTGGTAATATTTTTGGCTCGGTCGCCGAATCTGCCGATTAAATCAAATCTAAGCTCGGTGGCCCGCTGGTTGTTGCCTTGTAGATGTTGGTGCCGAACCAGCAGTGCACCTTTCCAGATGACTCGGTCGCGGACGGGTATTTTTTCGTGTGCAAAACTTATCAACTGAGGGTCAATGCCAGGATGTTGCTCAAAGTCTTCGATCTCTTGAATTTTGGTTTGAGATTCGTCAGACAAAAGAATGGCATTTTCTTCTTGGACGGCCTGCTTAATAATTTGAGGCAGCAGTGTTTCCCGTTCTTTGGTCGTCAGTTCAGCTACATTGAGCTGAATCGCATTTCCCTCAACAATTGTCCGAGGACCGTTCTCAACGTTCACCAAGGCGATTTTGGCTCGGTTCAAGTTATGGCTGATATCCCCACCAATGAGTTGTTTGAGGTTGTCCAAGAAAGAAGGCATCTGGTTTAGGCAGATTTTTTAAGATACTTATCGTAAAAAGTGATTAAAGACGCAATATCATCACGGACAAAAATTTCGGAACCCTTTTTGATGCCCCCGAATTCACCAAGGGTCATCTCTTGTCCATCATGACTAAGCACACGATAGCCTGAGTTTTTTTCAGTCACAAAACCGTCGCTATCAACCGTTTTATCAAAAACCTTCAGGATGTATTCTTTGAGGTTTTGAGCAAAAGTAATGGATGTCATTGTGTTGGAGCAGTTAAAACTATAGTGCAACTATACCGCAGTTTAACTTTAAATCAAGCTGGTGGGTGTACTACGAATCGAACGTAGGACCTCTGTCTTATCAGGACAGCGCTCTAACCGTCTGAGCTATACACCCATCTCGAGTGGGCAGCCGCCGTAACACGGCGGATTCAGAAAGATATTTTAACATATCTTTGCTCAAAGTCAGTCCCGAGGTTCGGTGAGTTGGTCGAGGTCGGCTACAATTTCATCAAACATAATCTGATCTTCTGTCCCAGCTAACAAATGCCGTCTCAGTTTTGGTAGTCGAGGTACAGCTGAGTTCAGGGCGTTCTCGATGATTCGCTGGTGACGAGGTGACCTAACCTGGCCATAATATATTTGCAGGCCAAATAAAATGTTAATTGGTAGGCAAAGACTCCAAAATCCCAAGCTAAAGTACGGCACATTTTCCACCACAAAAGCTTCGGAGACAGCTAACCCCGCAAACAGGGCGTTAAACATCAGACCCCAGCAACAGCCATTGGCTTGGAGTGACTGGCTATTAATATAGTCAGCGACCAGTTGCTCCCCCACCGGATGGTACCAATCATAGGTGGGTTCTTCAGTGGTTGGGCTGGTTGAGGTTGTTTCGGCTCTTTTTGCCATCTTGGCTGGTTATCCTATAACCAAGACCAGCCAAACACAAGTCGAGAACATGAGGTCAGTGGTGCTTTCACCAGCAACGGCCACTACTTGGTGTCAAACTGGAACTTTTCCCCGTCCCAGCTGACGCTGACCGTTTGTCCCTCTTTAAGTTGGCCACCGATGAGTGCGGTGGATAGCTCGTTGAGCAAGGTGTTTTGAATCAGCCGCTTAAGTGGTCGGGCGCCGAACACCAGGTCGTAGCCAGTAGTCGCGAAGTGGTCGATAGCTGAATCAGCCACCTTGAGCTTGATGTCCTTTGGTGCCAGTCGGTTGGCGAGATGTTCAATCTGGAGTTTGACTATCTGTCGCAGCTCTTCTGGTGATAATGGTTGGAAAATAACTGTTTCATCAATCCGGTTCAAGAACTCGGGCCGGAACGTTTGACTCAAAATGCCTTCCAAAGCCACCCGTTGGTCGGCGGGTTGGCCGGGGTTTTGCATGATGATGTCGCTGCCCAAGTTGGACGTCATGATGATGAGGGTGTTTTTGAAGTTGACGGTGCGGCCCTTGCTATCAGTCAGCTGGCCGTCATCGAGCACTTGGAGAAGGACGTTAAACACCTCGGGATGCGCTTTCTCGACTTCGTCGAGTAAGATGACCGTATAAGGATGGCGGCGAACCGCCTCTGTTAGCTGGCCACCTTCTTCGTAGCCGACATAGCCAGGGGGCGAGCCGATTAGGCGAGCCACCGAGTGTTTTTCCATGTACTCGCTCATGTCGATACGGACCATTAAGTGTTCGTCGTTGAATAGGATTTCAGCCAAGGCTTTGGCCAGCTCCGTTTTCCCCACCCCAGTTGGGCCGAGGAACAAGAATGAGCCGATGGGTCGCTGGGGTTCACTGATGCCAGCCCGACTGCGGCGGACAGCGTTAGCGACCGCGCGAACGGCTTCGCTTTGGCCCACCACGCGTTTACCGAGTTCAGTCTCCAGGTGCAGCAGCTTATCACTTTCGCTACTGAGCATTTTTTGGACTGGGATGCCGGTCCAGCGGGAGACGACCGCAGCGATATCTTCTTCAGTGACTTCTTCTTTCAAAATCGAGGTGTTTTTCTGAATCTCGACCAACTTGGCCTGAGCTGTTTTCATCTCAGTTTCTAACTTGGGGATTTCACCGTACTTAATCTCGGCGGCTCGCTGCAAGTTGACCTCGCGCTCGGCCCGAGCTGCTTCTTCGCGTAACTCATCCAGTTTTTGGCTAGCCGTTTTTAACTCTTCGATGGCACTTTTTTCAGTTTGCCACTGGAGGTCAAGTTCACGGTGTTGCTCTTTGAGTTCAGCCAGTTCTTTGTCCAGTTCGTGCAAGCGTTGCGTCGAAGCATCATCCTTTTCTTTCTTCAACGCTTCTTTCTCAATTTCCAGCTGGCGAATTTTGTGTTCGAGCTGATCGATAGCGGTCGGTTTGCTATCGATTTCGAGCCGAATCGCTGACGCGGCTTCATCCATCAGATCGATGGCTTTGTCCGGCAAAAATCGATCACTAATGTAGCGATCTGACAGCTGGACCGCTGCCACAATCGCGTTGTCGCGGATGCGCACCCCGTGATGGGCTTCATACTTCTCTTTGACCCCGCGCAAAATGGAGATGGCATCCTCGATAGATGGTTCTTCGACCATCACTGGCTGGAAGCGGCGCTCAAGGGCGGCATCTTTTTCAATATACTTCCGGTACTCTTTGAGTGTGGTGGCGCCAATGGTGCGCAACTGGCCACGGGCGAGGGCTGGTTTGAGCAAATTGCCAGCATCAGTCGAACCTTCTTGGGCACCGGCGCCGACGATGGTGTGCAGTTCGTCGATGAACAAAATAACTTGGCCGTCAGTGCTTTCGATCTCTTTAATAACGGCTTTCAAACGATCTTCAAACTCACCTCGGTACTTAGCCCCGGCGATCAAAGCACCCATGTCGAGCGCCATGACTCGTTTGTTGCGCAGTGCGTCGGGGACGTCGCCTTCCACAATTTTACGTGCCAAACCTTCGACGATGGCTGTTTTACCAGTGCCTGGTTCCCCCACGAGTACCGGATTGTTTTTGGTGCGGCGGGACAAAATTTGAGTCACTCGCCGGATTTCCTCATCACGCCCGATGACCGGGTCAACTTTCCCCTTCTCTGCCAGGGCAGTTAAGTCTTGGGCATACTTTTCGAGGGCCTGGTACTTACTTTCAGGATCGGGATCGGTGACGCGCTGGTGGCCACGCAAATCAGTCAAGACAGCTAAGACTTCTTCTCGATTAACACCAACAACTGCTGCCACTGATTTTAAGCTCAGCAAGCCTAAGAACAAGTGTTCGGTGCTCAAGTACTCATCACGTAGCTGGGTGGCTTCTGTCTCAGCTTGGTCGAGCACTCGACGGAGGTCACTAGAGGCGCTGGCGGGCGAAGAGCTTGAGATGGTGGGTAGTTTGCCGAGTTCAGTTTTGACGGCGGCAGCAACGGAGTCAGGGTTCTGCTCGAGTTTTTGCAGTAACTTGGGCACAATACCCTCTGGCTGCTCGATGAGCACCAGCAGCAGGTGCCAGGGAGTTAACTCGCTGTGATTCAGTTTGCCACTCAACTGCATGGCACCCTGAATGGCCTCGGCGGCCTTGGTGGTGAAGTTGTTGAGGTTCATATACCTGCCAATTGTACCGAGTTGTCCAAAAGCTGTGAAGAGGCAAATTAGCAGAGTAAGGCTATGACTGCTAATTTGGCTTGTCAGAAAAGAAGATTGATATATCAATCTATTTCAATATATATAAAAATAGATCAAAATAGCTGCGAATTAACTCACCACTTGGCACGCTTCGGCCACCAGGGTCGACTCGGTTAGTAACTGCTGGGTGTAGCGAAACTTGAACTCAGTGTGGTCTCCAAAAGCAATCTCACTCATGGGCCCGAACCACTCGGAGGCGTCAAAGTGATACTCGGTGTGAGGGTTTGGCATAACCTCGAGCACGAACTGGAGAGGTAGCTGACCGTATGCCCAGAGCGAGCCTGATCGCGCGTCTGGTTCGATTGACACCCGCTGCCAAGATTGATCGCTGATCTCACCGTCTTTCTGTGAGTTAGGCGCCAAGTCGTTAGCCATCTCAATGATTCGTAGCAGCCGCCAGTAAAACGCCAGCTCGGCCCACCGAGCCAGTTGCGGATCGGTCTCGGTTTGGGCAATGTATGCCAAGGCTTCTAGAGAGATGATTTGAGCGGTCGTCTCCACCGTGGCTTTGAGGAGCAGTTCTTGTTCTGAGCTTGTTTTTGACCATTGGCTATACATGGCTTCGATAGCTACCAACTGTTGCGAACTCAAGTGGCTACCTTCATGCGCTAAGGTGGCCAAAAACTGAACTAGTTGCGATTGTGGTTGAATAGCTGGATCAACTTGCTCTCTCGGCACATAGACTTGGTGTGTACTATCGACATGAGCAGCGATGCCAAAATAGGTGGTCATTGGGTTTTGCGGTTGCAGATTGGTTATCTGCCAAGTCATCGTGCCTAGTCCGAGCTCGACCATGACGCCCTGCACGTAGTTAACCCAGTCAACCGCGTTTTGTTCGGACAGATTAGTGAGCCAGTTGGAATCATAACTATGGAAAACCGTGTCACGAAGGGCAGCTAGACAGGTGTCGCGGTCTCCAAAATCGGTGTTGGGCAGCAGCAAGTGTGTTAGGTTTTGGTCGGCTAAGTGGTCTAAGAAGGTTTGGGGCTGATCGATAGCTGGCGGACTTTGTAACAGGATGAAGAGGTACAGCCAATAGACATGCAAACTGACCAGCGCGAGGATCACTTCTGGGGTGGTTTGGGTGAATCGTTCCTTGAGTTGCATAGACCGAGTTGGTCGGGATTGTACTGATTTTTATTGGGAACTCAAGATGCCGGAGAAATTTGAGTGCGGTTTTACTGCCGCTGATAGGTGAAAAAAACCTGTGGAATACTGTCTATGACTGGTTGTGGTTGCGGGAGTCGGCTTACGTCCCGACGATAGGTCTGTTTGGGCACGATTTCGATAACGTTTTCATCGAGGTGAGTAGTGAAGCGGGCCATAAAGTCTTGGCCAATGGCGGTGTAGCCGTGGCGGTGGAAGTAGTCATCGAAAGCGGCATCGCGATCAGTGACCGACGAAGTTGAGAAGTAGCGGAGGTGTTTGATGGGTTTATCTTGCAGCTGGGCCAGTTGCTGGCCAACTTCCTTGGCTAACGGCGAGGTTCGTTTGCAGAGGGCAGCCAAGATAGGGTTGTAGGCTTTGATCTCGGGCAAATCCCACTCGTCATAGTAGTAAATTGCTACCCAACCATCGGCCAATGGTTGTGGCTCTGGCCGGAGTGGCTCTGGGCCGCGCAGGTGTTGCAGCGGCTCTAACACGAGTATCTGGAGTAGTTCGGCGGGTGCATTAGCAAGTAACCGCCATAACTGGCCAGGGTTTTCTGTAGTTTGGGGGGTGTTTTCGTGGTGGGTCATAGTTCAGTTTGATTTGATTTGGTGTTTTGCAGTATACCATCGGTTCAGCCCGTTGAAAATTTTTAACCACAAAAAAACCACCTCAAGAAAGGTGGCTGTTTTTTTTGCATCTGACGCAAACACGGCGGTAGAAACCAGTTCACTTTTCACCCGAGGGTGAAAAGCAGCCCAGGTATGGTGACCATGGGACTTGGTTGTTTCATCACTATTACTAGTGAAGGGAAAATAAGGGGTCGTGATGTCCCTACCCATTCTCCTTAGAAAGGAGGTGATCCATCCGCACCTTCCAGTACGGATACCTTGTTACGACTTAGTCCTCATCGCTGACCTGGCCGTAGAAGAGCTCATCTCTTGCGAGTTAGAGTCATCCGCTTCGGGCCCTGCCAACTTTGCTGGCTTGACGGGCAGTGTGTACAAGGAGCGAGAACGTATTCACCGCAACCTGCTGATTTGCGATTACTACCGATTCCGGCTTCATGAGGGCGGGTTGCAGCCCTCAATCTGAACTGAGGAGCCGTTTATAAGGATTGGCTCAGGGTTACCCCGTCGCGACCCGTTGTCGGCTCCATTGTAGGATGTGTGTAGCCCTAGATGTAAGGGACGTGCTGACTTGACGTCGTCCTCTCCTTCCTCCCCCGCAGAGCGGGGGCAGTCTCGTCAGACACTTGTAACTGACGATAAGGGTTGCGCTCGTTACCGCACTTAAGCGGACGTCTCACGACACGAGCTGACGACAGCCATGCATCACCTGTGTACCACTCTCGAAGAAGGCTTACTTTCATAAGCCGTGCAGGTACATGTCAAACCTAGGTAAGGTCTTTCGCTTCGTATCGAATTAAACCACATGCTCCACCGGTTGTGCGCTCCCCCGTCAATTCCTTTGAGTTTTAACCTTGCGGTCGTACTCCCCAGGCGCTTTGCTTAACGTGTTAACTTACGCCACCCCACCCTAAAGTAAGGCAGCTAGCAAAGAAGGTTTACGGCTCGGACTACAGGGGTCTCTAATCCCTTTTGCTCCCCGAGCTGTCGTCCCTGAGCGTCAGTATGGTCCTAGAAGCCTGCCTTCGCGTATGGCGTTCCTCTCGATATCTACGGATTTCACCCCTCCACCGAGAATTCCAGCTTCCCCGAACCAACTCAATCTCCACAGTTTTGTCTGCTGGTCTGAAGTTGGGCCTCAGGCTTAAACAGACAACTTGTTGAGACGCCGACGGTACGCTTTACGCCCAGTAAATCCGGATAACGCTTGCACCCCACGTATTACCGAGGCTTCTGGCACGTGGTTAGCAGGTGCTTTCTAGCGAGGTACGGTCAAAATTTCATCCCTCGCCACAGTGGTTTACGACCCGAAGGCCTTATTCCCACACGCGGTGTCGCTGCGTCAGACTTTCGTCCATTGCGCAAGATTCCCAGTTGCTGCCACCCGTAGGTGTAGGCACCGTGTCTCAGTTACCTTGTGGCCGATCATGCTCTCACATCGGCTAGCCGTCGTCGCCTTGGTAGGCCGTTACCCCACCAACTAGCTGATAGCGCGCAGGCTCCTCTCAAAGCGTCTTACGACTTTAGTCTTACGACCACATGCGGTATTAATTGGCCTTTCGGCCAGCTATTCCCCACTTTGAGGTAGATTCCTACGTGTTACTCACCCGTTTGCCGCTGGTCTATTGCTAGACCCGCTCGACTTGCATGCTTAAGGCACACCGCCAGCGTTCATCCTGAGCCAGGATCAAACTCTCAAAAAAAGTTTGATTGCTCTATTTAAAAAAATTGTACGGATTTTCTGTCCATCGAAAGATGGTAGAAATTCCGACAATTCTAGATCCGAAGATCTAGAGTCCAGTTTCTACCACCATGTTCGTTTCAGATGATGTATGAATGTATATTCATACATTTTTTCCTTAGTGAATGATGGTTAGCTGTCAAATTCACTAAGGTCTTAACTTGTTAACGATCATAGAAACTCATGCAAAAACCCCACTGGTGTTTCACCGGTGGTGCTATACTGAGTTTAAATCTGAGACTAGTTCCCGTGTGGGCTTGGTCCGAAGAAACATTATTCTAACAAAATTGAGCCAGATGTCAAAGGGAAGAATTACAAGGAAAGGAAACCTATGGCAGTTGAACAAGGTTACAATCCAGAAGCTGAGCCACCAAAGCGTGAGGTGGTGGCAAAACTGAATCAGAGTCATAGCGAAGAGCTGTTAGGAGCTGTCTTAGGTGAGAAAATTATTGAGCCACAACCAGAGGTACTGCAGCGATCGCCGGCACTTTTTGAAAGTTTAGGTATCACTGTTCAGAAAAGTGAAGATACTGGAAAACACCAGGTCGCGATCGATGCTTCACACTTGGGAAAAACCTTGGCCAGAAAAATGTGGAAGGAAAAAATCTGGTTTTTGGCTCGCCCGCCACAAGAAATTGTCGCTCAGTACCGGACTTTGCTTGGCTTATCCCAAGAGTTTGGCCAGGTACCAGCTAACGTGATGACCCACATGTACATGTTGGGACGGCAGCCAAGTGCTGAAAAACTGAGTCGGGTTGTGGATCGTCAGTTCGGCGTCGGCCAAGAGTTGCTATCAGCCTGGTTAGCACTGGCCTCAGCCTTACCGCCGTTTTTAGCTCGATCGGAACGTTTCCCTTTGAAAGACGATGTGATCACGGTGGTACAGAAGGTATGGAACGATGCCTTGGCAATGGAGACCGCTTTGGGTGACCTCAAAGGTATTTTGGCAGCACACCCAGAGCTGCAGCTCACTCCTGGGCAAACGCAAATTCTCCGTGTTTGGGAACAAAAATTGCCGCAATTGTTGGCTGGTTTACCCGCCGAGTACAAACCGAAACTGGAGGAGTTGTCAACTGAAACAACCGGTCACATTCAACCAGTTCGGCGAGTCACACCACCGAACGAGGGCTGATTAAGCAACCTGCGGGTTGGTGGGCTCAGTGCCATAGGCCTCAAACTTAGCTAGCACCCCGGCAGCTAGGTGGATAAGCTCGGCGAGCAGTTCACGACGCCGATCGCCACTGATGATTTGAAAGTCTTCTTTGCTGGGAAAGTTCTCGATTATGAAGTTAAACAGATCTTGAGCAGTTTGGCCCAACTCGCTCAGCTCAGGATGTTCAAACAAAATCATATCGATAATTTGGCAGGCTGAGAGGATTTGGTTGACAGTGCCCCATCGCAAGCGGTTTTCATTGTAGGTATCACTAAAGATGGTGCCAAACTGTTTGACCATGTCTTGCTTCCAACCGGTTCGACCGCCTTTACTACCCGGTTCACCGTGGTTATCGCCAAATCCGTCGACGATTTCAGGTCTGGAAATCATGGTTTGCAAGTATCCCAAAGCAAGTTGGAGCTGTTGTTGGTCACTATCACTCAAGGATGAGAAGTGGTCGCTGTTGATGTGGTACTGGCGTTCACCGGAAGGCACAATTCGGCAGTGGCCACGACCTTTGGTGCCGTACCGCAAGATAAAGTGCATTTGTTCAGTTTGGCTGAGTTGTTGATCCTCAAATAACGTTCGCAATCGGCGTGCCACCGCCGGGGTAATCCGGCGCAACTGAACTTGGTCGCTGACTGGGGGTTGTGCAAAGTCATCGAGAACATCACGAATAGTCACTAAAAACTCTTGATCACCGGCGGGACTTTTGACTAGCTCGAAGGTGCGAATGACACCGGTCTGTTTTAACTCGGCGAGCACAACTGCTTGATGCGAGGTGGCAGTAATGGTGAAGCGGTGCAGATATAGCTCGTCACTGATTCGGCCGATGATCTCGCGGGTCAACTCAATTTTTTCAGTCTGACTAGCATGGTCGGCAGTGGCGACAGCCAGACCTTCGAGGTGGTTTGAAAAGCCTGGTCGACGGCCAAAAATGGCAAAACCAACGCCAATCGGTCGATCATGGCGATGAGCCGTCATCATAAAGCTGTTTTGCTTCACGACTGGGGCAGTTCTCAGCTGAGACAGTGTCTCAGCGAGCGCCTCACTGGGAGGTTGGAGCGTGGCCAGAGTGGCTGATACTTCTCCCAACTCAACGTGATTAGTCACTTGATATCTGGCCAAACCAACCATTTCCGGACCAGTTGTATATGCGGTTTCAACATTAACCATAAGCGGCAATTATACTCGAATTTGAAACAATTTTCTACTTTAGGCCGATTCGTTCGGCAAAAACCAGTAGTCTTTTACTAGTAGTACCCGGTGGCCAACAGGTTTGCAGAACTATTGTTTCTGCGGAGTACTCTTGCTGTAAAAAGCTGACATCGTCGGGATTGACCACCTGACTGTGGGTCACTCGGTACTCATAGCGTTGCTCATCGTGCCAAATAAACACTTCGTCATCAGGCTTGAGTTTGCCGAGCAAGTAAAACACGGCGTTGTACTGGAATCGCAAATCTGGACTCGATGAATGGGCAAAGTAGTACCCTAAGCCAGGATTATCAGGAATAGCTGTCCCGGAGGCCTGTGCGATTCCCTGGCGCAAAGCTTTGGTGTACTGGGCTTTGTTGTTTGGATCAACGTTAAAGATGACTGGTTCATCGAGTTGCAGCCGCGGAATAGTAATGCCATACGCTTGATGGCGGCTTTGGCCACGTAGGTCAAGAATGCCTTCGAAGTTGGGAATAATCAGCTGTCGAATATCCTGGACGCCAAACACCCCACTGAGTACCTGTTGAAACTGATACTTAGTCTCTACGACGAGGACGGGAATGTACGTTAGGCTCAGCCAAGCCATGAACACCATGATCAAGGTAGCTGAAGTGATGGTGATAAACCAGTCAGAACTAATGAGGTGGCGAAGGTAAGTGCCTGCCGACTTGGGCCGTAAACCGGACATAGAGAAAGTTTAGCGAATCCAGCGCTTTTTAGCCATCTGGAGGCCAATTCCGGCCAATCCACTGCTTGCCCCAATCATCGAGATCACAGTTGGCATACCAGTGTCAGGCTGCTTTGTCAGTGGCTTAGTGTTGATGTAGATGGTTTTTTGACAGGTGTTGTCGCCCCCGCGCCATTGATCAGAGCTGTCTAAGACATAGGCTTTGACCGTGTAGGTGCCGGCAGTTTCGTAGCGTTGCTCGAAAGTTTGGCCATCACTCTCTTTGGTGATACCGTTGCCAAAATCGAGTTTGTAGCGCTTCAGGTTACCCTTGTTGTCGTAACCAGTGACTTTGAAACTAACGGTACTAGGTGCTTGCGCATTGTTGCCTGCCGTTACGAATAGGTCACTACAGGCAGCTTTGTGTGACTCGACACTTGAGCTCTTGACCGTGACGCGAGTTTCACAGCTGCTGTTGGTTCGCCAGTTGCCTTGACTGTCTTTAACGTCGACTCGAGCCACGAACGAGCCAGAGGTTTCGTAGGTGTGTTGGATTTCGGCTTGGTCGGTTTCTTCTTGTTTGCCATCACCGAAGTAGTATTTGTAGCGTTGAATCGAACCTTTGTTGTCACTGGCTCGCGCACGCAGGGTGACTTTGGCGGGCACAGTTTGGTTGTCACCACCCACCACAGATAGCTGTTCACAGCGACTCTGGTGAGCTACGGTGGGAGTTGCTTTAACACTAGGTGTTGGCTGTGGAGTAGCAACTGGGGTTGGTTTTGGGGTAGCCACAGTCTCGGCTTTTTTGACACTGAGGTAGTCAGTGTTGCCGCAGTTGTTGATAGTGGCTGACTGACAAATAAAGCTGTAGCGCCCATTTTCAGGTACGGTGTAACCGCGCAGTTCTGGTTGATTGCTGACGCGTTCTTTTTTGCCACTGGGTAGCCGGACTTCGATGTAGCCACCGAGCAAAGTTGACTTGCCGTTTTGGGCAAAACAGTTCACGTCAATGCGGTCCCCTACCTTGAGGCCAGCTTCGGTGATCTGGGCACCGTTAATCCAGGGCTTGTCGCCAGCAGTGCTGACACGGAACTGGGTATCGACTGGTTTGACACTTTGGCAGCTGGGGGCTGGGTCGGCACTGCTGTTTGCTGCCGAGCTGCCCTGGGGCAAAGCCAAGGTTAGAGCAAATAACGTTACGAGGATGAAGAAAATGCGACGCATAATGTTATAAGTACTATATAACTAGATCATTATACCGGTTTTTGGGGAAAATGTACATGTTGGTGGAGTTTACCCCACAATCACGCCCCCGCCTCGGCAGATCAGAGTTTCGCGTGGACCGCCCGCCTGGTAGATAACCGCCGACTGGCCTTCAGCTACGCCTTGTAGGGGTTGGCTAAACTGGACCTTGGTGCCAGTCAGGGTGGCTGGGATGAGTTGACCGGTGTGACGAATGCGGACCAAAACTGGTTGCTGCAAGTCTGGCTGACTAATCCAGTGCCAGGCTCTCACCTCGAGGTGGTCGCGGTAGGTTTCAGGTCCGAAGCCCACTACCAGCTGGTTGCTGGCTGGTTCTTTGCGGATGACGTAAAACGGTGGCAAAAGATGCTTGTTAACCTCTGTCCCATCTGGCTGAGTGACGACCAACTTGGAGTTAACGGTAAAACCGTGGCGTTGCCCAACGGTGTAAAACCACAGACCTTTGTGCTGGCCAATCACGTTGCCTTGGACGTCGACTACATCGCCAGGGTTTTCGCCGAGTCGGTCTTTTAGAAACTCATGGACATTGATGTCGCCAATAAAACAGATGCCGACTGAGTCTTTTTTGGCCGCAACACCCAAGCCTCGTTGTTCGGCTTCAGCCCGAACCTCTGGCTTTGTGAGATGGCCAATCGGAAACAGGGTGTGTTTAAGCTGTTCTCCACTCAGGACATGGAGGAAGTAGGTCTGATCTTTGTGAGTATCGGTGCTGGTCAGCAACTCGCCAGGAGCGGCTTGGTGGTCAACCTGGGCGTAGTGCCCAGTTGCGACATAGTCAAAACCATGAGCCATTGCCCAGTCGTAGAACAGGCCAAACTTAATTTCTTTGTTGCACATCACATCGGGATTTGGGGTGAAGCCTGCCTGATATTCGTTGAAAAAATACTCAACCACGCGTTGCCGGTAGGCATCTTTAAAGTCCAAGACCTGAAATGGGATATCGAGGCTCAAGGCTACTTTCAAAGCGTCTTGCCGATCGGCATCGGTTCGGCAACCTGGGGCGCGCCAGCACTCGAGATACACGCCAGTCACGTCGTACCCCTGGTCGACGAGCAAATGAGCTGAGAGTGATGAGTCTACCCCACCGGACATACCGAGGGCGACCCGTGGTCGTGATGACATAGGCGCACAGACGTTATTAGAACCTATAATTATAGCGGATAGGTCAGTGAAATAAAAGGACACGCCTCGGTGGCGAATCGAGCCACTTCCCAGGTGCCAGTCCAGTTGGTTGGTGTCAGGGCATATAGTGCCCACTGTGGACCGGTGGCCAGCGTGCTTTGAGCGTAAAACACAACGGTGCCGTCCTCGCCGAGAGGCACTTCGGAACTCAAGGGTGTTTTGCTCCCAAAAGAAGGTTGATAGCCAAATCGAAGTTTGTAGTCCAGATAGCCAAGAGTGTTAACTACGCCGAAGGCGTTGCGCGACTGTCCGGCTGATAACAGTTGGATGCCCCGCTGGTGCATCTCGCGCAGGAAGAGATAGTCGATCACTGCCCCGAGTGAGGAGTTGGCAGTGTTCGTCAAATCCAGGCGATCGGTGGCTTTGAAGGCAAAGGTGGCTTTTTCGGTGCCGTTGACGGCAAAAATCCCCGACCCCACCAACTTGCCCTGCTGATACATGAGGAGGCCCAACACTTTTTGTCCAAGCGCCGTTTTTTTGGCAAACCACTCCTGGCTAGCAATCACGTCGTACTGGTTCTCCAACATTTTTTGCTGATAGTACTCCAGCCAGCTGCCAAACTGCTCAGCCGAAAGTTCCTCCAGAGTCCAGGTGATTTGTTTGGCGGCCAACAGCTCATCCACATTGGACAGGAACTTGCGCAAACCCTTGCTCAGGATGTGCGGGGTCACACTTTCGTCAGGAGTGAGACTGGGAAATCGCCAGCGAATTTTCTCTGGTCGGGTCAGATGGTACGGCTCTAGGTTGACGGTCATACTTTCTCAAGCTCTGGAAACATCTGGTACAACAAAACCTGAGCCACGTTGCGAGCGGGGCCCTTCATGGGGTAGTGGTGGATGCTGTAGTGGGGGCCAGCGTTGACTTCGATGACGAAGTTTTTGACCGTGCTTTGATCAGCTGTTAGGTCCTCAGTCATGAAGTCGAGACCAGCGAATGGTAACTCGGGTATGGCTTGGATGGCTTTGAGGGCAATTTCCTTGACTGAAGGGTGTGCCTCGTCAGTTAGGTCAACGCTGTCGCCGCCTTGTGATAAGTTGGACACCAGTTTCAGAAACACTTGTCTTCCTGCCTCAAGTACACTGTCAGCTGTCAGGTTCTGTTGTTTAAGTAACTCGAGCGAGTCTTCTTTCAACATAACGTGAGGGTAGGGATCGTCGTGTTTGGGGTTGATGTTGCGCAAAGGATCTTGGTTTTTGATCTCGATCAGTTCGGCAATGGTATGCTGGCCATCCCCCACTACGTTGGCTGGAATCCGAGCCATGATTGCCAGGACTTTGTCAGGTGTTAACGTAATCCGATACTCGTCGCCACTGACTTGTTTTTCGAGCAAAAAGCCTTGGTCAAGATTGATGGCAGCCTGTCGAACGGTTGGTAAGTGTTTGGCAACATCGTCACGGTTTTGCAGGTTGGTATACACGGCACTGCCGTTATTGCCATGGGAAGACTTCAAGACGACTGGATAGCCCAAGGCATCAGCCGCTGCCAAAACTTGGTCATCAGTGGCCTCTTGCGAAAAATGCTGGCCGTCGGCAATCGTGACACCCGCTTCCTGCAGAAACGTGCGAGTGATGCGCTTGTCCAGACAAGCATAGTACGAGACAAACGTGGTGTTGGCTGAAAACCCACCAAAGAAAAACCGCTTCTTGCCTTGATAAGTCAGCTCAAATAAGCGACTGCTGTCGATTTGCCGCCAGCTGACGCCGTGTTTTTCGGCCTCTTCGAGCATGACGCGTTCTTTAGTGCTGATATTTTCTTCATTTCTGAACTGCATGGCACTCATAGTCACTTCACTTTCTGTTCAATCATTTCTAGAATCGCCGAGGCAACATCTCGGGGCTGACCTTGAATAGGATAGTGGTGCATTCTCAGGCCGGGTGAAGCGTTGACTTCAATGACTCCAGCGCGAGTTTGATTGACAATTGGGGTGGTTAAGTCCTGACACATGATGTCGATACCGATCACATTCAGGTCGCAGGCTCGAGCGATGGTTTCAAACAAAGTCTTGTTTTCTGGGCAGACCTGGTCGGTTACATCCCAGGCTTCGCCGCCGGTGGACAGATTGGCAGTTTTGCGCAGAGCCACCTCTTGGCCTGGGGGGACAACTGCCTCAAGCTCCAATTTCTGGTCGGCCAGATTTTGACGAACGGTGTCATCAACTTCAATTAAGGTTAGGTTGTAGGTGTGACCTTTACCGCGCCAGGGGTGTTGGTTTTTGATCTCGATTAGTTCGGCAATCGTGTGTTCTCCGTCCCCGACCACATGGGCTGGTTTGCGAAATGCCACTGCGACTAGCTGGTAGTCGACACAGACTACCCGATACTCAGTCCCCTGGAGCATTTCTTCACAGATCGACTCTGGTTGCTGTTGCCCTAGCCAGAGTTCGCGGACCGCCGCCGCGTCGGCTACGCCGACGCTGACGTCTTTCCCGTGGCGACCACCGACTGGTTTGACCACTACCGGGAACTGAAGTTGAGACAACTGGTCAAAATCCGCTTCCGACTTGATCAACACAAATGGCGCCGTGGGCAACTGAAAGTGGCTTAGGACGAGCTTGGTGAGTGGTTTGTAGTCAGCGATAGTTTTGCCGACTGAGGACTGCCAACTGGTTCTCGAGCCACGGGTGTACCATTGGTGGCCGTTTTTTGACATCAGGATTGTTTGGCGATCGCCCAACAACTGACACTCGATACCACGCTTGGCCGCGGTTTCAGCCATGATGCGGGAGCTGGCTTCCAAGGGTGGGCGGTTGGTGGTGGTTTCAGACATGAGGCACTTCCTCTATCACTTGATGAAATTGATTTTTGACACCGATTTCATAGATACCTTGACGATACTTGGCTAGGTCATCAAAGAAACTAGGATACAACAACTGCTTAGTTTCGGCTGTGGGGGCATATTTGTCAATCTCCTCGAGACTAATCCGACCCAAGTAGAGGTGATAGGGATTGTGAGACTCATCTTGGAGCCAGTGCCAGATCTGTAAACAACCCTCGAGGTAGCAAATATCCTTAGTTGGACCACCGGGCTGGGATGTGTCTGTCAAACCGCGTTTTGCCCGCAGTGTATGAAGCCAAGACATGCGTTCACTGATGCCCAAAGCGCGAAGCTGGGCATAGGTCTCAGTAAATGAGTACCGCTGCGCCAGCCAGGTGGTGAGGTATGTTCGAAAGGTTTTGCGCATGTAACGGCCGCTAAACAGGTTGGTATGAAGGCCGGCCAAGCCTTCTTCAGTACGGCGGAAATGGTCGTCAGCCGCTGTGTAATCCGGCCAGTTTTGGAGTTGATGATTATGAATGCGCAGGTAATGCGTTTCGAGTTCATGGCGGTACACACCTTGGAACTCGAGAGGTGAGTAGATCAGGGGCAGCCGAAACTCGATCTTATCAGGTGAAACTCGACACTGTGTGACCATTTGGTCAGTAAAAACGACTTTGAGCGGCTCTTTCAGCCGATAGGCGTGATTAAACTGGTCGATCGCTTCTCGAATACTGGCTTGGGTGACAATTTCAGTCTTTGGTTTCCAGGGGTCAACTGTATTGATGTGAATGATCATTTCTCGAGCAAACTCGGCCAACCGGTCCTTAGGGAGTCCCCAGGCATGCAGTTGATCGGTTGCGATGTTCTGTCGGTAGGTAAACTGGGGATTATAGGTTTGGTCGGCCAAAAAATGGTTGTACTCTTCAACCAAGTTAGTGGGTGTCAGGTGCGAAATAATCTGCATTAACTCACGTCTCCAACCAAGAAACCGCTCAGGTCGTTACGCCCGATTTCCAGCTGATACTTGCTGCGGTTTAATGACTTCGAGACTACCATACTGGTACTCTGTTTGCGACCTTTGAGCCGGAAGGACACTTGGACCACCGGTGCGCGGCCCTCCTCTTTTTCTGGTTGGTACCATAGAAAGTCATCAAGATCGATCAAGCCTAGTTTTTTGGCCAAGTCGCTAGAAATACAGCTGCGAAAACGACCGGTGTTAACGAGGGCCATGGTTTCTTCTTTGATTTGTTGATCGCCGTAAACGAGTACTTCTTCAAACGGCTTGATGATGGTCAAGCCGTCCTCGGCTTTGATTTTGTCGGAAAACTTTTCAGCAAACAAAGCCTGTCCAATCCGGACTCCATGGTCTGGATTTAAGACATTCAAATCTTGGACCCGCTCCAGCCGACGGCGCAAGCCTGCCCGGTTGGCAATTTGGATCGATAACCCTGGATTGGCGTTCAACTCAACTACCATGGGGCCCTGCTCTTCGTGAATGAACAGGTCGATGGCGCAGTACATCAGGCCAGCCGCGTCAGCGGTCTTAACGGCGATAGTGAGGACGTCTTTCCAGTGCGGAATGCGAAAGCCACTCAATTTTTTCTTGGTGCCAGGCAGATATTGAATGGGAGTCCCTTTACCAATAATCGCGTGAGTTGTTACGCCCGTGGCCATATCAATGCCGACACCGATCGCACCTTGATCGAGGTTTGCTCGGCCACCAGACTCTTCAGTGGGAATGCGGATGTACGACATGATCGGGACGTGATTGAAAACAATGACCCGCACGTCGGGCGTGCCCTTGGTGGTGTACTTGTAAAACGTGCCGTGAATTGGAACGCGCTCCTCAACAATGACATGGTGGTTAACGCCATACGTGCTGTACTGACCTTCTAAAATATCAAAGCAGTGAAACTTGATCTCATCCAAACTCCACACCTTGCCTAAAGTGTCCACCCAGTGTTGCTTGTCATTTTGCTGGGTTTTGAAGATCAACACTCCTTTACCGGCGTTGCCGTTGGTAGGTTTGATGACGAAGTTTTTCTCTAGGTGTTCCCACTCGAATTGGTTCACGTCTTCGTAGGTCGTCAAAATGGCAAAAATTTTGGCGGTCGGAATATGCTTGTTTTCGAGCAAGACTTTGGTGGCGTACTTGGAGGCGCAAAACTGACGAGCTGTGGCCGAGTTCAGCTTGCCGTAGATGAGCTGGCGGGCGTTCATGCCCAGAATGTCGCGTGCTTTAGGCATAGCCGTACTCTTTACTCTTCAATAATTGACTTGAAGCGCAGCCATTCTAGTAAGCGTAAACCGGTGTACCGACCGACCACAATGTTGATTGCTGCCACGCCCAGCAAGGTCAGTTCTGGTTGCAAAATGACGCCTTTTTGGACGAACTCGGAACCAACGACAATAGAACATAGCACCGCCGTGATCAACGTTTCAAAGGTCAACTGGAGGGTTGCGGACTGGCTACTGGTGAGCTGCGACTCCATAAAGTTTTCTGTTAATAGCATGATGATCAGCAACGGGAAGATGCTAATACCAGCGATGAAGTTACCGGGTAGGTAGACTGAAGAAATCAGCGCCAGTAACACCACAATTGAGACTCCCCAGAGCAACAAGGCAGTCCGAGGTAAGTAGTGCAGTTTCAGGCGTTTGAGAATTTGGCGAGCGGTCAAAGCAGCCAATAAGGTGATCATGAACAGCACAATGCCGTTGATAATCCCCGTCGAGACAAACGCAACCGATAGCACCGCTGGAATGTAAATGCCGAAGCCTTTCATGCCAATGATGTGGCGGGTGAACGAAATGAAGGCGGCAATCACTGGGAACAACAGGACTAACACCACGATGTTGGCTGGCAACCCGCGGTTGATAGCTTCTCGGATAGGATGTTGTAAGAAGTTATGCCAACTCAAGGGGCCGATGGGGTTTTCATCCAGCCAAGCAGCTAGCTTGCTTTTCTGAGGCGCAGTGGACTGAGTAATGTCCTTATCCTGTTTCTCTTGAATCCTTTGTTCCAGTTGAGCCGAAATTGACGCTAACTGTGCCGATAGGCTGGCCTCGCCGCTTTGGGTAGCCACTTCCGCGCTCAAAGTCGCGTCGGTAGCTGGTGAAGGACTGGCTGAGGCAGCACGAAGTTGGGACACAGTTTGGGCGGTGACGAGTGTGGGGTGGGTGGCGCTAGCTACCCAGGCGAACAGGCTCAATGCCAGCAGTCCCCAAATAAAGTGGCGAATCATAACGTGTATTATACTCCTTCGCTTAATGCTCCAGATGGCCAGCGTTTATAAAATAAACCCAACAATTGACTGTAAGAAGCTGATTAAAAATGAGGCAAACAGCAGCGAGAAAAACTGGTTGAGTTGCACGCCGCCCACGGTCATTTCAGTGATTCTAAAGCCTGGTACTAAGTACATCGCCAACCATAGAATGAGGACATTTAGGACGAGTGAAAAGAAACCCAACGTAATGATGTTGATGGGTAAAAACAAGAGGCTCAAGATTGGTTTGACGAACTTTTGCAGGACCGTTAAAACAAGACCAGCCAAAACTAACGCCGTCCAGTTGGCATAATCGATTGTCGGTAGCAACCAACTGAGAATCGCAATGGTGACGGTTGTTGAAATGATCGGTTTGAGTAAGTTAAGTGTCATGGCGGCCGTTGGTCAGTGACTACCATGGTACAGCCGAGCCACTAGGCTGTAAAGTTTTGGTCAAGTGACTGCCTCATAGCGAGCTCGGAGTTTTAGGTGAACATCTGATTCAACCGGCGTCGCGACTGTTGTCGTTTAGAGAAACGGTGTGCTTCGTCCCGAAGCTGTTGAATCAACTTTAGGCCAGGATGTGTCTCGGGTAGTCGCAAAACGTGGTAACGTGGCACGCTGCCCAGTTGGTAATCCTTTAAAGAACGCTTAGGACTCGGTTGGGAAATCAACTCGGGACCAGGGATGATTAATCGATCAGGGTCCTTGGCAATACTGATGACAGGAGTTGTCCACTGCCAGACCTTCAGAGCAGCACGTAACTGGCCTTTGCCACCGTCGATCACAATCAGGTCGGGTTGACCCCATTCGGGGTGATTTTGGCGGCGTTGCAGGGCTTCCTGGAGCATAGCGAAGTCATTTGGTGTGTCCAGAGTGCGAATGTTAAAGACTTTGTACTCTTGGTTGGCTGCCTGACCGTCAATGAATGTAACCATCGAGACAGCTGCGTAGGTGCCACTGATGTTGCTGACGTCATAAGCTTCGATGCGGTGCAGTGGGAAGGTGGCTGGCAAACTCAGGTAGGTTGAGAGCATTTTTCGCAAGTACACGACACCCTCCTCGGCTTGTGATGCCCGGAGGTGCGGTAGTGTTAAATCAGGTCGTAGTGAGTATGTTCGTTGGGTGACGGCGGTGATGACTTCTACTCGGTCTCGTAGGGTGGCAGCTAGTTCGTACTGTTCTTGTTCTGACGCGAGCTTCATTTGTTGCGAAATCATCCGGACCACATCTTTTTTTTGACCTTTGAGGAACATGACCAGTTGTGCAATGGTT
The DNA here is from genome assembly GCA_016861205.1 of Patescibacteria group bacterium. Classification (GTDB taxonomy): domain Bacteria; phylum Patescibacteriota; class Microgenomatia; order UBA1400; family PJMF01; genus BOKX01. The sequence goes on from BOKX01000001.1 coordinate 60,903, forward strand.
TGCTGGTACTCTTCTGGAGTAACGCGACCGATACAGGCACCTGGACACTGACTGATGTGGTAGAAGAAACACGGTCGGGAGTTGGGTTTGGCTGGATCGACACCTTCGTTGCACCAGGGGAAAATCTTGCGAGCAATTCCTAAGACTTCCCTCACTTTGTAGGCACTGGGGAAAGGTCCCAGGAGTGTCCCCTTCATCGGTCGAGTTTCGGTTTCTTTCTTACGTCGAGTTAACACTCTGGGGTAGGGTTCGGCCGTGATCTGGATGTAGAGCGGGGTTTTATCGTCTTTGAGCAAGATGTTGGTCGGTGGTTGGTGTGTGCGAATGAGCTCAGCCTCGACAAGCAAAGCTTCAAGCTCACTATCGAGCACCTGCCACTTAAGCTGCTGGGCAGTCTCGACCATGCCGCGAATGCGGCTGCTGAGCTGGTTCACTTGGCGATAGGTGTTAACGCGATTTTTGAGATTTTTGGCTTTACCGACGTAAAGAACTTGGTTAGCGCCGTCGAGAAACCAGTATACCCCCGGTTGCGAGGGCAACTGCCGCGCCGCCGACTCCCAGGCCAATGAGGAAGCCTCGGTTGGTGAAGTAACTGATGAAGGCTGGGGCGAGTTGGGCATGCGTGTCGGTGATTAATTTGGCTTGGTAATTTTGTAGTTGCATTGTAACCTGAACAGCTGAGGTCGTGGGCCAGAGTTCATCAGGGTTGATGGCTACCAACGGCAGCCGTTGGGTTTGATATGGTAACACTACCGGCAAGGTTTTTTCTGCTACGGTCACTTTTTGTCCGCCAAGTACCGCGGTGACGCTGGCTCTGGCTCCATACCATGCAGAACCAGTTTGGTTAACAACTTCAAGCTCGAGCCAACCAGGAATAGATATGCCCCAGATTTTTTTGGGGACAATTCTGACTTCTAGATCTGGCTCTGTTTCAGGAAATGTGGTGCCAAAATCAACACTGACATCTTTGGTGTTTTGGTCAGTTAACTTGTATGAACCTGCTGGATACGGCAAAGTACTGGACTGACCGTTGATGGCAAACACAATGTGGTTGAGATCAAACTGGTCGAAGTAGTTCACTCCCCCGGTGGTGTTGCCCCAGGTGGGATCGATTGGTCGCCACTGGTTTGTTTGGTAATCATAGTACTCAGGCCAAGCGTGCAAAATATCCTCTACTAAACTGAGTGGGCGCAGCGCGCTATTTTCGGTATGGGCATAGCCTGTTAATCGACGTGTGGGAACTTGATTTGCTCGAGCGAGAGCAATAAACGTGTCAGTAAACTCTTGGCAGTTGACGTTGGCTGGGCTGGCCAAGGTAGTAACTGCCCCTAGGCGAGTCGGTGTTCCTTGGGTGGGGTCAAAACCATAGCTTAAGGTGTTAACGACGTAGTCATACATGGCTCGAGGGGTGTGGTGCTCGCTAGCGACTTGTTGGACGGCAGGCTGATCACTCTCCCAGTAGGTTTGTGCTTGCAAGAGGCTCGAGCTTGGTTCGGCTACTGGAATGGTGAGATCTGGCTCCAGCGTGAGTTTAGCTTGGGCAGTGGCGTAGACGATTGTTTCAGAGGCAGCCGGAAGTTGGTACGTTGCAATCCAGTTGCCATCTGGGTCTGCTTCGATTTTTTGCGGCAAAGGGTCGAGTTGTGAGTAGTGCAGTTTTTGGTAAGGCGTATCTGGGGGCAAGGCAATTTGCATCAAGCCCGGACCGTTGGTAGTGTTTTCCAAGTTGTAACGCAGCGTCAGGTTAAAAACTTGTTCTGAGCCAAATAAAGCTGCGACACCGGTACTGCCCACCTGGGAAAAATGGGTGATGATCTGGTTGTCTTGATTTTCCACCAAAGTAGGATCGGGGGTGACTCGAACAGGCTGGCCGTATTGACTGGGAGTTCTGAGGGTGACTGAGTAGCGGTCGTAAGTTTGTTCAGTACTGAGGGCAGGTACATATAACTCAAGCACTTTGCCACTAACTACACTGGCATCCTCTTGGTCATAGATAATTTTGATGGTTCGAGTTTTGCCCTCGCCGACCACTTTATCGGGAAACGTCAGGCCAACGCTGGTCAGATGGTCGGTTTTGACCACGTTGGGCTGAATGACTTGGTCGTCGCTGGTGACGCGGACATTTTTAATGTCAGTCCCAGAGGTAATCTTGAGCGCGTATTGTCGGACGTACAGCGTCGGAGTTTTGTTTGTGATGTGAATTTGGTGTTCAACAGTCGTGTTTTTAATGCCGGTCACGGTGTACGTACTGTCGAGAGTGAAGCTGAAGTTGGAGTCGGCTTGGGCTGGTTGGAGTGGTGGGATGATGGCCAGGGTAACTAGGAAGAGTATCCAAGTCACCACAGTTTTGAATAGAAATTGAAGCGGCTTTCTCACCCGCCTATTATGGCATAGCCCTATTCTTGAAGTCGAAGTAAAAAAGGGTGGCTATTTTTGAGCCGCGAGTTCATCCCGCAAGTATTTGCCGGTAAATGACTGAGGGTGATTGGCCACTTCAGCTGGAGTACCAACTGCCACTACTTCTCCACCCGCCTCGCCACCTTCAGGACCTAAATCGATGATCCAGTCAGCATTTTTAATGACGTCGAGGTTGTGCTCGATGACGATGACGGTGTTGTTGTTACCCACTAACTGGTGTAAAACATCGAGTAACTTTTGAACGTCACCAAAGTGTAAGCCAGTGGTGGGTTCATCGAGGAGATACACCACATGGTCGTTGGTGCGTCCAGATAGCTCTTTGGCGAGCTTGACGCGCTGGGCTTCGCCGCCACTCAGTGTGGGTGCAGGTTGGCCGAGTTCAATGTAGCCTAAACCGACTTCTTGCAGGGTTTTGAGTTTGCCGCGCAGCGTCCCGTTGGTTTCGAAGAAGCTGTACGCTTCATCCACTGTCATGTGCAGAACATCAGAGATGGTTTTGCCTTTGTACTGAACTTGCAGAGTTTCTTCGTTATAGCGTTTGCCTTGACAAACATCGCAGGTGACATAGACATCTGGCAAAAACTGCATCTCGATTTTGAGCTGGCCGTCTCCCTGACACGCTTCACAACGGCCACCTTTGACGTTGAAACTAAACCGGCCAGCGTTGAAGCCGCGCATGCGGGCATCTTGGGTGTTGGCAAAAATGGACCGGATATAGTCAAAAATCTTGGTGTAAGTAGCTGGGTTGGATCGAGGGGTTTTGCCGATCGGACTTTGATCGATCAAACTAATTCGCTTGACCATCTCAGGGACACTAATGCGCTCGATAGCGCCAGGTTTTTGGTCGATGCTTTTGCCCAAGTGTTTGGCGAGATTGTAGTAGAGCGTTTCGTGGAGCAACGTTGATTTACCAGAGCCAGAGATACCGGTGATGGCAGTCAAGGTATTGAGTGGGAAACTCACTTCGAGGTGTTTTAAGTTGTGGTGTCGAGCCCCGCTGATGCTAATACTCGGCTGCTGGGTGGGTTTGAGTACTCGAGCGGCAGCCTCAGGGTCGATCACAGTCCGCTCAGAAGTAGCTTTGGATTTCGGCCGAGACACATCTTTGTGTCGACTCAAGTACTGACCAGTTAGTGATTTCTTGTTGTCAACCAGTTCATTAGGTGTGCCTTGAGCCACCACTTCTCCACCGTTCTTGCCGGCCTTGGGGCCGAAATCGATGATGTAGTCGGCAGCCAGCATCACATCTCGATCGTGTTCAACAACGATGACGCTATTGCCGCGGTCGCGCAAACTCTTGAGAGTTTCGATCAACTGATGATTGTCACGTTGGTGCAGACCAATGGTTGGTTCATCAAGAATGTACAAAACTCCTGTTAAGCCAGTTCCGATCTGCGAAGCCAAGCGAATCCGTTGGGCCTCACCGCCCGCTAAGGTTGAGGCTTCTCGATTTAAACTCAGGTAGTTCAAACCGACCGAAGATAAGAAGCCTAACCGAGCTTTGATTTCTTTCAAGATAGGCGCGGCAATCTTGGTCTCTTTAGCTGAGAGAGTGAGTTTGCCAGCTTGGGTGTCGGTCCCAGCCAGAGTTTCAATCCAGTGGAGCGTTTGGTTGATTGGCCAAGCGCACACCTGAGCGATATTTTGGCTGTCAATGTGGACTGACAAAGCTTCTTGTTTGAGGCGGGCGCCTTGGCAAGTGGGACAAGTTTCGCGTTGCATGAACTGTTCAATTTCGCGGCGAATGAACTCGGAGTCAGTTTCGCTGTAACGGCGCTCGAGGTTGTTGATGAAACCCTCAAACTTCTCTTGAATAGCAGTCTCTCGGCCGAAGCGGTTCTCGCCCATCACGGTGTAGATCTGATCTGAGCCGAACAACAACTTGTGCTGGGTGGCTTCATCGTACTGTTCCCAAGGTGTTTTGCGGAAGTCGAAACCAGCTTCTTCAACCACGGTGCGCACCAGTCTGGCCCACCAAGTATCGTTGCTGAGGGTTCGAGCAAACGGAATGATAGCCCCTTCACTCAAGCTCAAGCTGGGGGCAACCACACGATCGACATCAATTTTGAGCAACGAGCCTAAGCCATTACACGTTTCACAAGCGCCTTGCGGGGAGTTGAAGGAAAACAGGCGTGGCTCAAGCTCGTTAATCGAGATACCACAGTAGCTACAGGCTAGCTTTTCGCTAAACAAGCGATCTTCCATCAATTTTGGCTGAGTTGGAAACTCGAAACTCTGATCCATCACAAAGCTGGCTACGATGAAACCATCGGCCAGCTTGAGAGCGCCCTCAGCTGACTGAGCGACTCGGCTACGCAGGGCTGCGCGTTCGGTCTGGTCTTTGAGTTGCTGGTGACTGATGGTAAACCGATCGATGACGACTTCTATCGTGTGGCGGTTGGTTTTGATCAAGGTAATGTCATCACCTAGGTTGTAGAGATGTTTATCAATTCGCACTCGAGAGTAGCCCTGTTTCTGGAGGTTTTCGAGCAGTGAGTAAAACTCGCCTTTGCGCTCGCGTACCACTGGTGACAAGATCATGACCCGAGCCGGTTCACCGCTGGCCCGGCGATCAAGCTCGGCCATCAGGTGATCAACAATTTGGTCAATGGTTTGCGTAGAAATTTCTCGGCCACAGTTGGGACAGTGGGGATGGCCGACGCGAGCGTACAGTAAGCGCAGGTAGTCATAGATTTCAGTGATAGTCCCGACAGTTGAACGGGGGTTGTGCGAGGTGGTTTTTTGGTCAATCGAGATAGCCGGTGACAGGCCATCAATCTGGTCGACATCTGGTTTGCTCATCACGCCCAAAAATTGGCGAGCGTACGAACTCAAACTTTCCACGTAGCGACGTTGACCTTCTGCATACAGCGTATCAAAAGCCAATGAACTCTTGCCACTGCCCGACAGGCCCGTCAAAACTACCAGCTGGTTTTTAGGGATCTCCAGTGAGATATTTTTGAGGTTGTGTTCGCGGGCGCCGCGGACCGTAATTTTATCTGGCATATGCACAAAAAGGCCGAACTGACATTATACCGTATTTAAGCCGAAACTGCACAAGTGTTGAAACTGGATCAGACAACTGATTGACCTAGGTATGTAAAATACCGGCAGGAGAAAAAGTATGACGCGTAAAGATACGTTAGGACCTGGTGATTCTGATAACTTTGATGGCGACGACTTTGATGATGATGACTTTGAGTTTGAGGATGGGGATGAAGAAGCAGAAACGCCAGAGGAAATCCTAAACGAAGTTTGGCACCAACTTTTTGAAGAAAATGGGGTTGATGAGACCGCTGTTGACGTTTTTGTGGTAGTTGACCTTCTGAGTGCAGGTTTATCAGGCGCTGAAATTCTAGAACTGGTGAGTGATCGAGCCAACGATGCTGAGTGGGCAGAGCTTGAACCAGTTTTCAAACGGGTCATAGCGCGTCGTGAAGCCTATGTTGATTACCAACCGGCCATGAAAGAGCGGATTGCTCTTGCTTTGACTACTGCCATGCAGCAGCTGATTGCCGACGAGATCATCAAGGCAGAAAATCTGATCAAGAATGGTCACACTACTGACGAAGAACTTGCTGATGATATTGAGTACCATGTTTGGGAAGTTCTGATGAGCACGTTTGATGATGACTGGATTAGTCAGGAAGCCAAGCAGCAACTGAAGAAAAAACGTTAGAGCGAATGACCGACTGTGGATTTAATTGGGTGTATCAGGTGTCTGGTGGCGGGTGACTTTTTCGGCAATGGCCTCAAAATGCTTTTCAGCCAGATTTTTGCCAGTTAAATCATGGATTAAAAATTGGGTGACTTGTTGCCAGTGATCATAATTCTGAGAGGCCAACTCCCGTGCTGGATTTGGGGGTCATTAACGTCATGCCACCATTGATCGTGGAACGTGCTCCAGACAGGATGCTGTCGTTTTTCAGAAAAATGGCGTGGGACTTCAAACACCATCCAACTCCTGAACTTTGTCTCTGATTAGAGCGGCTAACTCAAAATCCATGTCGTTAGCAGCTTGTTTCATACGGCGACGCAGTTTGGGAATGAGCTGGGTAACTTCAGCTGGTGTCAAAGTATCAGGCGAGATTTCAGCCAAATCGATCTGCTCATGTTTACTCAGATTCAAAACCAAAGCTGACCGTTCTTTTTGGGTCAGTTTGGCTAGCTTTGCAGCTTCATCCTCTGGTGGTTTCTCAATCATCCGTTCACGGATGGGTTTGCTAATGGTTTGTGGGGTGATGCCATGTTCTTGGTTGTACGCCACTTGAATACCACGCCGGCGATAGGTTTCGGCAATCGCCAGTTTCATTGAGCCAGTCAGTCGATCAGCGTACATGATGACCTGGCCCTCTACATGCCGAGCCGCCCGACCCATGGTTTGGATCATTGAAGTGGTTGAGCGCAGGAAGCCTTCTTTGTCAGCGTCCAAAATCGCTACCAACGTAACCTCGGGCAGGTCGAGACCTTCTCGGAGCAAGTTAATACCGACCACCACGTCGTACACGCCTCGCCGCAAGTCAGCCAAGATATCCGATCGCTCCAGTGTCTCGACATCAGAGTGTAAGTAGGCAACTTTGGGCAATTCAGCCTCAAGTAAATCACTTGTTGGGACTGCTGCGGTGTGGTACATAGGATCGATTTTATCGATGGGCATCGACTCGACAGGTAAATCACCAGTGAAAAGAGTTCGGTCAGGATCAGGATGACTGTCGAGTTCCTGTTGTTTGGTAACCGCCTGGGCAATCAGCTCTCTGACTTTGTCAGCATCGTTTAAGTACTCAGTTAAGGCTTCGGCCATTCGTTTGGTGAGGGTGGTGACTAAGACACGTTGACCACGTTGTTTGCGCTTTACGATCTCAACGATCAAGTCTTCGATTTGGCCGGTAATAGGCCGCAGCTCCACCGGTGGGTCGATGAGGCCAGTGGGCCGAATCAATTGTTCGACCACTTCCCCGCCCGCCTGGCTGATCTCCCAGTCATTAGGAGTGGCTGAGACATAGACCACTTGGTTAGTTTTGGCTTGAAACTCGTGAAACTGCAAAGGTCGGTTATCAAGTGCACTCGGCAAACGGAAGCCATACTCGATCAACGTTTCCTTGCGAGCGCGGTCACCGTTGTGCATGCCGCGGACTTGCGGCACCGTGATGTGGCTTTCGTCAATGATGGTCAAGAAACTATCAGTGTCAAATAAACGAACATTTTCCCAGAAATAATCCAGCAATGTGAATGGTGGGTCACCAGGTTTGCGGCCGTCAAAGTGTCGTGAGTAGTTCTCAATACCATTCACAAATCCAAACTCTTGAATCATCTCGAGGTCGTAGTTAACCTTTTGCTCAAGTCGGTAGGCTTCCACTACCCGATTTTGAGCCTTAAGCTCAGCAACTCTGGTTTGCAAGTCATGGCGAATTTCGGCCAAACTTTCAGCTTGGGTTTTGGGGTTAACCACGTAGTGTTTGGCTGGGTACAGCACATAGCGCTTGGCGCGGCTGGGCTGGTTGGGGTCTGGAGTGGTGGCAGGCTCGGCAATCTTAGACCCAGTCACTGGGTCAATGCGATCAATGCTGATAATTTTGTTTTCCAATGTATCAAGCCGCAACGCTGTGTCTTCGTACGCTGGCCAAAGCTGAATGACATCGCCTCGTAAGCGATACGTGCCACGACGTAAGTCGTCGTCAGAGCGCTCGTACTGCAGATTACTTAAGTTCAAAAGCAGCGCTTCGCGGGAAATCAGCTCGCCTTCGATCAGCTCCATCAAGTAGCGACCGTACTCCACTGGTGAACCCAAGTTGTAAATACAAGAAACCGAAGCCACTACAATCACATCAGGACGAGTCAACAAGTTGGTAGTGGTGGCGAGCCGAAGTTTATCGATCTCATCATTGATGGTGGCTTCTTTCTCGATATAAGTGTCACTGCTGGGAATGTAGGCCTCAGGTTGATAGTAGTCGTAGTAGGATACGAAGTAACTGACTGCACTGGTCGGGAAAAAATCGCGAAACTCTTGATACAGCTGGGCGGCCAAGGTTTTATTATGGGCAATCACTAGGGTGGGTTTCTGGGTTTGGGCGATGACGTTGGCCATGGTGAACGTCTTGCCACTACCGGTAACGCCGAGTAGCACTTGGCTGTGTTTTTGGGCGTTTACACCTTTGACTAACTGCTCAATGGCTTGAGGTTGGTCGCCGGTCGGCTGGAAGTTTGAGGCAAGTTGAAATGGCATGCTGAGTAGCAGTCTATTGTATCAAGCTTTCGGCATTGATTCGCCCAGCAAATTACCCAAGTTGTATCTGGTGGTATACTATCGACCAAGGAGGCACTATGCCATCAGCTGAGTCTGCTACTGCACCACACATTCTCGAGAAAAATGAGATCTTTCACCGACTGTCTCCGGCTCAACAAGCCAGTTACATGGAGATGTATAACTTTGTTTGGCTTCAATATGGCAGTCAAGGTGTGGCCTTGACCCATGAAAATGCTCAACCCCACCTCTGGGTGTTATGGGATAAAGTCACCAGCCGTCACAACCCAGGTCGGTTGAGTGAGGAATTGGTTCAGTCAGCCATTTTGTCGGCTCAACCACTACCAGTTGAACAGCCCGAACCGGCCGTTACTGCTTAAGCCAAGTGGTGTAGACTACCTTTATGGAAATTCACGCCCTTCGTGCTCCATTAGTTCAGCCTGGTGATAACCTTGAAGCGGTTTTGCGACAGACAATTACCCAGTTACCTGAACGAAGTGTGGTGGTAGTGGCTTCCAAAATTGTGGCTACCAGTGAGAATCGCTTTGTCCCGAAAACAACCGACGATAAAGCTGAGAAACATGCCTTGGTCCGTCAGGAAGCTGAGTGGTATCTTGACCCGCACTCTTCCAAGTACAACTTGATGCTAACAGTCAAAAATAACTGGATGTTTGTGAATGCTGGGATTGATGAGTCTAACGCCCAAAATAACTACCTGCTTTGGCCGGCTGATCCGCAGCAATCAGCTAATCAGATCTGGGAGTTCTTGCGCCGAGAGTATGGTGTCAAAGAAGTCGGGGTGACGATTTCGGATAGTACGAGCATTCCCCTTAACTGGGGGGTGACCGGTCACGCCATCGCTCACTCGGGCTTTAAACAACTCCGCAGTTACATAGGTCAACCAGACTTATTTGGTCGGACTATGAAAATGGAACAAACCAATCTGGCCCAATCCATTACCGCCGTGGCCTCGGTAGAAATGGGTGAAGGTAACGAACAAACTCCAGTCGCCATCGTCAGTGACATTACCAATATTGAGTTTCAAGATCGAGTGCCCACGGCTGCCGAACTGGCCGAACTGCATGTTGAGCTGGCTGATGATGTTTTCGCGCCACTATTGACCAGTGTAGAGTGGCAAAAAGGTGGCGCGAAGTAACTTGGCGCCGCTCCTAAGCCCTACTTTTTTCCGACCACTTGCCAACAGTTTTTCTCAGGATCTAAGAAAGTGCAGAACCAAACCTGATTTTCAGGTGTCGAAAATGGGGCTAAAAATGGCTCAGCCACGATGGTCACGCCGGCTTTTTTCAATTTTTCAAACCAAAACTGCACCCCTTCTTCGGGATAAAGGTTAAAGAGGTGGCGAAAAGGTTCTGCGGCTCCGCCTTTGATCTCAGAGTGCTTGCCCAGCCACAGCCATAAATCACCAGACACTTTTAGCATGTAGCCATAATCACCTGGAATATCCAGCTTTTCGAGGAGTTCAAAGCCCATGACGTCCTGGTAAAAAGGCACCAGTTTGTCAGGGTTTTCGGAGAAAATTAAAATCCGATATTTGGTGAAAGCCATAGCCCCTTTCGTGTCTCAGGTTTTGGAGTATCTGGTGATATTCTACAATATACCTATGACCTATCTTTTTCTGTTCGCCCATCCAGACGATGAAACCGTGGCTTGCGCCGGGACTATTAAGCGATTGACCGAGGCTGGCCACCGGGTAGTTGTGGTGTCTGTGACCGATGGATCAGCTGGCCAAGTGTCCGCCCGAGCTCAGGCAGATTTGGCCGCGGCTGGGAGCGTGGGCGCTTTGCGACGAGCAGAGCTGGCAGCAGCTTGTCAGCAGCTCGGGGTACATGAGTGGAGAATCCTAGAGTATGAAGATGGTCACATCACGAATGAAGCGGTTTGGAGTGAGTTAACACAAAGTTGTATTGAAGTGATTGATGCCTACCGACCTGATGTGGTAGTGACGTTTGATCACACCGGCTGGTACTTCCATCTCGATCATGTGGCAGTCTCGATCGCCACCACGTTGGCAGTTCAGCAGGCTGCCCACCAGCCCGATCTTTTCTTCCATGTTCATGTGATGGTCAACTCGGCCAGGTGGCGGTACGTGTTTGCAGATACGGCTCCGATTACCCATGTGGTGGACGTGTCACATTTGAAAGACTTCAAACTCGATGTAATTAACGCCCATGCTTCACAAGATATCACCACGATTATTAACTATGTCCAGCAAGGTTTCCGACATTATGAAACCTACCAGTTGGTGCGAGCTACCCCACAGGGCGAAGCATTGCTGATGGACGCTAACATTTTTGTGCCGGTATCGCCAGAGCACGAAGCAGATATCAAGCGGCGGACGGTCGAGTCAGCGTCAAGTTAAAGACTGGCTCGGGTTTTGCTCCCAGCTCAAGTTTGTAAGCCTCATCACCGCGCATGAAGTCGTAGCGGGTTTTACCTTCTGTGATCGCGGTTTCCAGAGTGTGTGCTAGCAAAACACTTCCCACTCTTAAGTAGCCATAACGTCCGGCATCAAAACCAGAGTTGTACAGCAAGTATTGGCTGTGCCAGTCAAAAATCAATAACGCTGCTGCTCGGTCACCATTTACTTTTAAGAAAAAAAGCTTGACTAAGTTAGCTTCGGCCAAGGCCGGAATAGCCGTCCCAAAAAAGGCTTCGCGGCCGCCCACCCAGAAGCCGGCTTTTTCAGGACTGGAAGCCCGATGTAACCGAATAAAATCTGGCATGGCTGTGGCTACCGCGTCAGAAGTGGTCAGAACCTCGTAACTAATTTCATCATCAATGCCGCTGTTTTTTTGAGCTTGGCGATATGACTTGGCAACTTTTGGTTCAATAGATTGCCAATAGGTTGCTACGTCTGTTGGTAAGGTGATGACGGGGCAGGTTAGTTGTTTTTCAGCGCTGATTAACCACTCCCGATCCAGACTGAGTTGGGTGAGCCAAGATCTAGTCGGGCTGTCCGCTGGCAAGGAATACAGCTCAATTTGCGACCAATTTTGGCTTTTGAGAAAAGTTGCTAATGCAGCGTAGACTTCTGTTGCCCGCGAAGCAGAGACGATAAAGTCCAAGTAGTCACTTTCCTCTGGTCCCCCGATAAGTTGCCAGTGGTCGTCTTGTCTGGATAGTGGAGCTATTCCCAGTAACTGATCCTCTTCCCAGATGGCGACAAGCTGCAGTTCACCTTGACCAAGATGTTCCCACCAAGCTGCTAAGTACGTTGGTTGCTGAAATGGGGTTGCTGTCTGGCTGTTGGCCAAGAGTTCGCGCCATCGTTCTGAAGTGAGGCGGTTATCAAACCAAGTAGTGTGTGTTGTTACGGTCATACGAAAAGGTTATTTCGGCCAGTCATTATTTTCATATTATAGAGTACGTCAGAGTTTTACTGTGGCACTTTATAATGATCCTGTCTGATACAAGGGACCTTTTTCCAATCCACAACTACGCATTGAATGTGTATGAAAGCGGGAGTATACTCGCGTTTTCGCTCACTTGTGAGATGAGTGAGTCAACACGAAAGGTAGTTATGGTAGCATCACTTGAACACGAAGTTGAACAGACATTGGCAGTTGTTGCTGAAACAGGTGCTCTGCCGACAGCAGAGCAAATTGAGGCCCAACTGGACATTATCAAACACAATCGCTTAGATGTGGCTGGCTGGTTACGGAGTATTGCCACTGAACCGAAAGGTGAAGTTGCATTTGCTATGGCAGTGGCCGGTATGGTGGGCGGTGTGGTGTTAACTCCCTTTATTGCCATTCCCGCTGCCATCGAACTAGCTCGCCAGGTCTACCTGGAAACTCGCCGCGACAAGTAAGCAAATAAGCCAAGTCTCAAGCAAGGCTAGTACTGGAACTTGCGAATCAGGCCCACCACTCTACCCTGGATCTGGACATTCGTGGCGTAGATTGGGCTCATGGTGGAGTTGGCTGGTTCGAGCCGGACTCGAGTCACTTCTTTGTAGAACCGTTTCAGCGTAGCCAGGCCGTTATCGAGCAGTGCAACTACGATGTCGCCGTTGTTGACCTCTTGAGTTTCTTCAATCACGACGTAGTCGCCGTCATCGATATGATCCTCGATCATGGACTTGCCTTTGACCTGCAGCACGTAGGCACGACGTTTGCCAGTGATCATTTCAGGTGAAACTTTGAAAGCAGCGTTGGGATCGGTGTGAGGTTCAATCGGTGAACCTGCGGCGATGAAGCCCAAGAGCGGCAGATCAACACTGTCAGTCATCTTGACGAAAGTGCGATCAATCAGCTCGATACCGCGAACGGTGCCTTCAAACTTTTTGATGACTTTTTTGCGTTGCAAAGCTTGCAAGTGTTCATGAACCGTAGCTAAAGACGACACGCCGATGGCATCAGCAATTTCTTGCAGCGTTGGTGAGTAACCATTTTTCTGGATGTACTGGGCAATGTAATCGACAATCTGGCGTTGGCGTTTGTACAGGGTGATAGGCATGGGGTCCTTTCGTCTCTTTTACGGCGTAACTTTCCCGAATCTTGACCTAAGAGTACCGAATCAAGACCGAACTCGACAACTAGATCTTTACTACATTAAAATGCTCAAAATATATCAAATACACCCAGGTGGCGAAGGTAACCAGAAACTGGTATCACCAGGTCCCTTCAGTCTGCTAGAATAGCCATCTATGCAACTTATTTCTTCCATTGTTAGTTTTATTCTGCACATCGATGTTCACTTAGCTGAACTGGTCGCTCAGTACGGTCCACTGACGTATGGCATCTTATTTAGCATTGTGTTTGCCGAGACTGGGTTTATTGTGACGCCGTTTTTACCTGGTGATTCGCTGCTTTTTGCAATTGGGGCCTTGTCAGCTCTTGGTTCATTTAACTTGTGGCTTTCATTGGCAGTGCTTGCTACAGCCGCCATTCTGGGTGACACCGTAAACTACTGGATCGGTCATTTTTTCGGCCAAAAAATTGTCGACAACCCTAACATTCCCTTTATCAATCAAGAGCATATCGACAAAACCCAAGCTTTCTATAAGAAACATGGTGGCAAAACTATTGTGCTAGCTCGGTTTGTGCCGATTGTTCGCACTTTTGCTCCTTTTGTGGCTGGCATCGGCAAGATGGATTACAGCCAATTTTTCTTGTACAACATCGTTGGTGGTCTGACTTGGGTGTTTAGCTTTACTTTGCTTGGCTACTTTTTTGGAAACTTGCCCGCAGTTAAAGAAAACTTTACCTTTGCCGTGTTAGGCATCATCGCCGTTTCGGTGCTGCCCATGGTATGGGAGTTTGTTAAAGAAAAAAGATCTGCCCAACACTCGAAGTAGTTCGAGTCGCAACTATGTTAGAAGAACACAATACCTTGCTAAGGGTAGCTGGTCCTGTCTGGAATGAAGCACAGCAACTCTCGAGTTTAGAACAAAAACTGGAACGAAGTTTTTACATTCTGGCGACAGTATGTGGTGCTGAGGCGGCTATCGCATTCTTGTACATGGCTGGTGTTGACCTAGCACGAGAGGTGGCAAGAGCTGGCTTACTACTTGTTGCTCAAGCAACTCTTTATCATTGGTGGTCGTTTGGTAAATATCTTAGCTCATCAATGAACATTGCTGCCCACATAGCTGGTAGCTCGATTGAAACAACTGAGCCAGATTACCAACCAGAAGCTGATGTCTACTCGTCACTCTTGTCCCACGAAGATTTGTTTGGCGAACAGGTTTAGATTAACGCCCGGCCAGTCATACTTTCTGGTTTGTTGATGCCCATGATGTGAAGCATGGTTGGAGCTACGTCGGCCAAGATTCCCGTTGGTAACATGACTGGCTTGTTCATGAACTGTTTGCCAATGATGATGAATGGCACCGGATATGTTGAGTGTTCTGTGTCAACCTCACCGGTGGTGTTACTGATCATTTCCTCGGCGTTACCATGGTCTGCGGTAATCAAAACGACTCCTCCGCGGTGAAAGACTTCTTTGACGATACTACCGACCACCTCATCCAGGATTTCACAGGCCTTGATGCCAGCTTCTAAGTTACCAGTGTGCCCAACCATGTCTGCATTGGCAAAGTTACAGATGATGACATCATAGGTTTCTTCTTGAATACGCTTAATCATCTCGGCCCCAATTTCACGAGCGCTCATCTCAGGAATTTGATCATATGACTTGGCACCTTTCGAAGGCACGATGACTCGGTCTTCACCAGGGAACATCAGTTCTTGTTGACCGTTCATGTAGTAGGTGACGAACCGTTCTTTTTCGGTTTCTGCCATGCGCAGTTGCCGCAGTCCGTGCTCAGCCATGACCTTACAGATTGGGTTTTTGACGAACTGAGGCGGAAATGCCACATCAACTGCCAAGCCTTCTTCATAGCGGGTCATGGTGGTGAAGTACAAGTTGCTGAGTACTTTGCGGCGGGTAAACGTGCTTCCGCCCACCGACTGTTTCAAGTGAGACTTTTCGTACTTAATCGAGTACGGGTCAAAACCTTCTTGTTTTATACCTTGCTCAAAGTCTGGCAACACGAATGCTTTTGTGAGCTCACGAGGCCGGTCGATACGGTAGTTAAAGAAAATGACAGCATCGTTATCTTGAATGATGCGAGGTTGACCATTGGGATCACAAATTTTGATTGGTTCAATAAACTCATCGGTGATGCCCTGATTGTATTGCTGTTGCATGGCTTCTGAAGCATTCTGAGTGCAAACCCCCACGCCGTCGGTCAAAGCATCGTACGCTTTTTGGACGCGTTCCCACCGTTTATCACGATCCATCGCATAGTAACGACCCATCAAGGATGCAAACTGGCCCACGCCCAATTTTTTACAGTGAGCCTCGATTTGCTGAATATAGTTGATACCTGATGTCGGCGGTGAGTCGCGGCCATCGGTGAAGCCGTGAATGTACACATTGCTCACGCCCTCTTGTTTACACAAGTTCAACAGTGCATAGAGATGCTCAATATTGGAGTGGACGCCACCTGATCCGATTAAACCCATCAGATGCAAGGTGGAGTTGTTTTGTTTAACATGATTAAAGGTGTTCATGAAAGCCGGGTTGGTATTAAAGGAGCCGTCAGCAATGGCCATGTTAATACGTGGCAAGTCTTGGTACACAATACTGCCGGCACCGATATTGAGATGGCCCGTCTCGGTGTTGCCATCTTCCCCGCGAGGTAAACCAACTGCTTCACCGCTGGCAGCTAGCTGGGTGTGTGGAAACGACAGCCAATACTTGGTCATGTTGGGGGTTTTGGCCTGTGCAATAGCATTGCCGGCATTGTTGGGACCGATGCCCCAACCATCAAGGACCAGTAAAACAGCAGGACGTGGTCCACGATATGGTTGCTGCTGATGCGTGGCATCAAAAGGTAGACTGGTAATAATGGGTTGAATCATGGAGTCGGTCATGCGGGCGATTCTACGCTACTTGATGTTGATTCCGGTGCGGTTTGAGGAGCAGCTGTGGCAGCGGCTTGTTGCGACATGATTTGCAAATCACTGTAGATCTGAGTCAAACGATTATATTTTTCGATTCGTTCACCTCTATTTGGTGGACCAAACTTAACATAATCACTGCCCATGCCGACAGCCAGGTCAGCTATTAAGTTATCATTCGTCTCGCCACTGCGGTGCGAGAAAATCACTTGCCACCCCGCGCTGCGGGCCAGCTGAATGACTTCCACCGTTTCAGTAATAGTTCCGATCTGGTTCGGCTTGATCAAGATGGCGTTGCAGGTGCGATCTTTAATGGCCTGTTCAGTTTTTGCTTTGTTCGTTGCCAGCAAACTATCGCCAACGATCAAGGTGGTTTCCCCAAGCTCGGCGGTCAGAGCTTGCCAAGATTTGGCATCATCATCGTCAAAGGGGTCCTCTAGATAGAAAACGTGGTACGAGTTGCGCATCGACTTGTAATACTCGATAAGTTCTTGCGATGAAAATGGTTGAGTTTTATCTTTTAGGTGGTACTTACCCGCCTCGAAAAACTCGGCAGCAGCTATATCGACGCCAAAAAAGAGGTCCTGAGCTAAGGTGTACGGTGAAGTTTTAATAGTTTCGACCAAAATTTCCAGCGCATCAGTGTTGTTGTACAGATTCGGGGCGAAGCCACCTTGCAAACCAACTGAGTGAATAGCACCTTTGGCGATCAGCACTTCTTCAAGTTTGTGAAACAGCACCATAGCCATGTTGAGTGATGCCAAGTAATCTACGTAGCTGGCGGGGATGATCTGAAACTCTTGAATGTCGAGGTTGTCCGCACCGTGCTCGCCACCGTTGATAAGACAGTAAATACAGGTCGGGATACTCAAGCTTTGGGTCAACTGATACTTTTGTTGAACATAGTAGTACACAGGCCAGTTATTCGCAGCGGCTCCGGCTTTCAAGATAGCTTGTGAGGCAGCCAAGATACTGTTCGCACCCAACTTGGCTTTGTTGGCCGTGCCATCTAGACCGACGAGGAGCTGATCGAGTTCAGCTTGTTGCGTCGGATCCTTTCCGATTAGCTGGGGCGCGATGACCGTGTTGAGAGCTTCGACCGCGTGTAACACCCCCTGACCCAGCATTCTGCCAGTATCGCCATCTCGCAACTCGAGAGCTTCGTACTTACCCTTGGAAGTACCAGTTGGCACGCTGGTGGTGACACTTTGTCCAGAATCAAGCCACAGCGTACACTCCACGGTGGGGATACCGCGGGAGTCAAGAATTTCTCGTCCTTGCACGCTATGTATGGTTGGCATACGGTCGATCAAGCCATTGGGCCTCGGTTACCATAATACTGGCTTTCAGCTGGCTTGCAAACTGGGGCTGGCACACAAAGCCGGTGGCTCCCAAACTGACACCCCACTCTACCCAACGTTGGTCAAGATGACCAAGCGAGAGATACAAGGGTACTTGGTGAGTCTGATGAGAACCTGAAGGTGAAGAGCACTGTTTCAGATACTGCCATGTGGTAGCGAGCAAGTGTTGGGTAGGACCAAGCTCAGCTTGATAACGTTCAACCAGTTCTGGTTGGTGTGGGTCGATGCCAACCATTTTGGACTGGATCGCCTGAGTATTAAAAATAAACCCATGCATGGCCGGTAATTGGCCGGTGAGGATCTCGATTACCAACTGTGGGTTATCGATTTGCAGCCAGGTCGCGTGCAGAACTCGATGGTAGGGTGAGTTGGCTAAGTAGGTTGTTAACCACTCCAACTCACTCAGCGTTCGGACACCAGTTATAAGCAGTTGCAACTGCGGTTGCTGGTGCCGCCAAGTTTCAAACAGCTCGAGCTCCCACTCGAGTAGCCACGGATGTTCGCGATAACGAGCAATGCCTCGAAGTCCAAAGTCTGGATTAGGTCCAGGACTTTCTGAGGACGTACCTTGTTCAGCTTGATTGATATCTCGCCAACTCCAGTCACCAAGCTGGTACCAGCTGTGGGCGGGATGCAATCCTGTCACAACGGTGGAGTCTGCAATAACTTTGTTGATTAAGATTGCCCGACGATCTGGATAGCGAGTGATCGCTGGATCAATACCTTGGCGAGTCAGCCAAGACTGAGACTCCCAGACCACACCTTGTGCCGCAAGTAAAATCTCAGTGGTTAAACTGGGGGTAACGTGGGTAATGACTTGGCTGGCGGTTGCGATTTGCCGAGTGGTGGTGTGAGTGGTCTCGGTTGCCCAAACTTCACCGCGATCAGCGCGCATCATAATGACCTCACCGGTTCTGATCCGAGTTGTTGCTTGTCGAGCCTTCATGATGGTGGGAATACCGGCTTGGGTGAGTACTTTCAGGACAACTGGACTGGAGATGGCGCTTTCACAGATCAGGCCTGCCGCAGTTTGGAGACCAGAAAGCTGTGTGGGACTGACAGTGTCACAGATTGCAATTTCGCCTGGACGCAGTTGGTGCCAGTCAGCGCTATGGTTCGTGAGGACCCGAGCTTGGGCTTGAACTTGGCCGCTCACGACCGTTTGGCCGACGGCCACTCGCTTGGCTTTGGTATCAGCGAGTGGGTGAGCCTCACCCAACGGTTGTAAGTCCCAAATAAACCACTGGCCATTGATCAACCGCCAGTTGACCACTTGGTGCTCAAACTGGGTTTGTTTGACACGATGGACAATGTCGCTTAGCTCCAGAATTTGTTCAGTAGTGAGTGGCGAGTGATCCCCCTTGAGGGTCAACGATTGCTCTTTCCAGCCACCAAGTACCGCGACTAGCTGGTGACTCTGAGGTCGAACAACACGCCTGACTAAAATGTGATTTCGCACATCGACCTCAAAACTCGATTGATCGATGGCGCTTTTGACTTCATGGTACTCACCTCGCACCGCGTAGATGAGGACATGTTTAGCATGAGTGAAGGGTTGGTGGGTAAAAGCTACCCCGCTAGCTTGTGGTGTTTCGCGTAGCTGTAAGAGCCACGGTTGAGCCGGCAGTTGCTGGCCGAGGAGTTGCTGATAATTGCTGAGTAAAGTATCCGCTGTCCAAGTCTGCGCCCAAGCCAGTTGCAGTGACTCAAGTAGGTTCGCATCGCCTTGAATACACTCAAGCTCAGGTGAGCTGAGTTGTGATCGGGTCCATTCACCGAGTGCAGTTGGTGTTGGGTAACTTGGTCGCAAACTCACCATCGCTTGATGTCCCCAGTGATGATAAGCAGACCGCACGGCGGCTACTGCTGTTGACGGCCAGTGCCACTGGCTCACTACACTTTTGACACGATCAGCCTGATCAGCGCGGTGGGCGGGGTTGTCCCACTCAGTTGATTCTAGAAGTAAGCGCAGCTGCGTAAGCTGATCTGGTCCGCCAAGTTGTTGGAACAGTGTGCTGGGGACGACTAGAGTTGGAGTGATGGGAATGCCTTGGTCGGCTAGCGCAGCCAGCTGCTTTGCCTCCCCTCCGACCACGGCGGTTGGCCAAGCACTCAATTCAGCTAGGGACAGAATAGCCGGTGACTCCACACTTCTATAGTAGCGCAAAACGTACCTACTCGGCTAGCCCAGGAACACCTGGCGCCTTATAGGACCAGCCCGCGAGCTGATATTTTAGGCTTGAGTGACAATGACGGTTGATGCCTGATCAGTTGTGAGCTGATACTGGCTCAGACCAGCCGGCACAAAGGCGGCTTGGCCCTTGGCGAGGGTTACTTCACCTGCCGAGGTAGTCAAAGTAACTTGACCGGTTTTCACAAACACATGGGCAAAGGAGTCGTCTAGTTCCAGCGTTGTAGCAGGTGTGGCTGCCGGCAAATCGAGTAAGGTTGTTCGGTAGAACTCGTTAGTGAACAACTCTGTCAATGTGGCTGAGCCTTGGTGACGAGTTTGAGTGGTTTGGAAGAAGTGTTCCGGTTGATTAAAAGCTGCGTTTCGATCCAGGCCATGGAAGTAATCTTCAATTGATAGCGGCCTGACTCCCCCATCATCTTTGATGCTACCCTGATCAAAAGATCGGAGCGTACAGTTCTCGTCGCGGACGTCGAGCTGGACTTCATAGACAATGTTGCCAAGCGGTTGACCGGGATCAACTTCCCAAGAGTGGTGAATGCCTCCGCCGGAGAGATCGATAATGTGGTCGCGCTCGACTCGAACAGTGTTTACAAATCGGCGCGGATGATCTTCATCAATAAAAGCCTTCAATTCTTGTTTGCCAGCTGCGAGACTCAGTTCCCCGGCTTTGATTCGCCGACTGATGTCTTGGGCAAAAGCATGGATAGCCAAGCAGCGTTGCTGGTACTCAGCGACATCGCAACCCGGTGCCAAGCCGAGGGTGATCAGGCCAGGTTCGAAGTAGTACCACGACTCTGGTTTTGGTTGCCAATGGCCGAACTCTTGGCCGATTTTGACGTGCGCCTGATACGAGTTGCTTTTAGCTTGGGTAAACTTGATGAGGGTTTTGAGTTGGCCCTGGGTTTTCTCAGTGACCCGGCGACCGAGCATGGCAGCCGCGTCTTCAGCTAGGAGCTTGCCGATGGGGAGTGCTGTTGTTGTCTCACCAAACAGCTCAGGATGAGCCACGTCAGTGGCGGTCGCCAGAGCAAACCGAGGTTCGCTGCTGGGTTCGGTTGCCAAAAGTGATTCGCCGTACAGTTCAAATGATTGACCAATTTTCTGACCCTCGAGCTTTGCATGCTTGAGGTTTTTGAACTCAGCAATATACTCGCCACCCCAGGTCGGTTGTTCTACGAGCAAGGGAATAATGTAGTACGGTTTCAAGTTCATGCGATTACGTCTTCTTTAACTCCGCCTTAAACCAATCCACCCAAGGATTGGGGGTTGGGTTTTGATTATTGAGTAAGGCTAAGTAGTAACTGGCGTATGAACCAAGTACCAACAACTCAAAGGCTTGCTCAAGTTTGGTGCGACCAGTTGTGTTGTAGGTGACGAACTCAATGTGATTTTGATCTAAAACCTGTTCGGTTAGCTCGACACGTCGCTGATTTTGTGTCTGGTACAGATCTGAGCGAACGCTCAGCCACAGTAACGTGCTTTCATTGGCATCGGGAAACTGTAAACCCTCCATGAGGTGGTGATTCAGCTCAGGGACGACGCGGTACTCAGAGAACGTTTTGGCATTTTCGTTGATCTGGTTGGCAAAAACATGAGCAACGCCTTCCAAGTGCTCAGCTACCAGCACAACTGGAATGCGTTTAACCATCTGGAACGCCAGGACTTTAGCTAAGTTTTCATCCTGAGGCACGCTGACAGCTGACTTGAGCTGGGCATCGGCAACAGCGGCCAAAACTTGCTCGTACTCGGCTTGACCGACGTTGAGCAAGCCCGCTTTGGCGAAGAGAGCAATTTGGCCAAAGACGGAGTACCCGAGCGCCATGCGAGGTGAGTTGCAAGGGTTGTAAGTGGGTTCAAAAACGAGCGCGGGGTAGTTGTGTTCTCTGAGCCACTCGGCAAGTTTACCACCAGAAGTGATACCGACAATCTTGGCACCCTTGGCATGTGCGTCGGCCGCGGCAGCTAAGGTTTCTTCGGTAGTTCCGGAGTAACTGGATGCGATCACCAGCGTGTGCTCATTCACGAAGTGTGGCACGGTGTAATCTGGCGCGATTAAAACAGGTACTTTAAGCTCTTCTTTGAAAACAGTTTGGATAACGTGCGTGCCGAGGGCAGAACCACCCATCCCAGCTACTACCACTTGGGAGACTTGGCGATAGCTATCGTCGAGCTGGATGGCTTGAGCTAGTTCCCAAATATGTTGGACTTGGCTGCCCAACTGTTCGATTGAGCCGAGGGCGTTACTGACATCCAGCCGTAAAATTTCATCTCGATTGTCTAAAAAACTTGGGTTGGCCATAGAATCCTTTGATAGTACTACTACTGTCTGGCGACTGCCTGACAGGTTTATGACGTGATTTTGTCAGGTGTTAAGTTGGGACCCGTGCCTGACTTGGTCGCTTTTTGGACTGCTTCGTGCTCCACGTTGCGGAACAAGGTTTGATCAGGATACACCACCGCTTTGGAACCAATGACGACACCGGGCATCGTGCCGATGCGAATACCGAGGTTGGCGTGGTCCCCGACCATAATCCCCAATTTCCGTCGACCTGACAGGATTTTTGTACCTTTCACATTGACTGGTACTGACTGCTCGTCTAGTCGCAAGTTGGCTGTGATTAAACCAGCTCCAGCATGAACATGCCGGCCCAAAATTGAGTCAGCGAGGTATGACTGGTGCAGTTCAGCGTGCTCCATGATGATTGATCGCACCACTTCGGTGTTGGCGCCGATTCTGACACCCGCCTCAATGCTGCCTCCACGCACAAAGCTGTACTCGCCGATCAGAGCCCCCTTGCCAATATAAGCAGGTCCAGAAATTTTGGCAAAATCTTTAATAACAGCAGCCTCGTCGATGATGACTGGGCCTGTGCTGTCGTCAATAATGGCCGTAGGCGCAATTTGCGCACTATCGGCTTGCCAGGAACTCTCAGTTTCAAAGATATGGCTCAATAGGTCGAACAAGTGCCAAGGATACTTCAAAGTGGCGAGGCTTTGTTCGAGCTGCAGCACCTTAATGTCCTGTTGTTGGGCTAACGTATTGAGAGTCGACTCAAAGTTGTATTCCTCAGTTGGTCGGGTTTTGAGCAGTTGCAAAAACTGCTGGTCCAGTAAGTACAAACTTTGAATAGCTAAGTTGGAAGGCTCAGTGCCTTTGGCCGGTTTTTCAACAATGCCTTTCAGTAAACCGTGTTCCACTGTCAAAATCCCAAAGTGCCAAGGTTCAGGTGTTGGATAGGCACAGACAGCGCTAGAGGTGCCGAACTTAAGCAGTTCATCAAGCACCTCGGCGGCTTGGTACTGATAGTTAGAAATGACGGCAAATTGGCCAGTGAGGTACTTGCCAGCTGTCACTACCGCATTTCCCATACCTAACGCCTCTTGTTGTTGCACAATTTTGATGTTGTGACCCCAGTCTTGGTGCGCGAGTTGATCGACAAAACCACCAGGTACCATGTCTTTGGCTGACACGACCATCACTAAGTCGGTGTAGCCGTGTTCGCGCAAGTTTTCGACGGTGCGCTGAACGAGCGGCTTCCCCAGCAACGTTAGGTTGCCTTTATGGGTGGTGTGAAAAGGAAAAAATCGGGAGTTTTGGCCACCAGCTAACATGACCACGGTTGGACGAGACATGCATCGATTGTAACATTCAGCGGACAGCTAGCCAGCTGTTAATAATTGGCTTCGCCAGATTGGTTTGAGGTGGGTTTGTGACCGATTGTGTCTAAATATGTCAAAATAGATCTTTTATTATAAAAACGCCTCAAAATAGAATTAGCAGACAAGTCGTGACTCTGCTAATTTAGCTTAAAATAAATAAGGATTGATTTATCAACCTATTTTTGGACAACCTGCAGTTGCCACTGCTCGAGCCTGGTGCCGAACGGAATTGCGGTCAAACCCTGCTTCAGCTCCAGATCGAGCTGTACCAGCCCGGCGTGCAGCTTGAGCAAGTGTTCCAAGCTGAAAGCTTTAGCTTGTGAGCGCAGCTTGGTTTGCATGAACGGGGCTCCGGCAATTTTGCCACCTGAGGCGGCCGTTAGGAGCAGCCGGATCTGCCGACTGGCCATTGCCCAACATAGGCCGGCGTCCTCTTGGCTAATGGCAGCTCGCAGTAAGGTGAGTTGCTTGGTTAGGGTGGTGGGTTTGGGACTGAGTGAATCAAGCCAAGTAAAGACTGCGTTGCTGACCTTGAACTCTTGAGCCTGAGCACCCGCGAACTGTTTAATCATCGTAGCAGTCAGGGCGCGCTTTTCCCACAGCACCAACTGGAGTTGGTCAGATGAATTTTTGGTAGCTGCTGATAGCAGCTGGATGAGCTGTTTACGACGCGCACCCACCGGCAGTGAGTGCAGGCCTTCGATGACAATAGTTCGGTTGGGTTCAAACAGACTAGAGCTACCTAAAGTGGTTTCAAGCTCAGCTACTGACAGTTGTGGAGCAGTGAGTGAAGTAACCAGCCGGCCAGCGGCTCGGGCAGCTTGCAACAGCTCAACCAGTTTTTGGCGGGAGGCGGCGTGGTGTTCACCGTGCAGAATAAGCATGGGCTGATTATACCGGGGTTTCCAAGGAGTATCGGCTGCTAAAAAGGTATTTTACGGTCAGCTTATTACAAACTTAACTTTCGCATTAATCTTGTTTGCCTGGATGCCTTCTTAGCAGCTAGGCAAACAAGATTAGTGCGAAGACTTGCATATCACGTTGCAGATCTGTTACTTTAAAGGCACGGACAGTATTCAAAATAATCAAAAAAGGAAGCTATGCCCAAAAAAAGTCGCACCTCAAAAACCAAAAAGACCAGTAAAAAAGCTCGCACATCACGAACCCGTGTTGCTGCGCCTCGCCGCAGCTCAGTGATGACCCAACCGATGAGTGGTGATTTGGCCTCAGCTATGTCCAGTACTCAGCCAATGATGATGTCGGCTCCCGCAGCCTCAAACATGATGACGCCAATGCAACTAGTAGCTATGTTTGGTAGTTTGTTTGTAACCAACGCGCTGGTTTTGGCCGGGGTTAACTGGCTCTTCCCCACTCAATTGGTACTGGGGACGAACTTGCTGTCACCGTTTTGGGCATTGTTGTATGCCACCGGTGTTTTGACGCTCATCATCGTCGGCTTAGTGCCAGTCATTGAACTGCTGGCTGCCCAACTACGCTTAAAGATCAGCGACATGCAGTGGATGGCCCTGTACATGGTGATTAACATTGGGGCGTTGTGGATTGTCGGCCGGTTTGCCGAAATCGTCGGCCTCGGTGTGGCGAGCTGGCTCGTAGTAGTGCTGGTTTCAGTGGTCCTCAACATGGTCCAAGGTTTGGTAGTGACCCAGTTTGTCAGCAAGGTGAAGTAGCAGGTGGCGTTTGAAACCGAATGAAGTATAGTTTAAGGTACAAAGTACCTGGTTGACTTTGTTACTCTTGTGTATGGTCGAGCAATCCCAACCCATTGAAAAAAAACCGCGCTCAAACCTTGATCGTTGGTTGTCACTGGCGAAGAACGTCCTACGGCGGGAACGCGATTTCTCAGTTGATCCCACCCGAGCACACGAATATTACCTGTTGGAAAGGTATTATGAGTTCCACCCTGATGTGCACATTCCTTTAGGGAAGTATGACTCTGTGCACTACTTTGGTGAAGAACGAGGTGGTACTAATGATCGGGACATATTTGACTATTTGATTGCGCTATTTGGAGATGATTACTCCGGTAAAAAAATGAGTGAAACACTTAGTGATTACATGCGGGAACATGGTATTGAGGCACCACATCCCGATCTGTTTAAGGTTGATTTTCCGAAGCGTGACAACGCGAAAAGCATTTTTGGTGGCTATGACGAAGTAATGAAACCAGGGAAAACTGTCTTAGATTTAGGACCTGGGCAGGCTTTAGGTTTAATGCAGTTTGCTGAAAAACATCCAGAGACATCATTCATTGGGATCGATAGTCTCTATCAAGAGAAAAGAAAGGTGCGCCCTGGGCAACCAGGCTTGCAGTTGACTCATGGCAACTGGAATGATCTTGCGCCAATTCCAAACAACAGCATTGACACTATCATTTTGGGGATTACCAGGATTTGGTGGTAGGCGAGGTGTGAAGCCAGACGATGAGTTGACTGATCGCATAGTCAAATCCTTGTACAGAGTGCTGAAGGTGGGAGGTACTATCAGACTAGATACCTTAGGTGAAGGTGATCCGGTTGCGGATTATCTAACTAGCCGAATGGATCCACGTGTTTGGCAGTTCGGTACTGATTCAGGCATATTTATTGCTAAGAAAATTGCTTAGCAGCTGTAGCTGAGTGTCAGCGATCAGCTGATTTATCGATAAATCAGCTCAAGTTCAGCCCGCGGCGCTTCAGCCAACCTTGGTGTTCAGCGTAGGCAGGGTCGTACTGTTTGACGATGGTCCAAAACGCACGCGAGTGGTTCATCTCGCGGCGATGGGCTAGCTCATGCACGATCACGTAGTCGATAACGGCTGGTGGGTGGTGGACGAGCCGCCAGTTGAAGTTGAGGTTGCCCTGGCTACTGCAGCTACCCCAGCGACTTTTCTGTTCTCGCAGAGTGATACGGCCATAGGTAATGTGCATGGTTTTGGCCAGTTGGTGGGTGCGGGGCAAAAGGTATTTTTCGGCAGTGCGTTTCAAAAAAGCCTCGATAGCTGTTTTAGCAGCAGTGGGAAATGGTTGTCCGGTTGCCTCGGTCAGCGTTTGGTTGGCTTTAGTCGGTGGAGTTCTGAGTGTGACCTGGAGCTGGGCATTCACCACTTGGACTTTGGTTGCGGCGTGCGCTGAAGTGATGATGGTAACCGGGTAACTTTGGCCAAAAATGGCCACTTGCCAAGGGTTGGCTTTTTTATGATGAGCTTGGAGTTTGGCTTGGTGGGTAGAAATCCAGTCCTGATGACTTTCCACAAACTTTCTGACCATGAACTTGGGCACTAACGGGGGTGTGGTGACCACCACGGTCCCGTCGCTCTTGAGGCTGAGTTTCAGTTGGCGAGCGCGTCGGGAAACACAGTGGGTAAACTCGATCATAGGACTCATTATATGGGGGCCAGTATACTACAGGCTCAACTATACTCCGAAACTGTCACTCGCATGCTTTTTTGAAAAATTTCGGTTACAATACCTCTGGTTCAACCAGATTAACGGTGAACAACGTGCCGAAGTGGCGAAACTGGTAGACGCGTACGGCTTAGAACCGTATGCCAGCAATGGCTTGTGGGTTCGAGTCCCACCTTCGGCACCATTGACATGAAAATGAAAGGTATTGTTTATGCACGGTCCCATTGAGAGCAGGTTTGCAGACGTTGATAAGCAAATAATTGCTCAAATGATAACAGCTGTATCTAAGGATATGCCTGAAATGAATGCTGACACGAAAAAGATGTTTGATGTTGTTATGGAGTTTGTTGCAGAAGCACTTCACAAAGCTACAGAGGAGCTAAAAATACCTGCTAGATGGTTTCAGTTGAAAGTCTCTGCCGATGTTGATGGCTTTGTTCAGTACGCTAAGTTCCGAGTTACTGGTGAGCGCAGTTTCATTGTTTTACTCAGTTTGAACAGATTACTCTCAACCTTAGAATTGATGCGGCAATCTCCATTTCGGCGACCAGAATATGTAAAATCACTCCTAGTTGATGTGGGACACGAAATGTATCACGGTTTTCAGTTGATTAACGCAAAGGATCAGTTAACAGGTATTCCCTTGCCTGATGATGATTTTGAAAAATACTGGACGAGTCAAGGTGAGCAAATGGCAGAAGCTTATGGTCACTCCCTTAGTGAGTACATTGCCAGTCAGCCAAACTTTTCTGGGAGATTACTATAACGAGTAATTTTGTCAGCGCAAAAACCTAATCCAAATAACTCATGCGCATCAGATTTGTGGTTTGATCATCAGATTCACCCAGTCTTTGATAGCGAACTGCGTCAAGTTGCCAAATGTTGTTGGGTAAGTCCATCAGATAGTGTAAAAATTTTTCAACATGTTCCGGGTTGGCGCGACCGCTCTTGAGGTCATCCAAGCACCGCATGAGATTAGTGGCATACACCCGGAGGGTCAGGTTTTGCCAGGCAAAGCTATTGAGTAAAGCTACATCTTTGAGTTTGGGAAACCGGTATTTGAGAACCTGGCTGGTGTTTCATTCGTTGCGATTTCTTCCAGTTTCTGTTCATGTATGAATCCGGACTTTGCCGCTTCGGTTAACTCAGTGTTTAAACTGTACATAAATACCTCCTCCCCCTAGAGATATTTTTTTGGCGGAGGGAGAATATACTTCCGCTGTGGCTAAATTGTTAAAGGTCATTTTGGTTGGTTGTTTACTATGATTAGAAGCTTGCCGGTTGGTTGCAAATCTTGTATATTCAGCACTTATGTCTACAGAGTCTAACCCCATCCAACTACCACGACAATTTTTATGGCACATACTTCACGAACTGCCAGCTGCCTTGTCTATCGATCTTGGTCCAGGTGTGGAACTGCCCACGTATGACACCGATATTCGTTTTCACGCGACCATGACGTTTTTAGAAAACGTCTTACTCCCATTGGTGTTTGAACATGGCTTGCAGACTGATATTGATCAAGTTCTGGAAGTGACAACGAGCTTTGTGCTTGACCCAGCCAACAACTATCCTTCTGATCCAGAAGACGATAGTGTTGAAGATATTCTGATGGATGCTGAGTTCTTTCTTTTTCCTTTGAAGGCCCTTGGTAATTTACTGGCTCGTTTGGATAGTCAAAGAAGTCTCTCACCTCAAGAAATCCATTTAATTAATCAGACCATTAGTGTCCTAGCGGAAGTTAATGCCTTGAGTGATGCTGACGAAGATGATGATGACCCTGACAGTATTGATCCCCCAGCTTGGTCCAGCGGCCCAGTTAACTTAAACTAACCACCTTCTTGTGTCTATTTCTCTACAACAAAAAGCCCCCACCAGAGGTGAGGGCTATTAGGCTCAGAACGTGATATCCGGTGAGGACAGGACCTTCTGAGATACTGTTAATATATCAAAAATATGTATAAATGTCAAGAAATAGATCAATCAATACCATGATTTCAAGAGTTGCATTTCCCCTGGAAATAAGCAGGTACTGGCAATTTTAGCCTGGAAAAGCACAGGAAACCCAGTTAGGGTTCTGGTACAAACTCGAGGACGTTTTGGTTAGCTTTTTTCTCGATACCTAAGGCTCGGTCGTCATAACGCATTTCGGTCATCCACTGGTTCACCGAGGCGGCCCAACTGCCATTGCTCGAGGGGGTGTACTTTTGCATGATATCTTCAGGGGTCAAACGGCCTTGATCAATGTAGAACTTCTTCAGTTCTCGAGCGGCTCGGTCAAAGTTGGCTTCAAAACTGTCAAACTCGAGAGTGCCGCGTTCATGGATGCCAAAACCCAGACAGTTGTGACTGCCCTCGGGAATACTTTTACAGAGGTTGCTTTCCTGCATAGCGATGGCTGGAAGCAAACGGAAGTCGATGCCATATTTGTCAGCTACATCCACGAATTTCTGACCCCACTCATCATGTGGGCTCAGCGGTGAGTTGTAGCGATCCAAGAACCGAGCCACAATTTCAGCGCGGCCGTCACCGGTTTCCAGGACTGTTTCTACCCCTTTGACCTGACCAGTTGAGCTATTTTCGGCTGGTTGTGAAGCTGGCGCGGAGATGAAAACGACTGGTGAAATTAAGCTAGCCTGATCAATTTCGGGCAAAGCGCTGGCAAATCCGCTGGAACCGATCATGACGAGCATGACCCCGGCCACCGACAGAACCCAGCCTGAAACAAGTGCCAACTGACGATATAACTTCGGCATTGAACTCCAGTATACCAGATTTTATCCTCACCAGATTAGCGTCAAAAACATCCTAGTTTGTCCCAGTCTGAAGCAGTGCTTTTATCTCGACAAATGGCCAATTTTATGATATCCTATAATATATAGGACGGTATGAATTACCTCTGGAAAAAGCTACTATTTATCGCTCTGTTAAGCCTCTGGTTACCAGTGGCTAGCTTGGTGATGGCTGTTCCAGTTCAAGCTGCTGAAGGGCAGGTGCTAGGTGTCCACATTTTGCATCCGAGCGAACTTGACGCGGCAGATGAGCTGTTCCAGCTCGACAAAGCAGATCCCAACCAGTGGCACTACGTGACCATTCCGCTCTCACTCAATGATTTGGAGAAAAATGATGAGTGGCAACGGTTTTTTACGGAAGCCAAACGTCGCCAGATTATTCCTTTGGTTCGGTTAACAACTCGATTTGAAGATGGTGCCTGGGTAGCTCCAAGCCGTCGTGATATCACCAAGTTAGTCAGTTTTTTGTCAAAACTCGACTGGCCGACCGACCAGCGCCATATTATCGTTTTCAACGAAGTGAACCACTCCAAGGAGTGGGGTAACCACCTCTCCCCTGCTGAGTACGCGGAAGTGTTACGTTTTACTGCTCAGTGGGCCAAAACCGAAAACAAAGGCTTCGTGGTGATGCCCGCGGCCATGGACTTGGCGGCTCCCAATGGCAAACAAACTATGGAGGCCTTTACTTATCTTGATGGCATGGTGGCGGCTGATCCAGAGATTTTTAGTGTGGTCGACATCTGGAACTCACACTCGTATCCCAATCCAGGTTTTAGTGCTGCTCCTACCCGAGTAGCCCAGAATTCACTACGTGGTTTTGAGTATGAGTTGAAGTACGTTAAAGCTAAATCTGGCCGGGACCTAG
Organism: Patescibacteria group bacterium; assembly: GCA_016861205.1. Classification (GTDB taxonomy): domain Bacteria; phylum Patescibacteriota; class Microgenomatia; order UBA1400; family PJMF01; genus BOKX01. The sequence goes on from BOKX01000001.1 coordinate 91,268, forward strand.
AAGTGTTTATTACAGAAACTGGCTGGGTGGAAAACGCCGCGACACGTCGCTGGCTGGAGTCATACTATCGCTACGCGGCGCAACACATCTGGTCTGACCCACGGGTCAAAGGGGTGACGCCATTTGTGCTTAAAGGCGATCCAGGACCCTTTTCGGCCTTTTCACTGCTTGATCGAAACAACCAACCGACTCGCCAATACTCGGCGTTTAAGACTGCCCTGCAGGCAGTACCATTCGGGTCTTAAGTTCTGGTGGCTGAGTGGCAATCCCTGCTGGGTTTAGCTCAGGCAGCGTAATCACCGAACCTTGCACAGAGCCTTCTTGAAGTTGCTTTACACGATATAAAAACGACCGGTGCCAGTCGGCATATTTTTGCTCAAACGCTTCAATGTTGGGAATCCCAAAGCTGGAGGCTAGCTGTCGAAATCGCTCGAGTTTGTCGCCACCATAACGAGTCAGGGCGGCTTCGATATCCTGGACTGTTTTGAACTTAGGGGCTTTGCTGTGATACTTGGCTGAGTACACGATCAACCACTCCAGTGGGCAGGTTGGTAAGTAGTCGCCTGGTGGCAGTTGCAAGCCAAACTGGGCGATATCCTCTGGTGTCAGTCCGACACCTTCGTGGGTCAGGGCCACCCGCACAATATCCTCACGAAAGCCCTCTTGGCGCAGGATTTCGGCTCCTACCAAGCTATGTTGAATGTATGGCTTGTCATAGGGCAGCTGCCCAGGCATCCACTCAAAACCGCCGCACTGGTAGACACCGATCTCGAATAACAAACCAGCCTTGATGACCAGATTGCGATCAAGCTGCGAGGTATCAAACAGGCCTGAGTCGTAGAGGCTCAGGGCAATTTCCATCACGATGTGGGAGTGGGTCCAGACCAGGTCAAGTAACAGCTCTGAGCTGGCGTACTTTTTGTGGAGCGTGAACTCCGTCAGGTACTGATCTTGATTGATGTACTGGGCCATGGCGCTGACTACTCGGTCAACTCAGCCGCTGGTTGACTCGACAAGTAAGCTTGCCAGGCTGAGTCATGGAGTAGCCCATATAGCTTACCATAGTCAGCCCAAGAAAATCCCGAGTTGGGATCGGTTTCTTGAGGTAATTGTCGGTACCGTTCTACCAGTTGTCGATATTGGTCGGTGTCTAAGTGGACTACTCCCTGAATATCAGAACCGGGTTTGAGATCGGCTGTGGCGACTCGAGCCGCAAAGACGTGGGTAGTAAAAGTAAACTGCCCTTCTGGTGAGTTGAGATTGGCCGAGGTGGTCAACAGCATCTTGAACCGCTCAGTTGGTAACTGAATACCTGTTTCCTCAGCTAGCTCGCGTTGTGCCGCTTGGAGTGGGGTTTCGCCTTGGTCAATGCCGCCACCCAGCATACGGTAAATGCCCTCGGGATAGATATCTTTGCGAGCCAGCACAAACTGGCCATGTTCATCGATCAGGAATAACAAAACGTGCTCACCTCGCTTCATAACTGGCGGCACGGTGTTGAGGCCAATATCGAGTTGGTGGTGAACAGGTTGGTTGGGCATATGTCAGAAAGATGTCTAGTATTTCAAAATCTATCTGGCCTATACTACACGGAACTACCGATTTCCGCCATGGTGGAGTTGTTGACTACTCATCACCACCGTTCACAATCAACGCTCAGTGAGCGGGATTTAGATCGGTTCACGGCTGAGTTTCACCGAGCTGAACTGAGTGACGTTATGTACCAGCAGCGGTTGCTGAGGTTGCGAGCGGCGGTGGGGTTGTTTCTGTCGATGGTTACCTTGGTGGGTTTGGTAACTTGGGGGCCAGAGTACTTGGGTGATGAAGTGCTGAGTGCGGTGATGAAGCTCAATCTTGGTTGGCTGTTGGTGACCTGTTTTGGCTTGGTTTTGGCAGAAGCTGAGTGCAAAAATCTCGATCTTGAGGTAAAATCCTTTACGGTGGCAGCTAGTGTGCAGCATTCGCGCTCAGATGAGTTGTTACCACCGGCGGGTCAAACCAGCCCACCGGACTAACGTGGGTCGGTCAATTTTGCCGGCGCTCGTCGGAAATACGTGGGTCGGTAGCTCAGTCGGTTAGAGCATCTGCCTCTTAAGCAGAGTGTCGTGGGTTCGAGTCCCACCCGACTCACAGGTACAAAAAATCCCGTTAGGGATTTTTTTGTGCCTGTTGGGATTGGGTACTGGAGTCAAATGCGTGGTTCGTTCTGTGCAGTTTAGTATTTTTACCTTAAAAAACCTGCACAGCGCGCAGCACCGCTGAAAATCTAGTCAGGCGAGCATGTCCCACCCGACTCACAAAACATTGAAAACTGATTGATCAACTAAGTTATCTTCTTTAGTTCGAGAGTTTCTAGTTTATAGCCAAGTTTTTGGTAAAAAGATTGTGAGGGATTGTTTGCTAACACAGCAACTCTTATGGTGGAGGTGTTTTTTTCTTTGGCAAAATGCTCTGCATTTTTCATCAATTTGGCTGCCACTCCCTGACCACGGTATTTTTTGTTAACCACTAAGTCAGAAATATATAAATGACCCTGTTCGTTTAATATGTCCTTTTCCAGGTAATAGGCAATGAAACCCACTACAATTCCCTCCATCTCTGCTATCACTACGTCACCATTTTTTTCTTTGATGTCATTATTTAGCTCTTGCCAATATGAATCGAATATTAGCTCGCCGCTTGCTCTATCAGGTAGCAACCCCTTTTCATACGATTGGAGTTCAATAAAAAGAATTTTCAGTGAAGGCAAGTCTTTTGCTTGAAAAGACCTAATGATTAACTTCATGTATGAATTATATCCCACTTGTTAATCCACTAATTTTTAAACCGAGAAACATGGGGTTTCATTAAAGCACTTGTAATATCAAGGTCGTAGTGACCTAGAAGTTTTTCTCTGAAATTTCCGATTTAACTACTTTTAAGTCGTTGCTGAAGGTGAAAGTACCTTCTAAACTATGACCATTTAAAATAGCAGGCAGCCAAAACTGGGCATCGTCCCACATCTTCAGCAATGGGAGTTTTTGTTTGTCTATCCATTCAGGTCTTATTTCGTCAGTTTCAACTGGTTTGCCATCCCATTTTTCACACAAAAATACATGAACTTGCTGACTCCAGACGGGTTTTTGGGGGAATAAAAATGTTAAGTTGCCAACTTTCTTAAGGACAGGTTTAGTGACTTTAGTTTCTTCACTAAGCTCGCGGATCGCAGCTTCAAGCTCTGATTCATCAGCTTCAATTTTTCCGCCGATTCCCAGGTAATTTCCAGTTCCAAAACCAGTTTTCTTGTATCCCAATAAAACTTCACTTTCTTTAATTAAAAAAGCAACGGTTCGTTGACTGAGTTGGCTCATATTGGTCGATTGTAACAAAGTCGGTTAGTAATACATTTTTCACACGAAAGCTGCTGGGAACCTACTCCGAGCCCACAGCAACAATGCCACGGTGTCCGATGCATGAAGTTCACCTGATGCTAGCCACTCATCCAATTTCTCGATTGGGACCAACACGAGCTCGATGTCTTCAGTTTTTTCCAACTCCTGCTGTTCGGTAATACTCACATCTTTAACCAAAAAACCAAACACCCGGACTGTACTTTTACTCGGTTCTGTCCAGAGTTCAATCAAGCCGATTAAGTCACTCTCGCTTACCTCGATGCCGGTTTCTTCTTTGAGTTCCCTGACAGCCGTTTGTTGCGGGGTGTGGCCAGCCTCAATTCGGCCGGCGGGAAACTCTAGGCAGACCTCACCCACACCGTGTTTGTACTGTCGGACCAGCACCACTTCTCGGTTCTTGGTGATGGGTACAATCATCGACACGTTTGCCAAGTTTGACTTGTAGTAGTCGATCACACTACCGTCTGGCAATCTGACCTCGTCTTGGACCACTGGGAACCACGGACTTGGGGAGACGTCGTGTTGATTGATAATGTGCCATTTTTTGTTCACCATGTTTGTTACTCGCCCTTTCTCAAAACCAACCGGTAATTGGTGGCTGTAAAATCTCGACCCAGCTTGTGCGCTTTTTTGTTAATTTTTTGGAGTTCTAGAATTTCAAACTGGCTATAAAACTCACGAAGTTCTTGTTCATCATAATTTTTTTGAAATTTGCCATTTTGCGGCCAAATGCTGCTGTTTTTCTCGCCGCCGGGTGACTGTTTCATCATTTCAGCTTCCATTTCATCTTCGGCAGCGACTACACTGACCATGGCTATACCCCCGGGTCGTAATGTTCGGTACAGCTCACGACAATACACTTCTCTACCGAGTTTCGTTTCAATATCGATGGAGGCAAAACTATCGATAGCGATGTCGAAAAAATTATTTTCAAATGGCCACTTTTGGTCCATGGCGTGGCAACTGGTATGTATGTTTTCTGCTAAACCTCTGCTAATAGTCTCGTTGGAGATAAAGGCAATCGCCTCTGGGATGTAATCCATGGCGAAAACCTCGTATCCCTGTTCGGCCATAAAAAAAGTGTTTCTACCTTTTCCAGCCCCGATATCTATAACTTTTCCCGAGAGCAAACCCATTTTTTTAAGTAAATTATGAAACTGAACCACTAAACCTGAGGGTTCCAGCTGTTTGGTGCTGCTCATTTCGCTGGGCAAGGCTTGAGCAGTCTTATGTTCATCCGCCCAAATTTGCTGTTGTTTTCTCATTGAACCGCATTGTAATGCCCTACTCATGACTGGTGCAAGTCTGGCTTGAATTTTCGATCTCCTTTAACCCTTTCCCAACCAAACTTTGACAAATCGACTCGTTGGTGCCTACAGTAAAGTATGAAGTCCACCAACCCCCGTTCCTTTTTCATCGACGAGTCACTCCTCAAGTCCCTCAAGTTAGTCGCCGTGGCTTACTCAGAAGTTCGTCGGGAAGATTTTGCGACTGAAGGTGCTTACATCGCTGAAGTGGAAGTGGAAGAGCGGGCTGAAAGTGTCATCAAAGTTATCTCCGACCTCGGTATGACTGTCAAAGGGTATGTGGCCGATCAGTACTTCTTCACCAATATTTTGGTGGATAAACCAGATATTGTTTTGAATTTGGTGGACACCGTCCGAGGCCGTGACAGTTTGCAGCCGGCTATCCCGGGAGCTTTGGAACTCTCCAACATTCAGTACACTGGTGCCGGTTTGCGCGGCTTGGTGGTTGGTAATGACCGGCACTTGTTTAAGCAACTGCTGATAGCTCATGACATTCCCACCCCTCGTTACAAGTTCATTCGCGACCTGCGGTCCAAAGTGCCTGAAGATTTGGGCACTCCCTTGATCGTCAAACTCAACGAAAGTGGCGGCAGTGTCGGCATCGATAACAAAGCCGTCAAAGACACGTTGGCTGCGGCCACCACCAAAGTGCAAAAAATGATCGAAACCTACAAGATTCCGGTTATCGTCGAGCAATTTATCGGTGGGCCGGAAATCACCGCCGTGATTTATGATGATGGTCAGAAGCGACATGTCTTTTTGGGGCAGAAAATTTTCAAAGTCAAACCAGATGGTAAGCACGACTTCACCAGCCTCGAAAGTTACGACGACGCGCATGCCTACGAGTACACAGAGCCGACGGTAGAGGTCGCTGATAAGATCAACCCACTCGTTACCCGCGCGTTTGAAGTCTTGGGGTATCGAGATTACGCTAAGTTCGATATTCGTTGGGACGAAGAGAACGGGATCCCCTACTTTATTGACTGTAATCCCAACACGGCGCTCGGACCAGACAAGGGTTTGCCGATGACTGAAGTACTAGCCATGCATGGGGTCAGTTTTGAGATCTTACTCAAGAGTATGCTCAGCAAGCATGCTAAACTCCTGCAGCGTAAAGAGTAAAATATCTATATGACAGCCACTATTCGCCAAATTACTCAAATTAGTGAACACCACTGTGGACCAGCCGTGATTGAGATGTTGCTTGATGCCCAAGGAGTGCAGGTGTCCCAAGCTGCCATAACTAGAGCCGCCGGTGTCACAGCCACCATTCAAACCCATGGCACGCGTGTTGACCAACTGGCCAAAGCGGTGAGTCAGGTCGCGCCCCACTTGTTGTTTTGGTACAAGTATCGCGCCTCAATTGATGACATCAAACAAGTGTTGAATCGAGGTTATGGTGTGGCTGTGGAGTGGCAAGGGATTTTTTACGAAACCTTGGAAGAACAGTTGCGGCACGGTGATCAGGATGCCGGTCACTATAGTATTGTTTCACACTATGATGATCAGACCGACCAGCTCGTCATCATTGATCCGTACCTGGATTTTGTTGATCGTGACCGAATTATTTCAGCAGCTGACTTTCTGGAACGCTGGTGGGATGACAACGAAGTGACTGATGAAGACACCGGTCGCTCGCGCTTTCAGCGAGACGAGCAGTTGCTGTTTTTTGTGACGCCTGAGACCGAAAACTTTGCAGTTGAGGATGGCTTCAAACAGTACGTGTCACTGGATGAGTAGCTCTGGAAACTTTGCTTTCTTTGCCATGCTTCATGAAATACCCAAACTCTCTTTGAGAGCTCGTAAAAAAGTTACTGCGTCATAAGCTCATTTACACTAGCTTCAGCAAGTATTTTCATGCTATCAAACACTCTATCAACTGGTCGTGGTGGCATGGATAACTGTAGATCAGTGCAAGCCAACACAACAGTATCAGCTCCAGCTTTTTTGACTCGATCAATAACACCCATAAGTAAGGAAGTATCTTCAGTGTTATTTTTCCATGATAGCGTTCGTTGAATAATACCTTCGATGATCAATTGATCTTGCTCGTGTGGGTAGATTGCAATCAGATTTTGTTTTTGACAAGCGATATCATAGATGCCTGCTGTTTTTGTTACTCTTGTTCCTAAAATGCCAACTACGTGAGCCTGTTCCCTTTTCACTTTTTTGGCAACTTCTTCAGTAATGCTCAGCATAGGGACACTAATCGCAGATCGAACCGCGTCAATATGGACATGAGCTGTGTTACAAGGTAAGACAACTAACGTAGCTCCACCAACTTCCAAATTTTGGGCGGCACAACTAAGGAAATCACGAAGCTCATCAACTCGACTGACAGCTTGTGTCAGTGATTGTTCAAGAGCAAAAGGTGACTGAGTATTCTCAAGCATTAATGGAATGTGACTTGTTGCGCCCGAGGCGTGCCACAGGCGTTCTGTAGCAACGTAGAATTGAGCTGCTGTATCAGTTCCTAATCCACCAATAACACCTAATTTTTTCTGCCGATTTTTCATATTTATCCTTTTGGCATAAAAAAACCTCCCATTTGGGAGGTTTGTTCTTACTTACTGTTTTTTTTCAGCGCAAGACCATCCTCCCCGAAGGCAGAAGGAAATACCACAAACTGGTCAGCGCTAAACTTTTAACCATGACGGCATTTTACTCTTTTTCATATGTGCTGTAAAGCTAATGGAGTTACCTCGGCTTCCTGTTGCCCCGGACATTGTGATAGAAAGCTTTCACCCAGCATTTTTTACTACCCGATCTTTGAGCAAAAAGTCGCCAAACAACTCGCGCCCAAACGCTCTAATCCAAGGGTCGTCGTCTTCGAGGGCTGCCGCGATGGCTTGTTTCGTCAATGGATTTTGGTATGGTAGCAACCTGCACATCGCGTCCAGTGCCGCCTCGCGAATTTCTGACTGGAGCTGTGGATTGCTGAACATAGTCCAAAGATACTCGTGTGCATCGTGATTTTCCCGAAACCATTCCTTATGGAGCCTGAAAAGCCCTGGCAAAGTTTGGTGGACTTCAGGGAACTTCACTGGGTCCCAATCACGATAGTGCGTGAAAACTTCAGCAGGACTGAGTACTCTCGACAAACCGAGCGCGATAGTACTAGCTGCGCCCAGCCGAATCTCCTCTTCTTGGTCGCAGAGCAGTTGGTCGAGGATAGTTTGAGCCTGTGCAAAGTGGAGAATGTTATGAAAAAAAACCTGTAAAGCTGCGAGTCGCAGTGGCAACTCTTGGCTGGTTAACAGGTTGACAGTAATAGCCTCTGCTGCCACCAATGGACTCGGTTCCGTTTGAAAGCAGCGGTAGATGCGGCGGAGTTCAGAGTCATGAGGTGTGTTCATAGGGAAATCATCATCATTTTCTGGCTACAAGGTACGATCCGATAACCAGTAAGTCAACATCTGGTAAAGCACGGAAAATTTCAATTGCTTGGGAAGGGTTTTCGGCTGGTGGTAACCCACTAATATTTAAGGAGGATTTGTACACCGCCCCAATGCCTGTGTAGTCACGGATCGTGTTCAGTAACTGCCAGAACAGCGGGTTTTGTGATTGAGTCACAGCATGTGGCCGAGTAGCTTGATGGAGCCAAGGATGTTGAGCCAGAAAATCAGCTGTGTACATTTGAGAATACTGCATGTGGGTCGATGGGTGATAATTGGCAAAGACTTGTCGTGCATCTTCGTTGGTTATTGCAATGGCACACTCCTTTGTTGGCTTCGTTTGCTTGGCGCGGTTGAGTTTCTGAGCACCATTTTTGTCCATGAAGTTAGAGATGATAGTTCTGTTGCCTAAAGCTCTGGGTCCCAACTCTGCACCTCCTTGAAACCAGGCAATAACTTTTCCAGCTGCTATTAATTGTGCAACGCGATCACAGAGGCTACTCGGATCTTCAATGCACTCAAAAGTTAGATCTGCGGATTTTTCCAGACTGGCAAGAACTGCTTCTGAACTATAACTGTGTGAGTAGCTAACTTCAGACAGGTGTGGAACGTCGTGGTTCTGGTTACGCAACCACGCCAGTCCGGCTCCCACATAACTGGCGATACCACATGGGAATGGTGTAACTGCGAGAGTTGTCTCTGACATCAAACCACTGTCGAGAAGATACGAGTTGAGTTCAGCACTTAGTGCAACGTTCCCAGCTAGGCATAAGTGCGTGCAGTTGGTCGTGACCATAAACCGTCGGTAGGTATCAGCGTAGGTGTGATAAATATGGTTGATGCAGGCTTGCACAGCACTAGCTAAAACGACTGGGGCGCCGGTACCAGCAGCAATTAAGTCATCAATTAAGGCATTAAAACGGGTTTCGACTGGCTGGTTTGTACCGGTTGTTTCTTGCTGATCGATTGCTTGGCATGATTGCAATATTGAATAAAAATGAGCTACAAATTCTTGTTTGCAAAGTTGAGTAGTGAACTTTTGCAATGTGGTCAGAGAGTTAAGGTTCTCAATTTTTTCGTCGAACACTTTTTCAATAAAGGCTAATGAGCTGGCACAGTGATTGGTGATAGAGTCACAGGCATGCAACGTCAGTTTCCCATCATATCCAACCCAGTAGCTACCAAATGACTCGCAAGAGTTTAAGTCGGTAACTGCTATCAGTGTTCGATCGTTCGGCGCAAAACCAGAACAGGCATACGCCAGCTCGGCTTCAGCACGGTGCTGTGATAAGGGTGCTTGATCAGTATCAACCTGATGAACTGTTTGAGCATCAATCTGGGGATAACTTGAGCGCAGGTAGTCCAGTGACAGTGTCGGAACTTCCTTGGCATCATTTTTTATTCGGGACAAATACTCTTCTCTAATTGCCAACAGCAGTGTATTGCCATCAAAAATTGCAGCACCTGCAGTCTGATTTCGGCCATTGATAAAGATGTGATGATTTTCCGCTGGCATTTTTTAGGTAGTAGTGATCGGCCGAGCCTGGAAGAGATAGACAGTATCCCCTACAATTCCCCACTCAAGATCAGCTGGTTTTTTTTGAAAAGCATCTTGCATCGTTTGCTCAATAAACAAACCAAGAGTAGCTAACTTCTGTAAATGTTGAGAAGTTAGCAGCGCCTGACTCGTGCCGGGAATTATCTGACGAATGTTACCCGAGTGGGCACTATCTCTATCGAGGATAAAGCGAGTTGGCTTGACGTTTCCGCTGGTCACTCCTCGATTTTGACCGTTAACGGCTTCAATGATCATACTGTTATGTCCAAGTCCGTTCGAGGGTGTCGGGTTTTTTGTGAACATAACACCAGACAACGTTGGATTCACTTGTTCTTGGATGATAATGCTGCCTTCGTATGGTGAACGTCCATTCTTGCCCCGAGAGTTAATGAAAATATATGACCGAAGTTGTTCAATAATGTTACTGATGGTTAGATCAGGAATACTATCAAAGTAACCAGCCGCGGCAGACCCATTCGTGTCTTCCAATCTGCAGCTACTTCTGATCATGATTTCTGCTAAATCAGTCCAATTCAAACCACGGCATGATTGATAGATCATTTGAATAAGTTCATCGCCAAATGCGTAGTTTTTAACTGATTTATGGCGACGAGCTTTTTGGAGTTCATCAGCCACTAAATCTGGAGGCAAGAAGAATGCCGGTGTGATTTTATAGTTTCCAACATCTTGGTGCTGATGTAAAAGAGCTAAGTTAAATGCTTTGACACCAAGGTCAGAAGCGGTTAATCCAAACGTGTCTGTTACATTGGGAAATGGAATTACCTTGTTAATATTTTGGGCAGTTTCCAAACGAGATACCCAACCCTCATCGGCGTTGACTTTGACGCGGTCGCCTGTTGAGAGCGCTTTGAGTAAGCCAGAAATGCCGACAATAGTGGGAATTTCTTGTTCCCGAGCCGTAATAGCAGCATGACAAGTGATGCCGCCTGTTTCAGTCAGAATAGCACCCACTTGGTATTTTTTTTGCTGGCGCCATTCATTTATGGCATACATTAGGTCGGGATCAGTAGAACCACTAACAATTACGACGATGGTATTTGGTGGAACGATAGCTTTTTTGAGATCATCAGGCCTAAAGGCAACAATCACTGTTCCCTCAGTTTGTCCTGGCCAAACCTGTGATCCAGTTAAGTATCTGGGATCAATCTCGGCTTCGTAACTAGCGCTAATACGTGCCAGGATATCAGCCACCAAATCAGGATTATCAATCACGCCGTGTGTTAGGTCTTTGATGTAGTACAAAAAATTTTGAGTATGCCGTGTCTGAAGCTTTGTGTGAATGTCATGCTGAAGCTCTGGCTGGGAACTATCAAGTAAAGCACTCAGCTCGGGGGGAATAGCGCCTCTCACGGCAGCTTCAGGTAAGTTATGACGACGAGCAATTTCGTACAGTAGCTTGTCCAGAAACATGAAATTAACAAGTTGTGCATTGCGTCGATACATTTTGGCTAGACCAATTTGGGGATAGAGCTTAAACAGGTCTTGCCAATTTTTGTCGATTTGATAGTGATCAAATGCAGCCTCTCGTTCAGACTCATTGGAGATAAGCCGGTCTTTTTTGCGGGCGATAACTTGGTGGGGAGCATTGTTAATTAGACTACGAATTTTATCTATCACTTCGGTTTCCGTCATTGCTTGCCTGTTTGCATAACCATGATAGATGGTGCTGCCATAGCGATGAACAAAATCTTTAATTCTTTCGCGGTAGCTTGGTTGTAGGTAAAGCCAGACAAATTTAAGTGGTTGATCTAAAAGATCTGCTTGTCTCTGACCAATGGTCAGAGTTGGATCATCGATGATATCGGCCGCCAATTGGAGTAGAGTTAGTTCAGCCTGATCCAAAACTGAGGATTCAGTGGGTGCAATGAGAGTCGAGAAAGCTCTATTGAGCTCTTTTGGTGATGGGGCTGATAACGCTTGTTTTGTCATGGCAAACTGTAGGTGATTTTTCAAAAGTTTGCTAAACAGTTCGTAGCCGCGATCCAGTGCTTCGGGAATACGAGCATAGTTGTAAACAGCTAGATGCAACTGAGTGTGTGTGTCAAAAAGTGCTTTTAGCTCTGAATCTGATAATTCAGAAAATGAAGTTTTTTTTAAATGTTGACGCGAGAAATCTTCTAACTGATCACAAGTGGCATAGATTTGTTGCAAAACCTCAGTCATCCAACTGGGGTTTTCTCGTAGTTTAGCGATAATGTGATCGGCAACTTTTTTAACGTCAGCTTCTGGTGCCCAGTACATTTCATTAAATTGTGAAAAGTGAGAGATTAGGGTGGTGTAAGCCAGGTCGATTTCACCAAGGGGTGGCAGTATCTGACTGGATGTACATAAATAGTACCAGGCAATATTGACATCATTATCAAGATTGGGGTTGCCATCTGTCCAACGGCCGGTGTTGAGCGAGCCTTCTAAAGGCGTTAGAGCATTATATTCAAAGGTGTTTAGCGACATAGCCTGGTACCAGGCTCGTATTCTACACCTTGGGTGAAGTTCTAGTTAGTATTTGCCTCAAGTAACTGATCAATGCGTTTTTTTTCTGCATCTGCGACGTTATGGGTTTTTGACCCAGGGTAGTAACGCCGCAGGAACTCACGAACCCAGATTCTGGCACGTTGCTCCAAGTTTTGAAGTAGATAGCGATCGTAGCTATCATCATCGCGCTGGTTTTTTCTAACATCCAAGAGCAACTGTAACGTTCGAGGATTTTGAGCTGCCGACGCATAGTAAAAGGCATGGGCGACCTCTTCCACCACCACCCGTTCCATTCTGATGGCCTCTTCGTCCAAAGATCCGCGTTCACTGCTCAAGATATAGTCGGTGGCTGATTCCTCAGACTCACCATCATCGACTAGTGCCGAAATACGATCTTGACGTGGTTGGAGAGTCCGAACGACTTTGTCGCAAATATGGTCCCAGTTGATTTGAACACTAATGTGTTCAAGTACCAATCGATGTAAATCCTGAGGACTAACCTCAGCTAATAAGACAGGTTGGTTATCAATGGATCAGGTATCTAAGCAGTAACCTAAAGTATCTGGATCCTCAATGGCTAGTTTGTCGAAGGTAACTTCGCAAGGAAATGAAATTGGGGTGTGGTCAACCATGTACTGATAAACGAAACCACATCTGTTAATAATGGTGGCTGCCCACGTAACTTCTTCGGTGGTCAGGTCGTACTTCTCAGCCAGTTCCTCCACTACCTCTTCAAGGTGGTCGCGAAGAAACTGTTCTTGCAGCTGAAAGAACTCAGCCGTAGCTGGCCAGTCAAACTTTGTGGTCTGTTTTTCTTGAGGGTATTCGTTGATCATCGTTTTCTGCGCTCCGCTGCGTAGTAGGCGGACACACGCCGTTCTGAGCTGTATACTAGCACAGAGTGTATGTCAGTTGTCACTTTCGAAATCATCAACGGTAAGCAAGTTTTTGTGACTCGAAACCAAATCAGTTCGCGGCATTTGGTAATCATGAGCCACGGTTTTCGTGGGACTTCCACTGGGCCAGCTCGCAGTTTTGTGAACTTCGAGCGATTGCTAGCCGCCAATGGAATTTCTACCTTGCGCTTCGATCAGCCCAACTGTGGTAACTCAGAAGGTGACTTCTTGGATGCCTCGTTTGCTGAGTGGATTGGAGCGATCGTTTCCCTGGCTCAGCAGGCCGTGGCTGATGGCTTTCAGGTTATTTTGCTTGGTCAAAGTATGGGGGCAACTGCCAGTCTTGTGGCTGCAAGCCGGCCAGAGTTAAAGGACCAGATTCCCGCTGTTTTACTGTGGGTTCCCGATCCCAAGCTTGACCCACAAGTTGAAGCCAGCCAAGTTTACGAAGAAGCTGGTGAACAGTACCGAGGTCAGTTCTGGATTGAGGCCCAAGCCGCAGGTTTCATGAGCCGCTTGGATGAGTACTCTGGCGGGATTCATCTAGTGTATGGTGAACATGATCGTTATGTCACAGCGGCTGCCAAGCAGCAAGTGATGGAGAAAGTTACTGCCAAAGGTCAGCCGGTGATGGTGCTGGCGAACCAGGATCACAGTCCGTGGGATTTTGATTCAGCGCAACAAGTCTTCCAAGCAGAGTTGGAGTTTGTGAAACGATACTTTAAATAAGCAAGTTTCCATGAAGCTAAACCAGTAGCAGCACACCGGCAAAAGCCAATGCGGTGCCGATGGCTTTTTGCCAAACTTTGTCACGCTCTTTGAGCAGCACGTAACTAAAGATCACGCTGAAGATGAGACTGGTTTGTTGAATCGGGGAAATGATAGATGCAGGGCCACCCAACTTGTACGCGGTAAAAATGGTCAAAGCCGCCAGCGCGTACAAAACGCAGCACAAGATCATTTTTTTGAGTACGCTCGGTTGAGCATAATGTGGCAGCGCTAACACTGATTTCGGTCGGTACACCAGGCTCGCCAGCCCTGGCAACGTGAAGGCCAACGCCATGTAAGCCGCGACACTTTGGTAGTGGTTGAGAATGTACGCGTCATTGGTGAAAGCTACGCCGAACAACACGGCACCCAGCAACGCGAAAGCGTGGCCGCGGTTCAGTTTCCACGCCGACCGAGTGTAGTTAATCGCGATCATACTGCCGACGATGAGGACAATCCCTAGGATATTTAATCCTGTCACCCGCTCCCCTAGCATGATCAACGCTGCGATGACAGCCCAGACAGTGCTGGTAGCCATCACGATTGACACCTCCGAAGCTTCCGCCAGCTTGAAGGCTTTAAAGACACAGATGTTTCCCAAGCTATAGAACACAGTTAGCACGATTAGGTTGGGCCAAACACTACGCAAATCTGGCAGTTCCAGCGACTGTGTTACCAGCGCGTATAAGAAGAATAAACCAGCCACCATTAGCTGAAACACAAATCCAAAAGCGAACGTATCGCTTTGGTCATCTTTCAACATGATTTTTTGCAGAATTCTCGATAAAGCCAAGGTGATTGCACTCGTCAGAGTTAGGAGGAGCCAGTTCATAGATAATCCGTTCTAGCCTTGTTGGTGATTAATAAGGTCCATGCGTTTAACAACAACTTTTGGCGAGCGAGTTAACATGAACATGATGGCATCGACTGATTCCTGAGGGTCGAACATCCAGGGTTCATGTTGTTTGTAGGTGTGACCGGCTTTGACGAATAGCTGAGTTTCCATGCCACCTGGGTAGTAACCCATCACCCGAACGTTGCTGTTATCAAACTCTTTAGCCAAGGCTTCACTAAAAGCCTGAATACCAAACTTGCTGGCCGAGTAAACGGTGTGGAAGAAGCCACTGGGGATTTCTACCCCGGCGATGCTTGAGACGTTGACGATTTGACTAAACTCAGCATGCTTGAGTACTGGTAGGAGGAGCCGCGTGATCAAGACCGGGGCGGTCAAATTGACACCAAGTACTTCCAGGATTTTCTCGGGGTTACCGTCGATAGTGTTCCCTTCCAACCAAACTCCAGCATTATTCACCAGGATGTCGAGTTTCTTGATAGTTGCGAACTGTGTTTCAATTGCCGCCGGTTGAGTTAAATCACAGACTAGCTCGGTGACCGAAACTTCGGGTGCAAGCTTTTGCACTTCTTGGCAAGTTTGTGTGACTTTTTGGACATCGCGACCATGAACAATAACGTCAGCTCCAGCTTGAGCTAGGGCTATAGCAATTTTTTTGCCTAGTCCATCGGTGGCACCAGTGACTAAGGCTACTTGTTTGCGGAGTGAAAACGACATGGCACTATCGTATCACTTTCGGGTAGAAAAAAGTTTTTGGAAAGTTACTTCTCTACCCTGAATCCGACCACAGCCATGATTAAGGTCACCACCATGTTTGTGACAATAATGTTCAGAACAGGCAGCTGATCATCGAGTACTAACAGTGCAGCTGAACCTAACCAAACTAGGCCGATGATGGCAGCCGTCCATGGGTACTTAACGAGGGCAACCATGCCATTTTTTAACATACTCGCCTTTCTAAATTTGTATTAGCCGCTGATACAAAAGTGCATCATGTTCTATAAGATTTGTGAGCCAATCGGCGACAACTTCGAGAGCTGTCTCTGGATCTGCCAGGGTTGAACTCTGCTTCGTTGGTTCAGAAAGCGAATGAACATCAATCGAGGTGGTGATTTCGTGATACACATCTTTCATTACAAAAACATCAGGTTGCAGTAGTGACGTAAACGACTTGATCAAAAAGGCACTACGTAATGCGGCAAACATGCCAGCCGGTAACTGCATTTGAAACTGTTCACCAAGCTGCAACAATTCTTGCCAAATATACGCATAGTCACCACGATGTGTGTGACGACATTTGTCTAAAAGCTGAGGATTTTTCATTATTTGCTTCTCATACTGTTTAATCACTTTGGGAGTGACAGCTGACTTAGTTAATTGAAACTCGTCACAAACTTCTAGGGCAGAAAGCAGTGACTGGCCAGCAAACTCAAAAAAAGCCCGACTCAAACTGCTGGTATCAATGGTATCTTGGGTTGCCACCATACTTTTTAAAATCTGATAGTAACTGCGTTTATTTGAGGGCGAGTCAGCCATAATCCCAAAATCAATAAAAGCGAACTGATTGTTGGGTAGGATTTTAATATTGCCAGGATGCGGATCAGAGTAAAAGCGATCAAGCAAAAAAGATTGTTCCAAAAGTGAGTAACTAAGCGATTTATTGATAAAGCTCAAATCAGTCTGAAAAGTGTCAGCCAGCCATTGATCTTGCCGGCCATTGGTCAGTGTTTGTCGGAGAAGATCTGTGACTGACACTCCGCCGATATATTCTTGGACCACTAGATTTTTAGTCGACAGCTCAGCGTAGGTGTGCGGGATGACAACCGTGGGATGATGACGGTAAAAATCAGCTAGAGCTAGTGCGTTTTTAACTTCCTGTTGATAGTCAAGTTCGCGCCAAGTAATTTCTTGAAACTCCCGAGCCAGGCGTTTGAGATTTACAATCTTAGGATCAAGTACCCAAGATGCTAGCCAAGAGATAACTTGAATCAGAAATAAATCAAAAGCTAAAGCAGCACTCAAGTTTTGCCGTTTAACTTTGATAATAACTTTTTGCCCTGTTTGCAAGGTGGCTAGGTAGACTTGGCCGAAGGTGCCCGCTGCAAATGGTTGAGGTTCAATTGAGGTAAATGTTTTGGTAGCTATCGTTCCAATTTCTGCGGCCAGAAACGACTCTATATCAATTTTTTGGGCTGGGACCTGATCAAAAAAGCCGAGGAACTCAAGTTTGTCAGCTGTTGAAAAAACTTCCGTTCGCAACATCAAAAACTGCATCATCTTGACGTATACCCCACCAAGTGAGGCTACTGAAGTTTTAAGGACCTGGCGTTTTTGGTCATGGCGACCAGTGATGAGATAGAAACAGTAAGCGAGGCAAGATTGAATCAGCAAGCCAAGTCGGGACATTATTTATTTTTCCAGAATCCAATTAGAAATAAGACCAGTGAGAAGACAACGGTTAATCGATACAGATTCAGAGCCAGCTGGGTACTTTGGTAGATTTGAGAGATAACAAGAATAGCTAGCCAGATGCAGAATAACGCCAAGAAGACGGAAGGGTATTTCATAGCTCTTACGGCTACTATACCAAGTTTATTACCACATAAAAGCGATGGTTAATAATCGCTCGGCTTTGATTTGTTCTTGGAGACTTAACTTTTGCCGATTTTCAAAACCAGCAATAGCTTCTGTCATTTCGGCCCAGATCCCACGAGGTTCTCTGATGGGCTTGGGTTCTAACACCTGTGGCTGATTTGGTACTTCGGCGGGTAGCAATTGAGGTGCTGGTGGTTTATCCAGTTCAACGCTAGCTTGCCGTGGTGCGACCACGAATCGACCAGGCTGAACTACCGTGGTTCTGAAAGACCCAACCGCAGCCTGAGTATCTAGGTATCGTTGCAAGGTAGCACCTTCACTACTGACCATCTTCGTCCTCAAACTCATCGTCCACTTCGATGATCGGCAGTTGCTGCCGGTAGACTTCAGGTGGAGTAACACCCAACCGTTCTTGTAAATAAGCGTTGAGGTGTTGCTGCGAGCCTTCGCTCATCATGAACATAATCAGTTGAATGGCCACCACAGGATCGTTAGCTAGTGTTTCAATAACGGCGGCTGAGGTACTTTCAATGAGCGGTTGGTCATGGTCGGTGTACATAATTATGTCACCGGCTGGCAAGAAACCTTCTTCATAGGCAGCCGCCTGAATTTTTGGGTCAGTTAAATTATTGACGAGAGCATGTAGCTGTGGCAAAAGTGCCTGGCGAGCAGCGGCATTATCGAGTACTGCTAGGACACTATGATAGAGACTTTGGACATCACCGTTGGGATAGAGCCACTGATGAAGAAGGTGAGACTTTTCAACTACTAAGATAGCAGTCTCGTAGTGCTCGCCCGTAACACCTAAGCTGTGTGCAGCTCGATCAAAGCAAGTACAAGCCATGTCAGGTTTTTGGTCATTTTTTCGCAAAGCCGCCAATACCAACTTAAACAAACCTTGAATAAGAGTGGCTATACAAGCTTCGCGGTTACCGTCGAACAAATCTAGAACAGTAATGGTTACTCCATCTTTGTCAGTGACTGGCAGTTCCATCTGTGTGGCTGCATTTACTCGTGCCACAATTTCACTCGTTTTTAAAAAACCATCTTTTTCAGTGAATAAACCTAAACTCAAGACTAAGGTGATCGCACGACTCTCATAGGCCTGGTTGATGAGTTGTTCAGCCCAGTTTTCCAGAGCGCCTTGATCGACATTGAGTTCCATCATTGGCAAGTTGTTTTCTGGGCCAACAGTCTCGCGGATGCGAGCTTTTTCTTGGGCAGTGAATTGCCCGGCTCCAGCTAAGATGGTAACTGTCCCATCGTTATTGAGACGAATATGTGGCCCAACTGGAGTGGGAATTGCAAAGTGATCGGGAGATAAAACGAAGTGAGGATTTGGTTCTTGTTCGAGAAATTTGGTTAATGACATAGGCCAGGTTGGTCACTGATTAATTTATTATAAGATGGGTATTATACCCTATCGTTATCGAGTGACTTCCCTGGCCTAGTAGGTATCAGAGCTTTATCGTGTCCATCTCATCATTAATTGGCCGATCACTACGTTTTGAGCAGTGACACTGCCATCTTGATTCTGTGGACCAAAAGCAGTGATTTGATCACCAACTTTCAAGCTAGACTTAGCAGCTTCACTAGCTTGAGTATAAGCGGTTTGGTCTGTGACGAGCACGATTTTAGTGCTGCCGTCACTTAACTTCACCGTCACACTCGTCTCATCCTGATTGATGATTTCTCCAGCGATGGGGCCGTTGCCCATCATGCCCATGCCACCACGAACGCCGGTGCCAAATGCCCCATTTGGGTTATTCTGGCCGCGAGCAGCAACAAAACGGGCCCCTGAGGAAATCTGAAAGTCAGTTACTCTTCAATGGTGAACTCGATGAGTTCATTGCCTTTTTCGTACACAGCCGAGTATGACACCACGTGGTCATTGTCGCTAAAAATATGGTCGGCTGCCTGTTTGATCTCAGCAAGCAAATTATCGAGTTTGACAATCTCAGCTGGAGTCAACCATCGTAGCTCACCATCGGCCGGGTCTTGTATGACCTCGCCACTGGCCCAGTCTGCCATCACAAAATTGAAAAAAACCTCCTGATCGAGGTCTTTGAGATAGGCGTTGCCAACCACTTTGACTTTTAAATTTTTGATTTCCAAGCCAGTCTCTTCACGAATTTCTCGCCGAGCGGCCGCAAACAAACCTTCGTTGAACTCCCGTTTGCCACCTGGAGCCATCCAGACACCCGGCATGATTCTTTTGTCGGGGTTGCGGTGAAGCATCAGGTACTTACCATCTTTTTTAACAAAACACTCGAGTGTGACAATGATGTGGCGATCAGACATGGGGTCATTATACACATTGGCAGTGGTGACAACTTCTGATTGCATTTGTCTGAACTGTAGTAGAATTGGAGGGTTATGTCACTTGATCCTGCTCGTCTCAGAATTGTTACCTACAACATTCTTTTCTCCCGTAATGCCAGCCAAATTATTCAAAACTTAGTTAAACTGGCTCGGGCTGGGGTAGATGTCTTCTGTTTGCAAGAAGTAACGCACTTCGATGATCGGCCATTTATTATTGATGAGCTACTGACGCAGCTCAACTCAAATGGTGAAACCTGGGCTGCTACTGGACATTTGGGTGAAGAGCGAACGCGCCTCGGTATGGGTACGTATTTAGTTTGGAACACGGCCCGTTTGCAACTCACCTCAGAGGCAAAGTTTGAACTTCCCAAGCGCGAAAAACTTCATTTTCATGAGTGGCTGTTTGCCAAAGTCATGGGTGGAGCTGGTGTCTCGTACCAGCGTCGTTCCACCACTGGCCAGTTCACCTTCCAAGGTCAGCCGATTCGGATTTCTAGTTTGCACTTAGATCACATTGGTGGGATTCCCAATCGGCAGAATCAACTGAAGTTTTTCCTGAAACAGCTGGACACCCTACCCGCTTGCTCCACTGACATTATTGCCGGCGACTTTAACAGTTTTGACTTACTCAAAACCAAGCAAGAACTCAAGGCTATCACGGCCACGTTGGGACCGCAGTTTATTGATGCAGCCGCGCAGATCCCCTGGACAGGCGATTTGTATGACGTTGATCTCTCGACCGCTTGGCCAATCACCAAGTTTGCGATCCGGGTGCTACACATTCATATCCAACGTAAGCTGGACTACTTATGGGTTAAAGGCTGGTCAGTGAAACACTGCGAAAAAGTGCAGGCAACTGGTTCGGACCACTCGCCGCTGGTGGCGGAGTTGGAGTTGTTGTAGCTCATTGAGAGAGTAGCTCTAGATATTCATCAAAGTCTTTTTCGAAGGCAACATGCAGTTGAGTTTCAGGTTTATCGTTCTCATGAGAATGTTCTTTAAGAAAGGTGTGAATTGTTTCAAGAGTTTTCACTTGTTTCTCTCGTGCTCGGCACATTTCGGTGACCTTAATTGCTAGCTGGTAGAGTTCGTTTTGAGAGACGTTTAGTTCATAACCATTAATACTTAACATCAGTAACAATCCCATAGTTGCTAATCTTTTATTACCATTTGTCGGTAAAATGTGGTTCTCGATCAGAAGAAAAAAAGTCAAAGCTGTTTTTTCAAACAATGTATCAGAAAAGCTGGCTTTCTTTGGTCGTTGAAACGGGGCAGCCAACGATGCATGGAGCTTACTCAGGTTACAGACGGAAAAGGCATCTACCGGTTCGTCAGTCCGCAAATTCTGTCTTAAAAAATCAATAATCGTATGAATGGCTAAAGGGGTTAAACCAATAACCCTACGCATTTCTCAGCTGTGAGCTGTCACCCAGCATTTCAAATGTTTTTTTGAATTGCAGAAAGAGACTTTTGGTTTTAGTTTGATACAGCTTGCGAAGTTCGGCGGGTTTCTGTGCAGCTCGTTTTTTTGTTACAGATTTCATTTTCATTCATATTGATTCTAGCATATTTGCTAGCTTTTCAGCGATAAGTTTATGACTCACGCTATCGAGATGATAGCCATCAATTAAGCTTGGTTGAGCTATCTTGGCCAGGTCAAGAAAATGGCATTTCTCAACTTCAGCAACTTGTTGCAACAAAGCCCCGAGGGCTTGCGATTTCTGACCGGCACCGAGGTATTTGTCTGTGACTCCTGGAACAGTTTCATCAATCAAAGGTGGTGACAGCAAAACAACAACTGGTGGCTGCCCATCAGAGTTAACCGCAAACTCGCGGATGCGGCGAATTAAACCTTGGACACTAGCAGCAACTTGCTGGGGTGTTCGGTTAAAGCGGGCTTTTAAATCATTGGTGCCGAGGGCAAGTAGCACGATATCAATGGGGTTGTGGGTTTCTAAACAAGGTCGCAGATAGGTCGCCCCATTTCGGTCTGGTCGTTGATCGTCATCAAGATCGGTAGTTCGAGCGCTCAAACCTTCTTCAATAACTTCATACGACTCGCCAAGTTTTCGTTGAAGCTGGCCAGTCCAACGCACATCAGCTGGATAGCGGACACCCGAGCTGACTGGATTTCGTCCCCAGGTATTTGAGTCGCCGTAGCAGAGAATACGGATGGCGGTGGGATTGAAGTTCATAAGTGAATTGTAACGCATCGAAGATTGGAACTGTCACAAAAGGCAGTTTGGTTGTACAGCGAAAACGTGGTATGGTTTACAGCAAATAAATGATTTTCGAGAGGATCGCACATGGTTTCAGAAATTTTTTCCCGACTTGCAGAAGAAAATGAAGCTTGGTGGTCACGGCGCGTATCCGCTAGCCAGCCAGAACAGCAGCCAACTCAGCAGGTAAAAATTGAGACGATGCTAAAACCAGCGATTGCAGAACTACAAACTGTCATGCTCGATGCAGCCATGGCTATCAAAACCGCAGATGTGGCTATCAAGAGACAAGTTATTCAACAGTTGATGGAAAGATGCCCCGTGGCGTTTGTTTCTGACATGCCCGAAGATAATCCAACGAACTTACTACATACGGGTGGACAGTGGGAGATTCAAGCCGATGCCAAGTTTCAAATGCCGGACCAGTACGACACTTTTATTAGAGAGTTAGTGCATGAGCTTGGCGCAATGCTGATCTTGGAAAAAATGCAGACACTCAGGGAAAAACAAGGTGAACAAATTGATCTAAACGACCAAGAACAACTCTATCAGCTCAAAGCTGATCTGGTTTTTGATAACAAATTTAGTTTGACGCATCTTATCGATCGTTTGCTAGAAGAGCTGGTCGTGTCGTTGCCGTGAGCACGACCAAAACTGTGTTACGATTCAGCTATCTATGGCCCAGTTCCCCATCTCCAGCAACCTCTTTTTTTTGTACGGTTACTCAGGCTCTGGTAAAAGCTCGCTGGGTCGCGAGTTGCAGATTGTGTTCAAGGATCGTGGCTACCAAGTTTTAAGTTTGTCATCTGGAGATTTGTTCCGATCTGCGATGGCCGATCCAGTTATTGCTGAGCAGATGAAAGCCGGTCAGTTCATTGAGAGCCTGGATGCTATCCAGCCGCAAATCAAAGCTGCATTTGCTAAGTTCTTTAGGTTATTTGAAGAAACCGACGGCCAGATAGTCATGATCTTAGATGGCCTAATTCGTCGGTCTGGGTTTACCAATGCAGAAGGAACATGGATTCCATCACAAGTCGACCAAGTAGCTTCGGCCTTAAGGTGGGCAGTGACTGAGCAGGAACAGGCTATCAGCTCTGCCGCAGCTCGACGTATTATTGAGTACTCAAGACATATTTTAGTTGATTTGACTCCCCAAGATGCTGAGCGACAATTGAAAGCTAGGACAAATCGAGCTTTGGATGTGGTATATAGCCAGCTCAAACAACGAGAAGCCAGTCATGGTTTGAGCCGAGAGTGGCGAGCTACTTTCGATTATATTCACTATTTTTTTGCCAACAACTTGGACTTAGGGGCAGAAGAAAAAGCTGCGGTGGCCGAGTTACAGCGACTCATCGATGAGTATCACATTGAAACCGAGTTGCGACTTGAGAATCTTGACCCAGCTGGTCGTCGCAAGTTGCTAAGCAATTTTTTGGGGCGGGACGCTGAAGGCGGTTTGGTGCCTGGACCTGGTGCTGAGGCTTTAATTAATGATCTGGGTTTTCAATTAACGCCTTGGGGTGAACTAACCACAGCTCGTGAAAATGCTGTGCGGATACCCAATGGTGAAAGTCGTGGCTATACCTTCGAAGTCTTTCTCGATCACTGCCGTCGGGAAGGTGCTCTCTTAGCACAAGAGACCAGTGAAACACTGCTAACGTTAAGTAGCTTGGAAGCCGAGCTGGGTGGCGGTTTAAAGGTGGAACGACGATGAGTGACCGAGTTCTCATCACGGGAGTGGCTGGTTTTGTGGGCAGCAACTTGGTGCGCGAACTCCTGGCTAACACCAAAGCTGAAGTACATGGCTTGCTGCGGCCAAACACCAACACATGGCGTTTGAAAGATATAAACTCGGAGTCTCGTTTGCATCTGCACCAGGTTGATTTACTCGATCGCGATGCCTTAGTGAAGGTTATTTCTCAGATTAAACCCACGGTGATTTACCACTTGGCGGCTCATGGGGCTTATCACTGGCAAACTGAGTTTGAACCAATTTTTACCACCAACGTGTTTGCAACGTGGTATCTGCATCAAGCATTAGCAGACCATTCCTACCGCGCCTTTATCAATGTGGGTAGTTCATCCGAGTATGGTTGGTCGACACAGCCGATGCGGGAAACTGATCGACTCAGTCCCAATAGTTTGTATGCCGTTGCCAAGGCTGCTCAGACACAACTGGTAGGTTACTTGGGACAAGTGGAGCACAAACCGATACTCACTGTCAGATTGTTTTCGGTTTTCGGGCCGTATGAAGATCGAGGAAAATTGTGGCCGACAGTTTGGCAGTCTACTCTCACCCACCAGCCGCTCAAGCTGGCTGACCCGCAAGCGGCCCACGACTTTATTTACGTTGACGATGTGACAGCGGCGTTGAGACAACTGAGTCAGGCTGCTTTTAAGCCAGGTTCAGTTTTTAATTTGGGCACCGGTCGTCAAACAACTCTTGGTGAGGTAGCTGCGTGTGTGGAGCAAGTCGCTGGCCAAACCTTAGCAGTTGAGTGGTCGACCCATCCAGCACATCGATGGGATACCCATCACTGGGTAGCCAATCCGCGCCAGCTTCAGCGTTTACTTCACTGGAAACCACGGTATGATCTAACTACTGCTGCCCAAGCGTATTGGCGTTGGTTCCAAACCAACCATCATATCTATGACCACCACTTGCCGGCACCAGCCTCATCTGATTCCTAATCCTTGTCCATTGTGCGGGAGTACACAGGTTCACCATTCAGAGATTTTGTATCCGGTGAACTTTCGTCCAGAACACCTGACAGCCACAACTTTTTCAGCCCGCCGGCTACCTGACAAGCTCCACTACCAACTAGTGAAATGTCAGCATGATGGGTTAGTTCGGTCTACCCCAATTTTGCCAGCCAAGGCTTTAGCGAAGCTTTACGAGCGCAGTCAGGTGACGTATCAACAAGAGGTGCCTTTTTTGCAAGCCACGTACATGCGTGCTTTACAGCCAGTCCTCACTATCTTGCCCAAATCGGCGCGGATTTTAGAGTTGGGCAGTGGTAATGGGTTTATGCTGGCTGCACTGCGCGAACAAGGATTCCGACAAGTGACTGGTATTGAACCCAGCCGATCAGCGATTGCTCAGGCGCCAGCTGCCATCCGGCGACAGCTTATGAATGGTACTTTTGAATCGATCAAACTCAAAGCAAACAGTTTTGACCTTATTTTTATTTTGCAAACACTGGACCACTTGCCAGACCCCAATGCGGTTTTAGCCAAAGCATACCGACTATTGAAGCGAGGTGGCTACATCGTGACCTACCATCACAATATCGAAAGTTGGTCACATCGGCTGCTGCGTGAACGTCATCCGATTATCGATATCGAACACACCCATCTTTACTCACCCAAAACAACGGCGGCTCTTTTTGAGGCCCAAGGTTTTATTGTCAAAAAAATCTGGTCACCAGCAAATGTACTATCACTCCAACACTTGGCCTGGTTGTTGCCGCTCCCAAAGTTTTTAAAGAAATGGTACTTAAATCAAAACTGGCCATGGTCGAGACTGTCGCTCACGCTACAATTGGGCAATACGGCGGCTATTGTTCAGAAGCCTTAGGACACAGACATGCAATTTTCGCTTACCAATTTAACTGTGACGCAACGTCGTTGGCGACAGCGACTGCTGACAGTTAGCTTTGAACAAAAACTGTCCCATCTGGGATCTTGCCTTAGTTCATTGGACATCATCGGAGCTGTCTACTCTGTCAAAAAACCACATGACAGTTTTGTGTTATCAAACGGTCACGCTGCATTTGCGTGGTATGTGATATTAGAAGACCACAAATTACTAAAATCTGATATCACCACGTTGAGTGTTCATCCTACCCGGGTTGAATGCCCAGCGATTTCAGTTTCAACTGGTAGTTTGGGTCACGGGTTGCCAATCGCAGTGGGGATGGCTTTAGCTAACCCACGCCAAACAATTTACTGCTTGGTCAGTGACGGTGAGTGTTATGAAGGTAGCATTTGGGAAGCGGTGAAAGTGATCACTGAACACAATGTGAAAAATCTCCAACTATTGGTGAATGCCAACGGCTGGGCTGCTTATCAAGCAACCAATAGTGAGCGATTAAAAAAACAGTTCAACGGTTTTGGAATGAAGGTTAAAACCTGCCAGGGTCATGATTGGCGCTCACTGATTCGGCAATTAAAACTTGCGAAACCCTCACAATCAAACTCTATTCGTCCAGTACTTTTTTGCCAAACAACAGTTGAACAACTGCCTTTTTTGCATGGTCAGTCTGCTCATTATCACGTCATGTCAGCTGCTGACTATGCCACGGCCACAACGTTACTGCTACCGAAAGGTGCCGTATGAACTTGCGAGCTGAGTTTGCCAAACTTACCTTTGATGCCATGGCTAGCGATCCCCGGGTTTGGGTGCTTACTGGTGATTTGGGATTTGGTGTGTGGGACAGCGTTCGCGATCGGTACCCGCGGCGGTTTTTAAATGTCGGGGCGGCTGAGCAAGCCATGGTCGATATTGGGGTTGGCTTGGCTTTGCAAGGTCAGATTCCGATTATCTACTCAATTACCCCATTCGTGTTGTATCGACCGTTTGAGTCATTGCGGAACTATCTCCATCATGAGCAAATTCCGGTCAAACTAGTCGGTAGCGACCGAGATCGGGATTATGGCCACAACGGATTTTCACACTGGGCCGAAGAAGACCAACACGTGTTAGCTACACTGCCAAACATTGCCACATTTCGGCCCAGCTCAGAACGTCAGTTGCAGACACAGTTCCGGAAGTTTATAACATCAACCAAATCTGCCTACCTGAACCTATGCCGGTAGCGAGGACGTCCAAACCGTTTATTTCTGCAGTTGTTGCTTGTTATGGTGATGAGTTGGCGATTCCAATTATGTATCGTCGGTTGGTGCGGGTTTTTGAACTTGTTGGAGCTAAGTTTGAGATTATTTTTGTCAACGATGGTAGCCCCGATAACTCACGATCAGTTATAGACGCACTGGCAAAAAAAGATCAGCATGTTGTTGGCGTTCATCACAGTCGGAATTTCGGATCGCAGCTGGCATTCAGCAGCGGTTTAGAACAGGCGCGCGGACAAGCAGTGGTGTTGCTAGATGGAGACTTGCAGGATCCGCCTGAGCTAATACCAACGATGATCGATCGGTGGCAAGCTGGTTATCAAGTAGTGTATGGCCAACGAGTTGACCGAGTTGCACCCTGGTACATGCGCTGGGCTTACAAACTTTTTTATCGAATTTTTCAACGCTTATCGTATGTGAGAGTTCCGGTTGATGCTGGTGATTTCTCACTGATGGATAGACAGGTTGTCGAAGTTTTACAACTGTTCCCAGAACGCGACAGATTTTTGCGAGGTTTGCGGGCATGGGTTGGTTTCCGACAGATAGGTGTCCCCTATGTTCGTTCTGACCGGGTGTTTGGTCACAGCACCAACAACTTGTTAAAAAATATTCAGTGGGCAAGCAAAGGCATTTTCTCGTTTTCATTTGTGCCACTGCAGCTGATAACTTGGTTGTCGCTGGTTACATTCTGTATTTCACTCGCCGGCATCGTGGTGCAAGTCGTTTTACGATGGCTATTGCCTGACACACCACACGGGATTACAACCGTGATTGTGGTAGTTATGTTTTTGGGTGCAATACAACTGCTTGGAATTAGTGTGCTTGGCGAGTATATCGGCCGAATTTTTGAAGAAGTTAAACAACGACCGCGATTCGTGGTGGAGAAAGTGACACGCCATGGGCGTTCGACTCACCGCCCCAACCGCTAAACAGGCCGATACTGGTGAAGTCCAGTCTCGGCTAGCTTGGTTTGTGTCATGGACGCCTCTCAGCATGCTTGTCGTCTATCTGATGGTGCGATGGAACTTGGGCGTGGATTGGTGGTTAGTTGTTAAGGTTTTGGGTTGGAGTTGGTTCTGGCTACTTGTGCCAGTTCAACTGGCGACGACCAGAGCAAAACGAGTGCCAGCTGAGCTGATAGCCTTCATGGCTGTGGTGGTGGTGGCAGCAACGGGCTATGTCGGTAATGAGCATTTAAAGCTGTTTGAGTGGGTTATTCCCGGATGTGGTGTTTTTTCTTGGTTGCTGTCTACCTATTACTGGAGATCCAGGATTGTCCGGAGTGAATGGATAACTCTGCCTTGGTTGGTGTGGCTGAGTAGCTGGTTCGCGCTCCGTGTTTGGGGTAGCGAGTACTTATCACCCTTATTTCGCGAGAACGTGGCTACGATGGCTGCCCATCCAGACACTCTTTTTCACTTAGCTATCGCCAACATGCTGAAAACATACGGGGTGGTGACAACAGGGTTGGATGGTTTGGTAGCTCTGCCCTATCACGCAGGCAGCCACTGGTTGCTGGCTGGTTGGAGCTGGTGGCTGGCTGCCCCAGTTATCGAAACCTACAATGTTTTGTATCCTGTGGTTTGGTTACCCTTGCTACTTTTAGTGAGTTGGTGGCTGAGTGTCAGGATTGCAGCCACTTGGTCAACCAATCTATCGTCAGTTACAAATTGGCTGAGTTGGTTGGTTCTAATCAGTTGGATTGGATGGGTTCAACCATGGCCGCTGAGTTGGCAGAACCATTGGCAGTTAGAAACTGTCCTAATGTTTAGTGAGTCATACACCATTGGTTTAGCTGTAACCGGTTTAATTGCCGGCTGGTGGCTGAGTAGTAGTCGAAAAGACACACATCGTTGGCCTTGGTTAGTGCTCAATCTGGGTGTGTGGCTGTTTGTGGGTTGGATCAAAATTTCATTTTTGTACTTTGGTTTAGTACTTAGCTGGTGGTGGCTGTTTCATAGCTGGCGAACCACCAGTAAAAAACAATGGTTTATGGCTGGAGTCTTATCGGCGCTAGCGGTGGTCGTTTACCGGCTTACAAGTTTACCGGATCATGCAGTGACATGGCAGCCTGGTGCCTTCTGGGTGAGCAAATTGGCAGCCAACTGGCGATTAAGCTGGTGGCCAGTGGCTCTAGCTGACTGGCTAATAGTGTTGGGTTGGTGGTGGCAGCAGCCACAGCGCTGGCGTTTGCTAAAGACCTGGCCGGCACAAGCTTCGACGCTCATTATTGGAGCAGGTTTGTTACCAGCTTTTTTATTACTTATGCCAGGCGGGAATGAAGTGTACTTTTTGGAAGTTCAGCGATGGTGGGCAGTTGCCCTTTTGGGAGCAGCTTGGTTCAGGCTGAAGTCCAATGGGGTTTTCTTTCGCAACAACAAGACGAAGTCACTAGGCAGGTTGGTCATTGGTGTACTGCTAGTGGCTGGTTTGACTGTTAACTATCTGTGGGCAACCAAAATTTTGGTAGTACAAGTGAGTACACGTCAGGCCCGCTATCACCAACTTTACGACGACCCACGTGCTGAGTTTCAGGAAATTATGAGGTGGTTGCAACAGGTTTCAGAGTTGTCACTGAGCCAGAAACAACAGCTGGCCCTCTCGATTTCTCCAACATCGAAGTATTGGCGCCTAAGTAGCCGATGCGATGTCGTTTCTCTAATTGCCCCAGCGTGGACTGGAGTCCAGCTGGCGGAAGGTCTCCCAAAGTCTGGTTGTTCTCGTTCGTTATTTGGTCACCGACTTTACCCAAACTACTCGAGTGTGACAGTCACTGATCGGTTGCTGAGCCCATAATTATAAATTTAGAACTTGCTTAAACCCAGATGATTGGGTAGGATGATTCGATGCGCAGATCCTCCTACCCCATACGCATTCTAACTAGCATTTTGGCGGTTGGTCTGTGGCTGTTGCTTGCACCCCTCTCGAAGGCTTTTGCAGCTACGTACTACGTTTCACCAAGTGGTAATGACAGCAATACTGGAACAACTGAAGCACAGTCCTGGCGAACGATTCAACGGGCGGGTGATGCTGTTTCTCCTGGTGATACTGTCCTGATCGCTCCGGGAACATATAATGGCAGCTCAGGACAACAGTCAGTTTTGTACCCAAGAACTTCTGGAACAGCCTCAGCTCCTATTACCTTTAAGTCGCTCAACAGTACCAGACCAGTGTTGTCTGGTATTAACACGGGCAAAGATGTCATCAACTTGACCGATCGCAACTATATTGTCATTGATAATTTACAGTTACAAGATCCTTGTAGTAACTGGTGCCGATGGTTAACTTTGGAGAACGCTAATCACAATACAGTGAATAACACTCGATTTGTGATGACACGTGCTTCCACTGGAGTTGACTGGATTGGTATCAACTTTCAGAATGCCACTTACAACAAACTAACCAACTGTCACGTTGATGGTTGGGGGGTGTACGGTGATCCCTACAACAATGGTGGAGACGCGGTTCAACTCAATGGTGCCAGTCACCATAATCTGATTGAAGGTTGTTTTATTGGTGCAGCAGGTCACGCCGGTTTGCAGCTGGACGGTGGTGATACTTACTTTAATGTAATTCGTAACAATACCTTTCAGAATCGTCTGGAGAAGGCTTTTGAAACTACCCAGCGCCGGGCCGGTCGTTTTGAGTACAACTTGTTCGAAGGTAACACGTGTATTGATTCACGTTACAACTCTGAGTTGCACGGAGGCATGTGTTTACACATCAATGCCAACCGCAACATTATCCGCCGTAACGTCCTGAGAGGTGCGCTCGGTTGGGCAATTGATATGCAGGTGTGGGGCGCAGAAACCTTGAACAACATTGGTAACCATGTTTTCCACAACACCATTGTCAACAATGGTATCGATCAGTCTGTATACCATGTTCAAGCAACCACAGGTATTGCTATTGAAGATTTTGGTTACACCGCGGCTCCGCATCGCGATCACCGAATCAAAAATAATATTATTTACGATAACAAACCCCAAACCAACTTCAGCCCACCTCGAAACGTGCAGATCTTGCTCGGCTTCGATGGAAGCCGATCTGGTGCTCCATTCAGCGGCGTCCAAGTGGCGGGTAACTTACTCCATGGTAACAGTGACACCAATGAGACCATCACTGTTTACGGTATGGCTGAAGGTACAGCCCAGTCATACAATCAAAGCCACCCAAATAATTTCTGGGGTAACATCTCGCAAGCTCCGCAATTTGTGGCCTACGACCAGGGCGTAGCAAACAATCCGCTTGATGGCACGTTTGATCTAAGACTGCAGGCTGGATCACCAGGCATTGATCAAGGCGTTAGTTTGACACAAACCACTGCAGCTGGATCTGGAACGGTGGTTCCTGTGCAGGATGCTGGCTATTTCCAAGATGGCTTTGACGGCATTATTGCTCCAGATCAGATTCGCGTCGGCAACAATTTGGTAACGATTTCAGATATTGATTATGGCAACAACCGTATCACCGTTGACCGCTCAATTTCTTGGGCTGCTGGTGATGGTGTTAACTTACCCTTTTCAGGGAATGCTCCAGATATAGGGGCCTATGAGGCTAACGGTAGTGGAGGCCCTCAAACAAGCAGTACACCGAGCCCAGTAGCTAGTGTTGTGCCTTCCCCATCGCCTTCCGCTACGCCAAACACGCAGGCCTGCCGCGCGGCCGATATTAATCAAGACAACACTGTTAATCAGACAGACCGGACCTTGCTTATTAATGATTTCTTTAAGCGTTTGCCGGTCACACCTCGAGCTGACATTAATGCTGACGGAATTGTCGACATTACAGATTATGGTCTGCTCGTCCAGTCATACCAACAAACCTGCCAATAAATAACAATAGAAACCTATTTATGACCGATACAAATCCTTGGCAACCTACACCTCATGTTGATTATGAACCCAACATTACAGTCGATCCCAAACCCGGCTTGAGACGTTTGTGGCCGGTGGTGGGGGTAGTAGTGGTTTCGTTAGTGGCAACAGGGATTATCAGTTTTATGCAGCTGGCGAACAAATCTGAGCCTGACGGCCAGGTAGCTGCTGCTAGCAATGCAGGGACAGCTACGTTGCAGCTGCAACCTGCCAGTCAAAGCTACACAGCTGGACAAGCAGTCTCTGTGGATATCGTGGCTAATTACGGACTGTCGACGATTGACGGAATGCAGCTCTATGCCAACTTGAGCGGAGCTGTGCCGAGTGATTTACAACTGACACTGACCCCACCAGCAGGTTTTGAGGTGGCCAGTAAAGAAGTTGCTTTGAGTGGTTCCAGTCCCCAGTTTAAGTTTGCTTTAGTTTCTCAGAATCCGACAACTGGCGTAGCAGGTCAAAACCAACCAGTTGTGGTTGGGTCGCTGACGTTTACTGCTCCGACCAGCGGTTCACTGCAAGTTGCCTTTGATAGCAGCTT
Source organism: Patescibacteria group bacterium (assembly GCA_016861205.1). Classification (GTDB taxonomy): domain Bacteria; phylum Patescibacteriota; class Microgenomatia; order UBA1400; family PJMF01; genus BOKX01. Next base: position 123,332 of record BOKX01000001.1, read on the forward strand.
ATCAAAATTAATGCAACACAGTAGTAACACCGATATCCTGCGGACGCCAACCAATGGCCAGTTCAGCTTTGTGGCGCCGGCAGTCACCCCAACACCTGTCGCCACTCCAGTTTTACCGACCCCAACTATAATTGCCACGGCTAAGCCAACGCCAAGTATCATTCCTACTCCGGTGCCTTCCCCATCACCCAGTCCCAGCCCTTCACCGACGTCTGGAATGACAGTATTACTGGCGCGTTGGCGTGAGTGGCCATGGCGATGGAATCAGCTTAATGTGCAAGTGAAAGCCAACTTTGCACCCCCTACCACCATTGAGGTAGTTGGTTTTGGCAAGTTATCGTACAACAAACGAACGAAGATATATCAGAAGGTTTTCTACACCAATCAAAAGCCGACACAGATTGTGATCAAGGCAAGTAATGGTGATCAGATTACTGTCCCAGTCGAGATTATTAAGTTTGGCAAATAGTTGAAATTGCCTGCTCAAAGTCTATGGTTTCACGGATCAGTGCCGAAGGCGAGTCATGTTTTCATCAAAGTACTGTTGGCACGGTGCTTCTCGAACTTGGTTTGGCTGGTCAGTTCCCAAATTGGTTGAATGTTCCACTAGTTCTTGAGTCAGTTGATCATGGTGACAGAACTGAGTATGTGGCAACAGTTCTCAGAACACTTGACTCAAAGAGTTTGTATGACTTTTTAAGGGCGACGACCAACAACCGTTTTGACCCGGGAGTGGTCGATGTACGCTCAGATTGGGAAATGCCAGATAGAGCTCATGGTCGCCCTGGCTCAGGAGTTGAGTACTTCCGAAGACTGCTTCACCTTCACGAGGCAATGGGGACAAGTTGGTTGGCTTTCGAGACTGTTCGGCGTGAGTTTATTACCGCTATCGAGCCACCACTTGAGACACAAATTCGAACTACCTTGCCCTGCCCGTTTTTGATTGAGCCACAAATAGCAGCTGATTTGAAGAGCAAGTTATATCGACATGGTAAGGCAACCAACCAACTATTTGCAGAGTTACTTCGCGAAACTACTCGAGCTAATCTTCAGGTGATCTTAGCGAATTCTCGAGTTCAACATGAATTGTTGCCACATGAACGAAAAATGGATGCAACCGAGTTGCAGCGGCAAATTCTGGGTAGGATTCGCCACTCACAATGGTACAGCCAGCGTTTTTTTGACTCAGAACTTTGGTCGGCGTTGTTACGGCGCTATCGGGAGCAGTTTTTCGAAGCTACTGAGGTTCAACTGTTGACCGGTGAGAAGGTGACAGCGTATCAGATGCGAGCTCAAGATAGTAGCAACCTTAATCTCAGACTTCATCAAAATGGTCGGTGGTATGACTTGGTTCTCGAGCATGATCGCTTGCTCTACCGGACAAACCAAGATGGTGCAACGGTAAGTTTGGTGCCTAGTATTCACTGGACTAAAGTTGAAAGTTCAGTGGCCCGTCACACGCGAGAGCTACATGTGAGTAGCTTGCTGGGAAAAAGCGCAGAGACTGTGGCTGGCGTGAGCATCAATCGCAACTCACTGATGGGTATCTTATTGGTCGCTTTATTTTCTCCTGAGGAACGCCAATTGTGGCCTACCAAAATGGGTTTGCCAGGTGGTAACTATGAGCAAGCAATTGGACCAGGACAAGCTCCTGTTATGGCTCACCTTCGTGCTACACAACTCAGTGAATCGGCTATCTTGCCGGCCATGGAAGCTTTGCTATCACAGGAAGGTTAGTTTTCAGTTGCAGCAGGCGAAGCTGAAGGAATGGGGCTCTCTTCAGTCGTGTCAGCCCGATTGTTACCCTCGGTAGCCGGTTCAGCCGTCCCATTTTCGTTATCAAGGACTAATGGACCAGAATTGACAATGATATTTCGCTCAGGACTGTAGACAAAAGCTTTTTGTGCCTGTGGATAGATAACGAGTTTGTCACCGTTCTGGGCTTGGGCATAAAAGGCTGATTGAGTGGCTAAAAAGGCAGAATCAATGATTGTAGCAACCACTGGCTCTTCTTCTGGAAGCAACACCAATTTGCCTAGCCGTTGCACAACGGCTTGAATTTCACGCTTAGCCAGTTCCTCTTGGGCACCAGGCTGGGTTAACTGCCTAAGTTGCTGACGAGTTTGGTAGTACATGAACCCAGTTGCAGCTAAGCCTCCAAGTAAAAGCAGAATCAAGAAAGCCAAAAAGATAGTAAACTTACCACCTTTTTTCTTGGTTTTTGGACTTACTGTGGGAGTTGATTCGGTTTGTTCATTCATACAGTGCAGCTGCTATTGTGCAACGTCTCGGCAAGATCGTCAAGGTTCAAGCGGAATGCTTTCGGTGGTGCTTGGGGTTGGGGTAGGTACAGGGCTTACTTCCTGGCTTGGGGTTGGGGTAGGAGTTGGATCGATGGTTGGGCTCGGTGTCGGGCTGCTGGTAGGTGCCAGGCTAGCACTTGGGTTGGGTGTGGGCGAAGTTACTGAGGTTTCTAACTCAATCGAGCTACCCGCTACCGATTCAACGACTCGTGGATCAGTAACTGCCACCGCCACCCAGTTAATCGTAACGTCCTCAGTGAGTGGCTCAGCTATTTGGATAGTGAAACTGTCTTGGGTGGTTTGGGTGACTCGCAGGCCAGAAACAGCTTTTTGGGCTGTTACCGTGACGACTGGTGGGGTGATAAAGCTGTGTTCGAAGGGCACCGTTACAGTCGTAGCACCGGCCTTAATTACTGCATAACCAGCTGCGTCTTTATCACTTAGATAGAGACGGCCACGGACGGTGACATCAGCCAAAAACTCAGCTGGCTTCTCAAAAATGGTTTTGCCAATGATGGTCAATACATCGCTGCCCCAGGTCATGAATGGATTGAGCTCTGCCCGGGCCACCCACTCTGCGTTATCGAGAGCTAATTCATGAGTTGATTGGTCAGCATAGAAATCGGTTAAGTCTTCACCGTTGGTGAGGTTTTTAATACGAACTAACTTTTCACCAGAAAGTTTTTCTACCACGCGCAGCGCTTTGGTCATGTCAGCATTGATGGCTAAGCCGTTGCGCTCTGAGTAAAAAGCCCAGGCAAGATCTTCACTGCGCTGGTTATCGAGCAGACTAAAGTTGTGCGGTGAGAGGGTGGTGACGTTCCCCGCTTCGTCCCGGACTTGGAGCTCGTGACTACCGGCGACATCCACTGCAAACAGTTGAATACCATCAGTGATACTAGTAGTAGGTGCTGTTGAGCTAGCAATGGCGAAGACTCTACTGGCATTAGTTCCAAATGCGAGTGTCGGTAAGAGCCCGACATTCTGAGCGCTATCAATCCGCAAAGCGGTGACGGTATTGGTGGCAAAGCCCATTGAGTCAGTATCGTGGTGGTAGGCGATCACGCCCATATCCTCACTATCTTCGTCTGAGAAGCTCAACAATTGGTGGGCAGTATTATTGCTAACCCACTTCAAACGGTTAGTATCGAAGTGTTCCAGGACCAACGTATCGTTGCCGTCCAGGGTGTAGGCCCGATTCGTGGCGGTCCGGCGAATGTGGGTAAAGCCCTCAGGGTTGGAAGTGTTGATACCAATGCGCCCGCTTTCCCGCAGTACAAACCGTGTTGTACCTGAGGATGACGCAGTCAAAATATCATTGGTTCCAGTCTCATTGAGTACAGCCAATGCTTTGCCGGTCTGAGTCCCTGTTAGTTGTAGTCGATGGATGGGAGATGTGGTTCCCATGCCGATGTTTCCTCGATCTTGGACATATAGGCCTGAGTTGCCACCTGAGTCAGTAATATTCAGTGCTCCACCCGTGGTAGTGCCATTGCCACTCACCTGTAACCGAGCGCCAGGGACGTATGTTCCAATCCCGATATTACCAGCATTGTTGGGATTGAATAGGATGTCATACCCACTGCCGCCAGCGGCAGTCCGACCGCCCAAAATATAGCCGTACTCACCTATCGCCTGACCACTGATGCGGATTCCACCAGAGTTATAGCCAAGGCCGGTGTCGACACCCAAGTTTTGTGACAAATAGACCCGCGATACAAAATCCCACCGCACATCGATGGTGCCAGCACTGTGTCGAACGTGGCCGTCATTGTTGGGACCAACGTGAAGGGAGGCTTGAGGGCTGGTTTCGCCGATACCCAAGCGACCAGTCCCGGTGAAGGTGAACAGGTCACTGCTTCCGTAGAGTCTTAAATCATCACCTGTGTTGTTGTACCACTGGAAGTTGGTGCCTGAACCATCGCGAGAGTCCATCTGCACACCTCCATTTGCACCAGTGACACGGAGCAGCTCGGCCACCCGAGCAGTACCATTAACATCCAGTTTGTAACTGGTGGAGGTAGTTCCAACTCCCACGTTGCCACCGCTTGGGTTAAGAAGAATTGGTGTGTATTGATTATTATCGCCGCTCTGAATGATAGCGGCTGTGTTATTGCCAGTGTTCTTATTGAGGATGAGATACCCTCCGTGCGTAGTGTAACTGGTGCCCTTCAAAGCCAGAGCGGCGCCGTTATCGATATTGTCGGCTGTAGCCAATATATCGAGCATAAACCCTGGAGTACCAAGACCCAGGCCCATGCGGCCGCTATTGGCTAGGACCAGTTTGGTGGTGCCGCTGGCGCTGGCGGTGAGAATATCACCGGCATTCGTTTGATTGATAATAGCCGCAGCATTGGAGCCATATTTTCCATCTACATGCAAAGCAGCGGTAGGAGCAGAGTTATTGATACCCATTAAACCTGAAGCCCCAATATCTAACCAAGCAGTTACGATGTTGTTGGAATTATCTTGAATGGTGAGTGGTGTACCTGCAAAGTTTTCGCGATCAAAAATAGCCCATTTTTGAACGTTAGCTGCCTTAAATGTAATTCCGTTTCCTGCCCCAGCGCCACCATCCATATACAGCCCGGTCCCCGTATTATTGCTTTTCACATAGATATCAGCAACAGAGGCGTCCCAGATGTAGATATCCGAAGTTGGAGCAGTGGTACCAATACCTAGCTGGCCGGAGTTGGAAAGCACCATTTTGGTGGTACCACTGGCGCTAGCACTTAAAATATTCCCGCTCAAAGTCTGGTTAATTGTCAAAGCATCATTAGCACCGTAGCCGCCGTTGATGTGGAGGAGAGCGGTGGGTGTGGTGGTGCCGATGCCAACTAAGCCACTGGCATTAATTAATAATTGTGTTGTAGAACTTGTTCTCAATGCTAATGAGGTGTTTTCATATCCCAATGACAGAGCTGATCCCGATAAGGTCATCGCAGAATAATTAACGCCACCAATATAGTAGATTCCAGAGTTATAGATACCCCCACCACTTGTAATAGATGTAGTTGCACGCAAATTGCCAGTTATATCTACCTTGTATGTTGGTACTGTGGTGCCAATACCAATGTTACCGCCAAATTCATTCAAGATCAGGTTGGCGGCTCCCAATCCTGAAAATGCCTGGATGTTGGAGTATGTTGTGCCAGAGCTGGCACCAGGTCTAAAGTTGACTCCTGATACACCATCCGCATTCTTAAATTGTGCCCAACGTGTACTCGAAACACCCACAACTTCAAATTTTGTATCAGGCGTTGCCGTTCCTATCCCAACGTTTCCGGTCGAAGCATCACCATAATAAAGGATGGCGCTACTTTGACCCAAAACTCTGGTGTCATAATTTTGTGCATCGTAGTTGAGCGTAATAATGGGCTGTGGATCGTTGACACTGTAGTGCAACATTTTTAGGTTGCCCTGATTTTCAATCCAAAAGCCATTCATGGTGTGCAGTGATGATGTATCACCGTTAGTAGTGGAGAGATAGACATCATAACTACCATCTCGCTTAACGCCGATTCTGTTTCCGCCACCACCGTTGGCGAAGATGTTGCCCTGTACAATCAGCTTCTCTGCGGGAGTGGCTGTACCAATTCCTAGATTTCCAGCATTGGTGAGTACCATCCTTGTCGTCCCACTAGCACTCGCGCTCAAAATATTTCCACCCAAGGTTTGGTTGACAGTGAAAGCATCATTGGCACCGTAGCCGCCGTTGACGTGCAAGAGAGCCGTGGGAGAAGTGGTGCCGATGCCCACGAGTCCATTGATACCGTTAATAATCATTCTGACACTAGGTGTTGCCCCACCTGTATAGAATCTCAGTTGTGCTGTGTCACCACCTGAATCAAGATAGCTATTTATTCTGGCAGAGCCAACAAAATTACCTGATCCCGCTCCATTGTTTCTATTTGTAAAATTAATGCCAATCTCGTCGAATGAAGTGGCATGAGTATTGTTTAATGTTAGGAAAGCTGTACCTGGAGCACTAGCACTACCCGCTCCATTAATCATAAGTTTTGATTGTGGTGTTGTGCCTCCTATGCCCAACCGCTTATTGGTATCATCCCAAAAGAAATTGGCATTATCCTGTGTAATGCCACTCGCTCCCTGGAACAGCACTGAACCACTCGTCAAACCTGGATTTAAGCTTCCAGCCACATTGGCACTTCCATTAAACACGCCATTAGCATCCACGTAGGACAGCACTGAACCAGAAGCATCACGCCATTCGGTTAGGTTGGCAGTCTGGCCTGTGTAGCCTTGGATGATTTGACCAATTTTGGTGGCTAAGTTGGTAAAGACATGAAAGCGCGAAACGGGACTGGTGGTCGAAATCCCCACACTGCCACCATCATGATACAAATTGTTACTCGATACCCAGTTAGTGCCATTAAAGTACAAGGTCATGCCGTTGGTGGCACTGGGCAAGACGGCCTCAGCACTGGGAGTAGCTGCACCGCCGCCGCCAGTTTGGTCTTCCACCAAGATCAGCTTGCCGCCACTGTCCACCGATAACACCTTGCCACCACCTACTCCAGCCGCCGTGGAAGAAGTGACTCGGGTGAAGGTAATACCGGTTTCGCCATCGGTGCCAGAATCTACCTCCAGTTTATTGGTCGGGCTGGAGGTGCCGATGCCGACACGGTTGCTACTGGTGATCAGGGCCACGTTGCTCGAGCTAGCCTTGTACCAGCCACTCAAGTTGTCTGCCGAGACTGTCAATTTCTTGTCAGAAGTATTAAGGCTCAACGCCACTCCTGATCCGGCAGTAAACTCAAAGGTATCTGTGTTAGAACCAGCACTGGCTGTATCGTCACCGACTTTGATGGACTTGAAGATTTTTTGGTCAGAACCGCGGTCAGCGTTAGTGATCGTGATGTCTTGATCGCCACTGACCGTAATGCCGCCACCGGCTACCACTGAGTAAACTAGATTTGAGGCAGTAATTTCGCCAGATCCGACGTCGATATCTATCCCATTGGCGTTTAAGTTGCCGAGTAGTTGTGCGCCGTTTTCCAAGATCACTTCATTAACGAATCTGGCTTGACCTTCAAAGACTGACTGCTCTTGAACCACCAGTGACGCTACGGTAACCGCATCAGCGAAGACGGCTGGAATGTTAACCTGAAAGAGTGGCGAGAGGATGGTGGCCTCTGATCCCGAGGTGGTGGGTAGGAAACTACTGCCTGTAGCAGGTAGAACTTGGGCTAGTTGGGTCGAAAGTCCGAGCACTGAGCTGGATCTCATGTCACCAAGCACCTGGCGAGTCGTGACGAGAGCCAGTCCTAGTGACATTAGCAGTAAGCCAGTTGTTTTAGCTTTATTTAAACGCACGTGACAGTTTCAAAGTCCTAACACCAGACACACCACTCTGCCCCATCCCCGCCTCGGCGGATGGTTGGCAATGGCGTTGCTGGTTTAACACTTCACCCAGTGTACGGGATTTTGGTCGAGTGCAATAGACGAAAAAGAAGCGAAAATCAGCTGTGGAAATGTGACAGTACTTTACTGCGCATCAAGGTCGGGACTGGCGCTGATCGTTGCCGTGGTTGGGGTTGGCATCAGTTCTGGGCTGGGGCTACTGCTGTCAACAGCTGTCGGAGATGGATTGGGGCTAGCTGATGGTGTGGGTTGTTGTTGAGCCTGAGTCGGTGCTTCGGTAGGAGTGTTCTCGGTCCGCTTGAGTTGCTCAACAGAGATCGTACTCCAAACAACCTCAGTATCACTTGGCTGTGTCTCAGCCAAGAACACAACAAAACCAGTGGGAGTTACGTCTTTGACGGTCACTTTGGCAAAACTGTTCTGTGGGGTCAGGGTGATGACTGGGGTTTGCTTGAATGGTACCTCAAAGTTAACTGTCACCGTAGTTGAGCCTGCTTTCAGAACGGCCACTCCAGCTTTGTCTGGTTCACTGAAAGTGACCCGGGCTTTGAAAGTGACCTCAGCCAAGAACTCTGTGGGTTTTTCAAAGATGGTTTTGCCAATAATGGTCAGCACATTACTACCCCAAGTCATGAAAGGGTTGAGCTCGGCTCTAGTAATCCATTCGGCATTATCTAGAGCTAGTTCTTGGCTTGACTGATCGGCGTAGAAATCGGTGAGGTCTTCGCCGTTGGTGAGATTCTTTATGCGGATGAGTTGCTCACCAGATAACTTTTCTACTACGCGCAGCGCTTTAGTCATGTCAGCGTTGATGGCCAGACCATTGCGTTCAGAGTAAAAAGCCCAAGCCAAGTCTTCACTGCGTTGGTTATCCAGCAAGCTGAAGTTGTGAGGTGACAATGTAGTGACATTACCTGCCTCATCCCTAACTTGCAGCTCGTGACTACCTGTCACGTCCACGGCAAAAAGTTGGATGCCGTTAGTAAGTGAAGTGGTGGGTGCAGTAGAGTTGTAGATAGCGATGGTGTTGGCAGCCGTGTCTCCGTAGGTGTTAGTGCCGACGCCTACGTTTCCATTGTAGGAAATCGAAAACACGTCTTGGTTACTGTACAAACGCATGGCGTTCCCATCCTGGTTATACCAGAGGAAACTGTAGGTGCCACCCCAGCGCGGCGTGGCATAGAATCCACCATCATTGCCGGTGACGCGGATGATGTTGTTAGAGCGAATTTCGCCATTCACATCCAGTTTATAGGAGGCGGTAGTGGTTCCAATGGCCACGTTGCCACCACCCGGGTTAAGCAGCAGCGGCAAGTGAATGCTATTATCGCCCACTTGGATGAGACCTGGCGTGTCATCACCAGTGTTTTTGTTGAGAATCATGTAGCCACCGTGCGTACTGTAACTAGTACCTTTGAGCGCTAGTGCGGCACCATTGTCGGTGCCATCGGCAGTAGCCGTGACATCGACCATATAGTAAGCCAGCGAATTATTAACTCCCAGCCGACCTGCGTTGGTGAGGACCATTTTGGTGGTGCCACTGGCGCTGGCGCTCATAATATTGCCGCCCAAAGTTTGGTTAATAGTCAGAGCATCATTGGCGCCATAGCCGCCGTTGATGTGCAAGCGAGCGGTGGGAGAAGTGGTGCCCATGCCAATGGTGCCATTTTCACGGACGTACAGTGCAGAAACGTAGTTGAGGTCGGTGGCGTTAAAGACTGCGCCGGTGGTGGTGCCAAAGCCGGCCACATGCAACCGAGCGTTGGGAGCATAGTTACCCACACCCACACTGCCAGTTGAGCCAGGGTTGAAAATCAAGTCGTACCCACTGGCACCCCAAGCGGTGCGACCACCCAAGATGTAACCGTACTCATTGGCAGCTTGGCCACTGACTCGGATACCACCAGAGTTATAACCAAAACTACCTTCCACTCCCAAATTCTGAGATAAGTAGACACGAGACACGTAATCCCAGCGAACATCAATCGTGCCATTGCTGTGGCGAACGTGGCCATCATTGTTGGGACCGACGTGGAGCTGAGCCTGGGGGTTGGTTTCACCAATACCGACGTTGCCAGCGGCAGTAATTCTCATGCGTTCAGTTGCAGTGCCGTCCCCAGAGTTGTCACCAGTTAAAAATCTCAAACCATCTCGTGTGTCAGCTCCCAACTCCATGCCGACGAAGGTGCTGCCTGATGTTCTGGCCATACGCAAGTATCCATAAGCGTTATCAGAACTATTGTCAAAATCCATGTAAGTACCCAAATATGCGATAGTACTTCCCGCATTACCTGACAGGAGCATTCCTCCTTGTTGATCTAAAGATAATGATCCAACCGAGACATCAAGTTTTTTGTTGGGGATAGTAGTGCCGACACCTACATTTCCAGTGGATGCATCTCCATAAAGTAGAGTGCCCGTTGTGCCCTTTATCCACGTATCAAAATTTTGGCTGTTTTCATTCAAAGTAATAATGGGTTGAGCAATACTACTGTTATAGCTAAGTATTTTAAACGCGTTTGGTTCTTCTATCCAAAAACCAGCTTGAGTGTGGAGGAGGGATGTATCACCATTGGTTGTTTTGAGATAAATCTCATAAGAGCCATCTCTTGTTGAGCTTAATTTACCGCCATCTCCGGTATTATTTGCAACGATATTTCCCACCACGTTAAGCTTGTACGTTCCTGGGTTGGTTGTCCCAATACCCACATTTCCACCATTGGTAATTACAAATTTAGTAGCTCCACTGGCACTGGCACTCAAGATGTTGCCACTCAAAGTTTGGTTGATGGTCAAGGCGTCGTTAGCGCCGTAGCCACCAGTAATATGCATGAAGGCTGTAGGTGAAGTTGTCCCAACCCCAACGTTTCCACCCATAAACGTAGCAAGTATAGAGTGATTACTACCAGTCACCTGAAAAGGAATATTTTGGAATGGATAACCCGACGTTATTCGCAATGGATGATTGAAAGTGGAGTATGGTCCTCCATTTGCTGTATTAGCAGCAAAAGAGATACCACCTGGACCATACAAACCTAAACCTTGACCGATACCAACACCATTTGCTCCACCGATATAGGCGTTTTGTCCACTTGAGTGATCAAAAACAATTCTGTTTGTCGTCGAGCTCCAAGGCAAGGTCAGCAAACCAGTTGCAGTGGTAGTCCCAATACTGACATTATTCCCTGCTGGATTTAAGGTAAGTGGTTGACTATTGTATGACTGAATGGCTTTGGTTGTGAAATTAATACCCAAGCTATTTGCTTGAATGACTTGATCCGAGCTTAACAAGAGTGTTTCCGTAGCGGCGGCATTGGTAATCGAAGCTCCATACGCTCCTGAACCTGCTGTCCTGCTTACAACAAAAATTGGCACATTTCCTGCATCAACAACTTCAAACAAGTTTGCAGAGGCGGCACCTGCAGCTTTGATTCTCAATCCTTTTGTAGTTGCATCCGGTTCGAGTATTTCTAGTTGTGCCGTAGGTCCACTCGTTCCTATCCCCAGCCTATTCGTCGAGTTATCCCAAAATAAATTAGCATTATCCTGGGCGATGCCATTGGCATCCTGGAACAGCACCGAGCCGGTGGTCAAACCTGGGTTCAAGCTTCCCGACACATTGGCCGTGCCGTTAAAGACACCGTTGGCGTCAATGTACGACAAGACATTGCCACTGACATCTTGCCACTCGGTCAGGTTGGCGGTCTGAGAAGTGTAGCCACGGAAAATAGCGCCAATTTTGGAAGCCAAGTTGGAGTTCACTTGGAAGCGAGATAGCGGATTGGTGGTAGAAATTCCCACACTGCCGCCATCGTGATAGAGATTATTGCTCGATACCCAGTTGGTGCCATTGTAGTAAATCGTCATACCACTGGTAGCACTGGGCAAAACCGCCTCGGCGCTGGGAGTGGCTGCACCGCCGCCGCCGGTTTGATCTTCCACCAGAATCAGTTTGCCACCACTATCCACCGAAAGGACCTTGCCGCCCCCCACACCCGCCGCCGTTGAAGAAGTGACGCGGGTGAAGGTAATACCGGTTTCGCCATCGGTGCCGGAATCAACTTCCAGTTTGTTGGACGGTGACGAAGTACCAATGCCTACTCGGTTGGTACTCGTGATCAGGGCCACGTTACTGCTACTGGCTTTGTACCAACCCGACAAGTTGCTGGCGGTGAGGGTCATTTTTTTATCGCTCGTGTTGAGAGACAAACTGATGCCATCGCCAGCTGAAAATTCAAAGGTGTCGGTATTGCTGCCAGCTTCAGCGGTGTCACTGCCCACTTTGACTTTGCTAAAGATTTTCTGAGCTGAGCCACGATCAGCGTTAGTGATGGTCAAGTCTTGATCGCCACTGACCGTAATGCCGCTACCAGCAATCACCGAATAGACTAAGTTTGAGGCTGTAATCTCTCCAGTACCGACATCAATATCAATGCCGTTGGCATCCAAGTTACCCAGCAGCTGGGCTCCGTTCTCTAAAATTACCTCATCCACAAACCGAGCTTGACCATTGAATACTGATTCTTCTTCGACGATCAGTGATAATAGGGTGGCTGTATCGGTAAAAACTGCGGGAATATTGACCTGAAACAGCGGTGACAACCCACTCGCACCATCGGCCGAGCCACTCGGCAGGAAACTGGTGCCAGTGTTGGGCAAAACCTGGGCCAACTGAGTAGAAAGTCCCAGAACGCGACCTTCCTTTTGAGCAAAACCGAATACCTGACCGACGGTTACCACCGCCAACCCCAGGGAGAGCAAAGCTAAGCCAGTCGTTTTTACAGCGTTCCGTTTCATACAAACACACACCATCTCGCTCCTCTTTTCCCAAGTAAGGTCAAGAAGCAATGGCGTACGCAAATGGTCACTGTTACCAATAGTACGTGGTTTTCGTCAAGTGCAACAGACGAAAAAGATGCGAAAGTGGGTACTTAAATTACTCGGTGGGTGAAGGGGCGGGAGTTGGCGACAGAGTGGCTGAAGTGCTGGCTCCAGCTACCTCTGGAGAAGGGCTGGGGGCGGCTGAGCCGGTAGGACTGGATGAAGTGGTTGGGGTTGCTGTTGGTGATGGTTCAGTGCTGGCAGCTGGGGTGGTGACAGCCGCTGATGGTGCGGCTTGGCCCTGTGTGGTTCGGAGGCCGGTTACCGCCAGAGCGGTCCAGGTGATCTTGAGCTCGGTGGGTTGGGGCGATTCAATGGTGACCTTGAAGCCAGTTGGGCTGACCTCAGTCAAAGTGGCGCGAACATAACTATTTTGAGTGGTCAGCGTCACGGCTGGAGCCACCACAAAGGCATGTTCAAACGGCACTTCTGCCATGGTGTCGCCGGGTTTCATGATGATCTGGCCAGCGGCATCTTTGTCGCTGAAGTAGACTCGGCCACGGAAAGAGACTTCGGCCAAAAATTCGGCTGGTTTTTCAAACACTACTTGGCTGAGGAAAGTCCAAGTATTGTCGGTCCATTTTACTAACGGTGAGAGCTCAGATTGGGTCACAAACTGGGCGACTTGGAGATTAGCCTCGGCTTCTTCAGCATAGAACTCGGATAGGTCGGCGCCATTGGTCAGGTTTTTGATGTAGACCAGTTTTTCACCCGACAGTTTTTCCACCAACCGCAGCGCTTTGGTCATGTCAGCGTTGATGGCTAGACCTCCCCGTTCTGAGTAGAAAGACCAAGCCAGGTCTTCGCTTTTGCCAGTCTCGATTTGGGAGAAGTTGTGCGGTGACAAAGTGGTGACATTACCAGCTTCATCACGGACTTGGAGTTCGTGACTACCCGTCACGTCCACGGCAAAGAGCTGGACGCCGTCGGTGATGCTGGTGGAAGGCGCGGTGGAACCGGCGATGGCCAGAGCTTTGGCGGCGGAGGTGCCAAAGGTGGTGGTGCCGATGCCGACGTTGCCTCCATCCGCAATCGCGAACACACTTGTGCTGCCGTCCTGAATATCGACGATAAGGGCGGCCCCGCCTAAGTGATTGATCTCAAATGGAGTAGCAGAACTGTTGCTAGAAATCAGATCGAATGTTGATGAAGAAAGCATAAGTCTACTTGTTGAGCTGGTATAAATATCTAACGAGGTGCCGGGATTGGTAGTTCCAATGCCCAGATTTCCACCATTCAAGTATGAGGCCCCGTTGCCGTCGAGCAATAAACTAGTTCCGTGAATGCTGTTAGCGCCAATTTCCATAGCGTAATCCTGGATGTCGGAGTCTGAGACATCAATGCCAATTTGGATACCAAAAGAGCTAGCCCCTGGAGTAACAGATGATATTTTCAAGCCTGCATCGCTGACTTCTGCAGTATTTTGATTGTCGATCAATAGCAAAGCGCTCATGCCCTTGTCACCAGCTGTGGTGTGTTGCAGGTTCATTAATACACCTGTATTCAAAGTGTCTGTTGAGTATCCACTAAATGATATGCCAGGGACTGTGGAACTCGAGGAGATAGCGCTGGAAACATGCAACTTGGAGGTGGGGTTGGTAGTTCCTACTCCCACATTTCCTGACGATGCGATAACCATCCTAGGATCAGTTGGGCCAAATGGTGTAAAGAATGCTGTATTGTAACTACTATTGTAGTACGGTTGAATCCAATTCTGGCCGTTATGGAAGATGTTCGCGCCCGCACCTTGCAGGTAGAGGTCTCCCTCTTGTCCCGCATAAATGCCTGCTGAGGTACCAGAGACCCTGATGTCACCGTGAACAGTTAGCAATGATGATGGACTTGTGGTCCCGATACCCAAGTTACCTCCATTGGTTAAGACTAACTTTGTAGCTCCACTCGCGCTAGCACTCAAAATATTCCCCCCCAAAGTTTGGTTGACTGTGAAGGCATCATTAGCTCCGTAGCCGCCGTTGACGTGGAGAAGGGCTGTGGCAGTGGTAGTACCAATAGATATTTGGCCCCCACTGCTGATCCTCATCCGTTCATAACCTGAGGTTTGAGCATTGCCAGTAGTGAATGTCATGTAGCCAGCGATATCGCCACTTACTAATTGCAGTGCGGCAGTGTCTGTATAAACAACACCAGTGTTGGCCCAGCCCGGGACAGTGGTCATTCCAGAAGACACAGCCTGCATTGATATCACTTTACTACTGGCTGTCTCGGCAGAAATTCCAGCTCTTCCATTGGTGCCACTAGTAGTATTTTTCACCAAAGCTATTGTTGGTGCATTTTGGTTCGATTCGACATGGAGGAGCTGCCCTGGAACAGTGGTGCCAATTCCTACGTACCCACTACTATCAATTCTGACTTTCTCGCCTGCATTTACCGTCAATCGCAAACTATTTTCACCGTGAGAATATGTAATACCACCTACATCCTCATCGCCGCTGTCCCCTAGAAAGAGAGATGAATACCCGGCACTCGTCGTACCACCACGCAAATACAACTCGGCACGACCTGTTGTTCCTCCGGCCAAAACCTTAACTATGGCGTTGTTATCGTTGTGACCAGAACTATCAAACCGGACCAGTTCGCTGCCCGTGCCGTCAGTTGGGCCATATACATGAAGTTTGACAGCTGGGCTTGATGTCCCAATTCCTAGATATCCAGATGCATTCACAGCTGACAAAACATTACTATTACTATCTTGCCACTCTTGCATATTGGCTGTATTTGATGCCGGTGGCCTTAAGACAAGCAATTTTGCCGTGGTTTTGCTGGTGGTAATGCGGACGATTTCAGATGCCTCAGTGCCGGCACTGTTAACTAACAAGGCAGTTGTACTCACAGGGACAGCGCCATATCCGATCGCTGTGTTACGCCACTGGCTTTTGATAATGCCAACTCCATCGTCTGATGACACTTGAAAACTGAAATCGGTTTGATTGGGAGGAATTACTTGCAACATTGCACCAGGTATAGCGGTGCCGATTCCAACCCTGCCTCCATTACTGATCACAAACTTGGTCGCTCCACTCGCACTGGCACTCAAGATATTGCCAGACAGTGTTTGATTAACGGTCAAAGCATCGTTGGCACCATAGCCACCATTGACGTGGAGCTTGGCAGTTGCAGTTTGTGTTGTGGTCCCAATGCCAACGTTATTTGTACTCGTATCGACTCGCATTATTTCTGTCACACCCCCTCCATAGAAAACTACGTCCCTTCCTGTAGCTGGGGTAAAGAATAAATCAGTTGTTCCGTAAGTCGAAATTTGTGCAATAGAATTTGTAGCATCTGTACCAAATCGAGAAACTAAAGCACCATTTTTGTACAGATAAAAATTGCCACTGACATTAGTATCACTATTTACTTGAATGTTGCCATTTTTTACTTCTAACTTTTGACCTGGATCTGTCGTCCCAATCCCAAAATTTCCAGTAGCTCTGTCAACCAAAAAGCCCGTCAAAGTTGGGTTAGCATCATTGATATCATTTCCAATATTCAGTAAGAAGTCATTATTAGCATCTACTCCCATTTTCCAAGTGTAGGTGGGGCCTGAGTACAGCACTGCTGCGCCACCGGCTTGATTGTTACCAATTGAGATCATACTTCGCTGCGGACTAACTCCACTGGCTCCCACAAATCGAGCTACGTACTGAGTAACAGCCGAAACATCAAGCTTGTAGGCGGGATTTGTGGTACCGATTCCGAGGTTGCCGGCATTGGTGAGCACCATTTTAGTTGCCCCACTTGCGCTAGCGCTTAAGATGTTTCCGGAAAGGGTTTGGTTAACGGTAAAGGCATCAAAAGCATCATAGCCACCACTGATATGGAAAAATGAATTTGGTGCGGTTGTCCCGACACCCACTCGACCGGTTTCCATCACACTCATGGCCGTAGTGGATCCACCATTTGTTTTGAATCTAATGCCTTTCTCTCCTGCTCCAACTGTGTGTTGATTGAGCGTAATGTTTAAATCACTATGATAGGCTCCAATCAAACCTCCATTCATTAATACTCTTGAATCAAATTGCCAAACATCGTTTGTACTACCTCTAAAAGAAACTGCAGATGGTGTGCCATCATATGTAAAACCAATTAACTTATTTCCCCCCGAATTATAAAAACCTATACTAAGGCCATACGCTGATGTGCCATTGGCCAACGAAGCCCCAAATCTAGTTCCGAGCCAATTCAAAGAATCATTTGCAGAAACAAAGTTGGCTAATGTGGTCACTGCTGTTTGTCTGACGTCTAATGGGACACTCGGTGCGCTTGTCCCAATTCCCAACCGATTGTTAGTGTCGTCCCAAAAGAAGTTGGTGTTGTCTTGGGTTATCCCACTTGTTCCTTGGAACAGCACCGAGCCATTGGTCAGTCCTGGATTCAAACTTCCTGACACATTGGCCGCCCCATTAAACACGCCGCTGGCGTCGATGTAGCTCAACACTGAACCGGAAGAATCACGCCATTCGGTCAGGTTGGCAGTCTGGCCGGTGTAGCCTTGGATGATTTGGCCAATCTTGGTGGCCAAATTAGTGTAGACATGGAAGCGAGACACTGGGGTGGCAGTGGAAATACCCACCGAGCCGCCGTCATGGAATAGGTTGTTGCTAGCCGCCCAGTTGAGGCCGTTAAAGTACAGGGTCATGCCATTGGTGGCAGTAGGCAGCACTGCTTCGGCCGAAGGGGTAGCCGTGTCCCCGGTCTGGTCCTGGACCAGAATAATCTTGCCGCCGCTATCAACAGACAGCACTTTACCGCCACCGATGCCGGCGGCCGTGGAAGAAGTAATCCGTGTAAATGACACGCCACTGGCACCATCTGTGCCAGAGTCGATCTCGAGTTCGTTGGTGGGGGCAGAGGTGCCGATCCCAACATTATCCGTGCTGGACAACAGCACCACATTGGAACTGGAGGCTTTGTACCACCCAGATTGGTTGGCCGCGGTGACAGTTAATTTTTTGTCTGACGTATTGAGCGATAAACTTATACCGTCGCCGCTAGCAAACTCAAACGTATCGGTGTTAGAACCAGCCTCAGCGGTATCACTGCCCACTTTGATTTTGCCAAAGATTTTCTGAGCGGAACCCCGATCGGTGTTAGTAATAGTCAAATCTTGGTCGCCACTGACTTCGATTCCCCCTCCAGCAATCACTGAGTAAACCAGATTTGAAGCGGTAATTTCACCGGTGCCAACATCGATGTCAATGCCCTCAGCATTCAGATTGCCGAGTAACTGGGCGCCATTTTCTAGAACAACTTCATCCACAAACCGAGCTTGACCATTAAAAACTGACTGTTCTTCCACCACCAATGAGGCTAAAGTAACTGCATCCGCAAACACTGCTGGAATGTTGACCTGGAACAAAGGAGACAAGATGGCGCTACCACTGGTTGAGTTCGTCGGCAGGAAACTAGTTCCGGTGGTAGGGGCTTGTGCAAGCAGAGTTGAGTCGCCGAGGACCTGCCCAAGTCGCTGATACCCCAAAACAGCACCGACACCACGCGCCGACAGTACGGCCAAGCCTAAAGAAGCGCACCACAGACCGATTATTTTTAAGCGTTTCGATCGCATTTTATTTACAACACCACACACACCACTTAGTGCCTTTCCGACCTTGGGGGGAAAGGTTGACTGTGGTGTTGCACTATTAACACTGACGTTCAGTGTACGCGATTTCGGTCAAGTACAATAGACGAAGAAAAGGCGTACATTTTGTACTCTATAGACACCTCCCGCAGAACTTGCTATTCTGAATGTTAGTATGAAAAACAGCTTGAGGTTTTTGGTGGTTTTGGGCTTAATAGCTCTTGGTGTTCGTCTGATACCAGTCCAGTCAGTGATCGCACAAACTGCCGGTTTATCGTTGGGTATCGGTCAATCAATTAAGGTTTCAGGTGTCAGCACCGTGGCCAACGGTTCTATCATTTCCTTTCAAAACAATCAGTATCAACTGAGTGCTGAATCGTACGATAAAAGTATGTTTGGGGTGAGTGCCACCAATCCGGCAATTGAAGTCACCGATAGTACCACCAGAAATGAACCGGGAGTTACCTCGGTGCTCAGAAGTGGTCAAGTCCAAGTCCGAGTAAATGGTCGCAATGGGGCAATTATCAAAGGTGATCGGATTACCAGCTCAGATCAGCCGGGTGTCGGTATGAAGGCCGTCAAAAGTGGTTTTGTGCTGGGGGTGGCGGAGGGCAGCTTTTCGCCGAGCTCAGAAACTGATGAAGGCTTGATTCCCGTGACACTCGACATCAAGTTCACCTTTGCTGAAGACACACCTGGATCCGAGCGAATTGCAGCCCGTCTCAAAGATGTTGTTAGTTTAAGCACCGTTTCAATTGCTGAGGACCCACTCCAAACATTGCGCTATGTAGTGGCAGGCGTGGTGGTAATCGGAGCATTTACCTTTGCCTTCTTTACTTTTGGCCGATTGGCACACAACGGTATTGAGGCCTTGGGCCGCAACCCATTGGCCAGCCGGCCGATTGTGGCTGCGATGTTTTTTAATATCTTGGTAGCTCTAGGAATCATGTTGACCGGCTTGGTAGCTGCGTATCTGATAGTAACTTGGTAGGAGTCCAAAGATCACAAACTATGCCAAACACTGCGACTGTTGTCACTGTTAATCATCAACTGGTTACCATAGCGGGTTTGCCAGTCGTCAGGCCCGGGGCGGTGGTCGCTTTTGCTGACGATGGTTTGGGGTTGGTAACAGGTTTCAATCAAGAATATGTCGAAGCGATCGTGTTCAATGAGCAACCTGTGCCAGTTGGGACGGCGGTCACGTTGTTGCAGCAAACTTTTGAAGTGCCTGTTTCGGGCTCATTATTGGGGCGTGTCATCAGCCCTTTAGGCAAAGCGCTCGATAGTAAACGGCTAGCTGAAAGTGAAGAAACTCGCCACTATAACACCCATCCCCTCCCCTTGCCGCAACGTTCACGCATCCAACAGCAATGTTTGACTGGTGTTGGTGTGGTAGATCTGCTCTTACCAATTGGAATGGGACAGCGGGAGCTGGTTGTTGGTGACCAAAAGGCCGGTAAGACGGCTTTTTTGGAACAGGCAGCTATTGCACAAGCACGCAGAGGGACAATTGTTATCTGGGCAGCTATCGGCCAAACAGCGGGTGAGATTAAACACCTGACACGCCAGTTGGATGCGGCCAAGATTTGGGATCAGACCATTGTGGTAGCGACTATGGCTCAAGAATCAGCAAGTCAAATCTACTTAACACCATTCACAGCCTTAACCATGGCTGAGTACTTCCGGGATCAAGGACTTGATACCTTAGTTATCCTCGATGACTTGACCACTCACGCTCGAGCGTATCGCGAGTTGGCTCTATTAGCCAAACGTTTTCCAGGCCGTGATTCATATCCGGGCGATATGTTCTATATCCATGCGCGGCTGTTAGAGCGGGCTGGGAGTTTTACGCACCCGACCCTGCCAGACCAAACTGTGACAATTACTTGCCTGCCTGTAGCCGAGACGCATGAGAGTGATCTGACCAGTTATATTGTGTCAAACCTGATTAGTATCACCGATGGTCATTTGTTGTTTGATACCCAGCTCTTTAACCAGGGTCAGCGACCAGCTGTTAACATCGGTCTGTCGGTGACACGTGTCGGTAAACAGACGCAAACAAAGCTGCAGCGGGATTTGAGCCGTGAGCTGACCGCCTTTTTGGCAGAGTACTCGCAAACAGAAAAGCTCGTGCATTTTGGAGCGGAGCTGACTGATGCTACGCAGCAAGTAATCAAGAAAGGCCAGTCGTTACAAGCCTTTTTTAGTCAGGAACCAAGCACTACTATGAGTGCGGATGCGGTCGTGATTGGGGCGATGCTCATTTGGCTGGGTTGGTGGCAAACTGTCGAACGACTACAAATGTTGGCGCAACGTGATCACCTGGTGGCTCAGCTCAAGTTGCCGACGGGTCGCAAGTTGGCTGAGCAGTTGTTGGCTCAACCTGATTTGACTGCGTTAACAAATGCCATGCACGAACACCGGGCTGAGTTGGAGGATTTATGCCGCGTTTAACCGATGTGGCCGATCGTCTGCTTACTACCGATACCGTGCTCGATATGGTGACAACTCTCGAAGAGGTGGCAGTTTTGCGGATGCAACGGGTTCGGAATAGTGTGCTGAAGACGCGCGGCTATCTCGAAGGTTTACTGGATGTATTTGTCTCAGTTCGCTTGGTACACCAGCGTGAAATTGACCAACTACATGGAGGTCGCCATTGGTGGCAAGGCAGACAACCCTCAGCAAAAACGACCGTGCGGAATGGAAAAACCATCATTGTGTTGGTTTCGCCGTCACAGCGGCTCAGTGGCGAGGTGGGACGGCGGGTTTATCATGAGTTCGAGACAGCACTTGAGAAACAGACTGGCCAGTTCGAAGTCGCGATTGTTGGCAAAATGGGCCATGATCGGTATGTTTCACAGTTTCAGCGTGAGCCTGATCTCTACTTAGACTGGCAAGAACACGCAGACGTTCAAGACGATTTGCCAGGTTTTTTGGCTAGTTTAGTGGACTACGAAAAAGTGATT
The DNA here is from genome assembly GCA_016861205.1 of Patescibacteria group bacterium. GTDB lineage: Bacteria > Patescibacteriota > Microgenomatia > UBA1400 > PJMF01 > BOKX01. The sequence continues at coordinate 144,466 of BOKX01000001.1, forward strand.
GTTTTCACCGCTGAGTTTCAATCTTTGGTGACCCAACAGCCAAAACAACTCATTTTGACCGGTAACGAGGAGCTGACTGCCAAAGCTGAAGGACCAGTTTCAAATCAAATGTATTTGTGCGAACCAACAATTGGTGAGTTGGTCGATTTTTTTGAACATCAGGTGGTAGCATCGTTGTTTCAACAGAGTTTGCAAGAAGCTAGATTAGCCCACCTGGGTTCGCGCGTTACCGCACTGGAGAGTGCCACCCAAACAGTCACCACCGAAAAAAGCAAACTCCGGCGGGCCGCTCAACAGCTGGAACGCCAAGAGCAACAACGCCGGCAACGACAGCGACTAGCTGGCATGCAACTATGGCAGCACTAAGGTACTATTGAGTAAGGATCACACCATGTCTGAAATGAGAGGCACCCTACAAGCAGTTACTGGCCAAGTTGCCGTTGTTCGATTTGAACATGACCAACCCGCCGTGCACGAGTTACTCCGCGATTCAGAAGACAACACCATTGTTCTCGAGGTGTTTAGCTCGGCCAGTGAGCATGATTTTTACTGCTTAATTTTGGACGGGCAGAATCGGATTCAACGTGGGGCTACTTTTGTCCGCCAACATGAGACTTTGACAATTCCAGTGGGCAAAACTGTGCTGGGCCGAGTGATTAATGTTTTTAGCGAACCATTGGATGACTTGGGAGAGTTGGGAGAGCGGAGCCAGTCAGTGTATCACTATGAGAAACGCACCTTGTCTGATGTGGTGATCCCAGAGGAAATGATGGTTACTGGCATCAAAGCGATTGATTTTTTTGCGCCCCTTCTTAAGGGTGGTAAGCTAGGTTTGTTTGGAGGAGCAGGTCTAGGTAAAACGGTGTTACTTACTGAGCTGATTCATAACATCGTGATCCGTCACCGACGCCAAAAAGAAGATCAGGATCGGGTCTCGGTGTTTAGTGCAGTTGGTGAACGGACGCGTGAAGCCCAAGAACTGCGGGAAAATTTAGCCGAAGCCGGAGTTTTGGAAAAGACAGCTATGGTTCTTGGTCACATGGGTGAAAATCCAGCCATCCGGTTCCGGGTAGCGCTAGCTGGTGCCACCATGGCTGAGTACTTCCGAGATCACGGACAAGACGTGCTGTTTTTTATGGACAATGTGTATCGGTTTGCGCAAGCTGGCTATGAACTGTCCACCTTGATGAGTGCTATTCCTTCTGAGGATGGTTATCAGCCTACCTTATCAAGCGAAATTGGGCAACTTCACGAACGCTTGACCTCATCGACGCAAGCCAGCATTACCAGTGTCGAAGCGGTGTATCTGCCGTCCGACGACAACACCGACTATGCGGTTCGTTCACTGTTGCCATATCTCAACTCAACTGTGGTTTTGTCTCGGACAGTGTACCAAGAAGGGCGTTTTCCAGCCGTTGATTTACTGGCCTCAAGCTCGATTGCGCTCAAGCCACAAATTGTTGGTCAGGATCACTACCAGACATACACTGCAGCTAAACAACTCTTGGAGCGAGCTAAAAGCGTTGATCGGTTAGTATCACTGATCGGAGTTGGTGAGTTATCGGCTGAAGATCAGCAAATCTATAAGCGAGCTCAGCTGCTTCGCAACTACATGACGCAAAGTTTTTACGCCGTTGAACCACAGACAGGAGTGCCAGGCGCGTTTGTGCCCCACACCACTCTAGTCAAAGAAGTGGCAGCAATTTTGGCTGGTAAGCTGGATGAAGTGCCACCCGCTCAGCTACTGGGGCGAGGTTCCATTGCTGATTTAATTCAAGCTTAAACAGTGGGAGTTGAGGAAGCGTCTTTGCTGCTGACCTGGCTTTCAAGGCCAGTGAAAATCTCAACTTTGTTGTCAAAACAACGTAGCACACCTTGTTGAATTTGAAACTCTTTATTGCCACCGTTTACCAGGTTGAGTGTGACTTGATCTCGGATCAAGGAAATAAAGTGGGCGTGATTAGGCAAGATGTCGAAGGGACCTTGGGAGTTTTGAGATGACAAGGCTGCGACCTCTCCAGAAAAAACCAACCCGTGTTGGTCACGAAACTCGACGTGAAACGTGGCGTTGAACTCAGCCATAACTCCATTGTAGCAGTTTGGATTTGCTAAGTGACTGGGAACTGTCATCGCCCGCCGATGGCGGGGCGCTGTAGATCAGATTAAAGTGCTCCAAGGGGCTTGAAGGTGCAACCTCCCCGCCGATGGCGGGGCGCTCTAGGTCAGATTAAAGTGCTCCAAGCAGGACTTGAACCTGCAACCTTCTGTTCCGAAGACAGACGCTCTATCCAATTGAGCTATTGGAGCATAAAACACACGTGTTCAAGAGTAATTATACCATTCCATTTATGAGCGAAAGCCTGGAAGTATATACTCCCTGCACATTGAGCTTACTAGATACTTGCGTATACTGGGCAGATGGCGATCCACTACTACCCACTGATCAATAAAGTACTCCAGTCGCTCAAAATTCGAGACAGTTTGGGTGGGCTTGAAGTGCCAGATGTTGAAGCAGCTTTTGTCAAGCCATTTATTACTATTGCTCGCGAACCCGGCAGCGGTGGTGCCCCGATTGCCAAAGCTGTAGCTGATAAGTTGGGTTTTACATTGATAAATGAGCAAATTGTTGATGATATCGCCAGTTCCACAAAACAGCGCAAGGAAATTATCAAAGCTGTTGATGAAAAACACCGGTCTCGACTGGAAGACATGGTGCACTCAATGTTGAACCCAGAGTACATTGATGATGTGAAGTACGTCACCGAACTAGCCAAGGTGATCTTGGCTTATGCCCTTAAAGGTCGAGTGGTAATTCTGGGCCGAGGGGCCAATTTCATTACCCCATTTGCTAAAGGGTTGCACGTAAGTATTACTGCCCCCACGGCTGTCAGAGTTAAGCGGGCCATGGATTTTGAAGGTTTGTCAGAAGCGAAAGCCAAAGAGGTTATCGCCAAAATTGAGGCTGAACGAAGGTTGTTCGTGAAACAGTACTTTCGCAAGGAAATAACGAAGTCAAATGCGTACGATCTCACCCTGAATACCACTTACTTCCAAGTCAACGAAGCTCGAGATGTGATTGTTGAAGCCTTCTATCGCAAATTTTCACGGTCAGTCAGGTATGGAGCTATTTTCAAACGGTAAAGTTCACTCAGTTCGGAGTGCTAGTTAGTTCAGTTTGAAGTTGATGGTAAGATGGCGACATGATAATGCGTGAGGTGTTCGAGCACTATCGATTGCCAGTTGTACTGCAGCAGCACTTACTGCGGGTGGCTGGTGTAGCTGCAGTGTATCTTGATGGAACCACATTTGCCATGGATCGTGAGGCGGTGATCACCGCTTGTTTGCTTCATGATGCAGCTAACATTATCAAGTTTGACTTGACCAAGTTCCCTGAATTTCTTGAGCCAGAGGGCACGGGTTATTGGCAAAAGGTACAAGCTGAGTTTATCGCCAAGTATGGTGCCGAAGAGAAAACTGCCCACGTGGCGATCGCGAAAGAGCTGGGAGTGTCCGAAAAAGTACAACAACTGATGGCTGCAGTCGGCTTTAGTGAAATTGCCCAGACACTCGCTGCTCACAATCCTGAAGAGATGTTGTGTGAGTATGCTGACATTCGCGTCACCCCTTGGGGAGTGGTTAGTTTGGATGAGCGACTAGAAGATTTGCGAGTACGTTACCAACACAACTATCCGGGTGAAGAGAATGAACGCAGGCGGCAAGGTTTTGTGGCAGCGGCCCACCAGTTGGAGACTGATCTGTTTGCCAAATCAAACTTGCAACCCAGCGATATTACTGAGACTCGCGTGCAAGCTTATCAAGCAGAATTGCTAGCTTGGCCTATCCCCTAGTTGGCCAAGTACATGATACAATAACTGCCTGAGCCGATGTGGTAAATCGGTACGCCCCGCCAACGGCGGGGTGGGTACAACAACCGTGAGGTTACAACAAGCCGATGTGGCGAAATTGGTAGACGCGTACGCTTCAGGAGCGTATGGGAGCAATCCCTTGGAGGTTCGAGTCCTCTCATCGGCACCAGAACACAAGAAATCGTCAAGGAAGTAACTTGATGATTTATAATACTGATCATGCCCAGGTGGTGAAACTGGTATACACGTACGCTTGAGGTGCGTATGGCGCAAGCCGTGGAGGTTCAAGTCCTCTCCTGGGCACACTACACACGCTTTTTTTCTTTTCATAGTAATCATCTCCTGTTCCAGTCAAAAAAGGCTAAAGGGTGGGCATACTCTTGTTTTGGCTGTAGAATTTAATGCATCATGCAACGCACATCAGGTTTGGTATCAACATTGCAATCGCATCTTTGGTGGGTGGTGATTCTTTTCGCTGCGATCATCTTGAGAGTGTATAACTTGCCGAGCTTGCCGGCCGGTTTTCACAATGATGAAGCCTCTTTTTTCTACAATGCCTTAGCTATCAAAAATACCGGTTTTGATGAGGATGGCCAACGTTGGCCGCTGTTTCTACATTCCTACATTGATCCAAAACCGGCGTTGTTCTCATACTTACAGATTCCATTCGTAGCTGCATTTGGACCAACTGTCTGGGCTGCTCGTTTGCCGAGTGTGGCGTTGGGAGTGATTTCACTGGTGCTGCTTTACCGAGTGCTGTTGAACTATGAAGTGCCAAGTCGACGGGCTAAGATTGTCATTGGGTTACTCACAATTTCTCCCTGGCACATCATGATTTCGCGGGCGACGCAAGAAGTGGTGTTGTCGTTTGCGCTGGGGCTGGCGAGTTTGTTGGCACTGCAACTGGCATTAAAAGCCAGCGGCCAAAAATCAACGTCCATGATGAAATTAGTTGGTTATCTGGTCACGTATGCCCTCTTGGCTGCCCTGGCTATGTACAGTTACCACAGCCTCAAGATAGTGTTGCCAGTGTTAACTTTCTTGACGATTATGTTGCGACAGTTCGCAGTTCCCAAGCAAAGTTGGGGATTTGGACTCGGTATATTGCTGGTTATAGCCAGTTTGGCGGGATTAGTGACATTAGTGGGCACGGCCGGACTCGATAGATTTAGAGATATCAGTATTTTTGCCAAAGGTGACATGTATCTGATCATGAACGAGCAGATCATGACCGCCACTGGTCATGCCCCGCCCCTCGTGATCAGATTTTTTCATAATAAAGCCGTCAACACAGTCTTGGGTTTGGCTCAAAACTATGTCACGCACTTCAATCTAGAGTTCCTGTTTTTGCGGGGAGGTGAACCAACTCGGTATGTAGTACCTTTCCACGGGCTACTGTTTCACATTGAGTTGGTGCTGGTTGTCATCGGTTTACTTGTTGCCTTTCAAAAACCAAGTTTGATTAGCCCAAGTGGTAGACTGGCTTGGTTATTTTTGGGCTGGTGGTTAGTCTCGCCTGTTCCAGCCATGCTTACCACCCAAGAAGTCCCCAGCACCATTCGCAGCTTTTGGATGGTAGTTCCGTTGGTCTTTTTTGTGGCCACGGCCATCGAATGGGGCGTCACACACTCGGCTCGCTGGGTTCGGTTGGCAGCCTTCACCACCTTAGTACTCGGGTACGGTTGGGGGGTCAGTTACTTTTGGCATCAGTTAACAGTTTTTCAACCACTTTACCACCCGTGGAATCGTAACTTGGCTGATACCGCTATGGCCGAGGTCTTGAAAACGAGGTACACCGAGTATGAAACAGTGATGATTGGCAGATTTACTGGCCAACCTTATGTTTACTTGGCTTTGGCAGGTCTAATTCCCGAACAGACGCTTCAAAGCAGTTATCCGGCACGTATGCAACCGGACTTTCAACTTGGTCGCTATTATTTCTCAGCTGATAGTTGTCCATTAGAGAAGAAACCAGGAGTGTTGTTTGTAATTCGAGAGAACTGTCCACATCCATCGTACTATCGGGTGCTTGAGGAAGCGAACTACGCTGACGGCAATGATGGGTACTCGTTTGTGGTCTACGAACCAAGTTTAGATCTGGAATTCGCAACGCCTAGTGCCGTTACTCGCTAACTCAGCAAGCACCTTATCTGGTGGGGATTGGTATAAGTTGGAGAGCTTGGTACAATAAGCCCGCACGGCCGTTTAGTCTCAGTTGGTTAGAGCGTCCGGTTTACATCCGGAAGGTCGCAGGTTCGAGCCCTGCAACGGCCACTCACATTTGTGGTTCATCACTTGATGACTGAAGAAGGGCAAACTCAATTGTTTCATCATTCCAGCCTTGTTGCTGAGCAATCTCAATCAGGGCGCACATGTCACAAATAGCGCTGAACGCCATCAGCTGATTGTTGGCGGCAAAGAAAACATCCGCCATCAGTCGAGTGGCGGTTAACATTTCAAGGGGCTCATCGCTGACACCCCTCTCAATTAAATTTGCTTTAGCCAGAGGAATTGAATTGATTACAACTGCGTCAAACTTTTCTGTTGCCTCATCAGTTTCACCACCATGTAGTAACACTAACCATTCTGCAGAACTGCGCATAGCACTCCAGTTTTAACTATTATTGTGGGCAAACACCAGGTTGCCACAAGCCGGATTGTAACTGCTGTGCGCGGCTTTGGGCAAGTAAATATTCAGCCCGGTAGCGATGGGGTGTATCGCTGTACAAAGCCTCTTGGGCGAGGCCTTCTTCTAGTAGTTGCTGGCCGACGTCGGTGCCGTCAGGCAAAAAAACAAATCTGAGCCACCGACCGTACCGATCTTGGTCAGCCTGAGTAGGGTCGGTTTCCAGGCCAACTTCAGTGCCAGTTAACAGCTGCTTTAATCGATCAGAAGCGGCCTGGCCCATGCACTCAACCGGCTTTCGAGGGTCAACGGTTTCAGGCGTGTTGATTCCGACCAGGCGAACTGTCTTGAGCTGGCCGCCGACTCGAACCTTGATCGTGTCACCGTCCACCACTTTCTCAACGATGTACGTTTTTGATGAGGTAGTCGCGGTAAGCGAGGTAGTTAGCTGGGTTGTGCCAGCAAGAACTTGAGGCAAAGGCGTAGCTGTTGGTGCAGTGGTGGTTGGTACCGATGATGAAGAAGACGTGGTGTTTTGCCAAATAGTCCACATCACCAAGATCAAAACTGCTAGGCCACTTAATGACTTTCGTGTCATATCCTGAGTATAGAGCCTATTTCAAACCTAGGCTATAATTCCCGCTAATGCAGTCAAACGTCTTGGTCAGTATTATCGGTGGTTTAGGTGGCATGTTTGGCTGGGGCGTATCAGATTTTTTGGCTAATTTAGCTGCTGATAAAGTTGGTCACAACAAGACGTTATTTTGGTCACAAGTGGCTGGGCTTGTGACATTAGGTCTGGGATTGTGGTTGGTGGCACCCACCCTGGCCCTGTCCCCTTTTTTGATTTCGCTCGTAGTTTTTTGCGGCTTAGCGTACACGTTCGGCTACTTGTTTTTTTATCGAGGTTTTGAAGTTGGAAATGTGTCAGTAGTGTCGGCTGTGATCAACAGTCAGAACCTGTTTGTTGTTGCGATCGGTTTGCTCCGCGGTCAGACACTGTCGCCCTTCCAAGTGGTAGCATTAGTCTTACTGTTCTTGGGTGTTTTCTTGGTGTCTGTCAATCTACCCGAACTGATGTCGGGTAAAATTTCTTTAACTAAAGGAGTTAAAGAAACCATAATTGCCTCGGTTCTGTTTGGCGTCTTTTATTGGCCATTGAACGAGTTCATTGTTGAGCAAGCTAACTGGTTGCTGATCGCTGCTTTGACCAAGGTGGTGGCTCTAGCCACACTGAGCTTTGTGTCACTGTGGCAACGAAAATCATTGGCAGTAGCCAAGTCTACCCCGAAAATGATGGCGTTACTGATTGGCGTGGGAGTACTGGAAGCCGTTGGTGTCATGGGGGCAAACTTTGGTGTGGCGTATGGTGATGGTGTCATCGTCGCCCCAATTGCGTCATCTTTGACGATTGTAACTGTTGGCTTAGCGATGATTTTTCTGAAAGAACGGATTTCTCGAGTGCAAGTGGTGGGGATTGGATTGACCATTGTGGGCATTGTGCTGGCAGCGTTTTAGCACCAGCCACGCTTGTTGCCAGAAAAGATAGCTGTGGTTAAGTGATCAGGTATAATACCAGAGTGAGTAACTCACGATTTGTAGAACAATACGCTCTTTTGCATCGTGAACATCACGAGACTTTTTTTTGCACCTTTGCCCAGCAACAACCTCACAGCGCCGAGATACACATTACAGAAGCCCAAGAAGTAGATACTACCCGGTTTCCAGAGCTGACTTTACCTCTTGAGTTGGAGACCGAGTTGATGTCACTAGTTGGGAGTGGAAGTGCTCGGCGTGAGAACGTGGTCAAAGAACAGATCGCAGCCATGTTGCTTAGTTTCTTGCAGTCGCAACCCTTAGAAAATGCACAGCTGAGAAATGCGCTTCAAAATATCTCGCAAGTTGCCACTCGTTGTACCACCACCATATCTGATAGTCACTATGCAGGGATTAATTTTGAGGAAATGAGTGAACATGAACCATCAGTGATTCACTTTAAAACCCATCCCGCCATTGTCCGGAACTTATCTCGTTTTGGGACAGAAGGTGGAGCTCAACAGGCATATCTTTTTCTGTCAACACATGTACCACACATTCCGATTCACTACTGTCTCGGTAATATTCCATTTCTGCCAAGGCACATCTATATCTCTCTTTACGATCAAGCTAAATTAGATCAATATGTCGGGGCTGGTCAGTTGCGACACTCGAGGCGTAACGGTTACCTGTACTCTATTACTGATTCTGCAGCTATGAAAGATAGTTGGATTGGCACAGTGGTGTTGGTCAACCCCAGTGTGTCACCACTGAAAGAAGCAGCGCAAATATATGAATGGAATCAGCTTTTTTTAGCAACTCAAGTGCCGGCGTTCCACCAGCAAGTCTTAGGCGACCTAATTGTCAGTAATCAGGTTGTGTAGGCTTAGTTCACACATTTACTATCGAGATAGCGAAATTTTCCCGCTCCAAAACCTGTATTTTCTGGGTATAATAGGGATCTGTATTTTTAGTGTCGCCCGCAATTTTCTTGAGGAGAAGGGTGTGTGACCTACAAGCCAAGCTAGCCAAGGTGGTCACGGCGCGTGTCTGAAAAACACGAGATTGAGGTTCGACTCCTCAGCTTGGCACAGACTTGATATAATAGCCAGGTTGCGAGAATAGCTCAGTTGGCTAGAGCGTCTCCTTGCCAAGGAGAAGGTCGCGGGTTCGAGTCCCGTTTCTCGCTCAGATGCAGAAGCCGAAAGGTACCCTCAAGATCTGCAGCCGAGGTCATCGCTTTTACAAAAGCAGTGACTGCCCAGTTTGTCCCCAGTGTTGGTCAGGTTACTATCGCACCAAAAACCAAAGTGATTTCCCGCCCAAGTTAGCCGCGCCGGCTTTGCGAGCCTTAGCCAACGCGAAACTAGCTAACTTGCGTGCCTTGACTAAGTTGACCGAGGCTGAGCTAGCTGCCTTGCATGGCATAGGCCCGCGTGCTATGGTTTTACTGAAACAAGCCCTCAAAGCCAAAAAACTACAGCTCAAGAAATAATGAGGATCAACGTATGATTCAAACCATTGGTGAAAACGCGATTGATAATGAATCGAAGGTTGTCGATAGGAAAGCCAATGCCACCAAGAAAATGGCGATGTGGGTGGCCAGTTTTGTTAAAAATGGCACGAAACCAGTCTTTCCACCCTTTGGTGGCGCACTGGAGGTAAATCCGCTGCTTCAGCAGTACGCAAAAAAACTGTATGGGGCCGACGTGGACAATGCCTTTTTGTCCCCGTTAGCAAGTACTGTTGAGGCGATGGCCCGCTATACAGCAGCTGCTCAGCGAGGCGCATCAGAGACTGAGCTGGCTCAACTTGGCCAAGTGTTTGAAGAAAACTGGAATAATTTCTTGCATGATCGACAGAACTTTAAAGATAAGTATGGGTTTGATGAAGATGAGTTCTTGCCCGCCTTAGCTGAGTCAGTCGAGATGATTTTCAAAGATGATCGAAACTAAACCAAGGCCGCCAGTGATCAAAAGTGTTATTGTAGTCGGGGCCTCGAGTGGTTTGGGTAAAGCAGTGGCAGAACAGCTCGCAACACAGGGGACCACAGTTTTTGCTCTGGCCCGCCACATTGAAGACACAACCATGCCACCGGGAGTGGTGAAAATTACCTGCAACATCCGTGATCTTGAAAGCATTGACGCCACTTTTTCCAAGATTGATCAACAGACCGGGCAAATCGATGCCCTGATTAACTGTGCTGGTCGGGGTCTAGTTAAGCCTTTTGAGGACGTGACACGGGATGAAATTATGGATGTCTTGGGCATTAATCTTAAAGGCAATATATATATGGCACTTGAAGCGTACAAACGGATGTTGCCCTTCAAAGCTGGTCAGATAGTTAACGTTGGTTCAACCTCGAGTCTCAAGGCCAGAGAGCTAGAGACAATCTACTGTGCGAGTAAATGGGGGCTCCGAGGTTTTACCGAGAGTTTGCGGTTGGCTGCTCAGCCACACGGCATTCGCGTTATCGGTGTCTACCCAGGTGGTATGAAGTCAGACCACTTTTGGCAAGTTGTCCCGGGCAAGGATTTGAGCGGATATCTGGAGCCAACCTTAGTTGCCAAACAGCTTATCCAAGTGTTGCAGAGTGATCTCAGTTTGGCTCCAGCGGAGCTAGTCCTTGAACGCGGGCAGAACTAAACTTTTCCACAAAATCCGGGCGGCGTAGGTGCGGTACGGAGCCCAACTGGCGCTGATATGCAGCAATTTTTCTGGTGTACTTGATGCGAGTTGGTACCATCGCTCGATGGCTTTGCGTAGGCCAAGATCGCCGGTTGAGAAAACATCGGCTCGACCCAAGCCAAACATTAAGAACATCTCAGCCGTCCAGCGACCGATGCCTTTGACTTGGGTGAGTTGGCGAATGATTTCTTCATTAGCCAGCTCTGGGAAACTTGCGAGTGGTAGCTGGCCAGAATTGACGGCTTCAGCAAAATTTTTCAGGTACTTAATTTTTGACCAAGAGGGGCCGGTGGCCCGAATGTGGTCATCGGCTAGATCGAGGACTGCTTGAGGTGTAACCTTCTGGTCAGGGAACAAGGCGACAAACCGGTTCCAGATCGTGCGGGCGGCTTTATCAGAAAGTTGTTGACCAACAATGGCCTCACAAATATCGACAAATAACTCATCGGTTGGTCGACCCTTCACCACGATCTCCCCCTGCCCGGCTTGATCAAGCTGTTGCCAAACTTGGTGCAGAACTGGGTCAACTTTAGCAAAATGGGTAAGTATCTTGGGCTGCATGTTGGTAGAATACCACAGTGTTACCTGCTTGGCTCGAGCTACCACCTCAATTACAGACCAGAATGGCGGCGTTGTATCCACCAGATGAGCTTGACCAAATCCAGCTGGCTTGGCAAACTGGTCGGCCGAGTACTTTTCGGGTGAACACCCTCAAAGCTACGGCTGACGAAGTTAGTCAGCAGCTGAGGGCTGATGGCTTTGAGTTGGAGTCTGTGCCATGGTTGCCTGAGGCATTTATCCTGCGATCTCGCACGCTCGGTGAACTGACAGAGCATCCTCTTTATATGTCAGGTCAGATTTATGTTCAAGGTTTATCAAGTATGGTGCCGGCACTGGTGCTTGATCCTCAACCGGAAGAACAAGTTTTGGATGTGGCTGCCGCTCCCGGGAGCAAGACCACCCAAATGGCTGCCCAGATGCGCAATCAAGGGACAATTATTGCTAACGACACCAGTCGGGTGCGCCTGTATAAGTTGGCCGCCAACTTAAAGATGCAAGGCGTCGAGATCGTGACCACCATGCACTCACCTGGCGAATTGCTATGGCAAAAATTAGTTCCCGTGTTTGATAAAGCACTCGTGGATGTGCCATGCAGCATGGAAGGTCGCATTCGTCTCGATCGCTTCAAAACCTACCAAAACTGGTCGCTTAAGAAAATCAAAGAGTTGGCTCACCGGCAGCGAGCTCTTCTCCACTCAGCCATTTCCTTGACCAAACCAGGCGGCGTCGTTGTGTACTCAACCTGTACCCTGGCCCCAGAGGAAAATGAGGGCGTGATTGACTGGGCCGTAACGAAGCTGGCTGGCCAAGTTGCTCTCGAACCAATAGCGATTCCCGACGTAACTTTGCAACCGGCTGTGACTGAGTGGGAAGGTCGGACCTACCGACCAGAGGTCAACCTGTGTGGCCGCGTCCGACCAACCGAGACTATGGAAGGTTTTTTCGTGGCTAAATTGCGTAAACTTGTGTAGCAACGCTGCTGTCCAGTATACTGATAGGTAATGCCTCGTCGCACCTTCTATCGGCCATCAGCGCCGATCCTAGTTATTATCATCGGTACAGTGTTTTTAGTTCTAGCTACCTATGGGTGGTGGTGGTTGCGATCGTATCTGGTGCTCGATGGGTCTCAGATTGAGCCAGGTAAATTGGTCATAGTCAACCAGCTGGTCCCGACGAGTACTCCCTCTGCGTCACCAAACTCTAGGCGTCGCCAACCCAGCCCTTCACCACTTGATATGTCAACCGATTTTCGGCTCGAAGTAGTGGCAGAGAACCTCGAGGTTCCTTGGCGGGTGGTATTTACTTCTCCAACTCGCATGTTAGTGACTGAGCGAGCAGGTCGAGTCAGAGTTGTTGAGAATGGTCAACTCAAACCCGACCCAGTGGCAACCTTTCAAGTTTCAAACAACTCAGAAGAAGGTCTGATGGGTTTGGTTTTAGACCCGGCGTACGCCAATAATCAATTGCTCTATGTTTGTTATGCCTATGAAGTTGGCAAGGAACTCCGAGATCGCGTGGTCAGACTACAAGATAAAGGTGATCGTTTGGAAGTCATTGGCACAATTCTTGATGACATCCCAGCTGCTAAGTACCACGCGGGGTGTGACCTGAGCTTCGGTCCTGATGGCAAGCTGTACATCAGTACTGGCGATGCGACCCGTAAAGACCAAGCCCAAGAAAAGGCCAGCTTAGGAGGCAAGATTTTACGAGTCAACAGCAACGGCACGGTTCCCACTGACAATCCGGTGGCGGGTTCGCCGATTTATAGCCTAGGTCATCGCAACCCCCAAGGTTTGAGTTGGCACCCGATCACCAAACAGTTGTGGTCAACTGAGCACGGCCCGTCAGGTAATGATGGTCCTGGTGGTGGTGATGAGGTGAACGCGATTGTTGCTGGGGGTAATTACGGTTGGCCGCTTGTGTCACATCAGCGGTCGCAGCCAGGTTTGATCTCTCCACTGTTAGTTTTCACCCCTGCAGTGGCACCTGCGTCAGCACACTTTTATAGTGGCCAGGTTTTTCCAGCTTGGAAAAACAACCTATTCTTCGGTGCTTTGCGTGGCGAAGGTTTATTCAGAGTGGTGGTGAGCGAGTCACAACCAGCAACCGTTTTAAGTTTTGAGAAACTGCCTAATATTGATGTCGGTCGAGTTCGAGCCGTGACCGAAGGACCGGATGGAGTCTTGTACTTTACCACCAGCAACCGAGATGGTCGTGGGAAGGTAAAAGATGGAGATGACAAGATTTATCGGCTAGTCAGAAAGTAATTTATGTTGTGGCCAATTGTTGCCTTAGCCAGTTTATTTCACCTAGCCTTTGGGTTGGCTGTCTGGCGACGTAACAACGGCTTAGCTGATGTGTTTTGGGGGTTGGGATTTATTACCGTTGCTATAACAGCCACGCTGGTGAGTGGTTCAACTTCTGTTCGAACTTGGCTCGTGTTACTGCTCGTGGTTTGCTGGGGAGTTAGGTTGGCTGTGCACATTGGCCGTCGTAACTGGGGCAAAGGTGAAGATTATCGCTATCGGGAGTGGCGTGAACAGTGGGGGCGGTGGTGGCTACTCAGAACGTATCTGCAAGTGTTTGTACTGCAAGGCTGCTTGCTGGTGGCAATCGCCTTGCCGCTGTGGTGGTTACCTTTTCAGACTAGTGGCCAACTTGGCATTTGGGATGTGGTGGGTGCCATGATTTGGTTAGTGGGCTTCGGATTTGAAGCCGTAGGCGATTGGCAGCTGACCCAGTTCAAGAAGAACCCGGCCAACAAAGGCCAATTAATGACCGCTGGTTTGTGGAGATACACGCGTCATCCCAACTACTTTGGTGAGGCAACGATGTGGTGGGGTATCGCAGTGATTGCGTGGTCAGGTGGATTGGGTGTCTGGAGTTTAGTTAGTCCAGTCACGATCACTTGGCTGCTGACACAGGTGTCCGGCATTCCATTACTGGAAAAAAAGTATCTCGGTCGACCTGACTTTGAACGCTACCGGCAACAAACAAGTGCGTTTATCCCCTGGTTTCCTAAACAGCTCTAGTTTTTCTTGCCTGGGCTAGCTGTTGTTCACCGAGTTCATCGAGAAGTTCAGCAAATTGGTGGCTGGTTAACAAGTGAAGTTCAGCGGCTGTCCGAATTGTGTCGATGAAGTAGTTAACATCTACCTGTGCTGCTTGCACCCGAGGTTCAAAGATCTTGGGGATGACACTTTGTAAGAAATTAAAAACGAGCAGATAACTGACATCTGGTTTCTGACCTTCTTCGCAAGGTGCGTGGATAACCATTTCGGTGCCAGTTATCTGTGCAATAGTTTCAAAGCGGCGTCTCAACTCGGGATTGATAGTAGTGTTCATAGACCTTTCACTTGGTTGGATACTTGATACTAACTGTCGGAGGTTCAACGTTGGTGAGGCAGTCTTTGGCGAGTGGAATTAACCAGTTCAAGTTGGGCATCACTTGTGGTGGCAAATTCGTTGTGGAGTACCAGGCTACAGGCTCGTCGGTTTTGGAGCTAAGGTCAGTAAGCAAGCCATCGTAACGAACAGCGAACACCTGCACGCGCCAATTTTTGAGCGAAATTTTACCAACTGACTGCCAAGCCTGAGTTGGAATGTGTAAGTTAGCTTCTTCAAAAACTTCTCGGCTTAAGCAAGTTCGCCATTTTTCTCGGGCTTCCACTTTGCCGCCCAGACCATTCAGCCTGCCATCTTGCCAGCGGGGTCGGTGCTTCTCAATCAAGATAACTTGTGACAGATCAGGTGTGAATACAAATCCCAAGGTTGCTTTGACAGAGCGAGTGATGACAGCCATGGCGGGATTCTAGCATTCACGCTTAAAGTAGGTCTGACAAACGAGGTTTGTCAGGGTCGAAGTAAAGCTCAAGTCCGGCTTCATGACCTGGTAACACATTATCAGGTAAAGTGTCGACACTCACCCACTCCCAACCCTCACATTTATCAGGTTCCATCAGCTGAAGTTGGCCAGAGTACTGATCACAACTGAAAATGAAGTGAATAAAACTACCAGCTTCTTGTTTCTCCCGAACAGTACCTACATAGACCAATTTTTGGGCTTCCAAACCAGTTTCTTCACGCAGCTCGCGGGCAGCCCCATCAATGAGAGACTCATTGGGTTCAACTCGACCTCCAGGCAGACCATAGGTACCAGCAAAGTACGAGTTCTTGCGTTTACCCAAGAGGATAGCACGTTGTGTGGCGTTGAAAATGATAACAGCGGCGCCGATGAGTTGGTCAGACATGAGGTGAGTATAACGAGGTAAGCGAGTAAGGTTAAGCGCAAATTTATACATATCAAATGAGTATCAGTGCTATAATCCGACTCGTATGAAAGAGTATTTTGCACAAGCCAAGACAGCTGTTCAAACATTAATTGATCAAGGAGCTTCACCTGAAGCTATTCACTCATGTATCGCAGAATGGATGATTGCTGGGGCACTTGAGGTGCTTCCAGAAATCGACTGGGAAGCACATGATGATTTTTGGGATAGCTTGCTCATTCCTCCATTGACTCGAGTTGGTATGACTGAAGAGAACCGTTACACGCGGTAGGTGCTTAAGTTGGTGATATTTATCACAATTTTGGAGTATAATACCCAAGTTGTAAGAAGTATTTTCACCTCTCTATGGCACTGCTCTAAGTTCAACATCAACCAGTGGCTCCTGTTTTAGAATCAGGGTCTCGCCGCCGCCGAACGTCTCACACTCAGCCAGAATTGCCTTCTCATCCTGACTTGATCCTTAGCCACGGCGCTGATCATTTCAGCATGGCATTTGTTTTGTCGCTCATTTTTGAGCCAAAAAAAACAAGTTTTGAACGGTGGTGGGAAGCCACGAGCCAAATCGCAGTGTTGAACTTGATGGCCGAAAGTTTAACTCGTCGGGATCTCGCTTTTTGTGAAGCTCGTCGGTCAGAGATTAAGATGATGTCCCCAGAGACAGCAGAGCCAGTTTGGAATCAATGCTTTGATGAGTTACAAGCATTTGAACAACACTATGGACACCTCAGTGAGAGCGATCAGCAACGAGCGCTCAAGTTGGTTTTTGACACTATTCGCATTTGCCCAGGTGTTACTGTGCTCAGTGGTACGCAGCGGTTGTTGCGGTTACAGAATGTCGGGCCAAAAGTTGCGACAGCTATTCTGGATGAAGTTGGCACCAGATGTTATCAATGGGGCGATTTGTGTGACCAACGTCGTCACCGATATGGTGCCAAAACGGGCGTCGGTGATGCTCACGAACGATTGGATTCAGTCTTTGGTTTTAATCATCAATTGTTTGAACTGGATCGAGAGTTAGGTCAAGAACTTGCTGCCCGTATTACGTTGCCTGAGCTAGCCATACTGGTGGGAGTTCCGGTCAGCACCTTGGTCTCATCTCGTGTGTATCAGCCCGTGCTTGATTCGGTAGGCTTCCTCGCTGCCTAAACTTTTTTTCTCACCGAGTTTCCATCTTCCCTCTTTTCATAGACCGCTGATTTCTTTAAGCTGGTGAATGTGACCGGTCGCACCCACGATTTAGCTGCATTTACCGCCCTCGTTTTGGTAGCGACGGCTTTGCCAAGTCTGCCATCGATGTCGTACGCCACGCTCATCTTGGCTTTTGGTGCCAACTTTGTGGGTGGTTTGTTTCCTGACATTGATCAAAAAACCAGTGATTTCTGGGACAACTTTCGCCTAGGGCCATTTGTGGCTAAAGTCGTCTGTCCGTTTTTGGGTGGGCATCGAAATGTATCTCACTCATTGGTGGGACTGGTTTTGATTGGTAGCCTCGCCCATTTTAGCTTGCAGTTACTCGTGAAGCTGGTGAATTTGGAGATCGATCCAAGTGTGGTGTGGTGGGCATTTATGATTGGGGTGGTATCGCACATTATCATGGACTTGCCCACTAAGGCTGGCGTGCCTTTCTTGTGGCCGATGGATTGGAAGTTTGGGATTCCCCCATTTCGAGCCTTGCGGATGGAAAGTGGTAAGTTTGTAGAAAAGTGGGTGGTATTTCCGGGGTTGCTGGCGCTAACTGCCTGGACGCTGTTTTCGCACTATCAGTCAGTACTGACTTTTTTCAAACAGGGACTTCACTAGCACGTTGTTTCCGGTATACTCACTCCGTGGCGTTACGATGTTGTGTCACCAGCTGTTGTTGTCAAACCAATGTTTAATTGGTTTGCAGCAGTCTGTCTTTTCCCCATATTTTTTAGCTAGCTGAGAACACAGAGTTTTGCAAATCAAAACTTCTTTTTGATTTGTTATTTGAAGGAAAAACTCTATGTCAAAATTACCAGCGTTAAGCAGTTTTACATTTCGACTAGCCCACTACGTGGTTCAGGATGACCGCGGAAATGAAGGTGTGCTCAAGATAAATTATCAGGATAACACCTATGAGCTAGAGGCAGTCTCATCACACCTCAGTCCCAAGTTTGTCAAAACAATTGACGAGGTCGCCGCTAGTTTGTTGCGCCGCAAACATGGCCAAAACTTTGTGGACCGGGTGCTACGGGGTGAGGGGTGAAGATAGAAAATTAAGCTAAACTCGTTTGCCCATTTCAATCACGCGTGGCACATAGCCGAGTTTGCGATACAGCTGTTGGGCTGACTCGTTAGTGGCGTGCACGTCATGGAGCCGAATCAATTGACAACCTTGCTGTTTGAAATGCTGCTCTAATGTTGTGATCAGCGCGGTAGCTACATGTTGACCGCGGTATGCTGGTAATACGAATAACTCGTAAAAAGTAGCTGATTTGACAACACATTTTTGAAGTTCTTTATCAGGTTTATCAACAGCGCCAAATAAAAAGCCAACCGGTTGGTCATCAGCGTTGACCGCGACTAAGAACTTGCCAGTACCATTCCGGTGCTGAGCAGTCAGGCCCAACAAATAATTACGCAACAACTTAACAGTGTAGCTTTCAAATCGGATTGGTTTCTGAATGGAGATATGAAACTCAATGGTTTGCACGATCATGTCCAAGATGGCTGACCAGTCACTGTTACGGTAATCTCGAATGGTAGGTTTCATTCTCACCAGAATCTCCTCTCTCTTAAGCATTTTTTGACCTCATAGTAACGGCGAGTTGGAATGAGGGATCGATCGATCCCTAACACTTGGTATTCCTCATTTGTCAGGGTGACTAAGGCATCAAGATTTTTGAACTCACGCGCCACTTTCTCTTCACAGCGATCTTGAAAGTAATCTTGAACCAGAATGCTCAAAAACCACAATACTGGGCTCAGTATGATCAAAATAAAAATAAGAAGTAAGGTGTTTTTAAGGTAAGGAAGTAGTGGTTTGGTCGTCATAGTAGTGATCTTTTTTCTAACTCACGGTGTAGCTCAGGTAAAGATGTAAACTGAATCGAGTCGATACCCATCTTTTGCCCAGCTAGTACGTTATCTTTTGTATCATCGATAAAAATTAATTCATGTGGTTTATGGCCACAAGTACTCAGCAGTAGGTTGAAGAACTCAACAGCGGGTTTTTTCATTTTATGCTCGGATGAAATGATTATTTCATCGAACAGCTCGTTTAGTTGATGTTTATGGAGAAGTTTACGCAGCAACTCACTTAGATGGTTTGAGAACAAAACAATCTGATATTTCTTTTTAAGTTGTTGAATGAGCGTAATCATTTCGCAATCAACCTGTGTTTTGTCAAAAAACACGTCCCAAATTTGCTCTGATTTAACACCAGTTGCAGTTTCAATACGATGATATGTTTCCCAGAGTCCAATCTGGCCCAAATCCCAAAGGTGGCTGCTTTCTTTAATGAGCTGGTATCGAGGATCGTCAGGAGTCAGTTTATCTCTCATCCAACTCATAATAGGGCCAGCTGAGATAACGCCTGTGTAATCAAAAACAATAGTTTTGATCATTTTTTATCTGACCCATCAATCGATGAGCGACTGTACTCTAATTCCAGCAGTTTCTCGAGCAATGGGAAATGAGTATAGGGCTGCCCAAAAGTGTTGGAGCCCATGTGGCCCTCGCTGTCTCTCAGAATCAAGGTGCCGCCCAGGTTTTGCCACATGTACAGACCCTCTTCGTGGTTACAGCCCCAAGGGTCATTGTTTGAGTTGAGGAAAATTAAATCGCGGACGTGTTGTTTAATTTTGGTCCAATCGTAACTGTCTTGCAAAATAGCTTCAGATTCTTTCTTTTCACCTTTTGGTCGAGCATAGCCAGATACTAAAATGGCTTTGTGCACCTGGACTGATAGGTTTTCTAAGATACTTAAAATTAATGGCCCGCCGGCCGAGTGGCCAATGATGACCGTGTTTTCGTTAAAAGTTCCTTCAGACAAAACTGCTGACAACCATTTTTTGAGATCAGGATGATCTGCGTCTGGCAATTGAGGCGCCCAGACCGTGTAGCCCTGAGTTTCCAAAAAGCTCCGGATACTCGGCAGCCAAAATGCGTTAGGGGTATCGCCCGTGCCGTGTAACAAAATGGCGTTTTTCATTAACAGATTATAGCAGGAGAACGTAGGGTGAAGAGTTTCGCTTGAGTGATGCCCCGCTTGGATTCGAACCAAGATAAACAGCTTCAAAGGCTGCTGTCCTGCCATTAGACCACGGGGCAGACAATCTGGACAAACGCAGTAATCACCGCAGACCAGAGGCTACTATTGTACCAAACTACCCGGCCAAGTGCCAGCATGTTGCTAGGCGGATGGTGAGACAGATTCAGATTCCCAAACCCAGTAGTGATTCAACTGGCCAGTTTGGCCATCAGCTTTGAAATCAGCCAGCAGACGCAACGGCAGATGGTCAGTTAGGTCTGCCATTTCAGTGGCGGTAACTAAGTGGCAGTAACGATACTGCGGTTGCGACGGATCACTACTCCAGCTCAAAAAGTAGTCGTTTGGTTCCAGATCGGTTTCAGGAAAGCCTAGCTTGACGCCAGCTACTTGTTTGGCCACTAATTTTGGACTGTCAGTAAACTGCCAAGCCGCTACGACCAGTTTCCCACCGGGTTTTAAAGATTCAGTGGCGAGCTTCAAGAATGTATGGCGCAACTCAAAACTTGGTACATGATGGATAAAACCAAACGCGACAACAAGATCTGCAGTTTGGGGACTAAAGTTCGGGACACGTTTGTTATTGAGCCAATTGTCAATGAGGTCAACGGTGAAGAGCTGATGTCGGACACCGATGCCGGTGAGTTTGGTTGCAGCTTTGGCTAGCAGCGAAGCTGTTACATCGTAACCAATGTACTGCCAATCCGAAGTTGGGGTGTGCTGGTGTACAAACTCAGCCCATCGAGCATTGCCACAGCCAATGTCGAGCACAACTGCACGCTCAGAGAGCGGCAAAATGTGTTGTGCAACTTCTTCCCACCCGGCCCAAGCAGTTTGGCGGGTTTGGTCAAAGTCATCGGCAGCTGTTTGGTAGCAATCAATGTTGAGCTGATTGAGTTGCGAGATCGTGGTTTTTTGCACAGTAAAAACTATATGAACTGAACGTCATTTTATCATGATGACAGCGGAGCACTGAGTGTTATACTTTGCACTGCTTGAAAGCATTACGCCATGGTAAAAAGTTTTGAAACTGAAACCTATTTTGATGAAGATGAGGTAGATCCAAGTCTCGTAGTGGCGTTAGTATACTCTTCTGACAAAGATCTAAGGGAAACGGTTGAGTTGGAAGACGATGAAGCCGTTCCGACTGAAGCTGAATTAATGGCTGTTGATGCCGACGAGCCTGAACCACAAGGTGACGTCGATGGCTTAATTGATGAGGACGACCTCGTAGGTTTGTACTTGCTTGAAATTAGACAGTACCCGTTGTTGACAGAGGATGAAGAAAAAGACCTGCTCACCAAAATTAAAAATGGTGATACAGAGGCTCGAGATCGGTTGCTGAAGTCGAACACGCGATTGGCAATTTGGATGGCTAAGCGATACAAAGGCCGAGGAGTGAGCTTTTTAGATTTAATCCAAGCTGGCAACGATGGTTTGATGTATGCACTGTCGAAATACGACGAACGCTATGGCAACAGGTTTGCAACTTACGCCACGTATTGGGTCCGACAAAAAATTGTACGAGAACTTGCCTTACACAGTAGCGCCATTCGTCGACCTTTGCGTCACAATGGACACCTGCGGTTATACCTGGACACTGTTGATGCATTAGAGGATGAGCTTGGTCGGAAACCGACCAATAAGGAAGTGTCCCTGAAAAGTGGTCTCACCATTAAAAATATTCAAAACCTGCGCACAAAAGCGCGAGTGCCGATTAGTCTCAACCAAGTTGCCTCACTCCATGATGACACTCAGCGAGAAATTGGTGAGCTGATTGAAGATCCGAGTAATCCCCAACCTGCAATAGTGGCTGAATTGTTAGCAATGAGCGAGCTGGCTGAGCGGATGTTGAGTGTGTTGACAGATAGACAGCGTCAAGTGATGGAGATGTTGTATGGATTCTATAGCGATATTCCTAAAAAAAACTACACTGAAGTCGGTCGACGATTAGGTGTATCCCACACTCGTATCCAACAGATCGAGAGAGACGCCATATTCAAAATCCACCGCAAATTTTATCCTGATCACTATCGTAGCATTCTTTCCGAGTAAACTGGACTTGACCCTGTATACTACCTATTGTGCCCGCATATCAGTTTGATTCAGCCAACTATTTAGACCAACTCGTGCCATTATTGCAAGAGTTGGATGCTATCGAGCAGCCAACTGCCAAAGACGTAAAAAACCTACTTAAAAAATATCGAAAACCAACCGGCGGCTACTTTGCGAAAGATGAGTTGGTTCAGGCCTATCGCCAACTGGCCGGCACCCACGGTTTGCGGTCACTCCAAGCACACCTGCTGCACTTGTTGCAAATGAAACCCACGCGCACCATGTCCGGAGTCACACCCGTGACGGTTTTAACGAAGCCCTTCCCCTGTCCGGGTAAATGCATTTTTTGTCCGAATGATATTCGGATGCCGAAAAGTTACCTCAGCGACGAGCCGGGCGCACAGCGCGCTGAGCGCAACTGGTTTGATCCGTATCTGCAAACCTACAACCGCTTGCAGGCTTTTGCCAACATTGGCCACAGCGTGGATAAAGTTGAGCTGATTATTTTGGGTGGGACGTGGTCCTTTTATCCCGAACCATACCAGATTTGGTTTATTAAAGAGTGTTTCCGAGCATTGAATGATTTCGGAGCTGGACGGGATGGTCGTCCAGTAGTGAGTGAGCACTACCAACAGATGCAAGCCTCACTTGAAGCTAAGGGTGAGTTCGCACCGAGTGATGATCCCACGAAAAACCGAGCCGCGACCGCCAAGCAACAACTCAAAGGTGATGAGTTGCTGGAAAGTTACAACCAAGTAGTGTCAGAACTGTATGTGGCGCCCGAACGACGTGGTGGATTCGAGCAGTACCAATCGGCAGAGTGGTCAGCTTTGGAGGCTGAACAACGTGAGAATGAACTGGCCAAGGTTCGTAATGTTGGTTTGGTGATTGAAACGCGACCTGACAACGTTTCAGAGACTGAAGTCAAAAGAATTCGACGCTTAGGTTGTACCAAAACTCAGATCGGGGTCCAGTCTTTGCAAGATGCGGTACTGACTGCCAACCACCGTGGTCACGACGTGGCTGCTACGCGGCGAGCTTTTCAACTGTTGCGCCAGGCAGGTTTCAAAATTCATGCGCATTGGATGGCCAATTTACACGGTTCTTCTGTGACTGCCGACCAAGCTGACTATGATCTACTATTTAGCGACCCAGATTTTAAACCCGATGAGTTAAAGATTTACCCGTGTTCGCTGATTGAAAGTGCAGAGCTGATGGCCTACTACCAACGCGGCGAGTGGCGGCCCTACACACACCAGGAACTTTTGACCGTGCTCAAACACTGTCTGCTGGCTACGCCTGGTTACTGCCGTTTGACGCGGGTGATTCGTGATATTCCCTCCCCCGACATTGTGGTTGGCAATAAGTTAACCAACTTCCGCCAACTTGTTGAAAACGAACTGGAACAAGCTGGTCAGCGTTCACAAGACATTCGCAGTCGGGAGATCAAAAGCCAAGCTTTTGATCCTGATGCCGCCCAACTATCTGAAATTGTGTACGAGACAAGTGTGAGTCAGGAACACTTTCTCCAGTATCAAGTGAATGGCAAGCTAGCTGCCTTTTTGCGCTTAAGTTTGCCAACCAAACCGAGCTTAATAGATGAGCTGACGGATGCCGCCATCATTCGCGAACTCCATGTGTATGGTCAAGCAGTAGAACTCGGTGCCCAGCGACAAGGCAAGGCACAGCATCAAGGTTTGGGCAAAAAACTGCTGGCAGCAGCTCAGGCCACTGCCGCCAAAGCTGGCTTTGCCAAGTTGGCAGTCATTTCAGCTATTGGTACTCGTGAGTACTACCGGCAACGTGGTTTCCAAGACGGTGAGTTGTATCAGAGCTGTATAATTGCTCCTCATGAAAAATGAAGTAACCCCATCCCAATCAGCTGACGCTGAGTTTAATCGACGGTTTTTACGAGCAGTGAGCCATCCGTTGAGAGTTGACCTTGGTTTGTACCGGGAAAATATCAGTTCACTGCGTCAGCCGAGTTTGGAAAACACGCCCACAGCGTTTTTGCTCCTCTTTTTTCAAATTCTAGGCAACGTGACGATTGCGACTTGCCTAATCAAGCCAGAATTAATGATGGAGTCAGCGACTGTTTTTGCGGAACCACCAATTCCCATACATGAACGCATGCTACGGATCGGTTTGTTGTCTGCTATCGCTCTCGACAATCGTAAAGCCGGCCAGCCAGCTGAGTCAGTGCCCAGTCCACTTAAAGTTTTATTGCGCTATCGCTACTATCAAGTCAATCGTTTACTGCAAGGTGCTTGGGACAGAGTTCCATTCAAAAAGCACACAGGTGCTGAATTTTTTGCCACCAGTTCTCCAACCAACCCTGACCAATTCCCGGAATAAGTTTCGCCGCCGCTATGTGCTGAGGTTTGAGCAAGGTTAACCAACAGCACATGCTGGCTGGTAAACCAAGTGCCCGAAATTGCTGATAGAGTTGCCGATCAGTTACCGACGCGGTTGATGACGATGACAAGCAGTTGTCACATTGGGTACAGCTGAACATTTTTGCAGGCTCGCCAAAGTAGTTCAGCACAAATTGGTGGCGACAGCGCTTGGTTCTGACATAACGTTGTAGTGCCTGCCAACTCGCCAACGCACCCGGATGTTCGGGATTGACCATGTTGGCTGAGATTTTCTCAGCTGGTCGATAGTCCAGTATTACACACTCTGCCGGTTGGCCGTCGCGACCAGCCCGACCGGCTTCTTGGTAGTACTCTTCGAGGCTGGTTGGCAAGTGAAAATGGATAACACAGCGCACATCAGCTTTATCAATCCCCATCCCAAAGGCGCTCGTGGCGACCAACACTTCCAGCTCACCAGCCACGAACTGGTCTTGCAGTCGCTGGCGAGTGTCTGCTGGCAAACCAGCATGATACGCAGCAACTCGCAGCGGTTGGCAACGTCGCTCTAAAAACTGAGCCAGCTGTTCGCCTCCACTTTGACTAGAGACATAAATAATGGCTGGCCACTGTCTTTTGGCTAACAACCAATAGGCAATCATGAACTCACGCTGCCAGCTGGTTTGGCACCGGAAAATGTGCAGGTGTAAGTTGGTGCGTCTAAAACTGGTAAAAATGCGCCGTGGTGAGCGCAACTGCAGTGTGGACACGATTTCATCCTGAACCCGTGGAGTGGCGGTGGCCGTGACGGCCATGATGGTTGGCCGGCGGGGTAGCTGCGTAATAAACTCGGCAATCTTTACGTAGGCAGGTCGAAAGTCGTGCCCCCACTGGGAGATACAGTGTGCTTCATCGACTGCCAGCAGCGGGATGTTCGCCGATTGGCAGGCCTGTAGCAAGCTCGTTTGGCCCAGACGTTCAGGAGCGACGTACACCAGCTGCCAGTGTCCTGCTGCCAACTGTGCGGTTCTCTCCGCTAGTTCTGCTGGACTGAGCGTGCTGTTTAGATAGGTGCTTCTGATCTGTCGGCGGGTCAGCTGTGCCACCTGATCTTGCATGAGGGAAATCAGCGGCGAGATAACTAAGGTGGTGCCACCTAAGATGAGGCTCGGGACCTGAAAACACACCGACTTTCCCCCACCGGTTGGCAGCACTGCTAGTGTATCCTGTCCCGCCAGGACACTCTGGATACTTTCCAGCTGGCCAGGGCGAAAACTGGAGTAGCCGTAGTACTTTTGGAGGATCGAAATCGGGTCCATACTGTCAAGTTACACGCCAAACCTTGCTTTAGGCTTTAGCACCTACTTTGATACTAAAAGACACAGAAAAGAGGCGAAGTATGAATTAGCAGACAAGATTGATCTCTGCTAATTTGATAAAAACCAAAATAGAATTGATTTATCAATCTAAATTGAGGTATTTTCTTGAGGAGAGCTTTTTAGGCAGCAAACTCGCGTCTCGAGGTGGATAAGGTTGATAACCCTGCCCGTACCCAAGCTTTTTCATAAACTTGGTGGGTGCGTTGCGCAGTTCGAGCGGAATTGGCAGGTTGCCGTGTTTCTCAACATCTGCCAGGGCAGCAAAGTAGGCATCGTAAGCCGAGCGATTTTTCTTGGCCAAGCTCAAGTAGACCGCGCCATGAGCTAGGTTAATCTGGGCCTCAGGATAGCCAATCTTGGTGACGGCATCAAAAACTGCATTGGCGACCACCAGAGCAGTGGGTTGAGCTACGCCGATGTCTTCACTGGCGAAGATGACCATTCGCCGAGCGATAAACTTGGGGTCTTCCCCAGCCGCCACCATGCGGGCTAAGTAGTACAAGGCCGCATCGGGGTTGGAAGCGCGCATCGATTTGATGAAAGCACTGATGGTGTTGTAGTGTTCTTCGCCGGTTTGATCGTAGCGCAAATGTGGTGATTCGAGACTGGCTTGAAGATGCTCAAGGCTCAAGTCACCGTACAGTTGCCATGAGGTGTCGATGAGGGTCAACAACTGGCGGGCGTCGCCGTTGGCGAATTGGATGAGCCAAGAGCGAGTGGCCTCATCAACTGTGGCGGGCGCTGCATCGGTTGCAGGTTGTGTATCAGCGGCCAAAGCGGTGATGCTACGATCGATCAGCGCGTTCAACCCTACTTCACTCAACGACTCCAGTACATAGACCCGAGAGCGTGATAACAAAGCTGGGATGACTTCAAAGCTGGGGTTTTCGGTGGTGGCGCCGATTAAAATGATGGTTCCCTGCTCTACAAAAGGGAGAAGGTAATCCTGCTGGGCTTTGTTGAAGCGGTGTATTTCGTCCAAGAACAAAACGGGGGCGGTGGCAGTTGGTGATTGGGTGGTGTCAGCAATAATTTGTTTGACATCGGCTTTGCCGGCGCTGACGGCAGAGAGTTCGATGAACGGATGACCAGTTTGCGAAGCTAAGATGCGGGCCAAGGTAGTTTTGCCAACTCCCGGTGGTCCCCAAAAAATCATCGAAAAGAGTTGCTGGCGTTCCACTGCTAAGCGCAAAGGTTTGTCGGGGCCGATGAGGTGAGTTTGGCCGGCGACTTCATCCAAAGTTTGGGGGCGAAGTTGGACAGCCAACGGAGCGTGAGATGGCATGCCAACAGTGTAGCAGTGAGCTTAGCTTTGGGAAAGATTTGGATTTTGGCTCAAAATCGCTCGAACCCGAGCTTTGCTGGTTTCCGTCACGGTCAGTTGGACGATGCCTTGGTCGGGTTGTCCATAAAAAATATGATGATTGAGAGGCAACAACAGCACCAGTGCTACCGCCGCTAGATCTTCTTCCCCATTAACTCGTAAGTGTTGGTTGAGGGTGGAGGTGGCGATAGATTTTTGGAGGGCGGCCACTAAGTGATGAGAAATGCTGCCGGGTGGGTTGTCGACGCGTTCAGTGACTGGTAGCTGGTCGATGACATCGGAAGTGACCGTTTGGCGAGCGCGTTTGTGGTCAAAGACCCCCAAATGATATGGCCAGCCATTCTCAATAAATGTTTCCAGACTGTTGTCCCCGACTACATAGCACTGCTCAGCTGCTGGTGGAGTGAAGTTGTGAAAAGGTGTCACGATTGGACCTTGTGGCTCGGCTAAAGCTCGGCGCTGGTCACTCGTAAATGTCACATCTTGGTCCAAGGTTTTGACCCAGAGCCGACCTTCTCGGTCGATAGTGCCGGCTCGAATGCGGTCAGAGTGAATCTCGCCACCGGCTTCGTCTTTGACCATTGAGCACTGCAAAATCGGCAGCGGCTGAAACCCGCGTTCTTGACGGACTTTGTTGATTAGGTCCGCGCCGGGCTTGGTTTCATACGTCACCCAGAGTGCGTCAACTTGGGAGTCATCCAAGGTGGGGCCGTAGGGATCAGTTAACTCAACCAACGTGACGTTGAGGTGATGTTGCTGGCAAAAGGTTTCGACCGCCTGCCACCGTGTAGCCATCGGTTCCAAACTTTCTGGGTAGGGCTTGTGACGAATGAGCGCGTCGCTGGTGATACCAATCAGTAGCCGGTCAGCCTGCTCAGCTGCCCGAAGTAAAAACTGGGCGTGACCAGCGTGAAAATGATCAAAGCTGCCGCCCATGCCGAAACAGTGAAACTTGGAAGAAGTGTCTGCCATAGGTATTTTGTGGAAGTCACCGGTCAACTAACTGCCAGTGGTGCTTCAAGTGATTATAGATGATTAAACCATCTTTGGTTAGGCCTTGGATGGCGTCTGCCAAGTGTGGTGAGGCCTGTGTTGTCGCAGCAAGTTCCTCATGACTAGCTGGTTGGTTGGTGAGGTGTTTTAAAATTTGGCCGCGAACCTGACGGCGGGAGCCTTGAAACTTGGATTGCGGGGTGTGATGACGGCTGCGTCGGCTGGGATTTGGGACCACTGTTTTTAAGTACGTGCCGTAGTCCATGAGAGCTGAGTACCAGTGACGAGGTTGGTCGGTATCGAGCGTGCTAGCTATCAAGGGTAGGAGGTCTTGATCGCTGACTTGGTCTTGACCAGGAAAAAAGTGGTAGAGATACACGGTGCGAATGTTGGTTTCGATCACTAAACTGGGTTGATTGAAAGCAAACGCGGCGATAGCCGCAGCGGTGTAAGGACCAACCCCAGGCAAACGCTGGAGGTCTTTTTCTGAAGTTGGCAGTTGACCACCAAACTCAGCCATGACCATCTGAGCCGCCCGCTGCAAATTGAGGCCACGGCGGTTGTAGCCCAGACCTTGCCAAGCCGTGATGACTTGGGCTGGCGAGGCAGCCGCCAAACGAGCCAGATCAGGAAACTGTTGCAACCAGTTGGCAAACTTGGGTTTGACGCGTTCGACTTGGGTTTGTTGGAGCATCAGTTCCGAGACTAATACGTGATATGGATCAAAAGTAGTTCGCCATGGCAAGTCGTGTCGTCCGTGTTGCGCAAAAAAAGCCAGCACCCAGCGTTGGAAAGCCGGCGTGTTAGGGGCTGAGTTGGTTGACATACTCAATGTAAGCCTCGACGTTAAATTTACGGTTGGCGCCTGCGGCGTTCATGTATCTGATGGCCCCAAAAATAGGTCGCTCCACCCAGGGCCGATCGTGAACACCACCGATCGACCAGGCGATGCCAGTGTATCCATTCGGGTCTCGGCCATCAAGCTCATACGTGTCGTTTAAGTAAATGGCGATTTTTAGGGCGTCGGCTGGAGTACGCGTCCACTCCAAGATTTTTTTGGCCCAGTACATGCGCAAGTATCCGTGCATTTTGCCGCGGCGCACCATCTCCAGCTGGGCGGCGTTCCAGAGTGGGTCATGTGTTTGAGCAGCTTCAAACTCGGCTAAGGTGTAGTGATACTCGCGAGCGTCGCGGAGGTGTTTTTGCAAGGTGGTTTGCCCCCACTTTGGGAACCCAGTCACACTATCATACTCTGGCTGATACAGGCAAAAGTTATCGGCCAGTTCACGCCGGACCAGCAGTTCTTCCAAGAAAGCAGCCCGGTCTTTGGCCGGAGCCGAGCTAGCTTGAACCTTGAGCGCGACTTGCTGAGCACTGAGCTGTCCGAAGTGCAAGTAGGGCGACAAATCAGACTGGCCAAAGCGATTGGGGTCGTTGCGATGTTCGTCATAGCCGGCCAGTTTGGAAGACACAAACTGCGACAAAGCAATGGTGGCAGCTGCAGAGCCAGGTGTGAGCCAAGTAACTGGTTTGACCACGCGGTTGAGGTGAAGTTTAGCTGCTACTGCGGTCCAGTTGGTTTTTTTGGTGGCTGGCAGGTCTTTGGTGCGTGGTTGATGTGGCACCTTGGGAAACTGTGTTAGAAAAGTTGGCCACAGGCGATGTAGTTTGGGCCGGATAGTTCTGGCTGCAAACTCTAGTTTGTCAGAAGCCAGCCAGGCCGGGACCACGTTGTGGGCATCCACTTCAATGACTGGAATGCTGAGCCGCTCGGCAATAGTTTCCCGCCATTTGCGGCCAACTTTGAGTGGTGAAAAATCACACACTACCCCGCCTATTTTATGTTTTTTGACAAAGGCTGGTAGTACCTTATGCGCTTCACCGATCAGAAGATAAAAAGGGATGTGGAGTTTGGCTAGTTCTGCTTCAACTTCAGCCAACCCTTGCAGCATGAAGTCATACTGTCGCCAGGTGGCACCTAAAAATCCTGGGCTTAAGCAAAACACCACTCCAAAACTGACCCCATGAGTTTGGGCGTTCGCCGCGGTGTGCAGTAAAGCCCAGTTTTGCTCAACCCGTTGGTCCCGAGACATCCAGTACACCCACGGTCCGGTTTGGTATGGGTACTGGTTGAGTGGTCGCTGGCGACGAGGGTCGAGAGGCATGGACTAAGTGTACACGCAAACAGTGAACTCTGATCAACCGTTTGGTGATTGCAAATCGGTACTGTGTTAACTATGGTACGCATATCGCAGGTTGTGTCATTTAAAATCTCTCACCCAGATATAGGCACTTTTCGTGAAAAATGAGAAAACGCACTTGGACAGAAAACCAGCTCCGCACAGCAGCTAGTCAGGTTTTTAGCATCCGACAACTCCTGACGAAGCTGGGCTTGCGTGAAGCAGGTGGTAATTACAAACAAATAAAACACTATTTGCAGTTGTACGGAATCGATACAGTACATTTTCGTGGTCGTGCATGGAACAAAGGTCTGACTGGCTGTGGTCAGCCCAGTGTTTCGCTCGAAAAAATACTAATTAAAGGTAGTCATTTTCAAAGTTTTAAGCTGAAGAAACGTCTTTTCCAAGCGGGGCTAAAGTTACCAGTTTGTGAGTTATGTGGCTGGTCAGAAAAGGCAAAAGACGGTAGAATACCCGTTGAGCTGGACCACATCAATGGTCAGCCGACAGATAACCGACTTGAGAATTTGAGAGTTTTGTGCCCCAATTGCCATAGCCTGCAAGCTACACATCGGGGTAGGAACATTAAGAAAAAGTCGGCTCGGTGGTGAAATTGGTAGACACGCAGCACTTAAAATGCTGTGCTCTTACGAGCATGTGGGTTCGATTCCCGCCCGGGCCACTACGAGGGAAAATGGACATGTTTTTCGAGAGTTCACACTCCCACCAGGGACAGATCGATCCCCTGCCTCGTCGATCGCGATTCGAACCAACTGTTGAAGCCAAGAAACCAGAGCCGAGTATCGCCTGGTTTTTGTTGATGATGATTTTTGTAACTCCCATGATGTTTGAATTTATTGAGTCTCTTGGACCGGTTTTACAAAAATAAGCCTATGGTTAATCCAGAAACCTCACCACCTGCCGGTACAGTACTGCGGGTGACCGATTTTTTGACGGGGTTAAGCCTGCTGCAAAGTATTCAAGATTCCAAGACGAAGAATTGGTCAAAAGTACCAGTGCCAATTATCGATGGCAAAGTTGCGTTGCAGCCTGGCCAACATTATGAAGTTCGGGTTAAACCTGACATGCGCCTGGCCCAAACAGGATTGGAGCCATTGTTTTGTCATTTGTTGCACATAGTAGTTCATGATGAAGGTGCCGAGATTGAAGGTAAAGAGCAAGCGGTTCCACGCTGGCGAAAGTTAGCCACGAGTTTACTTTTCCATGTTAACGGTTACCCAACTGACAAGCAGAAAGTTTGGTTGGGCTTAGATCCGCAGCACAACCAGCAAGCTTTTGGGCACAGTTTTGAGTTGGAGTATCTGGGCCATCCTGAAACGAGCTTGCGGGCGTTGTTTGAACAGCCATTTAGTGAAGAAGTTTTCTCATTATTTTCACAACTTGAACTGCCAGGTCGACCGCTTCGCGTGACTCGAAAAACCAAGGAACAGACTATTGAAAGAGGCATCAAACGAACTGTTTTGGTTGCTACACCACTATTACATCGGCGTCTGTACAGAGAGCGAGGCGTTGATTTGAGTGGTGGTCACTATCCCCGACGGCGTAGTCAGTTGCCGAACTTCTCGTATGAAGCCGAGGTGGTTTTGTTCGCAGAGTTGGAAACCACAGTCATCCGAAAAACGACAGCTAAAGACTGGTCAGAGCTGCGTCAGCCACGCGACGTAAGTTTAAATGTGGTCGCCCGTGATGAGCAAGGTGTGGTGCGCGTGTATAAAGCGATTGGGCCAGAGTTCCTGCGAGAGCAGTACTATACGGTCGGCGATGATGGTTTGCCAAAGCTCAAAAGTCGTCCTCGGCCTGAATCGTTGAAAGATGTTCTAGCGGCGATGGCTGATTTGGTTTATCAAGCAGAGTGGCCGCCCATTGATGACTTAACCAAACAAATTAAAGCTCGGGAAAGTTACAGCCAACTAGTTGAAGACACCTATGCCCGCTTGGCAAAGCGCCTGAGAAGCAAAAAGCGCACGCACGAGCTCAAGGGGAAGAAACTCAAGTAGTTGCAGTTCAACCAGTCTGGTACAATATAGCCTGGTTTTCATAGCCACTTCGGGGAATAGCTCAGATGGCTAGAGCGCACGCTTTGGGAGCGTGAGGCCGCAGGTTCGAGTCCTGTTTCCCCGACCATTTAAGACAAGAGGGTGTTTGAGTAGGGTGTCGAAGGGTTCTTTTAGCCTGTACAGCGTTACTTTTTCTTCATCAATCCATAAGTTCAAGAAAATAATTCGCACAATTTGGTCTTTAACTTCTGGTGTTCCCGCTTTAATGGATAATCCAGCGTTTTTCGACAAGTTCAAGAAGTCTTCCAGCGTCAGTACGTCTTGCTCTAAGTCAGGCATGGCTTCCTTGAGTTTGTTGATATCTTCTTCAAGTTGAGCTTTTTGCTTGTCCAGTTCTTTGACTCTTTCCTCACCAATCTGTCTTACGGTAGAACCTTGTTCTTGGCTTAAGACTTGCAGAGCAACGTTGCGTAACTCCGTTGTAGTAACTTTGAGTAGACCTTGTTTTGAATGTAGTTCTGCCTCGAGTTTGGTTTTCTGTTTGGTCAGCACGTCAGTCATTTCTTGCAGGTAAATTTGGTAATCTTTTTCGGTAAAGTTGAGTCCATCTTTGAGGAATTCATACAACCAATCAAGCACGACTTTGACTCTGACAGACTTCTTGGCTCGCCTGCATCCAGTGGTTTCACACCTGAAATTAAGGTATCGTTTCCCACTGCCACCAGTTGAGGGACCAACGGTCATATTGCTGTCACAGAAAGAACACAGGACAAATGCCTTGAAGGGATAAAAAGTGTAGCGGTGGGTGTTAATTGGCATGAGTCGTGTACCAGATTGTGCCTGAATCTGGAAAAACTCTGCCTCACTTACCGCAGGTGCAAAGTCATACTTGGTTCGCAAATCAATCTGGTCATCTGCCTGTACCAATACTCCATAGTAAAAGGAATCACGAAAGATAATACTCAAGATTCGCTTGTCCATGTCCACTTTGCGACCAGTTGATTTAATCACACGGTGGTAGCCAAGAGCGTTGATGGTGTCAGCAATCTTCTCTAGCGACTCACCTTTGAGCTTCATCTGCCAGGCTTCTTTAATCAGTTCATGGTTCTTGCCGTCAGGTTGATATCTGCCGAACTCATCAATAGTGTAACCATGTTTGGGGATATGGCTTCTGCCTTCACTGGCTTTTCTGACCATGCCACGAGTCACATCAGCCGAGAGCTTGTCGGAGTATTGTTTGGAGAGGACAAAGGCAAGTCCGAGCATCATCAAGCCATTGGCATCCCGAGTAAAGTGGTGGGTGACAAACTTTAAGTCCTTGATGATGTCCTCATCAATCATGTCAATGACCTCACCACCTTCCTTCATGTTGCGAGCTAATCGGTCAGGGTTCCAGCACAGTATTCCATCGTATTTACCAGCTTGAATATCTTTGAGCATCTGCCGAAAAACAGGTCTTTTACCAGGTTTCTTGGCAGACTTCTGTTCAGTCAGTGGAGAGCCAACAACAGTCAAATTGAGGCGTTTGGCAAGCTGGAGGCACTCGGCAATTTGGTCAGGAATAGACCGAGCTTGACGCTCAGGGTCATCGGTGGATTTGCGAGCGTAGAGGACATATTTGAGCTTGGTGTGGTCAACTTCATACTCCATCACACCAGATTATCCCACGAAAAAACAAAAACAGGAGTACATACCACGCTTTTCCTGTACTCTAACCAGCCTCCCTTGACCCACTCTCTGCCACAGCAGGGGTGGCACAGTAACCACGAAAACCTAACAAAACATAACACATTAAAGGAAGCCTATAACTACAAAAAAGAGTCGAGGGTGATGCCATCTGAGTCATACCGTTATATAATACCCACATGGGAATCAATGAGCGAACTACAATCATCGATATCAGGTCTTCAAAATTTGAAGACATACTCACAATGTATCCTGCTGAATCCTTAAAGTTACTGTTTCGTGGTGTTAGAAATGATGACTCACCATCTGGTGGCAACTGGTGGTCTGAAGATGCCTATTATGCCTTGGGTTGTACTAATGACGACAGGCTTTATGTAACGGCAGTACCTGTGGGGTTAATCGCTGAACTTCAAGAAACCAACCAATTGACTAACGAGAGTGACCACGAAGGAAACAAATGGCAATTTAGAAGATTCAACTTACCTCACCGACAGGTTAATGATGACGAGCTAACGCAATTACTTTCTCAAGCCCGCATAACTAAGTTAGGGGCAACCCGAGCCATAAAAACCAGATTCGGCACTCAAGCAAGAATTGATTTCTCAAGAGATGTTATATTGAAATGAACTTTGTATTTACTTCTTAGTGAGTTCAAACACCTTCTTCTTGATATTACTGAAAAAGGCAAAGATTGGGTTTTTCTTGATGAGAGTATAAAGAATCTCACGTCCCTGACTGTCCCGCATTGCTATTGCATTTCTGACACCATCCTCACCGAGCTTCTGTTGCTCGTCTATAGCTTTGAGTGCCATCATGATATCAGCACGATTGGCATGAGGTCGTTTGAGTTGTTCTGTCAGTAGTCGCTTATTGAGTGCTAGGTCTTCTTCAAAGGAAAGTGCCATAATTTGACCGCTATTGTATCTTTTTTACCCGAGAAAGCCTAGTACATGTACACTAGTCCCATCTTGTTTTCACCACGAGTGGAGTAATCATCAGAGATGTCTGATTGCGTAACAACCTGAAATGGCTTCCAGCATGATAAAATCACTTCTGTCAGGCGTTCAAAGTCTGTCGCCTTCACTCGACACAAACCTTCCAGTCCCCACATCTTTACACCCACGCCGCGAGGAGTAAAATCGCACTCAACCCATGTCAGATGCGTGGGATAGAGAGGTGGTTCATGCCACGAGTTGAGGTTCATTCATTTCAAGTTGTTAGCAAGGTACCTGACGAATCGCGTCCCCTGAAGGGAGATGGTTTTTCTGTAGGCAGCAATTGTGAGCTGTACGACAGTCCAGAGACAGCACTTAGGTGCGCCAGAGAGTATCAACAAAAAACGCAGCGGGATAATGCAGTGGCTATCACTGTGATCACTGAGCTGGCGACACTATCTGACGCTGAGGTGGCGCAGTTGCCCACTGGCTTGGCTTGGGGTAGCGCCATTGATACGCAAACAATTCAATTGGTCGAAGTGGGTCGAACTACTTTTCAACTGGATGCCAGTCCTCAAACTGTTCAAAGTAGCGAGGAAAATTCAGAATCAGCTAAGATGTTACCAGAAGGCGACTGGAATAGCTCTGAAGTTTTTCCCACGCTTGAAGAAGCATCATTTTTTGAGTTCCCACGAATAATTGGTAGTGTCGCTACCTTGTATATAGTGGAAACTTTAGTCCGATATGGTTTTACTCCCGAGCCAGGCAAGATTAAGGCAGCCTATGTCTTTATTTCTGATGATGAAAAGACCAACGTCTATTTAGTCTATTTATTAGGTACTACAGCGTACAGCTGGTCCGATGTTAATCCAAAGGACTCGGATTACCAAACCATCCTTGAAAAAGAGCGCCAGATTGTGTCACCGGTAATTGGTTTTTATCGTTAAGACAAATGACTGGTGATGTTCATTGCCAGTGACGAGATAAATGGGATCAGATCGGTCAATTTGGCTCGGTTGTGCTGGTATAGACTGCCCTCCGACCAGTCATCATAGATTTCAACGTTATCTAAGTCAGTGATGACCAACCGGTAGCTGCCGTCTGTAGCCAGCACAAAAAAAGTGCTGTCACCTTTAATTCTAATGTGGGCTGAGGAAATTTCACGCGCGATCAACTCCACTCGCTGCTTAAAGTCCTCCTGCCAAGTTTCGTCAATGATGTCAAAGGTATCACGTACATTTTGGGCGAAGTCAGGGTCTCTTTGAGTAAGTTGCTGAGTTTGCCTAAGGATATCTTCGCGGAGGTCATTAGTTGACATGACTAGTTTGGTGCCGCCTTCGGTGAGATCGGTCATCAACAGCCCGCGCTCAGTGTAGCGCAGTGTGGGGACGGTGTACTCGCGTCCATGGGGCAAGCTCATCAGCCGTTGGTGAACAGCCATGGCGTCTTGGATGTGCTGGGTAGGCTGAGAGTGGGAGTCAAAAGTTTTGTAGGCCAAGTAAAGAGGCGCTTTGTTTTCACCTCGCGATAGTTTAAATCTCCTGACAGAACCCATGTGTCCGCCACCGAGTTCAGCGCCTTTTTCCAGAACCAGCTGTAAGGCTTTGGCATCGCCGTCCCCATTTCGAATGGCTTCAACAACTTCGGTCGGTAAGTTCTCTGGCATAGGTTGAGTGTAAACCGCCCTAGGGCAGTTGTCACGTCAGTAACAGGTAAGTTTTTTGGACAGTGATTGACGGCTACCAAAACAGGAATAGAATCGGTTTCAATACTAGGTGTACATACAGAAAGCATCTATGGTATCTCCTGAATTTGGTATTGAGGACACAGCTCCTGAAAGCCCGGTCTCTTCTACGCAGTTACTTTCTTTGATCGCAACAGAGGTGGTCACCGAGGCGGAGGCCCAGGACCACGATGAAGAACCTCTCTTTGATCGAGGTGAAGAATGGCCATCTTTTGATGAAACACCCTTGTTTGTAATTCCCCGGTGGATAGATGCTTTTCTGACTGTAGGTGCTATCGTGTCATACCTCAATCGGGCCTTTAATTTCAGAGCAGCCAGCGGAGTTAACAAGGCCGCATTCCTGATTTTCGAAAGTAACGATGGGCCACAACTGAGACACATTACTTTATGTGGTTCTCAGAATATTATGTACCACATTCTTGCGCCCAGTGACCCAACTTGGAAGGAAGTCTTAAAGAAAGAACAACAGCTACCTGATCAACAAGCGACTTCTGGTTCTGAAGCCGGGTTAGAATATCAAACGTAAGACGTTTTAGACGTCTCAAAGTGACTGCAAAACTATCAGCTGTTTCCCGTCGCCTTCAATTTGTGAGTCTCGGTTACTGTCTGTGTCGAGCAGAAGCCATGGAGCGTGTTGCTCAGCAAACTGAGTGAAGCCGGGATACTTTCGATCAAACAAGAGTTTGCGAACTGGAATATTCAAAATTTGCGCGGTCAAAAGCTCTAAAGTACAACCGAGTGACGCGGCAAAATCAGGAAACATCACCATCCCAGCCAACGGGTTCACTTGGCACTGGTAATCTGCCAGAAAGTCTCGATACAGCTGGCTTAAGTGCAAGTAAACTTGGAGTCGTTCTTCTCGAGATTGGGCGAAGTTACTAAAGCAAGCACCGTCAAAAGCGTTGTCAGCTAAGTAGCTTAGGAACGTTTGGGCATCGCTAGGTTTGAGGCCACCATTATAGAGCAGCCAAAACAAGTTAAAGTGAATTTCATCAAAAGTCGGTCGAGGTGCAATGCGCGGTGGCAAGGTCACTTCTGGCGCACCGAAGACGGGAAAAGTGTGCGCGACTACCGCATCAGCATACTGGGCATTGGTCCGGATGCTTTGCATGGCCAAGTCATGAGGGCTGAGGTCTGGTTGCTGTTGGCGAACATACTCGCGTGCGCCGCCGCCTGTCATGGGCAGACTGAGATAGACAGTTGAGCGAGGGTTTTCGCCAAAGCCTGTAAAGGTGCGAGTGTAGACGTCGAGCAAAGTTTCACCTGGTTCTGTCGTCGGAAATACCGTCACAATGGGGTGTTCTGGTGCTGTCATGCCAGGCATTGTACGCAGGTCACAAGGGGATGTACAGCCACAGCTGCTGTAGGATGAGCTAGTAAGTGCGAGTTTCGATTCGCCTTTCCTTCGTGCTAGCATGGGGCATGTACCAAACAATTAGCGAAGGTATCGCGGTGCTCGGTAGCTACCGAGCGGGTCACTTTAAACCACTCCGATTTGCGTGGCGGCAGCGGACCTACCACATCGAAGAGATTACCTTGGTCAGCGAGAGTCGCAATGGTGGTGTGCGAGGTCGCACCTACAGTGTGTTAGTGAAAGGTACGGTGTATCGACTGTTTTTTAACCGAGATACTGAGGAGTGGCGACTGGAGGAGGTGTGGTGTGAGTAGCTTTGTGACTCGGCCAGTTTCCGCTCAATCATCGCCGAGCGCTCCAGCCTCTACTGAGCGCCCCATGCGCTGGGCGCACGTTGACATCAACTCGTACTTTGCCACCTTGCTGCAACAAGAAAATCCAGCTCTGCGCGGTAAACCAGTGGGCGTGGTCAAAGATGTTGGTCGGACTTGTGTCATTGCTGCTTCGAAGGAAGCTAAAAAGCTGGGAATTCCCACGGGGTGTGGCTTGCGGGAGGCCCGCCAGAAAGCCCCCAACTTAATAGTCGTACCCGCGGCTTTTGACATGTACTTGTCGGCCACTCGACGGTTGTGTCAGATTTTTGCCAACTTATCGCCCGA
Organism: Patescibacteria group bacterium; assembly: GCA_016861205.1. GTDB lineage: Bacteria > Patescibacteriota > Microgenomatia > UBA1400 > PJMF01 > BOKX01. Next base: position 182,941 of record BOKX01000001.1, read on the forward strand.
GGTTCATGTTTTTTCGCTCGATGAGGCATTTATCAATCTAACTGGTTGCGAACGCCTCTACCCCACTGGTCAAGTTTTTGGGGAACTTGTGCAACAGCAAATCAAGGCTGAGCTGGGTGAGTGGGTGACGTGTAACGTGGGGTTGAGTCACACCCGGCTGCTAGCCAAGATGGCTGGTGAAATGGCCCCCAAGGGGAGCATTGTGGAGATCACTGAAGACAACAAAATCGAGTGGCTGGCGCGAGCGACTTTTGATCAGGTATGTGGGGTGGGTTTTCGGTTGGCGGCCAAACTGGAGCGCATTGGAGTAACACATCCTTGGCAGATTAACTTTGTGCCCGATGCAGACTTGGAAAAGTTGGTGGGACCATTTTGGGCGAGTGAACTGCGCAAAATTGGCCAGGGTGAAGAAACCCACTTTTTTACCCATCCGCCCAGTAAACCATATATGCAGTCGGTGGGTCGGTCACTAACTGGCTATCGGCTGTGTGATGATGAGCGGGTCATCCAGCGGGTGATGTACAACTTAATCATGGAAGTGATGCACAAAGTGCGCAAACTCAACTTGGCTGGTTATCGAGTCAGCTTGGGCTTGCGAGGTGGTCGAAGTGGCGATCCGCAGTATTGGTATCAAGAGCTACGCGTTGGTGAACCTATCAGGCGAGCTGAAGTTATGTTCGACCTGCTTTATCACCGCTTGTATCGATCTTGGCGGCGAACGTTCCCGATCATCAAGATCAGCGTTAGACTCAGCGACCTACACCCCTGGGAGACAACGCAGCCAGTGTTGTGGCCAGAATGGCACCAGCGGGAGCGAGTGGCCACGGCGCTGGATAAGCTAACTGCTCGGTACGGTTTGTTTACTGTTCGGCCAGGTACATTATTAACGAAGCACCTGATTCAGCCAGAAGTCACAGGCTATTTAGGTGATAAAAATTACCAGCTTGATAGCCGGTGGCAGTAACCAGTACAATCAATCTCTTATGTCTCAGAGCCCTGCCCGCAAACCAAATATCTATGTTTTGATGTTGGTGATGATTGTGAATGCCTTAGCGTATGGCATTATTATTCCGCTGCTCTATCCCTATGCTGAGCGGTTTGGGATTACGGCGGTTGGTTTGAGTTTCTTGTTTGCCTCGTTCTCACTAGCACAGTTGATTGCAACCCCGATTCTGGGTCGGTTATCGGACAAGTATGGTCGTAAGCCGGTATTGCTGGTGTGTTTGGTGGGAACTGGTTTGTCACTGGCCATGTTCGCATCAGCCAAAAGCCTGGCTGTTTTATTTATTGCTCGCATGATTGATGGTGTGACCGGTGGCAATAACTCAGTGGCCCAAGCTATGGTGGCCGACTCCACTACTGGTCCAGAGCGAGCTAAAGCGTTTGGTATGTTGGGAGCGGCCTTTGGGTTTGGTTTCTTGTTTGGCCCGGCGCTCGGTGGTTTTCTCAGTCAATATGGTTTGACCTTGCCGTTTTGGGCTGCGGCGGTATTAGCGATGGTAGCTGCAGGCTTAGGATTTTTCTTCTTGCCCGAAACCCTGACCAAAGCTCACGCCCGAGAGGCGAAGCACGAGTCGCTGTTTACTCTGGAGTCACTGAAGCAGGCGTTGGTAGTGGGTCCGACAGCGATTGTGTTATGGGTGAGTTTCATTGTGTATATGGCACTGAATGCTTTCATCTTAGGTTTCCAAACCTTTACCGTTGATGTGCTGCAAATGAGCTCGCGTGATATTGGTTTGCTGTTTACCGCCTTTGGGTTGGTCAGCATGCTGATGCAAATGGGTGGTATTAAGTACTTGCTGCAAATTCTGAAGTCCAAGAAAGTGGCTTTGAGCTTAACTTTGGTGGTTGCAGCGGTAGCGATGTGGCTGGTGTCAGGAACTACGACGGTGCTGTTATTTGGCATCCTTCTGGTGCCATTCATGATTGCCAGTGCGCCCCACTATCCGATGTTGTCGGCGCTGATTTCTGAGCGCTCTCGGGCTGAAGACCAAGGGGGAATTTTAGGCATCAACCAAGCCGTGATGTCACTGGGGCAAATTGCTGGGCCGCTGGTGGCTGGGCAAGTGATCACCCGCTCAGTGCCTTTGGCCTTTGTGATCGCCGGTGGCCTCTACGCAGTGGCAGCATTGTTAACTATCCCGATGTATCGCCCAGTCAAACACAAAGCTGATTTGTAGTTTTACAACTCACGCTATCCGACTTGAGAGCCACAGCTGCATGATAGAATCGCCCCATGCCAAAACCTGTTGACGTTTTGTTTAACGCCAGTACCTCGAAAGCAGATTTGATTCAAGCGTGGCAGCAGATGCCGGCTGATGAGTTGTATCGAGTGTGGGTGAGTATGATTTTCGATCCAACAGGCTACTACGAGACACGCAATGAATGGCAAGAAGCCAAACTGAAGGAACAGGCCGATAGAACAAGAGAAGTTCTGGAGTATATCCATGAGCACTCGGAGTTATTTCCGTCACTATCGCATATTCAGCTCGAAGTATTTGAGTCGATGGGTAGCATTCACACAACCTTGAAAGCGAGTGAGTGTTTGATATTGCTGGCTTTGACGCAGGTAACTGGCGTTGGTCGTATTCAAGTGATTAATCGAGAGACACCACCAAGTCGGCCGAGTAATACTGAGTCAGCTGCTTCGGATGGAACCGCGATTTCAGACTCCGGTGAGCCAATCACGCCCCTCGGGCCAGTGGTCTATCTGTAACGTGAGTTGCGACTTGGTAATCTCGACCGGAATGATAAAATGAAGATCGTCACCGCGCGGGTGTAGCTCAACGGCTAGAGCTCCAGTTTTCCAAACTGGCGACGAGGGTTCGATTCCCTTCACCCGCTCCCCAAAAAGAATCTCGTCCAAAGTATGAACAAACTTGACCTCCTTGTAGAATTTGATCGTCAACTACAAAACTTGATTGACAAGGGATATCCACAGCTTACTCAACTGAGCGAAGCAGTATTTCGAGACACAGTTAATCCCTTACGCCGCACGTTAGAAACACTAGAGTTACCTGAGGTTGATCTAGAACAGGGTAAGTTGCCGTTCGTAATCGTTGTAAAAAGTGATTTTGTTCCAGCGGAACAAATGATGGAGCGTGTTCAGAAAGATGGTAAAAATGGTGTCACTATTTTGCGTCCACATACGTCAACATCATTCCAGGTGATAGGTGACGTGAAAATTCCTGATGGTAATGCCTACCTTTTGGTTGATATTGATAGAGGCAAGGAAAGCATCAATATGCCACCAGCGGAAGCAATGCAACACATTAAGAATGCTAACCGATCCCCTCTGACTATCGACGAAGGCATAGCGATAGTCACTCACTATCCACAGTTTTTGATGAAGAATAACTGCTTTTCACTATTGGCTTCCAGAACAGGCTCGGACCAGCGAGTGCCAGCGATTTGGATTAATGGCAAAAAAGAGCCAAACCTGGGCTGGTGCTGGGATGGCAATCCCCACACTTGGTTGGGTTCGGCTTCAGGTGGTCGTAGACTACCCCTCAACTTCGACTGAAAACCCGCCGTAGGCCATTTGGTTGACGTCAAAAGGCATGCTCATATCTTTGGTCTCGTCATACTTCTCAGCCATTTCTTTCATGACGTTGGCATTGACCTCATCACGATGAGCTTTGGACTTGAAAACAATGAATGAAAACCAGACGCTGTCGTTCTCACCAGCGTTGGCGAGCTTCACGAAGCTGAGTGGCTTCATACCGCCCATTTCCTTGGTTTCGAGGTCATTGCCCATACACTCGTAGTAGGCTAAGGCACCGTGGCGCATCCAGGTCTCTTTACCCTCAGCGGCCATTTTTTTGTAGTCTTCGACTTTGTCTTTGGGAACCACTAAGACGAAACCGTCAACGTATTTGGACATAAAGCCTCCTGACTGTGGGCTAGTGGTAAGTTGTAATATAGATTACTAAATATCAGCCAGATTAACAACCGCAATTGGGAGCCAAAAAATGACAAAGAGTGGCCTTTTACCCGACCAATCAGGTATACTGACAGGACGTGTCCAGTTCAAAAACTGAACCCACCCGCTGGCTCAAGCACTTCCCCATCCGGGTTATCCTGAAAGTGGTGTTAGTGATCGGCTTTTTGGTGGGATTGGCCATCGGAGCCTACGCCTTTTACCAAACCTACCAACAGCTCCAACACCAACGATCGAGTGCGGCTGGTTTATCGCAAGAACTCACCCAAGCCCGCCAGAAGCTAGCTCAAGTCGAGGCTGATTTGGTAGCGTTGCAAAACACTGACCAAGTTTTGATCAATAAACAACTCACTGCCGAGATCAATGATCTGCAGAAGGGTTTTAAAGACGCGACAGTGGCCTATGAAGCCCTGTTGTCACTCACTGATACCAGTGGCAAGAAGAGCACCTTCAGCGCCCAGTTGGTGCAAGCCTTAACCTTACTCAGTCAGCGCCAATATACCTCGGCCTCAGCCCGTCTGACTTTGTTGACTAAGAATATTCAGGTTGAGAATGAACGCCTGGCGGCCCAAACCCCCACGATTGCCGCCAACTTACCTAAAAGTAATACCCCACCCGGGTCTGGTTCTCAGCGACAAGTGGTTGAGACCGACGTGGGTTCGTTTCAAGTGGATATCATCGCCGCCGATTTAAACTCCACCCGAGTGGTAGTCGAGACCGCTTCGCAAAGCACCTGTACCAACGACTGTCCTGTTAGCTCTCTATCGGACTTTGTCAGCCGAGCCGGTGGCTTTGCAGGTATCAATGGTCCTTATTTTTGCCCAGCTGAGTACCCCAGCTGTGCCGGCAAAACCAACTCATTCGACACCTTGTTGATGAATCGCCAAAAAACCTACTTCAACTCAGACAACAATGTCTACAGCAATGTGCCAGCGGTGATTTTCTCAGGTAGCTCAGCTCGTTTCGTCGGCCAGAGTTCTGAGTGGGGGCGGGATACGAGCCCCGACTCGGTGATTGCGTCGCAACCCTTGCTGTTGTCCGGCGGAGAGGTTCGCTTTGGCGGTGACGGTGATCCTAAAAAAGGTTCTCGCGGCAACCGCAGTTTTATTGGCACCAAAGGGAGTACAGTTTACATCGGAGTTGTCCGGACAGCCACCGTAGCCGAGACTGCGCGAGTGCTAAAAGCCGTGGGACTGGAAAATGCATTAAATCTCGACAGCGGTGGCTCGACGGCCCTGATGGCCAACGGTCGGTACTTAGCTGGTCCTGGTCGAAACACACCATTTGGGATAGTTTTAGTCAGAAAGTAGTTTGCTATGCCTATGAAAACCTACGCCTCCATCGACGAGTACATCAGCAACTTTCCGCCAGAAGTGCAAAAAGTACTCACTAAAATTCGCCAAACCATCCAGCGGGCCGCGCCGGAAGCAACCGAAGCAATTCGCTATGGTATTCCTACCTTTCAGCTTAAAGGCAACTTAGTTCACTTTGCGGCGTACCAAAAACACTACGGTTTCTACCCCGGAGCGGCGGCTATCAGTGACTTTGCTGCTGAGCTGAAAGGTTACGAAACCAGCAAAGGGACAGTTCAGTTCCCCATCGATCAACCGGTACCATTTGAGTTGATTACCAAAATCACCAAAGCTCGGGTAAAAGCTAATTTAGCAAAGTAAGTGGCAAAATGCCTGCCGATGTGCAGCAATCAGTGTCGTTGTCACACCAAGGTGAGTTTCTGAGTTGGTATCAAGATGTGACAGTCGTCATGGACGAACTGCTCATAGACACTATTCATAAAACACTGTTAGATGAAAGTGTTGATGAAAAAGAAGACCCCCAAACGTTGGCACTTCAACCTCAGAACACTGGTGGAAGTGATAGCAGTGGTGATGGTGTGGCGGGGAGTTTGGATACTGCTTGATCATTTTTTATTGCCTGCTCATCCTCTATTGAGTGGGACGGTCAGTCTTTGCTTGGGCCTAGTGGTGCTGTTGGTAGATGATTTTTTGCTCAAAGAAATTGACGCTAGGTTATAGTACAAACACTCACATAAGGAGGTCCGATGCGCAAACTGGTCGCGGTGTTGGGATTGGGTGTGATGTTGTCGGGTTGCAGTTGGCAATCGACAGCTGTACAAGACAGTTCCCCAGCGCCGCGGTTTGTGTGGCGAACCGACCATCAAGATAGTACTCCGCAAGTTTTAGCTACGACCTCTGCCGAAGGTGCACAGCTAGTGCCGGTAACCGACTTGTACCAAACGATTAGCTCTTCACCACAGCACACCCAACTCAAACGTGCAGTCGAGGCTGCTGGTCTCATTGACTTGTGGCAAGGACCGGGTCCCTACACAGTGTTGGCCCCTATCGATGAGGCGTATGCTGATTTCCCCGTTGGCACATTTGCCGAGTTGTTTTCGCCCAATCGACAAAAAGATTTAATCAAAGTTGTGCAGTATCAAATGATTCCAGGTCGTTACACGACTCGTGATTTAGTCGAAGGTTTGATTCTGAAAACTGTGCAAGGGCAGCCGGTGACAGTTCGTTTTAATGAAGGCAGCTGGTACATTCAAGATGCAGTCGGTAACTATAGCCGCGTTCTAGAGACGAACATTGTGGCCGATAACGGAATAATCTTGGTTCTAGATAGACCAATCGTGCCGTGGTTTTAACTGAATTTCGAGAAGTTATTTTTTAGCGCTGAGCTGACACTGGTGGCAGTAGCCATAGATGGTCAGATGGTGGTGATCGACTGCAAAGTTTTTACCGACTTTTGCAGGGAGATTAACTTGGCAGGTAGTCATTTCAACTTTGCCACAGTTACTGCACACCAAGTGATCATGATGGTGGGTGCGCAGCTCGAAGACTAACTCATTATCGTGTAAGTTTTGTCGACAGATCAAACCATCTGCGAGTAAGCGATCTAAAGCACGGTAAACACTGGTTTTGTTGTACCGATGGCCTTGGGCAGCTAAAAACTTGACCATCTCTGGGGCTGTTAAGTAGTGTCGCTCTTTAAGCAGGCTGATGAGCTGGTCAGTTAGGTTGGCTTCAGACATATCTCTATTGTAATCCATCGGTGCAACTCAGACGGAGACTATGAACTATTGTGGATTGTTTGCAGATTACCTAAACATAGGTACAATCGAAGTATGTCGAGACTTCATAATTTTTTCTTAGTAGTGGTGGGTGTTTGTTTGTTTCTGATGGCGAGTACCTCCCCCATTCAAGCCCAAGCCACCGCTGAGCCTGAGTACTCGCGTGCGAGAGTGGTTGAAATCTTAGGTGAACGTGAACTCGAGCAAACAGGTGCTGCAAACGGTTTTATTCAAGAAATCAAACTTGAGCGAATCGATACAAAGGAAACCGTGGTGCTGACAGTTGGGAGTGAGTTTCAGCCCCTAACACCCCAACAGCGGCTCAGTGAAGGTCGTGACGTGATTCTAGCCAAACAAAGTTTGGGTGACGGCAGTTCCCAGTATGTAGTTGCTGATGTTTACCGCCTGCCAATTTTGGCTTGGTTGTTATTTGGGTTTTTAGCCTTAGTCGTGATTGTGGCCAGCTGGCAGGGTTTGCTGTCTATTGCGGGTATGGGGATAAGTTTATTGGTCTTGTCGGGCTACATTGTGCCACAGATTTTAGCTGGCAGTTCGCCGATGGTGATCAGTCTGATCGGTGGTGCCATGATTGCTGCCTTGACAGTGTATTTGTGTCATGGTTGGTCGGCTCAATCTCACGTGGCATTGGGATCGATGGTGGCGACCTTAGTAGCTGTGACTGTTTTATCGTACATGGCAGTTAGGTTGGCTCAACTGGTTGGTTTGGGGAGTGAAGAGGCCTACTTTTTGCAGTTTGGACAGACAGCCAGAGTTAACTTACAAGGTTTGTTGCTGGGTGGAATTGTGTTGGGTGCCTTGGGTATTTTAGACGACATTACGGTGGCCCAAGCCTCAACGATCAAGCAGCTCAAGGCAGTCAACAAAAAAATTGGTGTTAAAGAGTTGTACGAACGAGGTTTAGCTGTAGGTAAAGACCACGTTGCGTCATTGGTAAACACGCTCGTGCTCGCATACGCTGGTGCCAATTTACCGTTGTTCCTACTCTTCAGTGTGAATCAACAAATTCCTTTTTGGGTAACATTGAACAACGAAATCATTGCCGAAGAAGTGGTGCGGACGTTAGTTGGCTCGATCGGATTAGTTTTAGCGGTACCAATCAGTACGTTACTGGCAGTAATGGTGTTCAGTCGCCAACCCGTTCGCGAATAGTGGCTGGGTCGAGAAGCAGCGATTGTCGATCCCCTAACTCAGCGAGTGTGAACGGTCCGAACTGAGTGCGGATGAGGGTCAGGACGTCATACCCTGCTCGTTGCAGCATACGACGTACGTGGTGATTTTTGCCTTCGTGAATGGTAATTTCCAACCAATGAAATCCTGGTGTTCGGTCAAGCACTTCGACCGATTCTGGTTTGCTAAAACCATCTTTCAACTTTACCCCTTTGCGTAAAAATTCGAGTGCGGCATCTGAGATAGCTCGATCAAGTTCAACTTGGTAGGTTTTAGAAAAACCAAATTTGGGATGGGTGAGCCGATACGCTAAATCACCATCGTTGGTAATAAGCACCAATCCCTGACTATCTTGATCCAAGCGTCCAACTGGGTAGAGGCGATACTGCCGTGCAGAAGCAGGGAGCAAATCGAGCACTGTCCGACGATGAAGCTCGTCGTTGGTTGTGGTTACAACATGGCGTGGTTTGTTAAGCAGATAGTACTGCAAATCTTGCGACGTTGCGCGGATGATCTGGTTGCGAAATCGAATTTCATCAGTGGCTGGGTTGATACGTTGACCGACCATGGCCGTAGCACCATTTACTTTGACCAAACCTTGGGCAACAGCGGCTTCCATAGTTCGCCGGGAGCCCAGCCCTTGTGAGGCCAAAAATGCATGAACTTTAACGGTGTCTGCAGTACTTGTCATGGTGTTGCTACTCCATAATCACTATACGTCACTTTTTTGCCTTCAAAAGTCTCAGTTTGGTAGGTGTGATCATTGAGTTGTTCAAGCCACATCACTGGCACTTTGCCGAACCCACCTGGCAGATCGAGTACATACTCAGGCAAAGCTACGGTGCTAAGGTGTCCACGCAGCGACTGATACAGCTTCTGACCTTCAGCTATGGAAAGTCGAAAATGATGTGTGCCCAAAGCGCGATCAAGATGATGTAAGTAGTACGGTTTTACACCGACTTTCACCAAGCTTCTAAAAAGTTCGGCTAGAGTTTGGGTGTTGTCGTTGACGTTTTTTAACAGAACTGTTTGAGAAAGCAACATGATGTTGCGATCTAAACAGTGGTTGATGAACGCAGTTGTTTCTGATGTCAGCTCTCGCGGGTGGTCAATATGAATGACAATGATCGGTTTGAAGCGATGTTTCTCGGCCAGATTGGTAAGTGTTTCTAGCCAGCTGATACCCACGCTCTCTGGGTCAACAGCCGGCACTCTCGTATGAAATCGCCACTGATGAATATGTTCAATTGGACCAAGTTGTTGTCCCATTGCCATCAAAAAACCAACGGGAAAAGTCAGCGGGTCGCCGCCCGAAAAGATAAGTTCATGAACTTCTTGATGGTTTGTTAGGTAAGCACGAATAGCGGCAAAATCGACTGGTCGGACTTCCCCCACGACATCTTTACGGAAACAAAAGCGACAGTGTACTAAGCAGTACGTTGTTAACAACAGTAAGCATCGGTCAGGATAGCGATGAATTAAGCCAGGTACTACTTCACGGTCGTGATCGCCGATCGGATCAGGTAGCTCGTATGGTTGCTGGTCGGCCTCAACCAGTGGCGGTAGCACCAGTTTGCGCAGTGGGTCATGCGGGTTTTTCCAATCGATAAGATCAGCATAGTGTTGAGGAATGCGAATCGGGAAAGTTTGGTGCAACTTTTGCAGTTGTTCATGACTGGGTAAGCTCGTAGCTGCCCAATCTATGCCCCTTGTTTGCAAGTATGCAGCGAGGTCGTCGACAGATCGGATGGAGTTTGTATGAGTAATTACTGGTAACATCAGGATTGATTATACCCGCTGAATCCGCCATACTGACATTCACTTTATAAAAGGAGTCAGATGTTAACCACCTCGTTGCTACTTTCACCATTCCTTGCCATGGTCGCCAGTATGGTGGTCGGGATGGCATGGTACTCACCGTTCATGTTTGGTAATCAATGGATCAAGCTGATGGGTTTGAACGCCAAGAAGATGTCAGCCATGAAGAAGTCGATGGGTACGATGTACGCATTGAATGCTGTCGGTGCGTTTGTGCAAGCGTTTATTTTGAAGGTGATGGCGGATCTGACGTTGGCCTGGAGTGTGCAGTCAGTGATCGAGTTGGGTTTTTGGTTGTGGCTAGGTTTCATTGTGCCGACGCTCTTTTTGCAAGTGGCTTTCGCGGGCAAATCACCAAAATTGTTTGTTCTGGATGCTGGTTATCAGCTGGCTTCAGTGATTGTGATGGCAGCGGTTTTGGGTGGTTTAAGTTACCGCATGTAGCTGGTGTTCACACAACGTTTCTAGAGAACTTGACTGTCTGCAGTCTCACCTGAGGGTGAGCTAGGGTTGAGGATGTAGATGTCTGTCCGGTATTCATTGGTACCGACCAGTTCAGCCTCACCACGAAGTACTGCCTCCAGCGGTCGGCAGGCAAAACAGCCACCTTCACCTTTTGGACACTTCATGACTTGGAGTTTGCGAGCAACCTTAATTTTTTTGGCAACGTCGAGGACTTGGCGGTGTGCTTCATGCAAATCTGGCAATTCCTGCGGTGTGAGCTGGTTATCACGATCGAGGTACCAGTAAAAGGCTCCTTCTACGGCGCGTTTTTGGGTGTTAGCGACCAATAGCCGGTAAATAGGCAGCTGGAGCGAGTTGCTGTCCTCTTCCCCTTTACCGGTTTTGAAGTCGATGATCGACACAGAGTCAGTATCAGGATGGTACTCGAGCCAGTCAATTTTGCCACAGAGAATAATTTCATCTTCTGGTGATAACCAGTAATGAGGCAAGTCTTGGTTAATTTTAACGGCTAAATTTTTGACGGGACCAGGATACTGCATGACCCGGCGTAGCATTGCCGCTCCGCGTTCTTTGTACTCGTGTTCTTGACTAGTTGATCGGAAGCCGCCTAGTTTGCCACTGACCTTTGGCCAGACCTGCTCGTAGCGTTCAATGAGTGAGGTTTTGAAACGATCGTTGGTGGGTATAGTGGATAAACTTTCGATAACTTCATGCACGGCCTGTCCCAGAGCTAAAGCCGGACCCATGATAGTGATCTTGTGGCGGGTCTTGGGATCTTTGTAAACATTTTTAAGAAAGTATGCGCGAGGGCACTTTAAAAAATCACTCATGGATGAGTGAGAAACCCAAGTGGCGCTGTAAGGATCACTAACCATAACCGTCATTATACCCGACTACCGGGTAGTTACTCCGTAGCACTTTCTGGTAGGTTGAGCTCTGGAATTAATGTCTCAAACAGATAGAGTGCCAAGATGCCCGCAGCATCTTCCGAAGTCTTACCTTGTTCATAGAGGTACTGCTTATACTTGGTTAAATCGAGGTACTGATTGATTTCGTCTGACAAAATGAGACCGGTGATGAAATCTTGCGCATCGAGGCCAGTTTGGGGGTTAAGCTCTTTTAAGAGGCTGATCAATGCGGGTAGCTTAGCCTTAATTTGATCCGCTAAACCAGGTTCGATGATGAACCTTCGAAACTCTGGTCTGAGGACGATGGGGCTGTGTGCTTGCCCATACTTATTCGCCACACTTTGCTGAAACTGGAGTTGATATTTATTGCGTAAAACGCCTTGTAACTCCACCACGCACTTTTCAATTTCATCAGTTCGATCTTTAACCTGCGACAACCGTCGATTGATGAGCGTGTAAAGCACATATCCCACAACCACCAGAGGTGTCACACTTTCGGGCGTGAAGCCGTAGTAGCTCAGAAAACCAACAAGCTCAGACCAGGATGGCATAGCTGGGTTCTAACATATATGTCCTAGCTGTCGCAAGCTGCGCCAACCGTCTTTTGCGATGATCAAGTGATCAAACAAAGGGATATCCAAAACCTCTCCTGCTGCAGTTAGTTTGTCAGTGGCTTCCAGATCTTCAGCCGATGGGTCGGGGTTGCCCGAGGGATGATTGTGGATAATGATTACCCCACTTGCGCGTGTTTCCAAAGCCAATGCATATACTTCCCTTGGGTGAAGCAGGCTACTGTCAACAGTTCCTACCGTAATAGTTTGCCGCTGCAACAGTTGGTGCCGGGCATCAAGATACAGCCCTATCACGTGTTCTTGGCGTTTTGTGATGAGATCGTGACAGAGTTTGATGGCATCCTCAGGTTGATGAATAGTTTGCCGCGGTGTGGGTTGGGACAGTAACTGGGCGAGATAAAAAGCTGTTTTGATGGTGGCGGCTCTCGACGGACCTACACCCTTGAGTTTCGCGAGATCCGGCAGTGGTAATTCGGCCAACTCAGTCAGAGTGAAGCGTTGTAAGAGTTTCTCAGCCACTTGAATGGCGTTTTGACCCCGATAACCAGTGCGTAACAGAATAGCCAGCAGTTCAGCGGTTCTCAAGCCGTCTCCCCCAGTGAGTGACAATTTCTCTCGTGGTCGAGCAAAGGCGGGGAGATCGTGGAGGTGCATAAACGTAGTTAAACACCCTTAGCTTGCTTCAAACCGTATTTTTCGATACAATATCCGGATGCTAACAACTGCTCAATTGCGAAATATCGCAATTATCGCCCACGTCGACCACGGCAAAACTACCTTGGTTGATGGTCTGCTCAAACAGGCCCATGTGTTTGCGGCGCACCAAAGTGAGATGACCCAGACAACTATTCTGGATCGTAACGACTTGGAGCGTGAGCGTGGCGTGACTATTTTAGCCAAGAACACCGCCGTCGAGTGGAATGGTTACAAGGTCAACATTCTCGACACCCCTGGTCACTCAGACTTTAGTGGTGAAGTAGAACGTGTTCTCAACATGGCCGATGGCTGTTTGTTGCTGGTCGACGCTTCTGAAGGTGTGTTGTCACAAACCCGTTACGTTTTACACTTGGCACTGTCGATTGGTTTGCGCCCGATTGTGGTGATCAACAAAGTAGATCGCAAAGACCAACGTGTCAACGAAGTTTTGGAAGAAGTGAATGATTTGTTTTTGGAGCTGGCCCACACGGAAGATCAGCTCGACTTTCCAGTTATCTACGCAGTCGGTCGTTCTGGCGTTGCAGGTTATCAGCTCGAACCACAAGCTGATCAATCATTGAAAATAACTGATAGTGAAAGTTTACAGCCATTATTTGAGGCTATCATTAAACACATTCCCGCACCCACTGGTACTTTGGAAGGTGGTTTCCAGTTTCAAGTCACTAGTTTAGATGCCGATGACTACAAGGGTAAGTACGTGATTGGTCGGGTTCAGCGCGGCAAAGTGACCAAGGGGCAGCCTTTGGCAATTTTGCACAACCATGCAATGGTAGGTCAGGCTCGGGCAGATTACGTTTTTGTGCACCAGGGTCTAGGTCGAGTTGAAGTCAGCGAAGCTGGCGTTGGTGATATCGTGGCTTTGACTGGTTTTGGCGCTGCCAAAATTGGTGACACACTGACATCGTTAGATCAACAAGATGCTTTGCCACCTCTGCCGATTGCCGAACCTACAGTTCAGATGCAGTTTGCTGTTTCGAACTCACCGTTTGTGGGCCGAGATGGTCAGTACAGCACCTCTCGACAAATTTTAGAACGCTTGCAAAAGGAACTTGAAACTAACGTTGGTCTCCGCTTGCAACCAGGTGCGAGTGCCGACAGTTTCATTGTGTCAGGTCGTGGTGAGTTGCATCTTTCAATTTTGATTGAGACGATGCGTCGCGAAGGTTTTGAGTTCTCAGTTTCACGTCCTGAAGTTATTTTCAAAGATGGTGCCGAAGGTGTTGAAGAACCATGGGAAGCCATCACCATTGAGGTGCCGGAAGAGTTTACAGGTGTAGTGACCACTGAGATGGGTCAACGCAAGGCAATTTTCAAAAACATGAAGCCACAAAAAACCGGCATGCGATTTGAGTACGAGATTGCCACTCGTCACTTAATCGGTTTCCGTAGTCAATTTTTGACCCAAACTTCTGGTATGGGAGTGGTGCACAGCTTGCCACTTGGATATCGGCCAAAGGGTGACGACATTCCATGGATGCGCAACGGTGTATTGGTAGCTGCTGAAACTGGAGCCGCTTTGAGTTATGGTTTGCAGAAAGCCCAAGAGCGTGGCGTAACGTTTATTGAACCAGGTACCGAAGTGTACATGGGTATGATCGTCGGTCAAAACGCAAAAAAAGAAGATATTTTCATGAACGTGACGAAGGGCAAGAAACTCACCAACATGCGCGCAAGTTCGGCTGATGCGACTATTCGAATGACTCCCCCAGTTAAAATGTCACTGGAGCAGTGCTTAACATTCTTGGCTCCAGATGAATTGTTGGAAGTGACGCCGCTTAACTTGCGACTGCGCAAGCGTGATCTCTCAGTCGCTCAGCGCTAGTTCCCAACCCAGCCACATGGTCTGATAGAATCGGTGGATGAACGATTTTTCCAATCGAACTTTTGTTGATGCTCATCACCAAGTCATTCCCTATGATGGTTCGCCGGTGAAGTGGCGTGTGTCCGCGTATGCAGTGGTGATTCGAGATAATCAGTTACTAGTCGTCAAACATAACTGGCAAACATACTATGATGTTCCTGGTGGTGGTGTCGAACTTGGCGAAACTTTGACTGAGACAGTTGAACGAGAAGGTTTGGAAGAAGCCGGAGCCAAGTTCAGACTAGGTGATGTTTTTGGGATAAAACAAGATTGGTTTTTTCACCAAGCTGAACACCAGTTTTATCAGGCGTTACAGGTTTTTTATAAAGCGGAACTTCAAGGTGAGTTGTTGCCACCCACCCAAGCAGACATCGTAGAAGTGACTTGGTTGTCACTCACCGAAAATAGTTTGTCTCAACTGCAGCCAAATGTAGTTGAATTGCTTCGAAATGCACACCATGTTACATGAGGTTGCTTCGCCCACTCGTTTCCAAGCTTTAGTTGCGGTGCATTTATTTTTATTTAAGGGTGAGCAAGTTTTATTGGCTCGACGTTTCCAAACGGGGTATGAAGATGGCAAGTTTTCAGTGCCGGCCGGACATTTGGACGGCAACGAAACTGTCACAACCGCTATGCTTCGAGAAGCCCGCGAAGAAATCGGTCTTGAGTTGTTGCCGAGCCAGCTGCACTGTAGTCACGTTATGCACCGGTTGGGAAGCGATGAACGCATCGATTTTTTTATGAGTTGCCATGATTGGACTGGTGAACCAATCATCGGTGAGCCACACAAGTGCAATGAGTTGCGCTGGAGCAGCATTGACGAGCTACCTGACAACATAATCCCCTACGTCAAAGCGGCGCTGTTATCAGTTCAAAAAGGCGAGTTTTACTCGGAATTCGGCTGGTTAGACAGGTAGTTTTAACGAAGCAGTTGCTCGCCTCCACTGGCGATGCCACCAACTTTCTTTCTCGATGCTGAGGTTGGCTACCACGGTAGCTAAGATAATTAACACTCCGCCCAACAATTCATTTGGCAAAGCTTGTTCGCCGAAGAATAGCAAGCTGAAGAGTGACGCAAAGAAAATTTCGGACGATAAAACCACGGTCCCTAAGTTAAGATCAAAGTTTTGAAATCCGATCAGCGTCAGATAGGAAATCGCCACGATTGAAAAGCCAAAAATAGTACCCACTACCCAGGATAAAGGTGAGATGTTGGGAAGGGTTAGTTGCTGAGTGAGTACGAGAAAGCTGCCCGCTACAGCGATGCCGCCAATCATTTGTAAAACCACTAAAACCATACGGTCAACTTTGCCAGCCAGGTATTTCCGGAAACTGTTCGCCACTGCATCCATAGCTCCCGATAAAAAGCCCAGCAAAAAGCCTAGTGATAAAATGCCGCCTTCAAATGGGTATGCGTACACAATGAAACCGATTGTGACTAACAACAAGCTCGCTACTTTGAAGTTGGTGATTTTTTCTTTAAAGAAGACTATTCCTAAAAGCAGCGATCCGAGCAAGCCGCCCATGTAGAGTGCGAAAATGGCGGTAACAATTTTGGTGGAAAGCACGGCCAGAGTGTAGAGTACAACTGTTATTGGAAAAGACACCATATACGCTAGTACAAACTTGGTCGGAATCTTTTTGATTGACGCAAAAGATTGCCGTGTGAATAGCACCAAACTCGCTGCGATTGCGGCGCCAATTACATTGCGAAAAGCGATTTGTTGGTAGGCGGTAAAGTCATGGTTTAAAAAGCGAACGAAGATGCCAAAAATCCCAAACAGCACTGCACATGCTAAAAGTGCTAGAAAGCCTTTGAGTTGGGGGGAGATGGACATAGGCGTTATGGCTACTATGAATGATACGGGTCTGTCATAGCAAAAAATTCAATCCCGGGTTCTTCGTAAGGATGAGCAGCTTTAACTGCTTCGTAAACTGCTGTGACGTGTTCAGCTTCACACTCCATCTCAATCTTAGCTTCATTCACGAGACTGACCTCGCCAACTTTGCCAATATGTGGGTGGGCATTTGGTCCAGGCAGCCAAGTACCTTGTCCGCGGTTAATAAAAGCTGTTTGAGTGTAGTCCCCCATCACGCCGGCTCCAGCCTCACTCGCTACCGTGATTAACTTTTGAATCAGTGCTTGATCATCTGGGCAAAAAATAAAAACTTTATACTTCATGCGCCTCGGCCTCGCTGTTGCAAAATAACGATATCGTCTTGGGTAACTTTGGAGAGTGGCAACTCAGCTGCCTCACTAATACTAAACCAAGCCAGCCGTTCACATTTCTCAGGTTCCTTAACGGTTGGTGTGCCGGAAACAATTTTGCAGATGTATGTCGGTGACACCCAATGCTGACCTTCATCGGGTAAAATGTGATCGCAAACCTGGAGCAGTTCCAAAACTTCAATCTCGACCCCAATTTCCTCTTTGATCTCGCGCTGTAAAGCCTCGGCCAGTTTCTCGCCAAACTCAACTGCTCCACCGGGGATTTCCCATTTGCCGACCTCATTTTTGGCTCGACGGCCACGCAGCGCTAGCAGGACTTTGCCTTCGTCATTGAAAATAGCGGCTCCGACCCCGACTCCGATCACATCTTTGCCAATGCGATCTTTTGGGAACTGGGGGGTTACTGCCATTCCAGGATTATACCCTGTTCGGCTAGTGCCCAACAGAGTTGTTGACACATGGCTCGCCGGTGGGTAACAGTTTGAAAGGTGGTGTGATCGAGGTCAACCACGTCCACAACCCGGAATGCTTGGTCTTGATGTGCGGCTCCGTAGCGCCGGCGCAACTCAACAAACTCGCTCAGGTTTTCCACTGGCACAATGTGGTGTTGTTTCAGTATGTGCGCTAGCTGGTCGGGTTGAATGTGCGTCGGAACCTTGTCACGATAACTACCGTCGGGTCGGCGCATCCAGACGGCGCACACCAGGGCACCTTGCGAACGGGTTTGTTCGGTGACCTTCAGAAGTGTATCCAGTTTGTCATCGATAATCAGAAAGATAGGTGGTTTGTTATTTTCAGCTAAATTCAACTGGCTAGCCACGAATGGTTTTAAAGATGCAATTTTGTCCGTAGAGATACAAGCCAAATGTTCACCGAGCAAATACACGTCGGGATAGTTGGTATCCATAGTTTCGGCCGCGAACCCCAAGTTTGCCGCTTTATTCAGTTGAGCGTCGTAACTACCTTGGGTCCAGATTAAAATTTCGTCACCGAGCTGTGTGAGATTTTGGAGTGCAGTTTCAACATCAGGATAGGCAAAGGAAGTGCTTTCTAGATTACTCAGCACTGTTTCCACGAGCGTTTCTTTTGGAACGGGCAACTGGCATAGATTCTCCAATCTAGCGAGTGCATATTGGAGAAAGTCGATGGGGGCAATATCTTTTTGGATGCGTTGTAAGTCGGCATACCAAGACATGAGTGCTTGAGTTTGACATTCGAGTTCGGCTGGCTTGAGAACCATATGTCCTTTCTGTTCAGTTGAACAGTCATGACTATAGGGTATTCGTGCCAGACAAGCTTGACGTAGGGCTGACTGTCAGCCTGACATCTAATCAGATGACTAAAACAGCTCCCCGGTCCAGTTCGGGCTGACGTTGAGTTGATTCTCTGATGATATGACCAAGTACTGGGCTGAAAACTGTTGGGCGGCAGTTGTGTAGATGGCAGCTGAACAAAGGGTCAAAACAGAGGTCATGCAATCTGCCAAACAAGCACTTGGGGCAACGGCCGCTGCCCAGGCGACGCGTTGAACGGGTTGCTGGTGTGCCACATCTACCAAATGGTGCCAGCTTCCCCAGCGGCGTTTGAAAACATCTGAGACCGCCAGGCCTTGGTTTTGTAACTCGACCACCCCAATCGCTCGATCAGCCTCACCTGGCCATTCAAGGGCAACTCGCCAGGCTGAGCCGTCGCGTTTGTGGGTGGCCATCATGTCTCCGCCCCCATCGACAAGGAATGATTCGAACCCGGCTGTCCTCAACTGTTGAGCCAACTGATCAATCCAAAACCCTTTGCCGGTGCCGCCCAAATCTAAGACCACTGGACCATCGATGGTCAACGTCTGGCCTTCAATGCTCCAGACTGGCAGTGAAAATGGTTCAGTCTCGTTCTGAGGTTTAAAGCTATACGTTGGGTCGTAGCCAGCCTTTTCCAGTAAACGACCGATGGCTGGATCAAATTTACCGCCTGTTAAACTGCGGAGTTGGTCGGCTTGGGTTAACAACTCCGCTAGCATGGGTGACACCTGGTATGTGCCAGCAGTTGCCCCACGAAACTGGGAAACCTCACTGTCAGCTATAAAGCGCGAGAACTGATGGTCAAACTCTCGACTAGTCTCGTGCAATTGGGTCCAAAGCGATTGGGGAACTTGGTCATGATCGATAGCTATCGACCACCCGGTCCCCATACTTTCAAACCGATATGTTTGCATGGATAGTGATTATAACTGTGCTTTGAGTTGGTCGAGTGACTGGTTAAACGCCGCCGTGGTCAGCGATGAGCCACCGACTTTGTCGATTTGGGACAGTTCACTTAACTTCTTGCCTTTGAGGACGGTTGGTAGTTCACCGGCAAAACTTTGTTGGCGAATTAATGACGTGGGATTGGTGGCCAAAGTTTCCGTTTTGGCATCGGTAATCACCCCTGTGCTATCAACCACGAGAGTGAAACCAACCTCGTCACTGCCACCAGGGTTGGTGTAACTGGTTTTGACAGAGAGTTCTTTGGTGGTAGGAGCGACTTGTGATTGTTCTTGGGTAGTTTTTTCTGACGTATCTTTGGACAAATTGGGTGGAAGCTGACAGGCTGCGAGGAAAAGCGCACAGGCAAAAATAGTAGCGATTGGGGTGAGGTTTTTGAACTGCATGTGACCTTTCTGCAACATAAAACGTGCCTAGTAGCGCACGTTCCAACAAGTATGTAATAAAAATAACAATTGAAACTGAAAAAGAGCTGGAGTGGGTGGTGCGATACAATGGGGACTGTGAGCACAACAGTGATACCCTCCAAAGTTACCCTAGTCATGGTCAGTAGTGCTGATGGGCACATCACGAAGCACGATGATGGCCGCGTCTATCTCTGGGCCTCACCTGAGGATCAAGCCCATTTTGTGGCACTCAAGGACCGGGCTGACGTGATTATTATGGGTAGTCGGACGTATTTGGCCGCGGCTGACGTGATACAGTTGCAGCCCAGCACTCTTCGAGTTGTCATGACTCAGCGGCCGGCTGAGTGGCAGGCAAAAATGGTCCCAGGGCAGCTCGAGTTTAGTGACGAAACACCAAGTGAGTTGTTACGCCGGCTGACCGAGGCTGGGTACACCCAAATTCTCTTAGTGGGAGGGAGTGTTTTGAACTCTGCTTTTTTAGCAGCCGGATTAGTCGACGACCTTTACCTGACAGTTGAACCTAAAGTCTTTGGTACGGGGAAACATCTCGCAAGTCTGCCTCACCAGGTGCAGCTTGAGTTGCTGGAGACACAGCAGCTCAATGACCAGGGGACCCTCGTTTTGCACTACCGAGTTTTGAGATAATTGGTGAGCCGAGTTGGGATAATGTTCTTTTGGCTAGTCCTGATCCAGGGCAAATCCGCTAAGCCAACTTTCCCAACATACAGTAATTGAGCATCCCCACCTGTGTCGAGAAATTGTTTAACTTCTTGTAAGCCTTCATAATACATAGCTTCTTTAGCGAAACAACCTGGCTGGCTGCTATCACTGTACCCACGTTTGAGTCGAAATGTTCGTTGGAAAGCAAGATCAGGAGATAGGCCAGCCGCTACCATATATTCAAAAACATCGATGAACGAAGCTTCTCTTGCTAAATGTCCAGCAAGATACTTGATGGCATGATGTTTGCGTGCCTGAGAGCCATTGTCAGCACAGTAATCTCCCAAAAACGAGGCCAGGCCTTCTTCGGTTTTTATATAAAGTGGCAGGGCTTTGGTCAGTAACATAGCGCTTTGTTGAGCAGCATTCACAGCTCTCAAGACATGACCATCAATTTCGTGAGCTAAAGTTGTATCGAGACTGCTAAAGACAAATTGTGGGTGATTTCCGATCCAGACTGTTTTATTGGTGCTTTTGACTCTGATGTAGAAATCACTCGATGTAGAAACGGCTATCTGCCAGTCGTTTATGTTGTAACGTAGCAGGTACTCCTGAATTTTTTGTATGAGCTCCATGGGCTGATATGTTTCTGATTCAGTGTCGCTCACTGGTAGTTGCGCATCCTGTTTGGCATGTTCAAGCATTATCGGCGAAAAGTGACAGTTAAAGAGTTGTTCAGAAATATGGCCAAACTCAGATTGACCGCGGTAGAGTAATAACTCTAAATAAGTCCGAACTTCAAAGTGTTTTCGAGAAACAAGCCAGGTTTCAAGGTTACTTATTTCTGGGATGTCCAGGCTGGTAACAATCCGAAGCTGCTCCGTCAATTTTTGCGTGGGTACTTCTTCATACTTGAAGACAGGATTCTGTGTTGGTTTGGCTAAAAAATCTCGACGTACCTCATCGAGATTGCTGGGGGTGAGTAGTTCTGTGATGGCTAGGTCTTGGCGAATTTTAGTTAATTGTTCGAGAACTTGGAACGGTAAGGTATTTGCCATGTCATGGCATTATAGCAATCTTTCGAGTTAACTTTGGCTTGGCAAAACCACATAATTCCGGCATACTAATTTTCAATGCCAAGTTCACACCAACGCTGGTGGATCATTATCGGAGTAATCATAGCTGCTGTGGCTTTGGCGTTTCAGTCATTTCGATCACAATCACCGGTGATCGCTGATCATATACCTCAAGTTCCTATTGATCCTTTGGCTTTGACTGGAGAGTTTGACCCAACCCAGTTGGCGGGCACTTTTTTAGGTCATCAAGTATGGTCTCCTCCGGAGTCCAGCTATACGCATCCTCCTACCCAAGTGTTGGGTGAAAGTGACACACCAAAGCGGATTGAGGTCGACCTGAGTTCACAAAAGCTCTACGCCTACGAAGGTGATCAGAAGGTTTATGAATTTTTGGTTTCAACTGGCAAATGGGGCCGCACACCGACCGGTACTTTCAAGATCTGGGGCAAGTTTCGAGCCACCAAAATGGAAGGTGGCAGCAAAGAGCGAAATACCTATTATTACTTGCCCAACGTGCCCTATGTGATGTTTTTTAGTAACGATGAGATTGCTGCTTCTCGTGGATTCAGCATCCACGGTACCTACTGGCACAGTAACTTTGGGACTCCGATGAGTCATGGGTGTGTGAACATGAAGACCGAAGAAGCCGAACAACTCTACTACTGGGCAAACCCAGATGTGGGTGACAAACGCTCGATCCGAGCCACTGAGGAAAATCCAGGCACAGAGGTGATTATCTACGGGACTGCTCCCAGCACGTAAGTGGATGCTACTCGAGCGGGTGGCCGGCGATTATTTTCTGTAGTTGAGCATGAAGTGCTGGAGCGCCAGCACAGATAGTGAAGTTGCGATTAGCTTTGGTCAGAGGCTGTGAGTAATCGATAGGTTGACCCCAGAAATCAGTGACCACGCCACCGGCTGCTTCGATGATAGGCTGGATAGCCACATTATCCCAAATCTTGGTGGTTTGGTTGAGGAAGGCTCCGTACTTGCCGTCTGCTACATGGGCCATATCATAGGCACTATTAGTGCTGCGCAAGTTGCGAATCTGGAGAATGATCTCGCCAAGCAACTTAGCCTCTTGTTGGGTACGGCTTGGTTCCTCTTGGTGACCATCGACGCCATAGGCCACGAGGGTTTTGGGCAAATCAGCTTGCTGAGTGACACGAATTGGCTGCCCGTTGCAGGTAGCGGCTTGGCCTTGCTCAGCCAGGTATAGTTCATTAAAACTAGGTAAGCTAACACCGCCAGCAATGGGCTTAGCCCCGTCGAGTAGTCCGATCATAACACCGTAGGTGGGCAAGCCGGCCGCAAAGTTACTGGTGCCATCAATTGGGTCAACTACCCAAGTCAGCTGGTGTCCGTGGTCAATCACTCCAGCCTCTTCGTCAATAATGTTGTGTTCGGGGTAATGCTGGGTAATTTGATCGATGATAAAGCGACCAACTTCCAGGTCTGCAGCGGTCAGAACTTGATTATTATCACCGGGTTTTGGACTAGCTATGACATGGCCAAAATGCTCAAGTGCAATTTCATTTGCTTGGGTCAGAGTTTGAGAGATGAAGTCGAGGTACATGGAGCTATTCTAGCAAGCTCTGCTATGTTGTGTGTTGCTAATTTGAAAGACGAATCAAGACTGCGCCTATTGTGGCTAGCGCCACCGCGACCACTTTCCGTTTTAGGTCACCACTTTCTTTAAGATACAGATGCTCTCCTAATAACAACACAATCAAAAAAGCCTCAATAATTACTAGCACTCGACTGGCTTCCCCAACAGACAAAGCACGATTCATGGCCAAGTTGGCTAGGCCACCGAAAAAGGTAGCCAGCAAAACTATACGGCCTTGTTGCTGAGCCATGGTGGTAACACGCTGGAGGGCATTTGGCATACCTACCAAGTTGATAGCAGCTGGAATCGCAAAAATAAAAAATGTTAAAGTGTCTGAGCCAAAGCCAGCGAACAAAAACTTATACAATCCAATTACCACCGCATATAAAACAGTAGCAGCCAGTGTTAGCAAAACACCTTGCCTTGAGTCAATTTTGGTTGACCGAAAATAAATAACAACGCCCGCAGCTATGGTCAACAGTGTGCCGAGAACTTTCCAGAGTGTTAGTGACTCACCAAGCCAGATTACACCAATAATCAGTATCCATAGTAAGCGAAACTTTGTAACTGAGCCTTGAATTGATGCTTCTAGGATATTGGTGGCTCGAAAGTTGAGATAGTTTTGAATGACAATTAAGACACAGACTAGTCCTAAAAGAACCCAGTGAATTGGTTGTGAACTGAGCTGCGGCCGCGTGACCATGAATGGTAGCGCAGTTAAGGCGCCAACTGCACTAAAATAAAACGAAAAAGCCCAGGCATCTTGATTGCCTTTGAGAGTTGCTCGGGTTAACAAACCTTGTAGTGTGTAAAGTCCACCAGCCAAAAGCGCTAAAAATAACCACATTTAGTCTTTCTTAGCTAGAATCACTACCCAGTCTTGGTCACGAGAAATCATGTTTCTGGCTTGACCATTGAAGTCATACGCCTCGGTGATCCGGAAACCTGCATCACGGACGAGCAATTGCAGTTCATCAAGCGTGAAGAACGTGAAGTAACGAGTCAACTTTTGGTCAAATGGGACGGGTTGGGTGCCTTCTCCTTCGCCAGCTTTGGTTTGAATAAAGAGTTTGCCGCCTGGTTTGAGAATGTTTGCAAAAGACTTCAGGACGTGCGGAATGTCGGCTCGGTCTAAGTGCAGCAGTGCTGCCTTACACCACACACCATCGAACGTGTCTGATGGGAAATCAATGTTAGTTAGGCTCATGACTTGCGTCGGCACTTCGGGGTGTAGACGCTGAGCTTCAGCCAGTAAACCTTCCGACAAATCAATGCCAAGTGCTCGGTACCCTTTGCTGATCATATAGGCAGCGTCACGGGCTGAGCCGCAGCCCGCATCAAGAATGTACCCGCCAGCCGGGACACCTTTGAGAAAGGCATCCAGTTCAGTGGTGTCTAGCTTCCGCTCAAAGTGCTGCACAAACTGAGCCGCATGCTGGTTGTAGACATCGTTGGTGGAGGCAAACTTATCGGTGTTCATAGTTGGGTGGGAACCATCACTCGCTCTGTTTTGAGTGTGGTCAAGTCAAGAAGCACAAAACTACTTTCCTCGTCGGCTGCTTGTGGTAACCATTTATCTTTGGTAACAGTGTTGCCTGGATTGATGAAGAGTGACGAACCGTGCGGTACAACGCGATATTGATGGTCATGTCCACCGATGCAGACATCAAACTCGCCGCCTTTGGCGACCGACTCACTCATACTAGAGTAGTGATTCATGAACAGTTTTTTGCCTTCCAGCTCGAGACGCATTTCATGCAGATGACAGGTCAAGTTCTTTGCTTCAGCCGATCGGCGAATGGCGATAGCCTGTTCCCCATCATTGTTGCCAAACACGAAGTGGAGGTGGCCCTGGTAGTGGTCGCGAAAGCGGAAGAGAATCCCTGGGTTAATCATGTCCCCTGCGTGAAGGGCAACCTCAATATGATGCTCGTTGAGGTACTCGATGATCCAGACTATAGCCGGCGTGTTGTCGTGGGTGTCTGAGAGGATGGCGATGGTCATGAAGTGGCTTTCTTGTACGCAACTACACTCATTTCAATACTAGCACCAAGGGGCAATGCTTTGACACAGATCGCTTCGCGGACCGGAAAAGGTTCGCTGAAGTATGTCACATAGTGTTTATTTATTGTTGGCAGTATGGAGATGTCGGTGACATAGAGTGTCACTTTGACGACATCAGATAAGGTCGCCCCTGCAGCTTCAAGCACAGTTTGAATATTGAGCATAACCTGGCTGAGTTTTTCTTCTGGTGTGCCGTCAATAACCTTGCCATCTGGCGTCATGTGGATAAAACCAGCTGTGTAGATGAAGTCCCCTACCACAATTGCTTGCGACAGGAGCCCTGGAGCACTTTGGGCGTTGGGGGTTTTGATTTCTTGTTTCATACGGATCTCATTATTTCAATTTGTTGAACTTATTACAGCATCAATTTTATGCATCAGTTCCTCTGTACGTTTTAAAACAGCAATCATAATTTGGTAGTGGGCCAGATCATTAGCATCTAGTTTTTCACCTTTACGATCCTTCAACCATCTCTGTGCTGGCTGATAGCCACCGATAAACATTTTCCATGCGATGTGGCTCACATTGCCAAAGTACTGCTCATCATTGATCCAAACTCGCTGTGTTGCTGGTTCAAACTCATATTTAGCTACAGTGTTGTCACCAGTGATGGGATAGGTAGTTTCAATGGTAAGCTGGTTCGTTGCTTCGAGTAGATGTAATTTGCGTAATTGAGTGCCTAGTTCGACGATTTGCCAAAATTGATTGGCTGATTTTGGCCATGGCACACGAGGAAAGTCGGTTTTCAGAAAAGGTGCAAACTTGGCTCGGTAGGAAGGTGAATGGAGGTAACCGTAAACATAGTCAAGCACTTCCTCCGCGGTAGTGTTTTTGCCAGCGATGTTTGATAGTTTAGTCCAGATATTGGGATCAAGATTGGCTTGTTTGGTGCCATCAGGATAGTAAATATATAACGGCGCAACGGGTGCCCCGTTCCCAACCCGCGTGGCCATGTAACCAAACTCGGTAACATGTCTGGTTACTTGCACGTCATTCCAGGCATATGAACCTGTTACTGTACGAGAAAAACCAATGCCAATATTGTCTCCTGCTAAGAATTGAGACATAACTTTGTGTCGAGGTCGCCAAATCAGGTTACCATCAAAGTAGGTGTAGCGGAGATCAAACGGTCTATAAAGTATGGGAACAATTTTCTGTTGATCAAACTCTATTTTTGCTTTGTTAGTGTTTATCCACTGACCATAATTTTTACCTAGGCCAAACTGTGTTTTTAGCTCTTCAGCTGAAATTTGCTGGTTTAAAAAGTTTGTAATGTTGGAAGTCAGTTCTGATTTATGTTTTGCAATAGCGAATGTATCACCCATTGTGACGATGCCAGTGGTGTTCAATGGAAAGAGCTCTGCCAAGTTAATTCCTGTAGTGTAGTCACTTTTGCCAGCAACTTCAGGCAACCAAGTTTCGACTTCAGGTTTTAATTCTTCCCAGGCCACATCAGTTAATGACGCTGTATTGAGGAATGCGAGCTTTTCTTTTCTCAGACCAAACTGATTGGCTTTGTAAACGGTGGCTAACTTCTTTTTGGGTTTACTATTTTGACGTTTCACCCCGATTAAAATAGAGACCCCAGTTTTAATATCAAAGACGTTTTCATCCTTGCTACCATCAGGCGCCGTTTCCTTTTTGTTACTATTGCCGTGCAAATCAAGGACATAGATTTCATCGAATGTGTTTCGCAAGTGCCATCGCATACCCCTGAAAGTTACATTATCGATGTATCCATGCGCGGTAATCATGGCTACGATACCATTGCCATTTTTTTCAATCATTGTTTCGGCGAATCGAATAAACTTCACATAGTCATCATTTAGCCAGTGTTTGCGTTCTTGTAATTTTTGATGACCACCGGGCTCTACACGGTATGCGTCACTTTCTGTGTAGAACATATTTTGCGATACACCTGAGTATGGTGGGTTTCCAATAACTACCATAACAGGGACCTCACTTTTGATGCGGGAAGCTTGTCGGCTTTCTTCAGCAATACTGTCGAGCAAGCCAAACAAAGCTTGCTGGGGTGCGTAATCAACGGGTTTTTCTAAAGTGTTTGTTAAATAGATTCCCAGGCGACCAGGAAAATCTTTGACTCCTGTTTGTCGTAGAGTTAAACCAAGCTTTAAATGAGCAATGGTATATGAAGCCATCATTAACTCAAAGCCGTGAAGTCGTGGCAGCAATTCTGTGGCGGCATAGGTGGGCCATAAACCTTCTTGACCGGCAAATTGCTGATGAATATGCTGGACGACTTCATTCAAAAAAGTGCCAGTGCCGGTGGCCACGTCCAAAACTTGAACGGTGTGGTACTCCTTGTTGCCTTTGACAATTTTACCTTTGGCGTTTTGAAGATCGGCTCGAATACTCCGTTTGGAGGAATCGGCTAGACCCTTGTTCAGCCCGAATTCTGTTTTGAGCAACTCGTCAACAGCACGCACAATAAACTTCACCACTGGCTGAGGTGTGTAAAACACACCCATTTCTACTTTTTTAGCCGCGTCATACTCGCTCAAAAAATCTTCATAAAAATGAATAATCGGATCTTTTTCATCAAAATTTTCTGTTTGACTTTTTGAGTAGTAACTACTGATGAGTGCATTCACATCTGCGTGCGAGAAAACGTCACACAACTCTGTCACAATAACATCTAGGCGAGGTGGGAAGTTGGCCCCCGCAATATGATCGAAGAAATGTCGCAAGAATGGATTGCTGGGAGGAACCAGGTCGCGCGCTTCTTGGCGAGTGAAACTCTCAAGGGTGCTGTCTTGATAGCGGGCTGCAAACAATCCATAAACTAATGTTTGCGCGTACATGTCAGCGAAGTGTGGTATATCAAGCTCAGCTACTAGGTGATCCTGGATGACTTGTTTGAGTTTGTAGAGTGAGGCATTTTTTTCATTTGGTTGAGCAAGAAAGGCTATGACGTTTTCTCTGATACGTTGTGCTTTGCCACCCATGATTTTGGCGAGATGTTTACCTGATTTGATAGGTTCTTTTTGCGAAAATACGAAGTCTGTTAGAGTTCGGGCTAACCGCTCACCTTGCTCAGGGTGAGGCTGAACGGTTTGTGTGCCGTGATGGTAGGTTCCAAGACTGATGCTTTCATCGTACGGGTGACCATTTCTGAAAAGATAGAATGTTAAGTAATCAGTGATGACCAGATTGGTATAACCAAAATAGCGCGTCGCTTGATCGGACTTCGCAATTTTTTCGAGATCAACACCGACTTTTTTAACTTCAATATAGAGCAGGGGAATTTTATTCCGAGAGATAACGAAATCGGGTTTGTTGCCATCAATACTGCGTTGATCATGTTGTACGAGGTAACCATCTTCCCGTTTAAAAACCGACTCGAGCCATTGTTGAAACGGTGTCCGATAGGACATCTCCGAGCTATTTTCATCCTCAATATACCTGGCAAGGCTTTGCAGATAGTGGGCAGTTGCCTCAGCGATTTGGGTGAATTGATTGATCATGTTCTATGGCGGGATTATACGCTTTCACTTCTGGGTAGCAAAACCTACTTAATCCTGTTCAGCACGCCTTTATTTTTAACAATGTTTTTGTAGTCCCATTGAATCTCGGCAGCTTTTTTGAGCCAGCGACGGAGGTCAGCGGCTACGATTTGACTCACATCGGTGTAGCGTTTCTGGGCGGCTTTAAAACTACCTTCCGCCTCTAAACCAGGTTCATCAAAAGACTGCCCGCTCCAAAACAGCAGTTGCACATCTTTTTTGAGTTTGGCGTAACCAGCGACCGGATTACCATCCAAAAACCAAACCGGATGCCGATGCCAGATTTTACTTTCAGCTTTGGGTAGTGCTTCGTCGATGATCTGGCTGAGCTGTTCACAAATTTCTCGATCGGGGTTGTTAAGGGCTTCGTTATATTTGCGAATATCTGGGTGCATAGATGTTTCCTTTTTGGCCTGATCAAACTCAGTCTCTCAATAATAATACCAGGTCTGATGCTTTGTCTTTAATAGCCGCGATAGTATCGGTCACACCCAGATTGTAGAAGTGATTGCCAATGGTGGTCGCCAAAAAGTCTAAAAACAGATCCGCTTGGAGATCACTCAACTCCATCTCCAGTTCGTCCAAAAAATAGGCTTGAAGGGCCAATCGAATTTCGGCACGACGGTCTTTGGGTAGTGGCAAAGGGGTTGGCTTTTTCATGACGAGCGTGTTTCTCGATCCAAGAACCAACCAAAGGCTAGTTTGCGAGCGATTTCACCTTCGGCGGTAAACTTATGATTACTCGATGGCAAAATGATGGTGTCAACATGTTCCAGCTGTTTTTGAAGTGTCCAGGCATTATCTACTGGGCACAACACGTCGTAGCGACCATGGACAATAACTGTCGGGATGTGTTTGATTTTGTTTAGGTCGGTGACCAGTTGATTTGGTTTCAGAAAAAAGTGGTTCGACTCATAGTGGAGCCAAATTTTAGCGTCGTTGATGTCACTCTCCTCCACTTCGTCTGGCGATACAAAGTGAATATCTTCTTGCGCAGTCATTAAGTTGTTTTCCCAGCTACCAATGCCAGCCACAATTTGCTTGGCAGTATCGAGATCTGCGGTCTCCAAAGCTTGCAGCAGTGTTCGTGCAGCTTCGGCTGGATTGGTGGCGTGTGTGTTCAAAAAGGTGGTGCGACGTTCGAAACTGTCAGGGAAAAGTTTCACCACGCCGTCATTACCTGTGAAAGACCAAGCGATATCTTCCGGTCGGGCTAAGAAAACGGCACTGAGCAGTAGGCCACGGACTCGGTTGGGGTGAGCTTCTGCATATGCCAGTGCTAGAGTTGATCCCCAGCTACCACCGGCCACAAACCAGGTTTCAAGCTGCAGGTGAGCTCGCAAGCGCTCCATATCTGCTATCAAGTCTTGAGTAGTGTTGGCAGCTAGTTGCGCGGTGGGCTGGCTTTGACCACAGCCACGTTGATCAAAAGTGATGACTTGATACTTGTCTAAGTTGTAGCCACTAGCTTGTTTAGGCTTGGAGCGTGACCCAGGTCCGCCGTGCAAAACAACAATAGCTGGCCCTTTAGGATTGCCATACCGCGAAAAGAAAACGCGATGGTCATCATTTTCTGCCAAGGAGTCAGTCTGAAAAGCTTGGGGAGTCGTAGTCATGGAAAGCATGTAGTTATTGTATCAGCCAGTTGGCTGGTATTTTTGATGTAATTTTAATTACAAAACTGTTCTCAAAAGTCACTCTTATGCTTGACGTTTCCAACCATTCGATCTAACGTTAAAGTATGTCTAAAAAATCTACAGCCCCTGCCTTGGCCCCATTTTTATCAGTCCTGGCCTTAGGTTTATTACTACTCGTCTTAGGCGGCGTTTTCAAGCGAAATGAACTTCGTTCGTGGTTGCGTCGTAGTGACGAGGCGAAACAAGCTAAAGTCTACCCTGAGCCCCAGGCTCGAACATATGCCCAGGCAATTCAACTGCCTCAACCCAGCACTACCAAGGGTATGCCTTTGGAAAAAGCCATCCAAGAACGACGCAGTCGCCGTGATTTTTCTGATAAACCAGTCACCATGGCCGAACTGAGTCAGTTGCTGTGGTCAGCCCAAGGCATTACTGATCCGGAGACTGGTCACCGTGCGGCCCCTTCGGCTCGAGGTGCCTATCCATTCACAGTTTTTGTAGTTGTTAGAAACGTATCTGGTTTGGAGCCAGGTTTGTATGAGTACTTGCCGAAAACACAGAGTTTAGGGAGTTTAATGCTGGCTGACGCCGGCCAAAAGTTAAGTGGCGCTGGTGTCCAACCAGGCGCCCAACAGGCTCCAGTTGTGTTTGTGCTGAGCGCAGCGTATGGCAAGGCACAAAAAACGCTCGGTGAGTCAGCTGTCAGTTCAAGTTTGTTGGAAGCCGGGCACATCGGTCAAAACATGTATCTCCAAACCGAGAGCTTGCGAATGTCGATGGTGGTGATGGCTGGTTTTGACGCCGCCAAAGTTGGTTCTGCACTGTCACTCGATCCAGCTGAGACAGTCGTCTACTTGATGCCGTTTGGTCACACAGGCGTGGCTCAACCTGAGGCTGCAACAGTCAAAGGGGCCACCACCGAGGCTCTGCCCCACTTTACTGCCGAAGAGCTATCTCGCTACGACGGCAAAGAAGGCCGATCTGCGTATTACGCTTTCGAGGGTAAAGTCTATGACGTCACCAAGAGTGCTTTGTGGAAAGGTGGCCTTCACTACACCGTGCAGGCTGGCCAAGATTTAACTGGTAAACTGGAAGGCGCTCCACACGGTACTGAAGTTTTTGCTGGTTTTCCAGTGGTAGGCACCTATGGTGACCAACCAACACCAACTCCAGCGGCAGTAACTGCTGAAGGTTCAGAGGTTTCCCCCTACGTGGTCGCCGGTGCCGTGGGAGCCGTGGTAGTGGTGGGTGGAGCTGGTTTAATGCTTCTCAAACGGCGAAAGTAGCCGAGCTAAGTGTGTCTAGCCTCACAGCTGATAGTCTGAGCGGTTTTGGATTTCCTCGTGGATACGAGTGAGCATCTCTTGATAGCTGCAGGTGGGTAGGCCAAGTGCCTTTAATTCGTGCTCGTCACACTCTTGCAGTGGTAGTGTCAGTCCTTTATCAACTGGTTTCACCGTTACTCCGAATGGGGCCAAGATATCTTTAGCTGTCGAGTACTGTGTCTGTACTGATGGAGAAGTTACATGGATAGTTTGATTAAAAAGATTTTTTTTGATTGCCACGTCTATAACTGCAGATACATGCCCTACGTAGGTGGGCTGAAATTGCCAAGACGTATCAAACTCACCGACCGTGTTCGTGTCTAAGCATTTGAGCACCCGATTGAATGGTCGATCGTTCTCCGTGTTTGGACTCAAGCCCAAGATGAGTGATGGGCGTATGATGAGATACCCGGCAGTAGTTTTTTTAACACTTTCTTCTGACTGCACTTTCAACTGGCCGTAAATGTCACCCGGTGTGATAGCGGCAAATGACGATATAAAGATGACTTTGGCGCCAACTGTGTTGGCTGCGGCCACGATATGGTTAGTGGCTTGCTGGTTGAGTGCTTGATAGCCTTGTGGATCATTGGCAGCTGGTCGTGGACTGGCATGATTAGCCGGATGGATCACGATATCAGGCTGATACTGCTCAAAAACTTCTCGGACTTGGTGTGCATCAGTAATGTCGAGCTGAATAAAATCGGCACAGAGTTGGCTTTTGTGATACGTGCCAATGACCTCAAACTTTTTTCTCAAATCCAAAAACAGCCGAGCCCCAAGATAACCATTAGCGCCGATGAGGAGGATTTTCATAGTGAATTGTTAGTGTACCTTGAGCAAAAATCTGACTTGGCTCAATTTCTTTATCAAGTAGATGTTGAATTACTGCGCCAGCTACAGCTGAAAGCAAGATTTTAGCAGTTAGTGATAGATTGGTCATCTTTTCAATATCAACTGCTGCCAGAGAATCAAGACGGAAGGTTTTGCCAGTTAGTTCTGCAAATTGCTCGGCAGCGACCCAAGAGATGGTGCCCGTTTCTGAGCCAATGAGGTAGGTAATTTTTGTCATAACTTGATGCACTGATTCTGGACTCTTTATTTATTTTCTTTCCCTTCCAGTATAATCAAATCAATGACAAACGTAAAACACGTGTACTTTGATGTGGGTGGAGTTTTGCTGCTCGATTACTCAGGCACCAATAAGTGGATTGAGATGAAGCGCGATCTAGGGGTGACTGAAGCTCAAGACGCTGTTTTTGATCAAGTTTGGAAAAAGTATCGCCAAAGAATTTGTGTCGACTGTGATGTCGATACCATTATTCGTGATTTTGAAGCAGTTCTCGATCGAAAATTGGACAACTACTCCATGCTTGAAGATTTTGTAAATCGATTTGAGTTGAACCCTTCGATTTGGCCTGTAGCGAACGCGGCCAAAGAGAAATACGCAGTTGGTTTGCTGACCAATATGTATCCACGAATGTTGAGTTCAATTACGGCCAAGAAACTGATACCTGATCTGGACTGGAATGTTGTTGTGGACTCAAGTGTCGTTGGACACCAAAAGCCCGATCCGGGGATTTTTGAAGCTGCCGAGAAACAAGCCGCTGTAGAGCCTGAGGCAATTTTCTTCATCGATAATAGTCCTGAACATGTGAAAGCAGCTCAAGCACGAGGTTGGCAGGCGGTTCACTACAACCCACAGCTTCATGAGGTTTCAAATCAAGAAATCATCGACCTATTGGGGTTAGATGTTGAGAACACAGGCTGATTACCTTGTGACTTGATTAACGTCGCGCGTTTACCGCTGGCATGGTCGCAAGGTCAAGGTCTGCTCTCCCCGCGAGTGTCTAGAATCTGCGGGGAGAACAACATACCTTAGATTCCGTGCCAATGGCTATCAGCAATGTCAGGCTTACTTGCTGCTAAAGCTTGATAGAGACTGTACAAATCTGCTGGTGTCCACTGCATCAGTTGTTCTTTGCTCAGTGGTAACGGTTGTGTTTGAGCTTGGATATACACCAAAATTTTAAGCACATACTCGTCCATTAGCTGCTCTCGTCGTTCCTTGCGACGTTGATTCCCACTTATGTCATCCCAAGCAACATGTGACGTGGCTAGCTGAGCTAGCGCGCCATACAGTTGTTCGATGGAATCGCTGAGAGGATCTCTGATAGCATAAGCCTTAACAGTTACTGATGCGTCACCTATATTTTTTGCAATTTCATTCATATTTTTCACCTCCTTTCTCTTGATGCAACTTTACTAATCCCGCGGGCACATATTAAAAAGCACAAAAAAACCTCCGTGAGGAGGTTTGGTACGTGATACTGTTAGTGATTACTTTCTACAACCGCACAACCTCCTTAGAGTGTAAGAAGGTAAAAAAAGCGGTACTAGCAGCCGAATAGATTGATTTCACGGGTACAAGAATACCACTAATATTGTTATGGGTCAAATTTATTGCTCGTCTGGCTAGAGAAACAACACCAACAGTCCCGCCGTGACTCCAACGACCCCAATCATTTTTTTAACCGTTAGCTCATCTTTAAAAAAGTACGCAGACATTAAAGTTAACAGAGAGATTGAGGCGGCGTTGGCTGCGTTTACGAAGCCGACATTTGGTGCCAAGTTAAACCCGACTTGCATAAAGTAATTAAAACCGGCGCCAAAAACACCGATGAAAACTAAGGTGATGAGCTGGTCTTTGGACAGATTTTTCCAGTTCACTTTTTTGTACACTACTTCGCCAAAAATAAGCACAGTTGTGACCATCATTGACAGAATTAATCTTGAAAGGATGGGTACACCAACGTTCAGAAGATACTTTGAACTTAACGCCAAAAATCCCCAGCAAAAAAAGGCGCCCATGGTGTACGGCAACCACAGGGTGTTTGAGGTAGTTTGGTGTTTGGCTTTGTCGATGGTAATCAAGGCTGAAAAGGCGATGATTAAACCGATAGCTACGACTGACTGCATAGTTAACGGAGCTGAAAATAGAAAAATCGAGGCAACACTTGTGAACACGACATAGCTTTTGGAAATAATCAGGCTGTAGCCAGGGTTGGGCGCAAACGCAATGCCTTTTAACGAAAATGAATTGCCCAGATAACTAAAGAAGACGCCCTGAATAATGATGAGAAAGTACTGCAACGGGGTTAGTGAAAAATTGGTGGGTGTTTTGATCGTCAGCGCTAAGTACACAATCACTGGGATGAGAAACATGGCCAGATTGTTGAGTTGCTGGGGCGTTTGCAGCTGATTGCTTTTTCGGACACCAAGGTACAGAGCAACTGAACCAAGAAACATGAGCAAGCTAGCGATGATCCAGTTCATAGTGTAAGCGTATTTTAGCAGTCCTCGATGATGCGATGTAGGTCTGGTTGATTGAGTTGCGAGCTTCGGCAATCAATCAGTTGTGTTTAACAATTGCATCGCCTTGCAGTAGTGGCACAAAATCAAATGTATCTAATTCTAAACAAAGATGGAAATCTTGTTCAGGAAATTCATGATTATTCGGATCCAAAAATCTCTCTGCCCCAGGGTGGTTTTTCATGTAGTCAATAATGTCATGAAGCGACTTTGGTTGCTTATTAGTAAGCAACGCAATGAGGTGGTCAGCAAATAAATCATCTTCAGACCCTTCACCGTCCATTGCAACTATGGAGATAGGCTGAGTTTTTTTGTTAGAGAGATACTTAAAAATGGCAGAGCTCGTAGTAAAACTGCCGAAAATAATCTCACTTGCCTTTGATGCGTTAACTATTCCTTGTGTACCCATTGAACTTCTGTGAATAACTATTTTATTTAAGATATTACTTGCATGGCTAATTTCATAAGGTGAGTTTCCATAATCGAAGCCATCAATCTTGTAGCCATGTTTTTCTCCAACCAATAAGGAATTAGGATTTCCTTTTTTGTAGCCAAAAGCTTGTTCTTTCGTAGCGACAGGGATTATTTTGCTTGCACCTTTGTCCAATAAATACGCTGAAACAGTAGCAGCTCTAAAAATATCAATGATGACCGTAATACCTTGAGATTTCTTTGCACCTTCAACGCCAAATAATTTTTGGATATCCATAGTGTTATTCTAACAAGTTTCTTTAGGGGAATGTCGCGTAACTCTTGGTTGGGGCACCAAGTTTTTGCTTAAAAGGTGGGTCGATGGTTGGACGAAGTTCGAACTTTTTATTCTACATCTGCAGTTTTGACTTCACCCGCACGCTCATAGTAAGCAATGATGACGCCACTAGGTGAAATAAGTGACTTAAAGAGTTTGAAGGCAGCCGGTATAGTACCTTGGTCAAACAATCGTTTTCCTGTGCCAAGAGTTATAGGAAATATCTTTAGCCAAAATTCATCTACCAAATCATGTTTCATTAGTGTCTGAAGAAGATCTATACTTCCGTACACTTGTAAGTCTGGACCATCTGATTTCTTTAGCTCTTTCAACTCCTCAACATCTCTAAGCACAACGGTGTTTTCCCATGTAGGGTTCTTTACTGTTTTAGATACTACATATTTGGTAATTTTGTTTACTTGTGGCCATGGTGCTGTGTGTTCCGGCCAATAGCCTGCAAAAATATCGTATGTTCTACGTCCGAGCAATAATGCAGACGTCTTCCCCATTTGGATTTCCATTTCTTTTCCACTAGTTTCGTCAAAGTAAGGACTCATCCAGCCACCATATTTGAAACCTTCAGCTGTATCCTCTTTGGATCCACCAGGAGCCTGCATTACTCCATCCATTGTTATAAACTCTACAGCAATTATTTTTCTCATACGAAAGATTGTAGCAGAATTAATATATAAATATGGAAATAACTATAGTTATTTTATTGAAATCGGGTTTAAACTTCCGGTCAGGGTATGAAATTTCCAGAGGAAAAACGTATGGGTGCCCAACGAGACTCGAACCCGCGACCTCCGCTTTCACAGAGCGGCGCTCTAACCAACTGAGCTATGGGCACCATGTACTGACACGCAGTGACAGGCACATATTATATCAGGCATGGCGGCGTTGAGCATAGTCGAGATTAGGTTGTGAAGCGAGTCGCAATCTACCGCTTGAATGCAACTGTCACCTGGCGTCCCAGTTCCGCCACTTCCCAACCGGCTGCAGCCCAGACCGCTTGATTTAGTGGTGGCGCGGGGGCAATAACCACAAGAGCTGGTTGTGAAGTCACTTTCGCGAGTAGCGGGGCTAGCGTATCGACTTTCAAGATCTCAGGTCGTTGAGGATCAGCTGGGTCCATCAATAAATACTCCACGCCCAGAAGTGTAACCAATCTGAAGCGATGTCTCATCTCAGGTTGCTGGGCGTGTTCAGCTAAGTAAGCAAAGACTGGGGCCTGGATGGTCTCCAGTTCTGGATGGGCAGCACTGAATGTTGGGTTGATCTGTTTATCAAGAAAAACATGCTGTGATTGTGGGCTGAGGCGATTTGCCCAGTCCTGTTCAGCTACGCCATCACCACAACATAAAGCCAGATAGTCGCCCGGTTGCTCAAAGAGTGTTTCGAGATGGTGAGTAGTCAAAAATTCAGCTACCTCTTGCCATCGCTCTGCCTGGGCAGAGCTGCTGACCTGGCGACGCTTGTCAAAATTAGGAAAGACAGTCTCATCAAGGGTGGAACGTGAAGATAGTTTGGAATGCACTTCAACCATAGACCTATGGTACACTGAAAAGCATATGCGTGGATCGAGACTTTTTGTATCAAGTGTTCTGGCGTTGGTGATGGTCGCCCTAACTACTGTCAAAGCTCAGGCAGCCAGCTACTATGTGGACTCGAGTGCTGGTAATGACAGCAATAGCTGTCAGCAAGCCCAAAACCAAGCCACGCCCCGCCGAACTGTGAACGGAGTTAACGGTTGTGGTCTCACGGCCGGTGATACGGTTTATTTCAGAGGCACTTTTGATCAAACACTGACACCAAACGCTAGCGGCCAAGTTTTATTGGCCACCACCAACATCGCTCGGGTAAGTGGCTCAGTAGTTGAGTTCAACTCTGCCCCACCTGCTACCTCAGCTACCAGCGACTTTGTGTATGTGTATGGCAGTCGCAAAGGTAACAGCGGCGCATTTAAGGTGATCTCGAGTAGCGGCAATCAGGTCACTGTGGATACCAGCAATTTACCAGGTGGAGCATTTGTGACAGAGACGGCCACCGAGCCAGGCGATTTGCAAGCCGCTGTGGTGCGGCCGCTTCACTTCACTGCCTGGGACAAAAATAACCCGCCAACCTGGAATCTCAATTCAGCCATGTACTACGGTTTTAATCGACCAGCTGTCATGTTGAGTTACTTGCGGTCAATGTCCGGAGCGAACAATGAGGTCTGGGGAGCAGTCTATCTCGACGGTGGTAACAGCGGCAGCAACGACTACTTTGTGATGGATCACGTTGAGATTCAGAACGCTGCGACAGCCGTCGGTTTGTCTAACAACGATTTCCAAGCCAACTACGGTATTTTGCAACACAACCACTTCCACAATGTCGGTTACAACGGTGGTGTTTCGGACGAAATTATTTATTGGGGTAACTTTTTGCAAAACCAAAAACACCATGATTTTGTTCAGATGATGTACAACCGTATTGGGCCCCAAAAGCGCTTCAATGTGAGTAACACTTCTGGAGCTCAAGCTGTCGGTGATGGTATCGAGATCAAAGCCAGCTCGCACAATCCGACTGTGTGGGGCAACATTATCACCGGTATTCACCTCACAACTGGGTGTGATGACTCACCCATCAGATCAGCTGGTTCAAATGGCTTCATCGCCAATAACTACATCAGTGACGTGTATCCCCAGCCAGAAAACATTCCTGGTTGTGGTATCTCGATTGTCGAAGGCGCAGCCGGCGCCCAAGGTACCATTGTTGCTAACAATGTGATCGCCAATGTCAAAAGTGTTGGTATCCGAGTTTTTAACACCAGTAACGTTCAGATCTTGAATAACACGATTTACAACATTCGTTCTATTCAAGGTTGCTGTGCAGAGGAATCAGCCGGTATTCAAGTTCATACCTATGGTGCAGCAGCCACGAATGTGGTGGTGCGCAACAACATTGTCCACACGGCACCAGTGGGCATTGGTCGTTATCCTTGGGACTTGAATGGCTCGTTTAGCATGAGTTTGGGCAACAACATTGTGTTTAATGCTGGTACGCCTTGGGGTGTTGGTGCTACCCAAACCAGTACCGATCGGGTAGCTGATCCTGGCTTGGTCAATCCAGCCGGTGGTAACTTCAGCTTGAGCGCCAACTCAACTGCCATCGGCGCTGGAGCCGATTTATCAAGTGTCTTCACTGTTGATAATCACAATGCTGCCAACCCAACTCAACAAACAGCTGTGCCCGTGACTCGTAGTGGTAGTTGGGAGATTGGTGCATATGATGCAGGCGGCACAGGTGGAGGTGTTACTCCAGTTCCGTCACCTTCAGTAGTGCCAGTGACACCTACACCCTCACCAAGTGTGCAGCCAACTCCCAGTCCCAGCGCTGAGTGTCTGGCAGCTGACTTGAATCGTGACGGGGTGGTGAATACGGCTGACAGAACCTTACTAATAGCGGACTTTTTCAAGCGTTTGCCAAGCCTAGCAGCAGCCGATATTAACGCAGATGGTATTGTGGATGTGACCGACTATGGACTGTTAGTGCGCGTTTTTGGGCAAAGCTGTCAGTAGGTGCTGAGGTATGACTACACATCGTCTTACTCATCGTTGGTTCGTGTTCTTGGGTATTCTCCTCACGGCAGTTGCTTTCCGTCTCTACAAAATTACCAGTGAACCACTGGACTGGCATGCCTTCCGGCAAGCTGACACCGCGTCTGTGACGCGTGAGTATGTGAAGCACGGAATTAATTGGTTGGTACCTCATTATCAAGATTTAGCTAATATTCAATCAGGTCTCGACAATCTCGAGGGCTATCGGATGGTCGAGTTCCCGCTCGTCAACGCGCTGGTGGCATGGATCGTGATGAACACGGGCTGGTCGCTGGTGGTTACCAGCCGGATAGTATCGGTCATTTTTTCGCTGGGAACCCTGATCTGTTTGTATTTACTGGTGGAAAAGCTATCTGGCAAAACGATAGCTCGTTTAACGGCTCTCGTGTATGCGGTACTGCCGTATGCGGTTTTTTACTCGCGAGCTATTCTGCCTGAACCAGCCATGCTCTTCTTCTCTACCCTGTCCCTATGGGCATTTCTGAACTGGCTACAGCTCAAAGCAAACGGTCGCTGGCTGTGGTATCTGGTGAGTTTTATGGCCTTGTTGATCGGTTTGCTGCTCAAGCCAAACGTAGCATTTCTAGTACCAATTTATGCTGGGTTAATCGCGTATCACGAATGGCCACTCAAAGATCGCTCACTGGGTGGATTGTTGCGGAAAGCCAGTTACTACATGCTAACGGTTGGTGCTGGTATGGTAGTGGCGATGGGAACATTAGTTTGGTGGCGAAAGTGGATTGAACAGTATCCTTCTGGCATCCCGGCTCTTGACTGGTTGTTTAATGGTAACGGCATTCGTTTCCGACCTGCCTGGTTCCGGTGGCTGGGTTGGGAGCGATTGACGAAGCTCATCTCTGGCTATTTTGGGGTGCTGGTGTTGCCGTTTAACTTTCTTGATCATCATAAAGATCTTTGGGTCTATAGTACTTGGTGGCTCGGCATCGCTGTTTACTTGTCTGTAATCGCCACTGGCAACGTTCAACATGACTACTATCAAGTTTTGGCTGTACCCATTATCTGTATCTCGTTGGCACGTGGCAGCGTAGCACTGTACCACTGGCTAAGAGCTAAAGTTGGCATCAGGCCGGCCTTTGGGTTGGTGGCTGGACTCCTGGTTTTGGGTTGGTGGTTCGCTTGGCAGGCGGTTAAAGGTTACTACTCGATTAATCATCCCGAGTACATCATGGCGGGACAGGCAGTAGATCGGTTGACACCACCAGACGCATTGGTTATTGCCCCGGCCTTTGGGGACACCCAATTTTTATTCCAGACCAACCGCCGTGGTTGGCCAATTGGCTTTGAGATCGAAGACAAAATTGCGAAAGGTGCGCAGTTTTACATCACCACCAGTGATGATGATGAAGCCCGACGTTTGTCCAAGGAATACACGGTGGTTGAGAAAACGGAAACGTATTTGTTAATTGATCTGCGGCAAAAACAATCTCAGCCCAAATAACACCCAAGTGTGCCCGGCGGGACTCGAACCCACGACCTACTGCTTAGAAGGCAGTTGCTCTATCCAGCTGAGCTACAGGCACATGTTTTACAAACTGACGGTATTATAGTCGATCAAGTCCTACCGTGACAGGTGGTGGTATAATACTCGACATACATACTTATTACACACTTAATGTGAGATAAGCCGATTATGGCCAGTAAAGCCGAGATCATTTCCTACCTGAAACAAATTACGAATGAACGAAGTCCTCAGGGGCAAAAATCAGCAGAGCAGTTACTTGACATGCTGTGCCCGCGCGAGTTTAAAGCGGTCGTTGAATTACAGGCACGAGCCTTAGGTAATCAACAATTTCTGGTCAAGAATTTTCCCGACACCACCAAGCCTTTACCAGACAGAATCTATGTGCCGGCGGGCGAGGTCGACAGCCAAGATTTTTTGGGTGCATATACTTACTCGATTCTCTTGTACCGCCTTGGTTTAATGCAGCTCACCCAGCAAGTCCAAAAAGTAGCCGAAAGTTTTGATCCTGGTTTGAGTCGATCAATTAAACAGATTTACATATATTGGTTGGGTTTATGGGATGATGCTTTTCCGCGGGCTCCACTTTGGGTCAGTGAAACGCAACCCCTCACTGTTCTCCATCCTGAACTACCACCCGAGGTTAAAACATTTTTGCAGAAACAAGGTATCCGACCTGAAAGTGACTCGCTCGTTAGTTCTTTATGGCGTCTTACTAATCGAAAAGCAGTTGTCACAGCCAAAAACTTGCCTGATTTCACAGCTTTTTTTAAGTACTTCTTGCAAGAGACTAACCGACGACCGAATCCTCACCAAGATGAGCGCCAATCGATCGGTTATCCGATGTTGTTAGCCTATCGTCAACTTGAGAACGCAATTCCCTCTTACGTTCAGGCTGGTATTAGACCGCAAATCGAGCAGTTGGCTGAGTTGCTCGGCAGTTTTCCACGAGAGTTAGTTCGAAAATTAGCTACTCAAGCTAGTGATCTGATCTGGGACGAGCTTGATGCTTTCAAATTACTTGATCAAGTTTTGACCGATGCCGATAGTTTGCCAGCCTTTGCTGCTGTCAAAGCACTTGACGAAAGTATACAAGGCAAGCAAAGTGACTTTACGGTTTTTGATCTGTACGCCAACCTGCGACATTTAGTGAGTGAAACTGATTCTCAAGAATTGTTTGAGTGGTACTCGGCTAACTTAGACCTTATTTATCAAGTACTCCAAGACAAACGAAACTTGTGGATAACAACGGCAGCCACCTGGAATGAAGTAGCCGGAAACCAGTTCTGGGGCGACTCTGCCCCTGAGCTTAACTGGGAGAAAGTGCGGTCACAGGCGCAGCGAATCCGAGAACTCCAAAAACGACAAGTGACGCGCATTATTTTTGGCTCAAAACTGCTCTCTGATGAAAACTTTGGTTTTCAGACTGGTACTATTTTTGCCAGACTCGATTTTGACTGGAAACAAGACCGAGCCAATTGTCAGTTGTTCGTCTTCGATGAAGGTGAAGCTGGTGATCAATTAACTGACCGAGCACTGGCGGTGTTAGATTTTGTTATTGAAATAAAATCCGGACAGGTGACGTGGCGGGTAGTAGATCCTGAGAACGTTTCTCAACGGTCAGCGTACAACATTAGTCAGTTTATTTCGGCAGGGTTGTCACTTGAGTTGGTTAAGCTAGAGGAAGATGAGTCCAGATTACGTGAGGCAATTCGTTTGTTACTGCAAAGTTTGCCAGAAAATTCTGCTAATACTCGGCCATATCTAGGTCGCAGACGGAAAAAAACGACCGATGCGGAAGAACCAACTACTGAAATTACGCCAACTTCTCGACCAAAGTCTATTGTCGTAGATGGTGAGTTGGCCGATTTGATTGTCGGTACTTTTGATCATTCGTTGCCAGTCGAAATTCAGGCCAAGTTGGACCGTTATCATCTCGCTGCTGAACAAGGCCATAACGTAGCTGATGGAAAACTACTAACTCAGACTAACTACTACGCGCACTTCATGCCACCGAATGGTGGCCGGGTGTGGCAGGTATCACTCAACATCCGTGGGGCCGAGTACCGAGTTCTTGCGGAAGTTAATCCCAATGATGAGTCACAGGCGATC
Source organism: Patescibacteria group bacterium (assembly GCA_016861205.1). Lineage (GTDB taxonomy): Bacteria > Patescibacteriota > Microgenomatia > UBA1400 > PJMF01 > BOKX01. The sequence continues at coordinate 225,599 of BOKX01000001.1, forward strand.
GCCTACGCGATAGTGCCTCGTAACCAAATGGGCTAACTGATGATGCTTACGCGGGTTTGAGCGAACTCTGATTCACTTGCTCGAGCAATTTGCCTGTGGCTTTTTGCCAGTTTTCGATTTCACTTTTTGAGAGTGGAGCAAATAGATTATTTTCGAGTTCAAAAATAATTTTGAAAGCTGCTTGAATTAAAGTTTTACCTTGTTCTGTCAGGCTAATCTGATTCGCACGTCGGTTAGCTGGATTCTCAATCCGATTGATGAGGTGTTTATGCTCAAGGGTTTCAATTAACCGACTAATGGCGGCTTGTGTGAGTTGCAAATGATCGGCCAACTCACGCTGAGTAATAGATTGACACAGCTCAAGGAAGACTAAGACTTTGAACTGAGCATACGTGACTTGGCACTCATGTTGTAGGACCAGGTCAGCGTGTTTAATTAAGCGGGCGGCCAGTTGCACTAAACTAGCTGCTTTGAGCTCAAACAGCCGACAGTTATTACTAGGTATTTTTGACATCAAAGTGTATTTTAACATATTGACAATTAACATGTTAAGTATTATGATGCACTGTCTCAAAAAAGACTATCAAAAAGCATCAATTTACATCTTATGAAACCCACTTTTTCTACCTTACGACGCCCAAATTTGAAGCCTATGGTTGTTGGTTGGCGGCGGTTGACTGCCCGAGCTACTGCCTTCATTCAAATCCGACCATTTAGTAGTTTTCTCGGTTTACTGGCCGTGATGGTTGCTCTGGTGGTAATTGGCAACTGGTTGCGAAAGCCGCCAGCGCAGCCGACAGCTGCTGAGCCAGAGCCAAAACCAGTTAGTACGTACACTTTGGGTGGTAACCCTACCGTTAGTGTGCAAGCTAAGGTCGACAAATCTGGTGTTATCACTGTGGTCGCCCAAACTGCTGGAATTGTGAATAAACTAAATGTGACTGAAGGTCAAAGTGTTTACAAAGGTCAGCGTTTAGTGAGTTTAGCCAGCAACTATCAAGGTGCCAACGCTGCCAGTTTAACTCGCCAACTGAGTCAACGCAGTTACCAACACACCCTTGATACCTACGACACTCAAAAGGCCCTCATTCAACAACAGCGAGAGCTAGCTGACAAAAATGAAGTTCAAGCCAAAGAACTCCGCGCCATCGGTCGTGAAGCCGAATCTGACACTCGAACGCTCATTGATTTGAATAACGAAATCGTTTCTTACCTTGATCAGCAACTGGCAAGTTATGAAGCTTCAAATGTGAATGGCAGTAACGATGCGGTCATCAACGACCTCAAAGGAGCCAAAGCGCAAGTTTTAGGTGGCTTAAGCGGGTTAAAGGCTAGCCTTAACGCCAGCGAGTATACCAACAGCGAAGATGAAGAAATTGCTGGTATTACTGGTTTAGTGAGAGCCACTACCCACAAACAACTCGATCTGCAAGAGAAAGCCCTCGACCTAAGTCGTGATGTGGCATTGCTAAACGTCCGTTTAGCCCAAGTTGGTGAATCATTAATGTACCCTGCTGCACCGAGTGCCGCAGTGGTTGAACGAGTTCATGTTAGCGTCGGCCAAGCAGTTAGCCCTGGTATGCCAATCGCTACCCTGACTGCTAAACAAGGCACAGTTAACTTAGAAGCTTTAGTAGCTGCTCCAATCGCCAAACAAGTTTCGCTTTTAACACCTAGTGTCTTGCTCATCGATGGTCAACAACTGAAAGTGACACCTCGGTATGTGAGTACAGAGCCAACGAATGGCAGTCTGTACTCAGTGTTGTTTACACTATCTGATGAGTTGGCTGCTCAAGTCCACGACGGAGAGTTGGTCAGCTTGACACTAACCTTGGGTGCCCGAGCTAATCAAGATGCCTACATTCCACTTGATGCTGTTTACTACAGCCAAAGTGGGGCTTATGTGTTCATCGCTGATACAGCTCAAACCCCGGCTCGCGCTAAAGTTCAGAAAGTGACTTTAGGTCATGTGTATGGACCAATGGTCGAAGTTATTGATGGTTTGCCAGCTCAAGTAATGGTGATTTTAGATCGCAATGTGGTTGATACTGATCCAGTGCAACCAGCCGGTGAAATTGCTCAGTAATGAGTGAGAAGTTAGGCAACACACAACATGCCACGCAGTTCAAAAACTACCAAGCCAGCTCAATCAACTCAAAGTAGTGATCAATCCTACATGAGTCGGTTAAAGTTCGACCCCAAGTTACTTGGTGGTTGGATTTCACAGTATCTGAACAATATTCGGATTGTGGTTTTGTTGGTCCTGACCATCTTACTGATGGGCACAGTTAGTTACTTCAGTTTGCCGAAACGTCTCAATCCAGAAGTTGAAATTCCGATCGTCAACGTGGTGACTATTTTGCCAGGTGCTTCGCCAGAAGACGTTGAGTCATTGGTGACAGTTCCTATCGAGAACAAACTGCGAAGTGTCGAAGGACTCGACACCATGACCTCTGTTTCTAATCCAAACGTGTCGGTCATTACCATGCAGTTTACTTCCAACATCAAGCCAGATAAGGCTAAGGATGATGCGCAAGCTTTGGTTGATGCAGTGACTGATTTGCCTGAGGATGCCCAAGCGCCACAGGTTAGTGCCCTCGACTTTGAAGACCAACCAGTTTGGACATTTGCCGTGACTAGTTCTGGAGATATACCAACTTTAATGAATTTTGCCCATCACTTGGAAGATCGGTTAGAAAACTTGTCCAAAGTTGACCGAGTTGAAACAGCTGGTTTAGAGCAGGATCAGGTTTTGGTCGAAGTTAGTCCTGAGAAACTACAGCAATATGGTCTGAATCCGCTCACCTTGGCCCAGGCAGTTCAAAAAGGAACAGGTTCATATCCTGCTGGTTCAATTACGACCACTACCAATAGTTTTGCAGTCACTATTAATCCTAGTTTAACCTCGCTTGAGGATTTGCGTCGCTTGCAACTTAATGTAGATGGTCAGGTGGTTAGCCTCGGTGAACTCGCAACAATTACTCGTCGTCCACCAAGTAACCAAGCAGTGGCCTTGTTGGGTAAACCACAAGCTGAGGCTCGCCGAACAGTGACTTTTTATGTGTACAAAACCAGTGCAGTCAGTATCGATGAAGCTGGCAAACAGATTGAAGAGTCTGTTCACGAAGCGCTGACTGAGCGTCCAGGTCTATTTGAAGTGACGACGATCTCAAATACAAGCGAAGAAATTGCAGATCAATTTGCCGACTTGCTGGTTGAGTTTCGATCCACGATCATCTTAGTGTTCGCCTGTTTACTGCTATTCTTGGGTTTCCGCCAAGCTTTGATTTCATCACTGACTGTGCCACTTACCTTTTTGAGTGCCTTTATCTTCATGAACATTATTGGCATGTCGATTAACTTTTTGTCTTTGTTTGCTTTCTTGTTGGCGTTAGGTCTGTTGGTCGATGACACAATCGTTGTGGTATCGGCCATGACTGCGTACTACAAATCTGGCAAGTTTAATCCGTTGGAGACTGGTTTGATGGTCTGGCGAGATACGATCGTGCCAATTTGGTCAACGACGATCACAACAATTTGGTCCTTCGTACCTTTGTTGTTAAGTACTGGCATTATTGGTGAGTTCATCAAGCCTATCCCAGTGGTGGTGACAGTGACCATGATTTCATCGACGGCTATTGCTGTGTTTGTAACATTGCCAATCATGATTATCTTGTTGAAACCGAAACTGGCTCATCGTGTGGTGGTGTTGCTGAAAGTGGTTGGAATTTTAGCTGTTGTAGCTGGTTTGTTTGCAGTGGCCAAAGGTAACCCGCTGTTACCACTTATCATTGGTTTGTTTGGGTTTTGGCTGATTGTGGTTAAGCTGGTTGGTAAACAAGTTGCGGATCGAGTAGCGAAGTTCTTCTCACAAGCCCGCTTCAAAAAAATTGGTCAAACTTTGCACAAGTATGCGAATCACGGTTTGATTGATGTCGAAGGCTTTGCCAACGGTTACTACAACGTTATAACTCGTGTTTTAGAGAAACGAAGCAGCCGTCTAAAAGTGATTTTCGCAATTGTCATTTATGCCATCGTCGCATTTGCGTTACTGCCACTTGGTTTAGTGAAGAATGAGTTCTTTCCCAAATCTGACCAAACTACTGTTTACGTGAACTTAGAGTTACCGGCTGGTACTCGGCTTGAACACAGTTACGAAGTGGCTGAACGATTTTTGCCTCAGTTGCAAAACATTGAACACACTGAGTTTGTAGTGGCAGAGGTTGGCAAAAGTTTTGACAGCAATGGCAGCCGAAGCAATACGGATAACTCAGTTCTGTTCTCGCTACATTTGCCCGCTGAAGATGAGCGGCCAGTTAGCTCTATCAACATTGCCCAGCACATCCGTGATACGTTCACAACTTTTGAAGGGGGAAAAGTTTCGGTACTTGAATTGAGTGGTGGTCCGCCAGCAGGTGCTGACGTGCAGATTAAATTGTTGGGTGATGATCTGGGCAAACTGGATGGTTATGCCAATCAAATTATGGATCATCTTGAACAGCAACCTGGTTTAACCAACGTCGACAAAAGTATTAAAACCGGCACCACCCAGCTCGTCTTTGTTCCAAATCAGAGTCAATTGGCTGAAGCTGGTTTGAGTGCTGATCAGCTTGGTTTGTGGTTGCGAACGTATGCAAGTGGTTTCACGCTCGACTCAGTAACCTGGCTGGGAAATGGAACAGATAAATCTGATGTCGTGTTCAAGTTAACAACTGATCCAGACGCGAACGGTTTATCCAGTTTGTCGATAACCTCAATGTCAGGTCGTAGTTACCCATTAAGTTCACTCGGTCACTGGGAGTTGCGGCCAAACCCAACTCAGATTACGCGCGAAAATGGCAAACGAACCATCTCGGTTTCAGCTAGTAGTGTGGCGGGTTACTCAATCAGCGAGCAGAACGCGGAACTACTTGAGTACACTAAGAGCCTCAACTTACCAGATGGGTATGAGTGGGCCACCGGTGGTGTAAATGACGAAAACCAGAAGTCAGTCAACTCAATCTTGCAGGCCATGGTGGTCGCAGCAATTTTGATTTTGGTGACGATGGTCATTCAGTTCGGTTCATTCAGGCAAGCTTTCATCGTGCTGTTGGTGATTCCGTTGGCTGTTTCCAGTGTTTTCTTTATTTTTGGTCTGACCGGAACGCCATTGTCATTCCCTGCTTTGATTGGTGTATTGTCATTGTTTGGAGTGGTCGTGACCAACTCAATGTTTATTGTCGACAAAATCAACTTGAATCAGCGTGAAGGCATGAACCTGAAAGCTGCAATTGCTGACGCTGGTGCTAGCCGGTTAGAGCCAATTATTTTGACTAAACTGTGTACAGTGCTTGGCCTTTTGCCAATTACGATTGCTGACCCATTGTGGCGCGGTCTCGGTGGAGCAATCATCTCCGGTTTACTGCTGTCGAGTACGATTATGTTGCTCTTCATTCCAGTGGTGTACTACGAGTTTTTCAAAAACGAAGCACGATAACAACTTCGATTGACATTGGTATAGTGATAGATATTGACAGCCTGGTGCATAGTAATCATAGTTATTAGCAACTATGAAAAAATACTTGCTGCCCCTGTTTTTCTTTTTAGTTAGCTTGCTTACCCTTGTTGTACCCAAACCGGTACTAGCTGCCGAAAACATTCACATTGACAGTGCTGAGTGGTTAGACTCGGAAGTAATTCGCTTCCACTACTCCGCAAACACTTATGCTCCTGGTGGGATTTCAGTGGTTTTCACTACGAGTGATGGTAGTCGAACGTATCATGCAGGAGCACAAGATTATCCGACCAGCGCTACCACAGGCTATGTGGATCTTGATTCAAACGGCGATATCAACACCCTGTACTGGGGTGCTGACGCTGGTTACACCCGCTACTACGCTTTAGCTGGCTGGGGTGACAACGACAATATGTCAAATACAGTAAGGTTGCCAGCATACGTGGCGCCGCCGGAAATTTCTATCTCTGCCAGTCCGAGCGCAGGTACCCATGAGATTGGAGATGCTTTCTCAGTTGATGTCAGAATCCAGAGTCAAGATGGAGCCTTCAACGCTGCTCGGGCGAACCTAGCCATATCTTCAAACTTGACGTTACTCAATATTGTGACACCTCAATCAGGTGCTTGTAACCTACAGTACACCGATTCACCTACTGTAAGCTCACCGTCATTTGCAGGTGCCATTTATGGGGGTTCATCAACAGACTGTACAGCTTTTACCTTAGTTCTTGAGGCAAATGAGGTCGGTACAGGTACTGTTACTTTGAGTAACGGTTCCATCAAGTCATACACGGATAACAGTGAGATCTTGACAGGAGTGGTTAACGGCAGCTTTAGTTTGGTGGCTGCCACACCAGAGCCAACACCACCTGTAGTTGATTTCAGTATCACTAATCAACTCAAGACATACTTGGAAAGCTTCACTTTGTCAGGTATGAAGTTTGAGTACGTGACAGCTATTAGCGTGGATGGTTCCAGCACCGCTTCAGCCTACCCAACTAGTACTTCATGGACACATCCTGTCTCCTTAGCCATTGGCCCCAATGAATTCACAGTGGCCGCCAGTGTGGGCAGTACCGAGTCAAGTTCGCAACAAGTGACTGTGACGCGGCACACTCTTGGAGACATTAACGGTGATGGTGAAGTCGATCTGATCGATGCTTCTCTCTTCGCTGTTGACTGGGACAAGACTTCCAACTTAACCTATCTTCTGTCGGATATGAATAACGACGGAAACGTTAACTTGACTGACTTGTCAATCTTGGCTAAGTTACAGTAAGTGCTGAATCTGCCCTAGATTGAGTCACATGCGAAAAGTGTTGATCGCGATCGTTATTCTGAGTAGCTTGATACTTCTCTGCCCCAGCTCTGCGTATGCAGCTGGGGCAGTTATGCAACTTGATCCTCACTCTGGCGACTATGGGACTGAGTTTACCACTCAGCTCAGAGTGGTTGGCCAAGGGGTTAGTTTCAATGCAGCTGCCGCCACAGTCGTTGTCTCCCCAACCTTACGAATCAAAGAGGTAATCTACGGCGATTGCAACTTTTCATTTCTCAAAACACCCACCACGAACAACCCATCATTTTCTGGGGTGATCCTGTCCGGGTCGGAAGACAGTTGCAGTGTTTACACACTGCGTTTGGTTCCGATTAAAAAAGGCAGTGCTGCTATTACGGTCACAGACGCTTCAGTAAAGCAGTTTGGCGATGCTGCAGAGATTCTCCAGTCGGTTAAGAATGCTGAGTTCACGCTGACTGGTGAAGTTGTTTTCGATGTGCAGCCGGCAGCCAGTGCAGATGCCGATACTTACACAACAGTTGTTAACGTGATTCACGATGCTCAGACCCCGGCCTCGGACGTTAAAGTAACCCTTGTGGCAGTCACCAATGCTGGGACTGTTTCGCAGCAGTCTGCTACCACGAATCAGTTGGGGCAAGTCACATTTAACAATTTATCGGCTGGTCTTTATCAAATCCAAGTTTGGAATCAAGAACAAGAACTGGCGCAAGTGTTAGTTACGATCGGTGGTGACACCTCGCAGTTCATGTTTACTATCGACCTGAGCCAGCAAACGACAAACCCATTGCTCAAACCGTCCACTGATCCGACAGATATTGAGCCTCAAACAAAATGGTCTTGGTGGAGGTATGCCGTTGTCGCAGCCGTTGCAGGGATGCTGGCCACAGCCGCAACCACAGTCCTGATGTTCCACTTCAAACGAACACGATAGACAACCAACGAGAATTAAGCGTTCTTGGCTTTAGCAGCTCTGGCTTTAGCTTTGACCTGTTTACTAACTTCTTTGACAGCCACTTTTGCCACTTTTTTGCTTTTGCGAACCACTTTTTTAGTGGTGGGGCTTTTCTCGATTTTTTTGGCTAGTTTTTTAGTGCGCGTGGTGACTTTCTGCAGTTCCTGTTCCGCTTGTTGGCGGTTTTTCTTATCACTCAGGAACACGGCAGCGGCCCCAGCGGCAGCCCCGATTAACAGGGTGAAGAGTCCGTTACCTTTTTTGGCCATATTGCTCCCCGTCCCGCCAAAGGCGGGCTTACAACGAGTACTAATTACTATGGTACATCAATTACTGATAAGGTGTTAGTAATGCCTGGTTGTCTAACGAATTTGCCGCGAACTAATAAGATATGTTCACCGCTGGCAGTGATACCAGCTTTCAGACACATCTCCATTAATGATTCTTCAGTAAGCTCATCTCCTGGATGTTCAACCAAGTATGGAGCTACCCCAAACACTAGGCTCAATCGGCGATAGACGGCCACGTCAGGGGTCAATGCGTGTATTGGAATATGTGGCCGAAAACGAGCCAACAGCAGTGCTGTGCTGCCTGTCTCAGTCAAACAGATGATGCGATCAATCGGAAAGTTACTACTCTCCAGTAACTCAATTGCGGATTGGGTAACGGCAGTTTGGCTGGTGGACGTTGGTAATGGGTCGAGATGAACATTTGTGTGCTGTTCGTTGAACTCGGCAATACGTGTCTGAACGCTGACAGCCTTCACTGGATACTTACCAACCGTAGTTTCGTCAGACAACATCACCGCATCTGTGCCATCGTAGATAGCATGAGCCACGTCACTGACTTCAGCTCGGGTGGGCCGAGGATTAGTGACCATCGACTTCAACATTTCGGTAGCGGTGATTACCGGCTTGGCTGCTAATCGGCATTTAGCAATGATGGTTTTTTGCCAATACGTTAGTTCTTGGAAAGCCACTTCCACACCCAAGTCACCCCGAGCGACCATCACAGCATCTGCGGCATGGATGATTTGATCTAAGTTATCAACAGCTTGCTGGTTCTCAATTTTGGCAACAATGTGAGCTGTGAAGTGACGTTTTTCTAGTTCGCCACGGAGGTGTGAAATATCATCCTGGTTACGCACAAATGACAAACCGACGAAATCAATGAGTTCAGGTCGAATACCATCCAAGTACGCAAAGTCGCGCTCAGTCAATGAAGGCATGTTGGGAGTAACGCCAGGAGTGTTCATAGTTTTACGATGATTGACTGTACAAGCGAACAAGGCTCTGGCTTTGAGTTCGTGTTCTCCGTGTTCAACAACTTCGAACTCACAGGCACCATCACCAACAATAATTGTGCTACCGACGGCGAGCGCCTCAATAGCAGATGGGGGAACGATGATTGATTTCGGTTGAGTTGGGTTTTTGTCAGAGGTGAAGGTTGCCACCTCATCCATGCCTAACTCAAAACTTTTTTCTTCAAGCAAGTTAATGCGAATCTCAGGACCCTGTAGGTCGAGTAAAATTCCGACAGGCTTCTGCATTTCCTCTGCAATTTTTCGGACTCTCTGGACACGTTCATTGTGCCAGTCAGGTTCAGAGTGTTTGGTGTTAAACCGTGCCACATTCATGCCAGCAGTGATTAGCTGACGGATAGTATCTTCGGATTCAGTAGCGGGGCCGATGGTGGCCACAATTTTGGTTAATTTTGACATACACGGTAATCTAGAACCAACTGATTGTTGTTGATTCTGGTTATTATCCTCCAGATTGAGAGGCACTGACAAGAGGCAAGTGACAAAGCTATTCAAAATATGGTATACACAACACGGCATGAGAAAGGTGATATGAACGATACTCAATCCCAGTCCCCTACTACTAGCGATGATTTGGCCCAAGATGCGTTGAATCAAGCTCAACAGGTTCCACCCGCGAGCGTCACTGATGAGTTAGCTGCTTCTGATGAAGTTGCGGAAACACTGTCATCGTTACAGAACATCATTGAGCGAAGCGCCACCGAGTTGCAGCAGATCAACGAAGATCTTAAGCAGTATCGCGAAAGTTTACGTAACATTTTTGAGAACGACTCTGAGCTGAGTACAGCTCAGGAGCAAGCACAACAAGCTACCACTCAGGTCAAAGAGCGTAAAGCCAAGTTACAAGGTGATGCCCAAGTTACCCAAATTAAAGTCAACATCGGCGAACTGAATGAACGCAAAAAAGAAGTCGAAGAATCGCTGAGCAACTACTTGGTTAACTACTACCAATTGACTCACTCAACCAGTTTTGACACCAGTGATGGTGATCAATGGGAGTTTGCCATCAAGGCCAAAGTTAAACCCAGAAAAGTCAGCAAAGACGATAGCTCGTCATAAAACTGAGTGGTAGCTTGTAGCGAAAGAATGTTACGGGCGAACCAGTTTTAACTCAACTCAGATTCGATCCGGAGTAGCTGATTATATTTGGCAACTCGCTCACTGCGGGCTAGGGCACCCATTTTGACAAATTCAGCGCTCAAGCCGACTGCAATATCAGCGATTGAGGTATCCTCAGTTTCACCACTGCGGTGGGAAACAATGACTTTCCAACCAGCCTGACGACTTAGATACACGGCCTGTAACGACTCACTCAAGGTGCCAATTTGGTTGATTTTCATTAGCAGGGCACTACAGGTTTGGAGTTGTTTGGCACGTTCGATGCGCTCAGGGTTGGTAACAAGATGATCGTCACCCACCAACATGACCTTCGAGCTGAGTGTCTTGTACAAATGTTGCCAACCTGCCCAGTCATCTTCAGCTAGGCCATCTTCTAGCGAGACAATTGGATACTGGCTGATCCAGTTCTGCCAGAACTGAATCATTTGTTCGGTGCTCAAAACTTGATTTGATGTGGTCAGATGATATTGACCATCCTTGTACAGTTCTGAGGTGGCTGGGTCAAGTGCGATGCCAATCTCCTTGCCTGCTTGGTAGCCGGCTTTATCGATGGCAGTCAGAATGAGTTCTATAGCTTCTTGATCGGATCGGACGGCTGGTGCGAAACCACCTTCGTCACCAAGAAGCGTGGAAAAGCCACGTTGTTTCAGCAACGCTTTGAGTTGATGGTAGATTGCTACCCCTTGTTCGAGTTTTTCAGCAAAACTGGGTGCCGAGAGAGGCACCACCATAAACTCTTGAAATGAGGTGCTTTGCCAGTTTGTGTGTGCTCCACCGTTGAGAATATTGAACATTGGCGTTGGTAAAGGGTACTCAGTTTGGGGCAACTGAATATTTTCTTGGTGGCGTGACACGATTTGTTGGTACAGTAAATGGATGTACTTGTAGTACGGCCAGTGACGACTGCTGGCGGCTGCGCGCGAAAGCGCGAGTGAAACACTCAGTGTTGCATTGGCTCCAAGTTGACTGAGATTGGGAGTTCCGTCCCGCATGACAACCTCGCTATCACAGCTTAGTTGGTCGTACGGGTCGTTGTTTCTTAGTGCGGGAGCGATGACTTCTTGAATGTGTCTGACTGCCGACAACACGCCTTTACCTTGAAAGTGATGAGTGTCGCCATCACGCAGTTCCAGGGCTTCATGCGTACCAGTACTGGCTCCACTGGGCACACTTGCTCGGCCCATGGCTCCGTCGCTGAGCCACACTTCAGCTTCCACGGTAGGATTACCGCGGGAGTCTAAAATTTGGCGCGCCAAAATTCGCTCAATCGTGACCATACCATCACGATAGCACATTTCGGAAACCTATGACCAGGTGGACTTGAAACCTTAACCGTTCAATCGCTCTTGAATACGGGTCAGAACCTGAGGAGACACATTTTTCATGTGTTTCAAGGCTCGCGCGCGTTTCTTGAGGCGTCGACTTTCAGTCAAGCGAATAGCTTTGACTCGAGAAGGTTTTTGGTAGTAACGACGGTCTTTAACTTTTTGAACGATGTCAGTGGCAATAGTGACTTTCTTAAATTTCTTAATTAAGTCGCCGGTTGTATCGTTGCCCTGAGCTTTAATAATAATTGGCAAAAAACATCACCTCCTCTGAGGGAAGTATTATACCTCAAGGAGCACAGTTTGTCAGCCGTGGTGAATGAAATCGTTGGTTTCTTGGTCAATGGTCGCAGTTTTTGCGGTTTTAGACCAGCCTCCCATCAGGTGCACATGGACATGATGGACTTGTTGGACCTGTTTGCCAACATTGAGCAAAATCTTGTAGTTGTCCGCGATGCCAATTTCTTTGGCGACTCGACGGACAGTCTGGAGTAGCTTTGTGTGGAACTCAGTGTCTTGCAGATTAACTTGTTCCAGGGTTTCATATGGGTGTTTTGGAATAACTAACACATGGACTGGCGCAGCGGGATGGATGTCATTGATGGCAATAAAATCATCGTCCTCGTAACGAATAGTTGAAGGTAGCTCTCGATTGATGATTTTGGTAAAGAGTGAGTCGCTCATAAATTTTCTTTCACAATACTCACAATTTGGGCCAAACTCAGGGGGGTTGGTACTTGATTGCGGTGTTTGCGAGAGCCATTAATCAGCATCTTCCCGCTTGGATGATAATACCAACTACCTTGGGTGTCAGCCTTTCTGACCGCTTCAGCGACCTTGTCGAGGTTAAAATCAGCGTCTGGTCTGACTTTGATTCGGGCGTTACCAAGTTTAGGATCTTTCCGAATTACCAGCACGACACCTTGTTTTTGAGCCAGCTTGATAATGTCGTCATTGCTGGTCTCAGCCGCTAAACCTTGTCCAGCTGGCAGCTCAAACCGCTCGGCACTTTCGAGTAGTATTTGCAAGGCTGTGAAGTGTTGCGTTAGATTGGCGTAGGCCGCATCGAGACACTTTAAACCAAATGCTAATTGTGAGTCGTCATCATGCGGGTCAGTGAACTCAATGCCCCTGATGAGTTCATGAATCATGAACCCATACCTGGGATTGTCAGCCTCCGGCCAAAACACTTCTCCGAGGTGATCTATCTCAGTTGTAAATCGGGCGATCTCAGCCAAGGCTTGATCATCAACCAAATCAGGATGAACTTTGCAGACGTGCTGCCAGACCAACAGGGTAGCACTAAGCATCTGTTGTCCGCGGTCAGGTTGGTGGTGATCAAACTCACCCAAGCCCGTATCGACGTGGGTTACTTGGTGCAATTGGCAGTCATGAGCTTCAGCTTCTTCGAGTGATAAAGTTTCACCTGGGTTTACAAACAAGACTTTGGCATCGGCAAAGTGCTGAGAGTCAAAACGCTTCAAGACCCAGACTGCGCCGACGGCATCGAGGTCAGGAGCGTGGTGGGTAACTATCAAGTGTCGAGCCATGGATAGCCCGAAGTATATCAGATTTGATGGGGTAAAGCTTGGTGCAAGCTATGCGGAGTTAAATAACAGTATGGTTGAGGAGCTGTTCCCTTGAGGCCCGATAGCTAAAAAAGGTACCCACCGCAACAGCCTTAGAACCGGAAGATTCTGGAATGTTGCAGTGGGCTCCTCACCGGATATGACAGTACTATATGAAATGAAGCAGAAAAAACCCAGAGGCAAAAAGACTTGATGAAGAGCGATATAGCAAAATCACCAGATTAACGTAATTATTGTTATAAGATGTCATAATTCTAGCGTTTTCTGCGCAAATAGCTCAAACTAGATCTGAAGAGCCACGTGCATAGCCACCAGCACATTTTGAATGGTAGCGTTATGAGTTGCCATACCAACGGCACTGGATCCTCTTCACCTCTAACCCAGACAGAGATAACCAACCATCGTTTTTGTGTAGCCAAGTACGTAGCCACTACCTGGATCTGCCGGTCTCGAAGCTCACGGATGTACTTAACTGTATCTGTTTTATCAGTTGGCACAGTTGTATCTGGATGGGTTAAAACACTAAGAACTTGGTCTTTTGACACGGATCTGAGTGCCATCCGCTCCAGCGCGTGTTTGGTGAAGATCGGCGAACGATCGGACATACTATGTTTGGATGCGAGCTATTGCCGCACTTACCTCGAGTAACTCTGTGGCGGTTTCAGCCCGATTTTTCCACTCAACTTTATCACCAGTTTTCATCGACACAACGAGCCGAACTGGAATGCCAATCAAATCAGCATCGGTAAACTTAACTCCTGGAGAAACATCTCGATCATCCCATAGCACCTCGATACCCGCCGCTTGTAGCTGGTCATACGTTTGTTGGGCGGCAGCCTCAGCACCCTTGAGTGACACTAAGTGCACGGCAAAAGGGGCAACCTGTGACGGCCAGATAATGCCGCGCTCATCGTGGTATTTTTCTACGAGCACACCCATTACCCGAGTTGTTCCAATTCCGTAACAGCCCATGTAGACTGGTTGCTCTTGGCCCTGTTCGTCAGTAAAGGTGTAGCCGAAAGCTTTTGTGAACTTAGTGTTCAGCGGGAAAATATTACCGACTTCAGCAGCCCGAAAAACTTCGTACACCTCGCCCGTTTCAGGATAGGCATCGCCTTCTTTGGCAGTTTTGAAGTCATAAAACTGCTCCGGCATCGGTAGATCACGGCCAAAGTTGACGTTGATGCTGTGATAATTAGTCCGGTTGGCACCACACTCAAAGTTGATGCGATTTTGAGTTGATTCGTCAAAGAAAACTTTAACTTCGGAGGGCAGGTTGAGTACACCAGCATAGCCAACTTCTGCGCCCGTGACTCGTTTGACTGTTTCGGCACTAGCCAACTGCAGACTGGTGGTGCCGACCACTTTTTTCAGTTTTTCTTCATTGATGTCATACCCACCCCGAACGGCTGCAGCGATGACATTCCCCTCAGCAGTTTCGAACAGAATCGTTTTGGTGGTTTTCTCGACAGGAATCTTTAAGTACTCAGCTAATGCCTCGACTCCGATGATGCCGGTACCCTCAACTTCTTCCATTTCACGAGGTTCTTGGGTATCGGTTAAACGTGGTGCTTGGCTAGGAGCAACCTCTTTGTTGAAAACAATGTTGGCTGAGTGAGCCGCGAATAAAATATCTTCCCCAGTTTCACAACGCGTTTGGAACTCGTGCGAGTAGTCCTTCGTGAAGTCGCCACCAGAAGCTAAGGCCATGACAGTATCAGCGCCAAGGCCAAGTCGCTCAAAAACCCTGGTGTAGGCGACTTTGGCTTGCTCATAATAGGCTTTCAGATCGGTTTCGCTGGTGTGGAAGCTGTAGAGATCCTTCATTCGGAACTCACGGCCTCTAAGCAAGCCGGATTTGGCTCGAGCCTCATTACGGAACTTAGCTTGGATTTGATAAAACGCGAACGGAAAGTCCTTGTAACTGGTGTTAAAACGCTGAGCGATTGGAGTGATCAGTTCTTCTTGTGTAGAGTTGAGGACATACTCGTTATTACTTTTCAGCTGGGAGGCTTGGTTGGCACCGACAGTTTTCATAAGCACGTCGACTGTTTCGAGCCGGCCAGTTATCTCCCACAGTGATTTTGGGGCCAGTGATGACATGACCAGTTCAACGCCAATTTTATCCATTTCGTCGCGAACAATAGCCTCGATCTTGTTGAGGACTCTCAAGCCAAGTGGCAAGAACGAATACGCGCCAGCCATGGTTTGGTCAATAAAACCGGCTTTCGTCAGCAGCGTGGCATTAATTGACTCGAAGTCTTTACCACTTTTGTTGGTCTTGGTATGTAGTTGTGAGTACTTCATAAACTCCTTTGTACTAAAAAACCGTCTTCACCATCACTCAAAATAGTGAGCGCTGGCAAAGACGGTGAAGACCGTGGTACCACTTTGCTTTACTTGCCTCATTACTGAGGCAAATCTTGTGAACTGAGTTAACCCAGCTCTGACTCCAAGTTTGTGGTGAGTCTCCCCTGGCTTTGTGTTGAACTTCCTTCAACCTGAGCAGCCACTGCTTCGGAGGTGGGGCCTCCTCAAACGCAGACTAACTGAGTGATTATAACAAACAGAGTGATTTGCCAACAGGGTGGTTTAGCCAGGTCGAAGCCAGCTGTTGAGTTCCTCGGCAAACAGAGGTGAAACATCAAGCACTTTCACTTTGCCCAGATCAGTCGGTTGAGGAATCGAGTTGGTTACCACAACGCTATCGACAGCAGGGTGGTTTAATTTCTCAAAAGCTGAGGTTACTAATGGTCCGTGGGTGGCGAAAAAGTGGACACTTTTGGCACCTTGTTGTTTGAGAACTTCGGCCGCATTGACGACCGTACTGCCGGTGTTGATGATGTCGTCACAAATAATGACATCTTTGCCGGCCACGTTGCCTTGGACTCCCATGTTGGTGATCTCAAATGTTTGTAGGTCACGATACTTATCAATTTTGACCAGTTCGACGCCCAGTTTTTCAGCAAAAACTTTAGCCCGTTTCAGGCCCCCAAAGTCAGGACTGGCCACCACCACATTACTCAAGTCCAAGTTTTGACGAGCATGTTCGGCAAATAGTTCACTGGCTGTCAGGTGGTGAACGGGAATCGAGAAGAAGCCAGGAGTGCTGGTGTTGTGTAAGTCGAGTAAGAAGGCTCGTTTAATATATGCGTGTGAGATAAGGTTGGCGACTACTTTGGCAGCAATTGGTTCACCTGGTCGGAACTCTTTGTCTTGCAGCGAGTAACCAAACCAAGGAATGACAGCATTGATGTGTCGTACACCCATTCGCTCCAAAGCATCGGCGATCAGTAAAAACTCCATGATGTGTTCATCAGGTGGATTCGAGAAACTTTGGACGAGAATGACGTTTTCACCTTTCAAGGTGTCGTCAATCCAGATGCGCTTTTCCCCATTTGGAAAGTGGCTAATTTCGACTTTAGCTAGCGGCAACGACAGTTGTTGAGCCAAACTTTGAGCGAGAGCATTTTGAGAGGATCCGGACAGAACTTTCATAGGTGTATCCTACAACACCTGGGCAAGTCCGTATAGATCAGCCACCTGTGCGGGCTTGATGCTCTGGCGCATTAATCAGTCCGCACTTCTTGTACTTCAAGCCGCTCCCGCAAGGACAGGGATCATTGCGACCAATCTTGGCATAGGCTGAGCCGGGTGTGGCTTTTTTGGTAGCTTTGGCACCAGCCAGGGCTGACGCTAAGTCTTGAGCAGAGCCTTTGGTTTTGGCGCTGCCAGTTGCAGTGGACGCTGGCTCAGGTAGGCTGGCGTCGGCGACTTCTTTATCCAGAGACTCAAACACCTCATCTTTGATTTCTTGTGCTTTGGTTAAGTCAATTTTGACTGGTTGCGGGGTGTGCAGGTGAACCCGGAAAATGCGATTGGCGATTGTTGACTCGATCGAAGCAATCAACTGCTCGAACATGTTAAAAGCTTCTTTTTTGTACTCAGACAAAACAGTATTTTTGTCACCTCTGAGCCAAATGCCATCTCGCAAACTTTCCATTTCATCTAGGTGGTCCATCCACTTTTCATCGATAGCACCCAGTGTCACCATTCTCTCCAAGGTTCGCAAGTTATCACTGCCGAGAACTGTCTCACGTTGATCGTAGGTTTTATGAGTAATCTCCATCAGTTTCTCAACGATACTTTCCGTGTTTGTCATGGTGCTGATGCTGGCCACCAACTCTTTTTGGGAAGCGTCATCAAACGGCACAATTTTGACAAACTCTTTGACGATGGCTTCAAACTCCTCAGCGGTAAAGTGTTGGGGAGCGCGCAGGCTGACGGCTGAGTTGATTTCATCTTCGATATACTCGAAAATCAACTCTTTGAGTGAGGTGTCTTGCGATTGCTCGAGCAAGCGGCGGCGGCGCTTGTAGATGATTTCGCGCTGCTTGTTCATGACGTCGTCAAACTCGACCAGTCGTTTTCGTTGATCAAAGAAGAAACCTTCCACTTTGACTTGGGCTGACTCGATCGATTTGCCGACCATGCCATGTTCAATAGGAATGGTATCGTCAATCTTGAGGAAGTCCATCAGTTTTGAGATCTGTTCCCCGCCAAAGATGCGCATGATGTCGTCTTCAAGTGAGATGAAGAACTGTGACGAGCCAGGGTCACCTTGGCGACCCGAGCGACCACGAAGCTGATTGTCGATGCGTCGTGACTCATGACGCTCGGTGCCGATAATGTGCAGACCACCGACATCGACTACCTCTTGATGAGCGGTTTGCCACTTGGTCAGTGCTGTGGAGTACTCTTTAAGTTTGTAGAGCCGAGGGTTAACAGACGGTGGTAATTCGAGTTCTTTGGCCAGGGCTTTGTCGGTCGCTGACAACTCGGCGGCGGCTTTGGCTCGTCGATAGTCTTTCAACTCTGGCTTTGCACCACCCAGCACGATGTCGACACCACGGCCAGCGATATTGGTGGCCACTGTGATGGCATCGCGCTTGCCAGCATCAGCAATGATGAAAGCTTCTTGTTCGTGATTTTTGGCGTTCAACACTTGATGGGTGATGTGTTTGCGATGCAGCAAGTCAGAGATGATCTGGTTGTGTTCGATGGAACGGGTACCGATCAAGATTGGCCGGCCAGTTTCGTGGACGGCTTCGATTTCCTTAACAATGGCGCTGTACTTGGCTGCGGTGGTTTTGTACACCACATCAGTGCGGTCTTCACGAACCACAGGCACATTGGTCGGGATGGGCAAAACGTTCATCGAGTAAATCTTCAAAAACTCTTCAGCCTCGGTCATGGCGGTTCCGGTCATGCCGGCCAGTTTGGTGTAGAGACGGAAGTAGTTCTGAAGCGAGATGGTCGCCAAAGTTCGGGACTCTTGTTGAATGGGCACGCCCTCTTTGGCCTCGATCGATTGATGTAGGCCATCGGAGTAGCGGCGGCCGAACATCAAGCGGCCAGTGTGCTCGTCGACGATCACCACTTGGTTATCGCGCACGATGTATTCCTTGTCGCGTAGATAGAGGGTCTTGGCTTTCAGGGCTGACTCGACGTGATGAATAGTATCAAAACTCTCTTCATACAGATTCGTAACACCCAGTTTTTGTTCGATACGTTTGACACCTAGATCGGTTAAGGTGACCGAGCGAGCTTTTTCATCGAGCTTGTAGTCAACATCTTTGACCAGACTTTGCACCATTTTGGCGTAGTCGTAGTATTTCTTGGTTGGTTCTGTATCGGGTGCGGAAATGATCAATGGGGTCCGGGCTTCGTCAATTAAGATCGAGTCAGCTTCGTCAACGATGGCAAAGTAATGGCCAGCCTCCGGTCTTTGTACCATCTGGTCGATGGTCTGGACCATGTTGTCACGCAAGTAGTCAAAACCAAACTCATTGTTGGTGCCGTAAGTAATATCTGCTTGGTAGGCTTGCTGACGAGTGATGATCTCAAAGTGCTCGAGCCGTTCATCGCCGCGGTCTTCACTATCGATATCGGGGTTGTAGAGTTTGGCCTGATCATGAATGATTACGGCGGATCGTAATCCTAAGAAGTGATATACCGGACCCATCCAGCCAACGCCAATCTCGGCCAAGTAGTCGTTGGAGGTAACCAAGTGCACACCCTTGCCGAGCAAGGCGTTCAAGTACAGTGGGGCTGTGACGGTTAAGGTTTTACCTTCACCAGTTTTTTGTTCTGTGACGTTGCGATGGTGGAGCGCAATGCCGGCCAGCAACTGGACGTCAAAATGACGCATGCCGAGGACACGGCGCGAAACTTCGCGGACAGTTGCAAACGCTTCAGGTAGCAGTTCGTTGAGAATGTCTTGATCAGTTCGGCCAGCAGCTTGGGCTTCAGCAATCTGTTTCTTAAACTTCGCGGTCTGAGCCGCCAGTTTGCTGTCACTGAGTTTTTGGAGATCAGTTTCAAAGGCATTAATCTGAGTAACGACCTTTTGATACGTGTTCAGGCTTTTTTGGGTTTCGTCGAAAATGCGACTCAAGAGCTTCAACATAAGGGCTTGATTATGGCAAACATTGGCCAAAATATCGAGTAGGAGTGTTGGTTAAACCGTGCCCTAGTATATAATACTCGCCCATGTCGGAAATAGCACGAAGCACCTGGCAAAATATTGACTACACGTCGTTTCATGAGGCGTATGTCCAGTTCCTGGAAGTGTATCAGCAACAGCAACCGACGGAACTTTATGCCACATTGGTTGATAAAGTTAAGCTTTTTGGCGTTGCGTTTTTGCTTGAGTCAATCGCTGCCTTTGAACCAGAGCTGATAAGACTTGAACGACTTCTGGAAGATACCTACGACAACTACACTCAGACTAAAAGCAAACTCACCTCGTACCACCGCTATGGTCGAGGCAAACGGGCAGCAAACTATGGGGGTGATGACGTGATGGGTGTTATGGCTGGGCTCACCACCCTTTTTCCCCATCAAGAGTGGCGAAGCATCGCTACTACCATTGGCCACGGTTATCCCCGTCTTTGGCGGTGGTTTGCGCCTGACAGCCTGGTGGTGGCTTTCGACATCAATCCTATGCAACATTTGAACTGGAGTTTGCAGCTAGGCACATCAGAAGGGGCTAACCGAGGGGCAGTCGTTGATGCTGGGGTCACTAATTGGTTTACAGCTTTTCTCGAGACCAACCAACCTGAAATTGTTTATATGTCGAACATTATTCACTTTTTATGCATGGATGGCCAACAGGTCAACAGTATTGCCGAGAGCTTGATGGCGGCCCAACCTGACATCGTCGTTTGTACCTATCCTGGCGAAACTACTCATGAGGAACAATTTCTGCAGCAAATACAGGCCCTTTACCAAGTCCGAACTATCTCTACACGGGTCAGGAGCGGTGCTCGCGATAACTGGGTGTTGGTTAAACCAGAGTTCTTAGAACGAGCGCAGCAAAAACATGCGCCACAAGTAAAACAGCGGCAGGGCAGCTAACGCCGCATTTAAACTCGTCAACTCGACCCACCGTTTTTGACCGGCAGCCTTGAGTGACGATGCAAAAAAGCTAGCTAGTGCCAACAAGGCCCATAAAGTCAGGATGTACTGTTGCAGTCGCCAGGCAGTGTCCCCGCCCACTCCAACTAACCAGTCGGGATTGAAGGTCAAAATGACCAGCGTCACGTAAAATGGCGCCGTGCTAATCAGTGACCAGACCTGCCACTTTAGTCGAGACGATGAGCGCGAGTACCTCACCCTTTAGTTATAGCACGTTTTCCCATAAATGGTTGCAATACCTCGGGAATGAGAATCGAGCCATCGGCTTGTTGATAGTTTTCAATGATCGCAGCTAGCAGCCGTGGCGAGGCAGCCATGGTGTTATTGAGCGTGTAGACGTACTTCAAACCACCATCTTTACTCTGGTAACGAATGTTAAGCCGTCGAGCTTGGAAGTCATTGAAGTAACTTGCTGAGTGGGTTTCCCGATACTTGCGCTGGGATGGGAACCAGGTCTCAATATCGTATTTTTTGCGCTGCCCCGCACCCATGTCACCGGTACACATGGTTAGGACTTGATATGACAAGCCCAGGTTGGTCAGCAGTTTCTCAGCGTAACCGACCATTTTTTCATGCCACCGACGGGTTTCTTCTTCGTCGGCGATGGTGTACACCACTTGTTCAACTTTCGTGAACTGGTGAACGCGGATGATACCTTGGGTGTCTTTGCCGTATGAGCCAACTTCACGACGGAAACACGGTGAGATGCCCACCATCTTTATAGGTAGGTCTTTCTCAGTCAAGGTTTCGCCCTGGTGAAAAGCAGTCAGTGCCACTTCGGCTGTTCCGGCTAAAATTTGGTCGTCCTGGGTTTTGTAGTGATCTTCTTGGCCCCAAGGGAAGTACCCTGTGCCCCACATCGCTTCTGGCTTGACCAAAATGGGAGCGGTCATGGCGGTAAAGCCCTCATCGACGAGGAGCCGCATGGCGTAGTTTAACAAGGCTTGTTCCAATAGCACGGCGTCATTTTTGAGGAAGTAGGATCGAAAACCACCGATCTCAGTTGCACGCTTGGTGTCGAGCAGGTTTAAATCTTCCATCAACTCTTGATGCGACTTTGGCTCAAACCCAAACTGTGGCAGCTCTCCGACGGTGCGGGCGACCACGTTACCTGATTCATCGGGGCCAACAGGCACGTCGGCGGCTGGTGGGTTTGCGACTTGGGCCATCAGGTCTCGCCACTCGGCTTCAACGCGCTTGAGTTCTGGTTCGACGTTTTGCAGATCGGCTTTGAGTTGTCGGCCGCGTTCGATCTGTTCTGGGGTGGGGCGTTGGTCAGCTGAGGTTTTGATGGCAGTCACGTTTTCGTTAATGTTGCGGCGAATGATCTCAACTTGAGTGATGAGCGCTCGACGTTCTTCGTCTTTAGCCAGCACCACATCAACGATCTCAGGGTTGAGTTGTTTGTTGCTAATTGCCACTTTGAGCTCATCAGCGTGCTCGCGAATGTAGTTGATATCTAACATGTGACCTCCTTGCCCCGCCAATGGTGGCGGCTCTGAGTAACTAATGGACTCGAAGTGGCTCACAGTCACAAAAAAACCACGCCAAGTCGTCCTGATAAGGACGCTTTACAGCGTGGTGCCACCTTACTTACTGCTCGTTCCTGCGATTACGGGCTTACCCGGGCGGGATTTCCCCCGCCAGCGCGATGTTTCCATCTGGACGAGTGCTAGTCGTCTGAGGCGCTGTTAAGTATGAGAGAATTATACTACTTTTTATTGGTAACTCACAAGGTCAGTAGATTTTGAGAAAGTGTGCGTATGTCGAATGAACACAGTCACGAAGCCAGAGTCCGTAATGCCGTCGCCGATCTCCTCAGCGGCGACTTGCCTGAAATGTCTGAGATTGGGGCAGAGATCATCACAGTTGCCAAGGCTATGTTTACTTTTTTTAAGATTATCGACTCCCTGCCGCCTGAAGCCACTAATCAGGAAAAAAGACTCACTTTAATGCGTGAACTCAATAACTTGCTGATGGTCTTGAGAACGACGACGACTTTTTCTGGTGCCACCGGTATTCACCTGGCCAGTGGGCACGTTTTTACTGAGGACGGAACATTTGTTGAGGGGCAAAGTTTTAAAGGCCGAGCGGTCAGCATGGCTGAAATTGCGGATTTCCTGCGTGCTGGGCATTAGTTGAGACTAATAACGGGCTTTGGCTTCGAGGAGTGAGGCCATGGTCAGGTATTCTGACCTCTGGACAGCAAAGAGTCAAGGAGACCAGCTGCCGCCACCAGACTTCCAGCCACTGGGGAGAGCAAGAGTAATAACAAGCCACCCAAAATCAAAGTGGCATCCAAATCTAATCGATCCAAATGGTGATCAGATTCTTGATGGTGCGGCATACCTTACTCTCCTTTTTGGTTAAATACTGTAATCAAGAAGGCTATGTGGTCTTCAAGTGGTTTACCAATCAGTTCCGCACCTCGAGTAATATCTTCGCGACTTACGTTGGCTGCAAAAGATTTATCTTTGAGCTTTTTCTTGACGGACTTGATCTCCATGCCGACAAAACCGTCAGGTCGCATCAGCGACACTGCGTGTAAGAAACCAGACAGTTCGTCACAAGCAAAGAGGTAGCGCTCGAAAAGTGTCTCCGGTTCTCGCCCTGTTCGCTCAGGAGCGTGGGCGGCAATGGCATTTCGCAACTCAATTGGGTACTCACTGAGCCACTCACCAATAGCTTTGTTGGGGTGTTCATCTGGAAAAGCTTCCCAGTCTACATCGTGGAGCAAGCCGGCTTGGTACCAGAGCTCGGTAGCCTCGCCGAGTTCACGAGCATAGGCTTCCATGGCTTGGGCCACCATCTGCATATGGTGTTTGAGTGCTGGATTTTGGACGTGTTGGTCAAGCAAAGACTCAGCTTGTGCTCGTGGTGGTAGTGACTGAGCTGGACCAGTCGATACGACTGGAGCTACTGCAGCGGTTTTTTTAGCAGCCACTGGTTCTTTCAAGCCATAAATCTCTTTGGTCGTTGAGTCTAGCTTGTGCTTGAGTTGTGGGAACAGTGTCCCCTCGCGAGCAGTCACGTTTTCCAGGAACCAGAACAACCGTTCGCTGTGCGCATAGCCTGAGGTCGGTGGCATACCAAACTCCAGCATCTCGACAAAGTCGATGTCGAGCATCTGTGCCTCGTCATCACCCTGATCGCGGGCGGCCTGTTGGTCTTGGAACCGAGCCAGCTGATCGAGTGGATCATTTAGCTCTGAGTAGCCGTTGCCCAGTTCACTGCCAGCAATGATGATGTGGAACCGTTGGGTCAGCTCAGGATTGTCGAGTTTTGATTTGGCTAACGGTGACATGAACTTGGGTTCATTGACCAAGAAAGCCGGGCCCGAGATAGTTTTGCGGATGGTTTTCCAGAGATTATCGATCAAGCGTTGGCGGTTAACTAGGCCATCGAGCTTGATGCCGAGTTCCCTGACTTTTGCCATCATAGTTTCATCGCTGTCGGTGAAGATATCGATGCCGAGCTTCTCTTTGATGATGTCGGGGTAACTAATCTCGACCCATTCTTGGCTGAGATCAAACGTATGCTCACCTTTGGTGAAAGTAGTGCGACCATAGACTTTTTGGGCGATGGTGCGGACCATGTCTGAAACCAAGCGCATATTATCTCGATAGTCGGCGTACGCCCAGTACCACTCGATCTGGTAGTACTCTGGTAGGTGTTCATCACTCAAGCCTTCGTTGCGGAAGTTGGGGCCGATAGTGAAAACCTTTTCAAATCCACCACCGATCAATCGCTTCTGGTACAGCTCAGTCGAGATTCGTAAAAAGAAGTCCTGATCAAGCGCGTTCATGTGGGTGACGAATGGTCGAGCATCAGCGCCACCAGTCACGTGCTCCAAAACGGGAGTTTCAACCTCAATAAAGCCGTGTTCGGCCATGAAGTCACGATTGGCTTTCCAGAAAGCGGCTTTGCGCTCAAACATTTGCCGGCGCTCTGGGTTGATGAGAAGGTCAACGTAGCGACGACGGAATACAATCTCGGGATCTTTGAGACCTTCCCAAGAGTCAGGGAGTGGTCGCAGCGTTTTGGTGAGCAAGCGAATAGTTTTCAGCAAAAGTGAGATTTCACCGCGTTGTGTCTTGGTTACCTCACCTGTCGCCTCGACGATGTCGCCAGCATCGAGTAAATTGAGGTGTTCAAAACCGAGGGTTTGCTTCGAGACGTCTGTCGTTTCTAAGGTGTTATCACGAATATATAGCTGAATTTTACCCGATGTATCAACTAAGTCAGCGAACATAAGATGACCATGATCACGCAAAGTCATTAACCGACCCGTCAATGTCACAGTCTGATTCTCAAGATTTGAAAACTCCTTGACTACAGTTTGGCACAGGTGGGTTCGATGACTCTCCGCTGGAAAAGGGTCAATGCCCATCTCACGCAGTTTGTTTAGCTTTTCCAAGCGTTGCTGTCGCATTTCGGTCAAACGTGACATAGCCGTAGGTTACTCCTCAAGTATTAAATCCATGTAAAAACGCCACCACATTGGTGCCGAGTTTGTCAGTATTATACCCGCCTTCTTGCACAATCACACTTGGCAACTCAAGGCTGGCGATCTGGTGGGCCATGTGAGTAAAGTACTCAGTCGACAGTTGGAAGCCGCCGATGGGATCAGAGACATGGGTGTCCGCCCCAAAGCTCACCACTAAGTAGTCAGGTCGGAACTCGGCAATTCGATCCAAAGCGCTAGTCAGAACTTGATCGTATTGTTGATCAGTTGTGCCTTCCCCTAGGCAGAAATTGAGGTTAAAACCAGTGCCGCGTCCAGCCCCTACTTCCGTTTCGGCTCCGGAAAAATAAGGGAACTTCCAGTTTGGATCAGCATGGATCGAGACTGTGAGCACGTCTGGTCGGGTATAAAAAATATGTTGCGTTCCATTCCCGTGGTGAAAGTCGACATCAAGGGTAGCTACTCGTCCAAACTGGCTCAAATGTTGGGCAGCAACGGCACAGTTATTCAGGTAGCAGTACCCACCGGCTTTGCCAGGTTCAGCGTGATGGCCCGGTGGTCTGCCCAGACTATAAACTACTTGCTGCTGACCTTGTCTAACTAACTCTGCGGCTTCCCAGGCACATCTGGCTGAGTCAATTGCTGCCGAATACGTGTTCCGGTCAATGGGGGTGAACATATCAAAACAAAACTGGCCAGCTAAGGCAAAGCGATTGGTTGTTAACTGATTAGCTTGAAATGGCCAAACTGATGGGTAGACTACTTCCCCATCTGGCAGACTTTGGCTATCGGCTAAGTATCGCAAGTAGTCCGCCTCGTGGATCTGGCCTAGCCACTGGGCAGGTGGCTGAGCGGTCACCGGATTTACCGTCCAGTCAGTGGTGGCAAGAGCGGTCAAAATTCGATCCAGTCGAGCGGGGACTTCTTGGTGATCTGTGGCTTGGCCACTGGCGAACTCCAATCGGGGCTGATGTTGCTGGTGATGATTAGCAAAAATGACATGCATAACTACTTTTCCTCAGGCTAAGTTTATGATTGATACCGGCTCAAGATGTACTCCATTGCGGCTTGATGATAATGGTTGGTTACCGAGTCCATGGGTAAGATACCCATGATAAAACTACGCAACCAGGCTGTCCGATCGTCAAAGATATGCGCGAAGTAAGGCTGCAAAGCTGGCGGCAGATCAGCTAACTGTAAGTCGTTAGGAGCTTGCCCATCTTCGACAGCCACGTTGTCAAACAAAACTTGAATTGGTTCGCTGATTGGTTGGGTGGTTTCGGACAAAATAGGAATGATCATGCCTGCATGTCTAGCGGCGATGTCAGAACGGGAGCGAACGTTGAGCTCAGCGTTAATGAGTGGCAACTGGCCAGTTTGATGGTACGTATCACGCAGGATTTGGGCTTGGAGTCCGATTAAAGCTGAGGTACACAGTCCGTGACCTTGGTACGACTGAGGCGCTGCTTCACTTGGCAGTTCAGGTTGCATTCTGGTGGTCGTGCTGTACTCGGTTGTTTCAACAATGGTAACTTGGTCATTAAGTTGCAGAGCTTCGCCCATGCAAGCAGCAACCAGCTGGTCATTGCGGGTATCCACGACACCAGAGAACCAGATCTGACTTTGTTCAAAGTTGGCGATGAAGCGAGCTACCCCTTCTGGACTCCACTCAAATACGTGCCACAGCTCGGCTAAGGCTGACACATCTTGTGATCGAGGTCGGTCAATTAGTTGAAAATGAGCTGGTAATCGTGAAAGTCTTTCGAGTGGGGTTCGACTCGATCCATTTGGTGACTGCCAATAGGCAGCCAGCTCAGGCCATTCTGGCAGCCGAGTCGGATGGACGTTGCGACCGAACATCACTAAGTAATCACTAGACTCTGGATGTATCAAGTTGAGTGGAATGACAACTTCAAGTGATAAGTGATGACTGCTGAGCAGCTCGGCTAATGTCTGATTGGTTTCTTGTGTCATGGTTTGGACGACTGCTTCTGAGCAGACACAACGAAGCACTGATCGGCGTCGACCACGCTGGTCAGCTTCGGCTTGAAAGTTAGTCAAGATTTGGATGAGCTGATCTGGCTCAGTAAAACGCTCTGCCAAGTTGGCATAGGCTCGATGGTAGCTGCGGTCCCAATCAAAGCCGAGTGAACCAGTGCTGGTGACCTCTGGTACTACTTGAACGTTTGTAATAGGTTGTTCGGGCAGGTTTGTCATGGTTTCTTTCTAGTACTCAATAAAATTACTGCACAAGGCGGTACTTTACTTGAGTAGAGTCGATTTGTTAAATTTTTACTTTTTTTATACATATTTAAACAATTTGTTATACATGTTACAATATTGTGATGCTGAAAATTATTGACGCAGTTCGATCTGTGGTGTCTGAAGATGAAGTGGCTTCTGAAGCGTTGCGCCAGGGTCTCCTGAATCTCAGCGCCTATGCGAGCCAGATTTTACCTCAGGTCGAGAACCTAACGTGGAAATCTGTCAAGAAACCTACTATCGTAGTCGCTTTGTCGCGGCTCGCGGCTGAATTTCATAGTGCACCAAGTTTGTTGTGTCCGCTCAAGTTGGATGACTTACATGTGAAGTCACCTTTGACTGTGTACAGTTTTGAAAAGACGATGGCTAACATTACTCATTTGCGCCAGCTCTACAAACAGCTCAATAACACGCCAAACCAGTTTGTGGCAGCCACCCAAGGTTCTCGAGAAATCACCTTGATTGTGCCGGCCGAGTTTGAAGGCCAAGTCGCGGCCTTTTTCTCGGATAAACCCAAAGCTGTGTTTTCAAACTCGGTCGGAATTTCAGTGAGTTTTTCTGACCAGTATTTATCGGTCCCAAATGTGATTTACACCATCTTGGGAACTTTAGCCGTGCATCGAGTTAATGTGATAGAAGTAGTTTCAACATACACCGAGCTGAGCGTGATTATCGCGCAATCTGACTTAGAGCTGGCGACCCGTGCCTTACGGAAATTTTTGCGGTAGTGTATACTCTACCCTGTGCCTGTAGTTCATATCATTTACGCATCGACCTCTGGCAACGTGGAGATCGTCGTTGAAACAGTTGCCAAATACTTACGTGAAGCTCAGCTGGAAGTTGAGCTCCATCGGGCTGAGCAGACAGGTTTAGAAGTCATTACCAACAATGACACCTTTATCCTCGCTACTTCAACTTGGGAACATGGCCAGCTCAATCCTTTCTTTGAAAAGCTATACAAAGAGTTGAAGACCCAAAATCTCCAGGGAAAACGGGCTACATTTGTGGGCTGTGGTGACACTCGTTACGAACCAATTCTGTTTAACCAAGGTATTAAAATCATTCATAAAGCTTGGTTGGCACAACAAGGTGAGGAGTTTCACAGACAGCTGCTCATCAATGGTGAGCCGTATCATGTGCTCGATACCCGGGTAGCTGAGTGGGCACAAAACCTAGCAGAGTTATTGAAAGCAGAATCACATGCCTAACACTCCTCTTCATCGCTATGTGGTCAAAGTGGCTGGTGAGTCAGGCCAAGGTGTTAACTCTGTTGGTGAAATTTTAGCCAAGTCTCTGAAGGAAACCGGCTATCAGGTGTTTGGGTATCGTGAGTATCCATCGCTTATTAAAGGTGGTTACTCGTGTTACCAAATTGATGTTAGTGACCAACCAATGCAGTCATCTTCTGCCGAGTGTGACTTGCTGATGTGTCTGAGTCGTGTATCAGTGCACGCCTACCTCAAAACCCTGCGGCCTGGAGGTCAGTTGGTACATACGTTGAAGGCTTTGCAGTTTAGCCCAGAGGAAGAACAGTGGATTAATGAGCGACAGCTCAAAATTGAGTTTGTCGATGCAGTCCAAATAGCTGAAGATCAGGGTGGTAAGTGGATCATGGCCAACACGGTGGTGATCGGCATCTTGCTTAAGATGTTGGGTTTGTCAGAGAGCTTGGTGGTCAGAATTCTAGAGGCCGAGTTTGCTCACAAGCCAGATATGTTGGCGGTGAACAAGCAGTGTTTAACTGCTGGTTTGAATTATCAACCGAATACCTTGGTGCCTCCGCAACTTGCTTTTACCAAACTACCCGAGATCGACAATTACTACCTAATGACTGGTAATCACGCGATTGCTTTGGGTGCAATTTCGGCTGGTGTCCGAGCCTACTATGCGTATCCCATGACACCATCCAGTTCGATTTTGACCTATTTGGCTGAGTGGCAACACGAGACTGGCATGTTGGTTAAACAGGTTGAAGATGAAATTTCGGTAGCGCAAATGACCATCGGTAGTATGTTCATGGGTACCCGAGCCTTGTGTGGTACCGCTGGTGGTGGTTTTGATCTCATGACCGAGTCATTGTCGATGGCTGGGATGACCGAAACTCCTTGGGTGTGTGTAATTGGGCAACGCCCCGGTCCAGCGACTGGTTTGCCAACCTGGACTAGTACTGGTGACTTGAACCTGGCTGTTTTTGGTGGTCATGGTGAGTATGCGCGTTGTGTGGTTGCTGCCAGCGATCTAGAGTCGGCTTACCGACTTGTCGGTGAGGCGTTTAATATTGCTGAGAAATACCAGACAGCAGTCCTGATTCTGACTGAGAAACAGATTGCGGAGTCACTGTTCTTGACGAAAGGTTTCCCACAACCAGCCCCTATTGAGCGTTATTTAGTGCCAGATTCAGAGTTAAGTCAGCTTCAAGCGAATCAACGCTATGAGATTACTGAATCAGGTATTTCCAAACGTTGGGTGCCGGGTCAGTCGCCGGTGGTGTTTGATGCCAATGGTGATGAGCACCTTCCCGATGGTTCACTGACCGAAGAAAGTGCTACCTCTGCAGCTATGTACGACAAGCGGATGCGTAAGCAAGCAACCATGTTAGCAGAGTTGCCTGAGCCGCAGTACTTTGGACCAGAGCAACCAGAATGGGTGATTGTAACTTGGGGTAGTGTCAAGAATGCAGCGATCGATGCGCTGGAATTGCTTAAGACGAGCAAGCCTGAACTAAAAGTGGGAGTGCTTCACTATGAGTATGTGTACCCAGTTAGAACTGAACAGCTGCTCAAGCTACAGAGCCAAGTTGGCGACAACCTCATTTTGATGGAAAATAACTACACAGGGCAACTGGGTGGGTTGATTTCACAAGCCACTGGTTTGCAGTTCAAGCATCGTCTACTGAAGTATGATGGCCGACCGTTCTTTGTGGAGGATGTGTTGAACTACCTCGAGGAGACCTGCTAATGTCAGAAAATTGTTCTTGTTCCTTCCATGATTACTACTCAGATAACATTTACACTTGGTGTACCAACTGTGGTAACTATGGCATTCACGCGGCTGTGAAACGGGCGTTAGTTGCCGAGTGTTGTGAGCCGAAAGATACCTTGTTGTGTTTTGATATCGGTTGTAATGGGAATGGCTCAGATAAAATTGGTGGCTATCGCTATCACGGCTTGCATGGTCGAGTGATTCCGGTGGCCGTGGGAGCGGCTATTGCTAACCGTCGGGTCAAAGTTTTGGCCTTTGGTGGTGATGGTGGCACCTTAGGTGAAGGCATCAATCACCTCATTCATGCTGTGCGTGGCAACTACAACATGACCTTTATTTTGCACAACAACTTGAACTACGGTTTGACCCAGGGTCAGGCATCGCCGACCACTAAATTGGAGATGAAGATGAACTCATCACCTGATGGTGTGTCTTCTACTCCTCTCCATCCAGCTCGGATGATTTTGAGTTTGAACCCAACTTTTGTGGCCAGAACATTTTCTGGTGATATTAACCACATGACTGAAGTGATTCGCCGTGGGGTGCGTCACCAAGGATTTTCATTCATCGAAATCTACCAAAACTGTCCCACGTACAACAAAGCCACACCCCATCAATGGTATCAAGATCGGATCTATGATGTGTCGACGCTACCAGATTACAATGCGCGCGACTTGAATCGTGCGCGTGAAGTAGCTGAAGATTTGGAAAACAAAATTGCCGTTGGTGTTCTGTATGAAAATCCTGATGAACCAGAGTTTTTGAAGCGCGTTGCTAACCGCCAGAATGCAACTACAGAACTGGTTGACGAAGTGAAGCCAGGCTCAATTGAGAGTATTCTCAACAGATTTAACCAGTAACAACACTGCCTCAACAACTGAAGTAGTGGGCCTTTTGGTGTTGGGCTGTTAAAACAACCAGCGTCGTCGCCACACTCATACCTGCTCATCCAAGTTGCTAGGGAAAAAGTTAGCCAACGTCTTCGATTAAGTAGATCACGTTGCCAGCTGGAGCTTTAACAGTGACTTCGTCACCTTTTTTATGGCCAACTAAGGCTTTACCTAAAGGTGAAACAGCCGAAATTTTGCCTTCTGCTGGGTCAGCCTCGAACTCACCCACGATGTTAATAACGCGGCGAGTACTCTTTTTGCCTTTGACTGTGATGGTGACCTTTGAGCCAATACCAACCACGGTGTGGCTTTTGGTGTGTTTAACCACTTCAGCTCTCTTGAGAATTTCTTCAATTTCAGCAATGCGAGCTTCAATAAGCGCCTGATCATCTCGAGCACTGTGGTACTCAGCGTTTTCAGATAAGTCACCATGTTCACGGGCTTTAGCCACCCGGGCGACTGCTTCAGGCAGTTTGACGTCCAACAGTAAAGACAACTCGGCTTTGAGTTCGTCGAGGCCCTCTTGAGTCAGCTGGACTGGTTTCGGGTTAGCGTCAGTCATATTCGACTAGTATAGAGAGTTTTTTATTATGAGCAAGCGGAGTTTTCTCGAGGAAAACGACTTATAACGTTAGTGCTCGGGACTAGATGCCGGCTTTGCGACTGCGCTCAGCCACCTTGATTTCCAGCAGGGCTCGGCGTAACTCGGCTTCCGCTCTAAGCAGTTCTTCACGGTCACGACTGGTAACCAAGACCTGTTCGGCCTCAGTCACGGCAGCTTGAGCTTTTTGAACGCTAATATCTCGGTCTGCTACTGCGGTGTCAACAATAACCATAACTGTGTTATCAGGGCCAACGTCCAAGAAGCCCTTCGAGACTACAAAACTGTGGTCTTTGCCATCAACCTTGTAACGAAGTTCTCCTGTCTGCAATGGCGAGAATAATGGCACGTGGTGTGGCAAAATGGTAACTTCCCCAGCTTGGGTGGGAGCCGTAACAGCCTCTACCGCTGCGTTGAGTAGTTCCTTATCTTGCGACACAATCGTCAAGGTTAGTTTAGCCATAAGTAGTTCCGTGCTTTTAATTACAGAGTCGCAGCTTTTTTGACGGCATCATCAATGGTACCGACCATGTAGAAAGCTTGCTCGGGTAAAGTATCGTGTTTGCCATCCAAAATCTCTTGGAAACTGCGGATAGTCTCACTAATTGGCACGTAAACGCCTGGAATGTTGGTGAACTGTTCACCGACATAGAACGGCTGCGACAAGAATTTTTGGATACGGCGGGCACGAGCCACGATACGTTTATCCTCATCACTCAACTCATCGATACCCAAGATAGCGATGATATCTTGGAGTTCTTTGTAGCGTTGTAACACTTGCTGAACGCCGCGTGCCACTCGGTAATGATCTTCACCGACGATATCTGGCTGGAGAATTTTCGAGGCTGACACCAATGGGTCGACAGCTGGATAAATACCCTGTTCCGAGAGACGTCGTTCTAGTGAGATGGTTGAGTCTAGATGAGCGAACGTGGTAGCAGGTGCGGGGTCAGTGTAGTCATCAGCTGGCACGAACACCGCTTGAATCGAAGTGATTGAGCCTTTGGTGGTTGAGACAATTCGCTCCTGTAAGCCAGCCATTTCAGTTGCCAGATTTGGCTGGTAACCTACGGCTGAAGGAATCCGACCAAGCAGAGCTGATACTTCGGAACCGGCTTGTGAGAAGCGGAAGATGTTGTCGATAAACAACAACACGTCTTCGCCCTTCTGGTCGCGGAAGTACTCAGCCATGGTCAAGGCAGTCAGTGCCACGCGCAAGCGGTTGCCTGGTGGTTCGTTCATCTGACCGAAACACATCACGGTACTGTTGATAACACCCGAGTCCTTCATTTCATGGTACAGGTCGTTACCTTCACGGGTGCGTTCTCCAACACCAGCAAACACTGAGTGACCTTGATGCTCTTCAGCAATGTTGCGAATCAGTTCTTGAATAATGACGGTCTTGCCGACACCGGCACCTCCGAAAGCGCCGACTTTTCCACCTTTCGCGAAAGGTGCAATTAAGTCGATCACTTTGATACCTGTCTCAAGCATTTCGGCTTTAGTTTCCAGCTCAGTTAGTTGAGGTGCTGGGCGGTGGATTGGGGCGGTTTGGGTGACCTTGATTGGTTCACCTTCGTCGATCACGTCTCCGACCACGTTAAACAAACGACCGAGGGTCTCATCACCGACTGGGACAGAAATTGGAGCTCCAGTATCTGCTACCTCATGCCCGCGTTGTAAACCATCTGTTGAACCAAGAGCGATACACCGCACTTCTTGGTCACCAAGTTGTTGCTCCACTTCGAGAGTCAACAGTGTGCCGTCGGTTCGAGTTAAGTGCAGAGCGTTGTAAATTGCAGGAACTTTTCCGTCAAATCGGACGTCAACAACTGGACCAATGATTTGGGTGATGCGTCCAGCTTGGGTAGGGTTAGTTTTTTTCATAGCGATCCTTTATTTGATAGTCAGAGCAGCCGTGGTGATGTCCAACAACTCATTGGTGATCGAGGCTTGCCGTGATTTATTAAAGAGTAGTTTCAACTCACTGACCAGGTCTTTTGCGTTTTCGCTGGCGTTTTTCATCGAGACCATTCGAGCACTGTGCTCACTAGCCTTTGCCTCCAAAAAAGACTGATAAATAGTATTTTCTAGGTAGTATGGTAGTAGCTGTGACAGAATTTCTTGTGGTGAGGGCTCAAACAGATACTCGCTTTTGATTTCCGGCACTACCATGGTATCGTCTCGATACGACAGGTCTTGGGTCAATGGCAACAAGGGCATGACACGGACTTTTTGTGATAAGGTGTTGATAAAGTCCATGTAAATAATAGTAACTGATTTAAAAGATTGATCTAGGAATCCATTCATGACCAAAGTGCTAATTGGTAGCACATCACTGTTGGTAAGTTTATCTGGCAAACTAGTGAACTGGGCGTGCACATTGAGTCCAAACAGTTTGCTAAAAGTGATAGCTTTTTTACCCACCGCGACTACGGCTGGATTGCTGAGCGTTCGGTACTCATGAACTAATGACTTAAAAAGGAGCGTGTTCAAGCTACCGCAGAGACCTTTGTCAGTAGCGATGACGAGCAAAATATCTAAGCCAGACTCGTGTTGAGACAACAGAGGGTGGAGTGAAGGATCGGTAAATTGTCCTAACTTACTGAGTGACCGATGCAAGGCGCGTGAGTATGGCCGGGTAGCCACTGCTTGGTCTTGGGAGCGACGCATTTTGCTCGCCGCGACCATCTCCATAGCCTTGGTGATCTTGGAGATGTTTTGTGATGCACTGATCCGGCGTTTAATTTGTCGAGTATTAGCCATTTTGTTGCCACTCGGGATGAATATTGTTGAAACTGGTAATGGCGGCTTTCAAAGCTTCTGCAGTCTCGTCAGTAATCTTTAAATCTTTCACAATCGAACTGAGCAATTCTGGATAAGCTGAGTGAATGTACTCGAGGTAACCGCGCTCCCAATCTTGGATAGCATCAACTCGAATTGCATCAAGATATCCATTTACTGCTGCGTAGATGACCACCACTTGATCTTCGACCTTGAGTGGCGTGTCCCAACCTTGTTTGAGGATCGAACTGACTCGGGTTCCTCGGTCGAGCTGGGTCTTTGTTTTGTCATCTAAGTCTGAACTAAACTGGGCAAAAGCTTGTAGCTCACGGTACTGTGCCAAGTCAAGTTTCATGGTACCGGCCACCTGCTTCATGGCTTTGATTTGGGCTGATGAACCGACACGTGACACAGATAAACCGACGTTGATAGCAGGCTTTACACCAGCGTTGAACAAGTCAGTTTCAAGGTAGATCTGGCCGTCTGTAATAGAGATGACGTTTGTAGGCACGAAGGCTGACACGTCATTGGCCTGGGTTTCGATGATAGGCAGCGCGGTAATCGAGCCACCACCATACTTAGCGTTTAAGCGGCAGGCGCGCTCCAACAAGCGAGAGTGCAAGTAGAAAACGTCGCCAGGATAAGCTTCACGACCTGAAGGTCGACGCAGCAAGAGTGAAATTTCACGATATGCCTGAGCATGCTTGGTCAAGTCATCGTAAATGATCAGGACGTCTTTACCCTGCTCCAAGAAGTACTCGGCAGCAGCTAAACCGGCATATGGGGCCAAGAATTGTTGAGCGGCTGGCTCAGCAGCGGTGGCGGCCACAATGATGGTGTAGTCCATTGCTCCTCGATCGGCGAGGATTTGTTTAGTCTGAGCCAAAGTGGAGCCTTTTTGACCGATGCTGACATAGACACAGATCATGTTTTGGTCAGCTTGGTTCAGAATTGTACCCAACGCGATGGCGGTTTTACCAGTAGCCCGGTCACCGATGATCAACTCACGTTGACCACGGCCAATTGGGATCATGGCATCGATAGCTTTAATACCAGTTTGCAAAGGCACGGTGACAGATTGACGAGTCATGACACCTGGAGCAATACGCTCCAAGAGCATTTGCTTTTCGACTGGAAACTGAGGTTTGCCGTCAACTGGTTGACCTAAAGCATTGATGGTTCGACCGAGAATCTCGTCGCCGACGCCAATGGAGAGAATGGTGCCAGTTCGTTTGACAACTGAGCCGGCTGAGAGGTGTCGAGTGTCACCCAACAGTACCACGCCAACTTGGTTTTTTTCCAGGTTGAGGGCCAAACCGAACTGGTTGTTGCCAACGTCAATTAACTCACCAGCTTGCACATCATCTAAACCACGTACTTGGGCGATGCCATCGCCAAAAGCAAAAATTTCGCCCACTGAACTAACAGTAGAAGACACTTCGGCTTTGGCCACCAGATCGGCCAGGGTTTGAGACATAGTTGCAGATGATTTAGGCATGCGACTCTTTCTGATCAGATTACCACTCGGCTAACAACTGCTGTTTCACACTGTTGAGTTTGTGCTGCAGGCTACCATCGTATTCTCGAGAGCCGACGCGGACTTTTAAGCCGCCGATCAACTCTGGATCGACCACAGCGGTCACCTCAATCTTGCCCAATTTTTTGGTTAATTGAGCCGCGAGTGAATCGAGCTGCTTGGCGCTTAACTCAATAGCAGTAGTGATTGTGACAGGTGTTGACATACAGTTTGTTTATAAAGCTTTCAAAATAGTATTCATCTCTTGATCGATGAGCTTGCTGTGAGCTTTGCTGTCCAGTTTCTCACCTAAAACCTTTGCTGAAGTGGCGATGACAGCATCGGTGAACTGAGCTTTCAACTCTTTCACCATTTCTTTCTTTTCATTTTGCCACTCTGCTTGCAGTTTAGTGAGCTGGGCCTTGCCGTGCTCTTGCGTTTTTTGAATCAACTCTTGGCTGCGAACGTCAGCGTCTTTTTTAGCCTCATCCAAGATGGCGGCTGCGGCTTTTTCTGCGTCACGTTTGCTTTGCTTTTTGAGTGTCTCAATCGCATCCTTCTCTTCTATAACTGCTTGCGCAGCTTTTTGAGCCTCAGCGATTTTGTTAGAGCGCTCATCCAAAATTTTCTGGACGGGCTTGAACAGCAAGTACGTCAAAGCTCCAACTACCACCGAGAAGTTGACGATTTGGAACAAAATTTGGGGAAGTTGAATTTCCATAGATACTTTGACCTTTCCTCACTTAAACAAACTTCAAGATCAAGGCTACCACTAATGAGTAGATAGCGATGGCTTCCGCAAAAGCGGCGCCCAAGATCATGTTAGTCTGAACTTTACTAGCTGCCTCTGGGTTGCGACCAATCGCTTCCAAAGCCTTGCCCACCAATAAACCGATGGCTAAAGCTGGAGCAATACCGCCGACACCCATAACGAAGGCGACTGCAAAATCATTTGTCATAATTCCTCCTATTACTTTCTAATGATCATCATGGCCAATTGTAGCCATGTTAAAAAATACTACTGAAAGCATTGAGAATACGAGGGCTTGAATGACGCCCACTACCACTTCCAGACCATAGAAAGGCATTGGCACCACCAGGGGCACCAAGAAGGTGATGACTGCGAGCAGCACTTCACCGGCAAAAATGTTTCCGAACAACCGGAAAGCGAACGAAATAATTTTGGCGAACTCCAAGATGAGCTCCAAGATACCTACAAAGAAGCCGATTGGGCTACTGAAGTTGAAGAACTTGCCAAAGTAGCTGAGTTTTAAGTACATAACGCCAAAGACTTGGGTCATAAACACTGATACAAACGCCAACGCAATAGTGGTGTTCAAGTCAGCGGTCCCAGCTCGGAAGTAAGGTACAAACTTCGCTTCAGCGTGTTCTGCTTCTGCAGTGGTTGCCTCTTCGTGAACTTCCCCAGCTTCAACTTGCAGATCAATGGGACCTCCCACAACCTCTTCTTCACCTGCTGGAGTGTGGGCTGGATCAACAACTTCTACAGCTGGTGCCGTGGTAGTTTCGCTAGCAGCTTCAGTTGAAGCTTGAGCAACTGTCCCTGGCAAAGTGACTTGGCTTGGTGATAGTTGGGCATGCTCTTCACCCTCTGGTTTCTCAAGATAGCCAATAGTTCCAACACCCGGTACCAAACCGAGCCAGTTGTTCATCATAATGAACAAAAAGAATGAAGCCACAAAAGGCAAAAAATGACGGGTTCGTTTTTCCGAACCCGTAACACCGTGAACTAAGCTGATGAGACCTTCCATCATCCATTCTGCAAAATTTTGCAGACCGGATGGACGGTTAGTTTGTTTAAGGCTAAAACGGACTGCGAAGGCAAAGGTGATTAAGAGGGCGCTGACTACTAAGCTAGTCAACATTGAGTTTGAAACGGTAAAGTTGCCAAAATGAGCAACTGGTTCTGCTGAGATTGAGATGTGGAGCCCGCCGGCTGACATATGTTAACTCTTCTAGGTTACAAAGCCTAAAAACCCTTCAGTGGCTTCTTCCGCGAAGTATGAAGGGGTGTAACATCTGTTACGTTTGGATTATAACGCGTCTAAAACTAAGAACAATACTCAATTTTACGCATCTTTGATGCATTGAGTTAGTATTACTTAGCCAATACGATGATCGCTTTGTACTCGCCTTTGGGGTCTTCAGTACTAATAGTATTCTGGAAGGTCAAATCGAGTTCTGTGGCTTTCTCTAGCTCAGCGATGGCCGCAGCATCCTCAGTTTTCATCAGAACGTACGTGCCTGGCTCATACTCACCTTTGGCATTGCCTGCAGAAACTTTCTTAAAGCCGTCTGTTTCTAGAGCTTTCTTCGTTTTGCCAGCATACCCAGCAATAGTAGTGGCATTCACAACCAAAATTTGATCACTGGCTTTATTGAGTTGTGCAGCCGGACTAGCAGTTGCAACTGGAGAAGGTGTTGGTTGTGCACTGGAGACTGGGGACGGTGATGGTGAAGTAGCTGGTTTTGACATGAAGCCACCGCCAGCAAACTTCAAAAAGCCGAGGCCAATGCCCACGCCAACGACGACAGTAGCCACAAACACAGCCAGTGTTAACAGTACCATTTTAAAGAACGAACTCCCGCCGGCCTTGTTTTTAATGACTGGTTTGATGGGCGTAACTGGTGCCGCTGGAGTTGCGGTTGGCATAGCAGGTTTTTTCTCTGATTCAGAAGTGTCATCTGATTCAGGTTCATGTGAGCTACTTGGTTCTGAGGATGTCTTGGCATCAGCCATGCTACTATCATCGGTTTCAATACGATCGGTTTTTGAAGCCTCGTCGTCTAGTGACTCCACCTGGCTTGCTATTTCTGTTGTAGCTGTCTCAGATTTCACATCTGATGAATCTGAATCAGTGTGAGCCGCAAACTGAGCCAAATCAGGCTCAACACTTTGTTTGCTGGTACTCAGCTCTGGCTCAGATGCCGTTGGCAGTTCTGAAAGCTTGGGCTCAGGTAGTTCGACATCACTATCGGGCGTTACATCGGCATCTGCAGTCACGGTAGGAATAGCCGGTGGTAAAAGTGGCGTATGTGGCTCAGGTAGCTCGAGAGTCTCATCAGCCTCGGGAAGCTTTGCTGAGTCGCTATCAACGGCAATATCGCTATCTACATCATCACTGTCATCCTCGATAGTACTCTCGGTCTCATCCTCAACTTCGGGTTTGGCAGCTGACTCGACTTCTGAATCGATCTGAGTGTCGTTAGCTGTAGTTGCCGGAGTCGTAGCAGCAACTTTGGCTAAAGCTGCATCATCAGCCGGTGGCAGCTCAAAGCTTGGAGCATGATACTCAGGGATATCAAGGGTTTTCATGCCGGCTTCGATGGTCTGTTTGAGGTAAGACGGCATCTGAGTTTCATCTTCCTTAAAAGTAGCCAGCTGCTGAATTGGCAGAATGTTGCTGATCATCTGTTTCAGATTGTCAGCCACTAACTCATTGGTAAGAAGATAGACAGTTTGCAGGCTTGGTTCGCCACCTTTGAGCGTTTTAATGGTTTCTGCTAAAGTATCAAGTTCTTCGACCTTTGCCTGGTTGGCTTGATCAACGCCTATGTAGTGTTGAGCTAAGTAAAGATTGCCGCCGATTTGAATGAGCGTGATCGAAGGTTCAAGGGACACGACTGACTTGATACTCCAGCTTAGCGGTGAGATACCCGAGATTTTAAGATGACGGTTACTCGCAATAGCCGAAAGCGGCATGACCACTGAGTTTTCTAAAGCACTTAACTGAGTTTTTGTTTTGCCCAGATGTTCTGTTAGCGCAAAAATGCTGATTTGGTACTCGTCCTTGGTGAGGTTCAACTTTGGCAGGATATTTTCTTTGACGTACGCTTGGACCTTGGCTTCGCCACTCTCCTCTACTTCTAAAATAGTATTGGTAAACAAGAAATCAGGTAAAACCACGTGATATTCGTCAGGTTCGATCTTGCCGATGAGTTTTTCGAGGTTTTCTACGATAAACTCATCCTCATTGAGGAACTCTCCATTTATCTGGCGAAAGGCCTGAATGGAAAAAGTATGTTCTTTTTTAGTTGGCAGCAATTCTGCGACGTAGGCTACGTCTGGTAAGATGTAGAGAAGTTTGCGAGTGTTTAGCATGGACAAAGTTTATTCTGACACATTATGGTCGGATAAGACAAGATCGGGTTTCTGTTTACGTCGCCTAAACCGGCCAAATTGAGCCATTTTGACATAGTAACGACCGGAACTGAAATTAGCAGACAAGACACATCTCTGCTAATTTAGGACAATGGAAATATTGCCCTATCAATCAATCTATATTTGGTCATGCCGGTGGCGGGTCAAATCTGGACATTTGGACACAAAAATCGTATACTATTTATAACAGCGCTTGAGACGGGAGAATGGGCCCGTCGAGCTGGTGTGTGAATCATCTCTTACGAGAAAGTAGCACATCCGGTGAGAATCCGTTACCGTATTCTGGTCCTGAGTATCAGGACGCCGAGTGCTGAACCGTAAGGCTTCAGCAGACACAAGGTGGCACCGCCGTTTAGGCCCTTGTCTTGAGTATCTGTGGGGATGCTTGAGACGAGGGCTTATTTTGTAACCACAAGGATGGTATGAAAAACCAAACCGCCAAACACACTGTCTTGTCAGGGATCCGGGCCACTGGCCGCTTGCATCTGGGAAACTACCTGGGAGCTGTCAAAGGCATGCTAGAACTGCAGGACCAACCAGAGTATCGGACTCTGTACATGGTAGCCGATTTGCACACCCTGACGACCCCGTATCAGGTGGCTGAGTTGCGGCAAAACCGCCGAGAGGTATTGATCGATTATCTAGCGGCTGGTCTCGACCCTGAAAAAAGTATCTTGTTCCTGCAAGCTGACGTCAACGAACACGCCGAACTCGCCTACTACTTCTCATCAGTGACCACGGTGGCCAAAATGCAGCACTTACCTACTTTTAAAGACAAAGTGAAGCAATACCCTGAGCATGTAACCATGGCTCTGTTGAACTATCCAGTTCTGATGGCTGCAGATATTTTGATCTATAAAGCAGACTCGGTGCCAGTTGGCGTTGATCAAGAACCACATATTGAGGTAGCTCGTGAGATAGCTCGTCGAATGAATCAAGATTACGGGACCGCTTTTCCTGAGCCGCAACGTTTTGTGACACCTGGTGGTTATGTGCCATCGTTAACAGGCGAAGGTAAGATGAGCAAGTCGGTGGAGGGTAGTTACATTCGCTTGAC
Organism: Patescibacteria group bacterium; assembly: GCA_016861205.1. Classification (GTDB taxonomy): domain Bacteria; phylum Patescibacteriota; class Microgenomatia; order UBA1400; family PJMF01; genus BOKX01. The sequence goes on from BOKX01000001.1 coordinate 266,918, forward strand.
GGATACCCTTGACGAGATCCGAAAGAAAGTCCGAGCTGTGCCGACAGCCACTACTGCGGGAGGGGCGATGCCCGCCGGCGTGGAAGCCTTATTCACTTTCTTGGAGTTGTTAGCACCAGAACAAGTAGCAGCCTTCAAAACCGCCTTTGATGATGGCAGTTTGAGATTTTCTGAGCTGAAAGATGCAGTCGCCGAGGCAATTTTCGCTGAAGTTGAGCCAATCCAGCGTCGACGGGCCGAGTTAGAGGCCAATCCTGACTATGTGAACCAAGTCATCGCTAACGGTGCCGAACAAGCTCGAGCAATCGCTCAAGCAACCATTCGGGAAGTGCGTGAGAAGATGGGTTTCTAGATTTTTAGGTCTCTATAAGCTTGTCAAAAGGAGGCTGACGTGTCTGGCATAATACAGTCAAGAATTGAACAAATTCACCAGGGCAAGAATCCCTATTTTGTTGCTGAACTGATGACTGGCTATGTTGTATTGGGCGACCATCAGAGATTTGTAGGATACACCTTGTTTTTATCAAAATCTGAAGCCACAGAACTCCATGAACTGCCGACGCACCAACGGTTACTGTTCTTGGAAGAAATGGCATTGGTGGCGGAGTGCGTCTGGCAAGCTTTTTCACCCAATAAGCTGAACTATGAATTGTTGGGAAATGGTGACCCACACATGCATTGGCATATTTTTCCAAGGCGGGATGACGACGGGGTGACTGGTCCGGTGTGGTGGTTGCCCTACACGGAAATGAAAGTGACTGTCTCAGACGAAGAAATGAGAGCGCTAAAGCAAAAATTGAAACGAGCCATACTAAACAACTCGGCTCTGAAACCCCATATAGTCAAAGTTTGTGAGTAAACTATGGTGTGACGCTAGATCCGCAGGTGTGTTTTTAATCTACATTGTTTTGTAACGTTGACCTGGTATATTTTGCCCTACTACTTTTTGTGGGGACAAAATCATGGCGGAAATTGTGCACGGCGGGTACGAACAGTTGCAGGTTATTGAGGCGACTGAAGTGGTCGACAATGACCAAACGACCCAGGTAGCCAGCGAAAAAACATTTCGTCTCAAAGACGCAGCGATCGCTATTTTTTGGGGTCATGAAAACCAGAGTTGCCAAACAGTGCTGATCCGATTGCTAGTGCTCGGTTACTTACCGGCATTGGCTGGTAATGTGCTTTTTTCGGAGATTTTAAACAGTCAGTATAGCCACAGTATCGGATTCGCCGATCATGAACTAACAGTTAACCGAGACCAGCTGTTAACACTGACTGTCGCCTTCGTGGCTTTCTTTTCAATCTATGCACTCATTTTGCCGTTGGCGAAGTGGGGAGAGACTGCAAATGAGTGATATTGTTTGCTACTTCGGGTCAATGGCACCTTTGTTTCGCACACAGTTTGTGTGCGTCGCTTATGCATTTCTGACTTTGATACCATCGACCTATGCTCCGCAAAAATAATGCCACCGACTTTATTTCTTTCTTGGTTGTTTCCCTGGTAGCCTTAATGGGATTTCTGGTGGTTGTCAAACCAACCCAGGCGCAAGTTGTTGGTGCCACTTACTATGTGGCCACGACTGGTAGTAACACTAATCCTGGCACAGAATCACAACCGTGGCAGACTATTCAATACGCAGCGGCTCGGTTGCAAGCTGGAGACACAGTGATTATTCGGGGTGGCACCTATCAAGAGCAAGTAACTCCAGCCAATTCAGGAACTGAGTCAGCGCCCATTACCTATCGAGCTTACCAAGGTGAGACGCCGGTGATTGATGGTAACAATGCCATAGGTTTAAATCTGGAAATTGTGAATAGAAGTTACTTGGTGTTTGACGGCCTTAGAGTTGAAGAGCCCGCCAATTCTTGGGCTTTGGTTGAGAACAGTCATCACATTACTTTCGCTAACATGGTTTTTGCAAACCCGACTTACCCGAGTGGATTACGACGAAGTTTCCAAGGCTTGTACTTCAGATACAGTCACCATAATGTATTACGGAACTCTCTCCTTGAGTATTGGGGACGCTATCAAGAAGGTGACAATGAAGGTAATAACCTTCGGATTGTCAGTCACGCTAATGCAGATGGTGGTTACAACTTGATTGAGGGCAATACATTCCGATACTGTGCCAACAGTTGCGCCATGATTAACTCCTCATACAACCTGATTCGAAATAACACTTTTGATAATGAGTGGCAAAAAGGGATGGAGATTTCGTGGATGAGTAACCCAGGTGATGAACCACCTGGTACCGAGTGGCCAGCCATTGGCAACGTAGTTGAAGACAACAACTTTGTCCGGTTTGGTCAATCACAATACAATCACGGTGGCTACGCAATGGCTGTGGTGAGTGAGGAAAACATCATTCGACGCAACATTATGCGCAATGGTGACCATCTGGGGGTGTTTTTGAATACCATTGACCCTTATGCGACCAACCATCGTCGAAACTATCTTTACCACAACACGATTGTTAACAATGGCTTGGATAGGTTTGAGTGGTTGGGCACTGGTGTACAGGCATCGAACTTTGGAGCTGGTTTTGAACTGCGAGACGACGTGATTAAAAACAACATTATTTGGGGCAACCTGCCTGGTGCAGGCAACAATCCTTTTCAACTCTCGATGGAGTTGTCGGGTAGTGGCAACAGCTTGCCCTATGGTGGTTTCACCATCGCGGGAAACTTGATTCAAAACTTGAGACCGGGTTCTTGCTATCCCACATCAGGTGACTGTCCTTTCATCATTATTGGTTCGTCACCAAACACAGCGAATATTCCTACCCTCAATACTTTGAACCCCAACTTTTATGGGAATCGAGAAGGAAACCCTGGTTTTGTGCAGTACAACGCAGCAGCATCTACCTTTGATCTAAACTTAACAGCGACTTCAGACGCGGTCGACACGGGTGTGGCATTAGCGCAAACAGTGTCATCGGGCAGCGGGATTGTTGTACCTGTCACTGACGTGGGTTACTTCCGAGATGGTATGGGCCACACCACCGGTGATCTTATCCAGATCGGAACCGAAGTCGTTCAGGTCGTGAGTATTGACCGGACTGCTAACACGTTAACAGTCGATCGGGCAATCTCCTGGGGTGCGCAAGCCGTAGTGGCGTTACCCTACAGTGGTACTGCCCCAGACATCGGTGCGCGCGAGTTTGGTGGGCCGTTGCCATCGCCGAGCCCATCACCATCACCTTCACCAAGTCCGACACCGACTCCAACCCCGAGTCCATCACCTAGCCCGTCGCCATCGCCAAGTCCGACACCGGAGCCAACCCCGACTCCAACTCCGAGTCCGTCGCCTAGCCCATCACCTTCGCCAAGCCCAAGTGTGGAGCCAACTCCCACCCCGACACCGTCCCCTAGCCCGAGCCCAACCCCAACTCCCACACCAACCCCCACGGCCGTGGCATACCTCTCGGTAGCTAGCAATGGCACGCTGGGTGGAGTAGCTGTTGCCGATGAAGATATCGTCCAGCTAGATACAACCACTGGTACCTATCAAATGTATTTTGATGGTTCAGATGTCGGCTTAGCCGCCACCAACCTTGATGCATTCGATATTTTGCCGAATGGTCACATTTTGTTTTCAACGAGCACCGAAGTTGGTTTAGCTGGAATAGGCACAGCGTATCCAGAAGATGTGACTGAGTTCATACCAACTTCAACAGGTGCTAACACGGTAGGTACATTTGCGCGTTTCTTTGACGGCTCAAATGTCAACCTGTATCAGACGACTCACAACGTCGACGGTGTTGCTTACTTGCCAGATGGTCGGGTTCTGATTTCGACAACTGGTCGGTACACTGTCATGGGTTTGGCTGCAGGCGAGGATGAGGACATCATTGCTCTGGTGCCAACCAGTTTAGGCGCCCAAACTGCAGGAACTTGGACCATGTACTTCGATGGTTCAGACGTTGGTTTAGCCAACAGTGACGCCGAAGATGTGAACGGTTTTTACGTCGATGGTCAAGGTCGTTTAAACTTCACCACCTTTGGCAACTTCAGTGTGACTGGCCTAACTGGCGCTAACGAAGACGTTGGCCAGTTTGTGCCGACCAGCCTAGGTTCAACAACGGCGGGAACGTTTACAGCCCCGCTGCTCTTTGACGGCAGCGCTTTTGGGCTGGCTAACTTCAACGTTGATGGTTTTAAGATGCACTAAATCCATGGTCCACACTGACGCTCACACCACCTTGTTCTACACGTTTGCTCATGGTTTGCTATTCTAGCGCATTGTTTGTGCAAAGCTAGCGTAAAGCATGTCAACAAGTGTAGTTTGCGGGAAAAGTGAGTCCGGTGGGACTCGAACCCACGACGCACAGCTTAAAAGGCTGTCGCTCTAACCGACTGAGCTACGGACCCGGTTAGCAGTAACCAGTTTTGGTTACAACTTGAGAATTATACCAGCCCGAGGGATTTTTGAGTAGTTAGTGGGTTTTGCTGTATGATTGATCGAACTGACTCAGATAGTGTACGACGGCGGTAGCTGATACCTTTTCGGTATCAGACAACCAAAAATCTGAGGAGTACGCATCAACCGCAGCCTCATAACAATGTTTGTCAGGTGGATAGTTAGCTGGTAAAAAATAAAAAACATACCCAGAGGCCTTTGGGTCAGGAATGGGTTCTTTGTTGATGGCGTTTGCCTTCACATCTGCAACGGTATACATGATATCTTTTTCTCGCATCCTGCCTCCTTGTCGCTTCAGCGGCATGAACCTAACAAGGAATAGCATACACCTGTTTGCAAATGCTGCCTGACAAACGTGATTACAGAGAAACTGACAAACTGGATATGTTGAAACGAGTGTCCGTTTTAAAATAAGCGTTAGGATACAATACAAGCATGCCAGAATTACCAGAAGTTGAAACCATCGCCCACCGCCTACGACAGGTAGTGTGTGATCAACAGATTCAAACTATCACTCCTCTGCATGACAAAAGCTTTCAGGGAAATCCTTTGGCAGTAGTCAGCACCCAAATTACTGATGTTCGCCGAAAAGGCAAGCAATTGCGACTCCAGCTCGATAATGGGCATAGTTTAGCTATTCACCTCAAGATGACGGGACAACTGATTTATGTTGACAATGAACACCGATTTGGTGGTGGTCATCCTACTGCTGACTGGGTGCAAGACTTGCCCAGCAGACACACCAGAGTAATTATAGAGTTTGCGAAGGGTGGAAAACTATTTTTTAACGACCAGAGGTTATTTGGTTGGATAAAGCTTATTTCAGATGCTGAGCTAGATGCGCAGTGGCAGTCATTACCTCCAGATATAAACGAGGCAAATGCCACAGCTGAGTATCTGCAAAACAGACTCGGCAAAAGAGGGATTCCCATCAAAGTTGGATTGCTGGACTCAAGTATTGTTGGTGGCTTGGGGAATATTTATGTCTGTGACGCACTCAACGAAGCTCAGATCCATCCTGAAAGACCTGCTAAGTCGCTAAGCTCTGCCGAGTGGCAGCGAGTGACTGCAGCAGCCAAGCGAGTGATCGAACAAGGCATTGAGCTTGGTGGTACCACTTTTGACGGCAAGTATGTCGATGTGGCTGGCTTCGCTGGTGGTTACCAAACAGTTGCCCGAGTCTACGATCGAAAAGGTGAGGCTTGTTTGCAGTGTGGTGGCTTAATCGTTAAAACCAAATTGGCTGGTCGCGGAACATACTACTGTGAGCAGTGCCAGCGTTAAACACCAATCGTAACGTCCAACAGATCAAGTGTTTGCAAATCAAACAACCGAATTAGGTGATTATTTGTGTCTGCAATGTACAGGTGGTGTCCGCGAAGTTTGACGTCATTTGGTTCGTACAATGGTAAGATTTGGCACATTTTGTCGCCAATTTGACAGGTTGTCTGATCATGAGGTTTGACCAAACTAACTACGGTCTGCTTCTCCAAATCGATGACTCGTAGGGCATGATTGTAGGTGTCAGCTACGTAGATCAAATGGTCACGCGCTGCTAAACCGAGAGGATGTTGGAACAAGGCTTCATCAAGTTTTCCATCTTGGTAACCAAACTCAAATAAGCCAGCCCCAACAATAGTCTCGACGCTTCCTTGGTTCAGTTCAATTCCCCGAATACTCGAGGTTTCACTATCTGCCACAAATAAATGATGTCCGTTCCAACTAAGGCCGCTTGGCTGGGCCAATTGGGCTTTTTCTCGAGGACCGTCAGCGATGTTTTCAATGCCACTGCCTGCCCAAGGTAGGATCTCGCGGGTGTTGAAGTCGTATCGCCAGACCTGATGACTACCAGCCATCGCAATCCATAAGTACTGATCGTAGTACAAAATATCCCAAGGTGAGTTCAATGCTGTCCGGGGGCCAGCTCCCCCTCCGTCACCCCAAGCTGCCTGGTAACCAAGGCCGGCCAAGGTTGTGACCATCGGAGCTTGACCACCTTTATCCTGAGTTGACTCACCTACCCAAATTTGTCGCAGCGCATGATTTTTGGTGTCAGCTACATAAAGGTAGCCAGCTGAGTAGGTCAAGCCTTGAGGTTGGTTGAACTGGGCTGTTAAAAATGCTCCGTCTTTAAAACCAGGTTGGCCACTGCCAATAACAGTTGTGACTTTCAACTCAGTTTGGGTGATCAGTTGGGTTTCCAAAATCCGATGATGATTGCTATCGCTTATAAAAAGTCGTTGACCTGAGTCATCAAAACAAATTTTGCCAGGAAAACGCAAGGTTTGAGCTGGGGCCGGCTTAAGCACAGGTTTGATGGCAGGCTGGCTGGCGAGATGCTTGGTTCGCTTTGCCTCTAACAATAACTGATTGATGATGTTTTTGATCTCAGCAGTATGACCTTCTCCAGAACCATGCCAGCGAATATACCCTTCAGCATCGATAATCACTAACGTGGGCCAGGCTCTGACAGCATATTGATTCCAAATTTCGTGGTCACTGTCGATGACAACCGGATGAGCAATCTCGTAGCGGTCGATAGCTGATTGGATATGTTGGGGATCGTTCTCGTTATCGAACTTGGCCGCGTGAACTCCAATGACCGCAACTGGTTTATCATGAAACTCTGTTTCAAGTTGTTGAAGCTCAGGTAAGACGTGAATACAGTTGATACAACAATAAGTCCAAAAATCTAGAACAACCACCTGGCCTTTGAGGTCGGTCAGTGCCCAAGACTGAGCCGAGTTGAGCCAAGTAAGATGAGATGGAAAAGCTGGTGCTTTGATTTTGTACATAGCTAGGCTTTAACCTTTCGGTTAAAAACTTTCCAGGCAGCTTTTTGAATATCTTCGGTTGTTAAGTGATACTTGGCAAGTAGCTCTTTGCTTTGTCCAGATTCACCAAAGGTATCTTTGACTGCCACACTTTCAACTGGTACAGGATAGTGTTGGGCGCAAGTTTGGCTAACAAGACTACTCAATCCACCATGGAGTTGATGTTCTTCGGCCGTGACAATAGCGCCTGTCTGCCGCGCCGCGGTGAGAATAGTTTTGGTATCAAAGGGCTTAAGAGTACTAGCGTTTAAGACTCGGACAGACAAACCTTCTTGTCTTAGTCGTTGGGCTGCAGTCATGGCTGGGGCGACTAGCAAGCCACAGGCTACGATACTGAGGTCCTTGCCTGTTTCAAGTGTCGAAATTTTGCCGAGCGTAAATGAACCATTTTTACTTGTGACATCAGGGCACTTATCTCTTGCCAATCTCAAGTAGCTCGGGCCGACCTGACCAGCGATAGCAATGGTCGCTTGATAGGCCTCGTATGCGTCTGCTGGAACGACAACGGTTACGTTAGGAAGCGACAGTGTGAGCGCCAAGTCTTCTAAAGCTTGATGGGTGGCACCATCTGGTCCAACGTTCAGTCCTGCGTGGCCGCCTACGAGTTTGACATTTAGGTTTGAGTAACAAACTGAAACCCGAAATTGGTCCCATGATCGGCCGGGATTAAACACCGCGTAGCTAGCTGCAAAAGGGGTTTTACCTCCCAGTGCCATGCCTGCTGCCACTCCGACTAGATTTTGCTCCGCAACCCCTACTTCCACGAAGCGATCGGGATAGCGGGCGGCAAAGTCAGCCATCCGGACTGACTCTGTGACGTCAGCACATAAACCAACTAGCCCAGGATAGAGTTCAGCCGCGGCCACTAACCCAGCTCCAAAGCCGTCTCGAGTTCCACTGTCGAGAAGTTGGATGGGGAAAGCTGGTACTTTGAGTTTTTTTATTCGTTCCATGTTTGCCCCTGAATAGTGCGCAATTGTTTGAGTGCTTGTGCAGCTTGGTCGCGATTGGGTGGTGATCCATGCCAGTGATAGTCCCCTTCCATGAAAGTGACACCTTTACCCGGAATGGTTCGGCAAATGATGGCACTTGGGGCTGTATTGAAGCTTTGGGCTAAATAGAGGGCTGAAATGATAGCTGAGAAATCATGTCCATCTATCTCTTGAACATGCCAGCCAAAGCTCTCTAGCTTTGGTTTGAATGGTTCCAGGGGCATGATGTCTTCAGTTGTGCCATCAATTTGGATGTTATTGCGATCAATCAGCACAGTGAGGTTTGCCAATCGGTATTTGGCTGCGAACAAGTAAGCTTCCCAAGTTTGGCCTTCCTGATACTCAGCATCACTCATCAAGGTATAAACTTGATTATTTCTTTTATCGAGTCTCAAGGCATATGCAAGGCCACAAGCTTGGGATAAACCTTGTGCGAGTGGTCCAGAGGTGTTCTCGATTCCTGGCAAGCTACCGAGATGGGGGTGACCCTGCAGTCTTGAGCCGAGCTGGCGGAGAGTTTTTAACTCGGCTTTCGGAAAGTAGCCGGCTTCAGCTAAGGTTGCATACCAGACCGGACAGATGTGGCCATTTGATAAGAGGACATAGTCACGGCCAACCCAAGTGGGTTGTTTCGGGCGGTGCTTGAGCACGGAGAAGTAGAGTGCTGTGAAAACATCAGCCATGCCAAGTGGCCCGGCACTATGGCCACTACCTGCAGCCAAGAGCATCTTGATGACGGACTGGCGGATTGCGGCTGAGGTTTCAGACAGAGTAATCAGCTGCTGAGGTGTTGGAGGGCGGTGAGTGTCTGGCATGCCTTGCAGTATCAGTTATACTGTACCCTGAAGACTGAACTCAAGACTATAATGTCCAGACCCCCCGACCCACATGTTTTAGCAGCGGTGCCACCAGATGGCATTTGGTTTTTGGACAAACCGACGAGCTGGACAAGTCATGACGTGGTGGCCTGGATCAGAGGCAGAACTGGTATTCAACGAGTCGGGCATGCAGGTACTCTTGATCCGTTGGCTACCGGGTTGCTTATTGTACTTGTGGGTCGATCGGCAACGAAGCGGCAAACAGAATTTCTAAAGCTTGATAAAGAGTATTCGTGTGTGATGCGGCTAGGGTTTGTAAGTTCAACCTATGATCGTGACGGACAGCTGAGTTCAACAGCCACCTGGGACCAGTTAACTGCCATCACTCCAAAGGCGGTCCAGCACGTTTTTGAGAGCTTTATAGGTGACATTGATCAACAGGTGCCACTCTATTCATCTGTCAAAGTGGCTGGTCGGTCATTGCATCGGATAGCACGAGCTGGTGAGCAACTGGCAACCGCACTGCCCGTCAAACGAGTTCATATTCACAGCATTCATATCGATAGTTTTAATCGTGAGGTGAGTGACCACACGTTGGACATTCATTTCACAGTTGCCTGTGGTTCTGGGACGTATGTGCGATCGTTAGTGCATGATGTAGGTCAAAAACTGAAGGTTGGGGCGATTGTTCAGGAACTGAGGCGAACGAAGATTGGATCTTACACTATCGAAAATGCTCAGCAATTCCCCATAGCTTGAGTTCATACTTGTCATTAACCACAAGATGTAGGTACACTGATATGATAGCTGGCTGAGCCAGTAGTGGGTTTTATGCATGAACATGCCCGGAGGTTATGACACAGTCCTAATGATTGGATGGGAATACCCGCCTCACAACAGTGGTGGGTTAGGTGTGGCGTGCGAGGGCTTAACCCAAGCACTGGCGGATCATAATACTCAAGTTTACTTTACCCTTCCCTATCAGCACCCAACCGCGCTTGGTCACATGCAAGTTGTACCTTGTATTGATCCAACTTGGTCGAACCCAGCTGGTGGTCCACCTTTTTCGGTGTATTCTTCAACCTTACCACTCACGCGAAACCAAGTAGATGCGGATGAGTTGCACGCGTTGCCACAGTCGGAGTTAGAGCAGCGTGTCGAAATGTACGCCCAAGTTGTTGCTCAGCAAACACAGGCAGTCCAACCCGAAGTGGGCGTGATACATGCGCATGACTGGATGTCTTTTCCAGCAGCTGCCCAGTTAAAGCAAGCGACCGGTAAGCCGGTGATTGCGCACATCCACTCGACCGAACACGATCGCATTCCCAATGGTTTGGGTAGTTCCTACATTCTTCAAACCGAAGCTGCTGGGATGGCCATGGCAGACAAGATTATTGCTGTCAGCTACTACACGAAGAAATTATTGGTTGATAGATACGGGATTAATCCAGAAAAAATTGAGGTAGTTCATAACGGCATTCTCCCCTTAGATCAGCACGCTGTACCACCGGCTCAGTCACAGTTTGCGCCTGGGCAACCGGTTATTGTTTTTATGGGTCGACTTACCCAGCAAAAAGGTGGTGAGTTTTTTGTGAAGCTGGCTACCCAAGTCTTGCGTCAGCGACCTGACGCTCTGTTTGTGATAGCTGGCCAAGGTGATTTGTATCATGAACTTTTGTTCAAAACCGCCTACGACAAGCTGTCAGCTTCGGTTTTGTTTAGTGGTTTCCTGAGGGATGCTCAACGTGACAAGCTCCTTAATCGAGCCGATATTTTTGTGATGCCATCATTGTCTGAACCCTTTGGTTTGGTAGCTCTCGAAGCCGCGCAACGCCGGACACCGGTGATCGTTTCAAAGCAGGCTGGTGTATCAGAAGTTTTACCGAGTGCGATCTCGGTTGATTTCTGGGACGTCGACAAAATGACTCGTACCATTCTCGAGCTGCTCTCAAACAAAGGGTATGCACGGCAAATGGTGACCAATCAGCTGCAAGAAGTCAGCAGTGTGACCTGGGATCAAGCGGCGGATAAAGTCAAACGTATTTATCGCCAAGCCTTTTTGGGCCGTTAGAAATTGGTTGTCAGTATGCCTCAACTGTGTTGGTATTTTCAGTTACATCAGCCCTATCGGTTGCGGGACCTCAGCATTTTTGATTTGGGATCTGAGCCAAGTTACTTTGGCCAAGTAGAGCGAGACGCTAATCGTGAAGTTTTTCAAAAAGTAGCTCAAAAATCATACATACCAATGTTGTCTTTGTTGTATCGTCTGACGCAAGCTGTTCCTGAGTTTGTGTTTGCCATATCAGGATCAGGCGTGTTTTTGGAACAAGCTGCGGAGTTTGCACCTGAAGTTATTGCTTGGTTGAAGAAGTTGACAACCACGGGTCAAATGGAGTGGTTGTCTGAAACATACCATCACTCGCTAGCTAGCCTTTACTCTCCCGCCGAGTTTCAGCGCCAGGTGGCAGCCCATGCTCAGAAACTGGATGAGTTATTTCAAGTGCGGCCCACAGTATTTCGTAACACGGAGCTAGTTTACTCTAATGACGTAGCCCAGTTGGTGGCAGAGCTGGGGTATCAAGGTATGTTGACTGAGGCTGTTGACCGATACCTGAATGGTCAGCCCAAAACAACAGTGTATCAAGACGTTTCGGGTCAGTTAAAGCTTTTGCTCAAGCATGCACAGTTGTCTGATGATATTGCGTTTCGATTTTCTGAGCGAAGCTGGCAGTGGTATCCCCTGACTGTTGATCGTTACCTCGAGTGGCTGGAGGTGTATCCAGAGTCAGAAGTTATTAACTTATTCATGGACTTTGAAACATTTGGTGAGCACCAGTGGGAAAGTACGGGTATATTCGATTTTTTTGAGAAATTGATCCGGCGTTTTGTTGAACGTGATTGGAACAGCTACAAAACACCCAGCCAGCTCTTTGCTAGTGCCAAACTTGGCTCACTACCGACCTACAATGTACCGCAGCCCATTTCTTGGGCAGATGTGGATCGGGATCTAACTGCCTGGGTGGATAACGCCTTTCAGCGTGATTGTCTTAGGTTGGTGTATGAGCTAGAACCGGCCATTCTGGCAAGCCGTGACGCACAACTCATCAATGACTGGCGCCGACTGCAGACGAGTGATCACTTTTACTATATGTGCACTAAGTGGTCAGCCGATGGTGACGTACATGCGTACTTTAGTCCATACGAGTCGCCGTACGAGGCGTATCGCCGTTTCTCGATTGTGTTGGCAGATGTGAAGAGACGCTTGAGTCTGGTAACTTAGCTATTGTTAGTCTAGTATTCGGGGATTCTATCGCAAAGAATTTCCGTCACGATTTGCTTACTTGAGCCTATACCCCAAACCTTGCTACACTGGCAGATATGCCTCGTGCTTTGGTTTTGGGTAATGGCCAGTTGTTAGTCAGTTTAGACCAGTTTGGGTTTGTCAGGGATTTTTACTATCCGTATGTGGGACTTGAGAACCACACCATGGGCGAACGACACCGGATTGGGGTCTGGGTAAACAATCGATTTTCGTGGCTGGATGATGGCAGCTGGCAGATTTCCCTAGGTTACAAACCAGAAACCATGGTCGGCTACTTAGTCTGTAAAAATGAAGCACTCCAGATGAGTTTGGTCATGGAGGACATCGTATACAACGAACAAACGGTGTTCATTCGCCAAGTTGATATTTACAACCATGCTGAAGAGTGTGTCGATATTCGCTTATTCTTCCATCAAATTTTCTATATTAGCGAAGCTAAAAAGCGAAATACAGCTTTCTTTGATCCAACACACACTGCCATGGTGCACTACAAAGGTCGACGGGTGTTTATTGTGAATGGTCGGACTGCTGATGGTACCACCATGGATGATTACTCGGTAGGTGCCTACCACTACGAGGGCAAAGAAGGTACTTTCAAAGACGCTGAGGACGGTCAACTGAGTCGGAACGCAGTTGAGCATGGTTCTGTTGATTCGGTGGTGCGGTTTAGTGTGAAGTGCCAAGGCAAAGAAAAGACAACGGTCTATTACTGGATTTGTGCCGGTAAGTCACTTGACGAAGCCTACACTGCCAACGAGATGGTCATGTCGAAAACTCCAGCTGGTATGCTCCACTCGACTGAACAGTACTGGAATGCTTGGTTAAACAAACAAGAACTACATACCGAAAAGAACTTAACCGCAATCCAAAAGAAACTTTTTGATACATCGCTATTTATTTTACGAGCTCATGTCGATAATCGTGGGAGCATTATAGCGTCGGCCGATAGCGAGATGATCGAGTATGGCAAAGACGACTACGCCTACATGTGGCCTCGTGATGCGGCATTCATTGTCTCGACACTTGATAAGGCTGGCTATCATGAAGCCACCAAGCAGTTTTTTCTATTCTGCAAAGACGTTTTACATCCAGACGGGTACTTACACCATCGCTTCCGATCTGACCAAAGCTTAGGTTCAACCTGGCATTCTACTGTTTCTCAGCAAGAGTGGTTGAAGGATAAAATTTTGCAGTTGCCGATTCAGGAAGATGAAAGTGCCAGTGTTTTGTTTGCCTTATGGAAACACTACGAGGCAACCAAAGACTTAGAGTTTATTGAGAGTTTGTATAAGCCATTTATCGAGAAGATTGCTCGTTTTTTGATGAACTATCGTCATAAAGAAACAGGCCTCCCATTGCCCTCATATGACCTTTGGGAGGAAAAGAACGGTGTTTCAACGTATACCTGTGCGGCTGTGTATGGTGGGTTGATGGCTGCTGCCCAGTTTGCTGAACTCCTTGGCAAACGCAACCATATGCGAGAGTACAAGAACTCAGCTAAAAGTATTAAGCAGGCAGCCATTGACCATTTGTTTCATCCCAAGCTCAATAGTTTTATTCGTCACGTCACTATTGAGAATAACCAAGTCGTGCCGCATGAAGTGGTTGATGCCAGTTCTTTGTTTGGGTTGTGGTACTTTGGCATGTTAGATCAAGATGACGAGCTACTTATGAAAACCCAAACTGAGGTAACTGCTCGCTTAACAAACCCCGATCCCGTGGGTGGTGTGATTCGCTATGAAGCCGATGAGTACTTTAAGTCTACTGACCGGTCAAACCCGTGGATTATTACTACGTTGTGGCAAGTCCAGCGACTTCTCTACCGCCATCCGGTTAAGTTGGAGGACCTAGAGTTGGTTAAGAAAACGCTCGATTGGGTGGTTCAACACATGTATCCATCTGGGGTGTTGCCCGAACAACTTAATCCGCATACTGGCGCATCACTGTCGGCGACCCCGCTCGTTTGGAGTCATGCCGTTTATGTCGAAACAGTTTTGTTATACTTGGATGCGCTGCATGAGCTTGGACTGTGCGAAAAATGCGGGCCACTTATGGTGCCTCATGAGCTTTAGAAAGGCGAAATGCCGAAGTATGTGATTGCTGTTGATGGTGGAGGAACGAAGACTCACGCATTGTGCGCTGAAGTGGGTGGCGGAGTAATTGGTGAGGGAGTATCTGGGCCAACGAGCCTGGCGGCTACAACTGTAGGCGCAGCTAGTTTTAATTTAAAAGAGGCTATCCGCCAAGCCACTGAAAAATTGCCTCCAGAGACTATCTACGAACGTTTAATAATGGGTTTGGCGGGCATGGATACAGCAGAAGAAGAAAAGCAAGCTCGGGCAGTGTTCACTGATGGCTTAGCACATGTGCAAGTAAATGAGTTTGTACTAGTTAATGACACTCTCATCGCCCTGGAAAGTGGTAGTAATGACCCCAACTCGCTAGTGGTGATTGCTGGGACTGGCTCGAACTGCATGGGTCGAAATCAAGAAGGCCAAATGGCAAAGGCTGGTGGTATGGATTATTTACTGACCGACCAGGGGTCAGGATATGCGATTGGTCGTGCGGTTTTGCGACAAGCAGTTAAAAGTTTTGATGGTCGAGGAGCCAAAACTGAACTTGAACAGTATGTCTGCCAGCACTTTCGGATTGAGACATTGGCAGACCTTAAGACAAAGGTATACAACCCGCCCCTGAACAAAACCGAGGTGGCTGAGCTGGCTCAACTGGCACTGCGCGCCTACGACCAGGGTGATGAAGTTGCCAAGCGCATTTTTGAGCTGGCCGGTGATGAGCTCGTTTGTATGGCGAAGGCGGTTCTAACAAAGCTCAATCTGCTGTCACGACCAGCCACCTGTGTTCTGGCAGGAAGTATCACTAAAATTAGCTACTTCAATGAACGCCTGAATCGCGAGTTAACAGCCCTGAATCCACAGTTAACTATTGCGGTTCCTACTCAGGCCCCGGTTCACGGTGCTCTCGAGATGGCGCTGCGTAATCTGGTATAATGTTGCCTCATGCAAGCAGAAGATGCTCGACTAGCTTTAGCCATTGGCGCTTGGGTTCACCAGCGTAGCGATGTTCCACGGAAAGTAGTGGATCGTTACCGAGGCAAGACCTATCAAGATCCGACTGCTCAGGGATCTGGCAGTCAATTTAATTTCCGGACCAAATCACCTGACCATTTAATCAAATCTGATCGAGTGTCACGACGCTACTATGTTGAGTTCGATGGTGACACATCGTCACTGCTCGTTGAAGAACAAAGTAGTGACACCTATAAACTAAGTGATCTGGACAACAAGTATACGTATCAAGCTGAAGTCCGCTCAGACCGAGTAACGTTACGTGGTCACGGATCTAGCTATGAGTTTGAGTTGTCATGACCGGATCACGGGAACTCAGCCAATTTTTTCATTCAGATTCTAAAGTAAACTTCGCCATGCGCCAGTTTGCACAGATTAGCGCTCAGCACTCGGCGTCTGTAACGATGCAAGCGGCTGAGCTAGCCAAGCGTATGCAGCAAACCGAGTACCCAATCCAAGATGTTATGAATGATTGGTACTTTCCTTTGATTTGGGCATCAGAAGTAACTCGAGAGCAACTACTGATCGCAGCCTGTCGTGCTCATAGCCACCGGTCACGTTGGCAAAAACTACGCCACCCCATCAAAATCACACCAGAGAAAATTGCTGGCGTCATTACGCAAGTAGGCAATGTAGCCGACAACTTACGAGTACTGCCAGTTTCCAACCTTGATGAAATTATTGCTCATGGTCATGAACTGCGATCAGCCAATCATGGCCGCCACAGCAAAAAAGTTGAGCGGAGCTTGAGTCAGTTTGCCAGGGTTATGCTGGGAGTGGAAAAAACTGTCAGTTCTGCCAGTAAACCACGACGACTGATTTCACTAGCCACCTCGCTGCTTGGTTTCGAGTAACAGCGGCCGTAACAACTCTGCTCGGGGCACTGTGTATAATGGGGCATGATATCCTCACTCAAACTCCTGTTAGTAGCTAGTGTCTGTTTGGCTCTTGGTATCGGGGCAACATTAGCTTGGCAGCGTTACACTGCATTATCTGCCGAAAATGAACGCCTTAAGGCTGCCCAGAGTTCACCACTCGTTGTCGCTTCGGCATCACCAACCAGCGACGAATCAGTTGCAACTGGCAAAAAGATGGTACTGCCCTCACCTACTCCTGAAGACATAGCCACTGGGTCAATTACTGGTGCACTTGGCTACCCGAGTGAAGGTATTCCACCTCTTGAGGTTGTCGCTTTCCAAAAGGGTGATTTAGCCGAGTATGTAAAACTAGACACGCAATCAAATCAATCAACATACACCCTCTCAGGTCTTAAACCAGGTAAGTATGTGGTGGTAGCCTATCTTAAGTCACACCCAGATTCTGCTGGTGGCTACTCTCAAATGGTGCCATGTGGTTTGTTAGCTAGTTGTACTGATCACAGCTTGATTGAAGTTGAGGTCAAGTCTGGTGAAACCACCAAAGGTGTCGATATTAAGGACTGGTATGCTCCGGCTGGAACCTTTCCTGCTCAGCCAAAGTAGCGATTTTCTATCCAGCTCCACCACCACCGCCGCCACCGCCGCCGCCACCACCTCCAGATGAACTGCCGGATGAGCCGGCGCCAGTGGCGCCATAACTGGCATTAACCGATGAGCTAAGTGAGTTGAGCGCTGATGAGAGGGATCCGAGGCTGCTAGAAATGTCACCACCACTGGCACTTGAGTAGCCAGCCCAGTACAGGGTGGCGACCTGGGTGTCTTTGGTGTTGAGTTGAATAGGCAGCTGACTCAAGGCTTTGACTGAAACACCCAGGAGTGTGCCATAGACCAAGTACTGTTCCCAAAGGATTATCGAGTCGATGGGATACTCTTTGGTTTTTTGATACTCTTGGAGATGTTTTTTGAAAGCGATCCAGCCTGCTGCTTCGGTAGCACCTTCCAGGGTGCGTTTCTCTTTGTGTGCCATCATAAAAATTGAAACCATAAACCAAACAAAACTTGATGCGATGTTAACAAGTGCAGCTCCCAGCCCCCAGCTCCACGCATCTGAAAAATTGGATACGCTAAAGAAGGCCAAGCCACCTGCTAAGATTGCCAAAACTAAATTGCGTATGCCAATGCTTTCCTCATGAGCAGTTCTATCGAGAAATCCGTCAGACAAATTAGCTTTGAGAGCGACTTCCTCCAAAGACTGAAAGAATACCCGAGTACTTGTGGGATGTGTTTTGCAGTACTGCGTGATTTTCTTAAGTGGAATGACTTGTTGCTTGGGATCTTCATCAAACGCCTCAGTTTTGACTCTGTCAACTAAAAATGAATAGATTTTTTGCTCGACTGGACCAACTGTCTTGAGGTTGGGCTTATCGGTTGGTGCTAAGTAGTATTCCCAGTCTTTAATCAGGAATCCTTTTCGTTCTTGGCTGCGGACAAACTTTAGGACTCGGTGGTGAACGAGGTTTAAGATACTGGCTGTAAAGCTGCGGGTCGACAACGTTTTTTGAGCGGACATCACTTGTTCAACTTGAGCTGGCGAAAGTTCGCTCGGTGGTTCCCACAAACGTTCGCTGGGATTGACCGATGGTAATCGTGTTTCTTTGTGGTGGTGCCAAAATCGGACCAAGAGTTGCCAGCCAACCCAAGCTTGGACTGCGATCGCCACCAAGTTGAGTACTGCCAAGCCGACCGCTGTGCGGCGGGCAGTCGCTTGTTGAAGTTTGGTCTGCGTGATGAACTCTGCCTCTTGCTGGCGAATCTCAGCCTGGCTACTGGTTCCGGGAGTTCCGTTAACAAAAGTGGTTGCTGGCAACAGCAGGCGCCCCTCGAAAAATGTCCCGGCAGTCAGATTGGGCGTTGTGAAAGTAACTTCTTGGGCAGAGGGGATGCTAACGGTTCCGTTCAGTGGCCCGTGGGCCCATGCTTGAATTTGCTCACCCGGAACACCTGCAGGCAGTTGTAACTTGACTCCCACGTGATTCTGGGCGATTTCCCAGTCACTTCCGACCCATTGCCAGTACAACTCAGCGATATCCGAGTGTCGGGTGACCGCATTTTCGACAGTGTAGCTCAAGGTAAAGGTTTGTGAGGTATCGCTTAGGTTGTAAAACCACTTTACATAGTACTGATCAGTGTCTTCAGTCACGTAAAAACTGCCAGCACGTTGAGATATTTCTTCGTTATCTGCAGCTGGGGTTGTTGGCCGATAGCAGTTCTGCTGATCGCATAGCTGGAATTGAGTCAGTCGGTACGGGACTGTTCTACCAGGATTTTTTGATTGATCAGGATTTTTAGAAATATAAAGATATGCGAAACTAAAGCTTCCATCAAACAGATACTGACGTTTTTCACTGACGTTCATACTGCCATCAGGGTGCAGTTCAGCGTTGATCTGCACCTGATTAATGGCGTATGACTTGGCAGCTGCTGGTTGAGGTAGAAGCAAGCTGACTCCAATGACCACAATCGTAAGTAAAAACGCCAAAAATTTTCGCTGCATATGCCTATTGTACGCCGATCATTCGAGTGTGTTGAACAGTCACAATCGCATTTGCCAAAGTAATGCTCGAGTAGTATACTGAAGGACTATGCCTAGCAACCTATGGCTTACCTTATATTGTAAACATAACCGCTCCACACA
Source organism: Patescibacteria group bacterium (assembly GCA_016861205.1). Classification (GTDB taxonomy): domain Bacteria; phylum Patescibacteriota; class Microgenomatia; order UBA1400; family PJMF01; genus BOKX01. The sequence goes on from BOKX01000001.1 coordinate 285,963, forward strand.
GCGTCAGGGGTTGCTTTTCTAGTAGTTACATACATGACAAGTATGAACAGCCCCGTAGACCGGGGCTTTTTTTGATCCATACTTGTCATTTTAACGAATCACATCATAAGGAATATATGTCGATACAGAACATTGAAAGACTGCTGGCGGTCGCTTCGGCGATTTCCTGCATTATTTCAGCGGGAATCATGTGTCAGCAGGTGTTAGCCGCACGGATAAACTCTCAGCTAAACACAAACCAGGTTTGTGTTGAAGCTGTTTAAACAGCTTTAATGAAGATTTTGCTGAGTTAGCGTACAATAGCATCATGTCTGACATTAACATCAATCTCAATTTAAATGCTATCCCTGAGTGGTTTGCTCTGGTGGTTGAGAAGTTCCAAGAACTCAGAGGCGTCGAGTTCCTCTATTTGATTTTAGCGATTATTTTCCCACCACTAGCAGCATTCTTAAAAGTTGGGATCAGCACCCAATTCTGGATCAACTTGATCTTAACGATGCTCGGCGGATTGCCAGGCCAGATCCACGCTTTGTGGTTGGTGCTGTTTTGGTAAGCTGTTTCGCGCTGTCACTCTCGTTAACGGTACAAATTCTGTAAGTCACCTTGGTAGATAGCGGTAGCAAACCAAGCCCAGTTTTGCAGGTAGTACTCGTCTCCTTCATACCAATACGCAGCTCCGTCTTGAGTAGTTGTGTATGTTGGTAAAAACTTCTCTTTGAGAATCACCTGAGCTCGTTCTGGATCAGTAATAAGAAAGACTGGTAAGTTCATAATGTAGGCATAGCGTTGCGACTTCGTTTGGGGCACCGCGTCATGCGAGTACACGTCGACCACACCACCCTGGGTGTGTTGCCAAACTAAAAAGTCAAGACTTTTGAGATAGTCAGCCGCCCGATAATCTTGATTCCATTGATAATCAAGATAGATTTTCCAAGGAATCCGAAAGGCATTGTACCCATAGTTTGAGTCGTCAGGTTGCGGTTTGGCAGACGCCACAAATGAACCCAAGTTCTTCTCGTATCTGCACCACTCGGGTGGCAAAGAACTGGAGTAATTTTTATCGAGCAAGGTTGCTGAGCAGCTTTTCAAAACTGCGTAGCTTGAATCCAAGACACTTGACCAGTCGTGATCTTGATCGACAACAGCAAAAATTCGATAAGCGTAAGGTGCTAGATATGATGGGTTGAGTGTAACGTAGTCTGCCGAGTCAGCCCAGTTGCCCGCTGTTACAAAGGAAAACCGTTGATCACTGTACACGTTGTACTCCCAGATATCTTTAATTATTTGCTGGGCGTCTTCATAGTAGCGAGGCTCATTCCACCGCTTAGCCGCAAACAGCAAGGCCAACGCAATATCTTGGTCGGCGTCTGGAGCATTGCCTTCGTCAATCAGGCGTTGAGATTTGTGTAAGTACTTCCAACCAAATAAATGCGACTTCTTTAACCGCATGTGTTTGTCTGTCCAAGCATAAACCTGATCAAATGTTTCTCGATCATTCATCCAAACAGCTCTCAAAAGTGCGTAGGATTGGGCTTCTGAGATAACTGAATCGGATTGCTCAGGTGGTTGAATGTACCCCTTCGGATTGAGGAACTTACGTTTGTATGTTTCCCACGAGGGCTGCAGATCTATGCGTTGCTGCTGATACATAACGACCCAATCACCATTGGGCATAGTTTGTTTCTGAAGTTGGAAATTGGCTGGGAACGTGGGATCGAGACTAAACTCAGCCACACGTTGACTGTTTCTGAGTGCTTGTTTAATCAGCGATTCCTGTCCTCGGTACGAGATTTGTCGTTGGACTTCAGCCGTAATCATCACGTAGTCAACGTTTCGAAAATCATTGCCAAGTTTTTTCTCGGTGATGTCTGGGTCAAGCTCAACTTTCCAGAACCAGTCTGCATTCTGAAATGTAGACTGGCCATCTGCCTGCCGATAGGTTAAGTCGAGATAGGCATAAAAATCGATAGCCATGTGTGAATCACTGGGCACATTTTTTTTGATCCAGTCAACTGCTTGCAACTGAGCAGTGGTCTCATCTTTGGTTAGGTACGTTGTAACTAACGGTCGATAGTAGTAACTCATGACCGCTACGGCAGCCAGCGCCACCGGCACCCCCAAAATCCAGTGCAGTTTTTGCAGCAACTGGCTGAAGTGACTAACGAGCACGCCAATACACAAGCTTAAAAAGGGAATCAAGGCGATCACATAAAAATTGATGACCAGTTTGCCACTGGCTAAGAACAAGACTTGGGGCCAGGTCAGCATGAGTACCTGCCGACTTTTTTTGCTTTTAATGGCCAACATCACATGGGCAAAAAAGGCACTGTACCCGGCCACAATAAGCCACCAATCCTCTTTCATCCAGTAGGTCAAGTTGACACGAAAATCGCTAAACTGATGCCAGACTGGAAGGCCACTGCCTCTACCCGCTTGCATTGCCAACGTTCCCAGCAAGCTGACATGTGGATGTGGTGGGGAAAATGGAGAGCCTGGAGGAAAGAGCTCACCTTTCAACAACGCATACAGCGGATAGAACGAAATGACAGCTCCAGCCAGACAGAGCCACTTGATGATGGCTATGGTTCGATGCTTTGGATGTGCATGGCTAGCAACCAACCAGACCATAGTGGGCAGGAAAAAAACCGCGTTCTCTTTGGTCAAACAAGCCAGGCCAAAAGTAATTGCGCTTACAAAGACACGGCGCAGACGAGATTTGGCCGTCATTACCAACCAAAAACTGAGCAGCACCCAAAAAACCATCAAGTTGTCTAGCAACAGCCGGCGTTGAAAGTACACGGCTAATGGTGAAACTGAAAACAAAGTCACCGCTACAAAGGCAGCTATTTTCGATCGGCTAATCTTCTTGGTGACCGCATAGAGAAGCAGTACATTCAAAAGGTGAATGAGTAGCATGAAAACGCGCCCAGAGTTAAGAGCAAAGCCAAAGGTAAACAGACCACCCGTCAAGGCTACCCACGCGGCTGTGAAAATCCAACCAAACGGCGCATGGTCATACCAATATGTGTAGGGTGCCAATTTCCCTTGGGTTAAAAAACTCCAAGCCTGCGCGAGGTAGGTACCTTCATCGTTCTCAAAAAATGGGAAGTGGAACATGTTCCAACCGTGAAAAAACGCAGCTGCTCCTAAGAGGGCCAAGATAAATCCCAGCTCGCCATGCTGCCATACCCAGGTTTGTAGCTTTTTAAGCAGCTGCATACTGTCCATTTGTGGTAGGTGTACGGTGGAGATTGAGATGGGTGGTTTTTTCCCAGTTGGTTTTCTGTTGGGTGTGGCGCAAGACAGCGCGTAGAGCACTAAATGCGAGCACCATTTGATATGGTACAAAAGTAAGGACGATGGTGAGGATAACGAGAACAGACATTCTTTGGTGAAAGTCCTTCGAAAACTCGGTATAGCCAAGTATCTGCACCACCAGTTGGAGTACTAATAAGTAAAATGGATACATGACTAGCAAAGTTGCAATCACGGGTAAATCAATAAAAAACGTAGCTAAAGAAATCATCACTAACACAAAGTTCAATGCGTTCAACTGTGCCAATACTAAAAAGTATAAGGCAAACAGTCGCTTTTTGGGATTGTGAAAGGCTTGCCACTTCCGCTCAAGCAAGATTTGCAAGAAACCCTGATTCCAACGCGTGCGTTGTTTGACAAGACTTGCGAGTGTGCCAGGACTCTCCTCCCGCGTCACTAAATCCGGGTCATACACGATTTGGATCGGGTAGTTTTGACTCGACAGTCGCAATCCCATCTCCGCATCTTCAGTAAGACAGGTATTCCAACCACCGAGTTTTGTTAGCACCTGCTTTTTAATAAACACCGTGTTCCCACCGAGAGGAACAACGCCCATTCGGCTAAATAAGTGCAGGGCAGATTTGTACCAGAAGTAGTACTCCAGCACATTCAGGGCTGAAAACCAGGTCGTTCGTAAGTTTGTAAGTTGCACGCCACCTTGCACTGCGCTGGGCTGCTTTGTTAAAAAGACTGTGTTAACCACTTGGAGTATCGCTGTTTGTGGCTCGTCTTCAGCGTCAAAGACACCGATCACGTCATACTTGGCTGCTTTTAAGCCAAAGTTTAAAGCACTTGGCTTGTTTGATTCCAAGCTCGTGAAACTCAAGACTTTAAAATTTTTGACCCTAAGCTGGGCAATTGCGGCTCTAGCACTACGAAGTGTCTCTTTATCATCAGATTTGCACACCACTAACACCTCCCAAAGGTGGGCAGGATACTCAATGTTAGCGATAGATGCCAGGGTAGTACCAATGACTTCGCTCTCAAATCGAGCCGGAATTATGATCGAAAACGTGGTTTGAGGTGGTAAAGCAATCTTTGGCGGAGCATCTGCAGCAAGCTTGTTGGGATCTTCCCAACCATACAGCATCCAGAACAAGGTAAAAATACCTTGAAAACTGAGCGCAAACGCCGTTATGAGCAGACCTATTTTTATCGGAAGCAGCCAGTAATCCCCTTGCAGGATCACGCTTACTAAGGCTGTACAAAACAAGGTGACTAACACTGCTGTAATAGTCACCAAAAAGATAGTTATCTTAGTTTGTTTCCTGGGCAGGACTTTCAAAGACAGACCCCGAATTAAAATTATAGGATATTATAGCACTGTAGCCTTCAAAATTGAACCAGAATTACATTTCGATTACAAGGCTAAGATGCTGAGAAATGATGTCATTTGATATATATAAATATTGGCAGTCACGGACTAAGACTGCTAATTCCGCTTTTCAGCAATAAGGAATGATAGATCAATCTAAATTGTTATAGCATCGAACTGGTATAATATGCATCAAATTCTATGCCCAAACCAGAAAAAGCTCCACAACCTGTTAATCGTAGTGATGCAATTGAAAGTTGGTTGCAAAGATGTGAAGCAGGTAAGCCTGGATTCATAGAAATGCATCAGTACACGGAAGAAACGTTTCGTGCGATCAGTCCGGATCTTTTGCAACGTCTGTACGCAATGATTGAGCGGCTGATTGCTTATGAGCACTTCACTTGGCAGTTACCAACGGGTTGGCTTGAGTGGGCCAACCAGCGCGCTCAGTTACCCACCGAATCTGGCTTCAAAGCAGCAAGCGAGGTGCTCCTTTGGGCGGCAGAAATGGGGACGATGTGCGGTGTATATCTGGCGGCTATGCGCCAACTAGAAACTATTTTTCGTGATGCATCTGAACTGACACAAAAGCAGTCCCGTAGACTGCGATCATCCGAAGAGATACTTGCTTTGCAGATTAGATATGCAGAAGTGATTCTGTATGAGAGGCAACCCTGGTCACTACTCCGGTTGACTCCTCACTGGATCGGTTTATTTTTACCTGAGGTAGCTGATCAAGGTTTCGATATTAAAGGCTATGATAAGTGTTTTTCGGTCGGGCAGATTTTAAGAGCTCATGCCAGTCGTATTCAAGATGGCAAGAGACGCTTGAATGTAAATGAGCTCAAAGAGCTCTATGGATTGGTACTCAGCATGCTAAAGGTCGAACAGTCGAGGCTGGGCACGATTTATCCAAACTACAATTTTACGGCCGGCTTGTTAAGTACGGCCAGCGGCAGCTATGCCTACCCATTAATTGAAAAAGATCGTTCATGGATGGCACATGTCAAAAATGCAGATCAGCGTGAGTACCTACTAGCAGGTGGTCAGTTAATGAAGTTGATCAGACTGTTTCATACAGATTGGTACCTATCACTTCTCAATGAAGACGCTCGATTTCACACTGAGGCAGTAGCCATCTTTGACTATGTCTACGCTGCCAATGAAGAGAGCGCAAAAATGCTCGTCGAAGAGGCAACAACTGCTCTTGCTCTTTATCCAGAGAAATTTGGGTTCAAAAAAACCAGCGATGCTGTAGTTTCAATTGCCCAGTGGTTTCTGAACACCCATGTGAATGACCTGGATAGAGAGTCTGCAGACGCTGAAGTACTGTACAAGTCTGACAAGCTTAATTCGCTGCAGGAACAGGTGATTTCACTTTTGATAAGTTATCACTTAAGCCTATACAACGAGCGTTTGTTGATCGGAGCTACAGGTATCACTGCGCTCAACTACATTGAGGAAGGTGTTACGCTGCCCGACGCTCAAAAATCACTGGAGTCCATTGCCAGTGCCTGTCAGCAAATACACTTGTTACACCAAAAACAACGTAAAGCTCAAGGTACATATCAGCGCAGCGGGCATGTCAACATAGAGGATGGTCGTGATCAAGATGCAATGATGCATCATTTAGTGCCGAATCAGGCGGATATCGAGTTAACATATCAAGTCAGACAGAACTATGTGATGGCGAAAGTTTCACTTTCTGATTATGAAATTAATAGGCAAAGTATTCCTGATGCTGATAACGCGTTATCAATTGAAGAGCTGGAGGCACAAAAGTTAATTGTGCAGTTTGCGGTCGACTTATCAACTTCTCCGGCTGAGTTTGTTTTTGAAGTGTATGATCCTGAAGATGTCTTGCCTGAAAGTCAGGCTATTTGGGCAGCTCTACTAGCAGCTCAGCTGGAAGGATGGCTGGCTGAGTTGAAGACAGAGATCGCAGAAAACCCCATTACCGATGAGGTTGTTTTGCTTGATAAAGGTACACTTGCAAAAAAAACTGGGCAGATTCCGACTAAACCTGCTCCTGCTACTGAAAAGCGCAAAGCGTCAGGCAATGGTGCGAATGGCACAGGCTCAAGTAACGGCAACGAAGCAGATGCCTTACCAGCATTTATTGAAGCTGGTCGCCGGTTGATGTACCCGACCAGCATGATGCTGGCACCGGCTTTGGAAACTGAGGTAACAAAAAGTCGTGGTAAAGGTAGCCGAGCAGATGAGCTAGCGATTTTGTCGGATTTCGTGACTGAGTTCAATGCGAATCCTGCCAAGTTTCACTCTGAAAAAGTTACTAAAGCTGTTCGAAGTGCCAAAGCGGTTGGCCCAAATGGTGAGTTGATCTGGCGCATAAAACGAGGTGATTACCGGATTTTTGCCGTCTCACTCAATCGGTCGCAAGGCATCATCGTAGAGGTTGATCGCAAAAGTGATGAAACGTACGAGGACATGTCTGGGCTCAAAGACAAAGCACACAAAGCTGTGACAGCACTACAAGTAACGGCGCAAAACTAAGACGTTTTGTAACTAAAGGCCACTTGGATGGCCTTGTACAGGAGCTGAAAGATGTGGACACCATTGGGCATCCGAAGTGTCCCGAGGAATGTTTTTACTTCGGCGTGGTAGCCTTCATTTCGGTAAAACTCACGATCCAAGTCCCCTACCACCATCACCGTAGCTTCTAGTGCGATCAGTAACTGAATGTTTTCCCAGGTTGGAGTTTTGTACCTTTCTTCATCCACATATACAATTAAACCGGATACATCAGCTAGACTAACTCCCGGATGGATGTCATCCTGGCTTGGTGGCCGACCGTGAGTAAACTGCAGAACTGCGGAATGGCGAGAAAAATGAGTACATAATTTATCAAAAGTGTCAGTTCTGACTTCTTCCGAATCGGCTGTTTGAGACAGTCGGACGTAGTTCTCAATCATGTCAGATAGCTCGATGATGACCTTTTTGGCACGCTCAACGCTCAAGGTACTATCTTGCGGGTCAAGCTTAAGAGCTTGTTCTGAGGTAATAACCGCCTGACCAATATATCGTGGGTCAAAAGGATTTTCGGGCTGATCGTAAAAAGAGTTTGGTAGGGGTGGCAAAGGCCGTCGAGGATGAAATGGTTTGTTTGCTTTATCGGGGTTGTTCATACAGTAACTCCTGCTACTAGCTAGCACGATCCTACTGTGTTTGAGTCAAGTTTGCTACTGGCTAGTTTAAGCCACGTAGCGCTACCTTAGGTATGTGAAAATTTGAGTTCTAATCCGAGTCGGAAGGATCTCATTCAAAAAAAACTATGTTGCGATAATAGTTAATTTAACTAGATATGAGCAGTCCCTCGATAATCCCAAGCAATTTTCTCTGTACATCAACTATATGAGCTCTGGCCTCTGCATTGAGCTCACTTTGACGATCTTTAATTGTGTGAAATTGTCCGTCTGTAGCGCCAATTTGATTGGAAGCTACGAATGTGCGGGGTGCAACTCTGAGGGTGCTTTTTTGCTCTGTAAAATCATGCGTGTAACCAAGTGAACCAAAAATACCTTTGTGTGTTAGGTTCCATGTTGGTTCATTTGCGGAACGAGCTGGCCGAGCATTTTGGGCTATTTGAAGTAACAAAGCTTGTGATGCCGGGGTAATTTCGCGATGTTTTTGCAAATATTTAGATACGTTTCTAACCCGTTCTTCCTGATCTAAAGGCAAGTAGCGATTGTAATTATCCAACTCAAAATTAGTCATACAGCTGGCAATTTCTTGCCAACTCATTTTCCAAAAGCTCATGATCTCACTGAGTAGTTGCTGGTCATCTCTGTCAATAGTTGGGTTCAGGTCAGTTTGCTTGAGAATAATTGAAGAGGTTGTTTTATCAAGCCCCACATGTGGGTAGACGCCCTTTAATATATCAAAAGAAATCAGAATGGTTGGGTCCCACAGCACATGTTTGAAGCTTGGCTGGCGTTGTAACTCATGTGACAGATAACCAGTGCTCTGCATTGATTCTGGTATGCCATAAACGTGCCAGTGCATCTGTGGATAGGTGGTGGCGTACGGCTGATGATGATCAGCTTCACCTGGGCCAATATGCTGGATAACATAGAGCTTTTTAAGCGGATCTTGTTGTTCAGCTGCTGCACATATATTGGCTGAGATAGCTGCATTAATCGCATCAAACATTAGTGTGCGAGCATCATATGGTAACTCATCCAAACTATGCACTAAACAATTGGAACCTTTTGGGAAACAGTTCAACAGTAAATCATACGCGGAATTAACTGCATTTTTTAAGTAAAAAAAGAGGCCATACTGCTCTGTTCCAGGCAAAAGTAAGGCTGTTCCATTCTCAACCATGTCCCTTAAACCAAGTTCTAGTATGTCTTCATAGGAAGCATTCCGCAACATATCTAGGGTGGCGTGTTCAAAGTTCTTAATTAAACCTGTGTGGTGGAGACGTGGTACGGCAACCTCCCGTCGATGACTAGCTAGAACTTCAAATGATCCAAAACTCATGGAGCATATCCTACAAAATCTTCTCAATAAGACAAGGGTCAAATACACAATAGATGTGTATACGTGGTCAGGTGGATATTATTAGACCTAACGAGCTCTAGGATAAGATTAGAAGTTAGAATTGCTAGCTCTGTCTCGCGTGCTTCACGATAACTACTTAGCAAAGCTAAAGAAGCATCATTGTAACCGGGATGCACCATAAGTTCAGTGACAGCCTCGGTTAATGACGTCAAAATTTCCTGAAGTACTTCAAGGCTTGCCTTACCAGCAAAAAATTTAGTTAGTAAGGCGTCTGTCGTGCGAACGAAAAGTTCCTCTGAGTGATGCTGTTTTTGAAAGGTCTGGCTTGTTGTGGACATTGTAGGTGTGTAGACACTGGCACTTCGAATTGGTAAATCATGTTCACTAGCCAGGTACTGCATAACCTGAAAAAGGGTCGGATGTTTATATGAAATATGATGATGTGAGTCCAAATGATCGGGATATACATTGCAGGCAATCATGGCTGCAATTTGGGCTGACCACTCATCGTAGACTTGGTTAGGGTCTAGAAATTCAGCCTTACTTCTGATTTCAGCTAGACTGTGAAAATGACCATTGGTGTTAACAAGAGATGGAACCTTGTCAGGCGATAGCAGAGGTTGTCCAGTTGTGAGATTAAGATGGGTACCTATAGCTAGTTTAGGCGTTTGAGCTTTGGCTAGAGTAAGATCACTTTCAACACCCGGTACATTCATCATGGCTGTTGTTGATGTGACAATACCTTGCCTGTGAGCAACTCGAATTCCTTCAGAAACTTTTCTAGTTAATCCATAGTCATCGGCATTTACGATTAAGCATTTTTCTGGCATAAGTGAAACGTTTATATTTTGAACACCGTCAAAATTGGCAGGTGATCAGAGAATGGAATTGAAAGAATTTGTGTAGATACAACCTCTAAATCTCGAGTGGCTAAAATGTAATCGAGCCGCCAATCCAAAGTTTCTGCATTAAAACCGTGATAGCTAAAAGGTTTTGTGGTCCACGTTTTCTGATCAAATGATGGGCCAGCGTTTTGATAGGTGCGAAGCAATCTCTCAACAAGGCTTGAGTGTTCTGTCAGGTTAAAGTCTCCGGTCACTATGGTTTTCTGTGTACATGGAGTGAGCGTTTCTAAGAAAAGGTTGCTCTCACGATTTTTTTCTGATGTTTCTCGAAAACCATCAGAAAAGGAGAGGTGGGTTGTGACAACCGTTACCTCATGGTCGGGTAGCTGAACATCGCACAAACAGGCTATTCGCCTCTCAAGTCCTTGTGTGTTAGCTGTTTTGGGTTCTGCTTCTTGGATGACCTGGTATCTGAGGTTTTTTAAAGGAAATTTGCTCAAAATGCAGTTGCCTTGAGTGCGAGGTGGCACTTGATCTGTCCAAGTATGTGCGACAGCGTGGTGCACGTGATAGTTCAGATTTGTGGCCAAAAACTGGGGCACATCTTTGCCTATATTGGGAAAGTCCTGTGTAACTTCCTGAAGACAAATGATATCTGGCTGATACTTTTCAAGTACTTGAAGGATATTCTGTGGTTGCTCATTAACCCAAACATTCCACTGCAAAACACTAAACTGCATATTGTTTATTATACTAGACGATAGTTGAGGAATAATACTGCTCAGTTGCGACTCCAGCCAAGACGAGCCCTGTTTCTAAGACGTCATCTAACTGCATCGAGCGTTGTGTCCACCCAACTGAGACTCGAATTGCATTGATAAAAAATAGTTCTTTTGCCAACGATGTAGAACCACTAACATTTTTTACCTTTTCATCCAGTTCTAAGATTAATGGTCTCAGGCAAGCTTCGGCCGGCGCAAAGTTTGGATCGAGCTGATACTCAACATTAAACGTATCGCCACAACTAAAGGTTCCTTGATACCGGTACTCGAATAAATAGAGGGCGCCAGCAAGATTATTTAAGGCAGATGATGCCATGTTGTACCCAGTGTAGTTTCCAGGATCAATAGCGTAGTAGTTGTCCTCTTCGCACAAAACATTTCCAGGATGTTCGTCGCCATGACATAGAACCATGTGTTTTTCTATCTTGTTCTCAAGGGCAATCTGGCATTGTGTTAGTGTCTCATGCAAACATGGGTAAGTAACCCCATTCACAATAGTAGGCATATGTGCAAAATTCATGATTTTTTCATTGTGTCGAAGTCGATACAGTGTGTTTAGGGTTTCTAGACGCCAATTCCTAGAAACAACTGTTTCATCCATTGATTTGGTAGTTGTATGCCACATAGCATACATGTCGTTAAGAAAGCGTTGCAGGGAATCTTTTGCAAGGTGTGGTTTGTCTTTTAATATGGTGTTAACTGCTTGGGCTTCTACGCCACGAACAACCAAAAGATGTCCCTCTGAGGTATTGGCTAATCTAGCCTTAGGCATACGTAAATATGGGGCAAGAAGATGATAGCCACTAATTTCACGGGCTGGTCTACGTATGAAATGACCTTCGGTTCCCTTCTTTATGTAAAACTGATAAGGACCGCGATCATCGCGATACAGAAAATTCGTCAGTTGTTCTCTTGACATACAAAAGTTCGCCCTAAAGCTTAGGTGGTTCTGTTTTAGTCGCTAAGATCCAAATTTTATCCAAAAGATCGCGATACGTTTCCATAGATAGGTTACGAGCCAGCTCAACGGTGAACTCTTGGTCTTTATCTTTTATTAACTCAATCGCGCCTTTGATTGCAAGCAAGGTTGAATCATCATCCCCGACTACCCGAGCTAGCTGATCGAGATTTAATTCCCCTTCAAAGGCTGGCAAAATAATAGTTCTAAACATAAATCGGCTGGCTCTTTCTTCACGATGCCTAAGAAGATCTTGGGCATCTAAGTCTGCCACTATTGATTCTAGTAACTCAATGTCACTTATTCGGCAATCCACCCAACCTTGCATAGATGAAAACTTGTTTTGGGGTGCTTTTTGAGACAAAGCAAATATTTCGCGTCGTGCGCTTGGAATTGTTTGTGTCGGAATGAAGGCAACAGAACCACCCAGTGCCCTGACCGCATGCCCAAAGCGCAGATCATTTCCTTTGATCTGATTACCAGCAGCATCTCTAGGTTGCTGGCTACCGCCTATGGCAGCGTATGGTTCAACCTCAATAGCAAAGTTTGCTCCGCATGTGTGAATGAATGCTACCCCAGTGTCACTTAGATAGTAGGCAACTTCTCCCAAATAACGAAAAAAATTGCTGACTCCTTTTGCCTGTTCGATAATGTCATCAAGCTCATATGGGTAATGGTATTTGCCTCCCAGTGCTTCGGCACGAGTTTCTGTAGCTACTGAAACAATAGACGCGGCCCAATCAGGTGGAACCAGAGTATCCGCATCTGTTAAAGCCATGTATCTAGGTGTGGTAATGTTTCCACGCTTAAGATATTGAGCTACAGTTTCATCCATGCCACGCTTTCGGGCATGAACAGGTCCTTTTTGAGTGGCTTGTAGAACTGTTACAGGAAAAGGAATATCTTTGCCAGCAGAAATGGCTGCAGCTGTAGTTTTATCTGTACTGTTGTTATCAACAACAACAATTTCGATCGGAACGGTACTTTTGCCAAGCTGTTCAAGGCACAAGGGGATGAAGTCTTGCTCATTAAAAGCGGGAACAACAACAGTTAAAGCTGTGTCTGGATCGCAGAGTGCTACACCTGGTGTTGTTTCAACACCATAATCTCGACAGTATCTTTCCAGAGTTTGTTTTCTTTTTTCATCAGGTTCTTCGGCTTTCCTTAATTGGTCAGGACTTTTGGGCATAGTCACGTACTATATCAATAATGATCGGAAACGCAAGAGACATGGCAGCTACACGATAGTTTATTGATTGCTTAACTCAGTTAAGATTTCCTTGAACACCATGGCCAATGCGGGGACATCATGGCGAATCATGCTCCGTTTGAGAATGTCACCTGGTTGTCGGGGAACTAACTGATCTGAAACAATGGGTCTCCTCATGACAGGCGGCATGTTTGGCATGCTTGTTTCATCCAAATCATCGAGGACTGGAATTGCCTGCTCTGCCTGATATAAAGACAGCACATCTTCCGGATAGACAGTTTCACTGTTAATTAATATTCTGTTGACTCGTTCCAGGGGGAAAAAACGACTAAGATCCAGAACATAATCAGATGCACGGTAGTTATACGCATCACCATACTTTGTCATGAGATTAATGATAAATAAGATAAATGCCTTTGAGTCAATCAAGGCTTCCACTATGCCATCAACAATGAGATTTGTTAAGGTATTGGTGTACAAATCACCAGGCCCAAGTACGATAAGGTCTGAAGCTTGAATAGCAGCCATAGCTTCAGCATCAATACTGACAGTTGGTTCAGTTCGAATTTTGGTGATTCTTAACTTTCCATCGTGCTTGGGTTCATCAATTGCGTGTTCACCATGAACTTCACTACCATCCTCATACGTGGCAACCAGCCGGGCATCTTCATAGGTGATGGGCAGGATGTGACCCTGTACAGATAATAACTCGGCAGTCTTTTTTATCGCCTGTCGAGGTGAACCACAAATATCAGAAGCAGCAGCTAAGAATAAATTGCCAAAGGTCATGCCACTTAAACCCTGACCACGGTGGTAGCGATAGCTAAACAGCTCCTTAAGCAGGCTTTCTTGCGAGGACAAAGCTACCATGGCTTGTCGAATACCTGATGTTGGTGGTAAACCAAAATCATCGCGCATTACTTGATTGGAACCACCATCATCAAATGTGTTGAGTACTGCTGAAATATCAAGACCTGGAATCTCAGTTAGAGCACGCAGCACTGTGTATGTACCTGTCCCACCACCCAAGGCTGTTACATGTACTGGGTTTTCTTGGTTTAACATGGGGGTTAATCTACAGTTCTTGGCAGAAAATGTCCAGGAATAAAACGTGTTTTTGTTGTGAATGATAGGCTGGTGACCCCACGGGGAATCGAACCCCGGTTACCGGGATGAAAACCCGATGTCCTAACCGCTAGACGATGGGGCCAGTTTCGGGGCGAGTGACTCGCCGCCGAGTTTGGCTGACGCTACTGAGAGCGACTTAAAGAGCGTGTTACCTGGTCCAGCTGACATTTTTAAAATGCTCTACTCGACCTGGCAAGACTGATATTATATCGAATCGAAAGGCATTCTCCAAGTCGGACTCGGCTAAGTAGGCTAAAGCCGCCTGATACCACGCTCGCCGCTTGCGCCAGTTCACGGCTTGCGTTGGGTGGCCGAATTGGTCAGCTGATCGAGTTTTGACTTCGACAAACACCAGTTCTTGGGTGGTTGGGTCAATGACTACCAGATCAAGCTCAAGATTACCGGAGCGCCAGTTATGGTGGCGAATCGCATAACCGTGAGCCACTAAAAACCGAGCGGCGATGGTTTCACCAGCTCTACCGAGTTGTTGATGTGTGGAATTACTTGGCAGCTTCACCGGCGATTAAGGCAGTTTTTTCCTTAATGCGAGTGGCAGCTTTACCAATTCGACCGCGCAGGTAGTACAGTTTACTACGGCGGACTTGACCTTGACGCTTCAGCTCAATTTTCTTGATTGATGGCAACAGTACTGGAAAAATTTTCTCAACACCAATGCCATTGGTTGCGACCTTACGAACGGTCATTGACTTACCACTTCCTGCATTTTTGATAGCAATGATAATGCCCTCAAAAATCTGGATGCGTTTCTTCTCACCCTCAACAATTTCCTGGTGAACCTTGATGGTGTCACCGACTGAGAGGTTCTGGTCTTGATAAACAATATGCTGTGCCATAGACGAAGTATTTTAGTCGAGATTCGCAAATAATGCAACCTCCGCTTGGGGAAAGCCAATTTCCAGCAGTTGTTGGCGAATTTGCTGGCTCGAATCACCGGCCTCCCGCCAGTTTTTAGTCAAGATCTCGATGGTTTCTCTTGACTCATTCGGAAAAATAACCCAGGCAACACTCTCAGTGGCGGCAAAATCGACTTTAAAGTCAGCCCACGGCTTACTGACCAACGCAGCGGTGGTCAGGCTTTTTACGCCATGAAACTGGAGATACTGGCTGACCACTTTCATGGTGTCACCTTTATCCACAATGTCATCAAAAACTAACACTCGCTCATCTCGGACTGAAACCGGCAAGCTTTGGGTAATAACTGGTGCAGCTGCGGTGGCGTTGATACCGGTATAGAACTCAACTTTGAGCGTACTCACATCTGGCACGTTGAGGTAATCAACCAAGGATCGAGAAAAGGTTAAGCCGCCTTTAGCCAAAGCAATTACGCGATCAAACTGCTGCTCACTAGTGATCACCTTTTGGGCCAAGCTAAAAATCAGGTCACCTAACTCTTGCCAAGAGAAGTAGTGATAGCTAATGTCATGGACAGTGACTGGCTGCATAGATTGCGTTTCTAGCCCAAGTTATTTGCCTTTTCGACGCTCACTGAGGGCTGCTCGCAAGTACTCAATGAAAATTGGGTGTGGAGCCAATGGGCGCGACTTATACTCTGGATGAGCTTGGGTACCGACAAAAAACGGGTGGAGTTTGCGATCCAACTCGATCATTTCGACAAAGAAATCATCGGGAGACGTACCTGAGAAAATCATGCCTTCTGCCGACAGTGCCTCGCGGTACTCATTGTTAAACTCAAAACGATGGCGGTGTCGCTCGGAAATAAGGTGTTGTTTTTTATTTTTGTAGGCATGATGTTTGTCGTAAATCTTATCCATCAGAGAGCCTGGCTTCAGCACGCAGTCATAGGCACCTAGCCGCATACTCGCACCTTGGCCTTTGATGCGTTGGTACTTTTCTTCAAACGGAATGTCGTGAATGAGTGGGTACTTAGTATCTGGGTCAACTTCGGTGGTGTGAGCACCTTTGAGGCCAACGACGTTGCGAGCAAACTCGACTGTAGCCAGCTGCATACCGTAACACAAACCTAAGTACGGTACTTTGTGCTCGCGGGCGTACGTAATAGCTTTGATTTTGCCCTCTACTCCACGTTCTCCCCATCCGATCGGCACAATGATGCCGTCAGCTGACTCAAGTTGTTGGCGAGCTTCAGCTTTATTTTTCTCAAGGTCTTCAGCATTGATGAACTGGAGATTAACCCCAATTTCCTGTTGCCAGCTTGCGTGCCGCAAAGCTTCGATCAGCGACACATAGGAATCAGTCAATTCATAGTCACCTGTGGCGATGTACTTGGCGATAATGGCAATTTTGAGCTGATCTTTTTTGTCGGCGTTAATAGTTGAAACCAGTTTTTTCCAGGGTTCAAGCTTGATCGATTTTTGCTCGAGGCCTAATTTCTCTAGCACCATCGTGTCAAAGTTTTGATCTCGGAACAACAATGGTAACTCATACACTGATTTGCAATCTGGGTTTGAAATTACAGCTTCTTTCTCAAGGTTGCAGTAGAAAGCCACCTTTTCTTTTCGCTTGTCATCAATCGGGAACTCAGCGCGACCGACAATAAAATCTGGTTGAATACCCATCGAGTTGAGCAACTTAACAGATAGTTGTGTCGGTTTTGACTTGAGCTCGTTGATATGTGCAGGACGTGGGAAGTAGGTGACGTGAACGTGAATGACATCATCTGGGTAACGCAGCTTCATCACCCGATAACTCTCATAAAAAACCACGTTCTGGTACTCGCCAGCAGTACCACCCAGTTCAACTAAAATAATGTCGTAACCTTGGGCAGCCTCGTGAATTCGGCGAATCACTTCTTCAGGAATGTAGGGAATAGCATCTACAGTAGCCCCATTAAACTGTAAGTTACGGGTGTCATCGATCACTTTGGTGTAGATCTGACCAATGGTGGTAAAATTGCGATTGCCAACTTCCTCATCTAAGAAACGTTCATAGGAGCCAAGATCCAGGTCTGCCTCGAGGCCATCCTCACATAAAAACACGTCGCCGTGTTCCACAGGATTAATGTTACCTGAGTCCAAGTTGAGGTAGTTCTCACACTTAATGTTAGTGACTTTGTAGCCGCGTGCTTTGAGCAGTACCCCGAGTGAAGCCGCGGTGATACCTTTGCCTAAACCCGACAACACACCGCCGGAGACGAAGACAAACTTAGTTTTACTACCAGATTTGGTTGGAGAAGTGCCATGGATACCCATGGAAGGTTATTATAAACAGCAAGTGAAGATAAAGCAAACTCAGAGTTACTTGGCTTGTTGTAGGTATTGCTTGGCTCGGGCAATAGCCTCATCGATTCGGTCAGGCAGCATCCGGCCATTTTGAGGAATGAACGATTTAAAGTGGTGTGTATCCAGCTGAGGGTCATCAAAACCAATTGTGTTAAATACGTCATATACTTTTTTTGTTGCTACCACTACAGCCATTTGCGGGACAGTCTCTGCGACACTAATCAAGTAACGCAGCCAAAGCGTAGACAAGTGTCTATCGAGCTTCATGACTAGAAGTACCCCTGCCATATCTTGTCGGTCAAGACTATTCATGACACGCATGAACTCCTCAGCAAACCCCGATGTACCATCACCAGTCACTGTGATGGTATGCAGGCCAGCTTCACTACTAATATCGATGGGTGATTGTTCCGTCATGCTCTGACTTTACTGTACAGCTTAGTAAGCTGTAAAGCTGTAGTTTGAGATGGATATAACTTAGGCTAACAGTTCCTTAATCTTGGCTTCTAGCTGCTCACTCCAGGCCACACCATATGGCAACAACATACGCTGAGGCTCTCCACCGTTGGGAATTAGGACCACCACACTCTCATCACCCGGATGGCCTTTCAGTAATGTTCCCAGCGCTTGCAAAGTTTCTTTGGTGGTTTTGCGAGGGATAAAAACCTGACGATGATGTGAAGCAGCTTCATGATCGAGCAGGCTTTCGTTCGGAGCACTCACCTTTTCGACCATCAGATTCAACTCTTCTTCTCGCAGATCTACTTTTGCTTTCAGCAACACAACGTTATCAACCCGCAGTAAGTTGTTAAACTCCTCATAAGCTTTCGGGAAAGCTACAAACTCGATGCTGCCACTCTCATCTTCTAGCGTGCCAAACGCCATGTCAGCGTTACTCTTTTTGGTTTTGACGACGCGCAGCTTAGTAATCACTCCCCCAAAGGTAAAGATGTGATTGGCGTGTATCTCTTGATCGAGCTCGCCAATTTGTTTGCTAGCTTGGGCACTAACTGCTTGCAGGGCTTTGGCCATCGGGTGTTCGGTTAAGTACAAACCAAGCAACTCCTTCTCAAATGACAACAGTTCTTGGCGTGGATACTCAGCCATCTGGGGAAAAGTATCCTGAATCTGCTTTGTCTCTGTGGCCACATCGGCAAACAAGTGATCTTGACCTTCTACTGCCGAGGTAAATTGAGCGGCAGTCTGACGAATCGTGTCCAAGTTTTCAAGCATACTGGAGCGAGTCCCAAACTTATCCATACACCCGACTTTAATCAAGCATTCCAAAGTCTTTTTGTTGACTTTTCTACCATCTACTTCTTGGATAAACTGGGTGAGAGACGTGAACTCACCAATGCGAGCACGCGTCTCCAAAATAGTTTCAATAGCAGCGGTACCAACGTGTTTGATGGCCGAGAAACCAAACCGAATAGCTAACCCCTCCAGTGACTCAGGCCTTGCTTCAATCACAAAGTCGTCCGATGATTTATTAATGTCTGGTGGCAGAATGTGAATTCCCATTTTGCGACAGGTCTCGGTACCGACAGCAACTTTAATGTCGCGGTTCATGTTGTGTGAAGCTGACTCGACACTCAACAGCGCAGCCATGTACTCGACAGGGTAGTTTGCTTTGAGATAAGCGGTTTCGTAGGCGATCATCGCGTAACTAGCCGCATGCGCTTTGTTAAAGCCATAGTTTGCAAACGCCTCAATAAAGCCCCAGACTTTGGTAGCCACTTCCTCCGTGTAACCTTTGGCAATGGATTGTTCGGTAAACCGTTTTTTGTTTTCGTCGAGAAGCTTCTTTTTCTTTTTACCGATCGCCCGGCGCAAAATGTCAGCCTCACCCAAAGTGTAGCCAGCCATCACGTTCGCAATTTGCAAAATCTGCTCCTGGTACACCATTACCCCATACGTCTCTTTTAAAACTGGCTCGAGTGAAGGATGTGGATAGACAATGCTTTCCGGATTATGTTTGCCTTCGATAAACTGCGGGATCAGATCCATAGGGCCCGGGCGGTAAAGCGCCACCATAGCAGTGATATCGGAAAACTGGTTGGGCCGAAGGGTGCGGGCGACCCGTTTCATGCCAGAAGACTCGAGCTGGAACACGCCCATAGTTTCACCGTTTGATAGCAACTCAAACGTTTTTTCATCATCAAGTGGGAGTGTCTCCAGATTAATGGTTTTGCCTTTATGAACTTTAATCAGCTCCACAGCTTTTTGCAAAATCGACAAGTTGCGCAAACCCAAAAAGTCGAACTTCAACAAACCGATTGCGTCGTCAGAAACATTACAGTCCAAGACGTACATGTCATATTGAGTAACTGTCTTCCCACTTTTACTGTCGCGCTGTATCGGGGTGTAAATTGGCAGTGGTTTGTCAGCGATCACTACTGCGGCGGCGTGAACTGAACTATGCCGGACCACACCCTCGACTTTTTTAGCTAAATCAATCAGTTTTTTATATTTCGGTTGTTTGTAGTACTCAGCTAGTTCTGGCACTGTGCTTAGTGCTGTGTCGAGTGATGTTTTGTGTCCAGGTACATTAGGAATCAACTTTGCAATTTTATCTGGGTCTTCATAGGGCAAGCCCAACACCCGGCCAATGTCACGAATGGCTACCCGAGCTTCCATCCGACCAAAAGTGATAACTTGCGCCACGTGGTCTTTGCCGTACTTTTCAGCCACGTAGTTTAAAACTTCATCACGTCGATCATCAGCGAAGTCCATATCGATATCAGGTGGCGTCGGCCGTTGGGGATTAAGGAACCGCTCAAACGGTAACCCATGTTGGAGGGGATTGATGGTGGTAATGCCAAGTGAGTAAGAAACTAAGGAACCAGCGGCTGAGCCACGACCAGGCCCTACCCCAACACCATGAGTCTTGGCCCAGTTCACAAAGTCTTGAGTAATTAAAAAGTAGGCTGCATAGCCTTTTTGTTTGATAACTCCCATCTCATACTCTAGCCGCTCGTTGAGCTGAGGGGTGATCTCTTTAAACCGTTTTTGGAGGCCCTCACGGGCTAGCTTTTCGAAGTAGGTTTCGACCGTTTCACCTTTGGGCAATGGGAACTTGGGAAAGATTAAGTTACCCGTCGGAATAACGATATTTGACCGCTCTGCAATTGCCAACGTGTTTTTAATTGCTTCAGGTGTTTCGCGGAACAAATCAGCCATTTCTTGACTAGATCGCACATAGTAGTCAGGTGAGCTCATCATGCTCATCCGATTCTCATCGGCAATCTGGCGACGGGTTTGCACACACAAAAGTGCATCCTGGGCAGTGGCATCATCTGGTCCTAAGTAGTGAACATCGTTCGTAGCTACCAGCGGCAAGTCAAATTCACGAGCTAGCTTAATCAGTTCAGCCGTTAACTCAGTTAGTTCAGGTATGCCAGCGTGTGACTGAATCTCAATGTAAAAGCGATCTTTGAAAATTTCGGCGTACTTTTTAATCTTCGCAACTGCTGCCTCACGTTTACCATTCAATAAACAACGGTTAATGTAACTAGCCATACACCCGCTGGTGGCCATCACACCTTGACTGTACTTGGCTAAAAGTTCGTCATCCACACGAGGTTTGTAAGAAAATCCTTCGATATTTGCGAGGGATACCAACTGCATCAGGTTTTGGTAGCCTGCGTGATCTTCCGCTAACAAGGTCAAGTGATACTGGTCACTTCCCATCTTCAGCTGCTTATCAAGCCGGGACTTTTCAGCCACGTACATTTCAACTCCAATAATTGGTTTCAACTCGGCTTTTTTGCAGGCATTGTAAAAATGGACGGCCCCATACATCCCACCATGATCTGTGATCGCTACAGCTGTTTGGCCCAGTTCTTTGACTCGAGCAGTTAGCTGAGGAATCCGCGTCAAACCATCGAGCATTGAGTACTCAGTATGAACGTGGAGATGGACAAATTCAGGATTAGCCATAAGGGTAGTAAACCGGTTCGGGATTACTTAGTCAAGTAACACCAGCAGAAATGCGTATTTATGGTGACAAAAATGCCTGAACAAAGCCAAGAAAAACCTCGTTGGTTCTAGTGGCCACAGTCACAATGTCCGGCGTATCATGTTGGTTCCGATACGCGTTGATGTCTCTGATTTTAGTATGGGAGGTTGTTCCGTTGGGTTTTAGTTCAACAACTTTCGCAGCCTGAGCGAGAGCAGCTACGTTTAAACTGATTATCTCGTGGCTATTGCCTTCATATAACGCTGTGAAACCAAGCCCAGGCACTAACGATATAACTACCAGTCCTAAAATGTGTGGATCCAGAAAGGCACCATCGAGTTCAGATATTTGTTTAAAGTATGCCTGCTGTTTTTCATCTGCTGACCAAGTGATGTCAGTTACACTCGAAAAACCATATAACCTTGGGCTCAACAAAGCCCGTTTAATGTTGGTAAGGCTACTAACCAACTTGGGTGAAAGTAGTTTTTGATCAGTGATACCGAAGACGGTTTGCTGCTCTTGAATCGAGATAACCATACTACAGTTGTCGCTCCAGTGCGCTACGGATCAGCTGTACATCAATCTTTTTGCCAAGTTTGCGCATAACCTGACCAACAAAAAAGTTCAAGAGCGTTACTTTACCAGATCGGTAGCTGGTAACCTCAGCTGGGAACTCAGCGATGACTTCTGAAACCAAACTTGTCAGCTCAGCTTCATCGATAATTTCCACGCTGGTGGTAGCAGCAAAGGTGGCGACAACTTCAGCCGGTGCAGTAACACCCAGCTCGACCTTGAGCTTTTTATTGACGATAGCTGCTGCCAACTTAGAAACGTCAAGTTTGGCATCGACAGCTGCTGTCCAAACCGACTCAGCCCAAGCGGTTTGGGCCGGCGACTCAATTAGTAACTCGGCAAAGCGGGGCTCAACTGCGTAGGTTTTTTGCCACTTGGCAACTACTGTCTCAGGTAAAGCAGGCAACTGATTTTTGAGCTCAGCTACCCAGGCAGAAGTAAATCTCATTGGTGGCAAATCTGGATCTGGGAAGTAGCGGTAATCTTCCGCATCTTCTTTCGTTCGCTGAGGGAAGGTGACATTGTCGTGACTATTCCAACCACGAGTTTCTTGTGCTGGAGTTTGGCCATCCATCAACACCAAAGCCTGGCGCTGCATCTCAAAGTTAACAGCCTGTTCCAAAAAGCGGAAGGAGTTAATATTTTTAACCTCAACTTTATATGCTGGTAGTTCCTTGGCATCTGGTTTGGCCAATGAAATGTTAGCTTCGAGCCGCATCCCACCCTGTTCCATGTCACAGTCGGCAATATCAAGATATCGCAGGATACTGCGTAACTTTTTACCATACTCTCGAGCCTGGGCGGGTGAGTGAATATCTGGTTCAGTCACAATTTCGATCAGCGGGACTCCACAACGATTGAAGTCAACCAAACTTACTTTTTCACCATTCACAGTCGTGTGAAGGAGTTTTCCCGTGTCTTCCTCCAGATGAATGCGACGAATTCTGACTTTGCCCTGACTAGTCTCAATGTACCCATTGAAACAGAACGGAATATCATACTGACTGATCTGATAGCCTTTAGCTAGGTCGGGGTAAAAGTAGTGTTTACGGTCAAACTTTGAAAACAAGTTAATTTCACAGTTCAGTGCTAAACCAAGTTTAATGGTCCACTCGATAGCTTTTTTATTGGCGACTGGTAAACCACCAGGCATACCCAAACAAACTGGACAGGTGTGACAGTTAGGCTCAGGGGCATGAAATGGGTCATTTTGGCAGGCACAGAACATCTTGGATGCCGTCTTGAGCTCCGCATGAACTTCCATGCCACAAATCAACTGGTAGTTTGATGAAGTGTCTGTCATGTAAAACTATACTTTGGAGCGTTGTCTACTCCGCTAATAACTACCGCTGGCTTAGTTTTGTGATCGATAAAGAGTTGAATGTCTTTTTTAATGCCTTCAATCTCAACCAGCTCAATTGCTTCCAAGGGTGTAACCCAACGATACTCTGAGTGCTCACTACTGAGCTGCACCATAGTTTCTGTGGTCCGACAGTGAAAGGTTAAGCCATACAGCTCATTTTCGGGCTTTTCTTCACCACGGAACATGTGCCAAACTCGACCCAACCGCTCAATAGTGATGTCCGTTAAACCTGTTTCTTCCAAAACCTCTCTTTTCAAAGCCACATCAAGATCCTCAAACTGGTCTATCCGACCGTAGACAACTTCCCAAGTATCTTTGTGAAACTCATCTCTTCGTTTGGTAACTAAAATCTCGCCGGCTGGATTTTCAATAATAGCTCCAATAGCGATCATAAATCGGCCGATTTTGTTATCTGACACATGGGTCATGCCGACCTCCAAGTATTCCAAGTTGTAGCCCGCTCAAAGGCATCAGCCACTTGAATCATTTTGGCTTCTTGCCACATGGGTGCCATGATGTTCATGCCCAAAAACAAGTTGGTTTTGGCATCGCGGTAACAAGGCACATTAATACCTGGCAAGCCAGTAATCGAGCTGGGTTCAAGTAGCATGTCTTCAAGCTCACCAAACATGGCTGAGTCCTCTGAAGCGCCAATTTTTTTGGCAAAACCAGGTGATGAGAGTGACACTAAAACATCATACTTGGCAAAAAGCTGCTCGAAATCTTGCATAAACAAGGTTCGGACTTTCTGTGCCAAGTTGTAGTACTGGTCGGCGTAGCCTTTACTCAACGTGTAGGTCCCGAGCATAATGCGTCGCTTGGCCTCATCACCAAAGAAAGATCGGTCGTTGGCGTATCGAATACCGTCATATCGAGCTAAGTTACTACTTACTTCACCCCGCTGAACGATCGTGTAGACACTGATTGCTAGCCGTGGATCCATAGCTGTAACTGATTCAACCTCTGCTCCAAGGTCAGATAGCACTTTCATAGCGGCTTCGAAGTGTGGTCGAGAAGCTTCTAGACCAGGAAGATCTAAGTACAGTACGCCGACTTTTAGTCCTTTAATTTCTTTACCTAATGTCTGAGTGAAATCAGGAACAGGCTGAGCTGAGGTGGTACCGTCCCGATCATCGTGACCTGCTAAGTGATTAAGTACTATGGCTGCGTCTTCCACAGTCTTAGCGATAGGACCTGGAGAATCCGTTGAAGAAGCCATGGCGACTGCCCCAAACCGACTGACCCGACCATAGGTGGGCTTGAGACCGACCGTACCACACCAAGCAGATGGCTGCCGAATTGAGCCAGCAGTTTCTGAGCCGATAGCAGCAATACACATATTCGCTGCAACCGCAGCGGCGCTTCCACCAGATGAACCACCGGGGAGATAATCAGTGTTACGTGGGTTGAGTGTGCGTCCGTACTGAGATGTTTCAGTTGATGATCCATGTGCCCAGGCGTCGAGGTTCGTTTTGCCAACAATTACGCCGCCTGCTGCTTTTAAGCGAGCGGTCACAGTCGACTCAAACTCTGGCACAAATGTGTCGAGTACTGTCGACGAAGCGGTTGTTCGTAACCCTTTGGTAGCGAAGTTATCTTTGACAGCAATTGGCACGCCAGCTAAGGGCAACTGTGCTGCCGCCTGCCTCTCATTTTCTGCTGCTGTATTGAGCGTTAAATAAGCATTCAGCTTGGTGTTTTGCTGATCTATGCTGCTCTGCACATCAGCCCAAATGTCACCCAAGGAAATTTCTTTACGTTTGAGTTTCTCGAGAGCCTGAGCTAGTGTTAGTGTGTGTAACATATTAGTCGCCTTGGTCGATTATCTGTGGCACAACAAAATAACCTTCATGTTGACGTTTCGCATTGGCGACGGCTTGAGATTGCGTGAACGACAGTTCTGGACGTACCACATCTTCTCGCCAGACGTTTTCCAAGCCAGTCACCTGATGAGTAGGTTCAACTGCACTGACATCAACTTGCTGCAAGTTGGTTACTACTCCCAACGTTTCAACAAAAGCATCTTTCAGAGACTCTAGCTGTGACTGGGCTACAGGAATGCTCGCTAACTTGGCCACTTTAGCCACCTGCTCAATCGTAATTGGCTGAGCTGCTTTTGAGGCTGGCGATGAAATCTGTCTTGACGCTTTTTTTGCCATATGTTGCGGCTGTAAATATATCACAGTTCGTCGAGAATCGGGATGGGAATTTGGGTAAAAAGTGAGCAGTTACAATGAACGCAAAATGGTAATGCGCTCTGCCACCGGCGGATGGGTAGCAAACAGGCCGGCAAACCAGCCTACCGAGCCATGAATATTTCGAAGTGGATCGGCAAAATACAAATGTGCAGTCGCTTTGTTCGCAGCCTCGAGTGGTTCTTGGTCATGACTTATTTTCTCCAGTGCTCTGGCCAAACCTTCAGGGTTTTTGGTCATACCAGCGCCAGTCGCATCTGCTAAAAACTCTCGCCGGCGTGAGATCGCCAGCTTAATGAGCTCGGCAGCAATCGGTGCCAACAGCGCCAGAACCAAACCAGCCACAAACAAGGCCACTTGCAACTGACCACCTTCTCTATCATTTCGTTTGCGGGTGCCACCCCAACTGGTCATCCGCAAAAACCAGTCCGAAAGCAAGGCTACCAAGCCAACCAACACCGTCACAATCGACATGAGTCGAATATCATAGTTCTGAACATGAGATAGCTCATGGGCAACCACTCCTTCAACTTCGCTGCGGTTTAATCGGCTGAGCAAACCAGTTGTGGCACACACGACCGCATGTTGTGGGTCCCGGCCAGTGGCAAAAGCATTCATGGCAGTGTCATCGATTACGTACAACCGAGGCGTAGGTAGTCGTTGCCCAAGGCACAAGTTCTCAGTCACCGTATAAAAATCAAAGAACTCTTCACGAGTGGCTTCTCTAGCTCCAGACAATGTCAAAATGATTTTGTCTGACCACCAATAGGAAGCAAACGACATCAGGCCCGAAATAATCAGGGCAATGCCAACCACGTCCAGGCCGTAACCCAAGCCGCGGGCCATTACATATGCAGCTCCAGTGATAAAGGTGATAAACAAAACAATGATCAGACCGGAGCGGCGTTTATTGCTCGCAATAACGTCGTAGTGCGTCATAGAGACACTTTGTGATCGTGCATTTCGGTCTCACTGACACTCAAGTGAGCACCAGAAGTTGGGGTTTCCAGACCCTTTTCAGGTTTGAAACCAAACATACCAGCGATGATGTTGGATGGGAACGTGACCAATTGCTCATTGAAGCGAGCAGTTAAGTCAATCACGCTGCGTCGAGCATATGACAACTTGTCTGCGGTGTCTGTGAGTTCGTTCATAAACTTGGTGACGGTTTGATCGCCCTTCAGCTCAGGATTATCCTCCACAGCCACGCTCAACTTGGGAACCACGGCTTGCATCTTGGCGATCGCATCATCTAAATCCTTAATGGAGCCTGAACTTTGAGCTTTGACGGCACTGGTTCGTGCATCAGTCAGCATTTGGAAAATACCCTTTTCGTGCTTGAGGTACCCTTTGACAGCTGACTCCAAGTTTGGGATCAAAGATGCTTGGCGCTTAAGCTGATTGCCAATCTCTTGGATGCTGGCGGTAATTTGCGTTTTCAAGCGTTGGAGTGAGTTATAGACGCCCATGGCATAGAGAGCGATAGCAATCACGACTGCTCCGATAATATAAAGTGGCAACATAGAAACTCCTTTTACGATCAATGTTCACAGCTCACGCTGGAATAAACTAAGTATAGCACTTTCAGTCCATTTTTTTATGAATTGTTACAGCTTAGCTTTGGTGATTTCATCGCGGCCAACTCGATCTTCTGGCTTGATCCAGTTCAGACCGAGGGCCAGATAGAAGCTCTCCTCGTCAGGATACTTTTCTTGGTGCGTGGCACCCTCTTTATCTGTAACCTTGATCCCATGCTCCGAGAGTGACTTGCCCTGCTTGAGAGCAAACTCACGCAGTCGGATGTTATGTTCTTTCGAACCGGTGAAGTGTTGCAAGAAAGCGCCCCACTCCTCTGGAGTTGCGACCTTAATATCCACCTGATGATTATCATGCAACATGACTCTGATCATCTGGTCCCCTGCCACCAACACTTTTTTGACGTGGGGCAGTTGTTTAATGTAGTTTTTGACAATCTCAATATCTGAAACTGCGATGCCGAGATCGATATCACCGACTGTCTCGAGCTGACGACGCAGACTACCCAATGCCTCAGCCCGAGTCACCGCAGGACATTGACGCAACTCAGCTAGCAGTTCAGTGGCCACCGCCATGGCTTCGACCAAAGGCAAGCGTTTCTTGTCAATTCGAAACTTCAAGGCTTCAATAATATCGGCTTCGCTTTTCTCACCAAAACCTTCGATATCGCGAATTTTGCCAGCTTTCGCCACTTCGAGTAAATCTGCCAACGCCGTGTCAGCCTTATCAAGGTGAAATAAAGTAGCAAGCTTGTAAGCTTTTTTGACACCCAGACCAGGTACTTTGTCGAGGACATAGGTACCGGCGGGAATGTCACTGACGTATTCTTGAAAGGCTTTGATGTTGCCTGTGGTAAAGAGCTCAGTTAATTTGGTCTGCAAGGTATCACCGATGCCGGGAATCTTGTCAAAGTCAGGATCGGTCAAAAACATTTCGTGCAGTTGGCGATCATACTGCTCGATGACGGCCGCCGCATTTTGGTAGGCACGAACTCGAAATGGATTTGCCTTTCGCAAGGCTAGCACCCCGGAAATGAAGTTCAGCACCTCTGATAACTCTTGATTGGACATTTTTTTATGAAGGGCTAACTGCATATCTTCCATCATATCACCTTGGACCTTGTAACTTGAGGCAACGGGGCGGATAATGCGCGTAATGCTACACCACAGCTCCATCAGTTTCTTTTTTACCCACCAACTGATGGAGGGTAGTTTGTAGCGTCTCAATATTTTTTTTACAACCACAGCCCTCCATCCGGAGGGTTTTTTTGTGGTGGAAAGGAACATATGGCAGAAATACTCTGTCGTATTGTCAAAACCCCAGACGGCGAATACCTGGTCGACGTCAATGGCGGGTTGGTAGCAGCCGGTGAGGACCGTGAGATTTTTCATGAGCTGCATCAACGAGAGTCACAAGTTCGAAAAGATCAGGAAACTACAAGGGTGCTGTCGCGGATTAACACCCTGTTAAGCTGGGCCCCAACCGAGCTAAAACTCACTGAGTACCAAGTGGTGCTAACGCTGCTGTTTGAGAATGCCAGCAACTGGGTGACGCGGTATGTGTTAACAGATGGCCAACAGGAAATTTCCTATGACGATACGGGAACAGACGACAATGTTGTGTTGTTTGAACTACTCCAACTTTTAGCTAAAAACCCTGATTCGCTATCCGTTGAAGTTCTGGGGGCTAAATTAGACGCACATCAAAGTTGGCAAGCGCGAGGTGAAACTGGTAACGCAATTTAACTCGAGCTTGGAAAACTGAAAAGCTTTAGGTATAATCCTAAGGCTTGGCCTCGTGGTGTAGTGGTTAACATGCCTCCCTGTCACGGAGGAGATCGCCGGTTCGACTCCGGTCGAGGTCGCCAAAAGTTCACCTTCCCAGAAACAGTTACCGCTTCAATTTTTTGAGTAGCAACAAGTTCACCAGCCCAGCCACTATGGTACCGGCTCCAGCGATGACGAGCATTTGGCGAAAGCCGAGCTGCAGAATCAAGTAACCACCAAGTCCAGCACCCAAGGCTGCCGATAAGTTGACCAGTGACTCATCGAAACCCCACAAGGTGGCACTCGGTTTATGCTGAAGGAACTTGGCATAGAGAACTTTTTCAGCTGGTCCAGCCAAAGCACGGAACAATCCCAAAAAGAAGTGAAACATGTACAAGTCCCAAGCGTTGCTAGCCATTGAGAAAGCAATAAATAAGACGCCTCGAGCCACATACCCTGTAATGATCAAAAATGCTTCATCTTTAAAGCCTTTGATGTAATCCGCCAGGTACCCAACCACTGGCTCGGACAAACCAAACGCCAAGTAGAAAATGAGCGATGAGATCCCAACTTCTGCTAAAGTCACATCTTTCAGATCAGTAACAAAAAAGATACTCAGGAAAGGATTAATGAGATCAGCAGCTAACCAAAAAATCGCGTGCGAAAGTAGTAAAACTTGGGTCCCAAACGGAATAAACGAACCAACGGGCAGATGTGGGCGGAACAACCGACTAAACAGCGGTGGCTTGCGTCGATGCAAGGACATTGTCCCTTTTACTGTGACATGTTGAACGGACTGCCGTCAAGCTTGGTCTATCGGCCAAAGGCTGGGTTTGTTACAATAAGTGCTAGGCGATCTTCGTCGCACCAGTGCGGGATTAGTTCACTGGTAGAATGCGTCCTTCCCAAGGATGAGAAGCGGGTTCGATTCCCGTATCCCGCTCCCCTCGCCAAACCTCAAATTTACACAAACGTTGACCACCGCTATGCTAGCTCATACGTGGGGGGGGGCATCTATGGCTAACGAACAGTTACTTAACCTAGCAGATTTTGAAGCTTCCAAGCAAAAGCCAGAGTTTACCTTCAAGGGCTGGGTCGGCTCAACAAACGTGACCACGCAAGTCATGTACATGTTCTTTGACCAAGTTAAACAGTATGGTGAAAGTCAACCTGCACAACTTAGCCCTGATAAAGCAACTGCTTACATAGATGCACTCGTCCAAAAGTTTGAGCAAGCAATTCAAACAACGTTCGGCTAGATATTCAGGATTTGCATCTTCAAAAATCATGGCATACTAGTTGGACCATGATCGAAAACGTCATCTTTGACTACAACGGCGTCATCTCCAATGATTTCGAACTGGTGTACCAAACGGCTATGCAGTTACTGCAGAAGTATGGTCATGAAACACTGCCGTTCGCTGAGTTCAAAGATAGGTTCCGCCTGCCGGCTGCTGTGTATTGGCATGAAATACTGCCTGATGCCAACTTTGATGAACTCAATGCTTCGTTCTTTGAGATTTACTCCAGTCTAGGCTCACCTCAGCCTTACCCCAACGCCAAAGCAACTCTGGAATCACTGGCTGACCAGGGTTACAAACTCGTCATCTTGAGCGCCCACCATCAAGAAAACCTTCTGCGTGAGCTAGCCACTTTTGGTATCGATAGCCGGTTGTTCGCTGCCATTTACACCGATGTCAAAAACAAACTGGAAGTCATCGAGCATGTCCTGGCTGAAAATCAGATGCTACCCGAACAAACCGCCTACATTGGTGACACCGAACACGATATTGAGACTGCCCACAAAGCTGGATTGCTCGCTATCGCTTCCACCTTTGGCTATCGGACTCGTGAACAACTGGCCACCCAACAACCTGACTATTTTGTCGATGATATTAGTGAGTTGACAGGAGTGATCAATCCCTGACCAACCCTCTACCAAACTTCGTCACATCAAACGCCAGTACGACCCCACCAACCTATTCCGACTGAACTTTAACGTGCCTCCGGCTGAGACTTAGTTTTTGAGTGAGAGCGCCTCAAATGTTGGTTCTGCGCCTGGTTCTTGACTGTGCAAGTTCAAGATGATGAGTTGGCCATCATTGAGCTTGGCAAAGGTAGGCTTAAAGTCCATCTCAAACTCACGACTGGCCACCGCCTCCTTGAGCACCTGAACATGTTGCTGACTATCGCAAACCATAATTAACCGCTGCAAATCGGCAAAATTCTGGTTACCACCATGAGGATGCACTTTGTGTACAACTGCATAAAATGCCTCCGCCAAAGCACACATCACCGTTGGGACAGATGGAATTGAAGCAGCCGAACGAAACACATTATCAGGTCGCGCTTCGCTACCCGCTACATGAGGCAGTAGCACACCATTGTGCAGACAAATCGCATTCTCTCCAAATGACACGATAACATTCTCTGGACTTTGGATACGGTCAGACCGCGCCGGCAGCGCGAGTGGGACAGTCAAATTTTGAGTTCGCAAACTAGCGTACTCCGAAGGAAAAATCAGTTCCTTACGTTGATGGTCATAATTGGCGGCGGCCACTACACAGCTGGCAAAAATAGCTTTGAACTCATCTGCCAGTAAATAGTTGCCGACTCTATCCCAAGTATCAAGCAAATTTGCATGCATCTCGAAAGAGGTGTTTCGATATGCAGCCCGAACAATAAGCCGACGCGGCAGACCTGTCTGTCGGCTCAACTCGGTAACTAAGCTCATTATGTGGGGAATCTTCTGGTCCAAAAATTCGAGCGACACTCGATCTGGCGCTGCCTTGGGATTGTTCGTTTTACGTTTGTACTCTCTCGTCCACCAAAGCAACTCTTCACGAATCTGACTCAGCTCTGTCTTGTACTCTGAAAAAAACTTTCGCAGGCCACAGGAAACGCAACTCGCCTCATGACTGTGAGAACTCTTAATCTCCTCTGTATCCCCATGTTGTGTGACTAGAATTTTTAGTTTGCCAGGATTAACTCCCCACTTCTCGAGAGTTTTCATTACACCTCGCAAACGCGATCGACTTGGGACTCCGCCACCAATTGTGGGTATACCTACATACATTACCCGCTGCTTACTACCATCAACCATGGTGTGCAGTTGCACACCACTTGGCAAAACCACTCGACTGTCTGAACACACCAGCGTGATCACCACGCTGTCAGCTTCCAGTAGCTGTTGTTTGTAGCGTTCAATCCGAGAAAGCATCCCTTCAATTTCTAAATCAAGATGTGAGTGTTCAGCAACAGCGACCATGGGCATGTCTCCGCTATGATATGACGCAGGTACTATATCTCTACACAATCAATGCGTATGTAATTTTCATTACAGTTGAGCAGACGAGCTCTAAAAGTGGTAGGATGACTGCACTAAGTGCTACCTAGGATACAACTCGCCTAGAGAAAGGATACTGTGATTTCAGTTCGCACTACAGCTGTGCTTGGCTTAGTAGCAACGCTACTTCTGATCTCCAACACCTCGGCTATTGCCGCTACTGCTAGTCCAGCCATGCGTTACCAAGAACGTCGGGACACAGTAATTGAAAGGGCTGAGACCCGTCAAGAGAATCGCCTCGAGCGTCGCGAAGAGGTTGAGGAAAACATGCTTGAACGACAAGGTGAGCGTCAAGAGCGCCGCCAAGAACGACGAGACGACTTCGCCGAGCGACATGCAGAACGACTCACGAACCGTTTTACCTTTTACTATGAGCGACTGAGCACTGTCATGAGCAAGCTCAAAACTCGATTTGAGGCAATGGCTAAAGAAGGCAAAAACGTGGCTGCAGCTCAAGCAAAATTGACCGAAGCTCAAACAGCCTTGACTAAAGCCAAATCTTTATCCGATCAAGCTATAGCTGCATTTAAGAGTATTGATCCCGCCCAGTACGAGTCACAACGCGAAGTGGCACTCAAAGCTAGAGACTTAGCGATGCAGGCGCGCGAGCAGTTTAAAACTGCTGTTGAGCTGCTTCGAGAATCAGTAAAACTAGCTAAGGAAGCAAGCATTTAATAACAATCACTTCCATAAGGATACCTATGCAAAAATCTGGCTATTTACTCTTAGGTGGTTTAGTTGTGATCTTAGCTCTAGCTGCGGCCGTGTTTTATCAATACCGGCCAGTCACACAGCCAGCGAATACCGAGTCGCTTATGCAGAAAGAAACAGTATCCAGCTCACCTGCCGCGACTGTGGTGGATCAGCAATCCGGTGAGGTAGATCAAACAGCTTTTGAGAAAGAGCAGCAAGTTAGCAAGGATACGTCTTTGACGACCATTGATACAGAACTCAACAACACCGTTATCTTACAAGAAGACTTTTCAGACTTGTAAACTGAGTTTTGTTTCGCAACAGCGGGGGTGCTGATTTTAGCTTTCCCAGGTATAATAGGCTCAACTGTGCCTGTGTAGCTCAGATGGCCAGAGCAGCGGTATCGTAAACCGCGGGTCGTCGGTTCGATTCCGACCACAGGCTCTTATGACGCGTGATACACTGTATCCATCATCTATCAACGAGCAAACGACTATGGTAACTTCTCGCTTGGCAAAACGTGAACAAAAACAACTCATTGTCCAAACTGTCGCCTTGTTTGTAGGCACAATTGTTTTACTTCTCGCTTTCATTTTTGTAATCCTACCTGGTGTTGCTCGAGTCTGGAGCCAAATTACCGGAACTGGCTTGAGTGGCATTGATAATGAAGATACTTTTGCTCCACAGGTGCCTATTCTGGCCGCTCCAGTTTCAGCCACAAAAAGTGCTGAGCTTAAGTTATCAGGCTATGGTGAGGCAGACAGCCAGCTCAAAGTTGTGGTGAATGGTGAAGCTAAAACTGAAGACAAGATCAAAAATGATGGAACCTTTGAAGTATCTCTGACTCTGACAACAGGTGAGAATGTCATCACTGCCTACGCGGTTGACACGGCAGGTAATGAATCGGAAGCCAGTCGTAGTTACACTGTGGTGTTTGACAATGAGGCTCCAAAACTTGAGATTAGCGAACCCCAAAATGGTCAAAGCATTGAACTACGTAAAAATCAGCAGCTGAGCATCAAAGGCACAACTGAACCTCACGCTCGGGTGTCAGTTAACGGTCGAACCGTGCTCGCCAATAGCGAAGGTGCTTTCAGCACCACCTATCTCTTGCAAGAGGGAGAAAACAAGTTCCAGCTCAAAGCTGAAGACCAGGCCGGAAACGTCACTGAACAAGAGTTAATCGTTAACTACCGTTTTTAACCGATTGCTGCTCAAGCCTGTAGTGACTCAATAGCAATCCCCCCAAACTGAGGAATGTAAAGGGTTGCCACAAACTGTTGCTAAATAAACTGTGCAGCAACCACATTGCCCCAATAACACTCCCTACTTTGTCACGGTGCCACCAGAACCACCCGAGTTGGGCAAGCATCACCCACCAAACTGCTGCCCCCACCCAACCAAAACTCATAATCGAAAACAACAAACTATTGTCCGCCTGTCGACCGTGATCGGCAACAGCGTTACTCTCTGTACCTGGAACTACAGGCAAAGGCACAAAGACACCTCGACCGACCACATTCTGCAATCCAACTAAACTAGTAAGGCTCTGTTCCCAAATTCCTTGCCGAGCCACGATGGTTGAAGTTCGAGTTAAAACCACGCCTTCCCCAGTTGGTTTGGGAGCCCACCAGACACTGGCAGCCCAAATCACAGCTGTCACTATCCACATTTTTCGCTCTGCTTTTGGTAACCACCACCAGGTTCCCACCCAGCCGACAGCCAGAGCCAAGTAACTAGACCTGGAAAAGGTCAAGGCTACCACACTGCCAAGTAAGATAACTATCACATCACGCGCTTGCCTCCACTGCTTCCGGTTTGGTTGCCAGGCCGTTAAACTAATCGCACTCGCAGCAACCACGAGACCTGTAAACGTCGGATCCAGCCAAGTACTAACCAAGCGATAATAGTGGTCGTCCCAACCCAAAATGCTTAAAAAGCGTGTGTCTGGTATGAGCACGTACTGCCAGACACCCAGGTACGCTACCCCGATGCCCACTGTGACCCACCCCAGCCAAAGCCAAAGTGGCTTTAAACCTACATACCACGTGCTGAGTCCCAAACAAATTGCGTACACCACAATCCTGCTAAGATACAAACTTGCCGTCAAAATCGAGTGCCCACTCAGTACTGCCAGGTTTAGTCCCAGCAGCACAATTCCCAACCAAATCAAAGCCACCGGATAGTGCTTCGGTGAAAGCTGCCTGACAACTCGCCACCAATCACGCCGATGGCACCAGCCCAACCAAACTAGGAGCATCACGGCCAGTAAATCATGAGGGTAGACTGCAATGTTGCTGCTCACCTGCCAACGCAACAGTTGTCCCAAGATCAACGTCACCCAAATCGCCACCATCATGCCTTGAATCAATTGAGATAACTGGAGTTGGTGCTTACTTTTTGCCACGTTGCATCTCCCACCAATACACCCTCACTGCTAGAGAATGGACACTCATCAGTGTCGCATACACCACCCCTCGCCAGCCATCGCGCCAACCAGAATTGATGAGCATATTGGCCAACCACTTACCTGGCGGGAAGAGCAACGTTTGGATCATTGACCATCGTTGGTTGTTTCGAACCCGTTCTTTGGCCTCAATCCAGGCGTACTCGCTTATTTTTGTCCAAAACCCAGCAATACTCTGGTGGGCAGAGTGTTGAATGACTATCGAACTCCGATGACTTGGGCCATTTACAGCGGCTACTTCATGGACAACACCAAACCACCGCAGAAACTGTTTTTGGCCGAATCTCGTCAGCCATTGATGACGAAGTTCTCCCCATTGGACAGTTTGACCATGAAAAATATCCACTCGTTTAAAAGACCACCCAACCGCCGCTGTGTCTGTCATCATTTTTTGGAAAACTTTTTCGGAGTTCTTGGCCAATACCTCATCGCTATCAAGCCATAAAACCCACGCCTGTGTTGCCTGTCGCTGGGCTCGGTTTCGCACAGCCGAAAAGTTATGCACTTTGCCTGGCTGAGGAATGACTTTCAGCTGAGGAAAACGGAGCTTTAATCGACTCCAGTTACCACCTTGTGTTGTGTCGATCACGATCAATTCGCTGCACCACGATATCGAATCCAGAGCCGATTGAAGCGCATCATCAATCCGATGGGTCAAAATCATGCCAGTAATTGGTAACGTCATAGATCAGGAATAATAACTAATTGCACTGTATCTAAGATTAATCGTGTCGCATTGGGATAGGTGCTCAGCTGACTGTCTAAGGGCTCCACAAACACAACTGGTTCCGGGAAAGCTGCGTTCCTTTCTGCACTGATCCGTAAATCAGTATTTTGTGCCAACCATGTCCAGTTTTGAAAGTGGCTTGGGTACATGCTGCCCGGACCAGTAGTTCTTAAAACTACTCGAGAGTAACCTGCATCAAGTAACATTTGTATGCCTGCCTTAATCTCTCCATTGCCAGCCCCATAACTAAAACTTTGCTGTGGCAAACTAACAAAGAACTGCGCGCGGGTAATCATGATCACTGTATAGGCACTCCATCCTAGTAAACCTAACCAACTCATGAACCTAAATCGGCGAGGAACTTGAGTGACTCCCCAACCCAACCAAATTGCCAACAAGGTTAAGAATGGCGGAAAGTGCGCTTCAGATGGTGAACCATGCATTAAGAATGCCAACCAGAGGGATGCACTCGCCACCAGCACAATCTCCATAAGCTCAGGCAGTTTTTGTCGCTGTGCTAGTTGCCAGGCGTGCCACCCAGACCATATTCCAAACATCAGCCACAACACCCCCAGCCACAGTTCATCAACACTAACCATTCGCAAACTATAGGTTCCCGTGTTCGTCAAAAATGTGGTAATTTTGTGCCAACTAAAACTATGTGCAGTGCTGCCAACCCCAACAGATCCAGCTGTCCTGTACAACACCCAAGCCGCAAATCCACCTAGCTGAGCTAAACGATGTGTGAGGTCATACCAAAGTTGCGGCCACAGGCCTACCACGACACCTGCCATCAGCTGCACCAGCGTCTGTGGCAACTGTCGGCGAGCTGCCACTCGATGAGTTTGCCATTCTCGCCGCCACCAGATATACAACATGACCAATAGGAGTGGTGCAGTTGCCAGTTCAAACTGAAAAACAATTGCCCAACTCAAACTCAGCCACCACCACCGCCACTTACCTCGCCGCTGCCAAGCCCTCACAGCCAAGTAAAGAAATATCACCATGACTAGTGGCAAAGGAGTAATGTGGTAAGGAACTCGACCATGAGCCACCGCCAATGGCGATACAGCTAGCCACAAACTAGCTGCATAGGCAGTTTGCTTGTTGAGCTGGGTGACGCAAAGTTCATACACACCAACTACCGCCGCCAGACTAATCGCCGCAAACACCAACGAAAAAGGTAGCAGCTGCGGACCAAATCCAGCGTACACCACCATCTCGATCCAAACCGTCAGGGGTCCTTGTTTAAATCGAGGCACACTCGACGCGATTCCCAGCAGCGGTAGTTCACGATGCTCAACAGCCTGTTTAGCTGACCATAAGTCATGGGCTGCATCACCAAAAAAAATACTATTCTCGGTCAACTGCCAAGTTCGCAACCATGTTGCCAACACCACAATCGCCACGATTGGCCAGTGCTCTTTCAACAAAACAAACCCCGTGTGCCACTTTTTCATCTTACACTTTATCCAGTAATTGTTTTACTCGCCACGCTAAATACGGCATCGGCACAGCCCGGGACACGACAAGTGCCCAAACTGCACCAACCAAACCCCAATGCTGACTCCACCACGGCATTAAAGTAACCAGCAACATGAGACTTAAAGCTTGATGCCAATTGAGCGTCTTCAAACTATTCTTGGCATACAACACAGTGTAGCTGAGCATGGTAATGCTCTGTAGCCAACCAGCCAGCAACATCACCCGAATTGTGGGAATAGATTCCAACCACTGGTCGCCAAACACCAACAGGACTAGTTCTCGAGGGAACGCGAACAAGGGCAGAGAGGCTACCATCGCAAGTGCCAATCCAAAAACCATAGTTTTCATCACCGCCCGTCGCCACCGCACTGGTTCCGAAACCAGTCGGGTGTAAACCGGTAAGGTGCCATGATGCAGTGACTTACTAATTTCATAGTTCAACTCGTGTGACACTGCATAGCTATTCTGATATAGACCTAAACTAAACGTACCCAATATCTTGCCAATTATTAAGTTATCTAAGTTCTCATTTAAGTATGAAAGAATACTCGACAAACTTAGCCAGGTTGCATTCTTAAAAATAATCTCGGCTCGGCTACTCAAGTACTCAAATCGTGGCCGAAGTTTGAAAAACAAAAATGAGATAATGACTTCGAACACAGCCACCCCTACTAAACTCAGCACCCACACTGACACCGAGCGACCCCACCAAACCAGTCCAATAGCTAAAACAGTCTCCATGGCTGTCAAGCTGAACCGGTACGCTGCATCAGACCAAAATGACAAGCTTTTGTGTAAATCAATAATGGCTGGATTAATAAATCCTTTAATAGCAGGAACTAAAGAGGCGATGGTGATGAGGAAAAACAGCTCGGATTGTTTGAAGTAGATCTGCATCCCCCATCCTAATGCAATCATCAACAAACTAATTAAAAATCCTCGACAGATCGCAATCACCCAAGCCGTATTGAGAAAGTAACTGACTGAGTGCTTGGACTGCAAAATGGTTAAGTTGACTCCTGTTTGGGTGACTGACTCACTGATGCCTAAGGCAATCATAACCAGAGAGTAAATGCCAAACTCAGTGGGACCAAGAAGTCGCGCCAAAACCATCATTTTCACCAGCACCAAAGCATTCCCCACCAACTTCAACAGTGTCTGTGAACTAAAACCAGCTAGTACCTTTTCCAGGTAACCCATACCTGTATTATTACGGTTTACCCGTTGCACCGCTACTGGAGAAAATAGATAATCATTGGGTATGTCTTTTGTCCTACGATCACTTGGTGAACTTTTTCTTGATATTGTCGAAACAGTAGTGATAGCGTTATCGATTTTTTTGGTGGTGTATCTGTTTTTTATGCAACCACACCAGGTTAACGGCCAATCAATGGTTCCCAACTTTCAAAGTGGTGAGTATGTTTTGACGGATAAAATTAGCTATCGGCTGGGAGATCCCAAACCAGGTCAAATTATTGTTTTCCACGCTCCAGAGGCAGCTAAGTGCCCTAAGGGCACCGGCTGTGACTTCATTAAACGGATTTTGGCAGGGCCAGGTGACACGGTTGAGGTCAAAAATGACCAGATTATCGTGAACGGCACTCCACGCAACGAACCATACATCCCGGCTGACTTTGAAACACTCCCTGGCGCATTCACCAAAGGCCGGGTTATTACCCTGAATGAAAACGAGTACTTTGTGGTAGGCGATAATCGTCCCTACTCGAGTGACTCTCGTGCTTGGGGACCCATCACCCGTGACGAGATTGTCGGTCGCGCGTTCTTCCGCTACTGGCCACTCGATAAAGCCGGCCCAATTGTGCCTTCAGTGTACTAGGACCTTCAATGACACAAACCACCACCGTTAGATGCGATGGTTGTGTACGATGAGGGTTGCGCTCAAACTAACTCTCTTCAGGGGTCAAATCTGCAAACGACAAGACTTTCTCGATGTCTTTTTGGGTGGCTTCTGGCGGCCCTCGGAAGGTAAATGTTACTCGAGTCTGTCGTTCCGAGCGAACAAGTTTAAATTGGGTGCGGCAGTGAAACATTGACTGGAACTGCTTTTCCCACTTGTTAAGCAAGTCATCATCGATTGGTTTTGGTCTACCCGGCCAGCTGCGGCGCTCCGGCTGACTTTCACGATAACGACGAGCCAACTCTTCAGCTCGTCGCACCGAGGCCCCTTCTTTGAGGATGGTTTTGAAACACTCAACCATCTGTTTTTCGTCTTTGATGCTGCCGATTGCCCGTGCATGACCTTCTGTAATGGCTCCGCTGACTAAACCATCTTTAATTGCATCCGGTAAATCTAAAAGTTGGATGGTGTTGGTAACGTATGACTTCGACTTACCAATTTTTTCAGACAAATCTGCAATCGTGTGCCGGAACTGGGTCATAAGCTGCTGAAATGCTTGTGCTCGCTCGAGTGGTGACAAGTCAACCCGTTGCACATTCTCGACAAGTGCCATCTCTAGCATTCCTTTAGGGCTCGTCTTTTTGATCACGACTGGCACTTCGGTCACGCCAGCTTCTTTAGCAGCGCGCCAGCGCCGCTCCCCGGCTACTATCTGGTAACCAGCTGGTGTCTCAGCGACCACCAAAGGCTCCAAAACGCCAAAGATTTTGATAGATTGCACCAACTCATCCAAATCATCCTTTTGCATTAAACTGCGCGGCTGAAAGGGGTTGGGCTGTAACTGATTAATCGGGAGGGTTTGCATTTTGTGATCTGCCATACCCATAGGTATAGCACATCTTAGACAGCAAGACACTCACCAAAATAGAGGGTCTACCATTATAGACAGGGACACACGCGTGAATTAAGCGGAGACGACGTTGACCACTGTCCGGCCAAAACGTTGTGAGAACTTGACGATGCCACTCATCATGGCAAAAATTGTATGATCTTTACCCATAGACACACCGGTACCAGCTTTGTACTTAGCACCGCGCTGGCGCAAAATGATGTGACCTGGCTGAACAGCTTGACCACCACTTTTCTTCAAACCTAAGCGCTTGCCGTGGCGACGGCTTTGCGGATGTTGACGAACACTTCCACCAGCTTTGACGTGTGACATATGTGTACTACTTTCCTAAAAACTTAAATGTCCAGACCTCTCGTTCGACTACGGCTTGTGGTCGATAGTATAAAGTCGGCCCAGATAGTGTAGTGTACCGGAGGTCGGGCAACTTGTCAATTAAAGTTTGACACCGATAGGTCTGTTTCGGGGTAACAACACGTGGCAAGATCATAACCACTACCGCACCTGGCTTCAAAACTG
Organism: Patescibacteria group bacterium; assembly: GCA_016861205.1. Classification (GTDB taxonomy): domain Bacteria; phylum Patescibacteriota; class Microgenomatia; order UBA1400; family PJMF01; genus BOKX01. The sequence goes on from BOKX01000001.1 coordinate 326,654, forward strand.
ATTGCCAGTGCTTAAAGGCACCTAAGTACATTTTTTCCAAACCTTTAAAAATCGATGGCAGCTGTTCTGTGCGAGGAGTTTGTTTACCCAAAAATGGCTCTGTCACAATCAAATCAATTGGTTTTCGAGGCTGAGCATGAGCGACATCACCAAGCACCCACTCTTCAGCTGCTTGCAACTCATAGGTATGTTGTAACCAAGCCAAGTTTTTCTGAGAACCGGTGACGGAATCAGGATCGCTATCAGAGCCCACGACACTGCAACCTTGCACTGCCGCTTCCATCAGCACCGTGCCCGTCCCACAAAATGGATCATAAACCCGGATACTTGCCCGATCTACATCTGGTGTGGCAGCGGAAACACCCAGCTGGCCTAAGCCAATGTTCAACAACATGCGAGCAACTTTGGGAGGCAACATGCCTTTTTTGCGATCTGCGTAGGGCTTCGAGCGATCGCGACGCGTCCAGTTATCAATATCCTGAACTCCTCGAGTCTCAGCCATGATTACGCCGTTGTCAGTTGAAACCAGCAACATCTCGATGACATTGCGGTGATGCAATAACACAGAAGCAGATAAGCCCGTTCTTGGGCCATCAATGTATCGAGCAGTCACGTCTTTTTGCTTGAGAAGAGCCTTCAGTTCTGCCAAATCGAAGAGTGGTAGGTGGTCTCGACCGAGCTCAGCTAGGCCAAAAGTGACCTTACCACCATACTGGCTCAATTCTGAAACGAGGGCTTCTTTAACAGAGTCAGGTTCGGAAGCTTCCCCTGTCAAGATCTGGAGTGGTTTGAAGTACTTGATGATGCCGCCTGACCGCTCGAAAAACACCTCAGGTGTTAGACCAGCTGGTAAAGTAACCTCGACAAGTTGTGGATGCAATAATACGGCTTCAGTCCCAGTTAGGGCCTGAATTTCAGCCATTGATAGTTCTGGCGTGGAGCCGAGCAGGCAGTAAATTGTGGTCATTAGGCTTGAATGCTGACCACTTCAAGAGTTGTCTGACGTTGACGGTGGCCGCGCACTCGACGATAGCGAGACTTGGCTTTGTAGGTGGCCACTCGCAATTTTTCACCAAGCTCATGGTTAACTACTTTCAGCACGACACTTGCCCCTTTGACCAGAGGTGCACCGATGGACACAGACTTGCCATCATTGACTAACAAAACATCAGTCACAGTTACAGTTTCATTGGCTGGGGTAGCTAAACGATCAACCACTAAAGTCTCACCTTCAGTGATTTTGTGTTGTTTGCCGGCTACTTGAATAATCGCATATTTTGACATGGGAGGGATTATAGCACGTCTGTCTGGATTACGTTAGATGCAACTCTTTGAGTTGTTGGTGCCAACGACTGATAGCTTGAACTATACCAAAGCTCAAACAAACTGCCAAAAATGAACTGCCACCATACGATACAAATGGCAAGGTAATACCAGTAATGGGAACTAAACCCATGTTCATACCGATGTTAATCATGACTTGAACCATCAACATGCCGCTAATGGCATAACAGTAATAGCTGGCGGCTACATCAGTACTTTGATCAGCAATTCGATGGAGCGACCAGAGAAGCAGACCGTAACCACTAAGCACCACAGCTGCTCCTAAAAAGCCGAGTTCTTCGGCCAAGGACGCAAAAATAAAGTCCGTTTGTCGTTCAGGCAAAAAACGCAAATGTGACTGAATTCCCTGCCCCAAACCACGACCCAACAATTGTCCTGAGCCAACTGCAATGAGCGCCTGGCGAGCATTGTAACTGGCGTCTTGATTGCTACTAGTGTTGAGAAATGAGGTGATGCGGGCTTTCTGGTAGGGTGCTAACCACCAATGCCAGCTGGTCACTGCCACCACAATTGCTATGGCGCCAACCCCGACGATCCACCGCCACTGCACATGTGATACGAACAACATACTACCCATGCTGGCTAGATAAACAATCAGCGTCCCCAAATCAGGTTCAAGGGCAACCAAGATGGCGGGCACTCCAATTACTACGCCCAAACCCACAAAATCTTTGACTTGGAGTTTGGTTTTCGTTACCAACTCAGCAACAACCAACCCCACAAAGGGAATAGCCAACTGGGAAGGCTGGATCGAGAACCAACCACCGATATCGATCCAAGCTGCGATACCTCGAGTGGTTTGGCCGATGGCTAAAGGAATACACAACCCAATAACCAGTAGCACATACAGTCCCCAGCGCCAGGCGCTCAAACGATGATATGACCACTGGCTTACAAAACTGAAAATGATCACACCCAGTACTAAATACACCAGCTGCTGAATAGCGAGCTGTGGGGCCACACTCCGCAGAGTCAGCACACCCAACAAACCCATCACTGTAATCACAAGAGGCAACAACCAACTCCGCATGGCGAAGCTATTGTAGCTGGAGGGTGTCACCTTTGACTAGCTTGGTCTTGGTTTTGGTTTCGATCTGTGTCTGCCACTCGGCTGGCCAACTTGGAAGTTGCACTGTCACTACATCGTCAGGTTGCAACTTGTGCGTCCGGCGCAGATTTTGAATGTCCCGCATCAACTCCCGGGCCTCGCCTTCGGCTTTCAACTCTGGGGTCAGCTGGGTGTCAAGCTCGACATTCAGACCTTCAGCGGCTGTTAACCACTCAATTTGTTTGATATTGACCTCAGCGGCCAAAATAGCCAGGGCCTCGCTACTTGGTTTTGGCTGCGAGGTTGACACTGTCACCTTGGCCAGCGGTTGGCGGACTTTCAAAGCAGCCTGTTTGCGGGCAGCATGGATCGCCTCGGTGGCTGTCTGGATAGCTGCCATTTCGGTTTCAAGTTGCTCTGAGACCCATGTCTCGTTTGCCGTCGGCCAATCAGTGTGATGGATAGAGGTGTCAGCATCAACCATAGCTTGATGGATCACCTCACTAAAAAATGGTGTGATTGGCGCAAACAACTGTGCCAAAGTATAGAGAGCATACCCAAACACTTGGCTGACCTCGGATCGGCTGTCGCCTTTCAAGCGATCTCGGCTTAGGCGGAGATACCAAGTTGAAAGTTGGTCAACAAAAGCCATCAGCGTACGACTGGCCCGAACAACATCGTAACCATCCAGTTGTTCTGTGACTTGCTGAATAGTGTGCTCAACACGACTGAGTAGCCATTTGTCCAAAATATGCTTTGGCGGCACTTCGGGTTTAGCCACTCCAGCGGTTGTGTCAGCAAACTGTCGGTAAAAGCCCAGCATGTTCCACCACACCACGAATACTTTTCGGCGAATGTCGGCAACCTCTTTTTCAGCAAAGTTTAAGTTCTCAGACTTCATGACTGTTGAGCTCATCAAGTACAGCCGTAGACTGTCAACCCCATAGGTATTGATCAAAATCATTGGATCGGGGTAGTTTTGTTTCGACTTACTCATTTTGCTACCGTCTTCAGCCAAAATGGTCCCCGTGGTCAAGACATTTTCAAATGGTGGCTTGCCAAAGATACCAGTTGAGATAACGTGCATGGTGTAAAACCAAGCCCGTGTTTGAGCAATGTACTCACTGACAAATTGTGCGGGGTAGTTTTGCTCAAACTCGTCTTTGTGTTCAAACGGATAGTGGATGGCGGCAAACGGCATGGAACCTGACTCCACCCAGCAATCAAACACTTCAGGAATACGCCGCCCTTTGATCGTCTTGGCCTCGTCAACCCAAACTTCGATCGCATCGAGGTATTCTCGGTGAATGTCACTGAGTTCTGCCTTAGCGGGATTGACGGCCCATTGTTTCAACTCGGCAACCGAACCAATCACTCGACGCTGCTTGCCGTCCGCTGACTGCCAAATTGGCATGGGTGTTCCCCAATAGCGAGACCGTGAAATGTTCCAGTCCGGCGCATTTTCTAAACCTTTTTGGAACCGACCATGTTTAAGATGAGCTGGAAACCAGTTGATCTGCTCATTGTTGGCTAACAACTTGTCGCGCAACTGAGCGATATCGATAAACCAAGCCGGTAGGGGTGCGTAGTACAAACGGGTACCACAGCGATAACACGTCGCCACACTATGGGTGTGGGGTTCATCACGATAGATCAAGTTGCGTTGAGCTAACTCAGCATTCACCAAAGGATTAACAGCTAAAATATCCATGCCTGCCCAAGGTTTTACCTCTGCTCTCAACTTACCTTCCTCATCGACGTGTTCAACCAACTGAATGTGGTGGTCAGTCATGACTCGGTAGTCGTCTTCACCATAAATGGCGAGTGTTACGATACCCGTACCTTCTTCAGCGGTCACAAACTCGTCAGCCACCACCACCCCAAACTGTTCGTCGCCAATGCGCTCAGGATAGAAATCAAAGTGGGGTGTAAACGTCACCTCAGCCAGCTCTCGCCCACTCATGGTCGCAACCACTTCATAGGGCTCATCTTTTAACTCACTAAGTCTGGTCTCGGCCAAGATGTACTGTTCGCCACCTTGTTTGACTTTGACGTACTTGAGGTCTGGATTGACAGCTAAAGCTGGCGTCGCCAGTTTGTTCCAAGGCGTGGTCGACCAAGCAAGTAAGTACGTATCTTGTTCACCAACAACGGGATATTTATACGTGGTCCCAGGCTCAGTCACCTCTTGGTAACTGTTGTCCATGGCAATCTCAAAATTGGACAGAGGCGTGGCGCAACGAGGACAGTACAAAATCACTTTGCGGCCTTCGTACACGAGACCCTTATCCCAGAGCTGTTGAAAACCCCACCACACTGACTCCATGAATGTGGCATCCATGGTTTTGTAGTTGTGTTCAAAATCAACCCAGCGCCCGAGACGCCCAATGATCTTCTCCCACTCTTTGTCTAGTCGCATCACTTCAGCCCGGCAGGCGTCGTTAAACTTGTCGATACCGAGGCTTTCGATGCCTTTTTTGCCATTTTTGATCTCGAGCTTTTTCTCGATCATGTTTTCGATTGGCAGACCATGGCAATCCCAACCCCAAACCCGCTCCACACGGTAGCCTTTCATGGTCCAGTAGCGAGGAATCACATCTTTGGTAGTTGAAGCGAGTAAATGCCCATAATGAGGCATCCCAGTTGCAAACGGGGGCCCGTCATAGAACACGTATGACTTGTCGGCTGACCGTTGCTCAACTGATTTCTCAAAAGCTTGCGTGTTCTGCCAAAATGTCAAAACCGCTTCCTCAAGCTCAGGGAAAGCTGGCGGCTGGGTAAAGGTGTGGGTTTTAGTTGGCATGGGCAGTTTCCTTTGGCAGAACTAGTTTCATTCTGGCATTGATTTCATGCGTCTCACGCTGCAACTCACCCAAGTATGCCTGAAGGATGGCTGCTTCTTGGCGAGTGACCAAATCTGAGCTCTCTAAAGTCCCGGCCAGCGGTCGACCTTCTTCATCATAGCGTTGATACACGGCACTGTCATGAGAAATACCCAGTCGGGTTGGTCGCACATCAAGAGTGAGCAGGTGTCGCTGATCTATGATGTCTCTAATTACTAGCCGTCGAGAGATGTTGTTTGGCTCAAACTTGCCGGCAACTTGGTCATTTTGCCAAGTTGCCTCATAACGCAACTGTGCCTTTTTGAAGTCAAACCCAAACTGGACGGGCGTTGAGAGTGGAATATCTCTAGCGCCCAGTGCTCGCCAGTCATGCAGCCAAAAGGCGTTTTTGACGATGGCCTCTAAAATGGTCACTAAGTTGAAGGTGATACCTTCTTGAGCGGTCTCCTTATCTCGGAAGAGTCGTGTACTATCGGTTTCATCACTAAAGATTGATACAGCGGCCAAGCCGTCAAAGCTGGTCAGATCGTACTCTTCCAGCCAAGCCTCGAGCTCGGCTTTGTTCAACTGCGGTCTGTTTTCAAAAGGCACTGACATATGTTCTCTCCATTAGTAATACTATTGTGGTTGGTTTGAGCTTGGTAGTTCTCTAGCGCGTTGAAGCAAGCGCCCGAGATACGCTTGTAAAATAGCTGCCTCTTTGGTGGTTAGGCTTGTTTCAGCTGATTGGGTTTTAACCTCACCGGTCTCGTTAAAGAATGAGTAGGCTGTTTCACGTTTGGAGTAGAGATCCTTTGTCGCTCTCAAATCAATACAAAACAAAAATGCCCCGGTGACTGCATCGGTAATTTTTAAACGACGATACTCAGCTTCAGAACCAGATTTTTGACCCAACCAAGTGGCTTGATAACGATCACAGTTGGTAACTGGATCGAACCCAAACGTGACTGATTCGCCAAATTTAACTGAGATGCCACCTTGCTCTTGGCTGTAGCGACTCAATTTCGTCCCTTGCCGCATAATCTCTTCTAAGACAGTAGCTAGATTAAAACTCACCGCATTAGCTTCTGGCTCTGTGAACACGTGTTCTGCCTCACTAGTGAACAAACTTAACGCCGCAAACCCTTCGAAAGCATCTAGTCCACGCTGACCGGTATAAACTTCGTTTTCATAACCTGTTAGTTGCTTTGATGTTTCCACTATCGGCATTGGCATGGTCAAATCTTTCTCTTTTAACTACTAAAAAAGCCTCGATCAATCACGCTTAAGCATGATCAATCAAGGCTTTTCTCAAGAAGAGAAAAAGGTACCAACCTTGTGTACTTACTTCCAGCTGTTACGGGCTTGCCCGGCGCCATCTACTGCAGGTATGAACTGGTTCTCGGCGCACCTTGTTTGGTGATAGCCAAACTCGAGCGGTGTTAGCGCGATTATACGTCAGATAGCTTGTTTGAGCAATTTCTGCTTACTTGTCACAAGTATGTCACGAGCTGCTTGGTATCGAGTTTGCCATGCTGGCAAGTAACTTTGCAACCATTTCTCAGTGGACTTTGGCGAAGTTTCCCAGGTACTTAATTGGCCATTAACCATGACCAAACTGGCGTAGTACTTCTCTAGTTGGTCATAAAACTGGGTTGCTTCATCCAAGTAGCGATTGGTAATCAGCCACTCAACACATACCGTGCTAAGCCGGTTGGTGTTAATTGAACCTTCATTCCCTTTGTTCTCTTTTTCAAGGTCACTATTTGTTTTGAGTGTGGACAAAATTGAGTCCAAAGCTTTGATGTTTGACTCACACTCATTGAGCAGTGCCTCCAGACGGCGGATGTTTTGGTCACGGTCAAGCGTTTGCACTAAGCTACCCCTGCCCCCTATTACTTCCAGTACAGTACTGTCGATGCCTTGCGGATTATGAACACAATCAGTTAAGGCTGTTTTAAAGGCCTTTCGAAATTCCTCCATCTTGATGTGGTCATTCGGGTAGTAAGTAAGTGTTCCTTTATTACTGATGTCGAATGGTAGTGGTTTAGGGCTGTTCACATCTCGGATAGTGATTGTGCCATGTTTAAAACTTTGTCGAACGCCCAGTTCCCAAAAGACGTTGGCGTTGTTATCTGTTGTGTCGACAACAACCACTGGGGCATTAACTAACTCTAAGATAATTTCAGCTTGTAGATTGCCTCTTACCGCTTCAGAGCGTTTTACCTTCAGTTGTGTGTTTTCTTCGATCAAGGGTTTGAGGAATTTTTCGTAATGTTCCGTCCAGTAACTTTCGGTGTGCTCCTCGGTTGTTTTGCTGAATGGCATCACCACAAAACACGTGTTACTTGTGACTTGTGTGCTCTGTGGCAAATTTGCTGCTTTTGGGGCACGTTTCTTCCTTGCCATATAATGCTTTCTGGGGCAGGAAAATGTGGTCTACTTTTGTCTCAAAAAAGCCGGGATCTCAAACTCGTCATCAAACGAGTCGTCACTCTGAGCCTGATCAGCTGGTTGACCAGCTGGCGGTGCGGCACCAGTTAAGACTGGTGGATTAACTGAATCACCAAAAGCTTGTGATTTGACAAATGGTTGATGACCACTCATGGCCGACACGTTTTGTGCTGGCATAGAAGCAGCAGGCAGTGGTTGGGTAAATGAACCTGGTGCCCGGTCAATTTTAGGAGCAGCTGGTTCTTCTTTTGCAGGTGCTGGTGTCAAACGCCGTTGCGAGTCACGACCGTAGGCTCCAAAAATTGGTCGAGTCGCGGCTGCATAGCCCATTTGGCGCTCATCAAAACCAGTCGCAATGACACTGATTTTGATCTTCGAGCCCATGTTCTCATCAATGGTAGCTCCGAAAATAATGTTGGCTTCTGGGTGGGCAGCATTCGCAATCAGCGCCGAGGCGTCAGAAACTTCACTCATGGTCATGTCCGGACCACCGATGATGTTGTAGAGAATACCTCGAGCGCCATCAATGGAAACTTCCAATAATGGTGAAGAGATTGCCATGCGAGCCGCTGTTGAAGCTCGATTCTCACCAGTGGCTTCACCAATCCCCATCAATGCTGAACCAGAGTCCAACATAATGGTCTTTACATCGGCAAAGTCGACGTTAATTAAGCCTGGGACAGTAATCAAATCAGAGATACCTTGTACACCTTGTCCTAAAACATTGTCAGCTAAACGGAACGCGTCCAACAAGGTCATTTTCTTATCGACGACATCCATGAGACGTTGGTTGGGGATCACAATGAGGGTATCAACGTGGTCTTTCAAACTGTCGATACCTTCTTCAGCAGACTGCATCCTGCGAATACCTTCAAAAGCAAATGGCTTGGTAACCACTGCCACGGTCAGAGCACCAGATTCTTTGGCGATTTCAGCAATAATTGGTGAGGCCCCGGTTCCGGTGCCACCACCCATACCGGCGGTGATAAAAACCATGTCAGTATCAAAAAGCAGTTCTTTAATTTTTTCACGACTTTCTTCGGCTGCAGTTCGGCCAACGTCAGGGTCAGCACCCGAACCAAGCCCTTTGGTAAAGTTATTGCCGATTTGGAGTTTTGTTTCTGCTTTGGAGGTTAAAAGCGCCTGTGCATCAGTGTTAACAGTGATGAACTCAACACCTTGAATTTGATTGGAAGAGATCATGGAGTTGACGGCGTTACCACCACCACCACCAACACCGATAACTTTAATCTTGGCAAACGTAGTATTTGAGGGTTTAACAAGTCCCATATCGCATCCTTACCATTGGGCGGCTATCTGGTGCTAGTCCAAAGTGTATCATACTTTGCCCGCTGATGGTGAGTGCCAAATCAGCAGCGCATTATTTAAGGAATCAGTGACCGAATCAAGTGGGTAATTTTGCCGAGTAACTGGTCTGGCTTTGCCCCACTAAACATTGAACCCAAGGCCAGACTTGGTGAAGCTGAACGAGTGTTTCCTTGACGACGACCGTACTCTAACAAACCGACCGCAGCCGCGTAGCTTGGCTTGTGAATGTCAGCAATCATGCCCTGCAGCTCGACAGGCTTCCCAACCCGAGCGGGCAAGTTTAAAACTCGTTTCGCAACCTCAACCATGCCGACGGTTTCGGCACCGCCACCTGTCAAGACCAATCCAGCCGGAACCAACTCAAGAAGATGGTGGTTTGTCAGGTGTTGGCCAACCATGGTCATGATTTCCTTCATGCGAGGCACCATAATGCCTTCTACTAAGGCTTTCTTTGACAAAACATCGACTTGTTCGTCAATGCCAAGCACCGAGATATCGAGTTGGTCAGCTTTCTTGCGACGCTTAGCCAACTCTTCTTTTGACTCACCAGGAATAGGTGTCACCGCATTTAACTCTTCGTTACCCAAGGCGAGTTTGATTTTTTCTGCTGAATCAAGGCTTATACGACACCCGAGGGCAATGTCCTGAGTGATATGTCTAGCGCCGATCGGCAACGACGCGGTATACGCTAATGAACCATCAACAAACACACAAATCGAAGTTGAACCAGCTCCAATATCCACTGCAACTACGCCCAACTCCTTTTCTGTTTCCGACAAAATCACTTCGCTACTTGCCAAACCCGTAAATACAAATCCATCAACGGTTAACCCCACATCATGAACACACTTCTCAATGTTACGGAGAGCCGTAGTCATGGCTGTGATTATATGAGCCTCAGACTCCAAACGAACGCCAGTCATCCCAACTGGGTCTTTAATACCATCCTGTGAGTCAACTTTAAAGTTTTTGGGGATGACGTGGATAATCTCCCGATCAGCCGGCAGTGAAACAGCGCGAGCCGCCTCGATCACTCGAGCTACGTCTTCTTTGATTATTTCTTGATTGGGTGCAGCAACTGCCACCACACCTTTGGAGTTTTGAGACGCGATGTGATTACCACCGATGGCCACAAAAGCACTCTTCACTTCAAAACCGGCCATCCGCTCCGCAGCGTCTAAACTCTCAGTGATAGTTTCCAGGACTTGTTCTAGATCTACGATTGTACTTTTACGCATTCCCCGCGATGAAGCTGCGGCAGCTCCAACTACCCGCAGTTGCTTAGTAGCTTCATCAAACGTCGCAATCAAGGTGACACATTTGTCTGTGCCTAAATCGATAGCGGTAATAGGTGTAACGCGCGACATAGTATGGATACCTTACAGCATAGCAAACTATCTTCACTACTGTCGAGTATTGCGACTGGCGCATTTATCCAGTCAACTACTCTAGTTTGATGTAGTTCTTACTACTGGCAGCTTGTAACGAACATCAAACTCCATCACTCCACTCGGTAACTGTTCCAAATCCCTGGCCTGTAACAGAAGCTCTAACCGTTGGACTTGTAACTTTGGCTGATCACTATCGATAACACCTCGGCCACCAGATTCTAGGTGAACAATGACTAAGTTATCGTTCATTAACTCTAAGCCTTTGAGTGGAATTTGGCTTTGCTCCAAGGCGGAGACCAGCTCCCATAGAAAAGTGTGCAAACTTGGTTTAACTGCGTCACTAGCAATCACTGAACCCAAATCTTGTTGCGTTACAACTATCGGAGCTGTTAAAGCACCATTCCACACCATCGGAAAAACTCGACCTTGTTGATTAACAACCCAACCCTCACTTGCACCTGTTTGCGAAATTCCATACGCAATTGATTTGATTTCGGCATGTAGTCGCAAGGTGCTCGGCAACTCTCTTGTCAACCCAACTACAGAGAAACCTCCGGCTCCCAACTCAGAACGCAAGTTTTCAACGTTCTTGGGCCAGAGTAACCACTGTCCCTTATGTCCTTTTGCGATGTCTAAGGCCGCCGGTGGACATGGTTGTTGATCGACCCGACAAATGATTGTTTCGATTCGAAACGTGCTCACCCAGCCCAAAGCAATGATGGCTGGGAGCAACCACCAGACTTGCCTCACCCCCAGGAGGAGTTTTGACCCCGATGAACCATCTGTAGGCAGTTTGGACATACCCTTATCGGCTGGCTTTGGCTACCACTTCATACAAAGCTTTTGCAGCATCTTTGGTTTTGGGAACCTGGGCTAAACTAGCCAGGTAATTAGCTCGATGATTTTTAACATAGTGGAGTGCGGCAACTAACGCAGCAGCGGTGACCTGCTTTTGGGGAATGACGTATGTACCACCTACCCCAGCCAACCACTCGGCGTTTCGCTGTTGCTCATTACCATGTGAGAACGGTAAAGGAATAACCACACTGGGAAGTTCGAAAGTAATAAGTTCTGCCAAGGTGTTTGCACCTGCTCTGGCCACTACTACTTGGGCATTTTGGTAAATCCATGCCAAATCTGGCTCTGAAAACCATTCCGAAACAAAGTAGGCACCTTGTTGTGCAGCCGGTAACTTCGCTTTACTTCTCTCCAGTTGCTTTCGATAGTTCGTCGTCGCGGATTTGTTCCCGCACTGATGAATTACTAGCCACATTTTGGTGAGCGCCGGTAGCGACTGTTCAATCAGGGTGTTAATAACTTGCGAGCCTTGATTACCACCGGTGACGTACAAAATTGGCTTCCGGGTAGTACTTGGTAGCCAGTTGGGTCGACTCGGTTTGGGCGTGAATAAAACTGGACGCAAAGGATTACCGGTCACCACGACTTTCCGACCAGGCAGATCTCCGGTCGTGTCTGAAAATGACACTGCTACCGTCGTTGCGACCTTACTGATGAGCTTAGTGGCTGTGCCAACTACTCTGGTTTGCTCATGTGTCACAATCGGAACTCTCAGCAACCAAGCCGCCAAAGCTAAAGGCACTGCTAAGTACCCGCCAAACGACACATAAACCGTTGGCCGGTGTCGCAGGCAAATGTATAGAGCCTTCAGCCATGACCACGCAAACTGAAGTGGGAAGAGCAAAATCCATAAGCCTAGACCACTTTGCCACCGGGGTGCCCAGAACTCTACAAATGTTAAACCTCGGTTGGTGATTTCCTGATACTCATGCGCCAGCTGTTTGGTTTGGTCTTGTGAGTAGCGACGACCAGCGAACACCAACTCATCGGCCGTAGATTGTGACCGAATGTAGTCGCACAGTGCTAAAGCTGGGGTCAAGTGACCACCGGATAATAATATCTTCATAGTTCACACTTCTATTTTTTGCTCGGTTTGGCAGACTTCGTTGCCGGTAGTGTTTGACGCCTGATAGCGATCAGGATACCTGTGGCCAACAATACCATGACTAGCGATGATCCTCCATACGAAAAAAATGGCAACGGCACACCAGTCAGGGGAACCAACGCGACGACCGCAGCCAAGTTGAGAACTGTTTGAAACGCAATCCATAACAATAGACCGACGGCCAACAGGTACTCAAAACTACCTGGTTCTGTCCCTTTAATGATTCGAACGCCAGTTGCTAAGTACAATCCGAACAGACTTATTAACGCCAATGATCCAATAAAACCAACCTCTTCGGCAATGATGGCAAAGATTGAGTCGGTACTGGCTTCAGGTATGTATGCATATTTTTGTCGGGAGTTGCCCAGCCCCTGACCAAACCAGTGACCATTTCCCAATGCTAAGGTAATTTGCCGAATGTGAAAGCCTGCTCCCAGTGGGTCACTCTCAGGATTCAAATAGGTGGTCACCCGAGCTAAGCGGTATGGCGAAGCAATAATGGCTAAACTAACGAGTACCAAGCCAGCGGCCACGATCCCCATTATGTACTTGAGTTGTCCGCCAGCCACAAAGTAGAGAGCGAACGAGATGCCAACGAGCACCAACAGAGAGCCCAAGTCTGGCTGTAAAATCACAAGGGCAGCCGGTACCCCGGTTAAAAAGAGCCATGGCAGTACGCGACGATGTTGAGTCAGCCAGGTAGCAAAAAACATAATGAGGGATAGCTTCATAAACTCAACAGGTTGAAATACTGCTCCCCCGAGTGATATCCAGCGTCGTGCGCCATTGAGATCTAAACCTATCCCTGGCACAAATACTGCCAGTAGCAGTACGACGCTCAAGCCAAACGCAATGGGACTAATCGTTCGCCACCATTTCAAGGGAACTTGAGTAGCAATCGCCAGAGCCACTACTCCAATACCCGCCCGGACCACTTGTTGTTTGAGAAAAAAATAAGGATCTCCAACCATGTTGAAGGCTTCCGCCACCGACGCCTCAAACACAAACACCAGCCCGACGATCACGAGTAAAGCAGTAATACCAAGAAAACGCCAAGTGAGTGACATAGAATGTCCTGCTGTTGCCCTAGATCATGGCTAGCCACACTCCAAAAAGGGTGAGCATCACCTGCACTAGCCAGGCTCGTTGAACAATTTTGGGCTCTTCCCAACCGTACTGCTGTAGGAATAAATGAAACGGAGCCGCCGGCATAATTTTTTTGCCACGGAATCGCTTCGACATCAGTTGAATAAATGAACTACCAATTTCAAACACAAAGATAAAACCAATCACCACTAGGGCGATCACTTTCCCCAGCAATAAACCTACTACGGCCAACGTGGCTCCAAACGCTAATGCGCCAACATCTCCCATAAACATCCGCGCTGGGTACACATTAAAGTACAAAAACGAGACGAGTGACCCAATCCAAAGCGCCAAAAAGAGTGAAAGGGGTACATCCAAAATTGAAGCTGACAAAAACCACAAACCAAACAGTGAAATCATCAGCGTTCCTGAAGCCAAACCATCCAAGCCATCGGTGATGTTAACCGCATTTGCAAATGCAACGATAACAAAAGTGGCAAACGGCACATACAACCAACCCAAATGGAAGGTACCAATGAATGGAATATGGACAAACGAAATGCCTAAGTCTAAATGGAGAAGCAAGGCAATTCCGAAAGCGAGCAGGATCTGAAGCACTAGTTTGTGTTTAAGCCTCAAACCAAAAAAAGCTTCTTTCTCAAACCGAAAAAATTTCTTGACATCATCATACAAACCCAACAAACCAAACGACAAAAAAGTCAAAAAGATAACGTTGATCTCGGCTTGTGCATCTTTGTACACCCCGGTCACTTCCACTCCAAAAATCCTAAACAGCGGCAGCAAGAGTGCAAAAATGAGTGACACCACAATAATCACCAATAAACCGCCCCCGACAGGCACACCAGCTTTTTGCCGATGAAACTTGTCAAAAATCGGTGTCAACATGCCAAATGCGTCGCGGGTTTTTTGCTCGGCTCGTTGGAAACGAAGGGCGTAAAGAGTGTTAATAAACGGCACAATCAGGACACTCGTTACAATGAACGAAAACAACAATACACCCAAAACTAAGGCTAGTGATCCCATACGTCCTTTACGTTTCTCGCCGATCGATGGTGGCTCCCATCACTCGGAACTGCTGATCCAACTCTTCATAGCCTCGGTCAATCTGATGGCTGGGATCGTGCAGTATGGTTTGACCTGATGCAATCATACCAGCAATCATCAAGGTCGCACCATGACGTAAATCTTTCACTTCAAACTCACCTGGCTTTAAAGCTGCAGGACCAGTAATCGCAATAGCGTGCGGAGCTGCTAGTGCTTCTGGTGTCAGATTAAAGTTGTACACCGACTCTGGATTATCAACCTTCATATCTAAGTACTCAATTTTCGCCCCCATTGCTTGGAGTGAAGGGACATACCCGAAACGCTTTTCGTAGATGGTCTCGTGGAGTTGACTGGTTCCAGTTGCTTGTGTCATCAACGTGACCCACAGTGGCTGCCAGTCCGTCATAAAACCAGGATGCGGTAGGGTTGTAACCTGAGTAGCTTGGAGTGGTTCTTGGTAGTAAAACCGAATACCATACTGACCAACTTCGTACCCAGCCTTTGCTTCGCTCAAAGCGTCCAAAAATGCTGTTAAATCTTTAGCTCGAGCGTCCTCCACAATGACATCACCTTTGGTGGCCAAAGCGGCACAAGCGAAACTAACCACTTGGTTGCGATCAGGCATAATTTTGAACACCACACCGTGTAAACTCTGCACGCCTTTGATGACAATGGTGCGCGGCTCCACCCGCTTGATGTCAGCACCCATTTGGTTTAAGTAGCTTATTAATTCATCAACTTCAGTTTCCTGAGCGGCATTCTCAAGCGTGGTAGTGCCCTCGGCTAAAACGGAAGCCATCAAAAGTGTTTCAGTGCCGGTGTGCGAATTTTTTGCAAATCGATAGGTTGTGCCAATGAGCTTCTCAGCAACTACCTCAATCATGTCTCCGTCTTGTGAGACTTTGGCACCAAGTGCTGTTAAACCTTCAAAGTGACGTTCGAGTGACCGCTTGCCAATTTTGTCACCGCCTGGGAACGGGACTCGAGCTCGACCAAATTTGTGCAATAAAATTGGGATGAACATGGTTGATGCTCGCGATGCTTCACCGTGCTCAGCCGAGATTTCACTCTTACTGAGATTTTTGGGATCAATCATGTAAGCACGCTCACCCACTTGTTGTGCTTGACCACCTAAGTTTCGGATCAGCTGAGCAACTAACTCAACATCACTAATTTTGCTAAAGTTCAACAACCGTGACGGGGTACTTGCCAACAAGGCCGAGATCATCAACTTGTATGATGCGTTTTTGGCACCACCTACTCGGACTGAACCATACAAGGGTGTACCACCGGTGATCACATATGTTGGCATAAAAATCCTCTAGCCCAAGTAAAAGACTTCCTCCTGCAACTCGACTTGGAATCGCTCTTTGACTCTCGCTTTTACCAGAGCAATTAGTTCTTTAACTTGAGCCGCAGTACCACCGCCTTTATTGATCATAAAGGCTGCATGTTTATGACTGACTTCAATTGGACCACAGTGTTCACCTTTCAGTCCAGCTTGATCAATCAGGAAACCACCTGAGATATGTTCTCGATCAACAAACTGAGGAAAAAGTTTTTTGAGCTCAGGGGTGTTCGGGACGTTTTGAAAAATACAACCTGAGCTGGGTTCTCCTAATGGCTGGGTTGTGGCTCGATATTGAGTCGCCTTTTTAACTAACTCAGCTGAGGTCTGTGGATCACCAGGTGGCAATGCAAACTCTACTGCCACAACCACTTCACCGCTTGTCTGGAAACGAGAGTGATCGTACGCAAAGTCACATTCGGACTGATCGAGCCAAGTTAGTTGAAATTGTTTATCAAGAACTTGTACTCGGTGGATGTGACTACCAATCAAATCAGCTAAATAATGCGCGTTGTTCACAACCGCGCCACCCAACGTGCCTGGCACTCCCAAAAAGTACTCTAACCCCGCCAGCTTCCAATCAATCGCCTGTCGGACCAGCAAACCCATTCGGGTACCGGCACCGGCTCGGATCACCCGTTTCTCGTCAACATAGGTATCAGTCAGCTCCACACCAGAGTTGGCCAGGCGGATAACTATGCCACGAATCCCTTCATCAGCTACGATGACATTGCTTGCCCCGCCCAACATGGTAATCGGTATCCCGCGGCGCTGGCTCCACGCCCAGATTTGACCAAGTTGTTCGGCCTGTGTTATTTCGGCCAATACGTCAGCTGGGCCACCGATCTTAAAGTACGTCACACTGGCCATTGGCACTGAAAAACGCCACTCTATATCAGGGAAAACCTCAGCCAATTCCTTTGCCCACTCAGTTGGATAGAGCTGGTCATGGATTTGGTAAATGTCCCCAGCACCAACTGTCAGCACCACATCGCCTGCCGCTAGTTGGGTTCGACAAAAAGCAACAACCGCTGCATTCGTTTTTAGGTTTTCTACCTTGGACTGTGGGTAGCGCTCCCGAATCGCCTGACATAGTGTGTCACTGCTGATTGTGTCATCAAACTGCTCCCGGGCTGATGGGAAAATGTCTGTCATAACCACTTGGTCAGCTTGCTCAAATGCTGTCACGAACTCATCAAACAAGGCTTTCGTTCGTGAAAAGGTGTGACTTTGAAAAGCCACGACCAGTTTCTGATCTGGAAACCACTCTTTGTACGCTTTGATGACTTCAGCAACTTCGTGCGGATGATGTGCATAGTCATCATAGTAACGAACCCCGGCTTTTTCACCCTTGAACTCGGCTCGCCGCTGCGTGGATCGAAATGTGGCTAAGGCATCGACGATGTCTGAAATGCTCAGCCCTAGTTGGTGGCATGCTGCGACGGCGGCAACTGCATTCATCATGTTGTACTTACCAGGCAACTGCAGTCTCAGAGGATAGTTTTGACCTTGATACGTCAGCATACCGGCACTGACACCTCGGATCACTTGATACTGTGTTAACTCAAACACCGCATTTGATCCTTGCCCGTAGTAAACGATCT
The DNA here is from genome assembly GCA_016861205.1 of Patescibacteria group bacterium. Lineage (GTDB taxonomy): Bacteria > Patescibacteriota > Microgenomatia > UBA1400 > PJMF01 > BOKX01. The sequence continues at coordinate 344,108 of BOKX01000001.1, forward strand.
GAGCTTTAAGCTGTGGCTCTCGCCGAAGCATCATTTCAATATGTGGCCGGTCATCACTGTTGACGACTAAAAGTCCGTCAGTTGGCAGTTGCGCAAAAAATGTTTGAAAAACTTCCAGTGTGTGGTCAAAATCTCGATAGACATCTGGATGGTCGAAACGCAAGTTGGTACACACCGTGAGATGTGGCTTAAGGAAGGAAAACCGTGGGGTGATCGCTTCTTGCCGGCTGGGGGCAGCGGGATCTACAACGTACTCATCAGCCTCGGCCACGAAATAGGGACTGTCACTCGACCATTGACCAGACTTGTTTAACCCAATAATATTTCCGACCCCAATCGCAAAACTGGGTTTTTTGCCTACTTTCTCTAACACCCACGCAATCATGGCACTCGTGGTTGATTTGCCCCCCACACCACAAACAGCGATGCCATGTTTGGCATTAAATAGTTGTCCCAAAGCTTCAGCGTGGGACCACGTTGGTAAACCTTGGTGTTGAGCTTGTTTGACTAATGGATTTGCTGGTCCTTGATGTGCGGCTGTGTACACCACCGCTTCAATATCACTCGGCAAAACTTGTTCAAAACCTGTGTCTATCACCACTCCCAATCGGTTTAACATCGGTTGGGTAACGAACTCTTCAGCCACGTCACAACCTCTGACTTGAATGCCAGCTTCAGCGAGACACTGTGCCAGGGCAGTCATAGCTACCCCTTTAATACCAATCAAATAGACCGATTTGGCTGTTAGTAGTTCCATAGACCGCTGCACCTGCTTTACTTGGCTTTCAAAATTCGTGCCAGTACCTGCTCAACTTTCTGGGTATCGTGGCGCAACAACGACCGATGAGCAGTATCGTACGCCACTTTGGCTACCAATTCATCACTAATCAGTGGGGTGCGAATCACTCGGGGATCATCGCCGAGATCATCCTCAACCGGGAACTCACCTTCATGAGCATAAACTTCCAGTGTCTCTGGTGGAATTGGCTGGTTGTTGACCACAACAATGTCCACTTTTTGACCGATTGATTTCTCGATACCGGCTAAGTGTTCACTAGCGGTCATGTCTGGGGTCTGAGTCAAACGCGTCATCAGGTTCATCATGTACACAACTTTACCTGCTGAGCTGTTGACAGCTTTGCCTAAACCTTTAGCAACTAGAACGGCTTGAACACTAGCGTAGTAATCTCCTGGGCCGATCACAATCAAGTCAGCTTCTTTAATATCGTGTGCTGCACTCGGGTTGATTGGGGCAGATGGCACGAGTGATACATGGGTAACTCTGCGTGGCTGCGTCGGTGTTTCATCTAAAATGTGCTCACCAATCTGGACAGTACCATCGGCGTAATGAATCTCCAAGTTCACCAAGTCTTGCGTCACAGGAATCACAGAGCCGTCGATCCGGAACACTTTTTCAGCGATTTCCAAAGCACGTGTCGTGTCGCCGGTCATGTCCTGTAAAGCGGTCAAAATTAAGTTACCCAAATTGTGCCCTTTGAGACCTTCACCTTTAGCGAAACGATACAGCAAAATTCGCTTAATCCACTCTTGGCCTTCACTCTCAGCCATGGCCGCAAGTGATTGGCGGAGGTCACCCACCGGTTGAAAACCAAATTCATCACGAATCCGGCCAGTCGACCCACCTGAGTCAGAAACACAAACCACTGTTGAAACTGAAGCGTTGAGGCGTTTCAGGGCGGTAATTACTGGGAACGTACCTGTTCCACCACCCATTACTACTGCTTTGGTTTGGGTTGCCATAGCCACTTTCTATTTAGTTGCTACTAAGGCTGTGTCCACAGCCACTCGGTCACTCCAAGGATACTCCTGATGACCATAGGCCATACTCTGTTCGTGGCCCTTGCCTAGGATCGCAATCGTATCACCTTTTTTGGCCAAAGTCCGAATCGCGAAGGTAATCGCTTCTTGACGATCTGCGATAGAAACAACGTTCCGGTGTTGAGCACTTAGATCAGACTTCATTTGTCGAATAATAGACCAGATGTCTTCGGTCCGAGGATCCTCAGCCGTAAAAACCGCTACATCAGCAATTTCCGCACCATACCGGCCCATTTTTGGTCGCTTTTGCGTGTCACGAAGACCGGCGCACCCAAAAACCGCAATCAATTTTTGGCCGGTTTTTAGTTCCTGTTTGAGCGTAGTTAAGACAGCTTTAACAGCTTGAGGTGTATGGGCAAAATCTATCACGATCTTCAAACCACGCCGGTTGGTAACAGTCTCCATTCGACCTGGCACACCTCGAAACTGTTCGAGCGCTTGAATGAGGGCCTTGTTCGGCAAACCGAGTTCATCAGCTATTGTAGCCACCAAACTAGCGTTGCGTTGGTTGTAGTCCTGCGTGAATCGCTCTTTGATGGCAGCGCGCACGCTTCGGGGCAGTTCAGCAGGGGTGGTATAGGTACGCAGGTGTTGGTTGTGACCGATGTATTTTTTGAGCTTTCCAAAAGACTCGTCATCAGCATTGAGCACGACCGTCTTAGCCTGCTTGAGCAGTAATGCTTTGGCAGCCACATACTTTTCGTACGTTAAGTGATAATCGAGATGCTCATAGTTGATGTTCGTTACCCCCACAACTAAAGGTTTGATACCCCAGGTTCGATACTGATACACCCCGTGTGAAGTAGCCTCCAGTACTAAGTATTCATAGCCTTCATCAACCAACTGACGCATGAAACCATAGAGTTGTTCTGGCTCTGGTGATGTGACATGAAAACCCGTATCAACTGCAGTATCGCCGGCATAGGCAGCTACCGTTGACACCAGTCCGACTTTCAAACCTGCGGCTTTCAAGGTCTCGTAGAGTAATGTTGACGAAGTCGTTTTGCCGTCAGTCCCGGTTATAGCCAGAATTTTGAGGTGTCTTTCGGGGAACCGGTAGCGCCACTGGGCGCGAGCACCTTGCAGCAAGCCTGTTTTAAAAAAATGATACGGACGTTTGAGATAGTAGATCGAGGTGGCCACGATAGAGCTCATAGCAATCCATTATAGCGCACCTAATTCTTATCTGGTGGCATTTCAAGCATCAGAAATAATTTTTCGGCTAGTTGGTACCATAGGGGTGCGGCTGTCTCGGCTGCCCAGACAGAACTGGTGGGTTCAGTTAACTTGACCAGCATAATGAACTTAGGGTTTTCTGGTGGGGCGAAACCAATAAAACTGGCCACAGTTTTGGTCTCATCGTACGTACCATCTATCGCAATTTGAGACGTGCCTGTTTTAGCCGCCACCCGATGTGTTTTAGCAGCCGTCCATTTTGCCTCGCCTGAGGCTGCGGCGACTTCCATCATTTGCGTGACGAGCTGAGCAGTCTCTGGTCTGATCGCCACTTGCTCGACGATTGGCTGAGCCACAAGTTCTTCACCAGTGACAGGATCCTCAACTTTTTCCACAATCATTGGTCGCATTACCACCCCATGATTGGCAATAGCGTTGATAGCTTTAACCAACTGAAGGCTCGTCGTACTTATTCCTTGCCCAAATGAAATCGTAGCTAACTCGACAGGCCCCCATTTGCTTGGGAATGGTGGTGACGAGTCCTCTTGCCAGTCAGCGTATGTCCGCTCACCAACTCCAAACTTACGTAAATAGTCTTTAAACAAATCAGCCCCGAGTAAGTCAGTCACAAAAATCATGGCTGTATTATCTGATTTGGCCAGTGCTTCAGTCATAGTGATATTCGGGTGGTACTCATTGTTCCAGGTTTTGATACTGTACTTGCCGATCTGACGGGGGCCATCGCAAACTGGGCAAGGTGTATCAGGCTTAATGACACCCGCATCGATACCAGCCGCCACCGTAAGAGTTTTAAAGGTAGAACCAGGTTCATAAGCGTCACTTACACTTGGTAACTTGTACACTTCACCAGGAAACTCGTTAAAGTACGTAGGATCATAATTAGGATACGTGGCCAAGGCCAAAATTTTACCCGTGGCAGGCTCCATAATAATGATTTCACCTGCTTTGGCCCCATAACGCTCAATACCGCGATATAACATCTGAACTGCCAATCGCTGAATGTCCCGGCGGATCGTCAGAACCACATTCCGACCTGCCGGACGATCGGTCACAGCACTTTGACCCCAAAGATGAAAACCTAAAGCATCCTTTTCCACAATTCGTTTGCTCGAGCGAGACTGGAGTTCTTTGTCGAGTGCCCCTTCAATTCCAAAGTAGCCGGTCGGTTGATCAGCATCATTGCGCCCCACAAAACCAGTAATGTGTGCTGCAAGCGACGCTTCAGGGTAAAAACGAACTTCGCCAGGTTCAAACCCCAAGCCAGCAATATCCAGCTGAGCCAGTTGGGCCCTAGTATCAGCAGACAAACCTGGCATCAGTGACACCCACTTGCTGTCACTCTTGCCCAAACGAGCCAGGAGCTGGTTCTTGAGTGTTTCAGCAATCACTTGCCGGTCCGCCGATTCTGTAGCTTGCTGATACTCACGCCAGTTGGCCAGCAACACTGGCAAAACTTGTTCAGTGATTTCTTGTGGTGACTTTTCAAGCAACTGTGGTTGAGCAAATAAACGATATACGGTTTGGTTCCCAACCAACAAACTACCATCTGATGTGAAAATTTGTCCACGTGATCCTGAAATCGTTTGCGTGCGCTGGTACTGATCTTGCGCTTGAGCTTGGAGGGCTGTGCCCTTAATAATCTGCCAGTAAAATAACCGGGTAACAATCAAGCCTAGGCACACATAAACACTAATCCAAACGATCCGAAGTCGTCGCGTGTGAACGTGTGGTTCAAGTGAAGTGGTTTCTGACATTACCGAACAGCAACAGTGGTGTTCAGTTTGACTATAAGAGGTTTCGTAATTGATTCATAGCCTGAGTCTTGAGCAGGTACCACAGCGGCCAACGCTGTTTTCTCTGCCAATTCAAGGCCAAGTTCTTGACGCTTAGCAGCTAGAACTCGATAATCGTGCTCCAGCTTGCTCAGCTTTTGAGCTTGAAACAAAAATAAACTCCCTTGATAGAGTGTGAAGGCCACCGCAGTGACCACCACCACTCCTAAGCAGGAGTAAAAAGTGACGATGTTAAAACGTTGTTTCATACTTCAAAAATGCGCAGCTTGGCGCTTCTAGATCGAGAGTTAACAGCTAGTTCTCGATCACCGGCCGTGACCGGATGCTTGGTTATGACTTTGCCTTTACCTTGACGTTCCCAGGTGTTAAACATTTGTTTAACCACTCGGTCTTCACCCTCATGGAAAGCGATCGTGACAACTCGGGCAGGTGTTGTCAGAATCTCGAGGGCTTGTGGTAAAGCGCTGCGAATTGCGGTTAACTCATCATTCACGGCAATTCGCAAAGCTTGGAAAACTTTCGTGGCTGGGTGCAAGTGACCTCGTGGCTCTCGCTTCGTAGCCATAATGACTGCGACCAAGCCACTTACAGAATCGAGCTGAGTCATGTCGCCAGTCTGGCGAATCTCAACAATAGCGCGAGCAATTTTACGAGCCTCTCGTTCGCCACCATACTCAAAGAAAACTTGACTCAACTGTTTCTCACTCAGCAACTTGAGCAAGTCTTTGGCTTTTACTCCCAGTCGATCATCCATCCGCATGTCTAAGTCCCCGTCGCCAGCGAAGCTAAATCCGCGTTCCGCTGACATGAGTTGTTCGGTGCTGGTCCCAAAGTCAAATAAAGCACCTCTGATGTCACCAACTTGGCCAGAATCACGCAGAGTAGATACCACTTTGGCCAGGCGTTCAAAGTTTTCTCGAACGAGAATCAGTCGATTTTGGGCCAGCTCTGCGGCAAACGTGGTTTGACCATACTCAATCGCACCTTGATCGACATCGAGAGCAATAACTTTCGCCTGACGTGCCAAGATAGCTTGCGTATGTCCCCCGCGGCCAAATGTGCCATCGAGATACCACTCGCCAGCTTGCGGTTGTAAACCCGAGATGGCTTCATCAAGTAGGACTGGTATATGTTTACTCGTCATAGGTTGGTGCCACTAATCGTTCTGCAATGGCTTCGGCTTGATCTTCAAGAGTGTCTCGATACTGGTGATACTTGGTGACATCCCAAATTTCGATCCAGCGATAACTACCTAAAATCACGATGTCTTTACTCAAACCGGCAAAATCGATCAAGTACTCAGGCAGTTGCACTCGACCATTGTTGTCCACCGAAATTTGGCTGGCCTCATTCGTCATTAAACGAATGAAGTCTCGATTCATTTTTTTTGTCAAAGAGCGCTCTTCGAGCTCCTGCAAGTGCTGACCAAACTGACTCTCTCGAAACACAAACAATCCGCCGTCTAATCCTCTGGTCACAATCCAGTTGGTCTCTTGCTCTCGAAACTTTTTGGGGAGTGAAACTCTGCCTTTGGCTTCGAGATGGTGATAGAAAGTGCCGATAAACATTTTATAAGATAATTTACCACTTTTTACCACTCAATTACATACTAATTAATCATGTTTGAGACCTCAAGTAAATACCCAGTTTTACCGAAACCATGCCTCCCGACCCTACCGGCAAACCAAAAACTTATAATGTCTATGTGAATAGGTCAAAAAAAGCCCCCCGCCAACGGCGAGGGGCTAACTATGAGTTAAAACTGAGTGCTTACTTTTTGACTACCACATATAACTCAAGCAGAGGCACTTCGGCAGTCACAGACTTGCCATCCACGGTCCCTGTAAACTCTTGCCATTTACTGCCATCCCAGCCCATGATGGCCAGTGAGCCTTCTTCGTTGGCTCGCATGGTCAAGGTACCCTTACCACTCAGAGTTGATGACGCGGCTAAGGAATATGGATCAGATACTGGTGTTCCCTTCAAACCTGTTGGATAACCTGGGGTGTTGTACACCACAACGTATCTTTGAGACGCTAGACTGTCGGCAGTTAACTGAAACTTGGCATCTTTTGAGCCCATGGCTGTTTCTTTAGCCTGGTTGTCAATATAGCGCCAATCAGATTTGACTGCGTAATTTTCTTGACCAGCAAACTTGAGGAGCAAGCTGCCACCTTTCACGTCAGTGTGATATGTACAGGCACCACCAGCGCTGCAGCTCCCCAACAGGACTTGCTTTTGGGCCGGAACTGCATCCAGCTTGATAGAGTCAAACGCACCTTGAAGCAAAGAACCCGCTTGGTACTCCAGCTCGTACTCTACCTCAGTAGCCGGCTTGTTCAAGCTTTTGACTACTAAGACCAAGTTACGACCGTCTGCCAACGGGGCAATCTGCACATACGGGCGATCCGTGACCGGGATGACGTTGACCGGTTCTGAGACTTTGCGTTTCTTTTGCTCAGTTGGTGCGTTTTCGGCTGGTTTTTTGCCCCACATCTTCCAGGCAACCAAACCACCACCGAGCACCAGCACAGCCAAAACTACACCGGCAATTATGATCTGCGTTTTTCTTGACATGAAGCTCCTTTAGTTGTTCAACTACTCTATCATAGTCGTCAGTCGTGACTCAAGCTCAGCGATTGGCACCCGAACTTGCTCGCCAGTATCACGATCTCGCCAAGTGACGGTCTGATCTTCGAGCGTCTGGAAGTCGATAGTCAGACAAACTGGTGTCCCAATCTCATCTTGCGACAAGTACCGTTTACCAATGTTTCCACGATCATCCCAAACAATTGCAAATTTTTTGGCTAGTTTGGCATACACTTCGTCAGCCGCCGCCACCAGTTCAGGTTTATTCTTGAGGAGCGGAAAAACAGCTGCCTTGTACGGAGCCAACCTGGGGCTGAGTCGGAGCACCAACCTGCCTCGCTCGCTGTCTTGCCAGAGAGCGTCACTGAGCACCATCAAGAAAAGTCGATTTACCCCAACAGCCGGCTCGATCACGTGCGGAATAAACTTCTCACCCGTGTGTGGGTCGGTGTACTCCAAACTTTGGCCTGAATGTTCTTGGTGTTGTTTCAAGTCATAGTCTGTCCGATATGCAACCCCCCACAGCTCCTTCCAACCGAATGCGAATTGGTAATCCAAGTCATAGGTGTCCTGACTGTAGTGGCTGCGCTCCTTGTCCGTATGTTGGCGCCATCGCAAGTTTGACTCCTTGATACCCAATGTGTGCGTTACAAACTGCCACATGGCCTGTTTCCAGTCTTCCAACGTCTGTTGCCAGTTGGTCTGCGCCGGGTTGAAGAAGTACTCAATTTCAGCTTGTTCGAACTCGAGGGTACGGAACACAAATTGACCGGTGGTGATTTCATTTCGGAAACTTTTACCAATGTTCCCTACTCCGAATGGCAGTTGCACTCGAGTGGAGTCAAGGATGTTTTTGAAGTTAGTAAAGATACCCTGGGCAGTCTCACCTCGCAAATAGACCACACTTTTTTCGCCGGCGACCGTTCCGATAGATGTCTCAAACAACAAGTTGAACGCTTTTGGTTCGGTAACCGGGTTCCCATCTGGACTCAAGACCTGGTGCTCGGCGATAAAGGTGGCCATGTCTGGCAACTGCATGTTTTCTACAGCCACCGGTTCGCTCAGCTTGTCAGAGTGTTTTTCCAACCATGCCTCGATCAAGTGGTCAGCCCGGTATCGTTTGTGGGTTACCACATCTTCTACCAGTGGATCACTAAACGAGCCGACGTGACCAGACGCTACCCAAGTTTCGGGATGCTGCAAAATTTGGGTATCAAGACCGATCATATCTCGCCGGGTGGTAATAAACTCGTGCCACCACAAGTTGCGGAGGTTGCGCAGCAGCTCCGTTCCCAAAGGCCCGTAATCATAGGAATTGGCTAAACCACCATAGATAACAGAAGTGGGATACACAAAACCACGTCGCTTAGCTAAAGACACTACGTCATCTAATGTGAACCGAGTTTGATCAGACATGCTGACCTTTCCGCTGTTTGGAGAAACAAAAACCGTCTCTCCACAGCACTTCAAGTATGAACTACTGTAGAGGGACGGTTCAAGACGAATCGCGGTTCCACCCTCTTTAGTGCATCATGTTTATCCAGTTAACGCACTCACTTTTGGGTTGATCTGTGACTCAGTGGCTGCCAACCACTTCATCATCAACAGACTGGCGACAGTATAATCTATGCGTCACCTAAACACAAGTCAGCTACCACCATTTGAGTTATCTTTTAACGTGCAAGTAACTCCAACTTTTGAGTGGTTTATCAGCCAAAGCTGATACATACTCATTTAAGTTTTGATACTTGGTTTCAGACGGATGTTGGTAACCTAACTCAACCAGCAACTGTTCTAACTGAGCAGTTACACTTGCGGGCGTTGGCTGAGGTGAGACGATTTGACGCCGAATCTTGATGATGGTTTGGTATAACGTGTCATCGAGCTCTTCTTCCACGAACAACAGCTCGATCATCTCAAGAACTTGACTCAGCTGGCGAAGTTTGGCCAAACTGCCACGAATGGGCGAACAATCAGACACCAACGTGGCCTGGGTTAACAAAGGCATGGATCGCGTCGAAATGAGTTGGCACTTAATGACGTTTCCCGGCTCTAAACTGGCGGCTCGACTGGAAGTTAACTTACGAACACCTTTAGCCAAACAGGCCACTTTACCTTGGTCACGAACCAATAGGGTGACAACTCGGTCAGCTTCGCCGATATTATGTCGTTTCAAAACGAGGGCTTCTGTGGAATGGGCCCGACTTGGCATCTAGAACGCAATTTCTACCTGCTTGTCCTTATCCATCGTCACTACTTCTTCGCCACCATTGACGTCCAAGGTGTGTTGAATCGGTCCGATGCCACCCTGTTTCCATAGCTTAAGGCGGTAAGTAGTTGCATCGCTGTAAGGTACTGAGTAGGTGATTTTAAGCTTTGCTTGACTCATTGGTTCTAGAATAAAGTAACCGTCAACTACTTGGAAACCGTTTTCCTCGTACTCCTTGGGCTGTTGAGTGAAACCTTGGGCTTCAATCAGTTGAGAACCCTTGGGCAAGTACAAACGATGCCAGTCTCGTAGTGTGGAGTTCAAACACAGCAAACCTGCCTCTAGGTTACAGTTATCACCGCGACGGCTGTTTTTATAGGTAATCTCAACCGTCTTAGTAAGCCGACCATTCTCGGGTGTGGACACCACCTGTTTGACCTCATAATCAGTGAACAAGTTAGATTTTGCACCACCCAAATTAGCATCAACTATTGCTAAGAAATCTTGACCTTCCGTGGGCGGCACCATTTCTCCAGTAGCGTTGATCTTGGTCAAGGCTGCCTGGGCATCAGTATCAAACAAGTAGAACTGGGCATGACGATCCGCAATCGATGCGAGCCCTGTCTCAAACAACTGTGGCCACTGCTGTTTTGGCGCAGTATAGGCTTTGGTCAAAATTGCCCGCATCAAAGGTCCGATGATCCCTTTTCGATCTTCCCGAATGTACGGCGTCGGCCGAGTAATAATTTCTGAGAGGGCCAAAATAATTTGTGGACAATCACACTTAGGATCATTTTCGGCCGAGAATGTACCGTAACCCTCAACTTGCACCGGGCCAAGTACCTTCAACAAATCAGTCAAAACATGGGTATCAACGGCGATGATGCCATCAATATCTTGCGGCTCACCTTTAACCAATTTGTAGTTGGCATAAAACTGATCCATCGAGACTTTGAAATCAGGCGAGATGTTCATGTCTCGTAGGTTCCAGTACTTCTCGGTGGTTAGGTAACGGCCGAGCGCCTCGGGAATAGCAATTTGCTTGTTGAACTTCTTATCAAGCTCGTAGATATCGTCAGATTTCTCTGGTGCCACCTTACCGTCCTCGATGTAAATAATCGAGTATGCAGTCAAGAATCCGCCGGTTGGTCGAAGCTCATTGTCGTTTTGAAACAGGATGAGGTATTTTTTGCGCTCACCTCTGCCACCCGCAATGGAAGGCAGCTGTTCGATAACAGGTCTGAACTCTGTCAGAGCCGTCACCGCTCCGGTGCTGAGCTCTTGCGCCTTCACTAAACTCGGTCTAACTGTGTAACCTTGAAAAGTCTCTGGATAGCGACCCGGCTCAATTGCCGCCAGCTCTGTCTCGACAACCTTCAGCTCACCAGTAATATCATCCATAGCTGGTGCCACCTTATCGAGCGTCTGCAACAGGAGCTTCAGCCGATCTTCTGCTGTTCCTCCAGCAAATGTTCCCTCACCGGTAAAACCAAGGACGTCTGCATATGGAGTTACAGCTTGAATTGATTTCAAACCAGCCCGCAAACCGGCGTCGGCTGCGTTCAGACCATGCTCGCCATCAAGATAGTAGCTGCGAGCAACTGGGATCGCCTTGTAAAAAGATAGGCGGTTGTACGTACCGCGCATAGCTGTCACTTGGTCTTGGAGTTTCTTGAGCTCGGCCTCAGAACCAGGCAAGTTCTGGGCTTTGAACGTGTCATATGCTACTTGAGCCTGGACCTTAGCTTCGAGAGCCTGAGACTTAAGTTCGAAAACCACCTGGTACGTATAGAAAGCCATAACGCCACCAAGTGAGGCAAACAACACCAGTACCACGAGTACCCCGGCGAGCACTTTCTGCCACGGTTTACTTAAAAATCCGCGACGTGATGGGGCCAAAGGGGCTTCAGAACTCGCAGTTGCGGTGGCTGCGGCTGCAGACTGGTCTGAGTAGAGTGATTCAGTTACTTGATCAATCACTTGATCGTTCAATTGAGGGTCAGTATTGGGGGCAGATGGCACAACAGACATGAAGAGAAGTATACCTATGTCTCGGGCTAAAATGCAAGCTTTGATCAGGATTTTAAGCGACGCCCAGACTGAGCGTGCTGCTTGAGTTGGGCTTCAGCTATCAAACTTAGACCTTCAGTAGCCAAACCGGTTGCTACCGCTGCTACTAACGTGACTAACGTCATCGGGATTTCTTGAATAGGTACTTTAAAAAACTCACTGGCTACTACGCCTTGACCACCAGCCAAAAACAAAGCCATAATTTCAGCGCTCATGAGCAGTCTTGAGTTTGCCACATTCCGTTTAAAGCGCTCACCTTTGGCTTCCCATTCGGCACGTTGAGATTGCCGGCGACGGTTGTATATGTCAGGTCGAGTTACCATACACAAAGTATATCACATGGTCTCGGGATCACTACCATTTTGAGATCATTGCCCGTGGCGTTCTAGCTAAAATCTTCAAATCATTCCAAATTGAACGCTGACGAGCGTACTCAGCATCCATCTTGGCACGTGTCACAAAGGGCACTTCATTACGACCACCTGTTTGCCAGGGGCCAGTGATTCCGGGCTTAACAGACAAAATATCGTTGGCGTATGACTTCGTTTCGGGGTAGCGACTCGTCTGCTCATCGAGCTCACGCTTCACGTAGGCACGTGGTCCAACCATGCTCATTTCTCCCTTGAGCACGTTGTAGAGCTGCGGAAACTCGTCAATCGTTAACGATCGCAAAATCTTGCCCAACTTTGTAATCCGCGGGTCATTTTTGACTTTCCAGTCGTTTTTCTTAAACTCTTCGAGTAGCTTTTTGTCGTGTTTGTGCAAGATGTCATCGGCATCTTTGACCATCGACCGAAACTTGTACAAGTTAAATTCTTCACCCTGCTGTCCAACTCGTTTGTGTTTGAAAATGACCGGCCAACCTGAATCAAAGTAGATTAAAACCGGTACGATAAACCAAAACGGTAAGAAAAGTATCGTCAGTGTCAGGGCCACAACCAAATCAAGAATTCGTTTTTGCTGTTCGTAGTGCATGGCAGGCTTTACAAGTACTCTTTCTGGTCACGCTCTTTCAGTTGCTCAACCAGCTTTTTAACATCTTGGCTTCTGGATTTGGGAGCGATCATGATGACATCAGGTGTATCAACCACAATCATCTCTGACATTCCCACCATAGCCACCAACTTGTCACCAACGTGGATTAAGTTGTTGTGTGAGTCGATCACCAATGTCTTAGACTCTGGCTCTTTGTTATCACCTATAATGACATTTCCATCGGTGTTTTTCTCACCTAAATCATACACGACTTTCCACTCACCGATATCATCCCAACCAAAATCGCCCGCGATCAGCAGCAAGTTATCCGCCTTTTCAGAAATTGCGTAGTCGATGGAAATACTTGGGACTGTCGCATACACATCAGGAAGCGCAATCGCAAAGTCTTTTTTCGACATCTCACCTAGGGCTTTCGTGGCCTCATGCATTTCAGGCATGTACTTGGCAAAAGCCGCCTCGAGTGCAGCTGCTGACCAGACATAGTTATTGGCGTTCCAAAAATACTTACCTGTTGAAATAAAAGCCCGAGCTGTTGCTACGTTTGGCTTCTCAGTGAAACTATCAACTTTGAAAACAGGGGTGCTTTTAATTTTTTTGAGCTCCTGACCAACCTTGATATAGCCAAAAGCGCTTGATGGATACGTTGGTGTAATGCCCACAGACACAAGTGACTCCTCATCACTAGCCACTTCGGCTGCCACTTTCATCAGTCGTAAAAACTCCTTCTCATTGATCACAATATGATCGGCAGCATCATTCACCAAAATGGCGTGGGGGTCTTGAGCCTTAGCAAACAAAGCCGCTGACAACATGGCCATGGCTGTGTCTCGTTTTTCGGGCTCAGCAATGATGTTGCCCGCTGGAATTTCTGGGAGTTGGCTAGCAACATCATCGACATACTGCTTCGTAGTGACAACGATGATTTTTTCCCAAGGAACTAACTTTGCAAACCGGTTGGCCGTCATCTGCAACATGGTGTCTTCACCATAGAGGCGCAGAAACTGCTTGGGGGTTTTGCTGCGAGATTTTGGCCATAATCGGGTTCCGCCACCACCAGCCAGAATGACTGCAAAAGTATGATCTAAGGGATTCATGTTATCCTTTCTGATGCTTTCGCCATGCCGTAGCAACCAGAGTCCGCCACTGCCGACAAAACTCATTTGTATCATATTTCTTTAGTTTTCGCTGGACAAGATCAGGGTCCACCTGACATGTCAGGAGTTTCGGCAAAGCTGCTACCACGTCTGATGTGGTTTCGTCGGCAATCTCAACTTTTGCTGAGTCTGGAATGATCTCTGCTACTCCACTTCGGGCGTGAACTAGAACCGGAATTCCTCGCGTAACTGCCTCGGCAGCGGTAATCCCAAAGTCCTCTAAACCTGGCATCAACAGACCAGTTGCTTGTTCATAGTGCGTCTCTAGCTGCTGAGCCGTTACCTGCCCAACAAAAGTAATTAACTGATCTGCACCCGGCAGACTATTCACTAGCCGCTGGAGTCTTCGTCTGTCAGGACCGTCACCAATAATCTTCAAGCGATAGCCAGAGATGGCACAAGCCTCAATGGCTAGATCAAGTCGTTTGTAAGCTACCAGCCGAGACACACAAATAAAGTTTGGCGTGGTAACTGGATGATCATAATTTTTGGGGAGGGTTGCTGATATTGGTGGGTATATGACTGACTCGGTTGACCGCGAGTACGTTGCTACCACACGGTCAGCAACAAGATTTGAGATAGGTATGACAAGATCTGGTCTCCAAGCTGAAACCTGATCAACTCGTCGCAAGTAAGCCAAAAGTGGTTGCGCTAACTTAGAGCTGAGCTTCGCCAGCGGCAGCTGCGCTTGATACGCCTGTTGATGACTGTATAAATAGCGAGGCGGTGTTAGCAGATAACAAACATGAAGTTGCTGTGGTTGCGTCAGAATACCTTTTGCGGGACCACTCGTCACTGAAATCACAACCTCGTACTCTGACAGAGAGAGGCTTTCGGCTGCCAGCGGCAGTAAAGGTGCCAGCCACCGATGGGATCGCCACGGCAGTGGTAGCCGATTCAACCAGCTACTTACCACCTGCCAACTTTGCAACCAAGCGACTCGATCAGGTCGAGTTAATGTGGTGAAGAGGGGCGCGGTTGGAAAAGCCGCATGCAACGCTGAAAGTACTTGTTCAGCACCACCATATGGTGTAGTTGCCCAGTCATACACGATCGCGACGCGAGGTGATCTTGAGCGTGACTGGTTTGTCATATGGCTAGTGCTTGGCGATACGTAACCAATGTCTGTTTTGTCATAGCGAGCCAGCTGTACTGCTTAACAAGCCGCGCCACCTGAGTTGAAGTTGGTTGATGAGTCGCAACTTCTGCCACAGCACGGACAAAATCTGCTGGTGAGTATGGGTCAAAGTAAACTGCTGCATCAGCATAGATTTCGTGAAAAATAGGAATGTTTGAAGCTAGCACTGGTGCTCCAGCTGCCAAAGCCTCCACCCCAGTCAATCCAAAACCTTCGGAGAGTGAAGGCTGGACCAAAGCGGTGGCAGTTAGATAGCGGCGTCGAAGTTCGGCATCGGTTACGTACCCCACAAACTCAACACGATCACTGACATGTAGCTCACGAGCTAGCCGGCGGGTTTGATCCTGAAACACGTTTCTTGCCCCAACAAGCACCAGTTTATAGTCAGGCAACAGTCGCAACGCTTGAATGACCACTTGGATATTCTTGTGCGGATAGAGCGAACCAACATACAGCAGCTCTGGCTGTTTTTTGCCTGGGTGACGAGAGACAGGGGTTTTAAATGCTTCAGCAATTCCCTCTTTTGTAACAACCACCTTGGCCTCAGCCGAGGGATAGTGTCGGCTCAACGTGTGCTTGATTGTTTCGGCTGGAACCAAAACAGCAGTAGCTCGCTGTATGGCTGCCGTGGCTACCAAACGATAGGCCCAGTACTTGATCCAGTACCAGAGCGGCGATAAGGTGGTCACACGCTGACCACGATACTCATGCCACAACAAGTCATGAATGGTCACCACTAACTTTCCCCGATACAGCAACGGCACATTAAAATGTGGCACGTGGAGTAAATTAAGGTGAGCCTGATTTAAAACTCGAGGCCATTGCCACTGTTCAGCAAAGGAGTAATGCCGGATCGGAGCAAACTTAACTTCCACATTTGCAGGTAAGTCAACACCACCCATCACCTGTTGGAGTTGTTTGGCATCATGAAAAAAATACACCCACGTCACGTCTTGACCGACTTGCGGCAAGCGTTGAACGAGATTCTCGATATATCGACCGATGCCGGCGTGACGTAATCCCGCCAGCCGGCAATCGACGCCTATTCTCATAATAGTGATAGTTTACTTCTTAAACTTGGTTGCTTTTTTGGTACTAGCACTAACAGTAGCTACGCTGGGGCTGCATTGACAGTTTTCGCAATCACAACCCATTTCCATCATCTGCATTTCCAGTTTTTTGGCTTTTGCGTCGCGCATAAAGTTACCAGCCA
The DNA here is from genome assembly GCA_016861205.1 of Patescibacteria group bacterium. Lineage (GTDB taxonomy): Bacteria > Patescibacteriota > Microgenomatia > UBA1400 > PJMF01 > BOKX01. The sequence continues at coordinate 360,306 of BOKX01000001.1, forward strand.
TGGCGTACACAAAATAACCCACACCCACTACAAACGCGGCGACTGGAATGTACTCTAAGAGCTTAGGTTGCTCGGTCAAATCCATGTTCGCGTAGTAGTACTTAAATAAGAGCTGTGGCAGCACTGACGCCATGAAGAGTGCAAACACAAACACCGCGATGGACTCGACGGCTTTACTGATGTTTTGAGCTCGTAAAGATTGAGCTTGGAAATGATGCATTAGATGCCTCCCTTTTTGATAGTAATTACTGCATTGACCAACCAACGAACCCACTCTGGGTACTGCTGACGGTAGTGCTTATCATAATACTGGCTCATTGTATCGTAAAAGTAGTCACGTGTCTTGCGCCTGACAGAGTCCGAGTTACTCGACATACCAGACTTGTACTTGTGGTGAATCAAAACTACTTCGGGGTGAAAAATAATCTGGAAACCTTGGGCTCGAAACCGATGACACCAATCTAAGTCTTCAGCATAGAAAAAGAACCGCTCGTCGAGTAAACCCACCTTGGCAATGGCTGTTTGGCGCACGATCATAGCCGCACCTGAACACGCCTCGATCTCATGAACTTGAGTCAAATCTTGATAGGTTTGATGGTATTGTCCCAACCATTTTGAGGCTGGTGACAATTTGCTCAAACCAGTGAAGTACGTAAATGCGGCCCATAAGGTAGGTTCACCACGATGACAAGCCCAATCTAGTTCACCCGTTGATAGCACCAACTTTGGTGTCACTACCGCCACCTGCTTGTTCGCATCGAGGTAGTCTAAGAGCACATCGAGGTTTGAGTCTGATGTGAACTCCACATCTGAGTTCAACAACATCACATAGCGCCCCTTGGCCTGCTTTAAACCCACGTTGTTTCCAGCCGAGAAACCCAGGTTTTCTTTAAGCGCGATAACCTTGACCCATTTATACTGCTTTTCCAGAAACTGAACCGAGTCATCGCTGCTACCATTGTCCACCACTATCACATCCACTTTCCGTTTCGTCTTAGCCAGGTACTCTGCTTTGAGTGAGTTCAACGTTGTTTTCAACCAAAACTGACCGTTGTAGTTAACGATGATAATGCTTAAATCTGCGACAGCGGCCGACATGCTGGTCTTTCTTAGTGATCTGACTTTGGTTTACTAAAACTACGATAAAGCCGATCTAGTTTTTTCGCAATCTGATCCCAGTCAAAATTCTTGCCTACAAACGCGTGCCCACGCTTGGCTAGCTCCGCCCTGAGTGCTGAATTCTTTAACAAACGGACTGTCTGGTCAGCTAGCTCCTGGGCATCAGCCCCTATTAAAACTTCTTGTTCGGGTTTTACAGCTAATCCTTCCACTGCGATCGGAGTGGCCACCACCGGAGTTTCTGAGGCTAAAGCTTCGAGAATTTTATAGCGGGTCCCTTTGCCACTAAATACTGGCGCTACCAAAACATGTGCTCCCTTGAAAGCATCGCGAATATCTGGGATTCCTCCTGTCACTGTAATCGAGGTATCTTTGTGTTGAAAAGCCACGACCTCTTTCGTCGGGGCATTACCTACAATCCATAACCGCGCGTTGGGGACTTGTTGCTTAATGAGTGGCCAAACTTCGGCCACCAGGAAACTGACTGCTTCCACGTTTGGCAACCATTTAAAGGTTCCCACAGACAACACTGTCGGCTCCGTAGGTATGGCCGCCTTTTTCTCTTCAAACCACTCTAAATCAACGCCATTTGCAACAACTTCAATTTTGGTGTCACTCCCGATTTCTTGCGCAATAAACTGCTTATCTTCCTCGCTCATGACCACCAGTTGCTGACACGCTTCCCAGTAGTACTTTTCCCAACGTTTAATCTTGTCAATGTCGATGCGCAACAACGGTCGCAACCACTTTTTTGCCCGGTTGGCATAACTTTCGTAGCCCAGATACTCGATCGTTTGCTCAACCAGCATCACAGGCACATCTGTCTTTGGCAGATGAGGCATCATGTAAAACGTTTCCGCGTGAATCAGATCGTACGCTCCATTTTGGAGCTCCGCTTGAATGGCCTTGGTAGCTGATGGGGCGTGATTGCGAATCACTAAGAACGGATAGGAAGAAATCGCAGTTTGCAAAATATTTTTGAGCGTGAATGGCTTGTGAGAGCGTTTAAAAAGCTTAACTTTAGCGCAGTACTTCTCGAGCTCAGCGATGTATTGACGCTCGCTGTTTTCTTTAATCAAGGCAAACAAGGTAATTTCGTGCTCTTGCGAAAGCTTTTTGAGTAAGTTGTACGTCCGAATCTGCCCACCCGATAACAATGGGTATGGCAAGTAGGGAGTCAGCATTAAAATTTTCATAGTTCCTGACTAGTACTTAGAGCAATCTAGCTTCGTCGGGTACGACGCGTTCGTGGTTTCGTTTTCGCACCTCGGGATCGCTTGCCTGCTTTTGATTTGGTCGCCGAAGCCGTCTTGATGGCCTGAGCTAACGTCACTGATTCGGCATCCCCAGGTTGAACGGGAGATAGAGTAGCCAGCTTTTCATCTTTTTGGCGGCGGGTAATGTACAAGGCTGCCATCGCCAAACCGGCCAAACTCCAGTAGGTTTGAGCAACCTTCGAAGCCGCAAATACGTCGATGTAAATGGCGTTCAGCAGCAAACCAATACTGCCACCGATAAAGCCAACCGCCACCGAGCTCACTAACCAGTCCGCATCTTTGATACGGCGGAAAGACTTAACGAGCAAGTACACGATTGCACCGTAGAAAACGATAAAGCCAATCGCGCCCGTCTCACCGAGTGTGCGCAGGTAGTTATTGTCAGTACTATCCGCTTCGGTAAAGATCTCGATCCCTTCTTTGGTAAGCGTCGCATAACCCGTACCTAGGAACGGGTTGTACAAGAAACCTTCCAAAGCTCGTGGCCAGAGCGTTTCCAGCCGGATACATAGCGACAATTCTTTCTCAAGTGCACATTCAGAGTAAACTCTTGGTCGCTGCACTTTTTTCACCACTTTCTCACCCTGTTCATCAACTGTGGTGACTTCTACCAAGTCAGGGATGTTCTCATATACACCGGCCGGTAAGTGAGTGGGAGCCGGTGCCTTGAAAATTGGCGGTGCCGATACCAACGGTTTAGAACCATTATCACCTGTCGGTGTTGGTGGCTGATCTTTGCTACTGGCAACTTCTTGAGTCGCAGCCAACTCAGCGGCGATCTGGGCCGCAACTTGATCGGTTGAAACACCATTGGCGGGTTGCTTATCGGTTTTGGGCAACATTTCTTGCAAGCGCTTCGGCGACAGGGGCAAGCTGGCCACCTGCTCATCGCTGAGTACCACTCTTCGCCAGTCTGTTAGCTGCGCCGCAGCTGAGGCTAAGGTCGGGTTAGCATTGACCACATGTCCCAATCTTTCCGACAGGTCAGCTCCGAAGTAGTAAAACAGGACTAAGATGCCAAGCAGCGTCAGCGTTCCACGACTCAAAGCAAACCTGATTCGCTGTGACCAATTAGTCTGTAGTAAGGCTGTAATTAAAACAACTAGACCAACACCTCCCAAGTAGGCGGCGAATGGCATTCGAGATGCACTCAAGATAAGCAACCAACTCCCCAGCCAAAAAGTGAGCCACAAACCTCGCTTGGCCCAGGTATGGGCGGTTTTCAGGGCCAACGCCAAGATAAGTGGTAACACGGCCACCATGTAAGCTGCCATGTCGTAATGCCCGGCAAATGTTGACTGTACACGCGCGTACTGGGTCAGATATAAACGAATACCTTTGCTAAACTCTCGATTCATTGTCGAGTACACCGGCCAATAGTAGTATTTTTGACCATACCCATACGCTGCAATTGCAACTACGGTGGCCACGAGCAAGCCAAGGATAACCTTCAACTGCCAGCGGTGCTTAATAGAACTAAATGCAATAAAAAACAGCGTGAAGTACTCAAGGTAGCGGAAGTAATGGAGGATGGTTTTGCCTAAGTGCAAGGGCTGCAGCGGCACGGTCTGAGTAACGTACACAGCTGAGACTGTTGAGGCCGCTCCCACAATGGCATACGCCACTACCCACCAGAAGAAACCCACATTCCAAGTGATCTTTCGTCTCAAGGCTTGAACGAGCCATACTAGACTTGCTCCCAAGATTACAAAGTCCTCTAAGCGCACCCGAACGATGTACTGCTCGATTGGGCTCCACAGCGGAATCTTAGGATACAGAGGTACAAAAACGATGAGCAAACAGGCGAGCACAAACAACAGATACTCATCCAACCAACGTCCAACTTTCGAAAGGGTGTGCCACATAGATTGTTCCTAGTTACGGCCCTGCCACAACTCACGGTAAGCTTTCTGACGAGCCTTATGTTTACCCATTGTACCAAATAACCACCATCTCCATAGGGCACCAAGTTTCAAAATGGCCTTGACCAACGGCAGTTGCCAGTGAGGCTTGTGTTTCGCCCAAACGTATAAATACCCTTTGTATTCACCCTTTATAGCGTTGACCGAACTCGAGCTGGCACTACCAATGTGAGTAACTTGCGCCGCTGGTTGAATAACTACATCCCAGTGATGATGCTTCGCCCTCATGCAAAACTCGATGTCTTCGCCATACATAAAGATTCGGTCATCAAGCAAACCAATCTCGTCAAACACACTCCGCCGAATAGCCATGGCGGTTCCCCCCACCCAATCTCTGACTGCCAACTCCTGACTCAGTTCGATGGCACGCTGACCCGTGTGCTGGGTCGAAGGCAACCACTTGCCCAACACCGGAATGTCATCCAGCATCAGCCACTGGGCCGCCAGCGACAAGAGCGTAGGAAAAGAACCACCTTGGTGTTGAACTGTCCCATCAGTGTTGAGCAACAGCGCCGACACAATTCCCAACCGGTCAATATCACCCTGCGTTCTAGCCAGCTGGGCGCGGCTTTCCTGAATTGGATGCGTATCGAATGTTTGCACAATCGCTTGTAATGCCCCCGGTTTAATCTCGGTATCCGAGTTGAGCAACAAAATAATTTCGCCCTTGGCGGACTGAATACCTTGGTTGTTCGCTCCCGAAAAACCCAAGTTATGATCATTGATAATCACCTTAAACTTCTTGGGCTGTTTTAGGGCCAACTGACGCAAGTACTTTGGTGAATCATCACTCGAATTATTATCAACAAAGATTAGCTCAGTGCGCTTAGCTAGATCCGGATAGTTCTTCAGATCACTCATCACTGACTCAACCGTTTGCTCCGTCAACATTCGCGTGTTGTACGACACGATAATGATAGAAAGTTTGAGCGACTCTTCAGTCATAATTGTTGTACTTACTGAAACCACCTGGCTCGACCTAAACGATACTTCAGCTCGCCAGCTCGCTCGCCAATTACTTTGGCTGGCACTCCAGCGGCGATACTATTGGCTGGCACCGACTTTGTCACCACTGCGCCTGCTCCGATCGCTGCACCACGACCAATACTCACACCCGGCAAAATAATCACTCTAGGTCCAATGAACACATAGTCTTCAATCACAACCGGCTCTTCAATAGCTCGGAAACGCTCATCAGTTAGGTCATGTTGACTGGTCCAAATCATAACTTCTGAGGCAATATCAACATGGTTACCAATAGTCACCCCGCTCTTTGAACTAGCGAGTTGCCGACGGCCGTCTATGGTAACTCGCTCACCAACAATGGTGTCATCACCAATCGTCACAAACCTCGGGTCAAAAAATCGCCCCATCATGTGAATCGTCGAGCCATGGCCAATCTTCATACCAGCTAAGCGATAGAAAAACCGCCTCAAGTGATGTGAGGGGACGTACCCGACTCCCCACCATAAAAAACCAGTCACAAACTCCAGCCAAATACTGCTTAGCCGGTTGAGTACCTTTGCGGTCAAGGACCGTCGACCTGTTTGGGAAACATCTGTTGAACCTGTCATACCATCATTGTACTAAATCTGGCTTAGTCTCGCCTACTGATAATCCTAAATGTTGGTAAGCAGCTGGGGTAATGACGCGACCTTTCGGTGTTTTTTGGATAAAGCCGATCTGCAGCAGATATGGCTCCAAAACCTCTTCAATTGTACCTGGATCTTCACTAAGGGTGGCCGCAATCGTACTCAACCCCACTGGTCCACCGCGGTGTTTATCAATAATAAGCTCCAAGAATCGACGGTCGTGATCGCTCAAACCAGCTTGATCAATCGCGAGCAACCGCAAAGCTTGCTCAACAATGTTTTGATTAATGATCTCAATGGCTTGCACTTGAGCAACATCACGGACTCGACGCAACAACTGTAGAGCAATCCGCGGTGTACCTCTGGCACGCTGGGCAATCAGGTCTGCGCTGGTAGTATCAAGCTTGATGCTGAGTTTATCGGCTGCTCGGGCCACAATTTGAGTTAGATCGGCTGGCTGGTAGTGAGTCAATCGGTGCGTCATCCCAAACCGGTCACGAAACGGACCGGCCAACGTGCCAAACCGTGTCGTCGCGCCCACCAGGGTAAAGGGCGGGATGTCGAGCCGCACTGTTCGGGCCGACGGACCTTTTCCGATCACAATATCGAGGGCGAAGTCTTCCATGACTGGATAGAGGGTTTCTTCGACTGCCTTGGGCAGACGATGAATCTCATCGATAAACAAAACGTCCCCTGGCTCCAGATTTGTAAGAATGGCGGCTAAGTCACCAGCCTTGGCTAGGGCAGTCCCTGAGGTCAATCGCACGTTCACACCCAGCTCTTTAGCAATCAAGTGCGATAAGGTGGTCTTACCTAAACCTGGCGGTCCATAGAGTAATGTGTGGTCGAGCGGTTCATGTCGTTGCTTGGCGGCTTCAATGGCAATCTGGAGGGACTGTTTGATGGCTGGCTGGCCGATAAACTCATCCCAAGCCGCTGCCCGAAGTGAAACCAAGACAGGATCTTCATCAGTCGGAGAAGTGATAGTTACGGTGGGGTCAAATGCGTCGGTCATATCTTGTCCGAATGGTCTAGCGAGGTTTACCTAGTAACTTCATAGCCTGTTTTAACAGCACTTTCAACTCAGAACTCTCTTTGGGTAACTCAGGAAGAACCTGGTAGATCTCAGCCTCATCAAATCCCAGTGACTGCAAGGCAGCTACTAGATCTTGTTCGAGTTGCGAACGAGGACCAAGCGATAACTCTTGTAAACTACCCAGTTTCCCCTTTAGTTCAATAATAATTTTCTGGGCGAGCTTTGTACCAACTCGCGGAATTGAGGTAAAGTACTTAACATCGGCAGTTTGCACGGCTTGCACCAATGACTCTGCCCCCCGATCAATAATCGTTAAAGCAATGCGTGGGCCGACGCCTGAGACATCTAGAAGTAACTCAAAAACTTCTTTTTCCCGATACGTCCCAAAACCAAATAAACTCAGCTGATCTTCTCGGACATGCGTGTGAATAAATAGCTCGGCTTCTTCCAGACTACCCAGTCGCTGGGCCGTGGAAGTACCGACTTCCACACCATAACCTACACCATGAACCACCAGGATAAAGTGTTGACCGATTAACTGTGGGCGACCTTTTAACCAAGCAATCATAGAATTGTAATTTCGTGTTTTTTGATCAGAAGTTCGGTGTTCTTTCGCCACCAACTATACACGCTTTGGCCAGCGAACTGAAGCGGCGTGTGTAATCAGAAGTGCCAGTGCATCAAGAGTGTCGTCGAGCAGCTTGGCGGGGGGCAGCTGTTTACCCAGTTGGAGGCGAACCATTTTTTCGACTTGTGTTTTGGTCGCTTTACCATGACCGGCAGCCGCTAACTTGACGCTACCAGGATTGTACTCGTAGATCAGACAACCCTGCTGTGTAGCACAGGTTTTAAGAGCCCCGCGCACCTCAGCTACTGCCAACGCTGTAGTCTGGTTCTTGCTAAAAATGAGGGTCTCCAAGACAACCATTTCTGGTGCCAATTTCGTCATTAACTGCTCGACAGCCATAACCAGCTCACCCAACCGCTCATTAAAGCTGAGCTGCTTCTGCGTGGTAATACACCCCCAACCAAGAAGCTTGAGCTGGCCACCTTCAACTTCAGCTCCAGCCCAACCTAACCGATCGTAACCTGGATCAAATGCCACTATGCGATGTTTTGCCATATTAGTTACCAACTCCACCAGGGACGCTCTTGAGGAGACTCAATTCGAAAACCCAAGGGATAGTATTCTGGCTGAAAAATCACTTTTTCAAACTGAGTCTTGATCACCCAACGGTAGTGTCCTGTCGACTCATCATAGCTGTACTCCATCGGGGCACAACTTGTAATTTGTCGGAACAACTTGGGGTTAAAAGCCTTCAGTTGGGACAAGTTACGAGGACACAAACTAGGGTCATCTGACTCGACACACAAAGCCTTGAGGTGTGCATTAAAATGATGATACTGTCGAACTTGATCTTCGCATCGCATAAGTAGCAAAAATCCACCCACCGCGGTTAAAACTGAGATCGTGAAACTCAGACCCAATAAGGCGAGTGACCAGTTTAGCCAAATCCGAACTTTCGCCCAAGTGTGTCGCGAAGCCAACCTAATCATCAACACCCCACCCAGGACAATCAAGGGAAAAGAAATCAAGAGCGCCAGCGGCACAAAGTACAGTACGATGCTGACTGGCCAAAAAGCAGTTGCTATGTCTGAAGGCGCCACGACCTCTGACCACCGTCCCGCTAGATAACCCAGGGCCAACCAAACTGGTCGAGTAGCCACATAGAGACCATGTATCAGCCAATACCAAGGATGGTCAGCTTCGGCACTCGATACTTCTAGTAACCAAATACTGGTCAGAGCCAAGATGGTAGGCCAGATTCCAAAGACTACTGCCACTAAGCCTAACCCTCGATTTTTGAGTTTGGCAGCTGGTTTTTGCCCCGCATTGATGCGCATCGCCACAACCGTCGTGAACACCGAGCTACATACAATTACCACAGCAACGACACCCCAAATCCCGCTCTGATACAGCCAGCCGAGTGGAGTCATCATGATTTTTTGGCTGAGGTAGCCACCTCCTCAAGTGTTTGCAGTACTACAGCTGCACTGCTTGACCAATCAAACTTTCTCAGCTGCTGCCGGGCTAGTCGTTGCAACCGCAGTCTCTCGCTTGCTCGCAAAGTAACAGCCTGATATAAGCCTCGAGCAATATCGTTAATGTCTAGGGGATCAACCAGTATCCCTGCCTGCCCCACCACTTCAGGTAAACTGGTGGTATTGGACACCACTGGGACTGTACCAAACTGCATTGCCTCAAGGGGTGGCATCCCAAACCCCTCATACAAACCAACTAACACACTGGCGGTGGCTGTTTGGTACAGGGCTGCCTTAGCTTGATCATCGATAAAACCTGGTAGCACAATCCGCGACCGGTATGGTGACTCATTAATCCTGGCTAAGATACCATCTGCCAACCAACCAACCTTGCCTGCTATTACTAGTTGTAGCTGCGGCTGGCTGGAACGTCCTACTTCATGGTCTAGTCGAGTCGCCAACTTTTCAAAAGCCGCCACGAGCCGCTCCAAGTTCTTACGCGGCTGCAAAGTTCCGACATAGAGAAGGTATGGACCAGTAATCCCCATAGCCTTCAAAATTGCTTTTGATCTCGTGAGTGGGACCTTAGCTACCTGACTTGTGGTGGCTGGGTAGGCCACAACCACTTCTTTGGCCCGGCGACGATACTGTTTCACCACGTCCTTTTTGGTCGCCTGACTAATCGCAACGACTCTTTGGGCATGGCGAACACTGTATGCCGTCCAGTGTTTCAGTTGAATATAGTCGCGCCGTTTAAATTGGGTCGGGAACTCCAAGAAAGCCAGATCCATCACCGAAGAAACATAGGGCACCACTGACAGTCTTGGTGCATAGTGACCCGGCGTGAAAAGCACATCGTACCGAGGAGCGTGTGTGAAAAGATGCCAGGGCAAAGCCAACTGTGTCCAAAGTGGATGTGGACCTACAACCTCGTACTGCCAGTTTGGTCCGGGTTGAGGCAGATCAGATTGGGGAGTATCTGCCAGCAACACGGTCACTTCAATATCTGGCCGGTGACGAGTTAGTTGGGCCAAAGCTGAAATGAGCTGGTACGCATACACATTGCTACCAACACGGTTTGAGACATTGGCTTCGTTGCCATCAATTGCAATCCGCATAGTTTTATCTTCCGCCAGCTGCTTGATGATAAACTCGGGTGGTTTCCAAGGCCACTCGGTTCCAGTCAAATAAATGTAACCTAACAATCATTTGTTGTGCCCGGCGTTGCTGGGCTGTGGGTGACTCACTCAAAATTGCCTTGAGTCCATCACGGATACTCTCGACGGATTCGGGGTTAACTAGTACAGCCGCATTGCCAGCTACTTCAGGCAAACTGGATACGTTGGAAGTGACTACGGGCGTACCATGATGGAAAGCTTCCAAAATAGGCAAGCCAAAGCCCTCGTACAATGACGGATAAGCAAAAGCCTCAGCCTGACTATAGAGCACTGCCAGTTCCTGATCTGTGACCTTACCCAGCAACCGCAACTGACCTTTACTTTCAGCTAGCCACTTGTCACTGTCATCCCAGCCAGCTGCACCAGCAATCAACAGTTGGTACTCTTTAGCCAAAGGTAGCCAAGCTTTAATCAGTCGATCCATGTTTTTGCGCGGCTCCCGAGTCCCAACAGCCAAAATGTACGGTCGATCGAGTTTGAGCCGATGGACCACTGCTGCTTCGACCTCCTCAGTGATGCTTTGGCTAGCCGCTACAACTTCTTGAGGTAAAGCCTCGTGAATCACGGTAATCTGCTCACTCGGGATATCGAGATACTCCATGATGTCAAGCTTGGTAGCTCGACTAACAGCAATAATGTGCGCACGACGCGCTTTGAGTGTTTTCCAAGCTCGTTGGTGATGAGCTAAGATCTCGGGATGGGCTGTCTCGGGAAACTTTAACATCGCCAAATCATGGATTGTCGAAACCAGCGGCAGATCCTCATCGGGTGGCTGCACCCAGTCCCAGCTGTGAAAAACCTGCAGCCTGGGCCAGAAACTCCGTACCGAGTTCAAGGTGGTGTGTGACCACAACCAGCTCAAAGCCCGTGGTGGCAACGACTGAATATGGCTGGCGGCTGGTTTAAGCTCTGATACCAAGTTGGTTAGTTTCGATTTTTGCCGCAGCGATGAGCCATAGAGATGGACCGCCACATCAGGTTGCTGCCCCAGACATCTCACTAGATTAGTAGTGTATCTAGACACTCCCCGACCGTACACCACTGACGAGATGTCGACACCAACTGCTAAACGTGTATTGCTCACAGGTATCCTTCTAAACTACTGTCAGTTACTACTTATTCTGCCACTTGGTTTTGACCAGATTCTGACAAATCCCACACCAGGCCAGCTACGCAGTTCCACCTCGGTATAACCCAAGCTGCGCAAAACTTGGTTGACTTTCCGCGCTGGATCACTCAAGTCATTCAGGTAGTCAAAGGTCACCACATACTCATACTCAGTGACTGGCTTGAGCACCTCAGCTAGATCGGGGACTTGATCAACGTGGAGCTGACCAGTAGCTATGACCGAGTACCCGTCATCATCATACCATCGCCAGGGTGCAAAGGCCTCTGGGAAGGCAAACACCGCCACCGTTTTGGTAGCAGGATATCGGCTACGCACCCAAGTCTGAACCGCTCGCCAGTCTTCGCGTTGATACTGTGGCTGCCGATAGTAGGCCAAGGTTCCCCATACATTTATAACTAGCAACAATCCTAAGCCAAAACTACCCCATTTAACCTTCGATTGCGTTCCTAACCAGCCAACCAATAGGTACCAGGCTGGCAGAGAAAATAACACCCGCTTCGGCTGCAAAACTGGAATCACAAACGACACCAGCCAGGCACCGAGAATCGGCAACACCAACCACACACTCGCGATAACCACGGGATGATTCCAAGACCAGCGGCCGACTTTCCGCAGCTGCCAGCTGACCACCCCAAACCAAGCACCTATCCCGACCAAGCCTGCTATAAACGGCCAGCTCACCTCAACATCCAAGACCCCAAACACAAACTTGGCCACCACCAGTGGCAAGGATTTCAGCTGCGGCACACTGACAACCGCTGACCAACCAGGCAACTGAGCTTGAACGTCTCCGCCTGCTGCCAGCTGCAAGCTAAAAATTGGCAGCCAGGGCACCATCGCTAGAGCCATTCCGACCGCTGTTATGATGCTCGCTCGTCGCCAAGTCGGCCGGCTAAGCCATAGATACCCCAGCTGGGTCGCTAGCAAAAAAGGATATAAGTATGAACTGTACATACCAGCCACGCCCATCACTCCCCACAGACCCCACCATCGAGCCACTGGCACTCGCGAGGTACTCTGTTTTACTAACCACCACCAACTCAACATAGCCCAAAAGGTAGGTAGTGAGTACTGACGCAACTCCTGTGAATAAAAAATATGGAACGAGCTGGTAGCCAGCAACCCAGCACTCCACCATGCAGCTTTAGGACCCGTTATTTTTTCAGCGATCTTAAAACATAGATAAACGCTCAAGACACCCGGCACCAAGGCTCCCCAGAACCGCAGCCACCACTCAGCGTGACTCACGTACTGAACTACATGAAGTATCAAGTGCAGTAAGGGTGGTTGGAAATCAGGAATGATTTCAAACTGTTGCCACCAGGGCCGAGAACTCTCGAGTGCTTGGGCTGCCTCGTCGAGCCAAAATGAGCCAGTCAACAGCGGTAACCGCAGCAACAAACTCAGGCCAACTACCATCAGCCATCCCCACTTCACCCAAAAAGACTGTTTGCTCATAGTCAGTAACCAATTACAATCATGGTATAGTAACAACTATCTCGTGCGATAGTTTAGTATATACAGGTTGCGCCTGTCCCTGAAAGTAGAGTATGTCATCAGGAACTGTCATTATTACCGGAGCCGCTGGCTTTGTTGGGTCACACTTAACTGATCGTTTTCTATCTGACGGCTGGCGTGTCGTGGGGGTCGATAACTTGATCACTGGTCGCGATGAAAACCTCGCCCACCTTCAGGGAAATCCCAGCTTTACACTCATTAAGGCAGATGCGAGCCAAGATCCAGCCGGCTACCTCCCCGCTGACGTGCAACCCGACTTGGTTCTCCATTTCGCTTCTCCGGCCAGTCCACCTGTTTACCAAGCCCATCCCGTTGAGACGTATCTTGTTAACAGTCTTGGCACTCATTTCTGGCTGGAGTGGCTTCGCGAAGCTCATCCTCAAGCCCGGTTTGTGTTTGCCAGTACCTCTGAAGTGTATGGGGATCCTGAAGTCCATCCCCAAGTTGAGTCATACTGGGGCCGGGTCAATCCGAATGGTCTTCGATCATGTTATGACGAGAGTAAACGGCTTGGGGAAACCATTTGTGGCGTCCACCAACGTGACTTCGGCATGGATGTGCGAATCGTTCGCATTTTCAATACCTATGGCCCCCGAATGAATCCAGCCGATGGCCGGGTGATCCCTGATTTCATCGCTCACATTCTTAAAAATGAACCAGTGGTCATTCATGGAACTGGTGACCAAACTCGATCGTATTGTTATGTGTCTGACTTGGTAGATGGCATCGTGGCATTAGCGACCCAAGAGGGACATAGTGGTCTGACAGTGAACCTCGGCAACCCCGAGGAGTTCACCATCAATGAAACCGCTCAAATCACATTTGAAGTGGCCAAGGAGTTAGGACTGACTATCTCGGATACACTCCAAACCACCTTCAAACCACTCCCAAGTGACGACCCGACCCGGCGGCAACCTGATATAACATGTGCCCGCCAAAAACTAGACTGGTTTCCGACCGTTTCGTTCCGAACTGGTTTGCGAAAAACTATCGGGGCATGGCACTCTCAGTAGCCAACTTGAGCAAATACACGTCACACACATGATCACATCCTTCGGATACTGGTACAAAAATAAAAGTTGATTTGTACCGTTCGTAATCACGGATTACTTGCTGCGCATGGGTAATATAGGCATTACTAATATACAGCTCTTTGCCTTCGGCAACCCACGCTGCATAACCCTGAATTAAATCTGAATACATTATGTCATCACCCCAGATGTATTCTCCCTTCTGCAAAAACTCTTGAGCTGTAGATAGTGGTACCACCCGATAGGCACCCACTTGATACGCATCAACTAAGAAAGGTGGTAAAGCTGTAATCAGTATGGCAGTAGGTTTATTCGTGAAAACCTGATTGAAGTGCTGAATGGATTCAAACTGCCAGGCTCGTGAGCGGTGCAACACGTTGGCGGCTAAGATTTCTTTAGCCAATCCAACTTGGCTGTTCAGCTGCCCCAATCCAACCACCATTAACCCAATTATTAGGACAACCATTATCTTTCTATGAGATTTTTGTAGCAGTTGATCGAAAAACCAAGTCACAACTAGACACAATATCGGAATACTGTAGATGATATATCTGGCATCCACCACATAAAAAACTAAGGCTATCGGCCAGAGTGCCAACCAAACTGCTGCCATCCCCCGCCACGCACCGCGAAGTTTATCGCTCACCAGGAGGCCGTACCCAAAACCTCCCATGGCTAAAACGAAGAACAATCCCGAGCTGAACGGATATCGCTGCCACAAGAATTGATTAGCTCCGCCCAAAACTATTGCAAGATATGCGAGACTGTTACCAGGAATATGAGCTAAGTTGTAAAACTGCCCGCCATGGAGTAACTGGTCAAAAGCCACCTTAAAAAATGCCCCCACCGGCACTTTGGCCACCAGGAAGTAAGTCCAAAAAAGGACCACCATGGCGATCATGACACTCACAAAAGCTACCCGAATCCGCTGGGTTTGGGTAAACCAAATGCGCACCATCAGCCACGTTGCTAGGACTCCCACCAAGCTGATAGCTGCAAACCTGGTCAATAATAATCCGCCGATACCTATGGCTGTCAAAACCAGCTGCTTCAAGCTTGGCTTAGGCACCACCAAACCATAAAGTGACAACAAGAAGAGGGGAACAGCTATATTTTCTGACATCGGGAGGGTCGGCAGCCACCAGATGAAAGCATGACTAGCTAAACACACAACCACCAAACTCGGTGCCCACCAGTGTTTGGTGGTCACCCGTGCAATCAGCCACATCAGCCCAAAGCTGGTCAAGCCTAACATGGTGTTGACTATCACAAACGAACTAGGTGACTTATTGATCAGATAGCCCAAGCTCAAAACTACCGCATATAAAGGCGGCACCCAGAGTCGGACAGTCTCACCTAAATACTCGAGCTGTAATCCCCTGCCCATGACTGCATTGCGGGCAGACAACGTATACAGCAACCCATCTGGATATGGTTCTAGATTGAATAAAAAATGATGTGTCGAAACTATGCTAAGAAGTGAAACTACCAAAAAACTGATTAGAACTAGCCCGAGGACCCCATACGTTTTTAACCAGTCCAAGTTATGTCGCATGAACACTCTCATCGGTTAGATGTCGATAGTACCACCAAGCAACGACAACCGTACCCAAAAATAAGATACCGCGAGTAACGAGCCTCGTCCAGACGGTGGCTTCAAGCCCATAGATCGGCAAAAACCAGAAATTTCCCCCAATAGTGAGTGCCAACTGCAGTAAGCCCGAAACTGAAAAATACCATGGGGCTTCAAAACTAAAGAAAACCGCAATAAATGGAATCACAGCAATTGTTAAAAATGCAGCCCCCAAAAGCCCAACTAAGAGTGGTAAGCCCGGCAAATACTCGGCACCGATGGTCAAAATAATTAGCCACTTGGCACTCACCGCCGTGACCACAAATCCCAGACAACTAGCTACCACCACAGCCCAAGCTTTCTTGAAGTAGCTTCGTAAATGAGCTTTGCTGTGATACTTTGCCACTCGGGCATTCAGTACATTTCCCAGTGAGTAGGCAATCAAAGTAAACAGCATTGCAATTCTGGAGGCACCGCTTAACAAGCCTGCTTCATATGTTGAAAGGTAACCTTGAACAAATAATACATCCAAATTTTCAACCAAGCCGGCTGCAATAAACGCCACCGCAGAGTGACTGGCCATGCTTCTGATCAGCTGACGTTCAGCCTTAAACTCACCCTGTACTGAAAACGTTACCCAAACAGGCAAAAACCGTCGCCAAATGAGTACTGGCAGTAAGGGCGCTACCAAATACCAAACAAGGAAACCACTCGTCGTAGTCAACGACGTGATTGTCAATACCACGATGCCAATCAGTTTGGCAGTTGCTTGCATTACATTAATCACCACTAGCTTAGAAAAAAGGTGGAGAGACTGTAACATAGCCTGCAGATGCTCATAGAGTACCGCGCAGCTACTGAGTATAAATGCCAACAACACGATCGTCGGCGAATCGAAGTTTAACCAACTGCTGATAAATCGGTGTGCGAATAACCCTACCACAGCTACCACTAGAATCGCGCCAAACTTTAATCGAGTTGTATACGAAAATAACCGGTTAATACCCACCCGATCATTACTCCGAGCACCATATTTTTGAACGGCATTACTCAAACCAAGATCAGTCACCCGATTTAAAATCAAAGCCAGAGAAAATCCAATACTGAACTCACCAAATTTTTCGGGACCCAAAATTCGAGAGACCAAAATCATCGCTAGAGCTGAGATACTCATGGAAACGGTATTCCCAATTAGCACACCCGCGCTTTGTCGCAACCCTTTTGATTGGCTCAAGGTTGCCAGACGACGTAACGGTGAATTCATACCCTTAGTATAGCAACAACTTTGCTACCAAACAGGTCAAGATATCAACGAGCTACCCATCAATCCGTTCACGCTCCTTATTGCCCACCACATTCTGTGTTAGTATTGGTGCAGAAAGATCTATGTCGTTCGAAGTTGTTATCAAAGCCAGACCTCAGTGGCGATTATTTGATTGGCGCGAGCTGTGGCGTTTTCGCGAGCTACTCTATATCTTTGGTTGGCGGGATATAAAAGTTCGGTACAAACAGACAGCAATTGGTATTTTGTGGGTTGTGCTTCAACCTGTGGTTAACACGGTTATTTTCACCATTTTTTTTGGTAACTTTGCTCATATCCCCTCAGGCCCGCTGCCATATCCCATTTTTGTACTCTTGGGTTTGTTGTTTTGGGGGTTTTTTTCTGCTGCTTTGAGCCGGGAAGCCAATAGTTTTATTGAAAATGAACAACTTGTTAAAAAAGTCTACTTCCCCCGTGAGATCCTACCAATCTCGGCCATCGGAGCTGTTTTGGTGGACTTTTTAGTAACGCTCGGCCTCTTCATACTCATGTTGCTTATCTATAAAGTGCCTGTTCCATGGCTCTTTATTCCTTACTTTATTGTCGGGATTTTGATCACTATCACCACTTGTATCGGCCTGGGCTTGCTTTTGGCAGCCATAAACATAAAGTATCGCGATGTTCGCTATGTTATCCCTTTTTTCTTGCAAACGTTGATTTTTGTGACACCGGTGATTTACCCAACGAGCTTAGTCCGCCCATCATTTCAGTTGTTACTTAGCTTGAACCCCATGACAGGCGTTATCGATTCCTTGCGGTCAATACTCGGGACTAATTCCAATCCACACCCCGAATACCTGCTTATCTCAGCATTCTCGAGTATTATCTTACTTTTAATAGGGTTCATGTACTTCAGAAGAACTGAACGTTACTTCGCTGACATCCTATGAAACCAATCATTGAAGTCTCTCATCTTAGCAAGAAGTATCGCCTTGGAGAGCGTCAGGCGTATATTACCCTGCGTGACAGTGTGAGTGCCCTCCTCAAAAACCCCTTTCAGCAATTTTCAGCCCACTTGAACCCTGATGAATTTTGGGCATTAGATGATGTTTCATTCTCAGTGAATCAAGGCGAAGTACTCGGCGTGGTTGGTCAAAATGGGGCAGGAAAAAGTACCCTGCTGAAAATTCTCAGTCAAATTACCCCGCCGACTCAAGGTCAAGTCACGTTGCGCGGACGAGTCGGTAGTTTGCTGGAAGTTGGCACCGGCTTTCATGCTGAGCTGACTGGTCGTGAAAACATCTACCTGAACGGGGCTGTATTAGGAATGAAACGACATGAAATCAAAGCCAAGTTTGATGAGATCGTCGCCTTTGCCGATGTGGAACGATTTTTAGATACCCCGCTCAAACATTTCTCAAGTGGTATGTACATGAGACTAGCTTTTGCAGTAGCTGCCCACCTTGATCCAGAGGTTCTAATTGTTGATGAAGTTTTAGCAGTCGGTGATGCCCAGTTCCAGAAAAAAGCCTTAGGTAAAATGAGTCAGGTGACTTCCCAGGGGAGAACGGTCTTATTTGTTAGTCACAACCTGACCGCGGTCAGAAGCTTGTGCCAGAAGGCGATTTTGCTCGATAAAGGTAAACTCATCCAACACGGCGACGTCGAACATGTGTTGAATCACTACAATGCAGATGCTAAAACTCAACTCGAAAAAAGTTGGGACTCGGCCGCTACCGCACCTGGCAATTCAGAAATTAAGCTCAAGTCAGCGCATCTTAAACCACACGGCACTGACACCATAACTGTTGCGACACAATTGACTCTGTCACTCCAGTTTTGGAACTTCATGTCAAAAGCAAAACTCAATATCAGCTTAGTGGTATCAACAGTTGACGGCCAAGTAGCTTTCAATAGCATCTCACCAACACAAGATTGCTCAGAGGGCGTGATTAGCTGCACCTGCCACATCCCTTCCAACCTCCTCAATGATGAGCATTACCGTCTCAGAATTCTCGTCGTTCACGACCGGGCTCACATTGTGGCCAGTTTTGACGATGTTTTGACATTTGAAGTCAAAGACACCATTCGGGAAGCTGGCTGGCAGGGAAAATGGGTCGGGGTAGTGCGGCCACAGCTTGACTGGAGCTTTTCTTAGATTGTGACCGCACTATGCGAACTCGATTATCTTCTTTAAAAAAACACCTACCACCAAGCTTAGTCTTAGCACTTGCTAACAGTCGCCAATACATTACCCACCGCAGCTACCTAGGGTTCGAGAAGCGCTGTCCAATTTGCCTAGCACCGCTGCGCAAATTCATCCCCCTGAGCGCGATTGCTGACGGCATTTTTATGCAAACACTTCAGATCCGCGGCCACCGATACACAGTTAATAATTATGAAACACTGAATGTCGAACACTTTCTTTGCCCGATCTGCGGCTCACAAGATAAAGCTCGCCTGTATGCTCTTTATTTAAAAAAGATTTTTGACAAGCTCAATCGCCAGCCACCCAAGCGTTTTCGGCTGGTGCACTTTGCCCCAGAAGGTGGACTGCCAGAATTAATTCGCCGTTATCCTTGGATACAGTACCGGTCTGCGGATCTTGAAAGGCAAGATGTTGATGACCAAGCCGATCTGACAGCCCTACCGTATCGTGACCAGTACTTTGATGCCTTTATCTGCTCCCATATTCTCGAACACATACCAGACGACAAACTGGCCCTTCATGAGCTGCATCGTATTCTCAAACCAGGTGGTTGGGGTATCTTAATGGTTCCGATCATGAAAAAACTACCTAGAACCTACCAAAACGCCACAATCACTGACCCAGAGGACCGCTTGCGTCACTTCGGCCAACGAGATCATGTTCGTGTCTATGCCAAACCCAGCTTTTTAGCCATGATTCGAAAGTCCGGTTTCCATTGCCAGCAAGTAACTGCCGTCGATTTTCCAGAAGTGAACTTTAATTCAATGGGCATCGACCCCAAAAGTGTGTTATACGTAGTGCATAAGTGAACAGCATGCCATCCACACCCCAAACCAGTTTTTATTCCGAAACTGAGTTAGCGACTCTTGGATTAAAAGCGTACGGCCAAGAGGTACTAATCAGCCGGAAAGCTTCCCTTCTATCACCGAGCCAAATCAGCGTCGGTGATCATGTGCGGATTGACGACTTCGCGCTTTTATCTGGCGAAATCAGACTTGGCTCTTATGTACACCTCTCTGCTTTTGTAGCACTCTACGGCACCAACGGCATACACTTGGAAGACTACTGTGGTATTTCTGCCCACTCAACAGTGTACAGCGTCACCGACGATTTTAGCGGCAAGTCATTGATCGGGCCGATGGTACCATCAGCACTTAGAAATGTTTCTGGTGGGCTTGTCCATTTTCAGTCGCACACGCAGCTGGGCGCCCACAACGTAGTTATGCCGGGGGTAACGCTTCATGAAGGGGCAGTCACAGGCGCACTTTGTTTTGTAAACTCTGATTTACCTGCCTGGACAATCTCAGTCGGAATTCCCAACCGCGTCTTAAAGAAACGACAGCAAACAGTCTTATCACTGGTTAAAAGAGACCCTCAATCATGACACAAACCATCCGGCCTTTCAAAAAACCCATCTACGTCACCAGGCCACTACTGCCTGACCTAGATGTGTTCAAACGACAGCTAGAACACGTCTGGGAGAGTCAATGGTTAACAAACAACGGCCATCAGCATCAGCTCCTGGAGCAGCGGATTGTGGAAACGTTACGAGTCCCCCATGCTTCATTATTTAATAATGGCACAATTGCACTGATTACTGCCTGCCAAGCCTTGGGACTGACAGGTGAGGTGATCACCACCCCGTTTACGTTCGCTGCCACCCCACACGTCTTAGCTTGGAATAACCTAACCCCAGTTTTTTGTGATATCGATCCAGTTACCATGAATATTGACCCGTCAAAAATCGAGGCACTGATCACTCCCAGAACATCTGCCATCCTGGCTGTCCACGTGTTTGGTCATCCCTGTGATGTTGCGGCCATTGAAACCATAGCCCATCGCCACAAACTGAAAGTCATCTATGACGCCGCTCACGCTTTTGGTGCAGAATTGACAGTGACTGATGAAACCTCAAAAAAGTTGCCCACCAAAAAAGGGATTGGCACTTTTGGTGACATTACTATGTTCAGTTTCCATGCCACAAAACTCTTTCATTCTGGTGAGGGTGGCGCCTTGACCTTTAATGACCCCAACTTAAAACCGTACATCGATTTGCTCAAAAACTTTGGCATCAAGAATGAAGATGAGGTCATCCTACCCGGTATCAATGGCAAAATGAACGAGATACAGGCCGCGTTGGGGTTGGTTGTCTTAGATGAGGTTCAGGCAGAGCGTCGTCGCCGGCAGAAAATCTTAGCTCGCTATCATCATTGGCTGACTGGTGTACCAGGTATTGAGTTCACCAAAGTACCATCGTCAGTAACGCCGAGTTATCAATACTTCGTGATCAGAATTAATAAACAGAAATTTGGTAAAAGCCGAGATGAGGTCCATAGCGAGTTTAAAAACTACAATATCATCACTCGCAAGTACTTCTATCCCCTGTGCAGTCAATATGATTGCTACCGTGATCTGCCATCAGCATCACCGGCTCAACTTCCGGTAGCAAACACCATTGGCCAACAGGTCCTGTCCATGCCCTTTTACGGTGGTCTCAGCTTGAAATCTGTCGACAAAATTTGCCAAATATTGCTCAATCTAAGATAAGAAACCATGTTAAAGCCAGTTGTTAGCGTCCTGATTATCACCTATAACCAAGAGCGCTTCATTGCCCAGGCTGTTCACAGCGCACTCAATCAGCAAACCACATTTCCGTACGAAATCGTGATTGGTGACGATGGTTCTACTGATACCACCAGGAAGATACTCACTGATCTCAGAAACCAATATCCTGACCGAATTAAACTCATCTTTCAAACCAAAAACCTTAAACCTGTCCGAAATTTGATGAGCGTGTACAAAGCCTGTAAAGGCAAATTCATCGCCCTCCTAGAGGGTGACGACTACTGGACTTCACCTTTAAAATTAGCTCGCCAAGTTGAGTATCTAGAAACACATCCCGATGCAGCTATTTGTTACCACAGCACCACGCTTGTTAACGAACATGGTCAGCCAATGGTTGTACTCCCGGTACCTCGTTTCAAAAAGCCAGTCTCAACACTGACTGATCTGATCAGAAATGGTAGCTTTATGGCAACTTGTAGCACTATGTTTCGAAACAAGCTCTTTGGAGCATTTCCCGATTGGTTTTCCGAATTAACCTATATTGCCGACCTACCACTCAATGTTTTGAATGCCCAGCATGGAAAAATTGGCTACATCGACCAAAACATGGCCGTGTATCGATCATGTTCGTCAGCGCTAGCATTTACGTCTCAGAAACTGGAGTTGGTTTATCAGGAGCACATCACCGTTTTTCAAAAACTCCTCACCCACCTTCCCCAACAGTACACCACTATCATTCAGGACCATCTAGCCCAATTCTATTTCTGGTTGGCTGAAGTACAGTTGCGTCAAAATCAGGCCAAAATAGCCTGGAAACAATACCGCAGTTTTCTTCAGCTGCGATCGAGCTACTCCTATATCTCGCTCAGTCGTGAGCTGCGTTTTCTCGCCAAGTTCAAACTTGTCATCTGGCTCGATCGAATCAAACGAATGATGCGAAACCAGTGGTCAGCCACAATGTATCTGCTCTCAATCAGCTGGGTGCATTCAAAAGTGAACCAAAAACTGCACTCCCAAAGAGTAATTCTCGGCAGAGTATCCTGCATCGGCCGAGCCATTGTCCAACTTCACGAAGCTGATCACTCATATGTTCTGGTTAATCAACAAAAGGTTCGAGCAGATTTGTGGACTGACTGGCTGGGCAGCTGCCCTCGTCCCAAAGCTAACTCGGTGAGTGGCTGGATTCGACGGCCTGATGTCTATCCTCTTATTATCGAACAGGCCCAGTTGCCGTGGCTGAACCAGCGCAAACCGAGCTACATAGTTTTTGATTCATACAGCGAGCTGACTGATAAAAAGTTTACCCATCGCAATCAAGGTTGGTCGTTCGCAGCACATTATGCTGATGTTGCGCTAGATCCCGATTTTGAGACAGAGTTTATTGGGCACGACCTACTTGATGTGCATGACCTGACAAGTGCATACGACCGCTGTTTTGCCGACCTCACCCACCGCTTTCCTGGTACCCCTATCTACTTTATTCACGCATCCACCGCTCATGACTCTCGATCGTTGTACCGATCCAGGGCGAAGACAATTAAAAAAGCTATCACGTCTCTGCTGCCTCGGTACTCAAACTTACACAGCATCACCGTGCCAGACTCAGCAGTTAACATGTCTGACGATGGACTTCCCTATCACTATCACCCTGAAACTCTCCGACATTATCAGCAAGCATGGCTTCGACTTGACAAAGCGCTCGAGGCATAGCATAACAAAGGACACGTATGATTAAGGCAGTCATTTTTGATCTCGATGGGGTGCTCGTTGATGCCACAGAGTGGCACTATGACGCTCTAAATCAAGCGCTCAATTTATTTGGATACACCATTACCCGGGCTGAACACCAGACCATTTACAATGGCCTGCCGACTGCCAAAAAATTGGAAATGATGAGTGAGCGAGTTGGCTTACCGCGGGGTTTGCATCCGATCATCCAACACATGAAGCGCCAGTTTACAGACGAAAAGGTTCGGACTCAGTGCCATCCAGATTACCAAAAGCAAATCATGCTGGCTCAACTTCAACGGCACGGCTATGCACTAGCTTGCTGCAGCAATGCGCAAAAATACTCAGTTCTCAACATGCTCCAACGGGCCCAAATTGACAACTACTTCAGTTTGATACTTGGTAATGATGAAGGTCTCCCCGCCAAACCACAACCTGATGTCTACCTCCATGCGTTTAAACAACTAGGTATTCAGCCGCAGCAAGCCTGTATCGTAGAGGATGCCCCCCATGGTGTCCAAGCGGCCAAGGCAAGCGGAGCAAAAGTTCTGGCAGTCAAAGGTTACGAAGATGTAACACTAGATCTGTGTATTTCGGCAGGATTGATTTCATGACAAAGTATCAAGCAAATAACTTCATGCGTGGTTGGTTCATCGGCAATTTTGAACCAAGCCTACTAAAAAGCACTCAGTTTGAAGTTGCATTCAAGGAATACCAAACTGGCGACACAGAAGCCGCTCATACTCATCAGCTTGCAACCGAGTACACCGTTATCGCCAGTGGCGTCTTCCAGATAAATGATACTATCTGTCGAGCTGGTGATATCATTAAAATAGACGTCCAGGAGGCAGCTCGCTTTCTCTGCTTGGAGACAGGTACTACCGTGGTAATTAAGACGCCGTCTGTCCCAGGTGATAAGTATCTTATTTAACTATGAAAAAATTAAATATCATCATCCCTATGGCCGGCGCCGGTTCACGATTTGCAGATGTCGGTTACAGCTTTCCCAAACCGCTGATCGATGTCAATGGTAAACCAATGATTCAGGTGGTTGTTGAAAACTTGAAACCAAAGGTACCGCATCGATTCATTTTTATTTGTCGTGATGAACATTACCATAAGTACTCACTCGCCCAAATCTATGCCAACTCAACACAGAACAACTACGAATGCGTTCGTATTAACTCGCTTACCGCTGGTGCAGTGTGCACCGTACTGACCGCCACCGACTTTATCAATAACGATGATGACTTATTGATTGCAAATGCTGATCAAGTTGTCGACATTGATATTAACGAGTACATCGCATTTTCACGAAAAGGCAAACTGGACGGTAGTATTTTAACTTTCAACGCTAGCCATCCGAAATGGAGTTATGCCCGGGTTGATAAACACAATTTAGTTTTAGAGACGGTTGAAAAGAAAGCCATCTCACCTCATGCAACAGTTGGAATCTATTACTACCGCAAAGGGCGTGATTTTGTTTCGGCCGCTTTCAACATGATTGAGAAAAACATCCGGGTTAACAATGAATTCTACGTCTGCCCAGTCTATAACGAGATGATCTTGGCAAACAAAAAAATATCGATTTACCCAATTAAAGTGAGTGAGATGCACGGCCTCGGCACCCCAGAAGATTTAAATCACTACCTTCAATTGACCCGCCAATGAGCAAAGCCTGTACTGTCTTAACGCACCGTGGGCTCGAACCTGATGCTGACGTTCAGTACGGTGAGAGCAGTCAGGAAGCTTTTTTTTCACAGCTCCAGAGAGGCTTTGGGCTCGAGTTTGATTTCAATATAACCCTTGACCAACAGATAGTTTTATTACACGATGCCACCCTGACCAGATTGAGTCACGGTTCCGACCATCGGCATGTGTCGAGCATATCAAGCCCTGACCTGATGACCTATGATCTGAAACCAGGCCATGTCTGTTTTTGGACAGACTTGGCTCCACAACTAGCAAAAAGTCCCAGTCGGTACCACGCGTTCCATATAAAGGCTGCCTTTCAAACACCGGCTCTGCTTGATTTACTCGCTCAGACACTGTCTAACTGGCCTCAACTCTGGTCAAAACTGGTGCTATTTGATCTGTCAGTAGCTGCTGCTCGACAGCTGAAAGCCATGAATAAGCAGTTGCAGGTAATGGCTTCTGTTTCGCATCAGTTTGACAGGCTGCGTTACAACCAAGCGGTAGGTGGCACACTTCTGGCTGAATCTACTGTCCTCCAATCGGATCACCTGTATTCAGGTGTCTGGCTCGACGAATGGGATTTGAGTGACCTTGATGGAGCCACTAAGGAGTTCATTACAGCTGATTACATACACACCTGGCAAGGTAGAGGTTACTTAGTGGGAGTGGTCAGCCCAGAACTGCATGCCACCTCACCCGGCCTATTAGGTCAAGAGGCCCATCCAGATGCCAGTGACCCAGCACGGTGGCGTCGGCGGTTGGCAAAAATCCTGGCTGGACGACCTGATATGATTTGCACGGATCATCCAGAGTATGTTCGACAACAACTTGGTGCCTGATATATGCGTGTAGCTTTTTATAAACTTGGACTTCAAAATCCAAATGTCAAAAAAATATTTGGCAGCATGTACCAAAGTTTTTTTGATGCCTTAAATCAATTGCCAGGCTTCACCGCCGAACTGGTCTTTGACCGCCTTCAGCTTCGCCAGTATGACCTAGTTGTGTTACCCATGGGGGATGGCCAAGAGGCGGATAGTTTGCGCGCCCTTCAGACTTTTGGTGGTCCAGCAATCCTGTATGTACCACCAGCTTCTGTTTGGTTTAAAAAGAAACTGCTCCACCGATGGTCATCAAGAATCATCTTCGCGTATGGCACTGATGTCTCAGGCCGGACCCAAAGTTGCTACCAAGACATCGGGATACCATTCCTCCACCTGCCCCTAGCTTCTGATCCCAGCGTTTTCAAACCATTGCGGCTTGCCAAAAAATGGGATGTCCTGTTCATCGGCAACCGCACGAGTGGTCGGGGTCGTGGTGAGTTTATCTCCAAGTTAGTAACCACCGCTCTTGAACGTGGTTGGCAGCTCAAGCTGTTGGGCACGGGCTGGGAAGAGTTTGGTTTCCCACCTAAGCTAGTTTCACATGGCCCAGCTCTGAATAGACTCTACAACCAAACCAAAGTTTGTGTCAATATTTCTAACCTAGAACAACTACAAGGTAAAAATCGCTGTCTTGATGCTAACAACCGCCTCTTTGACGTTGCCCTGGCTGGTGCGTGCCAAGTCAGCAATGGCCCGGAGTTGGTACAGCACTACTTTAGTAATGATGAAGTGCTAGCCGCAACCACCCCAGAACTCTGGATCAAGAAGATCGCCAACTGTCTTCAACAGCCTGATTTGCGCTCAAAAATCGGTCGCGCGGCTCGGCGCAAAGCCCTAGCTGATCATTGTTGGTCAAATCGAGCTGAACTACTGATGCATACAATTAGTGCAAACTGGTCTTCGGAAATAAATAGTACTTTTCAGCCACTGACGGCACAGCATTATCTGGACATGTACGCACCTCCCGTTGACTACTATATGCGACTCATTCGTTTAAGTATTAGAAAGTATGGCCATGCTTCTTCATAAAACCAATATCGACCAGTTAGTTAAAACAAAAATTTCGGGCAAAGTGGCTCGTGTCGGTGGTAGTGTTGATCAGCTAGTGTCGTACCAAGACTGCAGCATACAGGACTTTGATGTCCAAAACGGTGGGTATGGTGATATTCGACAGCTCTCGGGTATCAAAGACATTAAAAGCAGCTGGCTGACAGCTGTTCGGCAAACTTGGCAGGAACTCCGGCACATTCGTTATGGAGATCGAGTCAGACTAGATAGAAATACCAAAGTACTGGATATCTTAGACGCCCATAAGCATCCCGAACTGCAGCATCGATATGACGCATGCATCACATCAAATGTGATTGAACATAGCCCCAATCCCATCTTCATGTTGCTAAATTACTACTTTTTAACCAAAATTGACGGGTGGCAATTTCATGCGATTCCACACTACAAATACACTTTCGATGTTTTTCGCCAGCCAACCCTCATTGATCACTTTTTAGTTGACTTCGAACAGCACACGGGTCCCGACGACTTGACGCATAATGCCGATTACTACAACTCTGCTGTCATCAAGCACGGATACAAGCGCAGGTATCATCTTCACTATCCTGTTGCGTATCCCTATATTCATTTTCATGTTTTTGACGAGAAAAACGTCAGACAGCTCTTCTCAACTTTGTTTGAAGAGGTAACGGTTGATGTACTTCGAACGACACAGTTCTCTGACGTGGTCGTGTTAGCTAAAAATCGATTGAGACCAAGCTTTGTCAAAAAACACGCTGCCCTCATCGAGAGCTACTCGGCAAACTTCCTTTAGCACAGAAAAAAAGATTCAAAAGCAGTAGCTTGACTACGTACCAATAAAAATAACGGACATCCCACCATGTGCAGCCTGATCTACGTCGCAACATACTCCCGAGCAACACAACTTGTTGGATTGTCGTGAAGGCAAAGAGCTTATCAGGTTTGACTTGTGCCGGATTCAAGAATTGGGCCAAGGCCCGGGCATCAGCGAGTGTTAACTCAATTCCCAGTTTCGAGTACTCACGTTGATACAGAGCTGGTAATACTCGGGTAATAGTAGTAGTTGACCGAGCACTGGTACTTTCGCGGTGCAAACGATACTTAGTTAAATACTCTGGCACTAAAGCAACCTGACCGTGTTGAAGGGCTCTGAAACAAAAGTCGTAGTCTTCAGCTGGTTCAAACTCTGGTTGATAACCCAACCCGTAGGTAGCAACCAAACTTCGCCGAAATGTCAGCGATGAATGCACCACCGGGAATTGAAGGTAAAACTGGGCTCTGAGCTGCTTGGGCCGAGCGGGAAACCGCCACCAAGCCAGGTGTTGACTGTCTGCATCGATGACCTCTGCCCAACTCCCAACCATCTGAATCGACTCATTATCACGAAGTAGGTCGAGCTGCTTTTCCAACCGGCTCGGCATAGCAATGTCATCAGCATCGAGAATAGCTAAAAATTGACCCTTGGCTAACGCCACTGCTCGGTTGCGATTCCCAGCCAACCCTAATCTTTGTGCGTTGGTATGGAGATGGATACGTTGATCTTGATTCGCAGCCTGACGGACAACTTCTCTGGTACCATCATCTGACGCATCATCAATGATGATCAGTTCCCAATCTGCAATGGTTTGGGCTTGTACACTCTTTATGGAATCGAGAATGTACTGTTGCGCATTACAAGCTGGCATGAGGATTGAAATCAATGGTGGCATACGATTATCTCAGTCCTATTTGTTTAAAAAGCTCCGCAAATCGTCGCTGATAGGTGTGCCGTCGATGGGCAGCCAGATAACCATGGTCGGCACAGTCCTGACGTTCACCTTCATGTGCCAGATAATAACGAATTCTCTCTGCTAAATCTGATAGAGAGTCGTAGCAAACGAGATCTTCACCAATCGTAAAATAGTCAGCCAAATGCGGTACATTGTAAGTCAATAAAAAAGCTCCGCAGCCAGTGACCTCAAAAAAGCGGGCTTTAATGTCCTCTTGTCGTTTTCGTGAGAAAAGTGTGTCGTACAAACCAGGCATTATCGTGGTAACGGCATCTTTCCAACCTCGATGTAATTGGGGAGTATGAATCTGAGTCACATATGGCCAGTACCATTGGGTTGAGTTTGACAGGTTAATGACAATTTTCGCTTGATTATAAATACTCACCATTTCTTGAGTAGTCACCCGACCATGTGGCCAACCTTGACCAAAACATGTCACATCGATACCCTGCTTGGACAAGTAGGAAATCACATACGATCGCCACGGTGAAATTCCGCCCACAAAAACCACGGGGTATTTTTGGACTAATCGTTTTCGCTTAAAAACAGTTGGATCGTGGGCCCACTGTGACACAACTGCCTGTTGATAGCCGATGCTCTGATACTTCATCTTTGCATCCGGATCAGTTGTGACCACGTAATCAAAATGAGGTGCCTGAAACTGCGAGTACTGAGACCACCGCCACTTATCATCAGCCATCCAGGCGAGCGAGGTAGCTCGGCTATTCTTTTTCTTGAGCGCGTCAAGGCACTGTGCTGAAAATTGATGTTCTGAAGGAAAAGTAAAAATAAGATCAAACTGCCGTTTTTCTAAGACTTTCATCAAACCTACGTGAACGCCTGTCTGCCCACCTTGACGGTAAGCGGTACCGTAGTCAAAAAGACTCACTTGATGTCCCATTTTTTTGAAACCCAGAAAAAAAGTGTCATACTCAAACGAGGATCCTCTGGCTGGGTCACCGTAATCATAACGTTGGAGGTTAGCTAAAATTTTCAGCTTTGAGGCCATGGCAAAATTATAGCGCACTCGGCTCTGACTTGACTAAGTGATTCTTGACTGGCATGCTATCGTCCATGGGTAACATCAGAGAACAGTTTTTTCATCTGTACCGTTGGTTTGAACTATTTCGAGGTACCAAAACCCATTTTTTAACCTACCATCAAAGGCCGCACAACACTACCGACATCAATGTTTTTTCAGATGCCATCCGTCATCAACCCAAAACCGCAATTGTGCTCCAGGGTCCTATTGTCCATCACCGTGATTTCACCCTGCAAACTATTCAGCTCTACCACCGTCTATTTCCTGACTGCGAAATCATCCTGGCTACCTGGCAAACCGAAGATCAAGACTATCTGAAGTTATTTGACCTACCAAAGACACATATCATTTTAAGTCAGCCGCCAAAACTAGCTGGGGTAGCCAATATCAACTACCAGCTCATTTCAAGTCAGGCAGGCACACAACTCGCACAAGATATTGGTTGTCAATACGTCCTAAAAACCAGAACCGACCAGCGCATGTACGCCCCCAATGTCATGGAGTTTCTCCTGCAAACTGTCCGTCACTTTGCTATCCACCCTAAATATAAACCCCACCAGCGGATTGTCAGCATGAGCTTGAACAGTTTTAAATATCGATTGTACAGTTTATCTGACATGTTCATTTTTGGGCGGACGGATGACGTACTGCTCTACTTTTCAGCACCACTCGACACTCGCCGACGACCAAAAGCTGTCACCTCACTGCGTGATGTTTCTAAACAGAATTTTTGTGAAGTGTACTTAGCGACTCACTACTTGAAAGCAATTGGCTTCAAAGTCACTTGGAGTCTCCGCAATTCTTGGCAAGCACTGGCCGATTGCTTTGCGATTATTGATAGCGAGTCATTAGATTTGTTTTGGCCAAAGTACCAACAGTGGCTTGAGTACCGATACCGAACATATGATCAGTTGTTAAACAAACAAACCCTTGATTACAAAGAGTGGTTTATTATCTATACTGCCTTATCGAATAAAGCTGTAATACCAGAAAGAACGCTGGATTATTCGTTCGATCATCCAGTAGTACCGCAAAAATGATAGTCACCATCCTTACCATTTTAATTGACTACGCCTGGACAGCTGTGGCTACCATCTACGTACAACTTGCCCCACCAACTCACAACCACCGTAGAGAAATCAAACAGCTGCGAGCCGCGGTCACCAAACTGAGGCTACGTAAACCAGCCCGCACTCAGACTGCACTGGAAACCTGGCACACCAATTTATACATCTTGGGTCAAGAAATTTTGACGCGCGACCCACGGACGTTTTTAACTTGGTCAGTCATCAAAAACACGATGTTTGCTGGACATTCACCTGGAATTGCCACTGAACTGGCAACTTTAAGCGAAGCTGGCTGGTTAAGCAAAGCCCGGGAAAGTCAGGTCGGTTTGCCAACCCCATACCCCTTTTGCTGGTCAAGCAGTAGCAACACGCTCCACCTAACATACCATCTGCTGCAACTCAAAAAAAAGCTGCAGACACCTATTGAGTCATTTCAAGTGGTTGTGGAGTTTGGCGGCGGTTATGGTAATCTGTGCCGATTAGCTAACCATCATGGGTTTCAGGGTGTGTATATCATCTATGACTTCCCACTCTTGTCAGCGTTGCAGTATTTTTATCTGACACTCAATGGTTTCTCAGTTAGCCAGTCAGTCGAAAAGTCTGCCCCAATTTACTGTTTAAGTGACTGGCGCTCAGTCGACACGATTCTGAAGCGCTCACAGAAGGCAGACCGACGGCTATTTGTGGGTACTTGGTCACTCAGCGAGGCCCCGCTAGCGGACCGGCTCAAAGCCTGGCCAAGCTTGAAGAAATGCACTCACTTTCTCATTGCATTTCAGCGCACTTTCGGCGAAGTTGATAACTTGCAGTACTTCAAGCAGTTAAAAAGTCGCCTTCATCTTAAAAAAGGCCATATTTCACCGATAACACATCTGTCCGGCAGTTACTATTTGTTTGCGCAAAAAGACTAGTTGAGCCTTAAATATGCGGCCTAAAATCCTTTTCTCAGCCTACGCCTTCTACCCTAGTTTTGGTGGTCTAGAGCAACAGATATACCTCCTTGGACAAACATACCTGCGAGCGGGCTATCAAGTTGATGTCCTGACGGAAAAGACTGCCCCCGAACTACCCGCTTACGAGGTGATTGACGGCATCAACGTGTATAGGATGCCGTATCAGCATCACCGAACACCTTGGTCGTACTTAGTGTTAGGCTACCACTTACTCCGCTTTCAGCTGTTACATGGCAGAAGGTATCAGCTTATGATTCTGAGAGCTGCTCTCACGTTCTATCCACTGATGTTCGGCGTGGGCAAGTGGTTGCATCTCTATGACTGTCCAACCTTTGTGACAGCCGACACTGGTGGCACACAAGATGAAATCATTCGCGTCAAAAACTGGCCACTACACAAATTATTACTCTTTTTCTTCAACCAGCACACGGTGCTCAATAGTGCCTGCCAAGATAACTATCGGCATTATTTGGAGCTAGGTTTTCCACCATCTAAGTTAACTCAGATCGGTAATGGTATTGATATTACTCCTTTTAATAAGGCTAAGTACCCTACTCGGGTCACAACTTTTCTCTTCTTGGCAAGGTTAATTAAAGAAAAAGGTATACGAGAAACGTTAGCTGCCTTTCAAATCATTGCAAAAGAGAACCCCACCATTAAGTTGTTGATCGGCGGTGCTGGACCGGAGAGCCAGTTTATTAAAAAGTTTATTCGCACCCAACAACTGGAACAGAGTATTATCTATTTGGGTCCCATCTCCAACGACGCTAAAGAGGCGTTTTTTGCGCGTGGTGAGTGCTTGATTCAACCCTCATACTCAGAAGGTTTTGGTCTAGTATATGCTGAGGCAGCCGTCAGAAAAAAAGTGCTGATTGCCACCGATGTGGCAGATCTCAAACACACCTTTGGCAATCAGATATATTGGTGCCAAAAACAAAGTGTGAAAAGCCTAGTTGAGGCAATTCAAACGGTGCTCAATGAGCCTAATTTCTCTCATCTCAACTATGCGCCGATAATTCCACGCTACAACCTGCAAAAAATTGCCGACTCCATCCTGGAAGTTGCTTTTCAAGACAATGTTTCCAACAGCTGAAGTATCTGTTTCGCCCCCTCATGATAACTGAGCTGTTTCAAGTGCACCACCCGTTTGGGGGTACGTAGTAGCTTCAGAATCTTTGGTGCATCCGCCTCTGCTGAAAAAGTAAACTCGTGCAGAAGTGCCTGAACGTCTGGCAAGTATGGTTGTTTATTGCCGACAATTGTCGGCAGGCCGGCATTCAGCGCCTCGTAAACCGGAAAACCAAACCCCTCATACACACTGGGAAATACAAACATTTTCGCGTCATGATACAGTCTAGCTAGCTTTGCCAAGGACACTTTGGGAAACCAATACAACCCTGGTGTAGCACGCAGCTGATCCGACAATTCAAACAACTGGTTGCCATTGTGGCCAACCAACACCAGCTTGAGGTCAGGACGAGCTGCCAGAATTTTGGGCCACAACTCTAATAGATACATAATCCTTTTGTGCGGATAAAAAGCACTCACACACAGAATATAGTTGTCTGTGACCAACTTCGGTTCAGATGGTTTGGTAAGTAGAGTTAAAAACCATTCATCGAGCCCCGGCAAAACAACTTTGATGCGTTCGCTCAAACTCGGAAAGTAGTGCTGCAGTCTCGCCTGTGAAAAAGGTGAGTCGGTCACAATCAGCTGACTGCGATGAGCAGACTGGGTAATCAAAAAGTTAAGTAGTTGATTCTGAAGCCAGGCCGTGTCTTCTGGATGGTCCTTCCAGTTTGCATCATGAATGGTCGTAACTTTTGCAAAGTTACCCCACAGTGGCCCAAAGTAACCATATGAATGGAGCACGGCACAACCAGCCGCAGACACCTTGAGGGGAAAGGCCACCTGCTCATACAGCAGTCTTGCAACTCTGGCTTTGCCAGATATGGGACACAAAACTTTTTTCCACTGAGGATGATCTACCGAAAAGGTCTCGAAGTTCTCTTTGTTACAAAAAAGTACAAACCTATGTTCAGTTTTGAGTTGTTGGAGATACTTCACGAACGATCGCAAGTGATACTCAGTTCCGCCCACTGCATTTGGAACTAGAAATAAGGCGTTAATACCAATTACTTTTTTCATGTTTCTTTAAACCAGTTATTCCATACTGGGCAGCTCAAAATGTAAAACCAAATTAAGGCAACGAGAAACATACTCATTCTCATGACTGACCCGCCGATTTGATCCCAAGTCACAAACACAAAACTAAAAATATACGTCCCAGTAAAGATCAAGATCAAAGTTGCCCAAATCGTGCCATTCATTACCAATAA
This sequence comes from Patescibacteria group bacterium, assembly GCA_016861205.1. Lineage (GTDB taxonomy): Bacteria > Patescibacteriota > Microgenomatia > UBA1400 > PJMF01 > BOKX01. Next base: position 394,265 of record BOKX01000001.1, read on the forward strand.
TCGATACCAGTTTTGATGTCGCAAATCATGCCATTGGACCGCCAGCCATGGTACAAACAGGTAATTAATTAGCGGCCAAACATAGGCCAGTAAGTACCGAAAAACTGCCAAAATATGGCTGCCTTGTGTACTCAATGGTTGGGTGAGAATGTGTAAATAACTGACCGGAATAACTTGAGAAATAATTGACAGCAATTTAGTACCCAGATTGGTTTGTTGGCTCTGTTCATTGTTTGGCAAAGCTACTTGAACTGGTGACTGGCTTATCAAATAAACCAAGTTGAGCCAGGCTCGCTTTGCTCCATATAAAACGAATACTCCTCCCACCGCAACGCTCCACGAGCGCTGCCTCAGTACTGCTATGGTCAACAAGCCAGCCCCTACTACCCAAAACGGCTCGCTCGACCGAACCCAGAGGCTCAAAGCCACCAGTAACGTACCTACCAACCAATCTCGGCTGGGTGTCTTCCTATCACCGGCTAACCACAAATACACAATCCCCAAAGCTAAAAATGCACTATAAGCCAGATTGGTATAGGCGACCGTGGCATGTTCCAAAAAATGTGGCGAGTAGGCCAGTAGCACTGCCCCAAACAAGCTCACGCCTCGCGTTGTCCGTCTTCTCAGCAATGCATAAAAAGTGATGACGAACGACAGGTAGATCAGCGTGTACCAGACCTTAGCAGCTTGGAAACCTAGTGCATAGTTGGCTGCGTGCAGCAGCGAGGTGAATGGCGGATACTGAAAAAAGTAACCCAGAGTAAAACCTGATTTCCAACTCCCCTCAGCGATAAGAACCTTGGCCCGGAAATCATAGAGTGCTAACGCATCCCAATCAGTTACTGGCCAAACAACGTTGGGAATCAAGCTGAGCACAACCGGAACTATCACCAGGACCACCAATATCTGCTGCCAGACCGGCAAGACAAAAAACTTGGTGATAAACGCCAACTCAAACCACCGTCCACCTTGAAGCTTGTAAAGCGTCCCCAGCGAGACCAGGTTGAAAATGAGAACCGCTCCAACCAGCTCAGCAGTAAATGGGATTCGCAGTCCCAGGTGCGCAGCCAATAAGACTATGGTCAACCACGCCGAACCAAGTAGACCAGCCAAACCCAGCCGTTCCCAATTGTGTGCAACCCCCAGCAATCGAGTTAACCACCAACCACTAAACCAGGTACTACCAAATAAAAACCCGGCCGATAGTATCTGACTGATTGTGTTCATTCCCCCAATCGCTTTCCGATTATGTACATATTATCGCTTTAATTTTAAAATGCCCCAAAAATCCTGATATTTTATGGGGTCGTAGCCCTCGTTTCTGATCAATGTTTCAGCTTGACTATCTCGATCAATAAATGACAGGAACTCAACTTGCCTCGCAGGTATCGTGATCTTGGGCCAGCCACACTCAACATTGATACATTCACCCTTTGCAATAAGGATGTACTCAGCGTTTGGTGGAATTTGATTGTCAGCCATCATATGTACCAGACGACGTGGATAGAGGTACCACCGAAGATACTCAACATTCCCTTCCATCTTCCAGTCGTCGCTCTGTGGGGGAAGCACAATGACCGCATTTTCGGGTGTTATCCTTTTTATAAACTGAGAGTAGGGCCAAATCCAACCGTAATAATGAACACCCCCCAGCTGCGATGTAATTCGTTCAAAGTAGGGCGTTGGTAGATTTTGAAGGGCTCGCACTGAGGTAGACAGCAGCTGGCTCATACCCAGTTGCAGTTGCCACACACCCACCGCGAGCATCAAAAGTGCCACCGCACTCCACAGCTTGATCTTGATGTATGGTCGCAAATCAAACTTGAGCGACCACCACAAGCCAACGGCTAGGAGTAACCACCTGAGTAAGTACCAAAAAGGCAATGTGATCAACCGGTGCAACTTTAACGTAAAAAACCACCCAGGAACATCAAAGCGGTAAATATTAACCACTAAGCATCCAACCTGAAATACCAAGGCCAAAGCTACCCCACCTAACAACAGCCCTACTCCTTTTAAGAACCGGCTTTGCCAGCTGGTGGTTGTAAACTGCACACCACACACCAGTATCAAAATAAGCGCGACTTGATATCCAGCCGCGACTGCTGGGTCAAAGGGATACTTAACAGCTGTCCACGTGTTTACACCGGCAAACAAACCGAAGATCAGCAAAAGCCACAGTGGCAGAGTCTTTTTGAGACCCGCTCCACCGTTCCTGGGCTGCGTTACTGTAACACTCGGCATTCTGTCTCAACGATACCAGATAAAACCAACGAGTAGCAACCAGCTTCCGATTGTGGTAGCTCAGGCAGTGGCCGGTAGGCATTATTGCCTTCCACAGATATCTGCTCAAGTTGTCGAGCCAACCCAGCTTCCAAACCTGGTGATACTGTTGTTTCGTCATAACCATGCAATCGTAGATAAAATGGGTTGCTAATTTCCTGAGCTGTCAGAAATACCCGATAACTGTAAATCGGCTCGTAATCCCATACTGATGCACTCTCCACCACGACCGGGACTTGTGGATGAGACCGCAACTCGGCAGCAATCTTCTCAATGTACGCCGTAAATGCCCTTGTTCGGGTCGCGTTTTCTGCGACCGCAACTTTGGTACTCACAAAGCCACGCATTATAACCAAACAGCCTAGCCCCAACAGAAAGCCCCATTTGATTCCCCCCGTAACAGCGGTTGGCAACTTTAGCTGTCGCAGCAAACTCACCACTAGCCAGAGCAAGACCAAATAGTACATCGGCTCATAAAGTAAGCCAGGGAAATCGTATCGATTGTGATCTGGCCAGTGACCGTTGTAAAACACAAACTGCGTGATGAACAATGCCCACAATCCCATCAGGTATATTCCCGCCCGCAGCTGAGTGGGAAGTAACTTCTGGGTGTCAGGGTTTCTGGTCAACCACGTCAGGGATGTCAGACCTACCAGCAAGCCTATGGTAACCATCAGCTGCTTGCTTTGATGAGTTTTAAAACTCAGAATGAGAATCTGGGTCCGACTTTGAGCAGATGTTGACTGAGCGTAAACATCTTGACCTGTGGTTAGGGTAGCTACCATCACTGCCCAAGTTACTAACGCTACCATAGCCACTTGTGCCACAAAACTTGTTATCGCCGGTAGCGTCAGTCGCCGATAGAACATGGTCCGCACAAACAGAACTGCCAACGGCACCACCATCAAAACCATGTTTTCTTTTGAGCCAACCGTAATGACTGCCCCTACCGCCAAGCCCAACCACCAGGTCCACTTGACGGGTCGCTTTGGTAGCGCCCGCCAAATGATGGCAAAACACCACAACCCTAAAGCTAGGCCAAACACTAGGTATGCTTCTGATGGACCCAATCGAGCCAGCACATCTTTCCAGAAATCATAGGAAAAAATGTAGAGTGTTACTACACCGCCACCAACCCAGCCTAATAATGGTGTACTCAGCCACCAAATAACAGCTAAAAAGCTGGTCATAAACAATAACCGGGTAACATACCAACCAGTCGGATTGTTATCCCAAGCAGCTGTCTCAAACAAACGTAGGGTTTGGTAGACTGGACGGTAGCGTGGTACTTTGCCCGGTAAGGCTGCTTCACTCTGTACCCAGCGCTCGGGAATATCTTGCAGGCTCATCTTGCCATCTGATCCCAAGTTATTCATGATTTCATGGTCATCAATGACACCCCATTTGGCTGTGATGTTTGGCCAGTAAATACTCAGGACCATGGCGAGCGAAAGCAGTCCAGTGGCCAACCAACGCAGCTTCATAAGCCATGCTTGTTTGGGAGAACCAGCCAGCCACCAAATCCCGTATGCACCAAACCAAGCTGCTAATAGATACGTTAACGGCTGCGTCACCAAAAATCTTGGTTCAAATTCGAAATAAGCCAAGGTCATGACCGCAAAGAGTACACTCAATATGCCGTCTTTTGCTTTCATATTTTCTTGTCTTTCGCAATCTCTTCCCGGATCAGTGCGACTGGTCTGGCTTTTATTTCTTCGTAAATTGCAGCTAAATACACCCCAACCAACCCAATAAAAAGTGACAAAAAACCACCGACAACTAACAGTACAAAGGTGACACTCGCCCAGCCACTGACCACGTCTCCCACCACCAGCTTTACATACAAAACGTACACCGCGTACACCAGTGCCGCGATAAATAAACCAACGCTAAAAAAAGAAGCTAGCTGTAACGGAACCGCTGTAAACGCAGTTACACCACTAAACGCTAAACTCCACATCTTATGCCAAGTATATTTACTCTCACCAACCATACGAGCTGGGGCCTGAAACGGTAAAATAATAGTCTTGAAACCAATCCACCCCACCATGCCTCGCAAGAATTTTCGACCCTCAGGCAGTGATAGCAAGGCATCAAGGGCCGTCCGATTCATCGAGCGAAAGTCTGAACCATTGATCGTGATTCGGGTTTCACTCATCAAATTAATCAGGGTGTAAAAACTCTGCGAAGCGACTCGTTTCAGCCAAGGAACCCGGTCGGTATCTGTGCGCTCAGTCAAAACGATGTCGTAACCTTGGTGGTGTAGTTTCAACATGTCCAAGATCAGTTCAGGTGGATGCTGTAAGTCACCGTCCATTGTTACGATGATTCGACCTTTGGCTGCTCTCAAACCTACAAACAGCGCTGCTTGATGTCCAAAGTTTCGCGACAAACTAATAATGTGACATTGCCATGGCTGGCGAGCATTCTTCAACGTTTCCAAAGTCATGTCACTGCTGCCGTCATCGACCAAAATCAGCTCAGTTGCCGCCGGCAGTTGTCGAGCCAAACGGGTCAATGATTGAAGCAAATCAGGGATCACCTCAGCTTCATTAAAAAGGGGAATAACTATCGAAAGCTCGGGTACACGCGGTAGTGGCGACGTTAGCTTTCGGGCTGCCATAGATTGTCTTACGTTCTGGGCTGTGCTAAATACCAATCAACTGTTCGCTGTAGACCTTCTGCAAACGGAACACTTGATTCAAAATCAAACTCTTGCTTCGCTCTTGTCACATCTAATTTTCGTCGTGGCTGTCCGTCTGGTTTACTCTCATCAAACACAATGTGTCCAGTATAACCAACGGCAGCCTTGATTGTTTCGGCTAGATCCTTAATGCTGATTTCAAAACTTGAGCCCAAGTTAACTGGCTCAGAGCCATTGTATCGCTCAGCAGCCAACAAAATACCTCGAGCTGCATCTTCAACATATAAAAACTCTCGTGTTGGTGTACCGGTGCCCCACACCACAACTTCAGGCTCTTGAAGTTGCTTAGCTTCAACAAACTTTCTGATCAAGGCTGGAATGACATGGCTTGATGCCGGATCAAAATTATCACCTGGACCATACATATTGACTGGCAGCAAATAAATAGCATTAAAATCGTACTGGCGTCGATACGCCTGCGCTTGAACTAGCAACATTTTCTTAGCCAAGCCATAAGGCGCATTAGTTTCCTCAGGATATCCATTCCACAAATCAACTTCTTTGAAAGGCACCGGCGTGTACTTGGGATAAGCGCAGATCGTGCCCAACCCCACAAACTTGCTTACGCCTGACTTGCGAGCTTCTTCCATGATATGAACGCCCATTAAAAGGTTGTCATAAAATAAAGAACCGGGATACTCGAGGTTGTAACCAATCCCACCCACATTGGCAGCCAAATGGATAACTACATCAACACCCTTTGTTACTTCAGCGCAAACCGCTTGATCTCGTAGATCAGCTTCCTGGGAACGCGGAACTCTCAGCTCTGACAGCGGCAGAGACTCCAAGAGTTTAGTTACTTGCCGGCCAACAAACCCGTGTCCACCAGTAACTAAGACCCGCAACCCTTGCCATGACTGGGGATTAAGAGAGACCTGCTCTGAATTTGGCATACCTATTTCAACAGTGTGTAAGCTAGTGCAATCAGCCTATTATGCACATTCTGCCAGAAAAGCCAAGGTGATTTTTGACTGTGTTGAGTTGCAACTTGGAGTTGTTCGGCAAATTGTGCCTTAAAATTCAACGTCCCTTTAGCCGTTTGATGGACTCGGAACGCTGCCAGCTTTGCTGGTGAAATTAGGGGGGCTCCAAATTTTTTCCACATTTTCAACCAATAGTCATAATCCATGGTGTACTGCAAATGCTCGTTCATCTCACCCAACTCGAGCAGTGCCGAAACCTTCATAAAGGTGGCTGGTTGGGGAATTGGATTAAGAATTAAGAGTGTTGAAAAGGTCATCCAACTTCGCCACAACCGCTTGTAGTAGCGAATCGGTTGTTGAATCTCTTGACCGGTCTGGTTAACAATGAGACACTCACCTGTTAACCAAAATCTGGCCGGCTGCTGTAGCAGTTCGCTGGCCACGCGTTCTAACGCATGTGGTAAGTAGTAATCATCAGAGTTCAGGTAAGCCCAAACTTCTGAGTCGGGATTTTTTGATAGACGACGGATTTCAGCGATGCCCTTATTGATAGCATGAGTCTGCCCTCGATCAGGTTCCGAGACTACTTTTATCCGAGAACCAAAGGTTTTCAGCACACTGAGAGTGTTGTCACTTGAACCTCCATCAAAGACCAAGCATGTGACATGCACATTCGTCTGCTGCAACACACTTTCCACAGTTTGTCGGATATATGAACCCTGGTTAAAGCTCGGAATGATGATGAAAAAATGCGGTTTATCTGTCACGCCTATTTCTTAGAAGGCACACGGACTTCTTTAATCGCTAGTTGTTTAATAAGATACTCAACGCGCTGCTTAACTTGCTTTTGGGTAAAGTAACTCATAAAAATCAAGAAGGTCAAAATCATTAATGCCCCAACCACCAATAAATCAAACACTCTCGAAAAGCGCAAAATCTGGGTGATCCCCAGCAACAAATTGGGAAATAAGGCAATAACAATAAATACTAACCACAGGCTCAACCAGAAACCAGCCTCCGCTGAATTTAAGACTTTCTTTTTTGTGAATATGAAAATCTCATAAATCATCCACAGTCCAAATAAAACAGCTCCGAGTTGAAACAATGTCATAAAGTCACTTTCAACTTAACTAGATACCACAAAATAGGGATAACATCTAACATTGTCATACCCTTATTTGTATCATGATACACAGTTTTTATCCTGACATAATCATAGCGAAGTTTGGCTTTTGCTGTGCGGGCGGCAATCTCAAGCTCAACCGCATAGTTATGAGCTTCCCAAGCAATCGTCTGGTAAGCCTGGCGAGTGAAAGCTTTAAACCCAGAGGGAATGTCCAAAATGTATTCCCCAAAAACCAGATATGTCAAAAACGACCCCAACCGATTCATCTTGAGCCTGAGCCAAGGCATCTCCTTGGGCTCTTGGCGTATACCAAACACCACTTGGCTACCTCTGCCGAAGGCTGCGAAAAAGAGTGGTAGTTCACTCGCTTCGTGTTGATCATCCGCATCCATCATGACCACTGCGTCCGCACCAAGCTGGCTAAACGCATACTCACAACCTGTCTTCATGGCTGCACCTTTACCTAAGTTCAGCCTATGGCGAATGACATGAACCGGAAAGGTGAGAGCCTGGGCGCAGGTGTTGTCGCTCGAACCATCATCGACCACAATGACTTGGCTCGTTTCCGCTAGAACTTTGCTCAATACACGAGAAATATAGTTGGTTTCGTTGTAAGCTGGGATCACAACCCAGATGTTCTGTTTGATTTTCATGTCACCCGCAGCTGCCAGCCTCAGTAGTGAGATCTGATTTATGCTTTGTCACTTAAGACTGTTGACGATACCACTCAGCCACTCGCTGAATACCTTCGTCTACTGCCACAGTCGGTTCCCAACCCAAAATTTCTTTGGCTTTTTGATACGATAGACAACTCTCAGTCTGTTCACCAGGTCGTTCAGGACCATGTTCTTCGGGAATGTTAGCTTGCATGGCCGCTACCACTTTGCGGAAAACCTCGTTGGTGCTGATCTGCACCCCAGTACCAATATTTAAGGCCCCAACAAAGTCGCTGCTCAAGGCTAGTTCGTTCGCTCTAACCACGTCACTAACATACACATAATCACGAGTATGTGTGCCGTCACCGTTAATAACAGGGGCCTTGCCAGCTTGAATCATATCCATAAAAATGGCGACCACCCCAGACTCGCCGTGAGGATTCTGTCGCGGTCCATACACGTTGGCATATCGCAAACAAGTGTAAGGAATCTTGTACTGTTCGAAGTAGTAATTTAAGTACAACTCTCCTGAGCGTTTAGAGACACCATAAGGTGAGAGCGGCTCTTCCTTCATGGTCTCGTCAAATGGGACCGGTTTGTTGCCATACATGGCACCACCAGTCGACGCCATGATGACTTTCTTTGTTCCTACCTCAACAGCGGCTTGCATGATGTTCAGTAAGCCAATGATGTTGTTCTGGGCGTCAAACTGAGGATCGCGAACTGAGTTGCCTACTTGAATGTGCGCTGCATGATGATTAATGACTTCAGGTTTTTCAGTTCGAATCAGTGATTGAATCGCCTCTTTGTCAGTAATGTCTACTTTCACAAACCGAGCCTTTGGGTTGAGGTTTTGTTCGACGCCACTCGACAAGTTGTCGGCAACTATCACCTCGTGACCCAACTCAACGTAGCGGTCAACCACATGAGAAGCAATAAATCCGGCACCACCGGTAACAATTATTTTCATACTATCTCCTTCACCTAGGCTACCCAGTAGCCTTGTACGAACAAAACTGTCATAAGTATCAAAATACTGAGTGATCCTAACAAATATCCTACTCTAAGCCAACGGTGAGTTGTGAACTGCTCGGCTAAGGCCAACCAAATCGGAAAACAAACGAGCACATACCGCGGCATGCTGGAAAAAGTACCGGTGACAGTCGGTAACAAAAAGGCTCCCAGACCAAACAACGTCCAAGCCAAAGGCACTCGTCGTGCCGCCCACACTAAACCGACCAAACCCATCACCCCGACTACACCCTCTTGGATAAAGGCCAGATACTTCCAGTCATGCGGTTGATAGGTCAACCAAATCTTGATGTATCGCCAGACAACCTGAGGATATAGTATCAATGACTCTTGTCGCCCACTACCAAACTCACTCTGGACATGGAAAAAATAGAGAGGATCGTGAAACTCTCGATACAGAAACCACATATACAAACCTAGCCCTACCACTCCCCCAATGATTGGTACAACTTGCCACCACTGACGAGGTAGCTTGGCATCTCGCGATTGCCACCACCATAGCAACAAACAGGGCACCAAGCCCACCCCAACCACCCGGGTGGCAGCAGCCACTGCAACCACTGCTCCTGCTAGCCACCATTGTTGTCGTTGGGCTGCCCAGAAGGCACCAATGACTAACAGCAAGAACAAACTTTCAGAATAAACTGCACCGAAATAAAACGAGGTAGGAAAAACTGCTAAAATAGCGGTCGCCCAGATCGCAACCGCAGAGCCTTTCCAAGCTTTCACAAATCCGAACCAAACCCACACCAATACTAAACTGGCAACGTTGGCCACAATCAAACCACTCAGTAGAGTGTTCGCTGTAATAGTGTTGAGTGCAGCGACTAATCCTGGATATACCGGAAAAAAAGCTTGTATCAGACCGGTCCCAATATAACCCTTCTCGGCTATGGTGAGATAGTGAACCCCATCAAAGTTTGCCCACGAGTACAACCATCTAGGTAGATCATACTTTGGTAAAAGCGTGAACGCATAGGGAAACGTCGGCTCATACTTGAGAAATCGATCTGCCACCACCGCAACAAGCATCAGCACTGAACGCCAAATAAACCAAGCTAGTGTTAACCATCCAAACTCACGCCGTGACAACATATCTATATCCTAACCTTTGACAGCCCATCTGTGCGACCCCCATCGGTGACCAGTCCAAACAAGTTTGCCGCCTAACACAATCAAGGCTACCAAGCTAACTGCATTTGCCATGTGACGTACAGGAGTAACTTGTCCAAAACGTGTTCTCACTTGAAAGTGTCCCGCGGGAACTTGGTAAGCTATGCGACCTTGTGTCTCGGCATTAAAAATAGGCGACAACAGCGTCTTGGCCCCGGCTTGGTCAGTGATAGCTGTCTGCCATCCGGCATACATCATCGTTGGCTCAACTATGACCACAGGTTCTGCTGCCGTGATTTGGAACTCGTGCGTGGTCCCCGTCCATCGCGATACAAGCACCTCCGCCTGACCCGATACCACAGTCGGCGCTGGTTGCCAGTCACCAATGTTCAAGTACTCAAAAGTAACTGGACGATTTTCATTAGCGGTAGTTGTACTCTGTCCAAAGTTTTCATAGTACTCATCGGGATAGTGACGCCTGTCAACCGCTTTAAGATGTAAAGCTACACCAACTTGTCCCATCAACAAGATACCAAGCAAACTAGCCATCCAACGAGTTCGACTTACGACATTAGCTATCCACAGCGGGGCAATCACCAGCCAAATTAAACTTAGTCGCCACGGAAACTGAACAAAGTTTAAGAAAGGAACAGTCGTCCATAGCCGAGCAGCCAGCGATAGCTGAGCAAGAATCACTACCCACCCAATACCCACCCATAACCCCACAGAATTTTCTAACCCCACCGGCTTTGACCTTAATTTTGTGATAAACCAGGTGCACAGTATGATACCTAGGCTTACCCAGCTCACGACACCCAATTGAAAACCCAACGAATCAATTGGACCTGGTAGTGAGAAACCAAACTGAAGTGGTGACCAAAGAAGTTGGCTGAATGTCACCGCATGTTGTGCTACTTGGTTTGATAATCCCGCTTCACCTAGAACCACCAGTTTTTTTTCGAGTAACGCTGGGATCCAAAACCAAGCACTCAAACCAAAACTGAGCACTCCTGCCTCGACCGCTGGCCACCAGATGTGTTTTCCACGCCATCGCCACAAACACCACACCGCCAAAACAGGCGCTGTAATGAGCACCGCTACATTGTGGGCCAGTAGCCACCATGCTAACCAGAACACCATGGCCCACCATGTCTGAGGTTGCCACTTTTGGTCTCGACTGACTCTCTCAATAATACCCAGTAACCAAGGCAAACTAGCTAAACTCATAACTTCACCGATCGAACCTCGAAACCAAACTGCACTCAACAAATAGGGGCTGGTCGCTATCGTTCCAACGGCCACCAGTTTTGCCAACCAAGTGTGGTTGTACCGCCCCAACCACCACCAACTACCTGCGAGCAAGCTACCCACGCAGCCAACAACAATAAGCTTGAAAGCACTCTCGTAGCTAACTCCCATGGCTACCAGCGGCATCGCCAGGATATTGGGTAATGGGTAGTTGTAGTTAAAAACTGGGTATCCGTAATGGTTCATCAAGGCAGGCGCCCAACGAGGTGGCAGTTGACCGTCTTTGAGAGCCAACTTGTAGTTTGCGAATCTCGCTAGATGGTTCTCCCCATCATGGGTATACGGCACACCAGGATGTATATATGTTCGAGTTGCCAACCAAACTCCAGCCACGATTACGATCAGTGTTGCCAACTGGTGCCACCAGGTTTGGCTGACGGCTTTAGGTTTTTTGTTCATGTAAAACCTGCTGATAAACTTTCACCGTCTCAACCGCGGTGCGACTCCACGTAAACTTACTCGCCCACAATGAAGCTCGTCGGGTTCGATCTGATCTCACTCGTTCTGACCAGCCGGCCACAGTGGTAATACCTTGAGCCAATCCCTCTGCTGTTGGCTGCACAACAACTGCTTGAGCGCCAGCGACTTCCACCAAAGCAGCCGTGTCAGTAATCACAACCGGCACTCGGCACTGCATGGCTTCTAAAACGGGTAGTCCGAAACCTTCGGCTAGCGATGGTTGCACGTAAGCTAGAGCACCAGAGTAGATTGCGGCCAAGTCTTCGACTGCTTCCGGACCAAGATCAGTTATAAACTTGACTCGACTCTCGACATTACTCAACGCCAATTGAGACTCGATCCACTTCCATTCTGGAATCGGCTGAGGTATGAAGTTCTTTCCGACACACACTAAATGGATGTGTTCTGGAATAAATTTGAGCGCCTTAATTAGTTGTGGCAGATTTTTGTTGTAGTTGATGTCACCCACGTACAAAATATATGCGTCCGGCAACTGCAACTTCTGTTTTACGGTTATGATTTGACTTTGTTTTGACCGGGTTATTTCCGGTTGGGCTGCTAAGGGAACTACAAAAACTTTGCGATCTGACACCCCAAGATAACGAATAATATCTTGCTTTGATGCCTGAGAATCTGTGATCACAGCTTCCACTCGCTGGACCAGCCATCTTTGTCGCCACAAGGCTGCGCGGCCTTTGATTCCTGGTTTGTAGTGGGCTGGATAACGTAAAGGAATGACATCGTGTACCGTAACCACAGTTGGAGCCGGTCGACGAACAGGTAGGGTAGGAAAAAAGAGATCAAAGTACGGATAGTGAATCAAGTCTGGCTTCAGCTTGGAAACTTCTGCTGGTTGCGTCGTCTCAAGCAACTCAACAGTTCGTCGACGTTTCAGTTCGGCTGCTAACTCTCGGGTGTATCGACCGATACCCCTATGAGCATGGCCCGTTAGTAGCGGTGTGGTATCGAGTTGAACAGTAATCATACGTTTTTCTTTGGTAACTTTAGTTCCCAGTACTTAAGGAATGCCACCGGATGATGCAAACCACTCATCACTGCGAACACAAAACCCGGAAATCCATCAACAAACCCTTTATGGCGCAGGTACATTGAAACAAACGTAGCGAGTGGCAACCACACCCAAAACCTCAGAACACTGGGCAAGGCAATTTTCAGTTTTTGATCTTTAAGCTGATAGGCTTTAAACGTTGTGTAGGTGTTGAACTTACGCAAGTAATCGGCAAAAGTTGGATTACTGTAATGTAGCAAATGCCCCTCTGCCCAGCCGGTGCTGCCGTTGACCACCATCTGTTCGTGAACATCTTTCTGGGGCAACTCAGCCTGCCCCGCCTTGAACAACCTAATGACTGCATCAGGATACTGACCACCTTTGCTCAACCAGCGACCCATAAAAAAGTTCTTGCGCTTAATCCACCAGGCGCTGTCGGTGGTGGCCTCAAGATTTTGGGCAACTTTGACGATGAACGTCGCCAGTTCCGCATCAACCACTTCGTCAGCATCGAGTTGCAAAATCAGGTCACCTTTGGCGGCGTCGTTACCCATTTGCTTATTGATATGAAAGTTGCGTTTGTTGGTAGTTTTTATGACACGAGCGCCATAACGACGTGCGATAGAGACCGTTTCATCGGTTGATTCACCATCAACGACCACAATTTCGTCAGCCCATTTTTTGACCGAGTCTAACGACCGAGCTAAGTTCTCGGCCTCATTGTGAACTGCTAGAACGACTGAAATCATACCTATTCCAAGTTGTGCCATCCCATTGTAGCAGGATTACCTCAGTCGGCACACGATCGGCCTGTTGGGCTATGAAGTGGTATCTACCAACCTGTTGGCCATATTGTAACCCAACTTGATTCGGCTGCTGCATGATAACAGTGGCTCGAAAAACACTGGGTGGCAAACGCAAACTCCAAGCTACTTGGATGTAACTGTAACCATCTTCATCCACCACTGCCACTGGCACGCCAGGATATCGCTGCTCTACGTCTTGGACTGCCTCGGTTAATCCGGCTTTGAGAATCCGAGTGCTCTGGGCTGGATACCCACGAAAGTACCGCCACAGATAGTGGCCACTTTGGTAAACGGCTAATGAAACCAAAGCCACCACAGCAACTTGAGCTAGGCGTCGCGACCAGCGTCTGAGCCACTCAGTCAGGAACCAGACTCCAAACCCTGACCACCAAATCAGAGTCAGCAAGAAAACTAAGCTCCGGGTAGCGTGCGGAGCATCGACGGTGATCACGGCCGGACCCAAACTCACCATCGTTGTGAGCCACCACCAGAGTTGCCATCGCCCAGCTTCGGACTTCAATTTTTGGCGGCGTTGACCTGCAAAATCAATCAGCCACCCCAACCAGCCCACCACAGCCATCACGTACACAACACTCACTAGATGTCCTGTGCCTGGTACCTGGTGCCAAGGATGAGCACCTCCACGTTGCACCACAAAAGCAGGGCTCCAGCTCGCCACCCAATTCCTGGTGAGGCGCGTTGTTAGATAAACATACTTGTTTCCCAACAGGAGCTGCTGAGAACTGGGTAGCGCAGATCGATACTCAACAAACTGTGCCCATACCGTCGGATCACCAAAGAGCGTGACTGCCGACTTTTGGGCAGAGGCGGCTCGTTGCACCAGGAAACCCAGACCAGCCACCAAACAAAGACCCATGACTGGCAACACCCAGGCTCGCCATTGCTTCCAACCGCGACCTAACACCACCCCCACCACCACCCAAGGAGCGAGTAAAAGTGGGGTGTTGTACGTTAAAATAGCTGCCGACATTGCCACCAATCCCAGTATGTCAGTCCGCCACCGGTGCTGGGTTTTTGGTTTACTTACTACCCAAATGCTCAGCAACCACCAGGCTAACGCCACCATCGCCTCCCAAGCCATTCGCGAGTAGAAGAGCATGACTGGGCTGACGGCTACCACGCCAAGTACCCACCACTGACTCCGCTTTGGCCAAGCAGCTTGGCGCACAATAGCGAACGACAAGCCAACTACAGCTACCCCAGCCGCAGCGGCTGGCCAGCGAATGACACTATCGCTGTCACCAAACATTCGGAATAACGCCACCAACAACCACACGTATCCACTCAGTTTGTAATCACCAAACGATTTCAGAGTCAGCGGCCAGCGTTGACCCCACTCATCAGCCCCCGTTTGATGAATCAAAAACGCGTTGTACGCTAAGGCTGCCTCATCCCGATTCAAAGCGGCCGGAACTTGAGCCAGGCGCCAAAACCGAGTGATCGTGGCCAAACCCAAAATCAAAACCAAACCAATAACGGGCAACTGTGACTTCATGTTCCTTTTAGCGCGGAGCTACTTCTACTACTATGTAACTTGACTGGGCGGTGGGACCGGGTATGTCTTGTTTTGATGAAACTACCAGCGGCTGTTCATCGAGGAGTCGCCGAACAGCCTCAGCAGTCCCAGCCACTACTGTTGGTCGGACGACTGGATCACGGGCATCAAGTTTAATCCCATCAAAATCGTGAAACAAGTATGCCGCTGTTGGCCAAGTTTGATACTGGCTTGCTGGGTACGGCCCAAACGCCAGCAACCACAGATAGAAACGATAATCAAAACTCAGAATAGCCACTGGCTCACCAGGCTGTCGTAGCTGATAAATAGTTTCGGCCACTTGCTTGTAGTTGCCCTGCCAGGCTTCAAATGAGTCTTGGGGATAGACGTGTAAGTAGTGATACCACCACGGCCAACTCGAAACGACAACAACCATTACCGCTAGACCTGTGCTAAGTTCAGCTACATATCGTACTTTTGATCCAGTTACTTCGACAAACCAACCAATAGCCGCAGTTATGCCGCCAGCAACTAACAAACAAACCGGCACTAAAGCGTTCAGTGATCGAAGTGCATGTGGTGTATCTTCTGGAATCGAAGCTGGCAGTAAAGCGATCAGCCACCAAGTTATGAGTAGTGCTAAAACACCCGGTCGGCGCTGCCACCACCAGCTCACACCCCAAAACAAGAATGGTAAAAGTGTTAGTGACAACAAACCGTGCTGACCAGTACCATGACGAAGATTGGGATCGCCAGTCATGAATAAGTAGTTCAGATCCAAATGGTCGGCATAGTTCGACAATACTTCTCTAACAAGCAACCAATGCCGGTGAAACAGGATCCGATCCCACAGTTGGTTGCCCGCCAACTCTCGGTAGACATTTGACTGCACCACGTATGAACTCGAGTTTAAAACTGAGGTGGTTCCCAACCGAAATCGGTTGCTGTCGGCATACAGCGGCGAACGTATCATTGGAATCAGACAAACCCCAAACACAATACCCGCACCACCTACCCGCAATAGCCAAGCTTTCCACCAATCCAACTCTCGCCAACGCCAGCCGTCAGCCGGAATGACCACAAAGATTGCTGTGGCAAGCAAAAGAACTGGCCACACAAACCGAACTGAAAAATAGCCATACGTAGCGAGGCCACCCAAGATGGGAGCCAGCCACCACACTTTTGGCCACTTGGTGGACAAGACCATGCTCAACACTGATAGCGCAACCAGCAGTTGTGCTACATGTCCCTCAAAACCTGTTCGCGAAAACATGACACTCCAAGGTGTCAATGCCACCACTGCCATAGCAACGACCCGAAGTATGATATTGATTGGTGGTTTACTTTTCGGTTGGCTAAACTCGCCAAGTAAGTAATGGGCCAAGTAACCCGCCACCAGCACAGTGCCCAGCCCTGCCAGAGCACTCGGTAGCCGCAAAGCCCACTCATTTGCGCCAGCTAACTTGACACTCAGTGACGCCAACCAGATATAGACTGGCAACTTGTAGTCACCGTATGAGGGGTACATGACTTGAAACCACGGCCGATTGTGCATATCCCGACCTGTTTCGGCAACCGCTCGGGCATCAGCCAAAATGGCAACTTCATCCCAATACAGACCAAGGGGAACTTCACCAAGACGGTACAACCGCACGAAAACTGCTACCAACAGTATTACTCCTATGAGCCAGCCGTACCAACGCATGCCATCATCATAGCATTGAGGTACAATGATGGTACATGTCAATCAAACGCAGTTGGTGGTTAGGAATCGTTGGTAGTCTCGGTTACTTAGCAGTGACCTGGTGGCGGTTAACGAGCTTGCCTGTCTTTGCTGACGAAGCCATTTACATCAGATGGGCTCAACTCATTATCGATGATTGGTCACGCTATCTTTTCTTTCCAATGAACGATGGTAAAACCCCATTGTTTGTATGGCTGATGGTACCTGCCTTACAATTATTCAACAACCCGGTCTGGGCAGCGAGACTGGTATCTGTGTTGGGTGGGTTCGTTCAAATCTGGCTGACTGGCCACATTCTGAAAACGCTCGGGGCTAAACGGCAAACTCAGTGGTTGGGTATGCTGTTTATGACCGTTTTGCCCTACTGGTACTTCCACCATCGTATGGCTTTGATGGATGGGTGGCTAGCCACTGCTGTCACCGGCACATTATGGGCACTACTGCAGCTGGCCCAAGTCGTAGCTAACCGCTTGAAAACCAAGAAGGATCATCAGAGAATTTGGCAGCCAACTGGTTCAGAGCTCATGTGGATCGCGATGGCTGGTGGGTGGTGGGGTCTAGCTTGGTGGTTAAAGTTGCCCGCTATCTTGATAGCACCCTTGTTTGTGCTGATACCTCTGTGGCCAAAAACTATGAGTTGGTCAGGTCGTTTAGCACTGACCATCCGAGTTGGTGCTGCCGGCTTTTTAGGCTTGTGTCTGTTTGTAATTCTAAGAGTGAGCCCCGTGTTTGGCCAACTATTTGCTCGTGGCAGTGACTTTCTTTACCCTTTGAGCACTGTGCTGGCTGGTGGGTGGACCCAAACTTTGCCAAACCTACCCACGTATGCTTGGTACTTCGTCACGTATCTGACCTGGCCGATCTGTTTGGCAGCGGTAAGTGGTTGGTTTTCAAAGCGGCATCAGCGAACTCATTTCCTGCTGTGGGGAGCTGCGTTGGGGTATGCTGTGCCCATAGCCCTGCTAGGCCGAGTGGTTTATCCCCGCTACTTGCTGCCAGCGGCAGTGTTCCTAACCATCAGCGCCGCCTTGGTGTACGAAGAGTGGTTGACCCATTGGGTTGGTGAGGCAAAAACTCTTCTCGCCAAAACTTGGCATGGCTTGGTGATTGTCGGCTTAATCGCCCAAACGCTCGGTTTGAGCACTGTTTTTATGGTCACCAGCTGGTACTGGCCTGATCAAACCCCATTCGTCAGTGCTGATCGTTCTCAGTACTTGGAAGAATGGTCATCTGGTCACGGAATTGTCGAAGCGGTTCAGTACATTCAATCCCAACAGGCCAATCACTCAGTGGCGGTAGCCACTGAAGGCTACTTCGGCACTTTGCCCGATGCGCTGTTACTCTACTTCTTTGGCCACAATGTTGACAACCTAATGATTGAGGGTATTGGTCAGCCAGTTGTCTCGATTCCCGCTGAGTTCTGGCAACGATCAACTAGCTACCAACAAGTTCTCTTGGTTGTTAACTCACATCGCTTGCAACTACCCTTAGCTCGCGAGCACCTCCGGCTTGAAGTGTGTCGACCGAACGGGGCCCCGTGTTTGCAGGTGTGGGACATCACTACGCTGCGGCCGAAGAACTAGTCCTCGCGCAAGATATATCCCAGACCACGAACAGTTTGTAACATGCTCGCACTGTTACCGAGCTTCATCCGCAACCGACGCATGTATACCTCGATCGTCACATCACTTGGCACGACGGCATGGTTCCCCCAGACTTCATTTACCAAACGTTCCCGTGTCACTACTTGATTCTTATAGCGGCATAAGCACCAAAAAACTTGGGCTTCGCGCCGACGAAGTACCAATGTACGATTTGCGACTTCCATCACCCCTGTTTCAGGGTAAAACAATATCTGACCAACTCTAACTGCAGTGGGTGGCTTGGGTTTTTCTAGGTGCAACAGTTTGCGAACTCGCCACATGCACTCATCCCAAGCAAATGGTTTAACTAGGTAATCATCAGCTCCGGCGACAAATCCTGCTACTCGATCAGCCACCTGGTAGCGATTGCTGATCATCATGGTTCGCGTTGGACGTGGTGAACGGGACACGTGCGTTAAAAGTTGTAACCCGTCCCCATCCGGCAGTTCTTGGTCGACCACCATGACGTCGTAGCTGGCAGTTTCCAAGCACTCGAGAGCCGCTTCCACAGAGTTGACGCGATGCACCTGGCACTGCAAGTTTTGGATGTTTTTAGCCAACAAGCCTCCCAAAACTGAGTGAGGCTCGACAATCAGAACAGCAGCCACCAGATGCACTTTCTAAGGCAGTTTGGTATACTTCACAGCGCAACTATACTGCGGAGAGATTAAAAAAAGATTAAATCAGCTCGAAGCACACAGCTTCCCGGATAGTGAAGTGGCATCACAACAGGTTCTGACCCTGTTATCCTAGGTTCGAATCCTAGTCCGGGATCACCATAATCATGTCAGATCTCTTAACCATTCTCGACCAACTTGGCATTGTTAGTACTCGCTATGACCACCCGGCAGTTTTTACTGTCGCAGATGCAGAAAAGTATGAACGTGGACAGGCTGCCAAAAGTAAAAATTTGTTCCTAAGAGATAAAAAAGGTGCTCGACACTTTCTGGTCGTGTTGGCTGCCGAGAAACGAGTTGATCTGGCTAAACTGGGAGTAACGTTGAACGTCAAGAACTTGAGTTTCGCTTCACCATCCAGATTACTGCAGTATTTGCAGTTAACACCTGGTTCAGTTTCACCGTTCGGCCTGATACATGACCGTGACAAGCGTGTCGAAGTTGTTGTCGATCAGAGTTTACTCAAAGAAACCGAACAAGGATTTCATCCTAACACCAACACCGCCACTCTCATCATCAGCACTGATGATTTTCTAAAGTTCCTCAGCTGGACAGGTAACAAAATTACGACAGTTGAGATTTGATTTCAGCGAGATACGCTTTCAAGTTGAGCCGTACAACTTTTCCTGGTACTCTGCCAACATTCTTTTTGCCGAAAACTTCTCGCTCAACTTCATGGACGCCTGCATGCGTTTTACCCATTCCTCGGGAATACCGTGTTCGTTGCGGTTGTAAAACATAGGCACAACTTCGGTTTCCAGAACTCGGTAGATATCCTGGCTGACGTTTTGGTCACTGAGTGTCCAACCAATCCCCGCCCAGTCAACTTCAGTGGTCCAACCATCAATCGTCGTGCATTGGAGTACTCCATTACTAATCGCTTTCATGCCAGAGGTACCGCAGGCTTCCCGCCCGGCCTCGGGTGTATTGAGCCATAGGTCTGAACCTTGTGCCAGATGGCGAGCCACATCGAGGTCATAGTTGGGAATAAACAACGCGTGGCCAGCAAGTTCTGTCTGGAACAGTTGGATAATGCTTTGGAGTTGTTGTTTGCCAGCGGAGTCGTACCGATGGGCCTTGCCTGACATCAAGATTTGAATTGGCCGATCGAGTTGCTTTACCAACGCCACCAGTCTAGTGATGTCATCAAACAAAGCTCCGAATCGTTTGTACCCAGCCAGCCGCCTAGCCCAAGTGATGACCAACTGATCTGGGTTGTATCCAAAGCCAGTTCTGTCATGCACAAAGTTGGCGAGGGTCCGCTTGTTTTCGATGTGTCGACGCCACAAACCAGCGGGATCATTGACCAGACTGGCTGTGGTCGCATCTTGCCAAGTTGGGAGATGGACGCCGTTGGTGATGTTCACCCAAGTGTAGCCAGGCCAGGTCTTGGCTGACAGGTCCGTGTGCAGTTGACTAACACCCGAAGCCCGCCGCGAGGTGTTGAGTGCAAACCGAGTGACATAAAATCGGTCAGGATCGTTTTCTTTGCCTGGATCCAAGAGCGTCTCGACACTGATCCCCATTTTCTGGGCGTAGTACGTAGCATAGCGCTTGAGTAAGTGACTGTCATAACCTTGGTTACCTGCTGCCACCAAGGTGTGATTCGTGTAAACCGTTTTTTGCTTAGCCTGCTCACGAGCCTCATCAAAATGTAAACCATGATCATCCATGTATGAGCGAATTAGTTGCCAGTGCAGAAAAGCAGGTCGCCCCTCTTGCACATGGTACATCGTGGGGTGAATGTCCAAAGCGTGGAGCAGCTTGACTCCACCGATCCCCAGGATCAGTTGTTGCTTGATAACAGTTTCTTCGGTACCAGCGTACAGTACATGCGTAATACTGCGCTCACTAATTTGGTTTTGGTCGGTGTCAGTATCTAAGAGATACAACGAAACTTTGTCTGACAAAGTCTTTTTCCAGCATCGTACCCAGACATCGATTTCGGTTAAGTGCACCTTGATGAACAACGGCATATCATCCACATACACGTGTTCCAAACCTGCCGCCACCGGATCAAACGGCTGATCAGCTTCCTGCTGCTCGCCCTCTTGAGTCAAAACTTGAATCGCTGCTTCACCTCGGTACAGCAACCCAATCCCAACCATGGGCACTTGATCATCGGCCGCCTGTTTTAAGGTGTCACCAGCCAAAACGCCGAGTCCACCTGCGTACCACGGCAGATAGCTTTCCAAACCAAACTCAGCACAGAAATAAGCAATAGGACCAGTGTGGTGGTCATTCTGAGGAACAGCCGACATGAACTCTATTATGGCTGATAAAACACAAACTGACCATCCCGGTACAGTTCGCGGCGCTCACCGGACTTTAAAATCGCCGTCACGGTTCGATCAGTGGTAGTAACAATATCAGTGTGCTCGGCTGAGTCATTGAATCCCTTGGCCAACCAATCTTCTTTGGTTAGCTTAGTGGCATCACCTCGATAGCAATCTTTGTAGGCCATGCCGACCGCCAGGTGCATGTTTCCAAACGGACCGCTGATGTTTTCGTCGAACAACGTCTCGGCCATCACGTGGGTAATGCGAGACATTCGCCGATCGGTGAGTGAAAACTCACCAACTTTATCGGCGTGTGGACTCTTGAACATTTGATCCAGCAGCGCTTGTCCCTGACTTGCGGTAGCTTTTGTGACTAAGCCGTTGTGAAACTCCAGCCGCACATCAGCCATAACTTGACCATAGCGATACACCGGCTGATTAAACTTAATCCAGCCTTCAGTGCCACGCCAATCTGGTGAGGTAAAGAACTCGAAACTGGGAATGTTCCGGCCGCTGCCACCTTGCCAAATACGATCTTCACCCAGCTTGACTTTCAAGTCCATGTCATCGCCTTTGACTTCCAACCACTCAATTGGCCAACTATTGAGCTCTTGCTTGATCTCTTCTTGCATCGCCGAGATGCGTTTCCATTCGGTGACAGGGTCAGGGGTATCTAAAAAGCAGGCTTGAATAATCTGATCCCAATAGGCTTCCAGTGTTAAACCCACCGCTTTGGCTTTGGCTGGCACGCCCCAGAGCGCGAGTGTCCACGTAAACTTGCCATGCGTCTCTTTATCTACCAACCACTCCCGGTAACCTTTTTTGGCGTCACGAGCCATGATAATTTTCTCAGGATCTACTTCTTTCAAGTCATAAGGATCAACATCCGCCAAAACACCAATATGATGATCGAGCAACTCGACTTTAGTGCGCAAGTACTTTTCAGGGAAAAATCGGAGCTGGTCGGCGTTGGCCAAAGTAAAGAAGTCTTTGTCAAAACCGGTCGGCATCAACCGAATCATCGGGTGCGCACCAGCCTCTAACAAGACATTTTGCAGTTGGAGGGCTAACGGTTTAGCCACATCGGGTACTACACACTCAACTACCTCACCGGCTTTGACACCCTGGCCACCGTTTAAGGCGTATAGCACCAGCACTTCGGCGTACTTGCGCAGTAGCTGAATTGGTGGTTGGTAAGAATCGGCTGACTTTGCTCTAGGCATAGTGTTCCTCCAAGTAAACTCGTAGCGCATCCAAAGCCCGGCGGCGGTGACTCACTTGTTGCTTGATGGCTGGTCCCAACTCAGCAAACGTCAGTTGGTTGGCTGGCTGGTCGGGTAAATCCGGGATAAACACCGTATCATAGCCCAAACCTTCAGTCACATCCTGCTCAGCAATCTTAGTCGCAATCTGTCCCGTAACTTGGCCTTCAAATAGCTTTGTTTGACCGGTGGTTGCATCAAACAAACACAGCGCTGTCACAAACCGAGCTGACCGATCAGGATTTCCTTCAGCAGCCAGTTCACTGAGCAAGCGTTGGTTGCGTGCTTCGGCGGTTGGTCCGTAGCGCTTGGCGTGAACACCTGGCTCACCGTGCAACGCGGTCACTTCTAAACCAGTATCATCCGCAACAGTTAGAACGTGCGCGGCTTGCCCAAAGGCAATAGCTTTTTTGGTGGCGTTGGCGGCCAGAGTCTGGCCATCTTCCACGACATCCAGACTGGCTACCGCCGGCACCTGACTCGGCACCAGCACCTCCCAGCCTAAGGGACGGAGGAGCTGCGACAACTCTTCCGCTTTGCCTCGATTGTGAGTAGCGAGCAACAGGGTGTGTTTTTTGGCCACGAATTATTCGGCTTTATTGCCGCCCATCATGCCTGCCAAACCACCAGTCATTTCCTGGAGTTTTTTGGCGGCTAGTTCTTGAGACTTTTTGATGGCTTTGTTGAGAACGTCGATGGCGTCTTGACTGGTGATACCCTGCACTGAAAAAGCTTTGATTTTCTGGTCACCAGAAATCACAACTCGGATATCGCCTTCTTCAACTACGATTTCTTCAGCAGCTAACTGTTGCTGCATCTGCTTAGCTTGTTGGCGGAGTTGATTGAGATCGCCCAACGCTTTAAATGGATTTGCCATGTGACTCCTTTACAACTAACTCTAGGCGGCATTGTACTAGAACCCATCCCATAATGCCAGATTTGAATAGCTAAGACCTAATAAAACCACTACGTTAACACATCTGCCACCAACGTATTAAGCGCCGCTTGCGGGTCGGCTCCATCTGGAACGGATATCGGCGGCGTCTCGAGGATAAACTCCACTGGCACCAAAGTGCCAATTAGTTCATGGATTGATTCATCAACCATTTTCTTAAATTTTGGTTGTTGCAGCTGTTCTTGATGAAATCGATAAAAGACGCAAATCTGGGCCTGGCCTTGCTGTCCCAGCTGCGGTCGAGCTGAACCCAAGATGGCCGCCAGTGAAGAGTTGCGTTGCTTAACACCAGTGATGAACTCTTGCCATTTATTCAGTAACTTAGCACTCACTTCAGGATCAGGTTGAATCAGGTCGTCACTAATTAGTGTTGGCGGCACCACCTCAGTTTCTGGTGAAACATCTGGCGCTTCCAACTTGGGGCTCGGGGAGGTAACTAAGGATGACTCTGATGAAACCTCAGTCACTACTCGATCGACTACTGACTTGGCAGCTGGCTCAGGTTTGGCAACTGCCTTGGCGGCAGTTTTCCCACCAGAAGTGGTTGGGCCTTCACTTCCACGCTGTTTATCTTTCGCGCGAAAGACAAGCTCAAGACACTTTAGCTCCAACGCTAACAAAACAATGGGTGAGTTTGCCGCCAGCTCAACCTGTGAAAACTCTTGCAACAAGAAAACTAACACCCGCTCAGTGTAAGGTGCCTGACCCTGCTCCACACCGAGGGCTTGCATCAACTGGGCATGCAACCGCAACACTACCATTTTCTCAACCAAACCAGCTGGCAAGCCTCTCGACCGCCAGGTTTGACAAATCTCAACGACTTTGGCTTCTTCTTTATGGACCACCGCCGCCACCAATTGATCTATTTCTTGACCAAGTGTGCCTACTAATCGCTGGCTGACAGCCTCTAGAGTTAAACCGCCTAGTTCACTCGACAACTGTTCTGCTAACTTCACAGCATCACGGAAGCTACCATCAGCTTGTTCTGCTATTAGGGACAAAGCTCCAGTTTCAGTCTTCACTCCTTCGGCTTTGGTAATACCTTGCAGAGCGGTAACTAACTCGTCGATGGTGGCTTTGCTAAATTGAATCAAAGTGCATCGAGAAACTACGGTGGCTGGCAACTTGTGTAACTCTGTCGTAGCCAAAATAAACATGACATGGGCTGGCGGTTCTTCGAGCAGTTTGAGGAGGGCATTAAATGCCTCCGTGGTCAGCATGTGCACTTCATCAAGAATCACGACCGATACAGCACCTTCTGTTGGTGGGACCGCAACTCGTTCCTTGAGAGCACGAACATCATCAATACCTCGATGACTTGCGGCATCGAGTTCTTGAACATTGAAAGCCTGACCGGTTTTGATCCGACTAACGAGTGGATCATCATAGTCTGGTTCGCTCAGCGGTCGCGGGCTGACGGGGGCTGTGGTTTTGGCTGCTGAAAACTGCGCTGTGACCTGCTCGGCGTTGCTCGGAGTATTGACCAAAGCTGCCAAAATACGGGCAGTAGATGTCTTTCCTGTACCCTTAGGACCAGCAAACAACCAAACTTGCGGGAGTTTGCCATTCTGCAACAGTCGCTGCAACTGCTCCCGCACAGAAGTTAGGTGCAGTTGGTCGACTTTAGCTGGTCGATAGGTTCGGTACCAAGCGCTCATAGTTCAATCAAACCCTAACTACTCATGGTGATAGCCCAATAAGTGCATGAGGCCATGTTCCAAGTAAAAACAAATTTGGTCATCAACCAGTTTACCAAACCGTTTGGCGGACCGGACGGCCTCAGGGAAACTGATCACGATGTCCCCCAAGTGAGGTGGGACTCCACTCGGCAACGGAAAGTCATCAAGTTGGTGCCGCTCGTGTTGGGGAAAGGACAGCACATCAGTTTCACCTTCGTGCTTCAGTTGCGACTCATTGAGTTCTTTAATTTTGCGCGCACCAACCACTGAGACATCAACCTGAGCGTGAGTTACCCCATGTTCGGCTAAAACGCGCTCGACGGTGGACCGTAACTTGCGTCGATTGACGCTAAACCGAGACCCAACTGAAACGTTCGTCACAATCATAAAAACCTCATGACACTTGGCGATCTAGTTCTGCCTGTAACTGGGCAGCAGTGGCATTAATATGATCGCTAATTTGCAGTGTAATACCTGGCAACAAACTTTCCAACCAGGGCAATAGGTCGGCTGGTGGCTGGGCAATGCCTTCACACACTTGCTGCACAAGTTGCAACTGAGCCGCATCAAGCTGGCCAGCTTCAGCGGCTTTGAGTGCAGCTTGCATAATAGTGTCTTTGGCCAAGGCACCAAAAGTGGCGGCTACGACATTAACCATTTTGGTCTGTCTCCTCCATCGCACCTAAGTCATATAACTGGCGCGCCGTATCTGTCAGTGATAATTGGTCAGGACCAAGTGTTTCCCAAAAGATGGCATCTTCGACCATGGCTCGTGGAGTTTCAAGTTCAGCTGGTGGGATCATTGGGCTGGTTTCAATCATAGGCTCCTTGCAGTTATGACTCCAAGTTCGGGGCTTCTAAGTTAATCGGCCCTAACGGAATTTGGTTGGCAGGATCATCGACAAAGTACAACAGGACGCGACCTCGGCTGGCCTTACTCCAGATTCTACCTTCCCGGATCACTTCTGGCGAGCCGCCAAACTGTTTCTTAACCCACAAGGCCGGTCCGGCGTCACCGACTACGCCAACAACCGCCACTTTTTCGGCCGGGTTGACCACCACCATTTTACGGAACTTGTACCACTCCTTCAAGTAAGGGTGGTCAGTGTTCCAGTTCGGTAAATACAACGTCTGCACTGCAAAGTAATACTTCTCTCGCTGGATGGCTTCGGCGGTTAATTGGCCTTGGTCGGTAAACCAACCAAATGCCCCTCGATTAGGAGCAATCCCAGACTCCTGATATGCGTCATGTTGGTCAATCCCATCTCCTGGGAAACGCTTCAAATGTTGTTCCCCGCCCATAATGCCTAAGCTGTGATTGAGTCGGTTGCCATCTAGTTCGGCGGCAACAGGAAAACCCAGAATATCACTCAACTGTTGCTCAATGTACAACTCTTCTGATCGCTCCAGGTGGCCGGGTGCTTGGTGCACAGCCTGATCCAGTTTGGCCATAATCGAGTCAAATTCTTCTTGGCTCATTTGATTCAGTTCGCTAGCGGCTGGAGTAGCCACCTGTCCACTTTGACCAGCACTGGCGACAACTTGGGCTCTGACTTGCTCAAGACTTGGCAATGGACTAGGGTTCTGCATGGCAATCGTGCCAGCGAGCGAAGCTGCAGCCAAAGCCTGCTGTGAAGTTTGGCGCAGTTTTTCAAGCTGAGCGGTGTGCTGGCTCAACCAAGCATTGACCTTTTGAGAGGTGCTTTGGTACTGTTGGCGCGCCGCGCTATACCACTGTGTGGTCAGTTTTTGGGGTAGTGGTTTTTGCACTGGGGCAGCCATCATAAACGTCTGTAGCTATTGGCAGTCGTACTTCAGTGTAGCAAGAAAACCTGTCCTTCACTAGTTGGGGCAATCCATGTACCGGACATTACAGCTGCGTGGCTGCTTCCAGGCGGCTGAGCACTTCACTCTGACCAATGATGGCCATAGTCTCGAAGAGAGGTGGTGTAGCGGTTCGACCAGTTACAGCTACTCTCAGCATCATGAAGTACTGGCTCTTCGGCCAGTTGTGTTGGGCTTGTAGATCTCGAATACAGTTTTCCAGCTGGCTACTTTCCCAAGTGGTTAGTGCACGTAAGGCCGCCGAAGTTGTTTGCAACTGTTCAGCAACTACCGCTGGCTCGGCTTTCTTGTGTAGTAAGGTTGGGTCAACAGTGACTGGCCGATAGAAGAAACTGGTTAATTCCTCAATCTCTCCCAGTCTCTCTAGACGCTCTGCCACCAGACTGATAATACGGTCTGTTTGAGCCGCAGGGAAATCTGTGGGCAAGAACGGTGTTAAGCGTTGTTTTAACTCAGTTGGCGACAGCTTGCGAATGTACATCCCATTGATCCATCGCAACTTTGCCAAGTCAAACACTACTGACTTAGCGCTGATTTCAGCTGGATCAAACTCTTGGATGTACTCGTCCAAGGTCAGAATTTCGCGCTGGTCCTTTGGTGTCCAGCCCAAAATCATGAAGAAGTTGAGCATGGCTTCCGGCAAGAAACCGTCATCCAAAAACGACTGGGCAGCCACGGTGCCTTTGCGTTTGCTCATCTTGCCTTTGCCGTCTGGGTTGAGGAAAACTGGAATGTGTGCGTAAATCGGTGGCTGCCAGCCAAAGGCTTGGTACAGCAACATATGCTTCGGTGTGGAACTAATCCACTCTTCACCGCGCATGACGTGTGTAATCTGCATCTCATAGTCATCAACGACCACTCCCAAGTGGTAGGTCGGGAAACCATCAGACTTGAGCAAAACCTGGTCATCAACACTGTTCGAAGCCACTTCAATTTCGCCTCGAATCAGATCGGTAAACCGAATGGTCTCATTCTCTGGCACTGCCAGCCGAATCACATAGCTCTCACCAGCCTCAACACGTCGTAAGGCCTCAGCCGGATCAAGGTGACGACAGTGCTTGTCATACATTGGTGGTTGATTGGCAGCTCGTTGGGCTTCTCGGATCCGTTCCAATCGCTCTGAGGTACAGAAACAGTAGTAAGCCTGACCTTTGGCCACCAGCTCTTCAGCTTTTGCTTTATAGAGCGGTAGGCGCTCTGACTGGGTGTAAGGCGCATACGGGCCACCTTTGTCCGGACCCTCGTCCCAGTCCAAGCCGTAGGCTTTAATAACTGACATGATGCGCTCAACAGCGCCCTCAACTTTGCGTTCCTGATCAGTATCCTCAATCCGCAGCACAAACTGGCCACCATGCTTCTTGGCGAACGCGTAGTTCTTGAGGAGTGTAGCGATGTGGCCGACATGGTACTCACCAGTTGGGCTGGGAGCCATCCGAGTTCGCACCGGTCGTGAAGAAGTTGAAGCTGACGTTGAGTTCGACATATCTAGAGGTAATTATACCAGGCAAAGAACGGTTTTGACGCTTATGTTTGCTTGAGCTGTTCGTATAGTTGTTCGGGAGATAACAGAGCATCAGCTGTTACTCTGGGTTGGTACTCTCCAATGATCCGCTCAGCTTGGTTCCAATCCACATCTAACACCATCTCTTCCAAAATCTGGCGTTGCCCTTCGTAAAACTGTCGATTATGCGTCATATTCTCACCACGATTCTCAACACGGTGCTGGTACTCATGGGAACCTGTTTCAACTAACCTATACACAAACTGTTGGGCTGTATCCATAGTCCGGTTACCAAGCACCACATCTTGTAATTGCCTAATAGCTTCAGTATTGGCCATGAAATCCCAGGCTATTATGTTGCCAACAGGTCGGTAGTAGGCAATGGCACCCACGCTACCAACCCACCCATGACCAACTGAGGCTTGCCGTCGTTCACTCACTTTAGACAGCAGGTGCTGGTACATTTGAGTCCAGGCCTGATATATCTCGGTGCCAGATGGAAGCTCCTCCCATCGCACCTCCTGTGTTTTCAAAGCACTTGCTACCTGATTCTTTTCGGTTTTTTGATCCTGTGCACTCACAGCTTGAACTATCACATTCCGAAGTACGTCGGGCAAACGCTCAAGCTGTGTCGGATCAGTCTTGACCACCTCAATACACTCCACAAAAGAAACCGTTCGACCATTCAGTTCAATGCTGGGTATAGAAAATAGCAGTTTAATAAACTTCGCTTGATTGGTTGAGTACTTTGTCCAGTCAATTGTGTCAGTTTGTCCCGACTCTAACAGCTTTACATCAGCTTCAACATCTGGATTCTCAACTAAATACCGTTGCATGTCTTCAAAAAAGTCATAAGGCAGCTCAGCCAGCTTCATTTTGCCTTCTGCAAAAAGCTTGATCGTAGCCTGCATCGTCGCAATCAAGACAGCCGTTTCAAGTTGCGGCCAAATTGTTTCTTTTTGAGCGATATCGGTGCGGCCATCGGTAAGCTTAATTTGCGGGGGAATATCGATCACCAAGCCAAACTGGGTGATGGCTTTTTGACAAATGACTGGCAACTTATCAGCAATAGATTTATCGATGATTCGTAAACCAAGACCATTTTGTGTTAATCGGTTTGCTCCTCGAATAGTGAATACTCGAACTCTGCCCAATGGTGACTCAGCTTGTCCCGCCACGGGTTGATCAGAGTTTATTGTGGTTTCGTTAAACTTAACATTCAGATCAGCCCTCGGCATCAGACTGGTTGTTTCAATAAGTTCTTCTTTGACTTTAGCTAGCTCAAGAGCTGCTGTATCACTGGCTTTTTGCCAAACTATCTTGGTTCCTTTGTACTCTTCGTCACGCTGTTCTATTTGATACTGGATATCAACCACTTTGCCGTCTTTCCTGACAGGCACACACCGCAAGTAAATGACATGGCCATCACCGATTGAGGTTTTGATGTTAACTTCTGATGCCTCTTTAAAAATCGAAAAGAAACCATGACCATAGTAACCAATTGCCTCAGCACTCTCCCAATCACTCACTTGAGGAATCAGCAAATTATTGAGAACTTGTTGCAGTGTCATTCCCACATTGTCTTCAACGGAAACAGTGAGTTGGTCGTCTTTGGCAAACGCTTTCACATCGGCAAATGGGTTTTCTTGACCACGAGTCGCGTTGTAGGTATTTTGAACCAGCTCGCGCAACCAGTTGAAACTTTCAATTCCCTGGTAATTGACCGCATGCTCAATGCGACGTTGACCAAGCTCTCGACTCAAAGCTGGCAAGACATCACCCTTGGCAGTAGTTTTAAATACTTCAAGCAGGGCGGCTGAGTCTTGTTTCTCTTGAGATAAGTAGTTGGCAACCAAATGACTGGCCTGCACATTCACTGCTCGGTCAGGATTAATCTCGACTGAATCAGTGCTGATACCCTGGCTCAGACCAGATAAGAAATCTAAATATGCGCGGACTTCGGTACTGTACACGCCCCAATCAACCTTGCCAGCACTCATGTCATCGACAGCTCTCGATAACTGCTTGATAAGCTCTTTTACCTGGGGAGCCGGCCGTTTTAGAATATCTTGAAAAACGTTCAACAACTTTTTATGTGTCTCGCCCGTTTGGTCACGGTACTCAGCCAGCTTGGTCCCAGGTTGTACATTGATGAGCAGGTCTTGAATTTGTAAAAAAGACTGCAGAAACTCAGCTGGCATGTCTTTGAAGACAGTAATTCTTTCCTTGACCATTTCTGGTGTTTCATTCTCGATGATCACCATTGAGCGAAAAGAACTCAATTTATTGGTGTACAGTATCTGCCTCTCTTGCAGTGCTAGTTGTAAGTACTGGTCAAATACTTCTGGTGGGTAGCTTGTTAAAGCAATCATGACTCTTAACCAGTCACTGTTTGCACTGATCTGTTCTGCCATGGCTGTTTTGACGAGTTTGACCACATTCTCTTTATGTAACGGCTTGGTTAGAATGTGCACTGGGTCAGCCAGACTCCTGACCATTTCAATGATTACGTATTGTGAGGTACTTAATCTCTCCTTAAAAAGATACTGGCGAATCTCAGGGTCCATGTAGAGCTCAACAAAAATGTGCTGATTTTGGTCGATGGCAGCTCGGACGGCTGGCTCAGCAATCCCAGCATACAGTGCCTCCATCCTCAACTTATCGTGAGTCATTCCTGACCTTGATATTTCGACTGTTAACGACTCAACGGTGGGTTCTTGATCAGTAAATAAGCTTGGTTCTTCACTTCTGGTAAATTTTGCTTTGTACGCTTCGATATCGATTTCTTTTTGTCGATCGTACTGGATAAACCACTTCAAAAAGCGCACCTTATTTTCGGCTGTGGCTTGAGGTGAGTTCAGCATTCTTAAGGTGCGAGGGGTGTTAAAGATAGCCGCAAAAAAATGTGTATCAAAAATGTTACTGAGCATGTTTGTTTCACGGGCCAATTCATCGTCTGGTTCTACATTCACTTTTTCTGCATTAAAAAGTGAGAGATCGACTCGGATACGGCGCTCAGCAATCAGCTTACCCAGTTCACCAGATCGGACTATGTGTCGCAGTAACTCGGTGTCAGTCAGCACAACTACAGCTTCATTCAGGGCGGTCAGCACTTGGCACCAGAGCCCAAACGTAGCTAGCTTAACTTTGTCACTGTCACTGTGTGACTGGTTTCTAAATTGTGTAATAATAAATTCGCGCGTTGCCTCAGACTCTTTGACATTATTTTTATTTCGACGACCTTGTACATAGCTTGTCCATTCGCTGGTTAATTCAGCAGACAGTCCCACTTTTTGAGCAATTTTTTGAGTTTGCTCAAACTGATTTGCACCTCTCATGTCTAAAAAGAATCTCAGGCATTCATTGGCCGTTGTGTCAGTAACCACTTGAGATACTAGATCTACATCAGCGCCAAGTTTTAATGGAGTCAGAATAGATGAGTAAGGCTCGATATCTTCACCCATCGTGGCTACAACGTCAGTTATAACTTTTTTGACATAAAAAAGTTGCAATTTTTCAACTGTTTCAAATTCGGCAGCTATTTCGATCCGATAATCTGGTCCATCATCCGATCGATTCACACCCTTTCGTCCCATTCCCCTAAGAATGTTGTCCATTTGGTTGAAAGCTTTTAACCTGCCCCGCCCTGTTTCTTCTTTTTTTGCCTGCTCCGTTCGAACTTGCTCAAGATACTCACCGTAACTCATCACTTGCTCTGGCTCAATTATCTGCTCGCCCCTCACGCGAGCTACATGAACTCTAAGTTGGCCTGGCATGGATCGGTATGTCTCGATAAAGTGAGCCAGTCTTTCTTTCCGAGCTTTACTGTCGGCAGCTTCTTCTGATCGACGACGACGATACTCGCCACCTGCTCTGCCTGTGCCAGCTGACATTGCTTCTCCGAATGGCGAAACATCCCCCGCCGATGTTTGAGCTGGTTGATACTCAAGTTTTGGTCGTTTTTGATCTGACTCTGGACTCGTGACTGTCCGAGACAGTTTATATGGATTCTTAATTTTTAAGTCGTCATCGACTGCTAGATTGTAGACGTCAAGCAATGCACTTAAAACAGGTCTCATGTGAGGATCGTTGTCATCGATTTTTTCATTGAGCAAAATCACATCACCGCAAACGGCTAAGGCCCGAGTCGGCTCTTGAAATGGCACTTTGATAATTTTCACCCCATCTACCTCTTGAATTGTGCGATCTTTGACCCGAACATTAAATGGGATTAGTTCTTGATTCAAACTCAATACGTTAGTCAAGTTGACCGCTGCCAGCTCATGGCCATTGGGCAGCAAGGTCATTTCAGGAGGTAAATCGAGTACCCAATGCATGGCCAGGCGTCTAAAACTCTTATCGAGTTGTAAGTTATTTTTGACGAGCTTGTTTCGGGACTGAAGGATTTTGACAGCCTCGGCTAAACCATTTAGTAGCTGGGCTTTTTGCTGTTGCTCCATGGGAATCTGAAAGATTAAAGCCAGGAGATCGTTGAAAGCCGTGGCAACAGCCTCATTTAACTCAACTTTGTCACGTGACTTGGGTAACTCGGTGGTGAGTGGTAAGTCAAACACCAACTGCTTTGGAATCTGAAAACCTGCTACTTCAATTTCCTCCACTAACACCCCACCGACATCAATTCTGACTCGGCACTGTTCTCCAACTTCGGGACTGTAAAGAAAACGACCCACGGAAAAAACGTGCTCTTTGAGGTGTGACGTATTGTTCAGCTCTTTTTCATTACCACGGCTTCTCACTTTAACCTTGGCTCGGCTCTCCGGTAAATCTTGCAACACATTTGACAAGTAGTCCTCAATTTCGGTAGCTTGGATAGCTGCAGATTGAACGGTCACTTTGGTTTTCACCTGCTCTGCTGTCAGCTGCGCCTGCTCAATATCCGTCAGAGGTTTGATCGAAACCTGGTACCTGCCATTCTGGAAACCATCAGCAGTTGCTACCCTAGTCAGGGTGACCGACACGCCAGCTTTGGCATCACGAGTCTTGGACTTGATAGTGATACTCGAATTTGGTTCGTTAAGATAATTGAGCAATGAGTAAAAACCGACTCCAAACCGACCTGTGGTTTGGTCTGTCAGATCCGTGTTACCAGTAATTTTAGGAATGAGCAACTTCGTAACGATGGTTTTTAAATCCATCCCCTCACCATCGTCACTAACCTCAAACAAACCATCCTCAATAACAGTTGTCACTACTGGAGGATTTGCCAATCGATCCTCACGTGTTTTGCCTTCTTTGTTCGCCTGACGCGTTATCGAATCACCCGCATTAAAAATGACCTCAGCCATGGCGCGTCTACGATCAGTAAACTGGTAATTAGCTTCGTCATAGAGTGCTTTTTCCCAGTTTTTGATGTTGAGCTTCTTGCCGATCAGGGTACTCAATTCCGGATTTTTCTCAAGGGCGTATAGCAATCCCTTAAACTCATCAGGATCGCTGCTCACCACTTGCGAAACCAGTTCTGCCAATGACCCCTCGTACACTTGGCCACGCATTTTCTCTAGCCATGGGTGCTCAGTAGCAGCCACCACCTCACCAACAGGCACAACCTGACTACGAAGACCCGCATCGACCATCACACACATAACTCCATAATAGGTGCCTAAAAAAAAGAAAACAAGTCACGCACTAGAAGTAAGCTGCTTACTAATTACCGTCTGCCGTCGACTGGCTCACGTACTGCTGGTCCAGTGCAGGCACGTAGCCCAAAAAGCCATCATCACCTTCAAAAACGTAAATCGGCTGTAAGTAATCCTGTTCATCGAAACTATCGAAATACCCCAGGTAGATATCCCGAATTACAGCTTGTTGACCGTTACCAGGATTCGCAATATACCCCTCGCCAGCTTGCAAAACTTTCCAAGCTGCCTGTGAACTGCGCAGCGGATACGTATGAACCTGAGCGTACTCGACTGGTTGGTAGTCGTAATTGAGACGAACGATCCCGTCGTTATTATCAAAAGCCCCGGTCACGATTGCCTCAACAGAACCACGTCCATTCGGCGTGTACATCTGATACCGACCATCAATGGGATTACGGAACAGGTCAACCTGAATAAAGTTGGCATCAGATACAGAGACAGCCTCTTCCAACTCACCCCCAACTACTTTTAGAAACTTGGTTTTACCAGCAACCGTTGCCATGTCTGAAGACAGTAGTTGTGCTCGTTGCAAATAACTTTTGACCTGTGAGACAGCCTTAAATG
Organism: Patescibacteria group bacterium; assembly: GCA_016861205.1. Taxonomy (GTDB): domain Bacteria; phylum Patescibacteriota; class Microgenomatia; order UBA1400; family PJMF01; genus BOKX01. The sequence goes on from BOKX01000001.1 coordinate 429,009, forward strand.
TATCTGGCAAATCCTTGTCTGCCAACAGCTCCGGCCGACTCAAAAAGTCTGTGGTTAACTCCAGACGATTGGTCTGGATATCCATCTCGAGTGTAGACTCGATCGGTTTTGACTTGGTCCACCGGTACGTTCGCTCATCGAGAATCTGTGGATCAAACAAAAAATCCAGATTTGCTGCCCGTTTACGAGCATCCTCGTCAGCTAACAAACTTGGACTGGAGCGAGGCATGAAAAATACTTTGGCTCGATCACCGAAGTTTGGGGTAGTTCCCGTGGCTGTTTCCAGAGTATAAGAGGCTGGCTTATCCTCGCTACTCTGCTCAGGAAAAGTTATGGCAGGCAGTAACCCAAATCCCACCGTTGGTGGTGGTGGTGGCGGTGGATGTGTCGCTTTCCAGTAGGCACTGAAAGCTGAAAACATCGTTCGACCCACAATTAATGCTACGACTGCAATTGCTCCAAACTTAACTGCTTGCCGACCTAGAAACGCCACCATCGTCAAGTTTGGGCCGGTATTAGTGGTGGTTGGCATACAGGTAGTGTAGCAAGTTACTCAGGTTCAATCCAGCGATAGTGTTGCTTGAGCCAGTCAAGAATGGCAGAGGTATCACCATAACGATCACTACTACCCATTACCACGATAGCCACTTCGTGACCTTTAACATCGGCTATGCTGACCAACACCTCGCCTGCTAGCTCTGTAGTCCCTGTCTTCCCCGCTACGACACCTTTATCTGCCCCTAACAGTTGGTTCGTTGATCGCAACTGGTGCTGACGCTGTCCCGTGATGTCACTGATAGTGTACTGCTTCGTACTGAGTATCGGCCGCACCACCTGATCTTGGCTAGCAATTCGTGCGAGTAGCGCCAAATCCCGAGCTGTAGTCAAATGGTTAGTTTGATCTAGACCAGACGGATTGGTAAAGTGAGTGTCCTTGAGCGACCACTCTTTAGCTGCTTGATTCATCGCCGCCACAAAGCCACTGTAACCAAGTTGATGGTGATTGGCTAAAGCAAACGCCGCATCATTTCCTGAAGTCATCAGTAAACCATAGAGCAAATTGTGAACAGTGAGTTGTTCACCGACTGTCAACTGCATGACAGTGCCTTGACTAAAAGCTTCTTCACCAATGGTCACTATCTGATCAAGTGGATAAATATGTTTGGCAACCAAAGCCGTTAGCAACTTGGTGGTTGAGGCAGGTGACCGAGGCTGGGTGCTACTTTTTTCCAGCAAAATGCTGCCGCTCGCCACATCCTGCACCATCACAGCCTGAGCAGAAACAGATGGTGGAACTAGTTGTGCACCTGGAACATCAGGCACTGGCACCGGTGCGGGCTTTACCAAAGTTACTGTGTGTGACTGAGGTTGAAGTTCACTACCTGCTACAACCCAGTGAGTAGTCTTCGTTAGACCTGTAGCAGCCACGCAAGCTACAACCACCCCCAACGTTAACCACTGATCTGCGCGTAATCCAGCCATAACCAATCACTATTGTACTGGGTTTCGAACCGCTTTCACAATCCGGTTGGTAACAAACTGGATTCGGTTACTTGTTTATCACCTTCAGATGCAGTTCGGCCAGCTGCTCGTCAGTGACTGGGCTTGGGGCATCCATCACGGCGGTCCGGCCAGAGGCGGTCATTGGGAAAGCGATGACTTCTTTGAGTGAGGTTTCACCAGCCAACAGCATCACCATCCGGTCAAGACCTAACGCAATACCACCGTGCGGCGGGGTTCCCACTTCAAACGCGTCCAACATGTGGCCGACACTGTCACGAATTTCCTCATCCGAGTACCCCATGACTTTAAACGTTGCGGCCAACAACTCTGGTCGATGAGCGCGGATGCTGCCACCACCTACTTCATAACCGTTACAAACCAAGTCGTACTGCGTGGTCAAAATCTCGCCGATCTGCTCACCTTTCAGCAGCATCTCCTGGTGTTCAGGCAACGGTGCACTGAATGGATTATGAGTAAAGGTCCAACCACTCTTGCCATCACGAACTTCGGCTGCATCAGCCTTGTCTACTTGTTTGAAGAATGGAAAGTTAACCACCCAGGCAAAAGCTAGAACGCCATTGGCTTTATCCTCTTCACTGCGCAAGTCGAAGCGGTCGGCACCATACTTGGCCATAGCATCTTGGTAATCAACCACTGGGAAGGTCTCAGCCTTGAGCTTGCCACCAACTGCCTTAACAGCCGACTTAACCATCGACTCCACTGTTTGCATGACGTCATCACGCTCGACGAAACTCAACTCTAAGTCGAGCTGGGTGAACTCAAAACCACGGTCAGCGCGCAAGTCTTCGTCACGGATGCACCGGGCAAACTGGAAGTACCGTTCAACACCAGCGGTCATCAACAGCTGCTTGTACTGTTGGGGACTCTGGGGCAAGGCATAAAACTTACCAGGTTGAAAACGACTCGGTACCACAAAGTCGCGGGCTCCTTCTTTGGTTGACTTGGTCAACATAGGGGTTTCGACTTCAGTAAAGTTTTGCTCGTATAGTGCTTCGCGCAAGGCCCGGAAGTAGTCTGATCGAAGCTTAACAATGTTACGCATCCGTTCGCGGCGAAGGTCTAAATAGCGGTAACGCAACCGGACTTCTTCACTAACTTCACGACCATCACCCTCCACCAAAATGGGAAGCTCTTTGGCTGGATTCAAGATCTCATAAGCTTTGACCTCAAACTCAATATTGCCATTGATGACGTTGGCGTTGACCAACTTAGCAGGTCGCTCTTTGACCAATCCTGTCACAGAAATAACTGACTCAGTGGTCAGTTCACCCATCATTTGAAAACCCACACACTGGAGCTTGCCAGTGCGGTCGCGCAAATCAATGAACGTTAACTTACCATGGTCACGTTTGGTATCTACCCAACCTACCAGGGTCACGGTCTGACCCAATTGCGAGGCCACTTGGCCAATTGGTAGTTGCTGGGTGGTTGTTGAACTGGTCATACAACTCCTTGTCCCGCCAGTAGCGGGGCTTTATATAAAATAATGTTTCTAACGAGCTACAAAAAAAGCCCTCTCGTTTTAACCAACCTGGCTAAAACGAAAAGGCTTTCTCAATTGCTTGAGAAAAGGTGCCAACCTCTTCACTACTTATTTCCAGCGATTTCGGGCTTACCCGCTTAGTTGCTCGGGGTTGTCAGGCCCAAGTAGATCAAGTCAAACTCGATCAATGACTACGCCCGTAAGTATATCACAATTTTTTTGGTTGACATATATGTTTATTTCGCTAAAATAGCTCTTTGGTATGTATCAAATGCATCACACCACTACCCGTCAAGTCTTTGCCCTTATTTGGACCCAAGGGCGGGTGTGTAGTGCAGCGTAAGTAAAAAAAAGCACAAACAACACCCCGCCACACCGGCGGGGTTTTTGGTTATGGCACGAACAAACACTGAACAACGACGCTACATGGACCTGCTCACTGCAGGTGTCATGGTGGGATTCGCTGAACTAGTCGGTCAGTATTTTTGTGGTGCAACTTCAACAACTGAGTTTGTAAACTTATTTAACGAGCGATTTGAAGGCCCAGCTGATACATACTACCAAACTGGTCGCCGGTTACATTTCGATCCATGGGAGATTGCTGAGTCTGGTAAGATTTCCTGTTTTGCTTCTGCCTTTTTGATGGGTCTTTGGAGTCGGGCCACTTTTCTGGGTAATCCCGACATGTATCCAAGCTATATTGTGCAGGACCTCTATCCCAGTGATGATCCAAGAATCGCAAAAACCCCGATCCAAAAATCCCATGAGGTACACGGTGTTGTCAAAATTAATGGGACGTTGTATCAACAGTGGCGGAATAAAGATCGTGTATGGTTCGAACAAATTATGAAACCGACAGCGGTCAACACAATCCATCAAAACAGCGATCAAGCTATCACTAGCTGTCGATTTGTAGCCAGCCGCTTGAGCCGATTCCCGTTGCAAAAATCCCGCGCTGAGCTGGCACTGCGCGTTGCCAACCAGCGTAGCCTCGAGCGATACCGCAACGATTTTTCAAATCTGTTACATGAAGTGCTACTACCAATTATCTACGAAGCTGCCGAACAGAAAGGGCCAAATCACTATGCCAGTCGTTAAAGACAAGCAATACTATATCGATGTACTGACCGCCAGACAGGCCATCATCCAAAGGAAGCGCTATAACCAAGCGGCTTTGAATGAGATTCACGAATCCGAGATCAGTGGCGGTATTGACGAAAAAACCAACCAAGTGATCGCGTTTTGGCAAGCTGTCGCTGAGCTAACTGGCTCGGCTACCAACACCATCCAGTTTGCGACGTACTTCTACGAGCATATCTATAAGGGACAAATTGACTTGGAACTGCTGGCTCTGGAAACTTACCGCTTACAAGTGCTCACCCAACCGGCTGAGGCGTAAATCTTTGATCATCAATTGGAGCGACTGGCGACCTTGCCACTCGTTCCACTCGAGGGCTGCCGCCACATCAATCTGGTTACCAGCTTTGAGCTCTTCAGCTAAATCAGCTTTGCCCCAAGCCAGGGCCGTCACTGGTTGCGACTGAGTTGGAACCGCTAGTTTTAAACGCAGATGCTGCTTGTCACTGCCAAAGGTTTCCACTTTGGTCAGCGCTAGTTTCTGCCACCCAAAAACTGGTTGTGGATTTCCGGCTCCAAATGGCTCAAAAGTAGCTACCTCATCGGCGAGTTCAGCTGTGACAAGATCGGCAGGCAAGTAGGCTTCCAGCTCAAGGCCGGGCACTAACCATTCTGGCTGGACACGCTCGCGAGCCAAGGTATGCAGCTGATCGGTTACGATCTTGATCTTACTCACCTCCAAACTAAAACCTGCCGCCATCGGATGACCACCGACCTCCAGCAAATCGTGACGAACTTGCCGGATGAGTTCCACTACATTAACTTGACTGATTGAACGAGCGGACGCTTTGGCTGTTGATTCACCCACCGCAATCACAATGGTGGGTTTGGCATACTCCTCCATCAACCGGCCAGCCAGTAAACCGATCACCCCTTCGTGATACTCAGTCGAGGCAACCACCAAAACACGTTCGGCTGCCTGGGCTTCTGCTGCTAGGCGAGCAGTTGTTAGCCACTGTGCCGTCAGTTCCTGCCGCCGTGAGTTCATGTCAGAAATTACCTGCGTAAGTTGCCGTGCTCGATCACGATTGGTGGTACACAGGAGACGCAAGGCATCGAGGCCATGAGCAAGCCGACCCATGGCATTCAAACGGGGTGCTAAACCAAAGTTAATGGTGGTCGTGGTAATTGTGGAAGGTGCCACATTGGCCCATGTCATCAAACTTTGCAAACCAACGCGCTCGCTCCGTCGGAGAGCAGGCAAGCCATGGACAACAAAACTGCGATTGGCACCAAGTAGAGGTACTTGATCGGCAACAGTAGCCAAAACAGTAAGGTCTAAACCGAGCTTGGTATCGGTACTTGGATCGTAGTCGTCAAGAAAGCGTCGTTTTATGGCTTGCGCTAAAAACCACGCTACCGTGCAACCACACAGCTTCGTGCTATGCACTACAGCTAAGGCCGGTGGATAACCAGCATCTTCTGGTTGATGGTGATCACTCACGATCACATCAACTCCGGCTTCAGCCAGCCGGGTCAAAGACGCATGGGCAACGATACCATTATCAGCCGTGATGATCAGACTTGGTCGAGAGGCACCAGCTAATACTTCGTCAACTGCCCGGGTGGACAGTCCGTAGCCGTGTTTCTCCCGATGCGGGATAAAGGGCTGCGCTGTGATTCCAATCGCTTGCAACGCTTCCCACATGACAGCGGTAGCGGTGATTCCATCAACATCATAGTCACCGAACACCAGAACTGATTCCTGCTGCTGTCGAGCTTGCTCAATTCGATCCAAGGCAACCGTGACCTGAGCCTCATCGATCCCAACTTCACCGAGCTGCATCTCAACAGGAGACCGTGGTGAAAAAAAACTTGGCTCGTCACTCACACCGCGATTAACCAATAACAACTTATGGATCTCGGCCATGGTTGTTGGCTGCTTGTCACTTTTGGCCAGCCAACGCCTGGAGTTTTGGGACGAATTCATTGTACAATGCCTTATTCTTTAATCTATGAAACTTGCGCTTAGCTTACACGCTCTCTGGATAATGCACCAGCTACAAACCGTTGGCTATGAAGTGTTTCTCGTGGGAGGAGCAGTTCGCGACATCATGATTGGACAACAGGCGTACCCCTACGCCCCCGCAATCACAAAACACCCATTACTTTTTGACTATGACTTTGCCACCAATGCCACGCCAGACCAAATCCAAGCTGTTTTTCCAGACAGTTTTTATGAAAACCAATTTGGGACGGTCAGCTTAACATTTGATCACGTCAACACTATTTTGGGTGAACCACTCACAGCAGCCGAGCTCGCCAAGCTCCAACCAGTACCCGATCCTCGCCCTCGGATTATCGACGTGGCTAAGGCTACTAAGTTACACACTTCACTCCAGTCTGAACCGTTACCTGAGGTTGATGCAGCGCACCCATTGGTGCCAAGTTTTCAAATCACAACCTATCGCACCGACGAGCTGTATGATAATCACCGCCAACCCAGCTCCATGACTTGGGGAAAAACACTCGTTGAAGATCTCGAGCGGCGAGACTTCACCATCAATGCTTTAGCTCTGTCTGTAACAGCTGAACAGCTATCTCAGCTGTTTAGTGGTCAACCACCAGCCACCGCGCTGATGGAGGTTGAGGCCATGTTATTGGACTACCATCATGGTCAAGCCGATCTTAAAACTGGCACCATTCGGACAGTGGGTGACCCACAGCGACGTTTTCAAGAAGATGCCCTGCGAATGCTGCGGGCCATTCGATTTAGTGTTCAGCTCAACTGTGAAATTGAATCCCAGACGTATGAACACCTCAGTCAACAAGCCACGTTACTCCAGCACATTAGCCAGGAGCGCATCCGGGATGAGTTTTTGAAAATGCTGGCTAGTCCGTTTCCAGCCGAAGCGGTTGAGTTGCTTGCAGACACTGGGCTGTTGGAGTTCGTCTTGCCAGAACTGTTAGCAGCGCAAGGAGTCCAACAAGGTGGGCATCACACCACGGATGTTTGGGTACACAGCTTGGACGCTCTACGATGTTGCCCATCACCTGATCCCATCGTTCGGCTAGCCACGTTACTCCATGACATCTCTAAGCCTGAAACACAAGGTCGCTCTGGATCTCAAATCACGTTTTACAATCATGAGGTGGTTGGTGCTCGGGTGGCCAAAAAAGTTGGTCAACGACTGCGGTTGGCTCGTCATGATATTGATCGGTTGTTCATCCTCGTCAGATATCATATGTTCCATTACCAACCAGAAAACAGTGATGCTGCCATCCGCCGCTTGATGCGTCAGGTCGGCCTAGAACACCTCGATGATTTACTGGACTTACGTGAAGCTGATCGGCTGGGCAGCGGCGCTAAGAAAACGAGTTGGCGACTCGAAGAGTTGAAAGCGCGCATGATTGCTCAGTTACATCAGCCAATGGACGTGACTGATTTAGCAATTGATGGTACCGTGTTAATGAACGAAGCTGGTTTTAAACCAAGCCGAGAGCTGGGTGAAGCTCTCAAGTATTTACTGGAGTTGGTTCTCGACCAACCAGACCTGAACACCAAGGACACTCTGCTTGCTAAAGCTCGCGAGTGGCGTCAACATCTGCACCATGACTCCAACTTGGCATCAACCACCTAGCCAACTTGATTTAACGGCGATTCTCAATCAGTTGCATGTGTCTGGTGAACGCGGCCTCTCATCGCACCAAGTTATCGAACTCCAAAAAGCCAGCCAACCTAACGAACTACCGACACAGAAACCACTTAACTTTCTCTGGCTGTACCTCAAACAGTTCCAGAGTCCCTTGATTTACTTATTGTTTGGGGCGGCGGTAGTTAACTGGTTGGTTGGACAAACCAGCGACACTTGGGTCATTTTAATGGTAGTTGGCATTAATAGTTTGATTGGTTTTGTCCAAGAAGCTCGAGCTGAACAACGGGTCAGATCACTTCGCCAACTCCTAACTCCGACCACAAAAGTGCTGCGCGACGGAACACTCCATGTGATCCCTGCGAAAGAACTGGTACTTGGCGACATTGTTCACCTGGAGCCTGGTGATCGAGTTCCCGCTGATGCTCGATTAATGGCAAGCTATAACTTGCAGTGTAACGAAGCACACTTAACAGGCGAATCATTACCAAGTCGAAAATCAACTCAAAAACTTGCTCATATAGCCCTGATCAGCGATCAACATAATATGGTGTGGATGGGGGCACTGGTTACCCAGGGCCAAGGGCAAGCGATAGTGACAGCCACTGGTCTAGATACCGAGCTAGGCCGCATCTCAAATTTGATTGAGACGGCTCACGAACTCAGCTCGCCACTGGCAACCACAATTCGTCAATTTAGTCGAACTTTAATGCTCCTGGTGTTGGTGGCTGTTGGCATAGTCGGAGTGATTGGATGGTGGCGAGAGCTACCAAGCACCGTGCTGGTAACCACAATTGTCAGCTTGGTGGTGTCTATTATTCCCGAGGGACTACCCGTGGTAGTGACTGTAACACTATCGCTTGGTTTATGGCGAATGGCCAAACAACGCAGTGTGATTCGCAAACTTGACACACTGGAAACACTGGGCAGTGTTGAGGTGATCTGTACTGACAAGACTGGGACTCTTACCCGAGGTGAAATGATGGTGAGCCGAATCCTAGCTCCTGGTCAAACCTGGACCGTAACCGGTGATGGCTTTGTACCTGAAGGTACAATTTTGGACAACCAGCAGGTAGTTCACTTGACAGAGCAGCCATTTCTTGAGGATGTTTTGCGAGCAGCAGCCCTGTCTACCCAAGCTCAAACTGAACTAAGTTCCAACGGACAGTACCTACCAATTGGTGATCCTACCGAGGTAGCTTTGACCGTATTAGCAGCCAAGATGAAAATCTTTAGTCGTGATCTTCACACTACGTTGCGTCTCGTTTTTATTGCCCCTTTTGATCAAAACCGACGCTGGAGTAGCTTGGTGTACAAACGTAGTGATGGAAAGTATCTCAGTGTAACCAAAGGTTCACCAGAGAGCTTGGCCCAACACTGCCCCCGTCGCGAGTGGATCATTGCCAAAACAAAGCATTCAGCTCGAGCGGGCAATCGGGTCATCGCCCTTGGCTGGAGTGTGACTTCGTCAGACCCCACCAAACAACTGAGTGATGGCCAACTACCACCCCTTGATAACACCGCACTCTTAATCTTGAATGATCCTCTTCGCTCCGACACATTTACGGCAATTCAAACATGTCAAACCAGTGGCATTCAGGTCATTATGGTCACGGGAGACCACCCTGACACGGCCAAAGAAATTGGTCGGCAACTGAATCTTCCTACTGAACCGTTGCTCATGAGCAGCCAACTTTCCGAACTACCACCGGATGAGCAATCGCTTAAGTTGGCCCAAGCAAGTATTATTGCCCGTGCAACCCCCGAAATTAAGCTCAACTTAGTCCATTTGCTTCAGTCGCAATCAAAAGTCATTGCCATGACAGGCGATGGCGTCAATGATGCACCTGCCTTGAAGCAGGCCGACGTGGGAGTGGCTATGGGTCGATCTGGATCTGATGTCGCGAAAGAAGCATCAGATATGGTCATTACTGATGACCGATTCGCCACGCTGGTGACTGCAATCCAAGAAGGGAGGTTGGTGTGGAGCAATCTCCGGAAAGTCCTTTTTTATCTTTTGTCTACCTCAGTTGGGGAGCTGCTCTTGATTCTAATCGCCCTCATCGTCGGTTGGCCGCTTCCATTGCTCGCGTCCCAAATTATTTGGTTGAACCTCATCACTGATGCTTTTTTTGACATGGCCTTGGCTACCGAAGGACCGGAATACGATTTGATGAAAGCGAAACCTCGTGGGCGACGACGGACGTTGCTCGATAGGCGGCTGGTTGGCAGATTAATCTATACTGGGCTTCTGATGAGTGTGCTGGGCTTAAGTTACTTCCGCTGGCACATCGATATTGATCTAGATCGGGCTAGAACTCTCATGTTAACTACCTTAGCTGTCATCCAGTGGTTTAACGCCTGGAACGCCCGATCGGAACAGCGCACCATCTTTGAACTACCACCCTTTGGAAATCGTAATCTACTCATCGCCCTAACCTGCGCAGCTGTGTTGCAGTTCGCTGCCGTCTACTGGTGGCCTTTACAACACATTCTCAAGACCACTCCACTGTCTGTTCATGACTGGGTGAGCATTATCGCGACTAGCAGCTTAATCTTACTCGCTGATATCATCTGGAAAAAAGTTTGGCCGAACCAACCCTAACAAGTCACGCATCCATCAGGTGAGTTATTTTTTTCGACTGAGTGTTTGCCAAGCCAACAGGAGCGGAGCAGCTGTAAATGTCGATGAGTACGTGCCAGTCACTGCCCCAACTAACAACGCCAGAGCAAAGTAACGAATACTTTCTCCGCCCAGAAGTGTTAAACAAAGCAACATAATGATAATCGTCATTGAGTTATTAATTGATCTACCCAAAGTTTGGGTAACTGCAATGTTCAGCACTTCTTTGAGTGCGAGCCTCGGTTGCTGGCGACTGATTTCACGCACCCGGTCATACACTACGATAGTGTCATGCACTGAAAAAGATAAGGTGGTCAGCAAGGCGGTCACAAACAACACGTCAACTTCCACGCCCCACCAAACTCCCAATAAGCTAAATACCCCCAACAATACAAGTAAGTCATGGCACATTGCTAAAATGGCACACACTCCAAATGACAATTGCCGGAACTGTCGCCAAACATACAGGGTAATTCCGCCAGCGGCCAATGCCACCGCCACTAGTGTTTTGCTAATTAGTTCTTGGCCCAGTACCGGCCCTACGGTGGTAAATCGGTGTTCGACTACAGGTCCCCACCCAGCCGTCACCACCTGCAAAGCTTGTTGATGTTGCTCGGGTGTCATTGCTTTACCACGCAAAACATAGACGTGGTCCCCACTGGCCTGCACCACTTCCACTTCCCAAACCGGCCCTAAAACGGCTTGTGCTTCACTCTGACTTAGATTTTCGGGAATTCGGGCTCCACTGACTTCCCAAAGTGCACCCCCAGTGAAATCAATACCTAGTCGCAAACCATTCATTGCCAATGAAATCAGTCCAGGGACGATCACTAGTGCTGAAATAGCCAGATACAGCCATCGAAATTTCATGAAATCAATCATGACTCTGACCCTTTCAAAAATAAGCGCATTAGAGTGCGCGTCACTACCAAACCAGTGAACAAACTGATTACCACCCCAATCAGGAGCGTGATACCAAAGCCGCGAACCAAGCCGCTGGTGTTCAGAAACGGCCAATCGAGTGGATTAACCAAAATACTGGCTGTCAGCAAAGTCGCAACGTTGGCGTCTTTGATGCTATCCCAAGCTCGTCCAAATCCCAGCTGCATCGCTTGTGAAAAGGCCCGACCGCGCCGCAGCTCTTCTTTCAATCGTTCAAACACCAAAATGTTACTGTCGACTGCCATCCCAATTGACAGCAATAAGCCAGCTAAACCAGGTAATGTTAAGGTAATCCCCAGAATTTTGTAGGTAGCAATCGTCAACAAGGCATACACAACGAGTGCCATACAGGCCAAGAAACCTTGCCAGCCGTAAATGGCAATCATAAATACCATCACTAAACCAATCCCCAGTAAACCAGCTTGCAGACTGGCTTTTACCGACTCAAACCCCAAACTCGCACCCAAATTTCGTTGTTCAAGGACGGTAATCGGGACAGGCAGTGCACCCGCGTTGAGTTGGATGGCCAGCTGCTGGGCTTCTGACAAACTGAACTGGCCGGTCATAACAGCACGACCGTCTAAAATCGGGGTATTGATAGTAGGCATGGCGATTGGAAAATCATCAATAAAAATGGCCAACATTTCGCCTGTGTGGTCAGTCGTCAACTGCCCAAATAAATCGCGTCCAACTGCGTCGAACTCCAAACCGATTACTGGTTCGCCAGATTGTGGGTCAAACTGGACCTGGGCTCGCTTTAAGTTTTGACCGGTCAAGCCTGTCGTTCGGAAACCTTCAATCCATGCAGTGGCTGAGTCACTTGCCACCGCCGCCTGACTTGCTGGCAAACGGAAATCAAGTTCTGCTGTCGTTCCGATCAGCTGTAAAGCTTGGTCAGGGTTCTGGACACCAGGTAACTCTACCAAAATCCGGTAATCCTCACCTTGTTGCGCGGTTTGTACAACTGGCTCAGCTATACCAAACAAATCCACTCGACGCTTGAGAATTTCCCGTGCTGACGTCAATGCATCTCCGCGGTCAGCCGGGTCTATTTTCGACATGTCAGCTTGCAAAACCACCTGCATGCCACCTTGAATATCTAAGCCTTGCTTCAAATTCCAGCTGGGTTGCCACTCCCAGTTTCCCAATTTTAAGTATGGCTGGGGACCCCGGATGGTAGTAGTAAATCGTCGACCAGCTACCGTGACATCGATTGGCCACTCTTTGGGTAGCGCGATTAAACTAGCGATCACACTGAGCGCACAAATAAATAAAAAGGTTTGCAGTGGTCTACTCTTTGACATAGGTTCTAGGCAGGAGTAGTTAAACCAGCAATTTGCCGGAACGTGAACTCATCTTCACTACCCACGATCATGACGCGGGTCCCGTATAAAATATCCATCACGAAGGGATCACGACGGGTTTTTCGGAACTCAAACTCTTCCGCCGAAAAGACGGCATAGTTGATTTCACGACCCAGTTTGGTTTCTTCTTCCTTGATCATGGCTTGAAGCTCAGGGAGTACCACTTCACCAACAATCAGAATATCAACTTCATCTCCGCGTGGTCGCAAACCACGCACAAACCGACCTGAAAACATAACGTATTCAAGTGTACCAAGCTTGCTGCGATACTTGAGAATTTTACGACCCAAACCAGTGCTTTTTGCCACCATTTGTTGAAGTTCGGGATAGTACAGATAGCGATTATTGAGGAAGTAGTACAAACGATTCCCGCGTTGTTCACACTTCAGCAATCCGTAGGCGATCATCCGATCCAGTTCGCGACGAACTGCGTTGATCTCTTCTTTAGTGGCTCGGGTTATCTCCCGAACATAGTACATCTCTTCTGGATGACCAAAAAACAACTCCATCAAGCGAGCTCGCACCCGGGACATCATGAAGTCTTGTAATGTACTCATATCGACCTTACTTAGAAGTAGACAATCTGTACTCAGATTCTACCCTGACTTTTTGACAAACACAATTCTCAGAGATCCAGAAGCCAATGAATAACCTCATTGAGCTAGTACTTAACTTCAGTCGTTTTGCCGACCACTGACACCCAAGTTAGACCGCGGTCGAGAACAACTGGCTTACCTTTCTCAGTAAACTGCAGTTCTGATTCACGATCCTTCTTTGACCAGGTAGCTTTGATAACTTCACCATTCTTGAAAATCAGCGCATCACCGGTGCCGATCACCTCATACATCATGTGCTTCTTTTCATTGAGCGGTCCTTTTTCGGTGGTCAACATTACAATCACGTTATTGGCTGCGATTTGCTTATCGTTGTTCAAGTCTGTGTGAACTTCACCGCCGTGCTTGCGCAAATACGTGTTGGTGTTGGGATCATAGGTCCACTCGACTGCGTAATCAGAGTAACCGCTCCAGAAGTCATAGGAGATGGTTTGGGCTTGCCCTTTGGCACTGCCGTCTTCAAATGTCCAACCAGTGTAACCTTCTTTCCAGTCAGTCCCAGGGATAACTTTGCCGCCCTTACCTTTGAGACTTGGTGACAAGTTTGTCCAGCCACGCTTAGTTGCGACAGCCCAAAGTTTCTCGGTAGTAGTCACCATAGTATGCTCGGTAGCAATCTCTTTACCAGCAATGCGGTTGTAGTCTCGCACAAATGTTGGATAACCGATCGAGAACTGATCCATGTCATTTTGTTGTGTCCAGCCATACTCTCGCAACTGGCCCAAAGCATTGGTCGGTCCATCGATGTTGGCTCCGCCTACGTGGACATACAGTGGCCGATTAAAACCAGAAGCTAAGTTGACATAGTATGTACGAGCAGACCGGATTGGAGCTAAGGTCGTGTCATAGGCTTGCACACCACAATAGAAAAAGGCCATAAAGCGGGTCACACCGCCCTCAGCCACTGCTTCAAACACAAGGTCTGCACTCGACAAACCTGATTGCGGTCGAGCATCAGGAGTGTTTTCGATCATAACAGCTAAAGGTCGTTTCTTTTCCCAGGCTGCCTTCTCAGTGGCTGTGTACATTTTGCCATTCAGAGGACAAACCTGATCTTTTGGCTCACCAGGGTTGATGGTTAATAAACTAGTTAAAGCTGATGTCTCACCTTCGCCTTCAGACCCGGTTTGCGTCACTTGCTCCATAGCAACTTGCGAGGCGCGCTTACTCCAGAGACTCACACCTCCGTACGATACTAGGGCTGACGCCACGTACAAAATAAGCAGAAGCAGGAGTGTCTTTTTGGTCATGATTAGTTCGCTTTCAACCCGATAGTTGTACCACGATTTACTACTCAACTACAAGCAACGATTACGGTCGCCAAAGTGCAATCCCTACAATGATAACAATAATTAGGGCTGTCAACAGCACGGTTTTCAGTAAGTCACGGTAAATCAAATTGACTGGGTAACCAAAGACTGACTGCATAGCCTGAGCTAGGTTGTGGCTAGCTTGAACAGGTGTTTGACTTGGGGCTGTGTGTTGGTCCGCACTGTGAATTACCACCGGACCGCTGCTTTGACGCCGAGCGGCCGCTTTGATTTTGGCGAGGCGAGTTCGATTACGAGCCATATACAATCCTTACTACATCTCGCGCTGTCACAGCCAAGATTAGTCCAATTAAAACGATAAAACCACCGTAATGGATTTGAGCTTCCCAGTTGGCAAGTCTTTTTTTGCCAATCACTGGTTCAAGCAAAATAAATACTGCCCGACCACCATCGAGTGCGGGAATTGGCAACACATTCATGATAGCGAGATTGACTGATAGCATACCCGCAAAGTACAGCATGGCTAGCCACCCCTGGCTGAAAACATTATTAACCTGGGCTTGGTGCACGATACCAACTGGCCCACTCAATTCCTTTGGTAACTGTCCACGAGTAAAACCTTCCACTACGGCCTGACGCAGCGCCATGAGCATGTCACCACCCAACTCCACCGCCTGTTGCAAACCGTACCAAGTACCTCGCAGCGGCATCTCGTACCATGGATAAAACTGTAACGTCACTGACTCGAAAGCGATGCCAATTGCTCCCTGCCCGGCTGGTGTTTGTTCCGGCGTCCGTGCGTACACCGTATAGTTTTGGACAAGTTCCTGGCATCCTTGGGCGGTACAACTGCCAGTTGTGGCTATGTGGATGTTTTGACCTCGATGTGAGTTGATAAATTGAATAGCCGACTCAACACTCGGTTGGCTCACTGTTTCATCCCCGACGGTCAGAGCCACCAACTCGACGTTAGCTGGCAAGCCAGCTGTTGCAGCTGGCGACTCGGGCTGAACTAGGCCGATTCGGGCAGTTTTCAATGGGGTAGGAATACCCATAGTTGAAAAAACGACCGCAAAGGCGAGCACCCCAAACATAAAGTTGACCGCTGCACCAGCCAAGATCACCGCTAATCGTTGAGGGGCAGATTTTACTTGCAGTGATTTTTGAGACAACGTGGTTTCGCCGGGGACCGCATCTTCACCTTCCATCTTCACGAACCCACCAAAGGGAATCCAGTTGAGACTAAACAAAGTTCCCCACCATGTACCAAGCTTCAGAGCCCGAGGTGGATAACCAAGTCCAAACTCTTCCACTTTGACACCACACCACTTTGCTACCAGGTAGTGACCAAGTTCATGAATCACAACCAGGAACGATAAGATGATGATGAAGATAAGTGCAGACATGACAGATTTAAATAGTCATCAGCTCGGCTTCTTTTTCGCTAGCCCAAGTGTCAAGCTCAGCCAAAGCTGCTTTGGTTTTAGTTTCCAACTGCTCTATCCAAGCCTTAATTTGGTCCTCACTGACCCCACTTTCAGACTTCATTTGTTCGATGTCCTTCTTGGTATCGGTTCTGATTGTGCGAATCATAACGCGACCAGCCTCGATTTTTTGATGCAGGACTTTCACCAGTTCCTTGCGGCGCTCTTCAGTCAAAGCTGGTACGACGATGCGAATCACTTGGCCATCCACAACTGGACTCAAGTTCAGCCCAGCACTAGCAATGGCCTTCTCAACGTTGGCTAGTAAACTTTTGTCCCAAGGAGTTACGATCAACATGTGGGCATCTGGGGCACTTACATTGGCAACTTCGTGAATCTTGAGCTGCGTCCCATAGGCTTCAACAACAACTGGGTCCAGTAACTGAGTAGTAGCTCGACCGGTTCGCAAGGTACTTAGGTCCTGCCGAAGGTGAACCTTAGCTTTATCGACTTTTTGATCAAAGTCTGCAAATGAAAACATCATAGAACTCCTCTGTTGGCTAATTGTACCAGACTTTGTGTACCAGTTGCGGTCGTCGCTTGTTGCTCGAGACAAGGCCAGATGTATGATGAAACAGGCGTGAACTACCATGCTATACTCAGCCGGTCATGTGGATAACTGTTTTTCGTTCAACATTAATTGCCAGTTTGACTGACACACGGTTTTACCGGTGGCTGAGAACCCAGAAACTTCGGTTCAGTTGGCTGTTTTGGTTCACTGCCTATATTCTTGTGATCCTCCCGCTCGTCACACTGCAAGTCTGGTGGCGTTGGCTACCAGTTTGGGACGCACAGCTCGACAAAACCTTTCAAGAACTCGAGACTCGGTTCCCCTATGACCTTGAACTGAGTTGGGACACCCGACGCTTGAGCTTTAACCCGGTACAACCAGTCACCCTTCCATATCCCGCGGCCGTGACCGTACCTCGATCCGGTGAGTACCCCTACACTCTCGCGTACCTGACCCCCAATGAACAACCACCTTGGGAACAAAGCAACTTGCCCAGTACTTGGGTCGTCATCACCCCACAGACCGCCTGGATTTACGACAGTACACAAACTTGGTCACAACTGTCATTGAGTGAGCTGCCTGGCATGGATCAAGCGTGGGTACTCAACAAACAGACCCTTCCTGAGTGGATGACGGCCATCCGGCGAGAAGCAGCGGCGCTATCTTTCCAGTTGCGATGGCTACTGCCGCTGGTTCTTGTGATCGGTCTGATGCTCGCTCGACTGTGGACTGCCCTGATTGTTGCAATTTTGATGTCAGTTTTAACCAGGTTTAACCATTGGCCATGGAGTTTCCGACAGTTGTGGCAAGTGATGCTACATCTCATGGTCGCCGCTGAAATAACCGCGCAAGTTGCTAGTTTGCTCTATCAGGACTTACCATTCCAAATTTTTGGCTTGGTCCTGTGGTTGGGCAGCGGATACATTATCCTGAGCTCATTACGCCGACCTGTCAGTGTTTAGCGTTGATTCCGGGGTAACTCGTCGAGACGAAGTTCCATGTCAACTTGAGGAAAACTGAGTGATTGGCGAGCTGGGTCAGCCGCTTCTAACTCGGTCTTGAGGGCCTGAATCCGAGCAGGCCAACCAGATAGTGGAGTCGTAGAGGCAGTGGGCAGCGGTGTCTCTGATACTCGATTTGGAGTAGATCTTTGTCCTGATAGTAACCACATCATGGCACCTACCAACACCAAAACCAAACTGACACCCATACCAACAATGCCAAACAACTTCCGCTGCGTGGCTTTTTTTGCTTGCGCCTCGGCTTCTGTTATCGGCTGGTATACCGACTCAAAAAGTGGTTCTTCAGCTCCAAACTCAGTCTGATGGTCGGGGACAAAATCTTGGTTCATAAAACTTCCGGTCAGACACTGCCTTTAATCAACTCTTCTAAGTACGATAAAACTTGAGACAACTGAGTAAAAGCTGGTGTTAAGTTTCTGACGACTTGGTTGAACGTCGAAGAGTTGTGTCGGCCAGCGTGTGACACAAACTCAGTATCGACTTCGGTAAACAGACCTTGAGCGGTATCGAGCGCTCGGAATGTTTCGACAAAAGCCCGATCTCGCTCAGCTTGTCGCAATGGATTAGTGGCATCTGCCGATGTGCTCTGTAACTCCATCGTCGCCGCATTCGTGCGATCGTAGACTACCCGCAATCGACCGATGCTCAGCAAACTCAGGACCCGGTAACTGACCTCTTCAACTCGCGGTCTTAAACTGACAAAACTCAGGACAGCACCAGCCAAATCATCTCGACTCTCAATGCGGTCAGCAATCTGGCCATACGTTTCCACATCAGCCGTAAGTTGGGTCAAGTCCTCGATAGCCTGCTCTTTTAAGCTCACTTCGATACCTTGAGCATCGCGGAGAGATAAGTCCAAAATGTCAAAATAGGCTAGCAAAACTTCATTGCGAGCGACCAAAGCTACTCGGCCTGCCTTAACAGCAGTTTCTAGTGAGGCCAAAGTATTGAGCTGTTTGTACTGCTGTTTGGCAATCGAAAACTCCCGTTCAGTCGTTAAGTACGTCGCGAACAACGCTCGATACGTGACTTTCTTGGCTTCAAGCTCAGCCTCAATGTCAGGTGCTTCGTTAATGTTTAATGCCTCATCTGTCAGCTGGGGCTCCGCAAACGTTTCGCCAGTCATAGGCGTCGCTGTCGGTTCTTGTGCCATCGCCATGGGGACCAGCATCGCAAAAGCGATGATGGTGACACTCAAGCCGATGAGCAGGTTTTTGGTCATGCGCAAATCTAGGCGGCGCGACTTCTGTCTCGCGCAAATACAATGGCTTCAAATAGTGACTCAAATGTACCAGTGTCCAGCCATTTTCCTTCTACAAATGCTACATCTAAGCTACCTTCTTGCAGATAAACGTTATTGAGATCAGTAATTTCTAGTTCACCGCGAGCTGATGGCTGGAGATTCTTCACTTTCTCCACCACAGTCGAGTCATAGATGTATAAACCGGTGACCGCATAGTTCGACTTTGGCTCAGTCGGCTTCTCCACGATCGACAGGGCCCGACGTTGATCATCAAACTCGACCACCCCAAACCGCTCTGGATCTGTCACTTCTTTGGCAAAAATACGACCACCAGACTTGAAACTGCGAATCGCATCACTGAAGTCATCTTCAAACAAGTTGTCACCTAAAATCAGCGTGACGCTGTCATTGCCGATAAAGTTTTGACCAATGATGAAAGCTTGGGCTAAACCGTCTGGTTTGTCCTGAATCTCATAGGTGAACTTGCATCCAAATTCTTGACCACTACCCAGCAACTTCAAGAAGTCACCTGCATGATCGGGGGCCACAATGATGAGAATGTCTTTGATACCAGCCTTGAGGAGTGTCTCAAGAGGATAAAAAATCATGGGTTTGTCGTAAATCGGCAACAACTGTTTACTGGTGACTTTTGTCAACGGTCGCAACCGAGTGCCTGAACCACCTGCCAGAATAATACCTTTCATAAATCTTTGGTCCTTTCACCATGTGACGTTAGTGTGAGTGTATCACACTGGTCACCATTACAACGTCATTGCCAACAAACCGATACCGGCCAAACTGGCCACCCCTAAATACTCATAAAAAACTTGCTTAGTGAGGGTTTGGGTCTTTACGTGCGTACTCACTCCCCACATCAGGTAAAACGCCGCCATAGCTATGCTCACTACTCGAAGCGGACCGCGGTTTGGCCAGGCTCCTAAAAATAAAATAACAAAAGCCGCCAAACCTAACAGCAACGAGACATATGCCCACCGGTGTTTACGCAGTTCCAACCACATTAGCCGATAATTCCTCCTCTAAATAAGAGTATCAAGAAACCCACCACAATCAAAAAAGTAATATGGCCGAAGTTATGACCAACCAAACGCATCGTCCGACGGTGACCAATGACCGCCAAGTCATAGGTCAGTGTCAGTATGATCATCAAGATTACAGCCAGAAAGAAGACCTTTGTCAGTTGGAGTGGTGAGAAGAGGGGCGATCGCTCCAAAGAACCTTGTGGGACTAATGCTCGAGCTAAAACAGTAGGCGTTGGTACGAGCTGCGTGACTGGCGCTGGCCGACTCTCAACGGCTACTAACTGCTCCGCTTGGTCGGTCGCCGGTGCAACTGCAACTTGGTTCGCTTCGGCTGCCGGTAAGACAGTCGGCTGACGAGCCACGGTTTTGCTTGGCTGCCCAAACATTTGCACCACTAAAGTCGTTTCATAACCTTGCAACGTACCATCGATCACCGCCACTCCAATCTCGGTGTACTTGGGATTGACTACATTCGCTCGGTGCGTTGGCGAGTCCATCCACGCTTGAACCATATCCGAGGTAACTGAAAAGTCACGTGCTAGATTTTCGCCAGCAGCCTGGTACTCATACCCAGCCTCTTTCATAAATGCCCATGGCTCTTTGCCCACAGGTGAAGTGTGGGCCCAGTACTGTTGGCTAAACATATCCTGCCCTTTTTTAAGAGCGGCTGCGTTCAACTCCGCGTTGTAGGTCAGCGCTGGCAATCCTAGTCGGCGGCGTTCTTGATTGGTTTGTTCGATAACTTGTGTCGGTGTAATGTTTGAAGCGTATCCCAAAACACTACCTTGGCTCATCAAGGTTTGCAGTCGCAAACCTGCCAGGAATATAACCCCAAATGATAAGTACACCAGATAAGCCGCTGGGTGCAGTAATCGAGGTCGATGGTTGTTGGACCGCTGAGGGTGAAACAGGTGGGCCAACGTGGTCAATCGCATAGATAGATCATTATGCCCTAGAAAGTGAGTGGGACTCAAGTCTGACAATTGGTTTTGGCTATGCTACGATGAATTTATATGGCGAAACCAGCTTTGGATCGACTTTTTGCGGCACGGAGTGTAGCGGTGATCGGCGCCAGCCGGCACCCAGGCAAAGTCGGCAACTCAATTGTCGTTAATCTCAAAAAGAGTGAGTTTCAGGGTCATGTGTACCCTGTCAACCCGGCTGCCAGCAGCGTGGCTGGTTACCCATGTTACCCGGACATTACAGCAGTCCCCAGTGTTCCAGACGTAGCTGTCGTGGTCGTACCCGCTTCAGTGGTCATTCCGACCGTGAAAGCTTGTGGCGAGAAAGGCATTCCATTCCTGATTATCATCAGTGCTGGCTTTAAAGAAACTGGTTCTGAAGGTGCTCGCCGGGAACAAGAACTCAAAAGTGTCATTCAGCAGTACGACATGCGAGTGGTTGGACCAAACTGCTTAGGTGTGTTGAATCCACATCGCCGGTTTAACGCCACGTTTGCCAGCCCACAGGACTTTCCGACACCAGGTGGCCTGGCTTTTATCAGCCAATCGGGCGCATTGGGCACTGCTATTCTGGATGTGAGCGTCACAAATCCTCTCTTTGGCTTGAGCAGTTTCGTGAGTCTTGGCAACAAAGTTGATATAGATGAAGCTGAGTTACTCGAGTACTTTGCCCATGATCCCAAGACCCAAGCCATTGCCTTGTATGTAGAAGGCTTGACCGATGGTCAACGCTTTGTCCAGGCAGCTCGCCGAGTATCTCGTGCCAAACCAATCGTCATGCTTAAAAGTGGTCGCTCGAGCTCTGGCCAAAAAGCTATCAGCTCTCATACCGGAAGTTTGGCTGGCAACGAAGTTGTGTACGATGTGGCGTTAGCCACTGCTGGGGTCATTCGAGTAACGAGTTTTCAAGAACTGATCGATGTCAGCACCGCTGTCACCCACCTACCCCGACTGCGTCAAAACCGAATTGCGATCATTACCAATGCTGGTGGACCGGCCATTTTGGCCACCGATGCTATTCAACGACATCCATTAGTTTTGTCGCAGCTGCACAATGTGACCACTCGCCGGCTGGAACGCTTTTTACCCGACACTGCCAGTGTTCATAACCCAATCGATATCCTCGGTGACGCACTGAGCGATCGCTATCGTGGTGCTCTCGATATCATTGGACATGATAGCTCCGTTGATGCGGTCCTGGTTATCTTGACCCCCCAATCAATGACCGACATTTCTGAAGTTGCTGAAGTGATTGCCGAAACTGCTCGGCGGTTGGCTCGCCCGATCATTGCTTGCTTTATGGGTGAGCGACGGGTAGAAGTTGGCCGGAAGCTGTTAGCTGAGGCTAAGGTACCAGTTTTTGAAGACCCAGACCAAGCTGTGGCGGCGCTCGCTGGGTTGTACAAACACACGTACCTGCGTGAAATTGCCAATGAGACATGGCTCGACACTCCCCGTCCTCCATCTTTGGCTACACGTCGGTTACTGGAACTTCCTCCCGAGTCCGAGTCCCTTCGTCTATCACTGATGCAGTCACTCGATCTGCTCAGAGAAATCGAAATCCCGGTGGCCCGCACGCAAGTTGTGACTTCCCTCACCCAAGCTGAAGAGCTGGCTACCCGGTGGCAATGGCCCATCGTTCTCAAGATTGATAGCCCAGATTTAAATCACAAAAGTGACAAAGGCGGAGTGGTGGTGGGCATTCACAACCGAGATGAGCTCGCAACAGCGTATAAACAGTTGAGCAGTCTGATTGAACAATCAGGCTGGAGTCAAGCTGACATCGTGATCCAAAACCAAGTTACAACGGGACAGCAGTTTATTGTTGGTGCCCATCAAGATCCAACCTTTGGACCAGTGATTACCGTCGGCCTTGGTGGCATTTATGTGGAAGTGTTCAAAGATGCAGTCAATCAACTGGCTCCAGTGAGTGTCAATGAGGCCCGACGCATGTTGGCAAAACTCAAGTCGTACCCGTTACTCAGTGGCGCCCGAGGTCAAGCCAAGGCGGACATCGCCGGCCTAGCCAAGGTCGTCTCTGCCGTTAGTCACCTGGTTGCTGCTTGTCCTGAGTTGAATCAACTTGACATCAACCCTGTGTTTGTCCAAGATGAGCAGGTTATTGCTGTTGATGCACGCGTGATTCTGGCCCCAGCTCTGAGAAGATAAACTAGAGAACCCGATCAAGTTACGTTAATTTTTGAAGCGCTGTCGCAACTCAATGCCAAAGTTGGCAGTTCGGAGCATAGTCGGCCAGTGGTTTGCTGTGGCGATTCTGATGTACTCGGGATCGCTCGTCAAAATTAAGATTTGCTCCAGTGTGTAGCCTTCGGCCAGCAGCATCGGTATCACTTCCAAAAAGCCGCCTTGTAATCCATCAACGATCACTTGATCATAGCGTTCTTTGCCGAGAGCTTGGGGTACTTCTTGCGGATGACTGACACCGGTTGTAGTGAAGAGGCCGCGAAAAGCCAACTGATAAATCGTTTCGGTCGTGGACCAATCATCGTCCACGATCAGCGCTAATCTGTTTTCAGCATTCGACATAGTGCCTCCTACTTTATACAGCTACGACAGGAAGCTGATTGTAACAGTCGCTGGTTACCTTAGAAAAGGTTTAGAACTCATTGCAAAACTCGCTTTCGCAGTGAAACAGGGATGGTTTGAGCCAAAAAGGATGTTTCTTAACGCAGGACTAGCTGAGCTAATTCAAGGAGAAAAACAGCCTTTTTAACCAAAGCAGCGCCTGTTGTAATAGAAATGGAGTTTTGCAATAAGTTCTTACTTCTTGAACAGTTTGTAGGCGCTAAATCCGAACAAGCCCAACCCAGCTAAAACAGCCACCGCGGCCAAAATTGTCCGGACTGGACCAGCGCCGCCGGCTTGGGCCTTAGGTGATGGTAATGGTGTCAATAATCGTGGTGAGGCAGTCGCCTTGGGTGAACTTGAAGCACGAGGTGTGGCACTCACTGTGGCAGATGGCCGGGCACTAACCGTGGCTGTGGCGCGTGGACTTGGTGTTGGCGTCACCACCACGGCCACCACTCTCGGTGTGGGAGTAGGCGTTACCCGGGTGGTGCTACCGGTACCACCAGTGCCACTACTACCCTTGCTAGCAGAAGTGGTTGTTTTGGGGCTCGGACTTGGCAAGTTTGCACAACTTGAACTGGTGACGTTCTTGGGATTGCGGCATTGGTTAAAGTAACATACGAACTGGCTTTGGCATTCTCGGCCGTCGGCACAGTACTGATTGCAACTACGTTGAAGACCATTGTCTTTCAATTTACTACAGTTGGCATCTTCTAGGTCATCCTTGTGTCGGCATTGACCTTTGTAACAACGCAGCGCTGACTGGCACTCGGTGTCTGTGGCACAGTTTTGATTACAAGTCTTCTTAGAACTATCTGGATCGCTACTGGCTGCCGGAGTGACTGTGAAGGTTTGGTTACCTGGCAATTCAAGTACCGCTTCTGCGGCTGACAAGGCCGGCACTAAGGTCGTGTTGGCCAACTTAAAGGTCACCCCACTACTGGGCGGGTTGCTGACAGTGAATGTGGCCACGACTTGGTCAGCGTTACGGGTACTGACTAACTGACTTGGGTTTGGTGGGGCAAAGGAAGTCACTAAAAAGTCGGTGGCTTGGCCAGATTGATCATTCAAGTCTTTGGCTACTTCCTGTAAACCAAGTGGATTGGAGGTGGAAACTACGACACTGGGCGATTTAACACCTTCAATCGTGCCATGAAGTTCCACACCAGCAATGTTGAAACTTTTACTATTCAACAACACTTCTACCACAATTTTGCCGTCGTCAGTCCGACCACGCCATTTGAGGGTCATTGTGTTCTCCGGTGCAGCAGCCTGCTCTCGCACTTCTTGCGGTTGTCGTAACACGGTAGTCGCGACACCCAAACTGACCCCAATCATCAGCAACAAACCACCAACGACAACTGGCCATCGTTTAGTGAGATTAGTTTTGGGGGTTGGCTTTTGTGATTGGCTCACTGGCGTCTGAGCGTTAGGAGCTAAACGGGAATTACGAGCTGGCACCGACTCATCACCAGACTCGGGCAATCGGGCTGACATAGTTGGTAGTTGTGAGAAGTTAGCTTTGGTACCCATACCGTGACTTCTACTGCACAAATTTCAAGTACTCTTCCAAAAAGAGCTTGTAGTCATTGATATCAACTTTGCCGTCTTTGTTGAGGTCGGCGACCGAGCCAGCTCCAGGTGTTGGTGACACCGACTGATCTTTTGTGTAGGTACACTGTGCATTCACATTGGTGGCTGTGGCACAGGTAGTCCCGATACATGGGTTACATTGAACCTGTAAGAATGGTGAAACTTCCAGCTCAGCTGATAGATTACCGCTGGCCACCGCTAAAGGTTGCATCCCCTCACTGGTGCTACGACGATAAGCAAAGAAATAACTGGTCGCGTTACTGGGCCCGTTACAGCGGAACTGGATACGAGTGCCGACGGTGGGCGTTTTATTGCCATCAATCGAAATTGAGTTACACGTACTGACCGTGGCGGCTGGTGTCGGAGTCACCTGCGCAGCTGGCGTAGGAGTGACTTGGGCTGCTGGAGTGGGTGTAACTTGGGCTGTGGCTGCTACAGTAAAAGTATCACTGTCGGCACAACTGTTGGCACTGTTCGCACAGCGGAAAGTGTAGGTACCCGCTTGTGTTAAGCGATAGTCGCGCAAAGTGTTGCCCCAACTCGATTGGGTGAGGTTAACAGTTTGGCCTTGTGGGGTGACAACAGTCGCAGTGATCCGCCCAGTGCTCAGCAAACTAACGGTGCCATTACTGGCAGTCATGAAACAGTTCACATCAATAAAGCTATTCTGGGCTGGCGCGAAAACTGCCCCATGGACCCATGGTGTTTCAGCAGCGGCCGACTGGCGGAACTGAGTGTTGACCGTGCCTGAACTACAGGCAGTTTGAGCCTGAACAGGCGTCACAAATGGCGCGGTGGCTCGAACAATCAGGGCAAAGACCCCGACAACTAACAGACACAACGCAAGTTTGGCAACTTTCATACGCATACCTCATTGTGCCGAAGTTTCACTGGTGGTGCAAGCGGGAGTTGCGTGAGTGAGACGTAGACTGGCTTAGCGTTCTCGCTTGAACTGAGCCAAGTTGGGATCGGCCAGGAGAGCTTCGATGGCAAACTCAGCATCTCGGCGAAGAATAAAGTAGTAGGTTTGAGTGCCACTTGCTACAGACTGCTCCCGAGTTCCCAAAGGTACACCCGCCGAGCGCAGTGCTTGAGCCACTGTTTTGACATCCCGGCTACTAATGTTGAGAACAGGTCGAACTAAGGAAGACACGTCGATCAAGATAGGCCGTAAACTGTTGGCATCTGCCAACAGCGTACGACGAGTCACCTTGTTCAACAGAGCTTGGGCTTCTTCGTCAGTGCGCGATCGACGGAGTTGCCGCATCACTTGCAGCTGTTCAGATTTATTGGTGTGGGCCCGAGTCAGAGGTAAAAGGTCTTTATCAGGTCCCAGCAGGAGCCGGAACTTACTTCGCTGTTGGCTGGTTATGTTGCCATTATGGATTTCGCCAGATTTTATTTTGCCGATCAGGGCCAACCGATCTTGCATTTGCTGCGGGTTAAGCACCCACTGTTGTCGAACCACACTCAGTTGCTCACGAGGCCAGCTGGCCTTAATTTCCTCTGGCGCATTCCGCCACAACCAACCCATGACCATTTTAATTTGCAGTTCGACTGTTTGTCTCGATACTCCCACTCGCTCGGCAATCTCAGCTTTTTGCTTAAAACCAAAAAAGTGCAGACACAGCACTTCTAAGTACACCTGCCACCGCTGCTGAGGAGGCACGAGGTTACCAATTTGCTCTCCCCACTCACGGGGAGTAATCAGGCGTTGCTGCCGCTTACGATCAAGAGTCGCAATCCCGTTTTGGTACTCACGAGTCAGCTGAATAGGCACTTTGTCGAGCAAACCCGACTCCACATACCACAAGATAAAACTAACTAGTGGCTCCGAAAACCCCACCATGCTCTCGCGCAAACTGTCAGGATGAATTGCCGGTTGGTACCCAGCCGGTGGCAGTGATTCTGGCATAACTTGAGTGGCCGGATTATATCAAAGTCACTCATAGCAGCTGGTATACTGAGATATGTCTGACTCTCACCTCGTATCAGTTTGTGAACGCTTAGCCCGGCAAGGCGGCCAGCGAGCCTGGCAGGCGTTTACCACTGGCACCATCAGTAGCACTCAAAAAGTTGATTCCAGTTTAGTCACTGAGTGGGATCAAAATATCGAACGCGAACTCATTGCTCAGCTCGAAGCCGAGTTCCCCGACCACTCCATCATTGGCGAAGAACTACCTCCTAAAGTTGGCTCGGGTGAGTACACCTGGTACCTCGATCCAATCGATGGCACCAGCAACTTCAGCGCGGATGTACCACTATTTTGCTGCATGGTCTGTGTTACCAAAGGGGACCAAGTGGTGGCCGCCAGCATCTACATTCCGGCATCGCAAAAACAGTACACTGCCAGCAGTGATAGCCCCACCACCGTGAATGGTCAGCCATTTACCCCGCCGCCACTCCAACCTCAAGCCCAGCAAACCCTGTTGTTAGAAGGCGGCCGGACCGCTCAGGCCAAAGCCAAAGTTAGCCACTTGGCTGGGTTACTCAGTCAGTTTCGCTCACTGCGTAAGTTTGGCACGGTGTGCGGTGGAGTCGCGGTGATGTTTTCCGGCCAACCAGCTGTTCATATAGTAGTTGACGCCAACCCATATGACTTGGCGCCGGCCGCCCTGCTGTATCAGCAAGCGGGTTGGGCTGTGTTCAACCAGCACGGCAAACCGTGGCGCGTCACCGACCGAGACTTGATCGTCTGCCACCCAGACCAAGTCACTGAGTTTCACAAGTTAGTAGCAACTAGCTCCACCATCATGGTGTAAAGGGAATCATGAAGTATATCGCCCTGCTGCGAGGCATCAACGTCGGTGGCAACAGCCTAGTTAGCATGAAACAGCTGAAAGAGCTGTTCGAAACGCTGGGCTTGGAAGCAGTCCGCACCTACATCAACTCCGGCAACGTCCTGTTTGAGTCGAAACTGACCGCCGCCAAGCTCAGCCCAAAAATCGAGGCCGCCATCGAGCACGAGTTCAAGTTCCCGGTCTCTGTGTTGGTCAAAAGCCAGCCCGAGATCGAGGCAATTGCCAAGGTCATTCCCGACAACTGGCAGAATAACACCGAGATGAAAACCGACGTCATGTTCTTGTGGGCTGATGTTGATGATCGCTCAACGCTCAAACAGTTGCAGATCAAACCTGAGCTCGACCACGTGACGTATGTGAAAGGGGCCATCATTTGGCACGTGCTGCGCAAACACGTCTCCCGTAGCGGGCTGCTCAAAATCGTCGGCACGCCGCTCTACAAAAAAATGACCATCCGCAACGTCAACACCTTCCGGAAACTGCAAAAAATGTTGGCGGAGTGAGCGGTGGTACAATCGCGGCAGTACTTCACTTGCAAGAATGTATGACAGAACAGAGACGAGACCGAAATATCAGAGAAATTGTTTCAGATTTGTATCTGCGCTCACACATGCCGGCCGCCTTATGGATGTGGGAACATCATGTCCTGGTTGTTGCTGACAAAGCCTTGGAAATTGCCACGCATGAATTGGCTAACATAGAAAAATCTGTGTCTGCTGCGCTTCTTCATGATATTGCTGACACTCAGGTGCTCAGGAATGACGTGACACACGAGCAAAAATCACAGGCACTTGCTAAAAACATTTTGGTACGTGGTGGCTTTACAGAGACAGAAGCTGAAGAGATTGTCACCACAATTATTGCCCCGCACTCGTGTTACCCTGAGAACATGCCGCAAACATTAGAGGCAAAAGTGGTCGCCACAGCTGATGCCTTTGGACATTTGGGCACGGATTTCTACTCACAAGTTAATCCCGAAAAACTCAGCCAATTTGGACTCAACATGAGTCAGGAACAGTATCGGCAATGGGTACTCAAAAAAATTGAGAGAGACTTCAAGAACAAGATCTTTTTCGAAAAGATTAAAAGTGAGCTTCAACCCAGTTATGACGCAATTAAAGCTCGGTTTAACGAGTGACCCCATCCGGATTCGAACCGGAGTTACAGGGATGAGAACCCTGTGTCCTAGGCCTCTAGACGATGGGGCCGCCAGGGTTAGAATTATACCATGAGTTGGCGCTCAATGGCTCGTGGTATTACGAGGCAAGCTTGCATGAGCCGGTGTATGGAGATGCCTTTTTAGCACCCGAGAACACCTGCCAAGTGAGCACTTGTATTCCCCCTAGGCACCACTCTATACTGTACCTACTACCGCTATACATGGAGGCAGACATGCAAAAAATCGTAGACATGATGATGGACAAAAAAGCCGTCGATTTTGTGGCCAAAGTTGAAGATCTCTTTAAGAGTCTCCCTCACTTGCCAGCTGGCATTGTGGAGTTCTTTGTGAAGATTGCACCTTGGTTGGCATTGATCGGCGCGGTGCTCAGTTTACTGGCTGGACCAATCTTGGGCCTGCTCAGTGTCTTCTCACTCTTGACGCTCAACCCACTGATCGTCCTGTCAGTCTTGCTGGCCGCTGTGATTAGTATCGTTACCGCCGTCATGCTGTTCATGGCCTTCAACCCGCTCAAGAATCGCGAGTACAAGGGCTGGTTGCTGATCTTCTGGAGTGACGTGCTGAGCGCGATCATGATGATCTTCGACGTCATCGTCAACCGTGGCGCTGGCTTAGGCAGCATCGTGTTCACGCTGATTGGGTTCTACATCTTGTTTGAGATGAAACCTGCTTACAGCAGCAAAAAAGGCCTTAAAGGCTAGGCTGGGCTCGAACAGCCAGCCACTCTGGTTTCGTTAATGGATGTTGGGTCATGAGCACCACCGATTCGTCGAGGGTGCTCAACCAACCTGGCACCGCCTCTGCGGCTAATGTTCGCACTTCAATCACCTGATAGCTGTACCAAGCGTTGTTGCTCCCAAGCAAGCTCAAGGTCTCACCTGGCCGCACTAGATCAAGGTTGCCAAATTGGTGTGGCGTCGCCATCCCTACAATCACCACCGGTCGTGGCTCACCCAAGTGAGCTGAGCCTTGCCAATACTGCAAGGTAGGTGTTTGTTCCCACCAGGCTGGAAAAAGGCTGGCCGTCTCAGCCAACCACCAACTTTGACTCAGGCTGTCAACCATGACTTGTTTTGGCACCACATCAGTCACGAACGGTGACTCGGGCAAAGTAGCCTGAACACGACTAGGCGCTGCAAAGACTGTGATTCCCAGACCAACTCCCAAGCCCAAACCCATGGCAGCAGACCAGACCCAGCGAGCAGCTAACCGCCACTCTGGCAGCTCCAACTTACCGACCAACTTCCACCGACCACGGCGGCCGGGGGATTTGAAGACTTTAATTTTTGAATCAATCACGAGCTTATTATATCAATTTAGGTCGTCTATAATGGGGTATGGCACGATTTCGCTGGTTACTACCTGTCCTGTTAACCGCATTGGTTACCATCCCCGCCACGACTTGGCTGACGTTGAATTGGTCAACGCTGACTAGCTCCAGTGACGGCTTGATCTCCCCACTAACCCCTCGGACTGAAGTTCCCAAGCCCCTCAACGCCTACCGCATCTCCACCTTGGCTGACCGGCAGTACGCTGGCCAACCGATCAAGTTGGTAGAACTGCAGAGCGAAACCCCAGAAGTCAAAACCTACGTCTACACGATGAGCACGCTGGGCAAAACTATGTCCGGCCAGCTCAACATTCCGGTCAGTGTCCTTGAAAGCACCGAGCCAACTCCAGCTATCCTGATGCTGCGTGGATATGTGCCTCCGGAAATCTTTAAAACGGGCGTCGGCACCAAAAATGCTGCCGCGGCCCTCGCTCAAGCTGGCTACATTACGGTCGCCCCAGACTTTTTTGGCTATGGCCTGAGTGACCCCGAACCAGCCGACAGCTGGCAAGCTAGATTTGAGAAGCCGATTATCGCGGCTGAGCATCTCGCCAGCCTCACAACCTACGGTATTCCCGTTGATCTGACCTCAGCCCAGCGACATGACATCTCGGCCTTAGGTATCTGGGCACATAGCAACGGTGGCCAGATTGCGCTCACCACCCTCGAGATCCTGGGCCAACCCATCCCCACCACACTCTGGGCACCGGTCACAGTCCCATTTCCCTACTCGATCTTGTTCTTCAGCGACGAAAACGATGACGAAGGCAAAGCCATGCGGCTCTGGGTCAGTCAGTTTGAAGCTGACTACGACGTGTTCGCGTTCAGTTTGACCAAACACCTCGATCGCCTCACAGGCCCCATCCAACTCCACCACGGCACCGCTGATGAAGCTGCTCTCAAGGTCTGGAGTGATGAGTTTGCAGCCAAAGTGGCAGCTGAAAATGACCGCCGCCAAGAAGTTATCAAGGATCAAGCCACCGCTACCGACGCCGCCACGGTGACTGCTACACCTTTACCAAAGATTGATCTCAAGTACTTCACCTACCCCGGCGCAGATCACAACCTGCAACCCAGTTGGAACACGGCTATGCAACGAGACGTGAGTTTCTTTGACCAACACTTGCAGTAGGCCCAACAACTACTCACAGCAAGCTAGGCGAGCGCTACGTTACTATCGACCAGTCAGTCAATTTGTAGCCGCGGGAAATGATAGTCACAACTTGATATGGGTATCGCTCGGTGCCAAGTTTGTTCCGCAGCCGTGCCACCAACCGATCGAGTGCCCAGTCGGTCACGCCCAGCTCAACCTGATCAGGCCAGACGGCCTCGATGATCTCGTCGCGTTCCACCACTTCATTAAATCGTGAGTTCAACAGATCAAACAGCAGTTGCTCTTTGCGCGTCAAATCTTTGACCGGCCCGTGCGCCGTTTGCGTCACAAACGGTCCTACTGCCTCGGCAAACAGTGGGCTAAAAAAACGCTGCTCGCTAGTCACCAAGCCAGTTGCCAATAAGTAATCGGGAATCTCGGTCAGCTTTTTGTGGTGGTGCAGATGCGCCACGGCTTGTCGCTCTACCGGTGTCAAACTAGTCAAAATTTCTTCTGACAACAACTTAATCTCGTCGTCACTCGCTAACACTTTGCGCAAATCTGGTTCGTTATCTGGAATTTTTTCAAGACTCTTCAGCTTCAACAAACTTAAGTGCAAGTACTGGGCGTGGCCACCACAAAGCTTAATGACTAGTTGACTGACTTTGGGCGTTAACTTAAGTTCGTACCGCTCACTAAAGGTCTGCAACATCATCTGCACGTCGGCGTCTTTGGCTGGCAGCAGGTACATGTCTCGGGCAAACACTGATAGTGCTGACTTGGTGAAAACATCCGGTGATAACTCGTAGAGTGGTCGGAAACTGGTGAAAATGTAGGCCACCGCTGGGCCACCCGTGTCCTTGATAACCTGCAAGTTAGCAAATAGTTCAGGCGTCAAACCTTTACTGAGCCGATCAAATCGCATGAAAACCAAGACCAGGAACAAGCCTTCAGCAGCCACCATGGTCACCAACTTCTGGACACAATCAAGCGTAAAGAACGTGTCACTGAGCTGAATGCTGTCCGCGAATAACCGCTCCGCTTTCTGCTTCACGGCCGGTGAAACCTGGCTGGCTTCGACACTGTCTACCAGTCGTTTGAGGGTTAAGGTCCAAAATGCATGGAGTGACAACTCCACTAAGTTGTTCAAATCAACCTGGACCCACAGCAGTGGCCCATTCTTAATGTAGGTGTCTGGCACCTCTGGCTGACTCATGAAAAAACGGAGGAAGTTGCTGATACCCACCCGCTTCATCCCGAGCAGCACCACGGAGTGGTGATGTCGCAAGTGATCGCCCAGTTCTTTGGCAGCCTTGGCCCGAAACTCGATCGGGTAGCTCGCTTCGCTGTGGCTCAGCATGGTCAGGATTGTACGGCGAAACGCCTCACAACTCAAGACGCCAGGCTTGTCAGGTCGGTGTCAGGTGGTGGTCGGGCTAGCTTGGTTTGGCAGTCCCAGCCTCAAGCAGTGAACCACGTCGGTAACCCTCGATCTTCTCGATCTTGCGCTCCATCTGGCGGACACGGGTGCCGGTAATGTCCTCGTAATCACTTTGCAGGGTTTGCAGACTTTTGCCGTACTTGGAAAACTTATCCTTAAACTTCTGCCACTCACCGACAAACTCATCGACATAGGTAATGACCTCTTTGAGTTTGTCACCGATCATGAAGTTGCGGTAACTCTCCATCACTGTCCGGGCTACGATCAAAAAGGTAAACGGCGACACGATCAAAACTCGCTTGGCAATGGCTTCATCAACTAATTCTGGGAAGCGTTGATTAATAAACGAGAACACCATCTCATTGGGCACAAACAAAATGGCGTAGTCGAGCGTTTGCTGGGCCGGATCGATGTAACCAGCCACTTTGGTAATTTTGGTTTTAAGGTCCAGTGAAAACTGTTTCACAAAGGCTTCTTTTTCTGCCTTGGTGGCGGCGTTCGCCATCTTCTGAATAGCAGCATACGGGAACTTAACATCTACCGGGACGTTGCGCTGATTGGGCAGTAACAGCGTGATGTCTGGCCGCAAACCACCGGTTAGTTGTTGGGTTTGTCGAACGTAGTGGACGCCTTCCATCAGACCATTGGCTTGCAAGAGATCTTCGATAATTCGCTCGCCCCACTCCCCGCGCTGCTGGTTATTGGACAAGACACTTGAGAGCTGTCGTGTGGAAATATTGAGCTCCTCTGTCAGCTTGCGATGCTCACCCAGTTGCCCAACTAACTCGGTAAACTTCTTGGTGCGATCTTGCTCTAAGAGACGAATTTCGTCTTGGCGAGTTTTGACATCGTCCTTGAGTTCCTTGACGAGCCGCTCCAGCATCTTTTGCTTGTTGTCCAGATCAATGCGGATTGCATCTTTTTCACTACCCAAAATCTGCTTGCTTTGCTCGGCAATTTTTTGTGCACTCAAACCAAAAGCTTGGTTCACCATCGCCTCGAGATTTTGGGGGTTCTGAGCTTTGTGTAAGGCTTGATAGATCAAGATATACAAGCCCACAAATCCCAAAATTAAGGTAATAACCAGCGCTAAACCGATAAAGACTGCAAAAGACATAGCAGACCAGAGTATACTGGAAATACACCTAGCTTGTACACGTTGAATCATGTCCGAATCATCACCGCCCACCAAAGCTCGCTCCCGGCTCCGACCCGATTTCCAACTGCCGAGTTTTCAGCCTGCAGCTCAGCACCAGACTTCGATAGGCCAAACCGCAACGACCACTTCGCATCGACATTCACAGACACAAAAGCGGCACTGGCAACCCAATTGGTTGGCGCTCGCTATCAGCGTACCTGGTTGGTTTGGCGTAGGCTGGATCATGACGCAAGTCGCACCCGACACCATCCGCAACTGGCTCATTCCCGATAGTTATGTACCACTGCTACTTTGCTGGGGGTGGGGTTGGTGGTGGTTGTTTTCGGGCATAATCAAAGTTCGCCATACCGCCACTTGGCTGACTGTAACACTCCAAGCTTTACTCTGGCTCAAGCTTCATCAGGTACAACTGACGGTGTGGGTGTGGTTGGGGCTGGCCGGGCTGGGCGTGTTCGCCGAAGTTTTGTGGCACGTCACGCACTTCCGACGTCAAAAACCGCCGGCCGAGCTACCTACCAAGTAGGGCCGTCCCTGACAATTTTGTCTGGCACGAACCACCTAGTTCCAGGTATAATCACCCCGAATGAAACCAACCTACTTTTTAAGCACCGCTATTCCTTACATCAACGCCAAGCCACACTTGGGACACGTGTTGGAGTGGATGCAAGCCGATGCTATGGCTCGCTACCAACGCCTCCTCGGCAAAGACGTGGTGTTCGTGTCTGGCTCTGATGAAAATAGTTTGAAAAACGTCCGGGCCGCTGAAAAAGCCGGTGTTGATACCCAAGCTTGGCTTGATGAGTACGCAGCCGAGTTCAAAGCCGCCTACGCTGAGTTCGGGATTGAACTAGATGCCTTCCGACGCAGCAGTGACCAAACCCACCACTGGCCTGGCGTTCAAGAGCTGTGGCGACGGTGTGATGCCAGCGGGGCTATTTACAAAAAAACCTACCAAGGCTTGTACTGTGTGGGGTGCGAAGCTTTCTACACCCCTGACGAGCTCGTCGATGGTAAGTGTCCCGAACATCTGGTGGAGCCAGAAGTAGTGGAAGAGGAAAACTACTTTTTCAAGCTCTCAGCCTACCAAGACCAGATCAAAAGCCTGATTGAATCAAATGAACTGCGCATCATTTCGGATCAGTTCCGACAAGAAATGTTGGGCTTTATCGACCAAGGACTCCAAGACTTTAGTATCTCCCGCTCTCAAGACCGCGCTCGGGGAGTTGGTGTCCCTGTCCCCAATGATGAAACCCAAGTCATGTACGTCTGGTTCGACGCCCTCGCTGTCTATATGACCTCGATCGGCTGGAACTTTGATGAAGCGAACTGGGGCCGCTACTGGCACCCAATCACCTCTGGTGCTGACCAAGACGAGATCGTGCATGTGATCGGCAAAGGCATCAATCGTTTCCATTCGGTGTACTGGATTGGCATGTTGTTGGCCGCCGGTTTACCAACCCCGACAACAGTCTCTGTCCATGGCTACATCACCGCCAACGGCCAAAAGATGAGCAAGAGTTTGGGCAACGTCATTGACCCCTTTGAACTGGTGGCTCAGTACGGTCTGGAACCTGTACGTTACTATTTGCTCAAAGAAATCCCCACCCACAGTGATGGTGACTTTAACTATGACAAGTTTGGCGAAGTCTACACCGCTGACTTGGCAAATGGCCTCGGCAACCTCTGTTCACGCGTCGCTAAACTGGCTGAAAAAGCTGGTGGCAACTGGGCGGCTTCACCCCAACTTGAGTTTGGGGCGGCTTTCAAAGACCAGCTGGCCGCTTGGCAACTCGACCACGCACTCAAATGGATCGTGGAACAGATCAGTCAAACCGACCAGTTCTTGAGTGAAACGAAACCTTGGACCCAAACTGGTGAGGCTCAACGACAAACGTTGCAAACTGCCATTGACCGCATTCGAGTCATCGCGTTTCACCTGCAACCATTCCTGCCAGCCACTGCCGAAACCATCCTGCAGCACTTCGCTGGCCCCGAGTTACACGCGCTAACCCCACTCTTCCCGCGGTTAGCTGACCCAAAAGTCTCGAAGTAGGTTACTCATGCAGATCATTGATACCCACTGCCACTACAACTTAGAGCCACTTTGGCCAGAGTGGCAAAAACACTGGGTATCTGCTCAAGCCAGCGGCGTTACGCACAGCGTGGTGGTCGGCACCAACGTAACCACTAGCCGGCAGGCTTTGGAGATTGCCGCCAGTGAAGCCAACCTCCGCGTGGCTGTCGGCATCCATCCGAGTGAGTACCAGGAGCAACTGGAAACACCAGCCACGTTTGATAATCAGCTGGTTTCTTTGTCTGAGATCGACACTTTGGCCAGCCAAGCCAAAGTGGTAGCAATCGGTGAAACCGGCCTCGACTACTATCGGCTGCCCGATGACCAAGCTCTCCAAACTCAAATCAAGGCTGCGCAACAAGCGGCGTTTGAGGGTCACTTGGTGTTGGCCAAAAAACATGATTTACCAGTGATTGTGCATGTTCGTGACGTGGGAGAAGCGGCGTACTGGGACGTACTGGCGTTGCTCAAAAAGCACTCACTCACCCAACCATTCATTCTGCACTGTGTCTCTGGTCCGATTGAGTATGTCAAACAAGCTCTTGATCTGGGTGCTTACCTAGGTCTCGCGGGCAACCTGACGTACAAAACCGCCGACCACCTGCGATCGATTGCAAAAGTTGCCCCAGCCGACCGGCTGCTACTGGAAACAGATGCCCCATTTCTGCCACCAGTCCCGCATCGCGGCCAAACCTGTGAGCCATGGATGATCGCCAAAACGGCGCAGTTCTTGCAGACTGAACTCGGTCTCAACTTGGACCAACTACACGCTAATAGTCAATTTCTTCTGGATTAAGATACAATTGAACCCATGATCAAACGCTACGTTCGCCGCCACCCCATCCGTACTCAGCGTTTGCTCGAGATCTTACCTGGCTTTGTTTCGTGGTCATTGATTCTGTTTCCCGTCTGGGGTTCGATTTTATTTCCCGTAGCTGTGGCCTACTATGTGATCGCGTTCACGGTGTACTGGCTGTACCGATCGGCCACGTTGGCAGTTTTGTCTGTGATCGCTCACTATAAAATCAAAGCCGGTAGTTTGTTTGACTGGTTGAGTGACTTACAACAGACCTATCCCGAGCGCTGGCAAGACATTCATCACATCATTGTTATTCCCACCTATCAGGAACCCTTGAGTACGCTGCAACGCACACTGGATGCTTTGAGCCAACAATCTTACCCACTGAAAAACCTGCACATCATGTTGTCATTTGAAGATCGTGAGGGTGACCCAGCTCGCGAAAAAGCTAAACAACTCAAGAAAGGCTATGGCCACTTGTTTGGTGACCTTTGGACTACGTACCACCCTGATATTGAAGGTGAGGTAAAAGGTAAGTCATCAAATACTTCCTGGGGAGCTAAACAGGCGAAACAGCACCTGGTTGATAAACAAGGGATGCCGATTGAGAACATCACCATCACCAGTGAAGATGCCGACGCGTTGTTTCACAAACACTACTTTAGTGCCTTGACGTACAGTTTCTTAGGTGAAGCCAAACCGTTCAACCGAATCTGGCAGGGCGCGATCGTTTTCTACAACAACATCTGGAAAGTACCCGCTCCGGTCCGAGTCATGGCCTCGGTCTTTTCGGTGACGCAGATGTACATCCTGATGCGCAAGGACCGGCTAGTCAACTTCTCTACCTACTCGACTTCGCTCAAACACGTGCATGACATTGGTTACTGGGACACCGACGTGATCCCTGAAGACTACCGTCTGTTCTTCAAGTCGTACTTTGCCAAAAAAGGCGACTTTGAAGTTGAACCCATCTTCCTACCTATATATGCCGACGCTGCTGAGTCCGCCACCTGGCGAGCGACGCTGCACAATCAGTACCAACAACTCCAACGCTGGGCCTGGGGCGTCAGCGACGATGCCTACATTATTCGACAATATATTTTGACCGAAGGCGTTCCTTTCTGGGATAAAACCATTCGTGTCCTGAAAGTGATCGAAGACCACTTCTTGTGGCCGGTCAATTGGTTTGCGATCACTGTGTCCGCAGCTCTGCCACCGATCTTGAATGAGCAGTTCAGCCGCACCATTCTGGGCAAAACCTTACCTCAAGTAACTTCCACCCTGTTAACGCTGTCACTCGTCTCGATGATGGTGCTGTTTGTAATTGACGCGATTAATCGACCGCCCCGCCCCAACAAGCGATCGGTCATTTCATATGTCAAACAGCCGCTGGAGTTCTTGCTGCTGCCAATTATTGGCTTCTTCTTCTCGGCCTTACCAGGCATCGATGCGCACACGCGGCTGATGTTTGGCAAGTACATTGAGTACCGAGTGACGGAGAAGGTTTGATTTGGCATAATGGGAGAGTGTCACACTCACCTTCATCTCCCACTTTGATGCAACGTCTGGACAGTTTTGTGAAACAACATTGGGGTTGGTGGAGCCTGCTCATCGCTGTGCTGCTCTTCCGTTTGCCAACCCTCTGTGAGCCATATTGGTACGGGGATGAAGGCATTTACTTGACCATCGGCAATGCTCTGCGACAAGGCAGGTTGTTGTACGCTGGCATCGTTGATCATAAAACCCCACTCATTTACTACTTCGCCATGGTCCCCTCACAACTCTGGTTCCGCATCTTGATGATGGTGTGGATGATGGTGACGACTTGGTGTTTCTACCAATTAGTCTCGAGTTTTGGCTGGCGACGTTGGCAAACTTGGCTGAGTAGCTGGATCTTTATCTTACTCACATCACTTCCGGCTTTCGAGGGAAACATTCCCAATGGCGAGTTATTCGTGATGGGGTTTGTGCTAGCTGGCTTACTACTTTTAACTCGCACCCGCCTGTGGCTCAATCTACTGGCTGATCCACGCCACGCCCGCTTACCCAGTCACTGGTCCAAACGTGATATCACCTTAACTGTGTTGGCCGGCATGAGTGGTGGTCTGGGCATTTTGACCAAAGTCCCTGGCTTATTTGATGTCGCAGCCATGGCCTGGGTCGGCTGGTTAGTACTCACTGCTGGAGTAGTTGACAAAGAGTTTAAAGCTCATGACTGGTGGCCACGACTCAAACTCGTCATAACGAGCTGGTGGTGGCTAGGATTAGGCATCGTCACTCCAATTGCTTTGAGTGTGCTCTACTTTACACTGCGTGGCAGCTTTGCAAGTTACCTCGAGTTTGGCTTACTTTACAACTTCCACTACGCCGGCAACTGGCAGCTCGATCTGCCATGGCCCTGGCTAGCTTTCTGGTTTACTTTGCCAGGCAAAATGCTGATTATGGCTGTTGGACTCCTGCTCGTCACAGCTTGGCAACGCTGGCAATCTCAGGCGTTGAGTTGGAGTTTGGGGTGGTTGTTGCTCGCCTTGTTCGGTTCTTTATTGTCAAATCGACCCTATCCCCATTACTTTTTACAACTCGTACCAGCACTCAGCATCGTGGTGGTTGCCTGGCTCGGTGAACTCACGCACTTGAAACAGTACCGTTACTTCCGCGATAAAAGTCTCGTTCTGGTTGTCTGGCTGGCGACTGCCGCCCTCGTGGCGCTGATCCCGGTGTCGCTCTTGCTACTGAAATTTGGCATGTACCCTACCCTCAGCTACTACCAAAATTGGTGGCAAGTCGTCACTGGTCAAATCAGCCGCGAAACGTACTACCAACGCTTTAACTGGATCATTCCAGACAATACCCGTGCTGCCAACATTATTCGCTCGGCTGGAGCTCAAGAAATCTTTATCTGGGGCACTAACCCAATGCTCTACGCAGTTAGTCAGACTGCCCCAACTGGCCGATTCACCGTGGCATTTCACATTAAAGATATCAATGCTTTTGACGAAACGATGCGTGACTTAGTCGCAGATCCACCATTGTTCGTGGTAGTTATGAATGAAGATGCCGAGACCTGGCCTGAAATGCAGACCTTTTTAACTGCTAACGCCTATCAACCAAACTATAGCTTTGAGCACTTTGTGCTGTGGAAGCGACCGAGTAACTAGGT
This sequence comes from Patescibacteria group bacterium, assembly GCA_016861205.1. Lineage (GTDB taxonomy): Bacteria > Patescibacteriota > Microgenomatia > UBA1400 > PJMF01 > BOKX01. The sequence goes on from BOKX01000001.1 coordinate 469,041, forward strand.
AACACTAGTCCTTCCTCGACAAGATCGAGTCGCTTATCCCATTGTCCAGCATTAACTGTATAATGAGGCCATGACTAGCCAATCACGCCTCGTCATTCCGCGATTGCTGAAGGTGCCATTCTTACTAAGTTTCCTGATTAGTTCTGTTTTAACACTCCTGGTGCTTGTGGCGTACTTTCGAGTTCAACCACAAGTTCCACTGTTCTACACGTTGGCACGACCAAGCCAGCAACTCGTCGCCAAAGAATGGCTTTTCCTGTTTCCGATTCTCTCGTTTGCCATCAGCCTGGTGCACTTGAGCATCGCACGCTGGTTGTATCCCCAGACTCGGGTCATTGTTCAATTGTTTAGCTGGATGACAGTGGCTATTCAAGTCACCTTAGCTTTAAGTCTCATTAGAGTGTTGGTAATCATTTCGTAACCTATGTGGCCATTTATTATTAGTTTTCTTATCAGCACCTTAGCGGCCCCGCTGGTGATTCAGTGGTATCGTCGTCGTCACTGGGTTGATGATCCAGCTACTCATCGACATGTCAAAGTCACTCACCAGCAACCGGTACCTCGGGGTGGTGGCCTGGTGGTCGCAGCTGGCATCGTGCTCACCAGCTTACTGTTACTGCCAATTGATTCGTACTTACTTGCCATCATGGCCAGCACAGTGTTGCTAACAGTGACAGGCATCTTAGATGATATTTATGACATTCATCCTGGCTGGCGATTAGCCGCGGGTCTTTTGGCTGCTTTGATTGTAGTCGGGGCGGGAATTGGGATTGCCTATGTTTCAAACCCCTTTGGTCCAGGTGTGATCCACCTTGATCAACCAGTCTGGCAACTACAGATACTCGGAGAAACTCGCAGTGTTTGGGTGTTAGCCGACTTGTTTGCAATCGTCTTTATCGTTTGGAACATGAATATTGTGAACTGGTCAAAAGGGGTGGATGGACAGTTACCCGGATTTGTCGGCATCGCATTAGTGTTCGTTGGCATTTTGTCGTACCGATTCATTGACGATCCCACTAGCTTCAACACTGCCCATTTAGCATTCATTGTAGCCGGGGCTTTCTTTGGGCTGCTTGTCTGGAACTTTTACCCTCAGAAAATCATGCCAGGCTATGGGGCGGGATCGTTGGCCGGTTTTTATCTGAGCGTCTTAGCTATCCTGTCTGGGGCAAAAGTGGCAACTACGCTGATGGTTATTGCCATTCCCACTGCGGACGCCATTTTTACTATTGCCCGCCGTATTCGAGCCGGTAAGTCACCACTCTGGGGCGACCGCGGCCATCTGCACCACAAACTGATGGACGTGCTGGGTTGGGGCAAACGCCGGGTGGCTGTTTTTTACTGGAGTGCTAGCTTAGTCCTTGGCATACTATCTTTGTATTTGAATACTATGGGAAAGCTGCTTACAATAGGCCTAACGTTTGCCATTGTCTTTGGGTTTTTGAGCTGGGCTAAGTGGGTGTCTGTTTATGGAAAACAAAAATCGACGTAACGAATCAGTCTTGATCGCCCTGCTGCGGACGGCACGCCCCCGGCAGTGGATCAAAAATTTGGCGTTGTATGCAGCGCTCGTGTTTTCTGGGTTATTTTTCTTTGATCCTGTCGATGGCTGGCCCTACTTGGTAACAGTAACGTATGCGTTCGGCATTTTTTGTTTACTGACCTCATCGGTTTACATCATTAACGATATCATCGACCAAGAGGCCGACAGTCACCACCCATTCAAGCGTCATCGACCGATTGCTTCCGGATCATTACCAGTTCCAGTCGCTACATTTGCTGCCATCGCGATGTTGACGGTCGTCTTTTTGATGTCGATGTGGCTGTCCGGATTTTTCCGACTATTAATCCTAACCTATCTGGTGCTGCAGTTCTTGTACGCCAAAACTACCAAACACATTCCCATCCTCGATGTTATCTCGATCGCCACAGGTTTCTTGATCCGCATTTATGCGGGCGCAGTGGTGGTCAACCTGCACATGAGCGTGTGGTTCTTGTTGACAGTCGTCTCAGCCTCACTCTTCTTAGCGGTCGGAAAACGCCAGAGTGAGCGAACACTGATGGCTGGCAAAGATGTGGGGGAAACGCGCAAATCACTCAAGCGCTATAGTCAACGTCTACTGGACCAGTACACGGGCATGTTTGCCAACGCGACTTGGCTCACCTATGCCTTGTTTACGTTTCAAAATGAAGTCGTTCGACCAGATGAACGGTTTGCTAATTTCTACACCATTCTGCCGCGAACACTACAGTCGCAAAAGTTGTTGATGTTAACTTTGCCGTTTGTGATTGTAGGAGTAATGCGCTATCTACAACTGGTCTACGAAGATAACGAAGGTGAATCACCTGAGCTAGTCATCATTCGAGATAAGGCTCTTTTGACAACTTGTTTTCTATTTGGTATTTCTGTCATGATAGTTATCTACTTCCTCACTTAGAAGCTTATGCAACGCGTAAAAAGTTGGGCCACCCGCCACTACCTCGGACTACTAGTGATCATTGTTGGCTTTAGTTTGCTGACACGTGTCATTCGGCTCGACCAACCACGAGATTACATCTTTGATGAGGTGTACCATGCCGTTACTGTTAAGTTGATTGCACGTAACGATGTTCGCGCCTATGAGTGGTGGAATCCACCAGTTGAACCTAACACGGCGGTCGACTGGCTTCACCCACCACTTGCTAAGTACACCCAAGCTGCGTTTGTTGTTTTACTCGGCGAAAATCCACTCGCGTGGCGTTTAAGTGCTGCCCTAACAGGTGTGATCGTCATCGTCTTAACCGCCAAGTTAGCCTATCGTTGGTCAAATGACCATCTGGTCAGTCTCCTGGCCGCCGGCCTAGCTAGTCTTGATGGGTTGCTACTAGTTCAGTCCCGAATTGCTATGAATGATATTCACGTCACAGCCGCTATCCTGGCTGCGATATGGTTGTACCTGGAGTTCAAGGCACGCCAGCCCGCTGGACAACTTCTTCCTCATGGCCGGCACACTTGGTATTGGTGGTTAGCTAGCATCGCCATGGCAGGTGTCGCTATGGCCACCAAATGGTCGGGTTTATTTGCCGTGGTTTGGATTGCAGGCTGGGAAACCTGGCGTACTCTTGATTGGTTAATTAAAACCACGCGACCGTCACGCTCCCTGTTTACCAAGTGGCTGACTATCTCGATCATCACCATTAGTTTCTTACCAATAACCATCTATACTGCTGCCTACTCCCATATGTTTTTGCAGGGCAAAAGTTTAGTGTGCCGTGGTCAAGAAGTGGATCAAGGCAAGTGTTACTGTGATCAGACATCGTCGTGGTGGGTAACAGGCTTGAGCCGGGTGCTACCTGGGCAACGTTCAAACTTGGAAGCCCTCGAAAGTCGCGGCGGTTGCAAACGGCTGCTCTCACACTTTAGCGAACTGCATAAACAAATCTGGTGGTACCAAACTAACTTAACTGCTACCCATGACTATCAGTCACGACCCTGGCAGTGGTTCTTTGACCTGAAACCAGTTTGGTTCCACGTTAAGTATTATGAGGATGGTCGAATTGCAAACATCTATGCATTTGGCAATCCAGCCGTGATGTGGGGTGGCGTCGTTGCTGTGTTTGCCACTGTTGCTTTCTTAGTTCGAGAATTACCCAAACCTCGACTTTCTGGTGAGTGGTGGCAGTTGGCCACAATGTTGAGCGCCTACTTACTTGTTTGGCTACCTTGGCAGTTCTCTCCTCGAATCATGTTTTACTATCATTACACGCCAGCAGTGCCGCTACTGTGCATACTTCTGGCTTGGTGGTTACATCGGTTGATGACTTGGCGCGTAGCTGCAAAACCAGTTGGCCGTTACATCATCGGCACGTACGTTGCCGCCTGTCTGCTTGCTTTTGTAGTGTGGTTCCCACACTGGACTGGCTTACCTGTTAGCCCTGAGTGGATGAAACAAATCTACTTTGTGATTCCGAGTTGGAAATAAACAACCCTACTTGGAGCAAGTTATTCCTGTGTTTGGTTGGGTGACCAACTCTCAAAGAACGCCCCCGACGTCAGCTCTGCAGCTACTTCACGAAGTAAGTCAGCCAAAAGTGCCACTTCTTCGTCTGGGAGTTCCAGTGTTCTGGTGATAAGTTTGCCACTGGTTTTATCGGCTTGTACAAACTCGAAGCATCCATCGACAACTGTGGCATCAAAAGTTTTATCAAGCTGAGTCAGTAGCTTATAAAACAACAACTGACGTTTATATCCTCCTTGCAAAGCAGGTGGCAGCTGTTGTTCTCGTTCTGACAGCTCAGCTTGGCTCGACTGAGTACTCGCTGTTAGTTCTCCCAACGTCCGAGGGTTTCCCGTTTTGTAATCGATAACTCGAACCAACTTTTCCTTTGGATCAAGCCAATCAATCCGATCAATTCTCCCTGTCAGTGGCACATCATCCAACCTAACTCGCTGCGAACCGGAGCCAAAGCGACGTTCAATCAGCCACACCAGTGGCAAGTCATTTTGCAGTTTTGACTCAAAGTACTGGGTCAAAACATTTCGACCTTGGGTCAGGCGGGCTTGCAACTCATCAGTGGTGAGCGGCTCAGCTTCCAACGCTGCTGTGAACCACTGTAAAACTTGGTTGAGCGTAGGCTGCTCATCTCGCAAGCGAGCTTTGAAAAATCGCTCTAAGCTCTGGTGCACCGCCGACCCAAAAGCTAACGTTGCGGACGGCGGCTCTTGCAACCTCAGTAAGTATTGAAACACAAAATCATCAGGTGACCTCAAATACGTGTTCAAAGCGCTGGCTGACCAAGCAAACGAAGCTATTGATCGATCGAAGAGGTGTTTTTGATCAATCCAGGCGAGTGGCGAGGTTGGTGGTTGTCGCCAACCAGCGGGTTCAGTAGTTTGAGAGGCAACCCAGCGATCGAGCTCGGCCTGATCCCAAGGCTGACTCCAAGATTTCAGCTCCGTCAAAAACTCACTGGGCAATGTCGCCTTTAGCTGCGAGCCCTGGGTGCTCTGGGCTGGCAGCGTCAAAATCAGCTCGTGTTGAGCCCGAGTAACCGCCACGTACATTAGTCGACGCTCATCTTCATTGCGATCCTTTTCAGTGATATCCGCGTGTTTGATTAAACCAGCTGGCAATGGTAGGAGTTCACGACGGCTGGTGTTACCCCAACGACCATCGATACAACCTGACACAAAAACAGTTTGCCACTCACGACCTTTTGCTTTATGAGCAGTACTCAGGGTCACTTTGCCGACGGTATGCTCGTCACTTTCAATCTCAATTGGTATCCGATATTGGGTGTACAACTCGAGTCGAGCAATCACCCCTGCAAGCTGCAACTGTGGTTGCACTAAAGTCCAGGCTGTAATCTCACGCTGAAGGGCAGCTAAACTGGCTGCTAACAATGGCCAGTTCGGCTGAGTTTTGATCCAAGTTAACCAACCGCTCTCTGTTAAAACTTCCCAGATCCAGCGGTTAATCGGAACCTGAGTCTCTCGCTGCAACCAAGTCTGCCAGCGCTCTGCAACTTGCTGGAGTTGGTAAAACTCGAGTTGAGTTAAACCTGGTGGCGTCTGATACTTGTCCAGTAACTGAAAATCTTGCGTCAGCAGCGACCAGAGACTCAACCGACTGACTTTGGCTGCCTGTGCGACTTGAATTACCGAACCAACTGGAATCCCCCACCATGGTTTTATGAGCAACTGAAACAACGCATAATCATCAATACCTTGTTGAAGCCGATGCAGTGTTTGCCACCACGCAACCAGATCTTGGATGGCTGGCTCAAGCAGGATATTCTGACCTCCCTGGATAGTCACGGGAATCGATCGAGCCTGGAACGCGGGCACCAAGCTGTCGACTTCTTTGTTCTGTCGAAATAAAACTGCTATTTCATCAGGTTTAACTCCCGACTTGATTCGGGCTGCGACTTGATCAGCAATGAACTCAGCCTCCAGCTCAGCTGTTGGTAATTCAGCTACAGCCACAATCCCTGCCATGGGACTAACTGTTTGCAACGCCTGATCAGCCATCTGGGTAATGGTGCCAGCCCGCAGCTGATTGTGATGTATCAAGCCAGCTGCCGCGTCGTACATTAACTGTGGGCAGCGATAACCTGTCTCCAGAACAATAATCTCGGCAGCCGGATATTGAGACCTGAAAGCCAACATGTTTTCAATTGATGCACCCTGGAATCGGTAAATTGACTGGTCAGGATCACCCACCACACAAATGTTCGCTTGCTCACCCCAAAAGCTGGCTAAATGTGAAACCAGTTCATTTTGGGCAGCATTGGTGTCTTGATACTCATCAACTAGAACATAAAGATACTTCTCTTGATACTCCGCTCGTAGTTCATCATTTGTTTGCAACGCTTGATTCACTCGGGTAATCATGTCGTCATAGTCATAGTGTCCAGCTTGCTGCAGTTCTTGCTCATAGGCTTCGTACACCGCTGCTAACTCTTGCCACTTAGCAACTTGCTTCTGACCAGCCAACAGCTTGGCTTTAGTCAGCTCACTAGCTTGATCCTCGAGATCAGCCGTCTCCGCAGCCACCTGCTCGCGCCACTCCGCCACGGTGATCGCTTCTTTCTTTAACTGTGAAATTGCCGAACCAAGTTTGGATACGTACAGATCCGGGGCGTTCAACGGTCTGAGTGCAGACAGTGGCAAACGATGAACCAAGCGTTTAATCAACAACAATCGATCAACGTCACTCAATGGCTGCGCCGACTGGGTCAAGCCAAATATGTCTGGATGCATCATGAGGATTTCATTTGCTAATGCATGAAATGTCTGAATACTGACTCGGTAACCAACCGCCCCAACCAAGTTGACGAGTCTGCGACGCATTGTGGCTGCAGCCGATTCAGTAAACGTCAACGCCAAAATCGCCTCTGGTGGCGTGTCAGTTTGCTGCAAAATGTGAGCCATACGCATAGTAATAACTTGCGTTTTACCAGTGCCCGGCCCAGCAATTACTAAAAGCGGTCCTTCAATACTTTCCACAGCCTGACGTTGGCGCTGGTTGAGTTGCGCCAAAGCTGTGGTATATATTACATTTTTAGAACCCATAATAGTTGTTGACATGGTCAGCTAGATCAGGTAGCCTGAGATTTAGTACAACCGTAGTGTAACTCAGTTAGGATGAACTCGATAGGGAGTATTTTTCTCTTGTAGAGCGATACACTTTCCACCCAAATTTTGTCAGACTGATCGGCAAAAATAGTGTTTGATTTTACCTGGTTACATGGTAAAATCACTCGTCTATTCGTTATAGGACTTAATTAGTTAGATTAATTGAATACATCGCATTATATTTCAACTGTGTCAGCCGGAACTTCCCCCCCACGAGCATTTCCCAAAATCGACATCATTATCCCGGTCAAGAATGAGGCGGCTAATTTGTCACCGCTGATGGCGCGATTAGACACCAGTTTGCGAACAGCTCATATCAAGTATCAAGCCATCATTGTTGATGATCACTCCACCGATGATACTCGAGTAATTGCCAAAAAATTAGCTCAAAAGTACCCGATAAAAGTCCTCACTAAAAAAGGCAAACCTGGAAAAGCCTACTCCATTCTCGAGGGAGCGAAAGCCGCTACCAGTGAGTGGCTAGTCATGATCGATGGTGACTTGCAGTACCCACCGGAAGCCATTCCTGACATGGTAAAACTGATTGACCAACACGGAGTGGTTGTCGCCCGTCGAATCAGTTATGAGGGCTCGCGACTCCGTCGACTTGGCAGCCGAGCAGTGGCTTGGTTCACCGGTCAGTTTCTACATGGAATTAAGGTCGACGTTCAATCAGGTCTGAAAATCTTTAAAAAAGATTTCTTGAATTACTTACCTGAAAATGAAGTGACCCCTTGGGCACTAGACCTGCCACTCTTACATGCAGCCCTAGAACTGGGTTACACCTTGGGTGAAGTCGAGATTACTTTTGAAAAACGGATTCACGGTAGCTCGAAACTTAGCTTGCTAAAACCAACTTTCGAAATCGGCATGGCCGCTGTAAAACTTAAACTACGGTCAAGTCAACCGATCCCCATCCCGGCCCACAGTCACCAAAACATGATTGGTGCGGGATTAATTCACCGTCGACGCCAGTTTATTACCCACAGCACACTTCACCACCGTCAAACCGCGCTCCACACTATTACTCGTAATCAACGCCGCTTGATTTTAGCAATTTTGGCCTCAGTGGCTGTTGGGATCTTTTTGAATCCATTGGAAACGGCGATCGTGGTCGTAGCGTTTCTGAGTTTTGTGTACTTTGTAGATGTGATTTTCAACTTTTTCTTGATCCTGAAGAGCTTACACTCTCCACCAGAACTGGAGTTCTCAACAACTGAAATCAGCGAACTAAACGATAAAGACCTACCGATTTACACCATTCTTTGTCCGCTCTACAAAGAGGCTCACATTTTGCCTGGCTTCGTAGCAGCAATGGAGAAGCTTGACTGGCCAAAACACAAGCTCGACGTCATCCTGCTGTTTGAAGAAGACGACCTAGAAACGATCGAAACCGTTAAAACCATGAAGCTGCCCAAGCATTTCCGAGTTGCCATCGTGCCTGATTCACAACCCAAGACCAAACCGAAAGCGTGTAACTATGGTCTCAACTTAGCAAAGGGTGAGTATGTCGTCATCTATGACGCTGAGGATATTCCTGAACCAGCTCAGCTCAAAAAAGCCTATCTAGGTTTTCAAACCGTTGGTCCAAAAGTGAAGTGTCTACAAGCTAAACTCAATTACTACAATCCAAACCAAAACTGGCTAACACGCTTTTTCACGGCTGAGTATTCACTCTGGTTTGATGTGATTCTGACTGGCTTGCAATCTATTGAGACTAACATTCCTTTAGGTGGCACCAGTAATCACTTCCGGACCACTGATTTACTCGCCCTCCAAGGTTGGGATCCATTCAACGTTACTGAAGACTGTGATCTCGGTATTCGTTTGTTCAAGGCAGGCAACAAAACGGCGATCATCGACTCAACCACATTGGAAGAAGCGAATAGCAACTTCAAAAACTGGATTCGCCAACGCTCCCGCTGGATTAAAGGGTACATGCAAACCTACTTAATCCACATGCGTCAGCCACAAGAGTTTGTGCGTACTCAGGGTTGGCACGCCCTCTTATTCCAGCTAACCATTGGTGGCAAACTCGCCTTCATTTTGATCAACCCCCTTCTGTGGGTCTTGACCATTTCTTACTTTGCGCTCTATGCCTATGTTGGGCCAACAATCGAGGCACTATACCCCAGCGTTGTGTTCTACATGGCTGTCACTTCACTTATTTTTGGTAACTTCATGTTTATTTACTACTACATGATCGGCTGTGCCAAGCGAGAACACTGGGGCCTTATTAAGTGGGTATACCTAATTCCTTTCTACTGGCTGATGGTAAGTATTGCCGGCGCCATCGCTTTGTATCAGTTGATTGTCAAACCACATTACTGGGAAAAAACGGTGCACGGGTTGCATTTGAAGAAAGCGAGTCTCGCCAAAAAAGCGAGTAAAGTTGCCAAAAAAACTACCCATCAGGTCATGGTTGAAGCCATCGCACAAGAGAAGCCAAGTATCACTGGTCGGCTGCACATTTTTGGATACTCTGATTTCAAAAACAAGTGGCTGGAACGTTTAGAACTGAAGCATAAGTACGTTTCGTTAAAACGACTTGTTCACCAACTCTTGTTTGGCGAGTATCGGGGTGGTTTGTGGTTAGTGTTAGCTACTGTCATTGCGAACTTCCTCAATATGTTGACGAGCTTTTATCTCGGTCATGAACTAGAGTTTTCTGACTTTGCATTGATCAATACCTTTATAAGCTTACTCTATCTCTTGGGCATTTTAACAAGTTCACTCTCGGCGACTGTTAACCATCGCGCAGCGTTACTGCTCGGTAAGTTTAAGCAAAAAAGTGCACGTAACTTTTGGACACACGTTCAAAAAAGAGCAGTTATTGTGGCTATCTTGATGTCTCTTTTGTGGTTGGTGAACATTCCTTGGTTGACTAACTTCTTTAACATGAGTACCCCATTACCTCTCATCATTTTTACACCACTGATCTTCAGTGGTCTGCTAGGAGCAGTGAATGAGGGATACCTTCGTGGTCGTCTGCTGTTTGAAGTTTTGGCTATCACCACTTTGATCGACCCAATTGTCCGCTTGGGTCTCAGCTTGCTATTCGATGCGGTAAACCTGGAATACTATATGTATGTACCCGTGATGATCTCCGCAATCACGGCTACAGTAATTGGTGGTTGGTACGCAGCCAAAGGCGACACTGGCGTTAAAATCATTAAAGAGTTTCGATTATCACTCCCATTCTTTAACACTGCGTTGATTTCCAAGTTATCTGCTATCGCGTTTTTTAGTCTCGACAACGTCATTGTGGCTCATTACCTCTCAACGGAAGAAACAGGTATGTATGGACTGCTGGGTTTGATCGGTAAAATGATTTTCTTTGCCGGGAGTTTGACGGTCGGATTTATTCTGCCGCTAGTTTCGCATAAAGAAGGTCAACATCAAAAAAGTGAAGCTGTCTTCCACAAACTGCTCCTCTTAACAGTCAGTTTAAGTTCTCTAGCATACATTGCGCTGGGCTTAGTCTTGCCGTCGATAGCTCCTTACTTCTTTGGCTTAAAACTGAATGCGATTAGAGGCTATCTGCCACTGTATGCACTTGGTATTTTGCTCTACACCATCTCCCAAACAGTTGTTCAATATCGGCTGGCAAAGCGATCTTACTTTTTCTCCATCGCCTCGTTTTTAGTAGCTATTATTCAGGTGGCAGGCTTGACCATTTATCACAACTCACTGACTCAAATAGTGAATGTAATGTTTGTGAGTGGTTTACTCAATGCAGTTGTCCTATTTTCCTTGCATCACTGGTACCACAAAATTGAAGCCCCATTAAGTAATGTACGAGATTTTCTGGACTTATTTAATCCCATCCCACGTTTGACTCGACCTTTAGAGACCAAGGATCACTACCGGATTTTGATCCTTAACTGGCGAGATACCAAACATGCTTGGGCTGGCGGAGCCGAAAAGTACATCCACGAAGTCGCTACCCGGTTGGCCGCTGCTGGGCATAAAGTAACAATGTTTACGGGAAATGATGGCCATCATCCCCGCAACGAGGTTGTTGATGGTGTTCAAGTGGTCCGTCGTGGTGGTTTTTACACCGTGTACATTTGGGCATTCCTGTACTATGTCCTCCGGTTTAGACCATATGTTGACATCGTGATTGACTGTGAAAACGGCATCCCATTTCTCACACCCTTATATGTTCGCAAACCCATCTTGTTGCTGATTCATCACATTCACCAAGAAGTCTTTATGACTCACCTGCGGTTTCCTTTTTCCGAAATCGCCGCCCTGATTGAAAGTGACCTGATGCCATTTTTGTATAAGCACAAAACGCTGATCACGGTTTCCGAATCATCGAAAGATGAAATGATTGGGTTGGGACTAGGTAATACTCAAACGGTTAAGGTCGTTAACCCTGGCATCGACACCCACCTTTTCACTAAAAAACGAAAGACCAGCCAGCCATCGCTAGTGTACCTGGGCCGGCTGAAACCATACAAACAAATTGATGTGGCCATAAAAGCCTTTGCCAAAGTCATAGCTGATCATCCGACAGCCACGTTCACGATCGCTGGAAGTGGTGAGTCACTGGAATCACTTCAGCAACTCTGCCAAAAACTAGGCTTAACATCCCACGTGACGTTCAAACCCTCGGTAACTGACGAAGAAAAAGCCAAACTATTTGCTGAAAGTTGGGTGGCAGTGCAGCCATCAACAATTGAAGGTTGGGGCATTACTGTCATTGAGGCAAATGCGGCAGGAACACCAGTAGTTGCATCTAATGTTAAGGGTCTTCGCGACTCTGTAGTTGATGGCAAAACAGGCATCCTGGTCAAAGCTGGGCAAGTCAGTGAGTTTGCTGCAGCAATCAACAAACTGTTTAGCAATACAAAATTCAGAGCATCACTGTCTCGTGAAGCCGTGAACTGGGCCAAACACTTTGATTGGAATGTTAGTTACAATAATTTTAATCACATACTCGATGAAACAATTCAGAAGCATCAAACCCATCACAATAACGCCTATTCTAAGGAGGTCTATGACCAAAAAATCACTCGCTGAACAAGCCAAAGATTTAGCAATCAAAATAGTGAGCCAACTTAGAGCTCCTATCATGCGGGCAGTTAAACCAAACTCAAAGTATTGGCTTGCGACCCGATCACTGGAGCCACTCAGTATGAAGTTTGGCTTTGATCGGGGAACCCCAATTGACCGATTTTGGATGAATGACTTTTTGACCAAAAATCAGAGCTTGATCAAAGGTCACTGCTTAGAAGTGACTGATGATGCATATCTCGTTCAGTACGGGGGTAAAAAGGTCACCAAAACGGATGTGCTTGACATCGACCGAAAAAATAAAAAAGCCACTATTTATGGTGACATCCAAAACTTAGACATGATCAAAGATGATACTTACGACTGTATCATCCTCACTAATGTCTTGGGTATTATCCCAGACTACGAAGCCGCTGTCCGCGAGTGCCACCGCATTTTAAAACCAGGCGGAACTTTGCTGTTAACTGTCTCGTCGTTCAGTCCGACCCGTGACTTGGAGGCAAACTTGTGGCGCTTTACGGTCACCTCGGCCAAGTTTGTTTTTGGCAAGTATTTTTCACCCAAAAAACTGGATATCCAGTCATATGGCAACGTCTTAACAGGGCAGTGTTTCTGGGTAGGAATGTCACAAGAAGAACTCACTCTTGAAGAGTTGTCGTACCAAGATCCACGCTTCTCATGTTTGGTGGCGGTGAAGGCCACAAAGTAAAACTATGTCTCGTGCTACTTGCCAGCCCACTATCTCAATCGGTATCCCTGCTTTTAACGAAGCTGCAAATATTAAGCAGTTGGTAGTAAGTTTGTTACGACAAAAGCAATCCGGTTTTACTGTGACCGAGATCATTGTGGCTTCAGATGGTAGTACTGATCAGACCGTTTCGATTTTAAAGAGTTTAAATGAGCCGAAAGTGGTGATTTTGGATAACAAAGATCGCAAAGGACAGGCGGCTCGTCAAAATCAAATTCTCAAAAAAGTTTCCAGTGATGTGCTGGTGTTGATTAATGCCGATGTAGTCATCGATGATCCAAACTTTTTAACATGCATCGCGGAACCAATTTTGACTGCAAACGCAGATCTCGTTTCAACCTCGATTAGTACAGTTCCAAGCGAGACGTTCGTGGGTCAAACTCTTAACTACAGTTTAGAAATGAAGAACCGCGCCTTTGAAAGTTACCAGCATGGTCAAAATATCTATACCTGTCATGGTGCGGCAAGAGCCTTTTCCCGCAAACTGTATCGACACTTTGAGTTTCAGGCTAGTGTCGGTGAAGATGCCTACTCATACCTGTACTGCGTGATCAACGATTACAAGTATGTTTTCACCTCTCGAACTGTAGTCAAAATTAAGTCACCAGTCACAATCAAGGATCACCAACATCAAAGCGTTCGATTCTTTCAAACTGATCGCAAACTCAAACAGTACTTTGCGACAAACGTTCTCCAAAAAGCCTATCACCTGCCGCTGCAGTTTATGATTGCGTCCTACAGTAAGTTCTTATGGACTCATCCACTACATGCCGGCGCCTATGGGCTGATAGTCATGTTCATGAAGTTGCAGTCATATCGGCTGGACTTAACAAGTAACACCTGGGCAATTGCTCACAGTTCAAAAAATAAACTAACGCCAACTATTTAGTATGTCACTATTTTCATTCACTACCAGCATTCGCAGGCGTATCTACCTAACTCTTGGTTGGTTTGATCGAATTGGTCATCGGAAAACCCCACTCGCAGTTCTTTGTTATCACAGTTTGAACACTGATACCTGGCGATTCAGTATCGATGTGTCTGAGTTTGAAGCGCAAGTTACGTGGCTACAACAAGAGTTTGAGATCATTGATTTTAAAACGTTTCAGAACTACTTAGCTGGGCGAGTTCAGCTGAGTCGACCATCTGTTTTGTTAACCTTTGATGATGGGTATCAAAACGTACTGACAGCGGTTCCATTTCTTGCCAAGCTAGGTATCAAACCTGTCATGTTTGTATTGGCTGAAACCAACCAGGCCAATCGACCAGAACTGGGTAGCTCTCTTCCGTTGATGACACCTGCGCACCTGAAACAACTCATCAAAAATGGTTGGGAAGTAGGGTGTCACAGCGCAACCCATGCCGATTTTTGGTCTTTGACACCACATGAGGTAGACCGTCAGGTACAACAAGCTAAAAAGCTACTTGAGAAACAGATCGGTCACCAAGTACGTGCTTTCGCCTATCCAAAAGGTCGTTACACACCAGCCATACTTTCAATGATGAAAAAAGCTTCTTTTTCATTTGGTTTCACCATGGACGACGGTGCTGTGAGTCCTGGACTCGATACAGTTCGGATTCCCAGAATTGGTGTTGACCGCACACACACGCTTAGCGAGTTTAAAACTCTAATGTCACCAAGCAATATTTGGTTCCGAAAGATTATTAAAAACTCACCGATAGGCAGATACATCCAATGAAAAAGAACCTCGGCTCAATAGCTATCATTACCAAGTACTTTTGGCCTGTGGCGGCTGGAATTGAGACGAACATTTTAGAGACATATGCTTCACTGGTCAAAACCGGTTGGGATGTAAGTGCGTACACTACCAAAAATAGTTTGACAGCTAGCAATGCACATCCCCAAGCTGAGGAAACAGTCCGAGGTATCAAAGTTCATCGAGTCACCTGGTTGCCATTGCTCGGATACTGGCCAAACATCAATCTCAACCAAACAGATCTGGTTTGTCTCCATAACTTTAACGTGGTACCTCACTTTTGGTTCATGGCTCTTACGGGTATTTTGAAAATGTTGGGCCGTAAAAAGTACGCTCTCATTTTGACCCCGCACGGCGGTTACAACCCTGAGTGGCGTATTTTCCGAGAACCTCAACGCTCAATCAAACAGTGGTATCACCGCGTCATCGGCACATTTATGATTAATGCTACAGTGGATGCGGTACGAGCAGTATCAGAATGGGAGAGACAAGAGATGATCGCTTCGGGACTCAAACCTGAACTCATCACTGTCATCCATAATGGGATAGAGAATCAAGCTTTCGCAGATAATGAAAAAGAAGTTTCCCCAGAATTTAAAAAACGAGTGACACAGCTTGGTCGCTACTTGATTCAAATTGGCCGTATTCATACTATTAAAAATTACGAAACTACTATTAAAGCTTTAGCACAGTTACCCAAGGATATAAAATTTGTGATTGCCGGACCAGTTGGTGAGGAGTGGTACTTAGCTAAACTGCATCAGCTCATTAGTAAACACAATCTAGAAGGACGAGTCATTTTTTGGGGTGTTGTACGCGGAGCCGAAAAGTACTATCTCATTAAACACGCCCAGATGATGGTTCACATGGCGATGTGGGAAAGCTACTGCAATGTAGTCCATGAAGGTATGAGCCAGGGTTTAGTGTGTTTAGTAGCCAACAACACCGCCTTACCATTGTTGATTAAAGACGGCGTGAACGGGTATTGCCTACCGACTAAAAATGTCAAAACCTTGGTTGCCAAAATCAAGTATGTGCTTGATCCTAAACAGACGGCTGTCATGAAGAAAATTGGCCGGTACAATAAGACCCACGTCACGGAGCACTCATGGGAAAACGTCGCCAAAAAAGTAAACGAGCTTTATCAAGAACAACTAATCAAGAGACGCGGCAAGTAAGTATGCGAAAAAGCATCGGTACCATCACCACTGTGGTCGGAGCGCTAGTACTCATAGTACTAGCGGCTTTGGCGATCAGCACCTTTATCAAGGGTGACTACATCAATGGCCATTTTGTAAATCAAACCTCGTTTGACACGTCAATTGGTGGTCCCTTTGAACTCACCAACAGTACCTCACGCTACGTCTTAACACAAGCAATGGTTGATAACCATAGTTTTGCCCTCACTGACAGTCAAGCTCGCTATGCCAGCCCTGACTTGGTGAAGTTTAAAGATACCTATCTATCTATTTTCACACCTGGTATTTCTCTACTGGGGATACCTCTTTACTGGCTCGGTAAGAGTTGGGGTGTACCACAATTGTTAACGTATCTCCTCAATCCGGTGGTCCTGTTACTCGACATTGGCTTAGTGGCACTCGTGTCGCGAAAACTGGGTTCATCACCAAAACTGGCCATCATGAGTGGACTCATCTTTGCTTTCGCCACCAATGCACTAGTCTATGCCAACACATACACCCAGCACGTCGTCACAGTGGCCTTGATTTGTGCCAGCTTACTTTTAGCAGTGTCCAAACTACGTTGGTGGCAGAGGGTTTTGCTTGGCGTTGTATATGGAGCAGCGGTGTTGGTAGATATACCGAACGCTTTTATGCTGCTTCCACCAGTTTTAGTGGCAATCTTCAAAGATGTTGAACTCACTACCATCAAAGATCGCGTTAAACTCCAGCTACCGCTGACCGGTGTTTGGCTCTTAATTGGGGTTTTGCCATTCCTCGTACTCTTTGGCTATTACAACTATCAGCTAACCGGTTCGTACTTCACCCTTGGTCAGTTTATTGGTCGATATGACTACCCAGACACCAATCCAACTGTCAAAACAGCTGAAACCAAAGCCGCTGAGTTGCTCCAAACTGCTACCCCATCGGCTAAGTTACCGGAACTTGGGTTTGGTCTCGATCTTCCATTCGAAAGCCGCTCACAACTTGAGGGTGCACACATCCTGTTAACTAGTCGTCAGCGCAGCTGGTGGTACTACTCACCGGTAGTGTGGCTGGGCGTACTCGGGCTTACTATCGCTTACCTCACCAGCACTACTAAAAAGACTGCAGTCATGGTTATTAGTGTCATTGCCATTGATATTTTACTGTACTCAAGTTTTGGTGATCCCTGGGGTGGTTGGGCCTTTGGTCCCCGTTATTTGATCCCGGCTGCAGCACTACTTACTGCTGGAATCGGTACTGTAGCAACCTATTGTTTGCGACGTCGATGGCTCGGGCTCGGTTTAGCATTAGTCCTCGCTATGACTGTTGTGTTTAGTGTTTACACTAATGTGCTAGGCGGTGTCACAACTGCAGCTATTCCACCAAAAGGTGAAGCTGAAGCACTTCAGAATGATACACCTTGGACCACACTCTACAATCAACGGCTTGTCACACAGAACCGCATCTCAAGCTTAGTATTTAATGAGTACCTGAAAGACATCGTTACTGGTCGGGAGTTCATTACATATCTGACTGCATTTTGTAGCAGTTTAATTGGAGTTATGTTTGTTTTAGGTTGGTGGGAAAACCGGAAAGTCGGCACCCAAAAATAGTATGCGAATGCCATCACTTATTCTCACTGTTTCTTACAAGTGGTTCGACAAGACTTACCAGTTTTTTGCTCGAACAGCTAGCATGTGGGTCGTGCTTTTATCAGTGCTACTTTCGATTGGAGCCTACTACTACTTTCAGTCAGTTCACTTAACTTTGGCGTACAACGACGCGCGTTCGCATCTCAATATTGGTCGCCGGGTCGTGGAGGGACTAAAACCAGGCATGGCTCAGCTGGGCAGTGTTTGGCTCCCATTACCACATATTTTGATGGTGCCAACAATTTGGAATGACTACATGTGGCAGACTGGTCTAGCTGGTGCGGTGCAGTCGATGATTTCATACGTGGCCACCATTTTATTAATCCGCCTCATTCTCAAAAAAATCGGGGTCGATACTTTGGGCCAAGTAGTTGGCATGTTAGTGTTTGCTTTAAACTTAAATATTTTATATTTACAGTCTACAGCCATGACCGAGCTACTATTGATCGGCACAATGACGGCTGGCGTGTACGAGTTAATAAACTACTACCATGATCAGACTATTTTGTCTTTGATAAAAGCATCATTCTGGATTATGTTGTCGACGCTGATCCGTTACGATGGTTGGTTCTTGTGCTTCTATGGTTTGGCGTTGGTCGTCATTCAAGCGATTTTGCAAAAAAAGTGGCGAAAAAGTGAAGGTATCTTCTTCCTGTACTGCACTCTGGCAGGATTTGGTGTTTTCCTGTGGCTGATGTGGAACACAGCTATCTTCAAAGATCCCTTGTACTTTGCGTTCGGTCCATACTCTGCTCACGCTCAGCAGGAGCAAATTGAAGCCGCTGGCCAGCTCATCACCAAACACGATTGGCTGACATCACTCAAAACTTACTGGTATGCCATGGCCTACAACAGTGGCACATTGGTAGTTGTTTTAGGTTTGTTAGCTGCCGTTGGCTTATATCTAGATAAAAAAATTGCCTCTAAAACACGACTGGCCCTTAGCGTGCTGTTAGTCCCATTAATGTTTAACATCCTTGCACTGTACCTCGGTCACTCTGTTCTGTTTGTCCAGGGCATTAACGGTGACACGTGGTTCAACGTGCGCTATGGAATCATGATGATGCCGTCCCTGGCCGTATTTATCGGTTATCTCGTGTACCGGTTAAAATCACTTCGCTACTTACTACTTGGTGTGTTATGCGCCCTGTATTTGTTCCAGTTCACTTCGTTTGATGCCGTCACCATCGATGATGGCCGGGTCGGCTCCAGTCAGAAGAATGTGTCTGAAGTTAGCGGCTGGTTACGTGCCCACGCAGCCAACGAAAAAGGCTTTGTTTTGATCAGTGCTGCCTCACACGATGCTATTATTTTCTCGACGGGCATGCCGATGAAACGGTTCATCCACGAAGGTACTGGCAAATATTGGGAAAGTGCGACAACTACTCCAGATCGCTGGGCGCGTTGGATTGTGATGCGGACCAATGATAACAACGATCAAACGTTTAAGTTAGTTAACCAATCAGGTGTGCTGTACAAATACCAATTGGTTAACTCATTCCCATTTGCTGACATCTACCAATTAAAAGATGAGTACTTACCCAACCTCCAAACGGAAAGTGTACTCGGCCCTCAAAGGTAATCATGCTACTCTACATCACTAATCCTGAGGAAACACATCCTCAGGCCATCGAGCTTTTAGAGACTCATGGTATTCAGCTTGTGTTCCCAGCAGACGTTACAGAAAAGTTGTCTGAAATTGAAGCAGTGTTTATCCGGTCAACCACTCAGGCCGATGGGGCTTGGCTAGCACAGTTTCCCAAACTACATTATGTGCTCTGCGCCGCAGTGGGAACGGATAACATTGATCACTCTGTTTGCCAAACCAGAGATATTGAAGTCATCAATGCGCCCGGCGCCAACTCGGCAGCAGTAGCCGAACATGCCTTAACATTGATGTTGATGCTTTTAAAAAAAATCCCCCATCACACCCAGACCATTCGCGAAGGTGGCTGGCGAGACCTAACTGCTGTTAACGATGAGCTCAAAGGCAAAACCGTTGGCCTGGTTGGGTGTGGGGCTGTCGGACAACGGTTGGCCCGGTTGTGTCAGGCATTTGAAGTTGGTTCATTGATTGGGTACGACCCATTTGCCAACACACAGCTCCTCAAAACTTTGGGCGTTACCCTGACTGATCTGGAAACGGTGTTTCGCTCAGCTGACATCGTTTCGATACAAGTTCCTCTCACCACACACACTCAAAACCTGATCACCAAGCCTCTGCTGGCGTTGCTCAAACCCACGAGTTTGGTAATTAACGTTTCCCGGGGTAAAATTGTCAACGAAGCTGACTTGATTCAGGTGTTGCAAACGCAAAGTATTGCTGGCGCGGGTTTGGACGTGTTCGATCAGGAGCCACATCCAAATCCAACCTTGGTACACTTAGATAATGTGGTAGTTACCCCACACATCGGCGGATTTACAACCGAAGCTCGACAAACCATGTCCGTCCTACCTGTGCAACAGTTTCTGAAACGGTTAATGTTGACAAACTAATATGAAAAAAACCCTGATTTGGCTGATTTTGATCTGTTGGTGGCTCTCAAAAGCTACCACAGTGTCGGCTGCTGCTTGGTGGGATTTCCAATCCATCGATACCATGAAGTACTCTCGCGACCCCAGTCGGCAGTTTCTATCTGACCCGGCTGAGTTAAAACGCGTCAGTGACCAGCAAGTCAAACTCATTGCAGAAACTGGTGCCACACACGTGGCAATTGCAACTCCCTATGATGAGGAATTTTTGCCAGTGTTGAAAACATGGGTGCAGATGGCTCGCAAGTACAATTTAAAAGTCTGGTTTCGAGGCAACTGGTCGGGTTGGGAAGGATGGTTTGAGTACTCTGGAATTTCACGAGAAGAACACTTGGCTAAAACGGCTGCCTTTATCAAAGGACATCCTGAACTGTTTGTCGATGGTGATATGTTTTCACCTTGTCCCGAGTGTGAAAATGGCGGCCCAGGTGATCCACGCATGAACGGGGACGCTCAAGGTTACCGGCAGTTTTTAATCGATCAAAATCGAGTCGCTACAACCGCATTTAAGCAACTTGGCAAAAACGTCAAAGTCAACCTTTTCTCGATGAATGGTGACGTCGCCGAGCTGATTATGGACGCACCAACAACAAAACAACTTGGTGGGATCGTTACTGTGGACCACTATGTGAAAACCCCTACCCAAATGGCTGATGACGTACAAGACTATGCCCGACGCAGCCAAGGTCAAGTAGTTTTGGGTGAGTTTGGCGCACCAATCCCCGACATACATGGGGCAATGACACCTGATGAACAAGCTCGCTGGCTTGATGAAACGCTGAGCAAGCTGATCGATGTACCTGAACTGGTTGGTCTGAATTACTGGGTCAATGTTGGGGGTTCGACACAGCTGTGGTCCGATGCTGGAGAGCCGACACCGGCAGTGGCCATCCTCAAAAAGTACTTTCAACCCTCGGCTATCGAAAACCAAGTCGTCGACTCACTTGGTCAACCGATCGTAGCTGCCAAGATCCGCGGATTACACAAAACCACGCACAGCAACTCAGAAGGCCAATTTTCGTTGCCGTATCTCAGCAGCGAGGGCGACGTCGTGATTAGCGCCGTTGGCTATCAGAGCCGATCGCTACCATTGAGTGAGTTGATTGTGAATCACGACCCAATCCAGTTGACCAGCTCAAAACCACTGACTGTTTGGCAACGAGTCCAGGCTTGGTGGCGATCTTTGTTTGCCAAGTAAAACCTGTTTTTTTACCTAGCCTGGAACTTTAAGCTCATAACATTTCTTATCTTGACGTGGAGTGGTATAATCCACCCACATGAAAAAGCTATCAAATAGTATCAAAACTGCCCTTACTATCGCATTGGCGACCTGGATGTTGCTGGCGCGACCAACCCAGTCCGAGGCAGTGGCGACCCCAGCTTTTCCTGTCTGCCCTAACCCCAGTGGGCAACTGATCGCTAACTACGACGCTGGTGTCCACGGCATTGCCGGTGACCCAGGTGTCTACGTCGGTAGCGACCAAGTCTTCAAGATCAGTGATACCCAGATCATTCAATGTTTCTGCCCCACCAACAAAGGTGAGGGTATTCAAACTGTTTGGTGGAAATATACTGAGCTCAGCACCGCCGAAGTCGATTCTTTGATCAAACAAGGTTGGATCTGGATTCCTACAGGCAGTGTTTGGGGCCTCGATGATGCCAGCTACTTAGCCAAAAACACCAAGTTCCGCTGTTCAGAAGATGGCGGCAATGGTGGCACCGGCGGCGGCTCGAGTTCTGACTCAGGGTCAAGTTCCGGCAGTTCTTCCAGTTCAGGTGGTATCGGTGGTGCCGTGTTGGGTATCAGCACCTTAGCTAACACCGGTAGCCAAGCCAATTGGCTGGCTTTACTGTGTCTGACTGCTGTGCTCAGTCTGAGCTACAACATCATTGCTCGACACTCGCTTCACAACTAAGGCTTTCGAAAAATTCTTGTTCACCCACCGCGACAGGTGTGGTTATTTTTGCCGTCCAAAACCAAAACTCCCCCCGCCAAAGCGAGGGGAGTTGAGTAACTAAAGCAAATTAGTTGTGGTATCGGTCACCACCGCGACGATCGTTGCGATCGTAGCGAGGTCGGCGATCAAAACCGCCGCCGCCGCCACCGAAACCTTGACTTCGCTCACGAGGAACGAAAGGTCGGGCGACTTTGACCATCAATGGTCGGCCATTCATGTCCATACCATTGGTGGCTTCCAAAGCTGCTTGAGCTTCTTGGGCGTTGCTGAACTCAACAAAGCCGAAGCCTTTTGAGCGTCCACTCATCTTGTCGATGATCAGTTTTGCACTGGTCACCTGACCGTACTGAGCGTACATTTGGCCGAGTTCTTCCTCGGTCACACTGTATGGCAAGTTGCCAACATACAGTTTATTTGGATTGTCTTGAGTTGCATCTGTCATGACGACTCATACTCCTTACGATGGCCAAAAATAAGCGTACAGGCCATCCTTGTACACGTATCCTCGAGTCGCTCTAACACTTCAGGAAATCGGGGCCAGCCAATATTGATGCGCCAGCCAAGTTTCACAGCAGCCGGTGCTGCACTTTCGGAACTGGCTAGCAGTATAGCACAAATGTGATGAAAATAACAGCTGATACTCGAGAAATTGGCCGAGCTAGCTACTCAAGGGGTAGGTTGGTTTTTGGTTAACTGACGGCTGGGGTACCTGGGATTTTCGGCGTTGCTCAGCATCGGCACAGAAGGCAGCAAACATAAGTGTTCCAACTTTGTCGAGGATTTCTTGGTCAGTCATTTCCAGCTCGTCTGAGATATACGTACCAATGATGGTGCTCATACCGTGGGCAAAGGCAGCTTGCACTTCAACTGGCGCGCTAGCCAAGTTGGCATACTTTCGAATTTCGGCCAACAACTGATCGGTCAGTTGCGCTGCACGCTCATCTTTGGCCTGAGGATTTTGCTCCATAACGGGAGGGATTGTACCATGGACAGGTGCAAGATACAGATAATCAACTCCAGATGTACACAAGCAAATATTGTTTAGCCTTGGGTTTTTGATTACTATGATGCTATGTCACTACGAATGAGCTACCGAAAAGTTATTATTGGCTTTTTTTTCGTCGCGACCCTTTATGTCGGGTTTGCGGTGTTACTTAATTTTCTTTTCTATGACGCCACTGTGTTGAGAAGTGTCATGATAAATAAGTGGCAATGTATCGAGTGTGACTATGTCAACACTGATCGCATGCAGATCAAAGCTATTAAGAAAGTTGCGTTTCAAGCCAATTACGTAGCAATGCGAAGGCCAAAAGGTCTGGCCAAGTTTCCTGATGGTGGAGTACCCCTTTATCTCAAAGTCGATTCTCGGCCTTTTTTACTTGACATGGAGACACAATCACTGCAGCAGATGGACAAACCATTGGATTGGGACAATTCTTTCGATGCCCTTCGTGATTTACGAAAGCATGAACCATCGGCACTCATTGATGCTTTAGATAGTGAACGCTCACTTTCTGAAGATGCATTTCTCAGCTCACCTTTATTTACATTACGCGATCCTCAAACAGGAAAAGCCTTCACAGTGATCGTAAAGCAGCTCGGTTTTGACTGGCGTGTACCAATCACCATGCCACTGTTTGGTTATAATGGACTGCGACCACAATACTAAAAGTGCAAGAAGGCCTGTTTAACATATGCCTGAATACTTCCTGATTTTACTTTTTTTAGCGGTTTTTAGCATCACGTTACACCTCAAGTACAAGCTACAACTATTTCGTTCAAAGAGGCACCGCTACGTTTTCTTTACAATTACATTTGTCGTTGGGATGATTTGGGATAGTTTGGCGATTACCCGTGGTCATTGGTCTTTTGGTGCAGACTATTTGCTGGGGATAAAAGGCGGTATTCTGCCGTTAGAGGAGTACTTCTTTTTTATTATTTTCCCGTATGCTCTGCTTGTTCTTTACAAGCTAACAGACAAAAAGTTAGCTCACCTCTAACTTCACCTTAACGAACACCTCGTGAATGAATCCAAGTCTTCAACTGTGGTAAAGCGTCTGACTGTTTATCAAGATTAAAATCAGCTTTTTCGAGTGCTTGACGACCAGAGTTACCAATCACCGGCACATGCTCAAATTTTTGAATCTCTCGAATCCGTGCAATGATCTTCGTACCGTCATTTTTTGCGGCATCACCTTCAGACAAACTACCATCAACAATAAATGCCAGCACGGCTAGATCGTTGATGCCCAATTCACAAGCATCAAGAAAGTCTAAGGTTTCTTGCAGAGTTGAAAGTACTAAGCTTGGTACCTCACCAAGCCTAACCGACAAAAGACGAATCCAAGAAGGATTGTCTTCAACTATAACCACCGTACCTTGTTCAACAGCCATATATGCTCCGCTATCTAAATTAACTACTCAACCAGTTTCTGAAGTATTTTATGTTTCATTTTACTGTGTCGGATCTATGGAACCAAGTCGTAACTCTGTCGCAGACAGGACAACCTATAGATTTTTACATCTTTGACCCGATCTGATTTTTTTACACAAAATTATGAAACAAGCACTAACATGCTAATATTTTACTCTTTTTGTCTTATCAATAAACCCTAGAACTTTTCCCCAATTAATTATTTTTTTCAATTGCCAACGCATTGTATCTTCAGTGTATTCACACTCTTCTAGAAGTAACTTATAGCTTTCAAATACTGGAGAACCTTGGTTAATTTTTCCCCATATCTCAGAGTAGGGCTTTTTAGAAAAGAAAGGCTTCAGTTTATCAAGGAGATCCTCTTCTGATGTGAAAAATAGCTCTTCTTCTTGAATTAGGTCAAAAGCCTTTAAATTTGATTTACAACTAGTTGAAAGCCGATCATTGATCTCCACACTATTAAGAATATTCTGTAAAACTTTGCGCATCTGAGAAAATGTCACAGATGGAATAAAAAAATTACTGCTTCTTTTTCTAGCTCTAATTGAATAAGGAAGAACACTGATATTACCAAGCTTAGCAATAATCTTATTATGGTCCGCTATATTTAGTGATATCGAACCACCCTTAGAAACTACTAGCTCTGTTCCTTGAAGCCATGAAAGAAGAACTTTAGAATATGTGCGCCATGTAGAATCTGATGCGCTCAGATAAGGTAAACTTTTCTTTAAATAAGAAGGAATTTCATCCACGTTTATTGACTCTTCCTTCCCGATTGAATTTAAGAGACTTGATATATACTTATTATTTACCAATTTTCTTCTGATATATTCGCTCAACCGAGCCTGACTAAAAATATCTTTTACATTTTGTTGTACTCTCCAATAACTACCGTCCTTGACAAAAATTTCAAGATTCATGATTTCTTTAATATGATTATACGCAGTCTTCTTTGAGAAATTGTACTCTTTCATCAATGCATTAATAGTAAATTTATTTCTGGACATAGCCCAATGAATGATCGAAAGAATAGCAGAAATATTGATTCTAAGGATTATTGGTTGCTGAAATTCTGGCAGTTTACTATATACAAGATACTCTTTAAACACATCATTATAAGTATCATAAGTTTCCCCAGTAAGTCTGAGCAAACGTGCCTGTGTTAGTTTCTCTAAAATTTTGGGCAGTAACGGATCTTCATCGAATTGGATATGTAGTTGGTTATAAGTTGATGGCAATCTGGTTGCAATATTAATCAGATATTGTTTTTCTATTTCATCAAGGCCTTCAAGTTCTTCATCAAAAAGATCTTTTAACTGCAAACCTTCTGATATAAGTTCTTTCTCAGACTTCCCAGTAGACAAAACTTTAAGGATGTGTGCTGCTGTTCTCTTAAGAAGCCACGGAAAACCTTGTGAAAACTCAAGTAAATATGATCTTATATCGCGACCAACTTCGAATTCTGAGTTTTCATTAATTCCATCTATTAAAGCGATGGCTTCGTCAGGAGTAAAATCTGTTAATTTATAATGTTTTGACACTAAGTTCAGTTTATCCAAGTTGATGCTTTTCTCATCATAAGTAGTCAAAAGATCATCTTTTCTTGCTATCACTATGAATAGATCTTTAGGATATTTTAGAGCGAGGTCTATAAGTGCCTCATAAGAGTAGTAGACATCTGGATTTGTAAATGTAGACTCAAATTGATCTATGATCAACAGAAATTTTTTCTTTTGTGAAAGAAAAAGTTCTTTAAAAGCATTCTCAACATCATTTATGTCAGCAATAATCTCATCAGTTGATGTTATATTTTGGATCAGTGTTAAAAAATCAAGTTGACTTTTGATATTTCTAGCATCATGAGTATGCACGACATTTGTTTTAGCAAGAAGGCTTTCTAGGTATACCAAAAGTGAACTTTTTCCAACTCCAGATCTGCTCTTAACTTGAATTATATTAGGAGAACTACCTGTTTCTAAATGTGACTTTATTTCATGAATTAACTCAGATCTTCCAATAAAATATTTTGGATCAACAGGAAATCGATAGTCTAACCATCCAGAGCCAACCGTAATATAGCTTGCTTGCCTATTAATTGATCTTTGTTTCAATTTTTTACCGTAAATAACCGGTTCGAAATTTTGAAAATCAGGAATTCTTTGAACTACTTCTCTAAGAAATTTTTCATCTGAAACTAATTCAGATTTATCGTTAAATATAGCAAGGTATGATGGAGTTACGTTCTCCGTTGTTCCTGCAACTAGAACTATATATACTCCTATATTAGTTTTTAATAAGAAGTTATTTCTTGCGGTAAAACCATGTCCGGATAGTTGCTTCGTCAAAATCGCTATATTCGGAAGATTCATTACATCTATCATAGATGCCATTAGTTCTTTTCCTGACAAGGCTTGAATTTTTTTATCATCTAAGTCATCCAGATAGTTCTGTGACTCACTAGATATTGATGCCGTCGAGAGGAATATCGCATCTAAACTAGGATCTTTTTTACGTGGTACAGCCAATTTCCCAATAAACGATGTCACTTTTTCAGCCTCGACTACACTTGAGTAAGCCTTTGCTTCACCTATTAATGTAGTACCAGTAACTTTATGTTTTCCTTCTATGTCATACTCTAAAGAACTTTTTTTTCTTCTTAGTTCAACCTCATATCCTACTTTGCTCAAGTATTCTGACAAAAGTTCTTCAAAAAGCTTTCCTTTATAGAAGGAAACATTGGAATCATTCGCTTTTTTATCAATCTGTAGAAACAAGAACATATGTCCGAATATACCCCAAATACCGTTTTTCTGTAAGAACATTAAAGCTGGAGGATGTAATGAAAGAAACAGCTATGCTAAACATGCAAACAATGAGAGCTAGTCAAGTTAACACAAAACCTACTGATGTGATGGACCTGATTGAGTGATTAGCCAAGTTAAAAAAGGCTGGACACTTGACTCACGAGGAATTTGATCATAAAAAAAGAACAACTGCTTGGGTAGTGGTATGTACACTAGTACTGATTAGTACTAGTTAGATTAAAGAATAGTTTTTTTGATTAAGTTAAAAATATAAGTATAGAGTTATAGATTAGTAAGAGCATAGTTGGATTTCATTATTTTGGCACACTTGTGATAAAGATGGTGGTAGTTATGGTCGATGCAATTTTGACGTCGTTTTGGATGGTTTAAGTGACCCAAAAATTGTCCAAAACATCCAATCCAACCCACTATTTTTTCATTTCTTTTTGGTACGAAAATCATACGAAAACCTGACCGCTCAAATGTCAAAAGCAGGACCTATGAAAAAGTTTGATGAATCAATCAATGTGGTTGGCGTAGAAACCGTCAATTCCATTATGTCGGGGAGACAGGACTCGAACCTGCGACCTCACGCACCCCATGCGTGCATTCTAGCCATCTGAACTACTCCCCGTTAGACCCAAGTTCCCGTGCAAGCTTGGTGCAAGCTAGCTGCGGCATACTCCAGGTATGGAGATACTTCAACTTGGTGACAACCGCCTGATTATACCGTTACTTACTCGGTTTTCCCAGTCATTGGTCTTTCTTCGGGCACTAGTCCTTGTTATACTGAGGCTGCTGGTGATCGCTCCACTCGATAGACGACCACCGTAACAGCGCCGGATTATCGACGTACACTAACACTACTCTGCCCGAGTAAAGGATCAACATGGCTAAAGCTAGTATTGCTGCCGCTAAAACGGCTCCTGCCGAAAACACCACTTCTGTCTCATCAGCTCGATCTCAGGCTGTCTCGATTGCCATGCAGCAAATCGAGAAACAATTTGGCAAAGGTTCCATCATGAAGATGGGTGAAAGTTTAAAAAACTCAACCGAGATTCCCACCGTCTCAACTGGTTCTCTGGCTGTCAACCTGGCACTAGGTGTAGGTGGCTTTCCCAAAGGTCGGATCATCGAGATTTATGGCCCCGAAGCCTCTGGTAAAACCACGATCTGTTTACACGCTATCGCCGAGATCCAACGTCAAGGTGGTGTTGCTGCTTTCGTTGACGTTGAACACGCTCTTGATCCAGCTCGCGCCCGCAAAATCGGTGTTAACTTAGATGAGTTGCTGATCTCTCAGCCAGATTACGGCGAACAAGCCCTCGAGATCACTGAGACGTTAATTCGCTCAGGTGGCGTTGATATCGTAGTGGTCGACTCAGTCGCTGCCCTGGTCCCCAAGTCAGAAATCGAAGGTGAAATGGGTGATGCTCAAATGGGTCTACAGGCTCGGCTGATGTCACAAGCCATGCGTAAGCTAACCGCTGCCATCAATAAAACCAAAACCCTCGTCATTTTCACCAACCAGCTGCGTATGAAAATTGGCGTCATGTTTGGCAACCCTGAGACTACCACTGGTGGTAATGCTCTCAAGTTCTACGCCTCACAACGCCTAGACATTCGTAAGATCGGCAACATTCAAGAGGGTGACAAGATAGTCGGTACTCGGCATCGAGTCAAAGTGGTCAAGAACAAAGTCGCTCCACCTTTCCGAGTTGCTGAGTTCGACATGGATGAAAACGGCGTGTCCCGAGTGGGTGACGTTGTCGATATCGGTACAGAAAAGAATGTTATCGAGAAGAGTGGCAGCTTCTATCGATATCAAGGCAATGTCTTGGCCCAAGGTCGGGAAGCCACTAAACAGTACTTGCTCGAAAATCCATCTGTCATGAAGGACATCGAGAAGGAAATCTGGAAACAAATTAAATCCGAGGCCTAGATATACCCATTTTTGATTGAATTATCAATCAAAAAATGATCTGTCATGGTCTGATTTTTGATTGACTATTCGTCTGTTTTGCGGTATACTAGCCAATAGTTACGCCTCATTTGAGAGCGTGAATAAGCGTTACCAAACGTAAGAATTTACAATATTACTAGTCTTTTATGAGTTTTGGTAGTAAACATCTAGCCTCCACAGCCAGCCCCGCAGTCGCGGTGGCAGGTTTTGTTGGCTCGCCTAATCGATCTAGATAATCGATTCGCTTCTTCACCTCCTCTGATCTGAACGCTAACTGCCAGATTTACGTAATTTGGCTTGATGATACAAAGGAGATGTATGTCATTTTTTAGTAATTTATCGACGCTGTTCGCCAACCAACCGGCCAACGGCAAAACTGGACACCAGGCAGGGTCACCAGGCCCTAAACCAACTAAGACGCCAGTTCAACCTAAACCTACCCCTAAAGCTCAAGTGGCTAAACCGGCGCCTCAACCCGCCCAACCAGTCGCACCAGCTCCACGACCAGTTAACCAACCAACTGCTGCTCAAATCGACCAGCAAACCATGGTTCGTGAAGCTCAGGCAAAAGCTCGGGAAATTATTGTGGAGGCCAAAGATGAGGCCTTGGCGATTCGTAGTAAAGCGGAACGAGAAGCCCGCGAGTTAAACCGTGAGCTGGAAGAGCAACAACGCTCCCTCAACGCCAAACTTGACCGGATTGACGCCAAACTAAGCCAGATGGACAACCGCGAAGGTGAGCTGGAAAAAGATCGTCAAAACTTAACGAAGCTCAAGCAACAACTTGAAGAGTCAAAACAGAAAGTTCTGGACAAACTCGAAAAGGTTGCTGGACTAACCCGCGATACTGCCAAGCAGATGTTGCTGGAAGACCTGCAGCAAAAACTTTCCAAGGACATGGCTCAGCTGATTCGGCAACGCGAAGAAGAAGCCAAGAACGAAGCCGATGAGCGAGTTAAAGACATCCTTGTTGATGCCATGAAACATGGTGCAACCGACTATGTGCCAGAGTACACAGTCTCAACTGTGACCCTACCTTCTGAGGAAGCTAAAGGCAAAATCATTGGTAAGTCTGGCCGCAACATTCACACTTTCGAGCGCTACACCGGTGTTGATGTCGACCTCGATACCTCACCAACCGAAGTCCGGTTGTCGTGTTTTGATCCGGTCCGCCGAGAAGTGGCTCGGATTGCGCTGGAGCGACTGGTCAAAGACGGTCGGATTCAGCCAACTCGTATCGAAGAAGTAGTCGACAAAGTTCGCTCAGAGCTCGACAAGATCATGTTCGAGGCAGGCAAGAAGCTGTGTCACGACGTTGGGGTGTACAACTTACCAACTGATCTGGTTCGCATGCTGGGCAAGTTCAAGTACCGCTTCTCATACGGTCAGAACTTGATCGGTCACACCTTGGAAGAAACTAAGATCGGTATGAAGCTCGCGCACGAGCTTAAAGCTGATGTGAACGTAGTCAAACTCGGTTGTCTGCTGCATGACATTGGTAAAGTGTCGGATGAAGCTGACGGCAGTCACGTCGAGTTAGGTATCAAGATCGCCAAGAAGTATGGTTTGCCCCAACCAGTGGTGGACTGTATCGCCCAACATCACGAAGACGAACCATTTACTGGCCCAGAGCAAATGATTGTGTACATTGCTGACGCGATCTCTGGCGCCCGGCCTGGTGCTCGTTACGAAAACTACGACGAGTACGTCCAACGCTTAACCAAGCTGGAAAACATTGCCACACAGTACAGAGAGGTTAAACAGGCCTACGCTATTCAGGCTGGCCGTGAAATCCGGGTGATTCTTGAACCCAACGAATCAAAAGACGATGACGTCAAAGTCTTAGCTCTCAAGATCCGTGATGAGGTTAAGAATACCCTGACTTACCCTGGGACCGTCACAGTGACAGTCCAGCGTGAGACCAGATCGCAAGAAGTGGCTACGTAGTTCTAAAGTGTTACAATAGAGCCTGTACCGATACTTCGGTACAGGCTCATTAGACAGGACATATGCACTCAGCTATTTTGGTTATCCAGATCGTGTTGGCCGTGTTGATTACCGGCTCAATTCTGCTGCAATCACAAGGGGCTGGTCTCGGCAGCACTTGGGGTGGTGGCGGTGAAACATACCACACTCGACGCGGTTTGGAGAAAGTTTTGTTTTACTTCACCATCGTCGCCACCGGCTTATTCGCAGTAGCTTCAGTGGCTGCGGTAGCTTGGTAACACATCATGCGGACCTACTATTGGTACGTTACTGCCTATCTAAAAAAACACGGCAAGATCGTCTTTTTGTCCATTCTGTTGGGCATCGTCTTGTTCATGATCGCCACCCCTTTCTTCTTGAGACGTTTATCGGCTAAACCGACCAAGTACATCGGCATGGTCGGTGACTACTCATTAACGTCGTTACCAATCAACATTCAACGCCAGCTCAGTTTGGGCCTCACCAACCTGGCAGCAGACGGGGCAGCAGTACCTAGTTTGGCCGAGCGGTGGATTGTTGAAGACAATGGTAAATCGTACCGATTTGTGTTGCGTCAAAACTTAACTTGGCAAGATGGTCGCCCTTTTAAGTCGAGTGATGTTAGTTATCGATTTGAAGGCGTGGAAGTCGTCACTACCCCAAATGATGTCGTCTTCAAGTTACCAGATGCCTATGCCCCATTTCCAGTGGTGGTCAGTCAGCCACTCATCCGCACTGAGTCGCAGCGTTACTGGTGGTTTTTTGTCCGGCCACAGCTGATCGGATTGGGCGAGTATCGTTTGCTGGACTACAAGCTGAATGGTCAACGTCTAACGCAACTCACTTTAGAAAGTAATCGTGAACGTTTGATTTATCGCTTTTATCTGACTGAAGATGATGCTGTGCTCGGTTTTAAGCACGGACAAGTTGACTTGTTGCCTGACTTAGGAACAAGCTATGACTTGCAAAACTGGCCAAACGTCTCAATTACCCCCCAACTTCATACTGAACGGTACTTAGCAATCTTCTTCAATAATGCCTCACCTTTGTTCCCCAAAAATGTCCGCCAAGCTCTGGCTTACGCCATGACCAAGCCTGATGCCTCAACTCGAGCTATTGGACCCATTAACCCAAACTCGTGGGCTTACTTTGATGGCGGTAAAACCTACGACTATGACCTGGATAAAGCCCAAGAGCGGCTATTGGCTGAACCACCGACCCAACCACTTAACATCGAACTAACAACAACCACGGTTTTCCAGCCTGAGGCTGAGCAGATTAAGCAGGAATGGGAACACCTGGGCCAATTGGCGGTCAAAAGCTGCCAAAATAGCAAAGATATCAAGGAGAAAGCTTTGTGTGCCAACATGCTGATCACAGTTAACTTGCGTCTCAACAACTATCCTGACACTACCAACTTTCAAGTACTGCTCATCGGCCAAGAGTCACCACCAGACCCCGATCAGTACTCAAGCTGGCACTCTGACCAAAGCACTAACTTCACCGCCTACAAAAACACGCGTATTGATAGTTTGTTGGAAAAAGGTCGCCAGACCATCGATCAAAGTGAGCGCAAAGCCATCTATCAAGAGTTCCAACAGTTTATGTTGGAAGATGTGCCGGCTATCTTCATTCGCTACCTGGAAAGCTACGAAATTCGGCGGAAGTAAAATGCTGGGCATACTATCTCGAGTATGACCAAGTTAAACACCTCATCTTCTCTCCTTGACGCGCCCACCTATTTTTCGGACCTGTCTCAACAAATTTTGAACTCGACACAACAAGTCTGGATTCAAACAATGTATTTTGAACCAGGCACCATTACAGGCACTTTGCTTAAGGCGCTGATCAAAGCTGCACAAAACAAAGTTGACGTCCGCTTGCATATAGACTGGTTTGGCTTAGCTACCACTGATCCGAATCTTAACGTAGTTGCACAGGCACTCCTGACTAAACCCGGCCAAGCTTCGAGGCAAAAATTGCATCAAAAAAAGCTCACTTTACTGCGAGACCTCGAAAAGTCTGGCGTAAAAATTTACTTTACTAACCCACCTAATTTCGCAAACAAACTTTTACCCTATTGGAAGCGAAACCATGTTAAGTTGAGTATAGTTGATACGACTACATATATAGGAAGTTGCAACATCTCTGATGACGATGCTCGGTATATTAACACGATGGTAAAAATCAATGATCACCATCTGACTAATTTATTGCAATCATTTTTTTTATATTTCGAAGGCAATGCACCTTTGCCTCCCACTCATACCAAAGTGGATCAGCTAACTACTATTGTTTTTGACAATGGTCAGACAGAACACTCACCAATTCGTGACGAAGTGTTCAGTGCAGTCGGTAATGCAAAAAAAAGCGTCACGTATGTCAGCCAATTCTCACCGGACTGGCAGCTGTTAATGCAACTTGAAGCGGCTCGAGCCCAAAATGTTAAAGTAGAAATAATCGTCCCGCAAAAGAATACATTCAATTCCCTGTTTTCCAGTCACCAAGTCCTGAACTATATGCTTGCCAAGTTAGCTAGTCCACACCTACCACAAAAAAAGCTTGCTGAAATGATTCACGCTAAACTTCTGCTCGTCGATAACCAAACTGTTATCTTTGGATCACACAACTTCAACTCAAGTGGAGTGCTAATGGGAACAACTGAGCTAGCTTTGATTTCACATCGTGCTGAACTTGTTACACAGTTTGTTAAATTCGTCGAAGACCTTTGAGGTTGAGCTTTAATCTAGGCTCTACAGCTTCCTCGCCTTTCGGCGTAGTGACTCAAACCAATTAATGGGCTGGTATTTCCAGCTAATCGGCAAGTCGTGAGCGGGTACAAACTCAGTTACTTGCTCACTGAATCCAGTTTTAAACGTGGTCACCCCAGCAAACCGGTGATTGGGTTGATTCGGAGGGGCAATACCCCACAGGTTATACCGCTGACATCCGCGCTCTTTGGCGCGCTGTATGACTGCCCATTGGCAGGCATATGAGCCGGGCAATTTACCGTTAGCAGCCGTCGAGGTCCCGTAGTGATACACCGCTTCTTGGTTGTAGTACAAGATAAATGCTGAGGCTAACCGCTCGCCATTCAGCTCTGCGTGGAACAACTCGACTTGGTCATCAGCAGCAAACGCCGCAAACTGTTTTGCCCAAAACTGATGACTAAACGGCACAAAGTTGTGTTTCTTAGCTAACGCCAATTGATCTTGGTACATCAGGTCAATGTCGGCGGGATCTGTCGAGCGCCGGACGGTAATCCCTTCTTTCTCAGCTCGGCGCACTTCATAACGAGTAGATTTTCGAAAACTGGCCATCAACTCATCCAGTGACTTACTTAAATCAACAGTCACCGTAATGTCGGCAGTGACATGCATCGGCGAAGGTTTCGCACCCACTTCATTCAAGAGTGCTGCCACTGTCGGTGAGTTGACCACTTGTGGCCGAAATCGAATAAAGTCGACCCGCTCAGCTTGGCCTAGGGAACGCAGATCGGTCATCACTCGATTGACCACCGCTGGCTGTGACCAATCCAGCAACGGGCCCCCAGCAATCGTCAGATAGGTACCACGCTTAGCGGTTTCTTTAACAGCGGATGCTACAGCGACTGGTCGGCTGTTCTCTTCCCATACTAATCGTGTCACTGGGTGGCCAAGTTGCTCATGAAAGACGCCCCAGTTCCACGACTGAAGAAAGTTGGCTTCGGGGTAGTGTTGGACTACGTTCTCCCAGACAGCTTTGTCGGTAACAGGATTCGGTGGTGTGCTCATAGAACTCATACCCTCACTCCTTCACGTTCGCTTTCAAAGCGGTTATTACTCGGGTGGCTTGCTCCAAGCTGATGTGACCGTGGGTTGGTAAGTTAAATACTTTGGCCGCCAACTTTTCGGCGCGTGGGCAACTACCAGTCACATACGCACTAGGTCGATTCAGTGACCCGCTATCAACTGGCACTCGGTACCAACGGTCGGTCAGGTAAATGCCCGATTTTTTTAGCTGTTTTGCTAACTGGTCTGGATCATCTACCATGACTGGCCAACGGACCAACGAGCATGCTGCTGCTGGCACTCTTGACTGATGGATCGGAATCATTTTCAGCTCGTGCTGATAGAACTCACCAAGCAACAATCGATGTTCACGCTGTTGAGCCAAACTTCGCAACTGACCCAATACCATCGCTGCCAGCTGAACTGGCAAACTATGCATGGTGGTGGTTGGGCTGGCTACTGGCGAGCGCAGCAAACCAGTGGCGGTCGCTACTTTGAGGATGACTTTGCCGAGTCCCCAATCAAAAGTCGACCGAACACTCAGCACTACTGTCGGGTAAATAACGTCTCGCCACCAAGCTGACATCGGTGCGGGAGACAACATGGGCAGCTCTGTAGTAGGTTTGCGACGCAAAGCAGCCGCTCCACCGCTAACAGCATCAATAATTTTGTCACGACCGAACGAAAGAATCACTGCATCAGCCAACGAACCGACTGGCCGACCATCTTCATCGGTTGCTCCATAACCTTGAGCCAAGTCTTCAACCAGCACCAACTTGTGTTTGGCAGCCCAAGCGGCGAGCGGCTTCATAGTAGCTGGAATCCCGAGGGTGTGCTGTATCAAAACGAGTTTAGCTTTGGGTGCCTTGGCTAACGCTTTATCGAGTGTTTTGACATCTGGATTAAAACCATCAGAGCCTAAATCAACAAAGACAGGCTCTGCGCCTACCCGTGTAATTGCTTCTTCAATTGCGTGACAAGTAAAGGCTTGCGTTAGCACCTGATCACCAGCAGCCACCCCATATGCGCTCAGCACGTACTCGATAGCATCCCGACCTTTATACGTGAGTACAACCGTGGCGTCGAACTCCGCCTCCAACTTCTCTCGGAGTTCATCGAGCTGCGACTTCTGACTGTTGATCAACTGCCACAGCGCCAACCGAGCCAACTTCCATGAGTAGTTACCACCCAAGCTGCCAATTATTGCGGTAGTCATACGTGTTTCAGACTTTCTAACAACCAGGCCGGCATCCGGCCTTCCAGTAACATTAGTACGGACTGTGAACCAGTTTGCAACTCTTGAACACGTGCCATCACCGCTGATCGGCTCGTACGGAGTGTCTCGCCAAACACTGCCTCAAAATCACTTTGACCTGCTGCGCCTACATACCAAACTTCACACCCTAGGTTCTTGAGCTGCTGGGCTATGTTGGTGTGAATGTGACCAGACATTGGCCCCAAGTCCACGATCCCACTAAATGCCACAACCGTAACTGCTGGCTGACGACGAGCTTGGAGTTCTTTTAGCAGCTCGATGGCTGCCTGAAAGCCCGCTGGATTCACGGCAAATCCATCATCGATGACGAGTCCGTGTTTCGTTGCCTCTGAGGTGATGAAGCGATTATTGGGCTTGAAGTCTCGCAACGCTGTAACCACGACCTCTGCTGGAATCGCCAAGTGCTCGGCAACTGTTAAAGCCGCGCGCACGTTGACCTCGTAGTGACGACCAACTAGTCGGGTTTTAACAACTTCACCATGCCACTTAAACTGCAGGTACCCTTGATCGTCGAGTCTAACGTCACTCAACTTCAGTTGGGCATCATCACCGGTGTAAGGCATAATCTTCGCACCCGACTCAGCTACTCCCACCTCAGCAATGCGAACTGCCCCAGCATCTGCAGCATGGCAAAAAACCAATCCTTCTGGTGGTAACGCCGCTGCTAGCTCACCTTCAGCTGCCAAGATGTTTTCAATCGAACCAAATAAACTCAAGTGCTGTTCAGTAAATCCGGTCTCCACCGCTAACTGGGGCGGAAAGTATGAAGCTAACTCAGCGATCTCACCTCGTTTGTAGGTACCATACTCGATGAGCATGATTGGCTCGCCATGGTAATTTTGCAAAATACTCCGGGCTACTGAGTACCGAGTGTTATACGAATATGGCGTCACGAAACAAGGTTTCCAAGCTTTGATAACTTGGTGTAGTAGGTGTTTCGTTGTCGTTTTGCCATAACACCCACCAATGCCAATAATCAGCGGTTGATGCTGCTTAACTAAGCGAGCTGCTAAGCGTAACTGTGACAGAATCACCAACTCGCTGACCACAGCCGTAGGTACCAAAGCCAAAACAATCACACCTGGCAATACCAGATACACTACAATTGCCACGAACCATAAAGCCCATACGCCACTCAACAAATAACTCGTGCCTAAACCCAGACTCACGATCATCCCGCTTAAAACCGCCACGGTTAGTACTCGAAAAGTAATCCGCGGACGTTTCAGCCCTCGCCGAGAAAAGTCGCTGAGTTGCGGCCACCAGCGCCGCAGTTCTTGACCAGCCTCATCAGTTTTAAGCCAACTAACTAAGCGGTCAAGTCGGTACTCCTTTTGTTGGGCGAACGCCAACCAGCGTAACCAGCGAATAACGGCTAGCATAGCCAAAGGAAATAGCGTCAAACTGAGCAACCACACCATACTGGGTCTATTCTAGGGGATTTCAGGACAACTCACCAGGTCTAGAGTTCGCTGTGCTCGCATTAACCAAGCCACTGCTTTATAAGCTTGGCCACCTGATGTGAATGGCTGTAGTGTGGCGAGTGGCGCGCTTTTGGAATCAACTGTAAATCACTGTCTGCAATCAGGTTTTGATACCTCCTAGCGATTTTTGTAGGCGTAACTCGATCTTGTTCGCCCCAGATCAGGAGCGTGGGCACATGGAGGGCGGCTGCCTCATCAATCACTTCTTGGTCCAAAATTAATGACATAGTCCGACGCAACAGCGGCGGCGCGTTCAGATAGTCTCGCTCTCGAGCCAGCTTGTACAGAAGTTGGCGTGCTATTGGCACATCAAAGAATATTTTGCCAATTTTGGCAGCTACCCAAAACCCAGCCCTTTTGACCTTAGCTTTCAGCGACCAGTCGCGAATGCCTGAAGATGCTACCAAAATTAAGTGGGCAATTTGTCGGGGGTGGGTGGCCGCGTAGCGAATAGCCAGCTGACCACCAAATGAGTGACCCAATAAAATAACATCACGCTTACCCTTGAGTTTGGTCTCCAACCAGCGCACATAGTCATCGAGTTCCCAAACTTCATGCAACGGCGAGCTGAGCCCAGGCAAGCCCAAAAAAACCGGCCGGTACCCCAGGTTCTCCAACTCCCGCATAAATGGCAACCACTTCAGTTCATTATTTTTATCAACTGACCAGCCATGGAGTAAAAAAATATCGTGTCGTTCTTTGCCTGACATATGAACTTATTGCCAAACTCGCTTTTGTAATGAAACAGAGATAGTTCGAGCTAAACAGGTTGTTTCTTGGCGAAGGACTAGCTGAACTAATTCGAGACAAGAAACAACCTGTTTAGCCGAAGTAGCTCCTGTTGGAATAGAAATGGAGTTTGGTAATAAGTTCATAAGGTTATTCTAGACCATCTTTTTGAGGAAATATAGCAAACCCAGATGTGATAAACCCATTACCAGCATCATCACTCGCATCGCCACCGCCAAATCAAAAATGGTACTCACCAACCCAAACACCAGTACGCCCCCAATTCGACCCACGTTCAGAAACAACTCTCGATCAGCTACATAGGCATAGTTGGTAGTGGGATCGCCCTCATCTTGATGTTCAATTGCCTGCTCTGCAATCGGACTACTAGCCAACCAGCACCAATGAATCAGTGCGTCGGCCACGAGCAGGTACATTAGCACCGCTGCCCCATTAAAGAGCGCACTCACCAACAACATAGTAACCAGCAGCACTATATATCCAGCCTGAGCATAGTGATACCGCTGGTGGACTTTGACCTGCCGACCCAACCAGTACAATAGCCCGGCTGAAATCAAGGCGGCCAATGATTGTGTCGTCCCCAATATCCCCTCTTCACCCAAGAATTGAAAAACCAACAAGGCAGGTAAAAAGAGATCTATACCATTTCGGATACCCCGCCAAACTTCAACCCACCGAGCTGCTTGCCAAGTTCGTGATGGGTTGGTTACCCAGATTTTAGAAACAGTCGGTTGTGAAAACCCTGTCCTGACCACCCAGGTGGCCATCAAACTTAACACGACAACTGCTCCCAACCCCAACCATTGATAGGCCTGATCGACTGTGCCCCAGCCAATCAGCTCAGCCCCTTTAATAAACCATCCAACCACAAAGGGCGTCACCACCGTCGCCAGAGTCACCAACATCATCTCGATCCCCATAAAAAAATTGCGATGACTATCTGTGGTCGTCTCGATGCGCAAAAAGTTACGATTTGACCAGTACCAGCCCCATAGGATACCTTGCACGGCCCCAATCCCGATTAACTGCCACCAACTCTGCCAGGAAAACCAGAACAGCATCAAAACGACTAACGGTTGACCAATAATCCCAAGCCCATATAACCACTGAATTTTGACTCGCCTGAGTAACCAGCCATTTACAAAAAAAGTTGCTGGCAAACTGACAAAAATACCCAAGTTGTATAAGGCAACGTACCAAGTTTGATCGAGACGCCTCAGCAAAAATGAGTTTACAAATGTGTGCAAAATGGGGTACATGAACTCATACACGGTGATCGATGCTAACAAGGCACGGGCTCTGTCAGA
The DNA here is from genome assembly GCA_016861205.1 of Patescibacteria group bacterium. Taxonomy (GTDB): domain Bacteria; phylum Patescibacteriota; class Microgenomatia; order UBA1400; family PJMF01; genus BOKX01. The sequence goes on from BOKX01000001.1 coordinate 508,704, forward strand.
TAGTTGTTGCCAATGCTGGTACTCGGTAACCACCAGATCTCGGATGCGGCTAGTCAAAAACATACTCGGGCAATTATACTAGGTGACGTATGAAGACACCCACACGGTTTGCCATCACCACGGTAGCAGTTCTCGGCTCAAGTCTAGTATTGGCCGCGTGCGGCGGCGTGCAGCTGCAGTCACAAGGTGAGGTACCACTCCAGTTGTATAATCAAAACTCGCCGGTACCCAACCAGCCAACCAGTCAGCAAGTAAAAAAAGAAACGACGCAACCTGCAACGGCTCAGAAAGGCCAGATGAAAACACTCAATGACTTTAAACCTATTGAAGCCACCGAAGTGACTTTGACCACTACAAAAGGTGATATTGTTTTTACACTTTATCGAGAACAAGCACCATTAACTACTGCTAATTTCCTCGACTTAGCCAGTCAAAAGTTTTACGACGGAGTGGTTTTCCACCGAGTTATTCCAGACTTTATGGCCCAGGTTGGAGATCCTTTGAGTAAAGATGAAGCTCAGAAGGCTCGCTGGGGTACTGGCGGCCCAGGCTACAGTATTGCTGATGAGTTTTCACCAGATTTAAAACATGACAGTGAAGGTGTGGTATCGATGGCAAACGCTGGTCCCAATACCGGTGGCAGTCAATTCTTTATCACCTACGAAGCGACGCCTTGGCTAGATGGCAAGCATGCCGTCTTTGGCAAAGTGACCAAAGGGATGGATGTTCTCAGATCTATCACGATCGGTGACAAGATTACTTCAGTCAGCTACCGCTAATCAGTCGACTCGGGTGCGAGTAGGACTTGGTGTCATAGCCAGCTTAGCCGTGGTGTTGGCGTGGCAACTTGGGCCAACAATCATACAGGCCGCCCGGTTGGTGGCAATCGGTCCTCAGTGCCGGCAAGCGTTTACAACACAAACTGACTTAACTCTCGAGCCTGACGTATCACTATCTCGCTGTGTATCGAGACTGCAAAGCTTGGCAATCACTATCGATCGATCAGCAATGTTGCGACCGGTAGCAGTGATGGCTGGTAGCTATTATTTACAGTTACCAACAGAAACCATTAGTCATCTCTTGACTCAAGCGCCGAGTGACTTAGGCATAATCCAACGTGAACTCTTAACCGGCGATCGTCGCTACGCAGTCCTGCTTCAAAATAGCGATGAACTCCGTGCTACCGGTGGTTTTGCCGGTTCACTGGCTACCCTAGAACTCCATCACGGTCAAGCGGTTGGCATCACCGTCTACGACATCTTTGCTCCAGCCGGGCAGTTTACGGGCTATCGAGAACCACCACCAGGAGTAAAAGAGTACTTGAGTGGCGGGGAAACCTGGCGACTGCAGGATGCCAACTGGTCACCAGACTTCCCCATGAGCGCTCAAACAGTCCTCAGTTTTTTGGGTGAAAGTGGCTGGCCAGCTATCGACGGAGTGGTCGGTGTTAACTTGATCTTCATCGAGAAAGTTTTGGCCATCGTGGGACCAGTTTGGCTGCCCGACTATCATCAATTGGTAACAGCTGAAAATTTAGCTGAGCTGGCCCGTTCAGATCGAGCTAGTTTCTTCCCTGGCTCATATCAAAAAGCTCAGTTTTTGCAAAGCTTAAGTACGCATCTTCGACTCAAACTTAGTACGTTGACGACTGACCAGTACCGGCGTTTGTTAAAGTTGTTCTTGACTGGCCGGTTGGCCAAGGACTGGCAAGTCTACAGCCATCAGCCTGAGCTGGAAACCGTTTGGCAAAATTGGGGGTTGGCCGGCGCTTGGGGACCTCTCGTCCAAGATGATGACGTCATGCCGTTTGCTTGGATTGAGTCGAACGTTGGCATTAACAAAGCGAATCGCCGCATTGGCAGAACAATTCAGCTGGAAAAAAACCAGCAATCGCTGCAGGTTAGCGCCACCATCACCAACACCAATAGTCCGAGTAATCGGCCTCTGGTATCTGAGGATATGCCAAACCAACCGAGTGCCACCGTCGCTGCCCAAAGCCGAACCGGTCACTACGTCAACTATCAACGTGTCTGGGTGCCAGCCACCACCGAGGTGACTTCCTTGCTGCTCAACCAAGTTCCTCAATCCCAGTGGCATGAGCTCGTGCTGACTACCACGAACGGTTATCAAGTCAAAGAAATAGGTTGGGTAATGACTGTCAGTGAAGACTCACAGGCCACAGTTGAGCTTAACCTGAAACTATCTGAACCAGCCGCCCACAGCGCCCGCCTGTGGCTCTGGAAACAACCCGGCACTGCGCCGACTACATACTCCGTTACTTCCCCACCTCATTCCCAGCGCTTCGAGTTGGTAACCGATCAATTCGTGAACTGGTAACCAGGCTGGTGATACAATTACTTGATGTCAGAACTCGATCCCCAAGTCCTCCTCGACCAAGCCCAAACCGTTTTGGCCGCCAGTTCCCTTGTGGAGTTGCAACAGACACAAACTCAACTTCATGCTGAAACACTCGCACCAGGCTTTTGGTCTCGACCAGATGCCCAAGCGATCATGCAAAACTTAGCTACCACCGAGCAGCGGCTGCGTGAACTGGATGAACTTCAAAAACTACGCGACGATGTCCAAGCTTCTCAAGCCTTGTTAGCGGAACTAAGTGCCCAAGCCGAAGACTCAACCGACAATCAAGCACTCAACCAAGAACTCACTACCCTGTTACCCAAGCTTGCCAAGTCAATTGCAGCCGTCGAGTTAACTCAGTTCTTGGCTGGTAAGTACGATAGTTACGGTGCAATCGTCTCATTTCATTCTGGCCAAGGCGGGACTGAAGCCATGGACTGGGCGGACATGGTTCGTCGGATGTATCTTCGCTACTTTGAGAAAAAGGGCTGGAAATACCAGTTTATTTCAGAATCAAGAGGTGAAGAAGCCGGCATCAAAGCAGCCGTGTACGAGGTCACTGCTCCTTATGCCTATGGCTACCTCAAGTATGAGCGTGGCACCCATCGCCTGGTGCGCCTTAGCCCCTTCAACGCCGATAGTTTGCGGCAAACATCGTTTGCATTGGTAGAAGTGCTGCCATTAATTCCGGCTGACAGTGGCGAAGTTGAGCTTAAAGAAGCTGAGTTGTCATGGCATTTTACCCGGGCTGGCGGAGCTGGTGGTCAAAACGTCAATAAAGTGAACACTGCAGTCGAGCTCACCCATTTACCGACAGGCATTGTCGTTCGTTGTCGAGAAGAACGCTCACAAGCACAAAACAAAGCCAGGGCGCTGCAGCTCCTCAAAGCCCAACTGGCCCAACAAGAAGACGAGAAACAACAAGCTGAGTTGGCCAAAGTCAAAGGCACCCATAGTCATGCCAGTTGGGGAAACCAGATTCGCAACTATGTTTTGCATCCTTATCACTTGGTTAAAGACACACGGACTGAGGTTGAGTCGACTGATACCGACGCCGTACTCGACGGGGATCTTGACCAGTTTATTCAGGCAGAAATCAAGGCACTCTAAAATCCTGTTCCGTTGTCAACTTCGCGTAAACTCAAGTTATGGAAAGGTTTCACCAGTTTGTCACAAGCCTCTGATTGCCGATAACATGACCATATTTAACCTGCAAGATCCTAGAGGCAATCAGCGGAATCTGGAGGCAGGGCCAGATGTCTTGTGACAAACTGGTGAGCCGCAATTTCGGGTAGTCGCACGGCTGAGTTATGTAGTATGATTGACTTATGGAAGCCAACCAATCAGTACCCACACCTGCTCTTGAACCCACTCCTCAGCCGAGTCAACCTGGCGTACTGCATTCGTTGGACATGGATCAGAAAGGCAGTGATATGAAGTCGTCAAAGAAAGTTGTAATGGTGCTGGCTGTGGTCATGATCGCAGCGGGCATTGGCACAGGTGTCGGCGTTGCTAAACTTCAAGGCAAGAGCGTACCAGGGGCACCTAGCTCTGCTCAACCAATTCAACAGGTGGCCGGTAACCAGGTCAAAGCGGGTGACGTGTTTGGTGTGCCCGATGAGAAAACATTTAAAGACAGCGCCGAAGGTTATCTTGAAGCCGGCGGTCTCGACGGTGAAGGTTCACACCACCTCCTGCGTGAAGGTGGAGTATCTCAAACAGTTTACTTAACTTCTTCGGTAACAGATCTGAGTAAGTTTGAAGGTATGACCGTAAAAGTTTGGGGTGAAACCTTTAAAGCCCAAAAAGCTGGCTGGTTGATGGACGTAGGCCGTGTTCAGGTCGTCAACCCTCAAGGCCAAGCCCCCAGTGAGGAGTAACTACGCACATGATAGTGTTTGACAAAGTCACCAAACGCTTTGGTGATGACACGTTTGCATTGCACGATGTGTCATTCGAAGTTGATCCCGGTGAGTTTGTGTTTTTAACTGGTCCGTCGGGTAGTGGCAAAACCACGGTCATGAGATTACTGACCCGCGAGTACACACCGAGTGAAGGTGAGATTACTTTTGGCGAAACGCCATTGCATGAACTAAAGTCAAACCAAGTTTTTCAGCACCGCCGCCAAATAGGGGTAATCTTCCAAGATTACAAACTGTTAAGCGACTCTAACGTTTGGGAAAACATTGCTCTGCCGCTGTACATCATTGGCAAGTCACAAGCCGAGATCGAATCAAGGGTGACCGACTTGCTCAAGTTGGTCAACTTGGTTGATAAAGCCTACCTCTTCCCTAGCCAACTTTCAGGTGGTGAAGCCCAACGCGTCAGTATTGCCCGAGCCTTAGCTACAGGACCTCGGGTCATTTTCGCTGATGAACCTACGGGTAACCTCGATCCAGAGACCTCGCTCAGCATTGCCAAGCTCCTTCATAAGATTAATCAGCTTGGTACCACAGTCTTGCTAGCTACACATGATACTGGTGTGCTGGACTCACTCAAAAGCGAACGCCGGCTCCACCTCGACAAAGGCAAGCTCGTCAAAGACAGCCACGCGGGTAAAAAGCCAAAGCGTAAACCAGTGCCAGTCAAAGTTGACCCCGAACAACCAGACACGCCTGATGAGTCTGATGCGAAAAAAGACCCGACCGATGACCACCAACCAACTGAAGTACATGTTGAAAACTTGGATGGAGCCAAATGAAATCATTCAGTTCAGCTTTGGTTGGTATGCGACGCTCACCCTATCAGAGCTTGGCTGCTGTAATCATGGTGACCTTGACGTTCTTCGTAGGCTACGCTTTTTCATTGTTTATCATCGGAGCTGAGCGCATTTTGCAGTACTTTGAGACCCAACCACAGGTCATTGCGTTCTTCACCCTGGATGCTGACCCCACCACTATCGAGACTGCAGCCAAAACCATGCAGTCCAAGTCATACGTTGAGAAAGTAACAGTCGTCGATAAACAAAAAGCCCTCGAGTTGTACCAACAAGATAATCAGGACGACCCGTTGCTGCTTGAACTCGTCACGGCTGAAATCCTACCGGCCAGCATTGAGGTCTCGGGGAAAACTGCTGCTGACTTACCCAAAATCAAAGAAGATCTCAACCAGATTAGTCAAATCGATGAGGTCATTTTCCAACAAGATATTATCGAGTCACTGACCAGCTGGACGCGAGCCGTGCGACTGATTGGTTTGGGTAGCACAGTTGTTTTAGCAGTCAGTTCGTTTTTGACGGTGCTTGTCATCATCGGCATCAAAGTCACGATCAAGAAGCAGGCTATCAACATCATGCGTATGATCGGCGCGACTCGTTGGTACATTACCTTACCATTCTTTTATGAAGGTATGGTCTACGGCTTAGTTGGTTCTTTGATCGGCTGGGGATTCATGTACGGCTTGTTGTTGTACCTGACTCCTTGGTTAAAGAATTTTTTGGGCAGTATTGCCGTCCTGCCAGTGCCATGGGAACTCCTCGGCTTACAGCTTGCTGCTGGTAGCTTCTTGGGTATGGTATTAGGTGGATTGACCGGAATTATCGCCACCCGCCGGTTAATCCGACGATAGGTTCAAGTCATGCGCATATTGCGATCTCGCCAGCTACCACTGCTGACTCTGTTGGGGTTGGTGGTTGGTTTGGGGCTGGCGGCCTTTCCTCCCCTCACTCAGCACATCCGTGCGGCCGAAAACTGCGAGCTGATTAGCTGTAACAAAGACACCCAATCAGATGATGATTTTTTATCGTGCAACAAACGCAAACAAACGTGTTGGGAAGAAAAAATTCGGGATGCCAAAAATGCCAGTAACACTTTGGCAAACACCATCTCAATTCTGAACGGTCAGATTCAAGTCCAACAACTGCAGATCGACCAAACCCTTGCTGAAATTCGCCAGTTGGAGCGAGAAATCGATGACTTAACCAAACGCATTTCTGGCCTGAACATCTCGCTCGATCGCCTAACCACGGTGTTGGTTCAGCGAGTCCAAGCCCAGTACAAACGCAGTTACTTAACTCCTTTCTCAGCAATTTTGGCTTCCCAAGACTTTACTCGCAGTTTGGCTCAACACAAATACGTCACTCATGCCCAGGACCAAACAGCACAGGTCATGCAACAAGCTGAAACCCAAAAACAAACCTATGACCAGCAAAAAGCCCTCAAAGAAACCAAGCAAGCTGAGGTCGAGAAAAAACAAGCTCAGCTAGAACAACAACGGCAAGGTCTGACCAAACAACGCTCAGAACAACAGTTCCTGCTACAACAAACCAAAAATGATGAGGCTCGCTATCAACGGGAACTGGAAAAAACCTTGGCTGAGCTTGAAGCTATCCAATCCATCATTGCTGGTCGTGGTAACGAATCAGAAGTCAAAGACGTCCAACAAGGTGATCAAATTGCCTCGATCATTGTTGGTGCCTCTGCTTGTTCAACAGGCTCTCACTTACACTTTGAAGTTGTCAAAGACGGCAGTCACCGTGACCCAGCCGGCTACCTAAGATCAATCGATGCCGCTTGGCAGAATCAACCGGACTCATCATTCGGATTCGGGGGTGATTGGGAATGGCCGCTGAACAATCCCGCTAAGATCAACCAAGGCTACGGCATGACCTACTATGCGAGAGTACGTCGCGCGTACGGCGGGGCACCTCATACTGGCATTGATATGATCAGCAAATCCTCGGGCGATTACTCCGTCAAAGCCGTGAAACCAGGCAAGTTATATCGTGGTAGTATTCCATGCGGCGGTGGCACTCTACGCTACGTCCGCGTCGCCCACAAAGACGACGGCATGAACACGTACTATCTACACGTTAACTACTAGAGAAAATTTCTGTCTCAGCACCAACTACTCAGCACTCGGCAACACCGTTCGCTTTTCAACAGTCAGCAAGCCAAAGATTTGGGTCGAGAGTAACTGAGTCGGACCCAGTTCTTCGGTCCACTTTTTGATCCAAAACGGTTCCACCGCTTTCTCAATCACTACGTAGATAATTTGGGCGCCGTCACTGGTATCTTGTGGGTACCAATAGCTGTGCAAGTATCGCCAACCTTGATCTTGGAAGTAGGGAATGCTAAACGCTTGCAACCGATAGGGCTGACCGGCGGCATCCTGGTGAACATACGCCAGCAACCGGCGTTGGTCAGCCAGGTTTAAGTCATCTTGAATAGTTCTAAAAAAAACGTCACGGTTCTGGGAGTAGTTCTGCCACAGTGGCCACCAGGTACTTACCAGCAAAGCGACCGCGGCCATCGCCACTACCTTACCCCACATTGGCCGCCACCAGGCTTGAATAGCCAAAACCCACAACCAAATTACGCTCAAACCCGTGCCAATATAGAGCTGCGGCAGGCTCAGTGAGCGCGGAAACAACATGACCGGTGCCGTCATTAACCACCATGCTAAACAAAACAAAATGGCAGGTTGAGATTTTTTATGTCGCCAAGCCATGATCACGCCACTCACCATCACCACTAGTGTTGCCCACCACCGCCAGTCTGCTGCACCCAACAGGTTGCGATGTGTCAATCGAAGTAGTTGCTGGCCGTAACCTACAACTGAACGCGAAAGAGAGCTTGCCCCCGTCTGATGGTTAGCTTCATTGAGGTACGCTAAGGTTGAGTGCCAGCTGATCCAGTCATTTCGCAGATTAAACAGGAGCATTGGTACGTACCAAAAACCCGCGGCCGCCAAACTACCCAGCCAAGCTCTGGCGCTCGGCTTTGGCAGCCACTGCGTCGCCAGCAGTACCACTGCTATCCATCCGAACCAGAGCGTCAAGATGATTTCAAACTGAGCCGTTAAGCCAGCTACGCCGGCACCCACAATCCACCACCACTCTTGCTTGGTTTTACGAAACTGCCACCAGCACCACATCACCACTGGCACGCCCAAAAAAGCTGGAGTCACATTTGAAAGCCAACGACTATAGTGGAGCGCTTCGTAACTAATAATACTCAAAAAAGCCCCCACTGTTGCCCATTTTGTGGAACCAGTCAGCTCGCGACCTAAGAACCACATCACCACTGGCACAAAAGCTGTTAAGAACACCAAGCTGAAACTAGCAACTAACGGATTGCCACCACTTAAACCGTAGGGAATCGCCATTAAGTAGTAGTACCAGGCCCCATGGAACAACCCACCGATGTCGGTTTTAGGCCCCACCAGCACAAAGTCGCCTGACTTGACTATGGCCATGCTAGCCATGGCATCACGACCTTGCTCAAACCCGAAAAACAGATCGACCGGTAAGCGATACCAATGCAGAGTCACAGCCAATCCAACCAACATAGCTGGTAGCCACCAACCAAGATATTTCTGCAGGATTTTCCAGCGAGCGGTACGCATAGTTACAAGTTAAGGCTGATACCGATAGACTACCCAAATTACATGGCCACGTCTATCCCGAATTGTAGTCAACGTTTCAACATGACCTCGATTAATCATATCGAGCCAACCTTGTTCATTTGAAGCTACTAAACCTGGTCCGGTGATCTCAGCAACCGACTTGATTGCCACCCAGTTGTCGTACTCTACAAACTCACCATCATCCAACTTGGAGGTAGCCTCAGCGGTTTGGACTTGCCGAGGATCAACTTGGCCATAAAACCAGTAATACATGAGTGGTCGACCTTGATCGCGAGTAATCCAAATCCGCTGTTCTGAACTTTCCGCTCGTAGTTTCATCAACGTGGGAATTAACTCTTGGTAACCAACTTGCCAATCGGCACCATACACAGCAGGATAGATTTGGGTGTAGTATCGCCAAAACAACGCGAGCTGACAAATGTATGCTCCAATAACTGTTACCACAAAAACCTGACGTGACCAACGCGTTAGCGCTCTGAGAGATTTAAACTTCACCCACTTAGCGAGTAACTCAGCCCACCACTCACCAATTGCCCACCACCCAGTAGCAATAACAATCATAAGCGCAGGAGCGCCGGGTAACGTTCTGAGTGCGTGTGGGCTACCAAAAGTAATGGCCGCCGGCACCAGGCTAAACCACCACCAACCTAAAATCAGGGCAGCACCTCTGGTTCGCCGCTTTACGAGTACTAACGTTCCCACCACCAAAGCCACTACTTCAAGATAGTAGAGTTGACCCATAAACTGAATCGAGTGCCGAGCGTTGTGATCACCACGAATAAACAGAAACTGCGGTGACAAGTGACTAAGGTAGTTTTTTACAATCTCCCGGCCAAGGACAATTTGGCGATGATAAAAAAACTTTGCCCACGGATCCGCAGCCTCAGCTTGCAACTGAGCACTTTCCAAAATATGGTCTGGACGAGCGAGTAAACTCGTTTGGGCAATGCGTTGTTGGACCACTGGCGACGTACTGGCTTGCCACAACGGCCAAATCGTGATTCCTAATACCAAGGCGTAACCAACAGCCCATACTCCCCAAGTTTTTAGCAACCATAACCAACCCTTTGGCCACCATAGCCATATCGCTAGCACTGCTAACCACAGCCCCATTGCTGGAGCAATTACTCGAGTAGCATGATAGGTGTACATGCTGGCTACGCATAGCAAAATCACCACTCCCCAACCCAAACGGTCTATCACCCGTGGCGGCCGGTCATACCGTGATAACTCCCAGCTCGCAACTGCGATAGCCAACGTTAACCAAGCTGTCGCCATGTTCACTTCCCAACCACCTCGCGAAAATTGAATCAACCAAGGTGAAATCGCAGCCACTCCAGCTACAGTTGCCGCCCACCACCACTTTTCATTGTTTGACAACTGACGCTGCCGGCCCAAAAGACTTTGACTCCAACTGCTGGCCAACCAAGCAGTGGCTAGCACAGTAATCACTCCTGCGATGGCTGATGGCAATCGAACTGCCCAAGCTCCCAATGGCAAAATTTGCAACCACGGAACAATCATGTAAAAGTAACCACTGGGCTTAAAGTCACCAAATGACTCAAAGGCGACGATTGGCCAGGGTTGGCCGTGATGATCCAGACCAGTTTTTACCAAAGAGTAGGCATCATAGCCTAAAGCCACCTCTTCCCAATACAGTGAAACTGGCCATGCATCCAGCCGGATCAATCGCAGAGCTGCTGCAAGCAACACTGCGCTCACCAACGCCAAAATCGGCCACCAGTGGTTCTTAAGGGTGCGGATCATAAATGTAAAACCTTGGTTTTGCATCGCTACCATACACGACATAGTTAGCTCGTTCCGGTGGTAACTCATCCTCGGGTGTAGCGACTACCACTGTCTGCTTTCGGTCTAAGTCTCCTATGTTAATGTGATCGCTAAATTCATACTTAATCAACGAGCCACCCTGATAGTAAATGGGATTCGTTTTTCGAACGAACAGGGCATATATGTAAGGCTGGCCGTAGCGACTTGAAAAAATAATTTTGCTGGCTTCAGGTAAGCCGTCACTGCCTTTCTCAAATGGCACGACATACTTGAAAGCCTCAATGTAGCCATCACTAAATGCAGCCGCAGACTCGCGAGCAAACACTGTGTAGTAGTGCCGAAGATATGACAAGAAAATAAAACCTGATACTAAAATACTCAAACCAATCACCATCGGCTTGAGTAAGTTTTGCTCACCGTGGGATCCACGCCAATTTGGCCGATCGGGCACCTCATCCAACCAACGCATAGTCCGATCTATGCCGATGAGTGCTAATCCAAGGAATCCCGGTAAGGCCAACAAACTTCGATTGCTATGCGGCACGTCGATTCCAATGATCGCGGGCACTAAACCAATCACAACCCATCCCAACATTACTCCCCACCACCTGCGAGCAGGCAGCCACTTCATGCCAGCGACAATCCCTAACACAACAGCCACTAACTCCAGCGGAAACAGGACACCCCACTGACCATCTCCATGACGCAGTGTTGGGGTTGCTCCGGCCACTAAAAACTGTGGTGAAAGATGAATCAATGTATGAGACCAAAGTTTAGCCACAACCTCACTCACTGGCCACCCCTTTGCAAACATACTGGCTTGCGCAAACCGCTCCCCTCCACTTCCCATCAATGTGTCTCGAACTAGCGGGAACAAAGCCGCCAAACTCAGAACACCAATTCCCAAAATCCAGATTGCCTTTCTGAGATACGATCGCCAACTTAGACAGAGCGTCAAACCTACCAGCAACGGCACCACAATCTTAGAGCTGTGATACGTGTAAATACTCGCCACTAATCCAAGCAAAGTCAGAGTTGCTGCTAGCCACTGTTGGCGCTTTTGCCAGCTACTGGTTTTGCTTGGCCAAGGATTGATAAGCCAACTCAACCCAACCATTCCCCACAGCAAAAAACTCAGAGCCAGTCCGGATTCAAAGGCTACACGCGAGTAATGTAAATGCCACGGAGAAAATGCTAACAATCCTCCACCTAGTAAAATGGCCGTCGGTTTTGATAACTTCATTTCTGTCGGCCACCAACGGGAGATCAGCAGCATCCAAGCTGCGACAGCCGCAACACCAGCGATCGCAAATGGCAAACGAACAACCCAAACTTCCATACCCAGAAAATAGGTAAAAACACCATTGAGATATATGGCCAAGGGGGCTTTGTAGTCACCAAAGGACCGGAATGAAACTGGCAATCGTTCTAACCACTCGTCACGACGCTTGGTAATAACTGCGTAACCGTTATAACCAATGGCTGCTTCATCCCACGCTAATCCATGTGGCACCTGGCCTAGCTGGTAAAAACGTAAAAGGGCAGCAACTACCAAAATAGCGACTGCCCACCACCACCATGTTTTTTGTATGACTGCACGCTGCATGTTACAACCTTATCATAGCAGACGGAGATCACCCTGCGTGATACTATCATTGCATGAGATCACGAGTTATGGACCACCCAAGCTGGTGGTGGGGTTGGTGGTTACTTGGCATAGCCCTGACTCTGTGGATGACTCGCTGGATCTGGGGCACTTCAGTCGATATTGAGTATCTGCAAAGTTTCTTCGACCGCTCGCAGTGGCGAATACCACTCAGTGAACACGTCATCGCTGATAGTGAACTGTACTTGGTCGCTGGTTGGCGACTAGTAACTCGCCACGATTTCTATCAAACCAATCCTGAAGTGCCACCTGTTGGCAAGTATCTTTATGGCCTGACCATGATGGCGACTGGCCAACCCTACCTGGTAACTGTCAGCTTGTACCTAGTGGCAATTTTGAGTTTCGGTTGGTTTGTTCATCAGTGGCTGCCAAAACCAGCGGCCCGCTTGGCTACCGGCTGGTGGATCTGGAGCGGCTTGTTGAGCTGGCAAGTTAGCCAAACCATGTTAGATCTACCTCAAGTTGTCTTTTTGTTGTGGCATGTGATCATGATCGGCTTGGCGCTCAAAACTACCTCGCGCAAACAGCACCTGTTGGCTTTCGGTGGAGCTGGCGTGACTCTCGGTCTTTTTGCAGCCACGAAAATTGGGTTGTTCGTACCACTCGTGTTACTAGCCGATACTTGGTTTGCATTGATAACCGGTCAATGGTGGGCAGTAGGAGTTATCGGATTGCTGAGCGGGTTTACTTACTTAGTTTCCTATGCTGATTTTCTAAGGCAGAACACTATTTTAGATTGGCTAAAAGCCCAAAAATGGATGTTAAACTTCTATGCTGCTTCCAAGCTCAAACCAATTCCCGGCATGGCAGTGATCACCAGCCTGACTGGCTGGTATCGTGGCTGGTGGCAAACGCAGGGTTGGCAGTTTGTCCAAGACTGGAACGTGCTTTGGTCACTCGGTGTTTTAAGCTGGCTAGTGGGTATCAAAAAGTGGCAGTGGCGAGTGAGTGCCCGGCAACCTGAAACAGTTATGGCACACTATGTCCTTCTGCTGGGTGGTCTCATCTTTGTGAGCATGTGTGTGATTCCCTTTTGGCCAAGATACTTCCTGCTGGTCTTACCATTTGGCATCTATTGGCTGGCCAAAATCATCGCGCCATACCCCAAACTCAGTTGGGTCGTGACAGGCATAGTTGTCATGCAGTGGTTTGTCAGCATGGCACCAAACCCAACAGAACGACTGCACTTCATCATAGATGGTTGGCAACAAGAACACTGGGCCGAGCTCTACAGCCTCACAGATCCTCAGTTTCAGAAACAAGTTAGCCGTGCTGAGTTTTATCGAACGTGGTCCAGTTCCCCAGCCATTCCCAAAACCGCCACTCTGACATCAGCACTAACTCCTTGGCAAACGCACGCCTCAGCCGAGCTGGTCTTCCCCACAATCACCGGAGAGGTACGGACCCAGATACTATTAACTCGAGTGGGTAATCAGTGGTTCTGGTCAATTCCTGTCGAGACACTGTCACCGACAGTGGTTCAATAGGTGTTACCAGCCAACTTTTCGAAACTTCCAGGCATGATACGGCAGCCACATCAAGAATTGGAGTTTTTGCCACCAAGTTGAGTGGACCCAAGCAAAGGTTCTAGTATGTCGCCAACTCCACAACGTCATGGCAGACTCGCCGAACACAGCTTGGTGCGTGGTTTCATGTTGATGAACCACAACGGCCTCGGTCGCAAACCAAGTTTTCCAGCCACGCTTTTGCGCTCGACGTGAAATATCAATATCTTCCCAGTAAGCAGGGTAGTAACGCTTATCGAACCCACCCAGCTCTAACCATTTAGCGCGGTCAAACATACCACTGCCACCACTCACCCAAGCCGTTTCTCCAGAAGTGAAGTTCACTGCCCGACTGTGCATGAACAAGCCACGCTGAAACCATAGCCGATTTTTGCCACCCCACTGTTCGCCACCTTTATCGTCAGGTTCGCGCTCCAAGCAACCAACCCCAAACATCAACTCATCATCGAAGTAGGGCAACAGTGTGTCGATTACATCGGGGGCTGGCGAAACATCATTGTTTAGTAACAAAACAAACGGGTGATGCGCCAAGCGAAAACCAGCATTGGCATTTGCTCCAAAGCGAACGTTTTTGAGGTGTCGCAGGTACCACATCACCACTGACTTGCGACCCAAATGTACGGTCGCAAAATAGAGCTCGGTACCAGCAATCTTGTCGGCTGGGGCAGGCTCGAGATGCCAGGTTTTTTGGGCCCACGTCAAAGAACCATCTGTACCCGCGTCATCAGCAATGATCACTTCATCGCCATCTCGAACACACGCTAACACCGCTGGCAGGTTTTTTTTCAATAATTCTTCGCCGTTAAAAGTTGGAATCACCACTGAAACATGGTGTTTAAGTGTTGGCATGCTGGTCTCCAATCATCTGTCGTAACGTGGCTTTAAATGCAGCCTCACCAAATGAAGCCGCTTGTTTTTGTGCCTGGTGGCTGGCTGCTGCAACTTGATCAGGATTCTTGATCAGGTCAAGGGTTTTGCGCATCCCATCCGTGGGGGTTTGCCATAACCACATCTTAAGAGCATCACCAACAACCTCAGGCTGGCCGCCTTTCCCATGCACTACCGGCACGGCTCCCATAGACATCGCTTCAACTGTACTAATTCCGAAATGTTCTACTTTCATCGGTTCAGTGGTCTCATCAACTTCCCACCCCGCAGCGTGCCAATAAATTTTGGCTTTTGCATACCACTGCCACACTTCAAACTTAGACAGCGAGTGATAAAACTCGATCGGCAAACCTTTGGCTGCACCTTTGACTGCTGCTGCGTACTGTTCATCTTCGACTGCCCCGATGAGCACCAACTTCCAGCCTGCCAGCAACTTCGGTTCTGTCTTGAGCAGCTCGGTAAACATACTCACCAGAACATCCTGCCGTTTGCTGTGAAGGTGTTTAAAAAACCTACCCACTGATAGGATCACTTTTTCTTTTCG
The DNA here is from genome assembly GCA_016861205.1 of Patescibacteria group bacterium. Lineage (GTDB taxonomy): Bacteria > Patescibacteriota > Microgenomatia > UBA1400 > PJMF01 > BOKX01. The sequence continues at coordinate 523,840 of BOKX01000001.1, forward strand.
GATAGTTGCACCTACTTCAAGTGGTGGTACCACCATTGGATAATGCACAAATTGAATCGGTGTGTGCCAAGCCCGAGACACTACTCGCCGGGTGAACACTGAGTTGGTGTTGCGAATCGGCCAATTAAAAAGTTTGAGCCGCTGGCTCATACTCAGCGGTTTTGAAAATGGGAACTGAATATGCATGACATTTCGCTTGGCAGCACTCCACCACATACTGCCATCGGTGAGATAGTAAACAACGTCGAACTGTTTGGTCCATGACAACTTGGACAACCAACTATCACCAGCGTTCATTGGCGCTGGCACCCACTGAATCCCTGCAAGTGACTCACCCAAAAAAGCTTCGTACGCTTTGATCTTTGCTGTCAGTTGTTCATCAGACACAACTGGGCCTGACAACCCAATGGTGACTTTGTGTCCATCGCTTACCAAACACCTTGCCACATCCAAGATGTACTTCTCACCGCCTCCAAAGTGTTTCGGCAAGTAAGGTGAGTAGAGGCCGATTTTCATTGATGAACCCATGGTCAGACTCGCTTTCGCCACAGTTCGGCCACTAACTCTTCATGCCGACGATATCGAGCTGACAGGGATGGTTTTTGCTGCAGCTCCCAAACTTGGATGTACACTAACAGCCGATTCGTTGCTTGAACTAAGGCTTCTATCCAACCTGGCAAACCGTCCTTATAACCTTGTTCTTTAACACCTCGGCGCAACAACTCCATGCCGAACTTCCTGAATAAGGTTGTCAATTTCACTGGTGGAATACCTGACTCAAACAGCAAGCGCGCTTCGATGGGTGTCCACTCTGCTGTTTTTAACAAACCTGAGACCACATTGCGATGAGTTAGATGCAAGAGTGGTTGTTGTAACTCGCTTACTTCGCCATCTATGTCTGCGTGTTCGTGTACCTCACCAGCCCACGTTTTGAGCTTCAGCCGATTGAACAATCGGACCACCCGATCATGCTGCCAGCCGCCATAGTACATTGGGTATCCGTACAGTACATTGCTGCGTCGGACTGAGTAAGCAGTTGGGGCATGAGGATTGGTCTCTGATTGAGCTATGGCACTTCGCACTTCATCAGCTAATGCAGGGACTACTCGCTCATCCGCATCCACATAGAGCACCCAATCAGTTTTGGCTCGACGCAAGGCTTCGTTTCTAAGTTCCGAGAAGCCACCTTTGGTGGTCACTACTCGCGCTCCAGCCCGCTTCGCCAACTCGGCAGTGGTATCACTCGAATCGTTGTCCACCACGATCACTTCATCACACCACTGCAAACTGTCGAGACAGTTGGCAATCATGTCAGCTTCATTCCGAGCTATCACTAACGCAGAAATTGTCGGTTGAGTTTTGGTTTCAGTCATCGTGTTCATAAAATAGTTTGCTTTCCTAGATTACCCACCACCACATCTACAATGGCCCGTCGCTCATAGTAACCACCTCGCCAAGCGAGTCTAACTGCCAAACTGATGACTGTTAGTTTGGTTCTCCAAGAACCATAGCGCCAGCAGAACCACAATCGATTCCGAGTCTGATAGTACAGATGCAGTGGCGAACCTGGACCCCCAGTTGAACCAGCATTCGTATGCCAAATTTTGGCAGTTGGACAGAGTTTGAGAGCAAAACCATGATATTTGACCCTCATGCTCCAATCCACATCTTCTAGATAGAGGAAGTATCGATCATCTAAGCCACCCACAATCTCCAAAACTTTTCTCGGCAGAAGGACACAGCAACCTGTCGCGAAATCCATGTCACTATCCGCAGCAAATTGACCACGATCCAGCTCATCAATTCCTCGATGAAAAGCATCGAGGTTGCGCCAGTCTATACTCCCGCCACCGAACCAGAGGACTTTACCGAGATCTTTTGGCTGATAACTCGACTGATGGAACTCTCTTCCAGCAGTAAAGTAAATCAACGGATTCACCATCCCAACTTCTGGATGATTAACCAAGTAGGCATGAAGTTCAGTCAAAAAATTCGGTGACACAATCGTGTCATTATTCAGCAGTAAGACATAATCTGACTGGTACGTCTCCAGTGCATGTTTGACGAGTAAGTTATTTCCACCCGTAAAACCCAAGTTAGTTTCGCTGCGCAAAATTTCGAGCGGTAACTCCTGCAACTTAGGTGGCACCGTAAAAATTTCTTTTGAAGCGTTGTCCAAAACGATAATCTGGTACCGAAAGCGTTTAGCCTCAAGTCGCCGCAGCGAATCAAGACACTTGAGCGTGTCAGCTTCAGCATTGTAGTGGACGATCACGATACTAATGTGGTCCATATGTCTCTCTATTATACGTACTCACGCACTTTTAAACTCGAAGTTTGCGTCGCACTCGCCAAACCAGCTGCTCCCAACCTCGAGTCCGCTGGACCTGAGTATCTGCTAACCAATATGCCAACTGACCACGCAAAGAAGCCAAAGCAGTTACCTCAACGTCCGTCTGCTGGTGGGTGGCCGTTGCCAGCTCTTCTGGCTTGACTAACTCGAGGTACTTGAGGTGAACGGCGAGTTCATAGCACCCCTGCATCAGGGCCAAACTGGCTCCGACCGTGCCATCCATGAAACCTTTTTTATGAAAGAAACGACTTTGAAACTCATTAAAAAAAGTCTCAATAGCTGAAGTTGGTTGGCTGGGTTGCTTGGTACTCTCGCTTGCTAGCTCCTCAGCTTTCAGATCAGTGTAACGATTCAAACGCTCCAAGTATGACTGAACCGTTGGGTAGTTTTGATGCATCAGAGCCACGTTAGGATCGGCTGGCAAGTAAACACTTTCTCCATCAACTTTGGGCAATCGATGTACACCATCCTCCCAGGTCACTTTACCTTGTTGAAAAAGCCTTGCTTGATGATCAGGCCACCAACCGGTGTGAGCCACCCAGTGACCAAAAATGTAGTTCTGCCGCGGCAACCAATAACAAGCAACGGTGCTAGCACTTGGCTGACTGAGAGTTGACCGAATCCAAGTAGCTAAACTGGGGGGAACGGTTTCATCAGCGTCTAAAACTAGAATCCATGGCTGCTTAGCTTGGGCGTTGGCAAAGTTGCGGGCGGGATCAGCGTAGCGGTGATTTTTCGTGTAGGTGATAACTTGATCGGCATACTTTTTTGCAATCTTAACTGTGTCATCGGTGCTTTGCATGTCGACCACCACCACTTCACTAGCCAAATCTTTGACACTACGAAGGGCCGCCTCTAACGTTGTTGCGGCGTTTTTGGTGTTGATTACGACACTCAGTGGCAAAGCAGATTTCGGTTCTGTCATACTTGAATGGTACCATTCATTGTATAGTCTAGAGTGTATGAATACTAGTTTGTGGTTAAGTAATCCAGTGTGGATCGGGTGGCTGCTCTGGGCGGTAGTTGGTTTGATCGTTAGCCTATACCTGCCTGGGTCTCTACTTGTATCTCGTTTGAAACTCAAATCAACGAGCATGCATTTTGTGTTGGCTTGGGCTGTCGGCCTCGCACTATGGGCGGCTCAAGGCGTGCTCTTGGGCTACTTTCAGCTACGTTGGCTCACTTTTGGTTACATTGTTTTGGCACTCGTTGGCACGTGGTTCCAACGCGAAACAGAGCTCCAGCGACACCGAGAGTTGTGGTCAAGTTTGCGACGAATGAGTAAGCTCACATGGCTCATGGTAGTAGTCGGGACACTGGTGCAAGTTCTACCTGTCATCGGAACCGGCTGGCAGTTTGCGGATGGCGTTCATTTTTACCGAATTAATGCGTACGACGGGGTCATGCACCTGGCCTATGTACAAGAACTCGTCCACCACTTCCCACCGGCTGAACCTGGCGCATATTGGTTGCCTTTGGTGAACTACCACTACTGGTCAGATGTGGCGATGGCTGAGTTGAGTCGGGTCTGGCAGTTACCAATTACCCACGTCGTTTTTCAAATTGCCCCATTAGGGCTTTCTCTTGTGACTGCTGCTGCGACCTATCAATTCTTGCGACAGGTAAGCGGCCGAGCTAGCGCCGGTCAATGGGGTTTGCTGTTCTTGTACGGAGCTGGTGAACTAACGTACCTGTTCATGTGGTACTTTCAGCGACGACTTGGCTTTGACATTACTCCAGCCATTGATAATGGTGCCATGCAGTTCCTCAACCTCCCGCACTGCTTTGCCAAAGCCATTTTTATGAATGGTTTGTTGACTTTGTCGGCGGCTTGGAGTGAGGGTGCCAAAAACAAGTGGTGGTGGCTCATTTCCTTGGTGCTATTAAGCACGTTGGTTGGATTTAAAATCTACTTTGGCATGTTTGTGGCTCTAGGCTTAGTCCTAGCTTTGGCTGGTTACGGGCTCCAACAAGGTCATGTCCTGAAGTGGCAGTTACCCAAACTATGGAAAATGGTTTGGTGGCCAGGCGTCAGTGTTGCCTTCATTGGATTAGTGATGATGGCTATTTTCTTTCCAGTAAACCATGGTGCGGGTGGACTCTTCTACTCACCGCTCGAATGGCCAAAACTATTTTTGGGCCACACCAACTTGAATTGGCAGGGTTGGTGGCTGCGTCGGCAAGTGTATGAGGCGGCCGGTAACACCCGCAACTTGATCATCATGGATAGCTTGGCTATAGCAATCTGTTTGTTATCTATTCATGGCACCCGACTGTTGGGTTTGTGGCCACGCCGGTGGTGGCTTAAACTTGGTTGGCCCATGTTTTTATTTTTAAGTGGGCCAACGCTCATCTTCACTTGGCTCGGTCTTTTTACCTTACAGGAATCAGGACTGTTTAATGTTTTTAATTTTTTTGCGGTCAGCACTATCCCGTTGGCGCTCGCTACTGCTTTGGTGTGTGACGAGTGGTGGTCTTCGAAGCGATGGTGGCTGAAAACATTCGTCGTTATCGTAGTCCTGTTAAGTATTCCTCGGGCTGTACACACTTCCTATTTTTATCTCGATACCTACCGCCACTCCAAAGTTGAACAAGTAGTCTCACCTGATGAACTGGCGGCTTTCCGGTTTATAGAGACCCAACTCCCAGCTGCCAGTGTTGTACAAAGTAGTCCACTCAACACTTGGGACAAAACATCACCTTACGTGGCGTACTACAGCCAGCGACCTGCCTACCTCAGCGGCGTGGGCATGATGGACACCCATAATCAGCCTGTCAGTGACCCGTATGCGGAGTACAAGAAGATGTTTATGGAAGTGGACGGTGTGACCCTGCGCAGCTACCTTCAGGATCGGGCTGTCACCCACGTGTACTTACGAAAAAAGGCTGATGAACTACCCAGTTACCCACCATCCGAATTGGGCTCCGTGGTTTTCGAAAACGACAGTGTGATGCTAGTAGCCCTCTAAACGCATCGGTCACCCGACTACTGTTTCTGCCAATAGCGAGCCACCAACTGGCCGACTTCGGCCCGCAGTTGAGACCAACCGATAACCACAAACGTGACCCCGTAACTCAAACCGCTCACTACCCCACCAAACAACAACCAGCTATAACTGCGTGCCCACCAGTCTTGCCCAAGCCAACCAACGACACTCATTACGACTCCAGCCACCAGTGGTCTCCAGACTTGTGCCCAAATCGCCACATCAACTTCTTTTTTCACTAAGTAGACCGGCAAAATGGATGTTAAGGAAATGATTAATGATGCCCACGCTACTCCATTAAATCCATACCAATACACTAACAACGGTGTCAGCAACCACGTCAAACTTAGCCACATACCCATTAATTTAAGTGACTGTTTAATCTGACCAATTGCGTTTAACGTTGACACTAACGGTGATGAAATTGCGGCTGGGATGATACTCAGCGCAAACAAGGTAAAGCTGAGTAATGCTGGTTGCCACTTAGCATACCGTGGCACAATTTCTGTTAGCGGACCCATTAAAATAATTGTGCCAATAATCAACGGCACAATCAGCAAACTGATAAAGAACGTTGTTTTCTCAATTGCTCTTTTTAAAACATGCGGATGCCCTTGCAGTCGCGAGTAGGTTGGGAACATGACAGCAGATACATTGCCAACTGTTAAGTTATATGGATACATCGACCAATTTTTGGCCCAATTGATGTAGCCAAACTCCGTCAGTGGCAAGAACCACCCCATCACCAAGTAGAATAAGTTATCCTTCACTCGGGCCAATAGATCATAGAGTTGGAAACGAATTCCGAACCCAACCAGTTGCTTGGTCACTGCCCGATCCCAGCTCAGACCAATGGACCACGGTTGCAGGAACCACATGGCAACCACACCCACCAACGACCGGGCCATCGTTGCATAGGCATAGGCAATTACCCCTGCCCCTCGCCAGGCCATTACCACCAAAACTCCAAAGAAAGTCAGCTGCTCCAGAATCTGCGGCACAACAACCTTCGAAAACTCCAGTTTTCGTTCGAGCTTGATTGATGAGATGGTTTTCAAACTTACTAACGGAAAAGAAATAGCCAAGCTTAGTAACACCCATACGCCGGCTGAACCCGTTTTACTACTCACTAAACCAGTGGCCACCACTCCTAAGCTCAACGCCACTATCAGCCACGACAGGAGTTGTTGGATGGTGAAAGCGACTCGGTACTGTTTCAGTGTTGGCTCAGTTTTTTGTTGTACCAAAGTGGCCGCCAGACCGACATCGGAGAAAAACACGAGCAACCCAATAATTTGAGTCACAAAACCATAAATGCCAAAGTCAGCCGGATCCAAAAAGGCACTCAATAAAATACCCGCCACAAAGCCAACGATTTGGAGAAACGCACCGCGAATAAAAAACGACACTACCCCAACCAAACTTTTTTGTTTAATGGCATTTACCTCTGGCGACTCAAGCACCTCATCTGTTTCTTGGGTAGTATCGGGAGCAGTGTAGTTAATCATGTTTGCGTACTTTCTGAGTTGCCACTGGAACACTCACTTGAGTCTGGGCCACCAGTATTCCTATCACAATCAGTACCGCCAAACCACTAACAGTATCACTGACTTGGCGAATCGGGGTCGGGCCAAACTGGACGCCTACCAAGTGTTCACCAGCTGGCACCGTGACAGCTACCAAACCCGGCGGAACTTGCTGTTTAGCAACCCATTGACCGTCAACAGACACCCGCCAACCAGGGAAATCAGCAATAGACCATACCACTTCAGCAGGATCAATCAATGAAACTTTCAATAGCTTTTCGTGCCCTCGATTAACCGCCAGAGCATCAGGTTGGACGGGCTGACCAGCCACGGTCACTACCTGAGTGGGCGGCAAAATATCGAGTACGCCTGGCATTTGGCTGGGCACATAGTCATTGAGCACTTGACTCAGTTGTGATTGGATGTGGTTGATGTCAACAGAGTACAAACCACTGGGATCACGCAACACTGCCTCAGGTTGAAAATAACCCACATTTCCCACTCCAATTACCAGTGACACTATCAGTGCATAACTCCACCGCTGGCGAGTGGTTTTGAGCCAACCAGCTACACTTCCGACGGCTAAGGCCAAAAATACACAGGCCGGTCCAAGCCATCGCCATGGGAACTGAACATACTGTAGCGGCTGCATCGTCTGCCAAATCGGCATCGATCTACCCAACGTCATGAAAATACTCATCCCGGTCAGCAACATTACTAAACCGTACTTCAGCAAATCTTGGTTCAGGACTATTTTTCGCCAATTTGACTTGGCGCGAACTTCCCACCAGCGCACAGCCAAGATAATTGATAACAACAACCCCAACCACTGCCCCCATCCTAAGAAAAAGGACAACCCATCATCCGGGCCCCAACTCGAACCACCATATCCCCAGCCAGGTTTAATGAACTGCCGCAAGTACAAGAAGTGAAGCGAGTAGTCAAAATAGCCACCCACAATCTGGCTGACTTTTGTAAAGTCTTTTTCAAAGTACGCCGGCACCAAGTAAAAAACTGTCAGCGCCAACCCCAACACATAGCTGGCCCCCATTTTCAACAATCGTTGCCACCATGCGCTGGGGCGTTCAATAATCAGTACCCCCACCCCAAAAACAACACTCAACGGAACACACAAGATGGTCATCAAGTTGTGACTGAGGCAAAGCGTGGCTAAAGAAAGCACAATCATTAACCAACCATACTTTTCACCCCTCGCAACTTTGATCGTGCCAAGCAACAACCATGGCAACGCCATAATACCCCAAGCTTCACTTAACGCTCCCCGCACGAAGAGATTAACAGCTCGATACGGAGCCAGGGTCACCGCTGCCGCCGTCAACAAGCCGGTTGGTTCGTCCCGCCATTTTTTGCCCAAATAGTATCCCCCAACCATTGTCATGAATGAACAACCTGCCCACAGCAACTTGAGCACGATCGTCATCGGAACTCCACTCCACCACAGTAAACCACCAACGTAAAACGGTAAGGGGGCATAAAACTCAAATAGAGGCATCCCGTAACCAGTGCCAAAGTTGGCACTCCATCGGACCGGCCAGTGACCTTCACTAGCTGCCCTGGTCAGCTCTGCTACTCGGGCGGCATGCACAAAGTCGTGAACTCGAAAAAAACCTGGTCTGAACAGCGACCAAGAACTGGCCAACCAAATCAAACCCAACCAAATGCAAATTGCGAGGCGTGTTCGCCAATTATGTTTCATACGTCTATTCTAGACTATCAGATTTTCTGGAAGTCGTGGCATAATCAATACAGCTATGATGATCGGCGTGCCGACCTCACCACCTTTGCCTCCAGCACCTCAACCTCAACTGAGTCTAACCAAGTTGTTCCTCAAAACCAGCATCTGGACACTAATCTTTTTGTTCGGCATGTTCATTATAACGGCTGGTGTCGGCGTAGTGTATCTCTGGAGCCAAGCCCAAATTTTCGCCCGAACGGCGAATGTCGAACTGCCTGCACTTGCGCAACAGATCAATCAAGGCTGGCAACAAACCCCGACACAAACTCAGGGTCGGAAAATTATTCTGTTGCTGGGGGTTGATACGTTGGCCGGTCGTGGCAACGCCCCCCCACTCACTGACACGATGGCCTTGTTAGCGGTCAATTTTAATGATGGAACCATCACTAGTTTGCCAATTCCTCGTGACCTGTGGAGTCAAGAGTACCAAACAAAAATTAATGCGTTGTACTGGTATGGCCAAGATCGCTACCCAGAGCAACCTCAGCAATTTCCAACCGAAGTTATCACTCAGTTAACGGGCTTGCCAATTCACCACACCGTGGTGCTGTCGCTCGATCAGGTTTCAGAGTTAATCGACCTCCTTGGAGGCGTGGAGATCAATGTCGAGACGGGGTTTGTTGATCATGAGTTCCCCAGACCCGGCGTAGAAGTTGCGACCGAACACGACCCCACCAAGTTGTACATGACTGTCGAGTTTCAACCAGGTCCACAAATCATGAATGGCGAACGCGCCCTTCAGTTCATGCGGAGCCGGCACAGTGGTGATGATGAAGGTGACGATGTGGCTCGTGGCCGTCGCCAACAGCAAGTCATTGGAGCAACCATTGCTGCCATCACCAGCCCTCGAAATCTTAAAAACCCGGTGCTCCTTGGACACCTCTACCAGTGGTACAGTCGCTTTTTCTCCAGCATCATCCCACTACCTGAAGCGGTTGCCACAGCAAAGGCATTGTTGCCCGTTCGTCGTCAGCTAGTCTTCACTGGTCAAAGCTTAGGCGTGTATCCTGACGATGAAACTGGCTTACTTATTCATCCTCCTGTCACAGCTCAATATCAAAACCAATGGGTATACACTATTCGAGAACCAGCCACGTTTGCGCGTGATGTTCAGGCTCGGTTAGGAATCACACAACTATGACCAAAGACCAACCTTTTAGTCCCACGTTTGTGACCAGACTCTTAGTGATTCTGACTATCGTGTTTGCCCTGGCTGCCGGCTACTATCGGTCCGTCTTGCTCATTTACCACCGCCAATACGTTAAGCTCGACACGCAATACCGCCAACTGCAACTACAAGAAAGAGGAGAAGCACGCTAAGATAGCATCAGTATGTCACAAACTGTACTCGTCACCGGCGGAGCCGGCTTCATTGGCTCAAACTTCATTCACTACTGGCTGAAAAACCATCCTGAAGACACTGTCATAAATCTTGATGCGTTAACCTATGCTGGAAACCCTGCTAGTCTGCAAGATATCGCGGGCTTACCTAACTATGTGTTTGTGGAAGGCAACATCACTGACGGTGAGCTGGTCAACAAAATCATGGATGATGTTGACGTCGTAGTACACTTTGCGGCCGAGTCACATGTTGATCGATCAATCTTAGAACCCAGCATCTTCTTAACTACAAACGTTATCGGCACCCAGGTTTTGCTCGACGCTGCACTCAAAAATCACGTCAAGCGTTTTCATCACATCTCAACCGACGAAGTCTTTGGTTCACTTGAGCTGAACTCTAGTGAAAAGTTCACCCTCAAAACACCCTACGATCCTCGCAGCCCTTACTCAGCCAGTAAAGCTGGTTCTGATCACTTAGTCAGAGCCTATGGTGAGACCTACGGCTTGCCATTCACGCTCACCAATTGTTCGAATAACTATGGTGAGTTTCAGTTTCCAGAAAAATTGTTCGGGTTGGCGATCACCAATGTTTTGGAAGGCAAAAAAGTGCCTGTCTATGGCGATGGATTGAATGTTCGTGACTGGCTCTACGTTCAGGATCACTGTTCAGCCATTGAAAAGGTCCTGCTCAATGGTCGTGAAGGCGCCACCTATCTAGTCGGTGGTTTAGTTGGTGACATCTCCAATATTGACGTTGTCAAACTCATCTTGAAACTCATGGACCGTGACGACAGCCAAATCGAGTTTGTGAAGGACCGAGCAGGTCACGATCGCCGCTACGCCATTGACTGGTCGCACTTAAATCAAGAACTCGGTTGGTCCCCGTCAGTGACTTTGGAAGAAGGTCTGCAAAAAACGATTGATTGGTACACCCAAAATGAAGCTTGGTGGCGACCACTCAAAGCCAGTGCTCAAGCATTTTTTGCTCAAAACTATAAACCTGCCACCGAGGCTCACTCATGACAAAGGTTCTCACTACCGGTTTAAATGGCTTAGTCGGTTCCAAATTGGCCAGCAGTTTTGCAGATCAGTACGAGTTCGACAACCTCGATATTTCCCACTCAGAACGACCAGTCGACATCACCAACCTTGAAGCCGTTACAACTGTTTTTGCCGCCAATCCAGCTGAAGTGGTCGTTCACTTTGCAGCGTACACCGACGTAACAGGTGCCTGGAAACAAACTGGTGATACCAATGGCCTGGCGTATCGGGTCAATGTGGTTGGCACCCAAAACGTAGTGGCTGCAGCAGAGGCCACTCAAAAACACGTCATTCACATCTCGACTTCATACGTCTTTGATGGTGAAAAGTCAGAACCATATCTGGAAGATGACACCCCAAAACCAATCGAGTGGTATGGTCAAACCAAAGCACTGGCTGAAACGGCAGTTACCAATAGTTCGGCACCATGGACCATTTTGCGAATTGATCAACCCTTCCGCAGTGATCCGTTTTCGCGACCTGACGTTGTGCGACGCATCGTTGAAAAGCTACAAGCCAACACGCTGCCACCTCAGTTCGCAGATCACTTCATCGGCCCCACCTACATCGATGACTTTGTGAAAGTCATTGACTGGGTCATCAGAACCCGAGCCACTGGCATTTTTCACGCTAGCAGTGGCGAAATGTGGTCAGACTATGACTTGGCTCTGACTATTAAAGATACACTTCACCTGCCGGGCACCGTCAGCCGAGGTAGTTTGAGCGAGTATCTCAAAACGAGTAATAGGCCATATCAGCGAAATACAAGTCTAAACTGCCAAAAACTCAGTTCGCAGCTTGATTTTGAACTAACACCAGTGGCGACAGCCATCGGCCAAGTTCAACTCTGAGAGTCTACTTAAAACCTGGTCTTAACTATGACATCGGACACAACTTGGTTAACATGGCTCAAAACTCGACCTCACTGGTGGTGGCTGGGAGTGCTGGTGGTGTTGGCACTCAGCCTTCGCCTGTATCACTTTCGTGAGCTGATGATCTTCACCTATGACCAAGGTCGGGATATGTACGTGTTGCAGCAAATCAGCCGCGGCGACATCAAGCTGGTTGGCCCTACGACTGGCCTACCAGGCGTTTTCTTAGGTCCCTTCTTTTACTATGCCTTGCTACCTGGATTTATCCTGAGTGGCGGCAGTCCCTTTGGGACAGTAATTTGGCAAATGACCGTTATTACCCTTGGATTACCTCTGCTCTACTTGGTGCTCAAACCAGCTGTGGGCAAACACTGGGCACTCATTGCAGCCGCGCTGATGGTGCTCGCACCTGGATCAATTGAAGAGGCACGGGTAATGTGGAATCCTTCCTGGACGGTTATGACTTTACTGACCACGTTGGCTTGTCTCTGGCAGTCTCGTCGTCAACCTTGGTGGCTAACTGCCAGTGCATTAGCATTTGGTCTGTGTTTGCAAACAGAGCTGGCTTACGCCATTTTTATGGCCCCGGTGTTAGGCATCTGGGTACTCTCCCAAATTAAGTGGTCAAACAAGTCTCAGGGCATCTACACTTGGCAAGTTCTGGCCGCTAGCGTGGTAGCACTGGGACTGACACTGATCCCACAACTGCTGTTTGAAGTTAAGTATGATGGTTTAATCACCCGCTCACTGATCAAGGAAATGGGTGATACCACCAAACAAGTAGCCTTGAGTCAGGTTTGGGCCGATCGACCATCAGCCATGGCCAAAGAAATGGTTCGGGTCGTCACTGGCACCACAGTTAATTATCAGTGGTGGTGGCTGGGGTTCTGGTTAATGGGTGCTTGGGCAATCACCCGCCCCAAACTTAGCCCTGAAGCGAAAACACTCTGGTGGTTGTGGGCGTTACCCCTTTTTGGCTTTATGTGGCACCGCGGCAACTATGGGTACTTCTTTAACTACTATCTGTCTCCACACTATGCTCTGACTTTGGCAGTGTTAGTAATGGCTTTGGCAAACTGGTGGCAAAACCGCCGCTGGCGGTGGTTGGCCGGAACCATCTTGGTGTTGTACTTGGGTTTCTTTGTGAGATACGCCAAAGCTAACTTTACGATTGCTAACTTTGAGTACACCGCAGCCAAGCAAATTGAGGCGCTGCGTGTGGCTCGCCAACTGACAGCTAGCCCAACCGCTCCCATTGAGGTGTTTGTGCCTAACTTAGTCCCGGTGGCTTACCAATACCTCAGCGAGTGGCTGTCCCGGACTGGCCAAGCCGAACCAATTGATTTTGGGTTAAATGGTCAATCAGAGTACATCCTGATTCATGAGCCACCCATCGGTGATGGCAGCCGCAAAGCTTTTGAAGAGTGGTACCAAGGTCATCACCAAGGAGCAGTATGTCAGCCACCTCTCAAGTTTGGCATCACTACCGTCGAACACTGCCAGCGTTAGTTCATCGAGTTCCTGAGTCTGCTCTCGTTGCGTGTCTCGTGTTGCTGGCCATTGGCGTCCGCTGGTGGTCAATACGAGATAATCATGTCTTTTTTCACTTTGATCAGGCTCGCGATGCTTTTGTCGCCCGCGAAATGGTTCAGAACCAAGATCTCAAGATTCAAGGTCCCTCTGCCAGTGGCACCAACGAAACGGTCTACCATGGCGTGGTGTACTACTACGTCATCGCTCCACTTTATGCTGTGTTTAACGGCAATCCTTACTTGGTGACTATGGCACTCGCGGTGATCGGTGCCACCGCCGTCATTCCCACCTACTACCTCACCAAGTCACTCGCCACTTCGCCCGTAGCAGCGGGCCTGGCTGCAGGTCTGGTGGCAGTGTCACTCGAACAAACTCAAGCTTCCACTTGGCTATCAAATCCCACCTTGGTGGTGACACTCTCGGTCTGGTTTTACTACAGCTTGTGGCAAGTTTGTTGGCAAAATCGCCTCAAGTGGTGGCCAGTGGTCGCCATCACTCTGGGACTGAACCACCAAGCAGTGGTTGTGATGGTTTTCCTAGGTCTGAGCTTCGCGCTCGGTTTGGGGTGGCAAATGCACCAAACTGGCAAACTACCCTGGCAAACTTGGGGATGGCGACGGTTAGGTGGCTTCTCTGCGCTGTACCTGGTGATAGTGGCCAGTATGGTACTCGTCCAAGCCAGGTTGGCGTGGCAAGGTATCTTTACTCTGTCGGCTCTGAAAACAGCGGCCACCGTCCACGAGTTACCAGAAGCTCAGGCTCTAAAAGTGTTAGGACTGTACTTGCGCAAAGGCAGCTTGGCTATTTTGCCTGCGTGGCCTGCCGCTTCGGTACTCGCGAGTGGTTGGCTGCTACTCGGGCTCGCCCGACTTCCACTCAACAAACGCGTGTTCTTGAGTCTTTGGTTGTTAGCCCCCCTGGGCTTGCTGGCCTGGCATGCTCGTAATGCATACCACGCCTTGTTGGGGTTAGAAGTACCACTCTACATCCTGTTGGCCGCCTGGTTGGCCAACCTTTGGCACAAGCCAGGTTTCGCCAAAATAGCGGTTGTTGGTGTAAGTGGGGCGATCGTTATGAGTCAACTGCTCACCGTTCAGCAGTACTGGGCGAATGGCCTGACCACGTTCTCAATTGAGCAGGGTTTATTCTTGAACCAAGAACTGGCCGCGATTGATTACACCTATCAGCAAGCTTCTGGTCAACCCTTCAGCGTCTCAACCCTGACTGTTCCCTACGGATACAACCTAACTTGGGCATACCTTTACGATTGGTATGGGAGCAAACAGCACGGTTACCGACCAGACTGGTTTGGCAACTCGCAGGCAGGCACGCTGTGGGAAAGTAGCCTGAGCCCCACCGCTGTGCGACTGCCCCATCACGTGACAATTGCAGAACAAGTCAGTGGTTTGGAGAGTTGGTTGCGAGCTGAGTTTTTGGCAGCTCAGCCAAGCGCATCCACAGCTGCTGAAACGGTTCAGTTTGGAGCGGCTCGTGTTACGACTTACTCAGAGGCCCGTTGACGCTGATCTTGGCGCCACTTCTCAATCTCGGCATGGTGACCACCCAGCAGGGTCGCTGGTACTGACCAACCTCGGTACACTTCTGGCCGAGTGTACTGCGGGTAACCCAGTTGGCCTGGTTGATCGTGGGACTCACCTTGATTGCTGGCTTCGTTACCCAGTACGCCAGGTACTAAGCGGCTGACTGCATCCATGATGACCAAGGCGGCTGGTTCACCACCAGTTAACACGTAGTCCCCAATGCGAACTTCTTCATCTATTAAGTGCTCCGCCACCCGTTCATCGACACCTTCGTAGTGCCCGCAAATAATGGTCAAACTGTTATACGTAGCATAACGACGAGCTGTTTCTTGGGTAAAGAGCGGCCCTTTAGCCGAAGTTAAAATGGTGAGATTTTTGGCACCAGGTTGGGGTGGGTGGGCTTGAAGCGCCAAATCAATCGGCTCAACTTTCATGACCATGCCTGGCCCACCGCCAAAGGGGCGGTCATCGGTGGTTTGGTGCTTGTCGGTGGCAAACTCGCGAATATCCACCACGTTCACTTTCGTTAAATCCTTAGCCTGGGCCCGTTTCAGAATTGAGCTGCTCAGGGGTGACTCAAAAAAATCGGGAAAGAGGGTCAAAACTTGAAACTGCATATGCACCTAGTATTACACTATTTCATCTTCATCTAGTAAGGCAGTTAGTTTGTCAGCTACTCCCCGCAGTGACATGATATCGTCTTGAGACACACTCTCGGCTGGGGCAGCCTGAATGAACTCATCAATGTATCTACATATTTCACCGGTGACACTTCGCCAATCTGACTGTGGGTGCATACCAACGAAAACAGGTCCACCACTGACAGCTACTCTGGCAAAGGTCCGCAACATGAACAGATACCCCTCCAGTCTGGTCATCAACCGCATAAACTTACCTTCAGTTGGTTGAGCTTCCTCGGTTTCTCGGATAGCCTCTTTAAGATGGTTTGGTACATCAAGCTCTGGTTCCACGTCGTAATGCACTTTGAGGGGCAAACCCAAGGTCATGTACTTGGCAAAATGGCCTTTGACGAGGTCGGCAATTTCCACCAAGTCTCTTGTTTCAAACATGCTCAAATCGAGCTGAAGATACACTTTGTTCCAATGATCATCAATAACCTCATCAGGCTGCTCTCCAGATAATGGCCACGCCATCAATGGGTTATTGCTATTCTCAACATACAAGTACCATGACTTAATAATCCAAGCCGCCCGCGCCAGTAGTGCTTGTCTGACAAAGGCATTGATAACTTGGTACTCCTCTTTGAACCACGGCTCAACTTTGGCAGAGATGTTCAATTGTTTGGGATACCCATGTTCGTCAGCACCATGACGAATGAAACCATTTTTTTGATTTCGCAGTTGTTGACTCAGTTGCCGCAACTTTTCTAGATCTGAAACGCCCGAACTATCTTGCTCGAGCCAGGCCAAGAGTTGGGCTCGGAATTGTTCTACTGCATCCTGCTGGTTCTCACTCCAACTCTTAGGCTCTCGAATGCTAGCTTGAATGAGCTCGCAGTACTCCTCTAGCTCTTGAGCTGTCTGCTCAATTAACACAGATAGGTTGCTTTCACTTTTTTCTGCTGCAGCCAGCTTTTGATCCCAGGTTTCTCTAGCCTCTGCAATAAACTGTTCACGCCGTTGATCAGCCAGCGGTTTGCCCGTAAACAAAAACTCAAGCAAAAATGGGAACCAATAGTAAAAAAAGGCTTGGGGAGTTAAATATCGGCTTCGCTCAAAAAGAGCACTTAAGGCAGGCTTTTCAGACATACCTAATTATATCAAATAAGATCATATTTCAGGTTTCCAACCCATAGCTTGTGATATACTGGTTTTTGTTAAAACAAGCTATCTGCCATCAACTAGAGCTTATCTTAGAAAGTGACCTATGAAGCTAACTGTGATTGGAACTGGATATGTCGGCGTTGTCTCAGCTGCCGTGTACGCCTCATTCGGCCATCAAGTCACTGGTCTTGATGTTGACGCTAAAAAAGTCGCGGCCTTAAAAGAAGGCAAGGTACCTTTTTACGAGCCTCACCTCGAAGAGTTATTACTGGAGCAACAAGCGGCTGGCAGATTGCGATTTACCACAGAGTACAACGAAGCCATCCCAGATGCCGAAATTGTGATCATTGCTGTTGGCACTCCATCAGCAGCAGACGGTCAAGCTGATCTCAAGTACATCAAAGCAGCCACCGAAAGTTTGGCTCCCCTCGTCAGTGATGGCACCATCGTAGTTATCAAGTCAACCGTCCCACCGGGAACGCTGAAAATTGTGGATGATCAGCTCAAATCGTTGGGCAAAACCCGCTACTACACTGCGTCGTTGCCCGAGTTTTTGCGTGAGGGCAGTGCGGTCAATGATACCCTTCATCCTGACCGAGTGGTGATCGGCGCATCTGATGCTTTTGTATTCGATAAGTTGGAAGAACTACACAAGCCCCTGAATGCCCCAGTGGTTAAGATCACTCCTGAATCAGCACAAATGGCAAAATACGCGGCCAACAACTACTTAGCTACCCGTATCACTTTTGCCAATCAAATTGCTGACCTGTGCGATAAAAATGGCGCTGACGTCCAAGAAGTCATTGCCGCCATCGGTCTCGATCAACGGATTGGCAATCACTACTGGTATCCAGGCTTCGGCTACGGCGGCTCATGCTTCCCCAAAGATGTCAAAGAACTGGCCGCCTACTCTAGAGCAGTTGGTGAAGCCAACAATCTGTTTAACAAAGTTAATGAGCTTAACGAAGGTCGGATTCCTCGTCTACTCGAGCTCTACGGCCAAAAAATCGGTGGCTGGGCTGGCAAAAAAGTTGCCATCCTTGGTCTAAGCTTTAAACCAAATACCGATGACATGCGTGAAGCACCCAGCACAAAAGTTGTGCCCGAGCTGATCAAAGCCGGTGCCGAGGTGGTCGGTTTTGACCCTCGAGCTGAGTGGTCAGTTTTCATGCCAAACACACCACTCAACCAAGTTGAGGATATCAAAACTGCTGTCGCTGAAGCCGACGTTATCATGGCTCTCATCGAGTGGCCAGAGATTCTGAGTTGTGACTTTGGCGCCCTCAAACTTGAAAAGCAACAGTGGTTTATCGATGCTCGAAATCAGTTTACACCTGATCAAGTAGTCGGCTGGGGTTACGCATATATTGGAATTGGTCGACCTAGCAGGGAATAATGACTGAGCTGCACGAACAACCTATCCTGGTAACTGGCGGAACTGGTTTTGCCGGCTCACATTTGCTCGAAGCCCTAGCAGAGGCTGGTTACCGAAACCTTCATACCACCAGCTTGCAAGCCAAACGACCAAATTGGGTGTCACCAGATGTTGTTATTCACCAGGTTGAATTGACAGATAGTGTGGCCACGGCTGAATTTATTGCCGAACTACAGCCTGTTCATATTTACCATTTGGCTTCGATGGCAGTAGTCGGTCAGAGTTTTGAGATTGCCCAAAGTTTGCTCAGTAATAACATCGCCCTTCAGCTCAACGTACTGGAAGCAGTTCGCTCTCATGCTCCAGGGGCTCGGCTTCTGACTATTGGTAGTGCGGAGGAGTACGGAGCTGTCCGGTTGGGTCCTGACGAGAAAATTAATGAAGGCTACCCGCTCAGCCCAGTAAATCCCTATGCCGTTTCCAAAACAACCCAAGACCTCTTAGCCCACGCGTATCACCAAAGTTATCAGCTGCAGATTGTGCGCACTCGACCTTTTAACCACATCGGCGAGCGACAGACTCCGCACTTTGCCATTTCTAGTTTTGCCAAACAAATTGTCGCTATTGAGCGCGGGCAGCAGTCAGAAATTAAGGTTGGCAACTTACAAGCCGTTCGCGACTTTACCGATGTCAAAGATATGGTCCGCGCCTACATTACGCTCATGGAACATGGTCGTGTTGGTGAAGTGTACAACATTGGAAGTGGCGTTGGCCGTAGTATTGAAGAACTCCTTGCTGAACTGTGCCGACAAGCAACAGCACCAATCAAGGTCAGCATCGATCAGAACCTGATTCGCCCTCTTGATGTTCCTCGCTTGGTTGCGGATAATGGAAAAATTGCCCAACTTGGATGGTTCCCAACCATCCCCCTGCCTAACACGTTACAACGTATGCTTGAGTATTGGAGAGGCCAATCATGAAAAAAGCATTTATTACCGGTATCACAGGTCAAGATGGTTCGTACTTGGCCGAGTTGCTACTCGAAAAAGGTTATCGGGTCTATGGTTTAACTCGCCGCACCAGCACCCAAAACTTTGCCCGTATCAAACACATTATTCACCATCCACAGTTGGAGCTGGTGTCAGGTGACTTGATTGATCAGCACTCTTTGACAGGTGCCATTCAAGAAATCCAACCCGATGAGGTTTACAACTTGGCTGCCCAGTCATTTGTGCAGACCAGTTGGGAACAGCCCATTTTAACCGGTGAGTTCACTGCTATCGGTGTAACCAGAATTCTCGAGGCTGTCCGGTTGGTCTGTCCGCACACTAAGTTTTACCAAGCTAGTTCATCAGAGATGTTCGGTAAAGTGCAGCAGGTACCACAAACTGAGACCACCCCTTTTTACCCTCGTTCACCTTATGGTGTAGCCAAGGTCTACGGTCACTGGATTACTGTTAACTATCGTGAATCCTATGACCTGTTTGCAGTCTCTGGTATTTTGTTCAATCATGAGTCACCTCGCCGTGGCCTTGAGTTTGTGACTCGTAAAATTGCCAATGGTGTTGCTCGCGTCAAACTCGGCAAACAATCTCACATTGAGCTCGGCAACTTGGAAGCCAAACGTGACTGGGGATATGCCAAAGACTACGTTGAAGCCATGTGGCTGATGCTGCAACAAGAGCAACCTGACGACTATGTGGTCGCTACTGGTGAGACCCACTCGGTTCGCGAATTCTTGCAACTGGCTTGTGAAGCCGCTGGCATCAATGACTGGGAGGCTGTTTACAAACACAATCCTCGCTACGACCGGCCTGCCGAAGTTGATCTGCTGATTGGTGATCCCACTAAAGCCAAGGAAAAACTCGGTTGGAAACCCAGCGTTACCTTCCCAGAACTTGTTGATTTAATGATGAAAGCAGAACTCGAGGAAGAAAGCCAAAGTCGAGACTAACGGAAGGTCACTGGTGTATGTCACGAGCTGTCGTTATCATTCCAACCTACAACGAGCGCGAAAATATTCGCACCACAATTGAAGCGGTCATGAAGCAAGCCGATCTGGTTGGCGAGTGGCAACTTCATGTATTGGTGGTCGACGACACTTCACCTGATGGCACCGCCGCAGAAGTCGAGCAAATTCAAAAACGTGAGAAGCGCGTGCATCTTTTGATTAACCCAACGAAAGCCGGTCTTGGAGCTGCCTACCTCAAAGGGATGGAGTATGCGTTTGGTCTGTTGAAGGCAGATGTCATTTTTGAGTTTGATGCTGACCTGTCACATGACCCTACCAAAATCCCCGCTCTACTCAAAAAAATAGACGCCGGCTATGACATGGCTCTCGGGTCACGCTACATTAAAGGTGGTGGAATTCCCCAAGACTGGGGTTTACACCGCAAGTTCCTCAGCGTGGTCGGCAACATCGTGATCATGGTAGTTTTCACTGATTTTCGGATCCGCGACTGGACGAGCGGCTATCGGGCTATTACTAAACGGGTTTACGATGCAGTCCACAAAGAATTAACAGGGGAACGTTTTACCGGCTACACTTTCCAAATTGGTTTCTTGTACCAGACGGTGCGCAAAGGCTTCAACGTGGCAGAAGTCCCATTTGTGTTTGTTGATCGAGTGCACGGACACTCCAAACTAGGACCTGAATACATTAAGAATAATTTGTTGTATATTTTTAAGATGCGTTATCTCGAAATCATCAACAACCGTATTTTCAAGTTTGCCGCAGTAGGTGGCACCGGGGCCATGGTTCAGCTGGTCTCACTGTATTTATGGCGACTGTTTTTACCGTATCAGGTCGCCTTTTTTGCTTCAATTGAGAGTGCCGTCGTTTCCAACTTTATCTTGAACAATGTCTGGACTTTCTCTGATCGCAAGTTGGATCGCAAAAGTCTACCCAGTAAGTTCATTCAGTTTAACTTAGCCTCTTCTGGCTCAATCTTGATTCAGCAAGCTATTGCGTTGGTGGGCGAGTTTGTGATCGGGCTGCATCCACTCTTCACGCTGCCCTTTACTTCGATCTTGATCGACACTGGTCACCTCTATGCCGTGGTTGGTATTCTAGTCGGCATGTTCTGGAACTTTTTTGCCTACACCAAGTTTATTTGGAAAGCTGGGAAACCCACCAGCCGAAAGTAACACCTGTCTCAAGACAGGTTAAAAACAAACTGTATGCGCTGGAAACTACCTCGCACTTTTTCTTGGCTGACTATCGCACTGGGGGTGATTCTGCTCGTGGCTAGTTTTGTGCGGCTGTACAACCTGGGTGGAAGTTTGCTCTTCCAAGGTGACCAAGGTCGCGATGCCATGATTGTGGCTCGGATCTTCAAAGAAGCTGATCTGGTGTTTATTGGACCAGTTACCAGTGTTGGTAACATGTATCTTGGTCCTTTGTACTACTACTTCATGCTACCCTGGCTGTGGTTAAGCTATCCCAGCCCACTGGGACCAGCTTATGGAGTGGCCATTTTAGGGATTGTGACTGTCTGGCTCATGTATCGGCTTGGCCGAGAGCTCATCGGAGTCAAAGCTAGCTTGATTGCCACTAGTTTATTTGCTGTTTCGGCTGTGGTCGTTCAGTACAGTCGGTTCAGTTGGAATCCTAACCCCGCCCCCTTCGTTTCAATCATTATGATGTGGGCCACCTATCGTGCCTGGCAAAAGTCAGGTTGGTACTGGATCATTGTAGCCACCTGTTTAGCTGGCTTGATGCAGTTGCATTACTTGGCACTTTTATCTGGTGGTGGCGCTGGGCTGATCTGGCTCTGGCAGCAATTCACTCTTTTCAAAGAAAAGAACTGGTCTCAACTTCGCACCGCTTGGTTAGGGACCTTGCTCGGAGGACTAGTAGTACTACTGTCTTTAACACCACTTATGCTGTTTGACTCTAGACATAACTGGTTGAACGTCAAGGCATTCCAAAAACTGTTTACGGAAGAACAAAGTTTCAAAGTCACGAACACACAACCTTGGACAGCTCGAGTAGCTGACACTGTCAAAGAAATGCACGGCCGATCACTACACATTTTTTGGGAGGTCCCGCTCGGCCAGTCTCGGGAACGGAACACCATTCTCCTGATTGCAAGTTTACTGATTTGGGCTAGGGTGATGACTAATCTCAAACTGGGACCTACTTCAAAATCGAAAACTGTTAGCTCGACTGCTCCCACCTTGGCTGGATTAATTGTGATCAGCAGCTTCGCCCTAACAGGCGTGTTGGGAACAGCCGTCTACGACCACACTGTTTTTGACCACTACATCGCGTATCTGTTCCCTGTCACTTTTTGGGTGTATGGTGTGGCGCTCGGCTGGCTCTGGTCAAAACCAGTTGGCAAGGTAGCAACCATCGCTTTTGTGGCTTACTTCCTCAGCTACAACTTGCCTCGGTTACCTCTGCGCTCGAATGGCTGGACTATTTATGACATGGAACGTGTCAGTCAAAACGTTCTCAAGGTAGTAAAACCAGGCGAGTCGTACGGTATCGTGTTGTTGTCTGAGTCCAAAGACCTCTATGGACAAAACTATCGCTACTTCCTCTCAACGAGTGACCATCCGGCACTCAGTCCAGAACAAGTAAACACGGCCGATGCCTTAGTTATCATTAATGAGGAAAAGGCAGTCACGGATCCAGAAGCTATTCGATCGCTGCCGATCTGGGAAATAACTACCTTCCCAGCCACCGGTTCACCTCTGGTATACTGGAACGGCTCAGAACCCGACTTGCTAGTATTGAGAAGATAACTATGGCCATGAACTCAAAACCCTTTCTCTCCGTCATCATTCCCTCCTACAACGAACAAAAAAACCTCGGCCGCGGCGTGCTTGATGAGGTAGTGACGTACCTCAAAACACAGTCGTATCCTTGGGAAGTCATTCTGAGTGATGATGGCTCGAGTGATGGTACCGCCGATTTGCTTGATGATTTTGCCAAAAAACACGGTTCAAGCGTCAAAGTACTGCACAATATTCATGCAGGCAAAGGGCCCACTGTCCAGTCAGGTATGCTCCAAGCTACTGGCGAATGGCGACTGTTCACCGACTTTGACCAATCGACGCCTCTGGCTGAAGTCGAAAAATTGTTGAGTTGGGCTGAACAAGGTTATGAAATTGTCATCGGTTCTCGAGAGATCAAAGGTGCTCACCGCGATGAAGAACCCTGGTACCGCCACTTGATGGGCAAAGGCTTCAATCTGCTAGTTCAAACGCTGGCAGTCCCAGGCATCATGGACACCCAGTGTGGCTTTAAACTTTTCTCGGCGCAAGCCGCTGAACAGTTGTTTGGCGATCTGCACATCTACGGCCGACAAGAAGAGCGCCACGACGCGTTCACCGGCGCTTTTGACGTGGAAATTTTGTTCCTGGCTCGAAAACGTGGTCTTCGCATCAAAGAAGTCCCTATCACTTGGAGTCACCACGAAACAGATCGGGTCAGTCCTGTTAAGGATTCCGCTCGAATGCTTCGCGATATTTTGATGGTCAGATTGGCTGACCTCCAAGGCAAGTATGCCCACCGCAATCACAGCTCCTAAATCTGGTTGGTGGTGGCTAGCCTGGTTCAGCTGGGGTTTAGGCTGGGCAGTTTACATCTGGTTTTCCTACAGTTTGACCGCTCCTAATCTGGTCCTAAGTGGCTCAGCGCCTTTCTGGAAGTTCCAAACCTGGATGTGGAAAACATTTTTTAACAACCGGGAACTCCTCGGCAACGTCTATCTGGCGATCATCACCTGGCAAGTAGCGAATTACCTCGGACTACTGTTTTTAACTATCAAAAAACGGCTGCCGGTACCTTGGTTGATGTGGTTGGGAGGACTGATAGCACTGTTGTTGGCGAATAATGCCCTGTCGTATGACGTTTTTAACTACATTTTTAATGCCAAAATGGTGGCTGTGTACCAGGTAAATCCCCATGTTCGAGTAGCACTCGACTTTGCCGATGATCCTTGGACTAGGTTCATGCACAACACCCACACCACTGCTCCCTACGGCTATGGCTGGACGGCGTTATCCCTGGTGCCATTTTGGCTCGGTTTGGAACGGTTCACCCTAACCTGGCTACTATTCCGAGCTTGGAGTTTGCTGAGCATCGGACTAACCTGGCTCAGTCTTGAGTGGTGCATTCGACTACTACGGTCAAAACGAGGTGGCAAGTCACTGGCGGACGCCTGGCAACGCTATCGCCTGGTGTTGTGGCTCAGTCCCTTATTACTCATCGAGATCATCACCAACAGCCACAACGACTTGTGGATGATGGCGCCGGCACTTGCCAGTTTGGGACTGGCGGCGGCTAGACCAGCCAAAAAGTGGTGGTGGATGGTGCTACTCAGTTTCGTGCTGCTCGTCGCCTCAGCCAGCATTAAGTACGCTTCACTTGTACTACTACCTCTGTGGCTAGCCTTGTGGACACAGGAATTGTGGAAACGGTGGCCGCTACTGTCTGGCTGGAGTCGATTGCTGGACTGGAGCTGGCCATGGTTGGCTTCGCTAGCTTTCTTTGCGCCGCTGCTTACCACTCGCTCACAGCAATTTCACCCCTGGTACTTAACTTGGGTACTGGTCTGGTGGCCATTGAGCTGGAGTCTAGCTGTTAGTCATCGCGACAGAATCAAGGGCTGGTGGCTGTGGCTACTACAAACGTGGTGGTTCATCGTCTTGTGCTTGTCGATCACCTCGCTGCTGCGATATGCACCATACTTTTATGCCGGCGAGTTTAAACTGGGCGTATTGCTACATCAAAAACAAATCACTTGGTCTGGAGTTGGCCTAGGCCTTGGGTTGAGCCTGCTTACGAGGTGGTCGCCGCTCAAGCGTCAGGTCTCCTGAAATCCAGGCTGCTAAGAATATCGCACCCATTGGACCTACCATGACTAGCATAGTAAAGAGAAGATCATTCCACATTAGTGAGGCTCCTTTCGGCTGCCCAAGTTTAGCATTATGAGCCAGATAAAACAATAAAAGGCCAGGCCCGGAAACACAATGTAGACTCGATGCTGCCCGATGAGTTCATTAACAACCAAGGCAGCTAACAATATATTCAAGGCGTCCATACCTTTATCTGTGACGAGCAGATATCTTTGATGTGGCAAAACCAATGATTTGGGCATCTTCATACTTGTAGTAGATCACATATGCCTTGCCTGAAGCTTTACTCTCCCCAGTCACCAGTGAGTTCCGCAAAATATACCCTATAACTATTGACTTTCGGCTGTATTTTTCATATAATCCCCCTCTATTGATCTAGAAATAGGTCTTTGTGTATCAAATTACCTCTGCCGTGACGGGCGAAAAGCCTAATCGCCGGCAGAAAGGAGCCGCACATGAGTCTAGTTAAACTCACCCTGGCCACTACCCTGGCCGCCGCTCTGACGCTGGCGATGAGTTCTACTGCTTTGGCTGACACTGTCAAACAAGAGCAAGAACTTAACACCAAGTCAGAGGTCAAAGTGACCTGCACCACCGGTGCTTATGGTCAAAGTAACACCTGTACCGCTGAAGCTGACGCTGAGGCCAACGGTAAACAGTCACAAGAAATTGTGTACCGCACCAATGGTCGAGCCATCGTCGCTCACAAACCAGTCGATACTGGCGCTGACGTAGCTACCACTGCTGCCGTTTCTGGCACTGTGTTAGCTGGCGCTGCTGCCGCTGTAGTCCAGATTAAATCTCGCTTACAATAAGCAGTTGCTGTAACAAGCATTTGAACCGCCAGGCCTAGTACGTCTGGCGGTTTTTGTTCCAGCCTCATGTTCCAGGCTGGAGCGTGAGACTGGTCCAAGTTCCTGCCTATGTCCAATTCTGAATCACTGTCCACCCATCTTATCGATCCAAACATGATCGGTGTTGTGCGTCGGGCTGAGCTCCATCATCCAGCAGATAAAACCGATGCTCGCCACTTAGGTCGATACTACAGACCCGGGCATAAAAACAATCCATTTCCCGATAGCCATACGATCGAGGTCGAGCACAAAGTCACCGACAGAGAGTACTGGGTGGACTTTACGCATCAAGCTATTGCCGAACTTCACGCCGGTAACTACTCCAAGAAAGATCGTGTTTTAGTGGCCCGCTACACAAACAAGCTGCTGCAACTCTTAGATGAAATGGTACAAGATCCAAACTTCGGCAGCGAAGCTGTCTTGGTTGTTCGCCACCATGAAAACACCCACGTTTTGCAAGAGGTGAAGTGGCAGATTTCTACTTTGATTCAACACGATTTACCTAATCTTCAGTATGCTACCCGCACCATGCCAAGTAGCCGGCGAGAGCTCTGGTTTTGGCGATTGCTGTTGAGCGCTGAGATGGAGGTCCAGGCATTTGCTGAGCAAGGTCGCCACCTCAACACTCCCACAGCCAAACTGATGCTCTGGCTGACGCTGCGACGCGCAGTCGGGTTACTCCAGCTTCACCAGCCAGGCCAGGCGGATCCCTTAACCCTCCTGCGTCAGGATGCGTTTTCCGAAACAACCACAGATGATCAGCTCGCCTATCGGCTGGCCGCCATGAAGTTGCTACTACCCGATAGTGACACAATTGTTAACCTCGTCACACTCGAGCCAGCTCAAACCAGAGTTGTTTTAGCCCAAGCTCTTCAAACATGGTTAGATCGACCTGAAGAGGCTTTGCGGTCCGTCCATCATTCGACTTTTGCCCAACAACAAAATGATCATCTAGCTGAGTTATGTCAGCAGGCTCGGACACGTTTAACTGAACTATGGCAAAGTACCGGGTGTTTATCTTTTAACGCATTTTTGGCGTTACCACCTGAGAAACAAGTCAGTAATTTGCTGCCTGAATCAATCGCCTTTAGTGTGGCGATACTCAAGGTTTTGTATGCACTGAGCACCCATAAAGCCACCACCAGAGAACAACTGCTCCAGGACACTAGCTTGAATGAGCGTGCACTGAGCCAGACATTAGCCGAGCTCATCGCCTCTGGCTACGTTATCCAGCGCGAAGCTGCTGATCAGCCAACTATCTACTCTGTCAAACAGTTCATCAAAGATCTGATTCTGGGCCCGGTCGACCGGGAGTGGCAGCGACGAGACCAGGGTTAGGCTGCTGTCGCAGGCAACGAGCTAGAAATACAAAACCAGCTGTGTTACCACTAAAAAACCGCCCTAAATGGCGGTTTTTTCCTGACGTACTGTTGGTACAGTTTTTAGCGCCAACCCTCCGAATTGAAGTGAATATATCAAATCACTAGTCGAAAAGCAAGTTTTACTCTCGTCGTGGAGGTGAGGAGAATCGAACTCCCACGCCAACGTTCGGAGGGTTGGCTCTGTACCAACAGCACCCCCACGATACCCAGAGTATGCTTGAGAAAGCTTGCACCAGGCTTGGATGCGTCATATTTGATTTTAAGCCTATAATTTGCTATACTTGGCCTATTGATCCGACTGATTGAGGCAGTCAAATTGCTTGACTCCCCTCGCTCAGCCTGGAGCACCTTAACAAGTATCGGTTATTTCCTGGGGAACTGTCCCGCAGGTTGGGTTTAAGTATGGCTTGAACTCAGGCTGCGGGACGGTACTACAACGGTCGCCACAAAGCGACCACCGTAGCCCTGGAGGATGAGATGGAACGCTTTAAGATAGCGATTGCATTTTTGTTTGTTGTCACATTGCTGGTTCTGGGAGCTTTAGTTCTGACTGATGGTCAGGGCCAAGAAATCGCACCAACTTTTCAAGTTGTACCAACGCCGCCTACCCAGGCGGCAACCCAGACAAGCATTGTCCCAACCCCAATGATTATTCCCACCCCCAATCTTGAAAAGGGGGTGGTGTTAAGCCCATCCCCCAAATAGCCCTACTTGTAATCTGGGCCGGCCTCAAAAGCCGGCCCACTTTTTTGCCTGGTTTTTAGTCCTATAACATTGACTTTTGGCCTATAAAATGCTACAATGTGATTCTTAATATATCGAATGCAAACAGCTCAGTGAGCTGGTCTGCAGAGTCCTGGAATTATTGATTCTGTGACTCTACAGATCTCCAAGTCATCAGTTGAGCAGTTACATTTGCGTAACTCTCTCAACTTAGACTTTGAACTGTAGACAAGGGAACTTCTGGACACAGAAGGTTACAGGCTTGCCTGGACACCACTCTGCGACCGAAGGGCACCTTAACAGAGATACAGGTTATTCCTTAC
Organism: Patescibacteria group bacterium; assembly: GCA_016861205.1. Lineage (GTDB taxonomy): Bacteria > Patescibacteriota > Microgenomatia > UBA1400 > PJMF01 > BOKX01. The sequence continues at coordinate 552,098 of BOKX01000001.1, forward strand.
GGGAAACTGTTCCGCATGGTGAGTTTAAGTGTGACTTGAACTTAGCCTGCGGAACAGTATAAAAGCTTGCCAATTTAGGCCAAGCTCTGTACCCCGCGAGGAGATCATGTTCAAAAAACTCGTAATCCTTTTTGTTGTAGCCAACTTCGTGTTGGCCGTATCTGGGGGCGCAATCCCGGCACTCGCTCAGGATTCGTCTAATTGCAACCCTACCTACCATGAATCCGATGGCTCATGGACGTTTCCGGGCTGTACCCGGGCGGAAGTTGAAGAATGGTTGGGCGAAGAAATTGCTACCAACGATGCCACCGTCGAAGATGAAGAAAACAGCATCGCTCCCACTTTGTTCGATGCCGACAGCTGTGCCCCCGAAATGGGGTGGTGCAGCTTTGACATTGGCACCAAAGAAGGGCAGATTACGTTGGTGTTTGGCGTTGATCTTAAATGGGGAACTGGCCTGCGTGCCCAACCGAGCAACCGTTGTGAAGTTGTCGTTTTGACCGAGGAAACTTGGTTCGAAAATTTTGGCTTGCGCGACGCCCGCTATGAGGTGTATCAGACTGCCGAAGGCAGCTGGTATGCTGGCTGGCTTCAAACGTTGGTTTCACAGCGTCTCGCTGAACAGGCAGGAAATTACACTTGCCCCAATGATGTCGGACACGTTAAGGTCTGGGATGCTGACACCGAGGAATTTATTTCCCTTGAAGACAGTACCTTGTGGCCCAATGATGATGCAACCACGACCATTGTTGAGGGTGAATGGACTCCCACCGGCGAAGATGGCACTTTGTCTTTCGAGGCCGGGTGGTCCGTTATTGGGTGGGAAATTGCCATCGGTGACACTACCTATAGTGACTGCTATTTCGCGTCTGCGCCTGCTGCGGGTACGGTAACCTCTGGGGTCATTTGGCCCTATGAGGATGAAATCTCCGCAGCGGTCCCCTGCGAGTAAGATTCTCCTGTCTCTCTGTTTTTCCCCCACACCTCACAGTGTGGGGGATACCCAAAGTTCATCTGACTTTTGCCAGGTGAATTTCGGGTATCAAGTAACAAAAAGGAAACCCTATGAAACACATCATGCCTTTCCTAACTGTCGTGATTCTGGCGGGAGCTTTTTTAGCGACGATTTTTGTGCAGACTACTAGCTTGCTTAGCATCAAGGCTAGTGAAGCTCGCTCAGCAGCCGTTGATGGTTGTTTGAATGCGTCTTCATACACCTACTCAAAAGATGGCGTGACCACTGTCGAACCAATCGAAAAAGCTGTCACGAAATGTTTAGAACTTAAAAACATTAAATAACATTCAGCGCAAAACTTTAGCAGTCACTATGTCAAAATTAAAGACAAACCAACCGCTCGTCTCTGTCATCATGCCGATGTTTAATGCAGTGGAATTTGTGGCGGAAACAATCAGGAGTATTCAAAATCAAACCTACCCAAACTGGGAACTGATCATCATTGATGACTACTCAACTGATGCTTCACGAGCCTTGGCTAAAAAAATTGCTAAACAAGATAACCGAATCTCCGTTTTTCGTAATGGCAAACATCGTGGCGTGTCAGGAGCAGCCAACCTGGCTTTGGCTAAAGCCAAAGGCCAGTTCGTTGCTCGGATGGACGCAGACGACTTATCTAGCCCAGATCGACTAGCCAAGCAAGTGCGATTTTTGCAAAAACACAAGCAAGTCGTGGCCGTAGGGAGTCAGTGTTATTTGATCGACAAACATGGTCAGAAAACTGGTACCAAAACCTTTCCACTGGATTTTGAGTCCGTGAAAAACATGATGTTTTACAGCATCCCATTGCAGCAGCCATCTTTAATGGTGAACCGAAATCTGCTGCCCAGTAACTTTGTGTGGTACCGAGAAAATTATCAAACTGCTGAAGAAGTTGAACTTTTATTTAAGTTTTTCAAGTACGGAGAAGTGGTAAATCTGCCCGATTACCTCTTGTCGTATCGGATTCATGGCAACAATATTTCACTCAGACACCCTAAGTCCACATTTTTTCTAACATTCAAAACTCGTTGGTTGGCAGTTTGGCACTTTGGTTATAAACCAACTGTTAAAGGTATTTTCATTACCTTAGCTCAAGCTGCGGTCGTGTTCATTTTGCCAGAACCTTGGATTTTTCCGCTCTATGCATTCCTACGAGGATTCCGGAAACGTAAGTGGCCGAGCATAACTGTCACTTGGCCAAACTGGTCATGGCAAACCAGTTAACCTTTTTTACACTCAAGTTTGCTAAGATAGCTTCAGCAATGCTGAAGCCGTGGGTTAAAAAAACTCTCAATCACTGGCCCGTAACACTTATTCTTTCGGTGTGGCTGTGTCTGCTTCTCACCAACACTTATAATGATACTTGGCTGTTAGGTTGGGATAGTGTCGCCCCTGAGTTCAATCTCAAAGTAAACTTTATGAGAGCCGTGTTCCCTGCTTGGCAAGAGTTTCAGGGTTTAGGATTGGCAGGTGGAATGGGACATGGATCAGATCTGACGCGGTTGCCTTGGTTAGCCTTGAGTACTTTTATTTTGCCAGCTAATCTTATCCGCTACAGCTGGCTGTGGTTGATGGTGCTGGCTGGACCACTGGGCGTCTATGCCTTGGGCTTAAGACTATTTCGCCACCAACAGAATTGGGTCAATTCACTAGCAGCTGCAACTGCGGCTTTGTTTTACTTGGCTAACTTGGCCACAATTCAGTACTTCTTTGTACCACTTGAGACATTTTCTAGTTTTTTTGGTTGGTTACCCTGGCTAACATGGGCTGTTATCACTTACTGGGAAGAACCCAAAGCAAGCCAGCTGGCTAGGTGGTGGTTGGTGAGCCTGCTCAGCACCAGTGCCTTTTACGTACAAACACTACTGGTGGTATTTGGCTTTGTATTTGGCGGACTGGCCATCGAACATAGTCTGCGGCGTCGGCTTCACGGTTTGCTATCTGTTGGATTAGCCGGAATCATGCTTGGTGTCACACAGTTTTTTTGGTTTGCGCCGGTTGCCTACTTCACCTTAACTGCAGCAGATACAACCGTTAATGCCTTACAAAATCGCTTAGCCACGCCAGAGGTTCAAGCCATGAATCATAGTTTTGGAGGTTGGTTTGAGAGTTTACGCTTGCGTGGCTATTGGTTCGAGTATGCCGATGTCAGCTTGGGCGATCCTATCCAATCCCGCTACTTGCTAGAAAAATGGCGCACTTTCACAGCACAACCACATATCATTAGTATTGAGTGGGCACTGACAATCTTGGCAGGGGTTGGACTGATTCTTGCTGTTGTCCGGCGGCAAAAATGGAGTTTTGCCTGGCTTGGCATAGGAACCTGGAGCTTGGTTATGCTTTCGGCTGGCAATGGCTGGCTCGGTTGGATATTTAATCAGCTTGTAACAGCAATCCCACTGTTTGGACAGATGTTTAGAGTGGCTTTTACTAAGTGGTCACTGGTAACTGCACTGAGTTTCTCACTTGGTCTTGGTTGGTCGGTAGCTATCATAAGCGCAATTGTACCGACCAAGTTTAAAGCTAGTACAGCTGTCATCTCTAGCCTACTCATTATGAGTCTAAGCCTTGGCAGCGTTTGGCCAGCTTTTCAAGGCCAATTCTTATATCAAGGTGTCAAACCCAAGCTGCCTGTTGCGTATCTGCACGTTCAATCTTTCTTCCAATCTCAACCAACTCAGACACGGATTGCCATCCTGCCAATTCCTGATTTCTGGGGGTGGAGCTTTACCAACTGGGGCTACCGTGGCAGTGGATTCCTTTGGTATGGCATCCCGCAACCAATTCTAGACCGCAATTTTGATGTATGGTCTTCCGCCAATGAAACTTTTTATCACCAATTAAGCACAGCGCTTTATGGTCGGAACATACCGGCCATCAAGGCGATCCTAGATCAATATGATGTTACCTACTTGCTCTTGGATTCCAGTATAGCCGTACCTGGCAAAAACCAAGAACTCCTCCGCTACACAGAGCTGCCGACCATCCTCGATCGCGTCGGGGCAAAACCTATCTGGAGCGAGGGTAGTTTGACTGTCTACCAACTCATGCCTGCTCCAGTGGCTTCGTTCGTGACGGCACCTGGTAGCTTCCGAATTGCGAGTGCTGACACACTGTACTCACGGGTTGATCCCGTCTATCAGCAGCTCGGCAACTACATCGAGCCGATACCGACTGTACCAAGCCAAACGGTGTTCCCATTCGCCAACCTGACCACAACCTGGTTGACCAACGTACGCTATGAAGCTGATGGCGTCCATTTAATTGGCGAACTCCCGGCCACCACCGAGCAACTGAGACTTGTTATTCCCACTCCGGCTGTTGGGGAGCAATATACGACACCTGTTAGCGTGCTCCGAACCGCTGACGGTTTACTGCTAGAGTTCGCTCATCCGGGTGAGCTGCGAGTCGCCGGCCAACGTGTTTCACTACCACAGTTACCTCAGCTTGATTTACCACTGACAGCTAAAGTGGCAGCCACCACGCAGTTTACTATTTCACTCGGTGACCAGCGGTATGAGCTAGCCTCGACTGCTGCTCAACTCCAAGTTATGGTACCTCTTGAGTTTGGTCGCAGCTTGCCAATCAAAGTCAGTTACCAATCAGGTACTTCCAAATCAGCGCGCACTGACACCTTTACACTGCCAGCCGAAATTTGGCGAAACTTGGCCCAGCCACCGGAGCTCATCATTCCACCAGGGACTACTCAGCTGGAAGCAGTAGTAGCTAGCCAAGCTATCGAGCTCCCGTTTGTTAACTTACCTGGCACCAACTGTGATGTGTTACAACGAGGTAATAGTCGTCAAGAACAGGGACAAAGTACTGTCTCGTACTTTGCTGACCAGTATGGTGCTTGGTGTACTGGTTTGCCTATTTCGCAGTTGAACACTAATCAAAGTTGGCTGCTCCGTTGGCGAGGTGAAAACCGACAAGGCCGAAGCCTTAAGTGGTATCTGACAAACCAATCCACCCAACATACAGACTTGGAAGAGCTCCTGCCCAGTGGACAGTTTGACCGCACCTCCCCAGTCCTGGCCTGGACACTCTTACCAACAGCTGGATATAGCCTTAACTGGGAAACCCGCTCTTTTGGCCAACCCAGCCAGAATCTATTGGCTGCTGTCACCGCTTATCCTTTGCCACTCTCGACACTCACTCAGCTACAGGTCATTCCGGTAACCGGCAGCTATCCGCTCACTGCCTTTAGTAATCAAGTCACCATTCGCAACCTCCGCAAAACTGGTACCTATCAATACCAATTCACTGCTGATGTCACGAGCTCGAATGGACTAATCACCTTGTCACAAGGATATGATGCTGGGTGGCTGGGTTTTGTCCAGCCTTCTGGCAGCCGCTGGCCGTGGCAATGGCAACGACTCGCCCACACCCGCTACAACGGCTGGGCGAATGCCTGGATTATTCCCGATCGCGGCACCCACACTGTTCTTCTGTTCTACTGGCCTCAGTTGTTGAGTTTTGCCGGATTTATCGCCTTAGGAGTCAGTGGTGGTGTGATTCTGACATGGTCAACGCTACGCTTCGTGCAAGCTTCGCGATCTAAGATGAGCTCATGAAGCTCTTCACTCAGTTGATCACCTGGACCGGCCTCGGATTGGCCTACCTGGCGATTGTTACTCCAGTTCAGGCGCAAGTGGTTATCAATGAAGTTGCCCCCTATCTCACTACCTCGTCAGAATGGATCGAGTTGTACAACGCTGGCTCGACTCCAGTGGACATTGGGAGTTGGCTGCTGCGCGACCAGTTGGCCACCCCCAGCGACCTCAAAGAGTTTGAACTCGAAACCATCCTCGAACCACATGGTTACTTCATCATCGAAACCATCAACAAACTCAACAACACTGCTGATGGCGTCACGCTACTTACCGACACTGGTGAGGTTGTTGACCAAATGTCATTCACCTCATCAACTCAAAATCTAAGCTGGGCCAGAGTGCCAGATGCCGACAGCAACTGGGTGTTGAGCACACCTACGAAGGGCCAGCCCAATCCCAACAGCTTGCCTACCCCGACACCTTCTCCCACACCTTCGGTTGCACCAACTCCATCTCCCTCTGCAACCCCGCAATCTAGTCCAACACCCATCCCCAGCTCTTCGCCGACCCCAGCACCTACCCCAGTCACCATACCCGAACCGAGTCAGTGGCAACCATCCGAGATCATGGCGTGCCCAAGTAGTGGCGAAGCCGAATGGTTGGAACTCTATAATCCCGATCCTGTTAGCTATAGTTTTACCAATTGGTTAGTTCGCGACTCACAAGGCAGTCTGAGGTCAGTCTCGTTCGAGCTACCGGCCTTTGGGTTTGGAGTAGCCTCTTGGGCAAGTGGTTTGCTCAACAACACCGGTGACTCACTGAGCCTCCTTAGACCTGATCAATCACTGGTTTTTACTGTTGACCTGTCAGCCTGTCAAAGTGGTCACAGCTGGGTGTTAGGCAGCAGTGGTTGGGAACTTAGTTCAACACCAACCCTTGGCACCCGTAACCAAAATGAACCATCTCCTACACCTTCACCTAGTGCCACTCCTGACAGTACCGCATCACTACCGTATGACAACTTTGCTTCTTCACTGCCACTATCAGCCAGTTTGAAATCCAGGCCAACTCCGATGACCAAATCGGCAGCCACCACTGCAACCAAAAAACCAGCAGCCACTACTAAGTCACCAGCCAACGCAGCTTCACCTCAGCCTGAACCACCAGAAAGCCTCGAGATTACTGGTCCTACCATCAAAACTTGGCCATTCATAAGTGTTATAATGGGTGGCGCCTTGATACTGGGCGCGGGTATCTATGATCTTGAAATCGCGCCGTTGGTCCAGTGGTTGGCTCGCATGGGTTAATGGTTACTTACCAGTTATCCTCTGGGCTTTAGTTATCTTCAGCTTTTCAGCCCAACCGGTGCTACCCAGTATTGAAGTCAGTACCCTCGACTTTGTGTTTAAGAAGTTCGCCCACATGGGGGTCTACGCAGTACTGTACATCCTGTTGGTTCGAGCCCAGTACTTAACGTTTCCAGCTACCAAACCATCGCAAGTGTATCGATTGCCACTACTGATTTGTTTTATTTACGCCTTGACTGACGAACTACATCAATCTATAACAGGAGGTAGTCGAAGTCCAAGCGCACGGGACGTGGTGTACGACATGTTGGGAGCCGGAATTATCCTGCTTCGCCAATACAAATACATATAATCGGTCCTTGACTCCATATCATTTTCGCTTAGACTTCATTACTACATACGCCGTAGAAAGGTACCATGACTAAATCTCAACTGATTGCCATTGTTGCTAAGAAAGCTCACCTCACCAAACGCGCTTCCGAAGAAGCCATAGAGGCCTTGTTTGAAGAGGTAATCCGCTCACTACGTAAAGGTGAAAAAGTGGTAATCTCTGGTTTTGGCACTTTCTACTTGGGCAAAGTTAAAGACAAACAAGTGGTGCCTTTTGGTCAAGAAAACAAACGCCAAACTATCAAAGGTCATCGCGTGGTCAACTTCCGCGTTGGCAAACCTCTCAAGAAAACTGTTTGGTAAGCTAGGTTTTCGCACAAGTCTCACTTTGAACACCTCTTCCTGTTGAAGCTACCAGGCAGTGATACAATCGTGGGATGGGTAGAAAAGCCTTACACGTTCTCAAAAAAGCTTTTATCGCCGCCATCACCTATCGCAGTGAAATTTGGCTGTGGTTTGTGCTGGATCAAATTCCCATCATCGTCACCATGCTGGTCTGGATTAGCCTGATGCAGTCTCACGACACCATTGCTGGCTATGACTTGCCGAGCATGCTGCTGTACTACTTTCTCAGCTCATTCCTAACAGGCTTGACAGGCACCCACTTTGAAACTTGGCGGGTGGAAGAAATTCGGATGGGTCGTATCGATTTTTACCTTACCCGACCAATGTCATACATTTGGCAGGTGTTTTGGCATGATATCGGTGGCAAAACATTCTATCTTTTAACAAGTTTGCCTGGTTATGCAGTGCTGTTTTGGATTATCAATCAAAATTTTCCGCTAGCCCAACTCCAGTTCACTTGGCTGTCATCGCTGCAGTTTTTGTGGCTCTTACTATTTGCCTATGGGGTCGATTTTTCCCTCGCCATGTTGACTGTTTTGATGGGCTTTTGGTTTGAAGGTGCAGAAGGTTTACAACATTTTAAGTGGATCACGTTATCATTATTGACTGGCTCAATGATGCCCGTGGCAGTTATGCCAACGTGGTTGCAAACCGTCATCGCTTACTTGCCATTCCGATACATGATCAGCGTACCGATTGGGATTATCCAAGGTACTGCCCAGTTGCAACTGAGTGATTTGAGCTGGATGGTAGGTTACATAGCGGTCTTTTCACTCAGCATTATCTGGCTCTGGCGACAAGCTCGCTATGCTTACGCGTCAGCAGGTGGTTAAGATATGACCCGCAAGGATGTCCAAAAATACTGGCGACTGTTTTGGAAGTTTCGACAACTCCACTTGATGAGAACGTTGGAGTATCGAAGCAATTTCCTGTTCTGGACAGTGGTCACGTCATTCTGGACCATCGTTAACATTTTCTTTTTTGGCATTTTGAGTGGGATCGGTAATGGTATCGGTGGCTGGACCCAATCTGAGATGCTTTTCCTGTTGGGTGTGTTCACCTTTTTAGACGGGATTATCTGGTCATTTTTCTACCACACCATGTCTTTTTACACCAAATCAGTTTTTAATGGCGAGCTGAGTCGATTTTTGCTGATGCCAGTTGATGCCCAATACATTTTGATGGTTCATACCAATAGTTACAGTAATATTTTCCGGCTCCTAACCGGGCTAGTAATGATGGGCTACGCCATCTACTTAATGAATATCCCCATCACAATTTGGTTGTTGGCAGGTGTGGTTTTTTGGCTGACCGTGGGCTCAGTCTTTATTTACACACTGTGGTTTTTACTCAGCACGTTCGCATTTTGGGTTGAGAAGCTGGATAACATCAATGAATTAGTGCCGAGCCTGCGCAGTTTTTGGCAGATTCCCAAAAGTGTGTTGCACGGTTGGCTGTCGGTTATGTTTGGCTGGATTTTGCCTATCGCCTTAATAAGCACAGTTCCCAGTGAGTATGTGTTAGGTCGATTAGCATGGCAAACTGCAACAGTTTTCTTATTGGCAACGATAGTCACTGCCACTGCCTCCCGCTGGTTTTTTCTCCACTCTGTTAAAAAATTTACTGGTGCTGGAAGCTAAAAGAAAGGTAAAATAGGCTATGTCTGACGCCGTCATTCAAGTTGATCATCTCAGCAAATACTTCAAGGTTTACCACAAAGAGGCGGGACTGTGGGGCTCGGTCAAATCGCTCGTCCATCGCGAGTACCACGAAGTGAAAGCTGTCGATGACGTCAGTTTTGAAATCAAACAGGGTGAAATTGTTGGTTTTATCGGCCAAAATGGGGCTGGCAAAACCACTACCCTGAAAGTCCTCTCGGGATTACTATATCCAACCAACGGCCAAGTCCGGGTTCTCGGCTACAATCCGTGGGATCGGCAACCCGCCTTTCAAAAACAGTTTGCACTAGTCATGGGTCAAAAAAATCAGTTGTGGTGGGACTTACCAGCTATTGAAACTTTCTTACTAAATCAGGCTATTTATGAAATCCCAGAAGCTCAGTTCAAAAAGACGCTGAACAAACTGGTTGAGCTGCTTGATGTCAGTGACATCCTTAATGTCCAAGTTCGCAAGTTGTCACTAGGTCAACGCATGAAGTGTGAATTAATCGCAGCATTACTGCACAATCCCAAAGTGTTGTTTCTTGATGAACCTACTATTGGCCTGGATGTGGTGATGCAAAAAGTGCTGCGCGACTTTATTCGTACCTACAATGCAGAGTTTAACTCCACCATCATTTTGACCAGCCATTATATGGGTGATGTTAAAGAGCTTTGTGAACGGGCCATTATCATCGACAAAGGTCATAAAATTTTCGATGGCAAACTCCAAAGCATTATCGATCGCTACGCACGCAACAAAATTTTGTCACTCATCATGTCCGAAAATGTCAGCCTCAAACAGCTTGAAAAATACGGGGAAGTCAAAGAGTTTGAGTTGCCAAAAGTCACGTTATTGGTGCCACGTGCCCAAGCCACCAAAGTTGCTGGCCAAATTTTAACCCACCTGCCGGTGCTCGATGTGAACATCGAAGAACCACCCATCGAAGCCATCATTCGTGAAGTGTTTGAAACTAAAGCAGACTTACAAGTCTGACCTTGTTCATGAACTTAATGCCACAATCGCTGTCTAAGTATTACCGATTGTTTGTGCTCTCCTGGCAAAATGGCTTGGTTTATCGTACCAGCTTACTGATTTGGCGTTTGCGGCAGTTGCTCTCAACATTGATGGCCCTCACCATTTGGAGCGTTATTTTTACTGATCAAAGCTCTGCGTTCAGTTACACCCGGTCTGAAATGATCAGCTATGTGTTCTTGGTTTCTATTTTGCAGAGCCTTATTCTAGCCAGTAGCCTGCACAGTTTGGCCGGTGATATCTACAATGGCAACATTAGTCAGCAACTCTTGAAACCCCAGAACTTGTTTATGCACTTTTCGGCTCTGGAGGTAGCGGACAAACTTCGGAATGTTTTTTTTAGTTTGATAGAGGGTGCTGCACTATATGCCTTGTTTATGCCCACTATCATTTGGCCTTCATTACAAACCTGGTTTGTTTTCATTATCTGGGCTATTTTAGGCACCGTAATTCATTTTTTTATCACCATCATTTTTGGCTCAATTGGGTTTTGGAGTCCAGAAACTTGGGGTCCTAAGTTCTTATTTTTCATGATCCTTGATTTCACCGCTGGCAAACTTTACCCACTCGATATTTTACCGCGTGCCGTTCAGCAGGTCCTATTGATCACACCCTTTCCCTATTTATCATACGTACAAATCCAGCTGTTCTTAGGTCGATTGACATCAACCCAGATGGCGTGGGGTTGGATTAGTTTGTTGATCTGGACGGTCATTACCTGGCTAGTCGCCCAGTGGGTCTGGACCAAAGGTACCAAAGGTTATGAAGCTAACGGACTTTAGTTAACTATGCGATCGCGCTTGAACACCTACTTTAAAGTTTGGTGGCTAACAGCCGCTAATGCAGCTCAGTCAGCTTTCATCAATCGCTGGAGTAACGCCTTATTCATGCTAGGTAAAATTTTGCGTCTCATCATGATGTTGGTGTTTTTATTTCTATTGAAAGATCGTCAGCTTTCGATAGCTGGCTATAGTAGTGATCAAGTCGTGTTGTTTTTTCTCACTTACCAGATTATTGATGTCACCGCCCAAATTTTCTATCGCGGCGTGTATGTCTTCAGTCAAAAAATCCGAACAGGTGAGTTTGATTTTTACTTGCTGCGCCCTATTAGCGCGCTATTTCGGGCTTTAACTGGCCAACCAGACCTCAATGATGCTCTCTTTCTGGTGTTGTTCTTGCCTGTCATGGTGGCCGTGGTCTGGCAACTTGATGTACATATCACGTTGCCATCACTATTGGGATATCTTGTGCTACTGCTCAACAGTTTTATGATTGTAACGGCCCTGCATATTGCAGTCTTAACAATTGGAGTTTTGACCACTGAAGTGGATAACATTATCTGGATGTACCGGGACTTGATTCGCCTCGGTCAGTTCCCTGTCACGATGTACTGGGCACCGATTCGGTTTGTCTTATTTTTCGTTGTGCCAATTGGATTGATGATTACGATCCCCGCCCAAGTCCTCCTTAACGTACCACCAAGCGTGAATCTTGGTTTAGCAACCTTACTGGGGATTGGATCAGTGATTATCAGTTTGCAGGCTTGGCACTGGGCTTTGAAACAGTACAGCAGCGCCAGCAGTTGAGACCAACTACGTTGAACCAAAATATGAACCAACGGATTACCGTTTGGGAGATTGACGCTTGCGGCGAGCTTTACCACCGGTACCGATCTTGCGAGTTTCTTTCATGCGATCATCGCGAGTCAGCAAACCAGCTTGCTTGAGTGACAAACGGTACTCAGGGTTGAACTTGACCAAAGCGCGAGCGATACCGTGAATAACGGCTTCCATCTGAGCTTTAGCACCTGAACCACTGACTTTAGCAGTCACAGCAAATTGATTCTTGGTGTCAGTAATTTCGAAAGGTCGGTTGTAGAGCACTGGTGAGTGCAAAATGGTGTTGAAGTATTGGCCGATAGCTAAACCATTCACCACGAAGTCACCAGCGGTGTGATACAAACGAACTCGAGCGGTTGCAGTCTTGCGACGACCAACAGCTTCGGTGTAGTCACCTTTTGGCGCCACCATTGGTTGAGCACCGGCTGCGTGTGACACAGCACTAACTGGCTTCACCTTCTTGATGACTTTTTGGACTTTGGTGTTTTTCTTAGCTAGTTTACGAGCCATATATCAGACCTTAAGCTACAGTGATTTGACCTTGGTGGGGGTGTTCGGCCCCAGTATATACTTTTAAGCGTTTCATTCTGTCAGTCCGCAGTTTGTTCTTTGGCAACATATTATACACAGCTGCCTCGATGATGCGTTCTGGGTACTTAGCCAGCAATTCGGCAAAGTTCTGGACTCGTAAGCCACCAGGGAAACCTGAGTAACTGTAGTACATTTTGTCTTGAACTTTGTTACCACTGACTTCAACTTGAGCCGCATTGATGACGACCACATAGTCACCACCATCGACGTGAGGGGTGAAAGTTGGCTTGTGTTTGCCAATAATTTTACTGGCAATCTCAGTGGCCACTTGACCCAAAACACGACCCTTGGCATCGATAATGTGCCATGAACGTGTAACTTCTGCTGGTTTTTGACTATAGGTTTTCATACTTATTTGGTTTTCTCAACTTTTTTAGCTGCTGGTTTAGCTTTGGCCACTTTTTTAGGAGCCTCAGCTTTGGCAGCTGGTTTAGCTGCGACGGTTTTTTTGACAGTAGTTTTAACCGCATGCTCTTTACCACTCTTGAGTGTACCGACGGTAGCTGGTTTGTTGACCAATGACACAGTCGCCAACTCAGCGTTGTCACCACGGCGCAAGCCAGCGGTAGCGATGCGAGTGAAACCTGAACTACGATCGTTCATAGCTGGGGCAACTCGCTCAACCAGCGTGTTCACCACGTCTCGGCGGCCGAAGAATCGGTGCAGAGTGCGACGGGTGGTCACGGTATCAGTTTGAGCCTTATGGATCAACTTATCAGCTAAACGCTTCAACTCTTTGGCCTTGGTCACTGTAGTAGTGACTTGACCTTCGACAACTAAGCCACGCACCAAGTTCTTAAGCAAGGCCTTGCGGTGGTTGCTGTCACGGTTGAAGTGCTTGTGAGCAATTCTGTGTCTCATTACTCTCCTAGGCTAACGCCCTTCTTTTGCAAAGCTTCATTGATAACATCTACACTCTTCTCACCCAAGTTTTTGACTTTAGCGACGGTGTTCTTAGGAGCACCAACTAAGTCTCCAACGGTCTTGAAACCACCTTTGCGCAAAGCGTTGGCGATGCGGGTTGGTAGGTCAAGCTCTTCGACAGTCAGTCGTAAAACTTCAGCTTCTTCAGGACTAATGTTTAAGTCCTCAACAGCTTGGCTCTCAACGACTGGCTCGAACACTTGAGTAAATTGGCGAGCTAAAATCTGAGCAGATTGTTTTACAGCTTCAACTGGTGACACACTACCGTCAGTTTCCAGCACCATGACCAATCGGTCATAGTCAGTTTTTCGACCAACACGAGTTGCCTCGACTTGGTAAGAAACTTTCACCACCGGTGAGAACAGTGAATCGACTGGGATTTCACCAATCACACTGGTCTTGCGGTCAGTAGCCATCACATAGCCAACACCTGACTCAACAGTCATTTCGACAGTTAAGGTTTTACCCTTAGCAACTTCAGCGATGTGGAGATCTGGGTTAACAACTTCAAAACCAGCCTCAGCCTCGATGTCGGCTGCAGTCACAGTTTTTGGACCTTTGACATCAAGTCGCAAAGTACCTGGTTGGTCAGACACGGTTTTGACTCGAACTTGCTTCAAGTTCAAGATCAATTCCACAATGTCTTCACTCAAACCATCCATAGTGGTGTATTGATGATCGACACCTTGAATACGAACGGCGGTAACAGCTGCACCTGGTAAAGAGGTGAGCAGTACTCGGCGTAAAGCATTACCCAAAGTGTGGCCATAGCCCTGCTCCAAAGGCTCGATGATTAAGGTCGCGCCAGTGGCAGTCACCTCGGTCTCCTTGATTTGGAAGCGAGGGTTAAAAGTGGGATAAGCACTTAAGTTGTGACTCATATAATTTTCTCCTTGTTTCTCCTCTCTCGCTGGTGGCGAGAAATCTGTAACCGGATTGGTATTATTACTACTAATTACTCCTTGATTATCGTGAGTAGTACTCAACGATCAGCTGCTCATCAATGACTTCACTGATATCAGCTCGTTCTGGCAGTCGTTTGACTGTCCCAATGGTTGATTTTCGTTCTAACCAAGCTGGGATAGCTCGACTGTCATCTTTTAATAACTCGGCCACTACAGGAATGTGAGCGGCTTTACTCTTCAAAACTACCACATCATCGACGTCAACTTGGTACGATGGAATGGTCATTTTGCGGTCATTAACAGCTACGTGACCATGGTTTACCATTTGGCGCGCTGCGGCTCGAGTTGGAGCCCAGCCCAAACGGTAGATCACATTGTCCAAGCGTCGCTCTAACAAACTCAGCAGAGCTGCGCCGGTAGCGGTTGGGTTTTTACTAGCGGTGACGTACAAACGGTGCAGTTGTTTTTCCAACACACCATAGATGTACTTCACTTTTTGCTTCTCTTTCAGTTGCACACCAAAGTCAGATACTTTGCGGCGACCACGAGCTCCGTGCTGGCCTGGTCGGATGGTCAATCGCTTGGCCACCTTAACCGCGTTGGTTTTCAGACCGAGGTCTTCACCAACTTGGCGAGCTAACTTGTTTTTTGGTCCAGAATGACGTGCCATATCTTAAATCTCACTTATTTGTTATGCTTCGCTTTCCGAGGCTTAGTACCATTGTGTGGTAAAGGTGTCATGTCAGCAATCATGCCAACTTTGATACCTTGAGCGCGGATGACCCGCAGCGCCACATCTCGACCAGGGCCAGGGCCCTTGATGAAAATATCCATCACATTCATTCCGAAAGCTCGGGCTTTGTGAACGGCGTTTTCAATCGTAATGGTGGCAGCGTAAGGAGTTGACTTGCGAGAACCAGTGAAACCTGATTCACCGGTAGTTGACCAACACAACACGTTACCCTTTTCGTCAGTGATACTGGCTAAGGTACTGTTGAAGGTGGCGGTCACGTATAACCGACCTTTTGGTACGGCTTTGGTGATGACTTTCTTGGCGTTACTGACTGGCTTCCTCGGCATGATACGTCCTTATTTAGCTTTCTTGGCTGCATCTAATTTTGCGGCCGCTTCTTTAGTCATAGCACCAATGGTTCGGCGAGCGCCTCGTTTGGTCCGACTATTAGAACGGGTTCGCTGACCTCGCACTGGCAAACCAGCTTGATGTCGCATTCCGCGGTAGGCTTTCACACGTTTTAATCGATCAATGTTGTCATTGATGATGCGTCGTAAGTTACCTTCCACGTTATGCTTTTCGAGAACACGCTGGATACGACTAATCTCGTCACCACTCAGGTCACGAGCTCGTTTCTCAGGATCAACTTTTGCCTCTGACAAAACTGCATCAGCAATCTTTGGGCCAACTCCATAGAGATAGCGCAAAGAAAAGCGAATTTTTTTGTGTTCTGGGAGGTCGATACCGGCAATACGTGGCATAGGAAAGATTACCCTTGGCGTTGTTTGTGCTTAGGATTGGTGCACACCACTCGAAGCACACCACGGCGCTTGATCAGCTTACAGTGCATACACATGGCTTTGACTGATGAGCGAACTTTCATAAGTTTTATAGCTTGATACAATGTATAAAGACAAAGGTGAACTATACCTCAAGAGAGGCAAATCATCAAGGTCTAATTTTGCTGCGGACCCTTTTTCATTGATCTATACGTAATTTTACACTTATTGAGGTCATATTTTGACACGTATCCCTTGACGGAATCGCCGGGCATAACGCGAATTCGGTACAATCGCATCTTACCAGCCAGTGTACCAATCAAAACTCTGTCCATCATCTGAGGGACATTGGAGTTGGTCACTTTGACTCGGAACATCGTGTTTGGCAAACACTCTTCAACAGTGCCTTCAATCTCAAAGCGGTCATCTCGATCTGCACTTTCAGTGGTCAAATCGACTTGACGCTTAGCTTTGGCGGCTCGTTTGTGGTCTTGGACTCTACCCATATCCGGGTATTATACCTTAAACCAGGCCTTTTTTCAAAACTGGGGGTCTCATAGACAGAATCAACTACCTTGTTGGCTTGAGAACTTTGGCCAGCTTGAGATAGTAGGAGAGCAACAGTCCACGAACTTCTTCTCGATCATCAATGCTCAGTTTGTCATGTGGATGCTTGGCCAACCACATCATAATCGCCACTCGCTGCACGCCCAAACCCCAGGAATCTTCGTCAGTTAAACTGTAAATTTTCTCCTGCAAAGCACTAAAGTAGACTTCAGCGTCTTCCCAGCGCTGATCGGCTATGGCCTGCCGGTAGTCAGTTTCCCACCCTACCAGGGTTGAAACTTGAGCACTCCGGTTTCTCAGCTCAGTCACGAGCTCGGTGTAGTACTGAGCCATCAGGACTTGGAACGTTGGTGGGTGATTTTGGAACATCAACCCAGCCACATCGGCAACTTCGGTCAACACCACGGCAGTCAGTTCTGGTAAATCAAACAGCAACTGTCGCAATAAAACCCGGGCGGCTAAGGCAGCCAGCGGATCTGGGTTCTCGCCACGCTGGGCTTCAATGAGCTGCATTTCCTGCTGCATAGCGGTTACAAAGTCGAGTTCAAAACGTTTTGTCATAGAGATTCTTTACTTGGTTAGAACTTCTGGTTCTCCATCGGTAACTAAAACTGTTTCCTCAAACATCCCTGACAGAGAGCCGTCAATAGTTTGATACGTCCAGCCATCTTTGCCAACTTCTAAGTCTGGATAACCAGCTGTATACATAATCTCGATAGCTAGTGTCATACCAGGGACCACCTTAATCTTTTTGTCAGACTTCTGGGCTACACACGGGATACTGGGCCAGGCGTGCAACTCCCGACCAATGCCGTGGCCTGTTAGTTGATACACAGCGCCATATCCATAGTTTTCAACCCCTTTTTGCATGGCTCGGCTGATGTCATAAATCGTAGAACCAACCCGAGCTTTGGCGATCGCTTTATCAACAGCCTGTCGGCCTCGTGCTAGAAAGTCTTTCACTTCCTGAGAAACAGGCGCCACTGCGACCGTAGTAGTGGTATCGAGATGATAACCTTGCCAAATCAAACCCACGTCAATGGTGATAACATCACCAGCTTCCACACGTTTGCCTTTGGGAATACCGTGACAAACTTCGTCGTTTCTCATCAGACACGTGGCCCAGTGGTACCCAGGCACTGTGGAAAAGCTGGGCACCGCCCCTTCGGCTTTAATGAGAGCTTGGGCCTTCGCCTCGATCGACTCGAACGTCACACCAGGTTTGACCATGGCTGCCAGTGCGTGTTTAACCCGCCCCAAAGCTGGACCGCCTTGACGCATGGCTGCAATTTTTTGTTGATCTACCTGAGATTTCATCCCGCTATTATACTCCAAACCAGCTGAGCATCACTTGTTTAGGTGTCAGAGCCCGTTTGACTCAATAGTTTGAGTAACCGACCAAGATAGATATCTAGCGCCCCTGCGTTGGTGTCTTTGTTTTTGTAGGTCTTACCAATCTCGTATTGGGTGACTTCCCATCGGCCACGAGTGGTTTCCCCAGTTTTGAGGTTTTTGACCTGCGCTTCTGTTGTTTGAGGATAGATGATCTGAGCGGCGATGAGTGGCTCCGCGGTCAGCTCCCACGGATTCCAGTACGAGATTTGAATGACGGCGTGACCACCATTGATAAAACCTAAAAACACTAATCTATCTGGACTGGGCAATACTAACCGCCAAAAGCCGACTTCAGCATCGCCTCCTAATGAGAACTCAAGGGGAGCTGTCCAGGGACCTTTGGTCACAAACTGATCTTGAAAGTCTTCACTTTCAACTACAGCTTTGAGGCGGGCAGCTCGTTCTGGACGAATGGCTGACATGATCGGTCCAAAAAACGACTAGGCTTTGATGTGTTTCATGATGTCGGCAAAGACACCTTCAACATCTTGCTCGCCGTTTACGTCAATAAGCTTGCCGTGTTGACGATAGTACTCGATAACTGGCTCAGTTTTTTCGTGGAACAACTCAATTCGTTTACGAATCGCGTTGAGCGTCTCGTCCTCTCGATCAGAAACTCGACCTGAAATTCGCCACAAGGCCTCTCGGTCTGAGACATCAATCAAAATAACTTTTTCAGCTTCATCGGCAAAAGCCTCGGCTTGAGGCACTGTGCGAGGAAAACCATCCAAGATATAACCCTTACTGTATTCTGGTCTTTTCAGATAGGTCAAAATAATTTCTAAGGTGGTGTCGTCTGGAATCAAGATGCCGGCGTTCAACGTTTCTTTCAGCCAACGACCTAATTTAGTTTTTTCTTTAGCCATTTCTCGGAACACGTGGCCAGATGAGAGGTAAGGAATTCCCAACTCAGCTGACAGCATATTCCCTTGAGTGGACTTGCCCGCTCCTTGAATGCCAATCAAAACTAGTTTCATAGTGCTCCTTTGTGGGTGAATGTTAGGTGTATTGTTCGTAATTTTGGCCAACCAGTTGACTCTGAACTTGTTTGGCTGTCTCTAAAATAACTGAGACCACAATTAAAACACTGGTACCACCAATCGCCAACGACTGGATTCCCGTGGCAGCTTGAGCCACTGAAGGCAACAACGCAATGAAACCCAGGAAGACTGCACCAGCCACGGTGATGCGACTGACCACGAACTCCAGGAAGTGCTTGGTGGGCGCACCAGGCCGAATGCCTGGCACAAAGGCGCCACTCTTCTTGAGTTCATCAGCCAAGTCACCGGCATTGAAGAAAATCAGGGCTGAGAAAAACGTAAACGCAAACACAATTGAGAAGTACACAGCCATATAGATTGGCGAAGTCTGGGAAAACCAGACACTTAGTCGTTGCCCCCACTCGAGCAAGGCCGGCTGACCACTACCGGTCATCAACCGCGCCACAAAACCGGGAACCAACATGATGGAGACAGCAAAAATGATCGGCAAAACGCCAGTCACGTTCACCCGAATGGGCAAATGCGTAGTCTGACCACCGTACATGCGGCTGCCACGCTGTCGCTTGGCGTACTGGATCTGGACCTTACGAATCGCTTCGTTCATGAACACAACTAGACCAATCACCCCCAAGAAAACCAGCGCAAACACAGCCACAGTCAAGTACTGCTGGGCGGTAATCGTCACACTGGCTTGAGCCAGTGCCACCGGCAACTGACTGACGATACCGGCAAACAAGACCATCGAGATACCATTGCCGATACCATATAAACTAACGAGTTCACCCAGCCACAACAACACCATCGATCCTGCTACCAGAGTGGTGATCAAAGCCACCAAGCTCAGAGGATCACTGGCAGCCAGCAAACCTTGAGAACGTAACAGAGCTAGCACCGACATACTCTGCACCACGGCGAGTGGCACAGCCAAAAAGCGAGTGTATTGGTTCAAACGTTCACGACCGGCTTCGCCATCTTTCTGCAGCTCTTTGAGCTTGGGAAACACCATGGTAGAAAGCTGGACTACGATTGAAGCCGTAATGTACGGGTTGATACCCACCGCCATGATTGAGAAGTTAGCTAAAGTACCACCAGAGAAGATGTTCAGCAAACTCAAAAATTGATTACCGGCAAACAACGCTCGAAGTTGAGCGACATCTACACCCGGTAAGGGCACATGCGCAAAAAGGCGGAAAACCAGGAAAATAAGTGCGGTAAAAATGAGCTTTTTGCGAAGCTCCCGGTTGTGCCAGATCGTGGTCACTGTTTGCCACATGTAGTTGGTCACCCGTCCGTCGTAATGCTAGTAGCTGTTCAAGTTACTGAACTTGGCCACCAGCTTTAATAATCAGCTCTTTGGCAGCTTGTGAGACTCGCAGACCTTGGACAGTCACAGCTCGACTCAAACTACCAGTAGCGATAATTTTAGCTTGTTTAAACTCAGGAGCAATCAGCTTTTCAAGCTTGAGTGTTTCCAGAGTTACGACTTCATTCTTCATTTTCTGCAGATCACTCAAGGTAATTTCAGCAGTCGGTCGAACCACGTTGAAACGTGATTTACCCCGCATCATTGGCAAGCGCTTGATCAAAGGCAGTTGACCACCTTCAAACCAGTCGCGTGATTGACCATCTTTGCGGGCTTTGTGACCCTTGGTACCACGGCCAATGGTGTGAGCACCCTTGCCTGAACCATGACCACGACCTAAGCGTTTGCTGGCCTTAGTGGTAATGCTGGGTAGAGTGTGCAGTATAGACATATAAATCCTGTATTAAGCGGCTGCTTCTTTCTTTTCAGCTTTTGGCTTGGCAGGTTTGGCAGCTGGTTTTTTAGCTGGCTTGGCTGCTTTAGCGGCTGGTTGCTCAGCTTTTTTCTCGGCTGTGGCTGGCTTGGTTGTCTTAGCAGCTTTAGCTTGAGCTTGCAGCTCTTCGAGTTTTTTAGCTTCCTGGGCTTCCAGCTCAGCAATTGACTTGAGCTTAATGCCTTTGAGCTTGACGATCTTTTCGATTTGTTTCAAAGCTTCAAAGGTAGCATACACATTTGAGGCTTTATTGTTGGTCCCTAAAATCTTACTCGAGATGTCTCGAACACCAGCGGCTTCAACCACTGCTCGGACTGGACCACCCGCGATAACACCAGAACCTTTAGGAGCTGGCTTCAGCATTACTCTACCGGCACCTTGTTTAACACTGATAGAAAATGGAATGGTTGTCCCATCCAATGGCACGGTAATCATTTTTTTCTTAGCTCGTTTCACACCTTTACGCATAGCGGCCAGTACGTCTTTGGCTTTACCCAAACCGACACCGACTCGACCTTTGCGGTCACCAACCACCATTAGGATTGAGAAACCCATTTTGTTTCCACCCTTGGTTTTCTTGGACACCCGAGAAATTTGAATGACTTTCTCTTCAAACTCACTTGGGGTTTGGCTTTGAGCTAGGGTTTTAACATCGTGCGACATGAACTATACCTCCACTCCCGCTGCGCGGACTGCGTCAGCGATGGCTCGAATTCGACCATGATAGCGGTATGGACCGCGATCTAAGATAACAGCCTTAATTCCGGCTTTTTTCAGTAATTCAGCTACGTTGGTAGCCACTTCTTGAGCTCGTTCGGTTTTGGTGCCTTTAGTGGCCTTATAATCGCTGCCAGCTGCTACAGTAACACCCAATTGATCGTTGATTGCCTGAATGCTGGTGTAACGGTTTGATCGATAGATCGACAATCGAGGTCGTTCCGCAGTTCCAACCATGTGGTTGCGAACCCGCATTTTTCGTTTAGTAGCACTCGAGGTTTTGTGATTAATTGTTGGCATAGTCTTAAGCCGCGGCTTTACCTTGCTTACGTCGAACTACTTCATCTTCATAACGGATACCTTTACCCTTGTAAGGTTCAGGTGGTTTGATCTTGCGAATGTTAGCTGCCATTTGGCCCACTACTTGCTTGTCGATACCCTCAATGTGAATAGTATCGGTGCCATCGATTGACAGCTTGATACCTGGTTCGGCTTTGATATCAACTGGATGTGAGAAACCCAGTGACAGACTGAGACCGGCCCCCTTCATGGTGACGCGATACCCAGTACCAACCAACTTCAAGGTTTTCTTATAACCAGTCGTGACACCAATCACTGCATTGTTCAGCAAACTGCGAACCAAACCATGATGAGCGCGCAGCTCTTTGGTCTCTTGTTGACGACCCACAGTTAGTTCATTGTCGGCGACAGTGACAGTGATACCAGCGGTAACTGGAACCATGACCTGACCTTTGGGGCCTGCCACAGTGACAGAATCAGCGTTAACGGTAACGGTGACTCCACTGGGAATACTGATAGCTTTACGTCCAATTCGTGACATATTTACCAAACCTGACACATAATTTCGCCACCCACATTGAGTTTGCGAGCTTCGGCATCGGTGACGATCCCCTTACTGGTGGAGACAATCGTAATTCCATAGCCACCCAAAGCTTGTGGCACTTTGTCTGCTGGAGCGTATAACCGACGTCCAGGTTTTGAGACCCGTTTCACATCAGTAATAGCTGGCAGCTTA
Source organism: Patescibacteria group bacterium (assembly GCA_016861205.1). Taxonomy (GTDB): domain Bacteria; phylum Patescibacteriota; class Microgenomatia; order UBA1400; family PJMF01; genus BOKX01. The sequence continues at coordinate 574,447 of BOKX01000001.1, forward strand.
CCTACATATTTTAACTTCAACACCAGTTCAGCCTGAGGCTTAACTGGATTGACCTCTACCGCTTCTAAATAGTTGTTTTCCAACAACACTTTAGCGACCGCCTCTTTAAGTTTTGAGTGTGGCACAATCACCTGACTGTGGCGCACCAACAGGGCGTTTTTAATGCGGATCATCATGTCTGCGATCGGATCGGTCATACCTTATTTGCTCGCTTTCACTACACCTGGTAACTCACCTCGGACAGCCATTTCACGGAACGTCAACCGGCTGAGTCCGAAGTAGCGCATGTAGCCTCTAGGGCGGCCTGTTATTTTACACCGGTTTTGCCCTCGAGTCGACACGCGATTTACTTTTTTAACACCACTCGCCAATAACATGGCTCGCTTTTCATTCAAGCGAAGTGTCTTAGCGATTTTTGATTTTTTAGCCATAGTTATTTACTTCCGCCGTTTACTTGGTTTTCGCGAACGGCATTCCTAACATATCTAACAACTCTCGAGCTGCTTCATCCTCTCGAGCGGTTGTGGTAATAACCACTTGTAAGCTCCGGATTGAGTCGATTTTGTCGTACTCAATCTCTGGGAAGATGATTTGCTCCTCAATACCCATACTGTAGTTACCTTGCCCATCAAAAGCAGTTCGTGACACACCTTGGAAGTCTTTCACCCGAGGCAAAGCGATCGAGATCAACTTGTCGAGAAACTCCCACATGTACTGACCTCGCAGTGTGACCATGACCCCCATTGGGTCGCCTTTTCGCAACTTAAAGTTGGAAATGGCTTGGCGAGCTCGAGTGGTCTGTGGTTGTTGGCCACTGATCAACTTGAACTGAGCTAACACATTTTCGATCACATCTTTACGAGCCCGAGGATCTTGAGGCTTAGTAATACCAGTGTTGATCACAATTTTGGTCAACCGTGGCACAGCCATCACACTCTTCACCCCCAATTTTTTCTGGAGGGCTGGACGGACTTCGTCGTTGTATTTTTGTTGTAAGCGATTCATACGTTAGGCTTTTTTAGTTTTACTCTTAGTTACTTTTGCTTCTTTAGCTGGTTTGTCAGTTTTCTTTTCAGTTTTCTCGACTTTTTTGGCGGCTGCCTTGACTTGCTTGGCTGCTTCACCAATCACTGTGCCAGTTTTTTTAAAGATACGCTCTTTGCCGGCAGCAGTAACGCGATAACCGACTCGATCAGGTTGACCTTTTTCGTTCAAGATGGCCACTTTGGCGGTTGGCAGTGGACGTTCTCGGCGGACTCGCTCTCCAGCTCGCTCACCGTAGGGCTTGATGTGCTTGACGTACAAGTTCATGCCCTCGACTACCACAGCATCGAGTTTTGGCAAAACGCGGGTAACTTTACCCTGCTTGCCTTTGTCTTTGCCAGCTGTCACCAGTACTTGATCACCAACGCGTAACTTCATATATCCCTTTAGAGCACCTCCGGAGCTAAACTCGCGATCTTGGCAAAACCTCGATCTTTAACTTCACGAGCGATCGGTCCGAACACCCGAGTCCCAAGTGGGTTAGGGTTGCTGAGTGACTCGATCACTACGGCGGCGTTATCATCAAAGCGAATGTACTCTCCATTTGAACGGCGAGTTTCTTTGTGAGCCCGAACGATTACTGCTTTCACCTTTTCACCTTTTTTTAGGTTACCTTTAGGATCAGCACTGATCACAGACGCACTCACCACGTCCCCTACGAAACCGAAGCGTCGTTTGGAACCACCGTGGACTTGCATCACTCGGAGCTTTTTGGCCCCGCTGTTGTCAGCCACTTGGAGGATTGTTCGTAATTGAATCATACTTAGTTCTCAACCTTTGACATTACTTTAAATCGTTTGGTCTTACTGATTGGGCGGCACTCTTGGATAACCACGGTGTCACCTTCAGCCAAGGTTACGTTTTCGTAGTGACAAGCATATTTTTTACTACGCTTGACGTACTTCTTATAAATTGGGTGTTGCCAGCGATTCGTCACCACCACCGTTACGGTTTTGGCTTGTTTGAGCGAGCTGACGACACCTTGTAATGTTTTCATACTAAATCCTTATTCGTTCTCTCCTGAGACAGTAGCTAGTTCTTGCTGTCGTAAAACAGTTTTCAAACGAGCCACTGTATCTGCCAAACGGCTCAGACTACGTAAGTCTGATAATTTACCGACTCGCTTGGCCAGGCGTTTCTCACCGAGTTCGCGTGACAAGGTGTCCAGTTGAGCTTGAATCTCAGCTGGGCTTTTGGCGGCTAGTTGGCGAAAATCGCGTCGTTTCATACTGTGTTTATCTTTATTTCTTTACAAAAGTGGTTTTGACTGACAACTTGTGCCCGGCTTTGGTAAAAGCTTCCCGAGCGGCTTGTTCAGTCACACCACTGATCTCAAACAAAATCATACCTGGTTTAACTACTGCTACATATTTATCGATATCACCTTTACCGGAACCCATTTTGACACCCACTGGCTTGTGAGTAATGGGCTTGTGTGGGAACAACCGCATCCAGTAGCGGCCAGCGCGTTTGGTAGCGTAGGTGATTTTTTTACGAGCGGCTTCAATTTGACGAGCTGAAACCCAACCAACAGTGGTAGCTTTCAGACCGTACTCACCGAAGGCCACCGTCGAACCACGCAAAGCCACACCGCGGCGTTTGCCTCGAAATTCTTTGCGGAATTTTGATTTCTTAGGTTGTAACATGGTTAGACTACTTCGCCTTTATAAATCCAGACTTTAATCCCGACATAACCAGACCGGGTTCGAGCCGGAGCCTGGAAATAATCGATGTTAGCCCGCAGGGTTTGGGTAGGCACCTTGCCCTGGAAATACTTCTCTGATCGAGCAATTTCTGATCCACCTATTCTACCAGATAAGGCAATCTTGACGCCTTCAGCACCAGCAGTCATGACTTTTTCCAAAGCTTGCGTAACAGCTCGGCGGTGAGGATAACGCTTGATCAATTGATCAGCAATTCGCTCAGCCACCAGCTTGGCACTCAAATCTGGTTTCTTGATTTCTTCAACTTTGACATCAACTCGAACTTTGTCTTTCTTTTGCTTTGACACGTTCAAGATTCGCTCGATATCTTTCTTCACATCTTCTAAGTTAGCGCCACCTTTGCCGATCACGACACCTGGTCGAGATACGTACAAAGTGACTTTAATAGTGGTGATAGATCGATCAATATCAATCTGCACAACACCAGCGTTACTGAGCTTAGCCAACAGGTGTTGACGCAGCTTATAGTCCTCAATCACTTGATTTGAGTAGGACTTCGCATCGGCAAACCAACGAGACTTCCAAGTGAAGGTGTTGCCTAAGCGGAAACCGGTTGGGTTAACTTTTTGTCCCATACGTTATTTTGACTCCTTATTGGCTGCAGCCACTTTGGTTTTGGCTGGAGCGGGCTTAACTTCGTCTTTAGTAACTAAAGTCACCGTCACGTGACTGGTTCGTTTGATTATTTCGTGAGCTCGGCCACGACTCACCGCTTGATAACGGCGATAACGTGGACCTTCAGTGACATGGATGTCTTTAAGGACCAAGTCACTGAACTGTAAGTGATGATTGTTGATGGCGTTCGCAATTGCTTGCTTCATCACCTTCATAATCACCAAAGTGGATTTGCGCTCAATCACAGCCAACTGTCGGATAGCTTGCTCTAAAGGCAGCTTTTTGACAGTATTCGCCACCAATCGCAACTTGCGAGGGGTTTGGCGTGAGTAGGATTGTCGAGCTTGAATCTGCATATACACTCTTTACGTCTTGGTTAAGAGCCGTTTGACGACTTTTCCGTGGCCGCGGAAGGTTCGGGTTGGGGCAAACTCGCCCAATCGGTGACCAACCATGGCTTCACTCACAAATACTTCCACAAACTTACGACCCTGATGCACCATAAAAGTGTGGCCAACAAAATCTGGAGAAATCACGCAGGCGCGACTCCAAGTTTTGATAGGCTCTTTTTTACCTGAATCCTTCTGCTTCATGACCTTGGTCAGCAGCTTGGGATCGATAAATGGTCCTTTTTTCGATGATCTTGACATAAGCTGTTACTTACTGCGTCTATCTCTCACAATATATTTACTACTCAACTTGCGCTTGTTGCGAGTCTTGGTACCCAAAGCATGTTTACCCCATGGGGTCTTTGGATACTTGAGACCAACACCACTTCGGCCTTCACCACCACCATGGGGGTGACTGTCAGGATGCTGGGCCGTACCACGCACAGTTGGCCGGATGCCCATTAATCGTTTGCGTCCGGCTTTACCAATTTTCTGATTTTTATGATCTTGATTTCCGACTTGGCCGATTGTAGCGAAACACTCGCCATTTATCAATCGGATCTCTCGAGATGGTAACAATACTGTCACCATGTCACCCTCTTTTGCTTGGATGAACGCTGAGGTACCGGCACCCCGCACAACCTGGGCACCCTTGCCTGGAGTCAGCTCTAAGTTGTGAATAGCGGTACCAACTGGAATCAATCTCAGTGGCAAAGCATTACCAACTTTTACTTCAGCTTTATCACCTGACATGACTTCTGCGCCAACGTTCAAACCGTCTGGGGCTACCATGTAGCGTTTTTCGCCGTCTTTATAGACAACTAAAGCAACGTGGGCACTGCGCATAGGATCGTACTCTAAACGACTCACTACGGCTGGAATGCCGCGCTTGTCACGACGCCAATCAATGATGCGCATTTTCTTCTTCACGCCACCACCTCGATGACGCACTGTCACATGACCTTTGTGGCCACGACCTTGGCGCTTAACGTGACCAGTCATCAAAAGTGAGCGTTCTGGCTCGCCTTTGTAAAGTTCACTGCGATCAACCACAACTTGGTTGCGACGACCGGCACTGGTGGGTTTGCGTACGATTAACATATAGTTCCGTTAGGCTTGGCCTCCTGATAAATCAAAGAGGGCGATAGTTTGACCTGGTTTTAACATGACTAAAGCTTTTTTGGTCGAACTTTGAACTCGCTTGATGCGTTTGCGACCAGTGGCTTTTTGACTGCGGTGACCAACGATGGTGTTAACTGAAGTCACTTCCACCTTGTACAGATCTTCCACAGCTTGTTGGATCTGAGTTTTGGAAGCTGAACGTGCTACCTCAAAGGTGTATGTGTTAGCCAAACTGGCTAAGCGCAGCGTCTTTTCGGTAATAACTGGTTGTTTCACAATAAACGTATGCATGGTTACTTGGTTGCCTTAGCTGTTTTTGCAACTTTTTTGACTGGCTTGGCAGCTGGTTTAGCTTTGGCAACTTTTTTAGGCGCTTCAGCTGCAACTTTTGGCTGCTCAGCTTTTGCGATGCTAGCCATTAAGCGAGTCTCTAAAACTTTCAGGGCTTCAGCGGTAGTCACGACCTTATCGGCGGCGGCTACTTCTAAGGCGGTCACTCGACCGGCGGTCATAGTCAACACATTAGCCAAGTTGGCTAAACTGCGAACGACAGCTGGCTGGGTTTCACTCAGGATCACGAGAACTCGAGCGTCTCGACCAGCGGCGGTAGCCACTAATTGAGCTGCAGCTTTGGTCTTACCCTTGAGCTCGCTCAGACCATCGTGAATCACGACGTTCTCGATTTGAGCTAAGAGGGCTGAGTGCAAGGCTTGATGCTTGGCTCGTTGGGGCAGTGATCGCACCCAGTTTTGCATACCGTTTGGACCATGGGAAATACCACCACCAACAAAGATGTTAGCAGTTCGAGCACCATGACGGGCATTACCTGTCCCTTTTTGCTTAAACCACTTCTTTTTGGTGCGGTTCACTTCGCTACGAGTCTTTACTTTGCTGGTACCTTGGCGGGCGTTGCTGCGGTAAACCCGGATGGCTTTGGCCAGTTCTACATCATTGACTTCACCACTCAACCAAGCTGGAAGAGCCATTTGGGACTGAGTGCCGGTAGTAGTGTAGTGAGTTAATTTCATATGATTAAGCAGCTACTTCCTCAGTAGTTGGCTGACTTGCTTCGGCTGGTACTTCAGGTTGAGCTTCAGTTTCAACTTCAGTTGCTGGAGCTGACACTGGCTCTAAACCGGCACTTGCCAAATCTAGCTCAACTGGACGAGTCTCGCCAGTTTTCTCGATGACCACTCGTGAAGTGGCGAAACCTGGCACTGGGCCACTCAGCCAAACTTCTTTGGTACTTGGATCAATGTGCAATACCACCAAACCTTTAACAGTTTGTGTTTCGGTTCCAAAGTGACCTGGCATGCGTTGACCCTTGAGAACGCGACCTGGTGTGGTACCAGCACCAATAGAACCGACGGCCCGACCTCGGTCAGATTGACCATGGGTCTTAGGACCACCGTGGAAACCGTGTCGCTTCATCGCCCCAGCAAAACCGCGACCTTTGGTCACGCCTTGCACTTGGACAACATCGCCAACACTCAGGACTTGATCTAAAGCAATTTCTTGACCAACTTGGAGAGGAGCGGCTTCGCCCTCGGCAGGTTTGGCAACTCGCAGACCAGTGATTTGTCGAACACCAAATGAAAAACCACCCTTTTCTAATCTAGAGCGGAGTGGTTTGGACATGTTTTTCAGCTTCTTAGCGCCGTAACCAATTTCGAAAATGAGGTGATCTTGAACTGCAGGTTGGGTACCGACCACCACGTTAGGTTCGACTTGACAACGTGTGACAGCCACACGTTTACCAGCCTTGGTCCAGGCTTGGGTCATGCCTAATTTGGTCGCAAACACCGTCGTTACCATATATTCCATTATCGAGCCAGCTAGTCAAAGCCTTAACGGCTAAGGGCTGTGTGAGCAAATTGCTCCTCCATTTACATTTTTATCTGAATATCAACCCCTGCTGGCAACTCTAAGTGCATCAGGGAATCGATAGTCTTGTTGGTTGGGTTGATAATTTCGATCAACCGCTTGTGAGTTCGAATCTGGTAGTGCTCTTGTGCATCCTTGTCGGTATGCGGAGACACTAACACGGTGAACCACTTGATGTGGGTTGGCAAAGGAACCGGGCCCACAACTTTGGCTCCAGTCGAGAGTGCCGTTTCAATAATCTTTTTGGCGGCTTCGTCGATTACACGATGGTCAAACGCTTTGAGTCTGACTCGAATCTTATAACCGGCTGAGGTTGGACTGGCTACCATGTTGTACTTTGTTAAATGTCTGGTTAGTTAATTACTACTTGGGCTTGTTGCACCACTGCATACAAACACAGAGCGTGATTATACCGGTTCAACGACCAGATGTAAATACTTCAGTTTGAAGTGCGTATCTTTTAGTACCAGATCAAAGTTACTGTATCTAAGGCATAACCGAATTTATTTGATCAGCCAACCATATTCTGAGTTCATATAAAAACACATCTCGCATCTGCTTGAGCTCTATCCACAGCCCCATACCAACAGACTCATCATGCAAGACAGCTTCGACCATCGGCAAATCAAAAGCTTGATCAACCAAAGGGGCGGTGGAGTCATAGCTATTGCACGGCACCCGGACCTGAATAGCTAGTTGGGCATCACCTAGGGTTAACAGAAACGTGTATGACTCCATAAAGCCTGAAAACACCTCTGAAGTCGGTGGTACCTCAAAGACCAGGTCTGGCAATCGATGAACTACATCAATGCTCTCCCACCTGTCTGGCCGAGTCACATCACTTTGTTGCAAATCATATGCTTCACCAGTGAGGGCTAGTTGTTCCGCATGGACTGGTTGAAAACGGGCCAGTTTTTGGACTACCTCAGCTTCAGTTCGTTGCTCGCGCTGTGCCAGCAGCTGATAGAGCTCAGGAGCTTCCACCAACATATATCCCCACTTTAAATCGAGCGCGCGATACTGGACTGACTCAGTTTCTCTGGAAGGATTGCTCATTTCAAACCTATCATACGATTGGTGACGCTCTAGGTCAAAATGTAACCAATACATCTAAGTGGGTTGGATTTATTTGCAATTAAACAAATATTACTCTGCCTCTAGTGTTTGAAACCCAGCCTCCAGTTCACTAAGAATGGCCATGATTTGGCTTGATTTTTCAAGCCAGACAATATCACTTGTAATAAAAAGCAACTGAAAAAAGAGTGTAGACTTTTGTTCAATGTGACTATGCAATTTCTTCTCAAAGAGTAACTGGACAGCAACGGATTCTAAAACCCAGCTTTTAATATTCTTGTTTAAGTAATCGCGTAAAACGTGTGCAAAAACAATTTTTGCTTCTGTTCCTGTCAATTTTTCTTTTGAAAAGCTAAATTCGTCTAGATACGCTAAAAGTACTTCTTCGGCTGTTGCAGCTAACAAAGGAAAACGTAATTTTTCGTATTTTTTTTTGATGGTCATAACTCTCAAATTGAAATTGGGGAGAGAAGGTTGACTCCTCTCCCCAAATGGAGGCAGAGACTTATGTAATGATTAAAGAACTTGTCCGACGCTGAAGCGCATCTTTCCATGTCACTTCGTTGCCGGGGTCCCATCTAATTACGTCTCCGGGGCCATTTGGTCTCTCATGACCACTTCCCACAATGTAGCAATGAGCGCCCTTGAAAACAACAGTGTCATAGCTTATATGACGATTTATATCTGCGTTATAGTAAACCGTATGATACACATCGTCACCATCCAATGTTGTTCCCATTCGCTTCTGCTCAACATTTTGGGCATTTCGCAGATCTGTTTTTCTGCCACTGCCATAATACAATTCGCTCAAAATTGCACCTCCTATGCTAACTGGGCGAATCCCCTGCATCCTCGCAATTGAGAATCAGGGACTAACATTATGTTGGTTGCAGTAGAGTTTTGGAATGCATCAAATATACATATCTCATGGAAAATCAAAAAGCCCCTCACAAATGTGAGGGGCTTTCATTTCTAAAATTACGCCAAAATTATTTGATAACTTTGGTAATGGCACCAGCACCAATGGTGTGACCACCCTCGCGGATGGCGAAGCGCAAGCCCTCGTTCAGAGCGACTGGCACAATCAGCTTCACACTCATCTTGGCGTTGTCGCCTGGCATGACCATTTCCACACCTTCTGGGAGTTTGATCTCACCAGTCACGTCAGTGGTTCGGATGTAGAACTGAGGTCGGTAACCAGTGAAGAATGGCTTGTGTCGGCCACCTTCTTCTTTGGTTAAGATGTACACTTCAGCCTCGAACTCGGTGTGAGGAGTCACGGTACCTGGTTTGGCCAGTACTTGACCACGCTCGACGTCGTCTTTTTCGATGCCTCGCAAGAGGATACCGACGTTGTCACCAGCTTGACCCTCGTCCAGCATTTTGCGGAACATTTCGACACCAGTAACGGTAGTCTTTCGAGTGTCTTTCAAGCCAACAACTTCGATTTCTTCACCAACTTTGATCTTGCCTGAGTCGATACGACCAGTCACGACGGTACCACGACCCTTGATTGAGAAGACGTCTTCAACGCCCATCAAGAATGGTTTGTCGAGGTCACGAACTGGATCTGGGACGTACTCGTCGACAGTGTTCATCAGTTCCATGATCTTGTCTTGGTAGGTGGCATCACCTTCCAAAGCTTTGAGAGCTGAAACACGGACGATAGGAGTGTTGTCACCATCGTAACCGTATTTACTCAGCAACTCGCGGATTTCCATCTCAACGAGGTCGAGCAGTTCAGCGTCATCGACCATGTCACATTTGTTGAGAGCCACGACCAATTTTGGCACGTTGACCTGTTTGGCCAACAGAATGTGCTCTCGAGTTTGTGGCATAGGACCGTCGGTCGCAGCCACCACCAAAATAGCACCGTCCATCTGGGCGGCACCGGTGATCATGTTCTTGATGTAGTCAGCGTGACCTGGAGCGTCGATGTGAGCGTAGTGACGCTTGGCGGTTTCGTACTCTAAGTGTGAGATGTTAATAGTAACACCACGAGCTGCCTCTTCAGGAGCGTTGTCGATGTCACCATAACCCATAGCCTTGTTCAAAGGTGATGGAACCTTGGCAGCCAAAGTTGTAGTGATGGCGGCTGACAGGGTGGTTTTACCATGGTCAACGTGACCGATGGTACCAATGTTGACGTGAGGTTTGTTGCGAACAAACTTTTGGGCGTCTGCCATATTTGTTTCCTCCAGTGAGTACGATTTAACTGTACCTACTTGTTATTACGTATTAATCAAATTGCCACTGCAATTCGAAGCTTGATTATATCGAGTAATCGGTCTTATGCAAAGAGGTGATTTTTACTCGCTACTGTTTAGTGTGGGTTGTAACATTGGCAGCAACTAACGATACGTGCTCAGAGCGATGATCCAGTCTTGATAACGCTCTCGCAACTCTGCAACTTCCACAAGTCGGTTAACGAGGATAGTCATCAACTGGGTATCAGCAAAAACTTCAGGCATCTGCTCAGATTCGGTATCGAACATATCAACGTACTGTTCGGCCCAAACTTCAAGATCTTTCGTAAGTCTTTTTAACCTTGTCACAAATCCCATTGCGGCCAGATCGCGTAAGCCTGGGTGTAAACCTTGGGCAGTCGCTTCTACAAGAAGCGCCAACATTTCTGATGGGGTCACGCCTTCGGTAAATGTACTGAGCAGATCCACCAGCTCATCGCGCTGGTTCTCATCTTCAATCGGCTGCGCAGCTGCATCGGCCTCGTCAAACATGGCCTGGGTTTCAGCACGCAGTGCGTGCTGTTCATCAAGATATTGCTTCAACACTTGACGATGCTCCTCGACAGAAATTGACATAGACAGTCACCTTAATCTGGGCAGATTGTGCTTTGTACCAAAATACCTACCGAACGTTGATGCCTTTTCGGTCTTCGATGATCTTAGCGGCCACACTTTGGGGCACTTCATCGTAGTGACTTGGCAACATGACTGATGAGGCTCGACCCTGAGTCATAGAGCGCAACACAGTTACGTAACCTTGCATTTGAGCCAATGGCACCAAAGCGGTGATGATCGTCACATTGTTGCGATTGCCAGTACCCTGGATTTGAGCTCGGCGTGAACCCAAGTCGCCAATCACGTCACCCATGAATTCATCAGGGGTGGTGACTTCGACCTTCATGATTGGTTCGAGAATGACAGCATCAGCTTTACCGACACCATCACGCATACCGAGTGATCCAGCCATCTTAAAGGCCAACTCACTCGAGTCAACTTCGTGGTAGGAACCATCGTAAACAGTCACCTTGAGGTCAGTCATTGGGTAACCAGCGATGAAACCACGCTCCAAGGACTCTTGAATACCTTTGTTGATTGGCTCGATGTACTCACGAGGAATGGCACCGCCAGTCACTTCGTTCACAAATTCATAACCAGTCCCTCGATCTTTTGGCTCGAGTTTCAGGAGACAGTGACCGTATTGACCACGACCACCAGTTTGCTTGATGTACTTACCCTCACCCTCAGCCGCTCGGCGGATGGTTTCTTTGTAAGCAACTTGAGGTGCACCGACGTTGGCATCCACCTTGAACTCGCGCTTCATGCGGTCAACCAAGATCTCCAAGTGCAGCTCGCCCATACCAGCAATGATGGTTTGGCCGGTTTCTTGATCAGACTTGATGCGGAACGTTGGATCTTCTTCAGACAGTTTTTGCAGAGCTACTGCCATCTTTTCCTGGTCAGATTTGGTTTTGGGCTCGATGGCCAAAGAGATAACTGGTTCGGCGAAAGAGATACCTTCCAACACAATTGGTTTGGTCTCTTCACACATGGTGTCGCCAGTCTTGGTGTCTTTCAAACCGACAATAGCCACGATCTCACCAGCAAATGCTTCAGTGATTTCTTCTCGTTGGTTGGCGTGCATCAGCAACAACCGACCTACCCGCTCGCGAATACCACGAGTTGAGTTGAAGGTGTACGAACCTGAAGCCAGCTTGCCTGAGTAAATCCGGACGTAGGTCAACCGACCGACGTGTGGATCTGTCTGGATCTTGAAAGCTAAGCCACAGAAAGGCTCTTCTGGTACCAACTTGCGGACCTCTTCGGCTTCGGTCTTAGGGTTAGTGCCTTTGATCTCCACAATATCTTGAGGTGAAGGCAGGTACTCAACCACACCGTCGAGCAGAACTTGCACACCAGTGTTGCGCAGTGACGAACCACAGTAGATGGGCACTAACTTGTAACCAATGGTGGCTTTTCGCAAGGCAGCCTTGAGCTCGTTGATAGATGGTTCTTCACCATTGAGGTATTTCTCAAGTAAAGCATCATCGGTTTCACAGATTTGCTCAATCAATTGGGCGCGGAACTTCTCAACTTCCTCAGTCATTTCGGCTGGGATGTCAACCAGTTCGTACTCTGCACCTAAGTGCTCTTTCTCCCAAATCCAAGCTTTGCGCTCGAGAAGTTGGACCACACCTTTGAAGGTACTCTCAACACCGATTGGCAACACCATTACCGCTGGCTTGACGCCAAACTTGGTCTTGATGTCATCAATGGTTCGGTGATAGTTGGCGCCCAGTTTGTCCATCTTGTTGACGAAACAGACACGAGGCACGTGGTACTTGTCGGCTTGGCGCCAGACAGTCTCAGATTGAGATTGGACACCTTCTTCAGCATCGAGCACAGTGATACCACCGTCGAGCACCCGGAGTGAACGTTCGACTTCAGCAGTGAAGTCGACGTGGCCTGGGGTGTCGATGATGTTGAAGCGGTAGGCATCAACTGGTAAGTGGGCGTCGAAAACAGGAGTCCAGAAAGTGGTGGTAGCGGCTGACACGATGGTGATACCGCGCTCACGCTCTTGATCCATCCAGTCCATCTGGGTGGCACCTTCGTGAACTTCACCAATTTTGTATGATTTGCCGGTGTAGTACAGGATACGTTCGGTAGTGGTGGTTTTACCCGCGTCGATGTGGGCGATGATACCGATGTTCCGAATCCGATCGAGCGGAAGGTTGCGGTTACTCGTTTTAATAGTTTGTTGGCCGGCCATACAGACTTTCTGAGCTTATGTTGCTATATATTTGGCGAAATAATACGAAGCGTGATTATACCCTATCTGGGGGTAAATAGTGAAGACCCGCCATCGACTAGAAAACCAGCTGCTACAGGGTACCTGAGTTGTCTGACTCTCCACTGTTCTGGCCTAACTGATTGATAGCTTGGTTGAGTCGTTCGCCTAAACGATACAAAACCTCTTTGGCTAAATCGATTTGGTCTGAGGCCAGCTGGGCCCCAAAGGGGATATCATTGATTTCACCCAAGGCAAATTGATGGCGCAAACGAGTCTGGAGCAGTTCTTTCATCTCTGTTAACCACTGGAGATACTTGAGCACCTGACTGCGGAAAGTGCGCATCTCAACTCGAAGTTGAGTCGTTGCGATGACCGACTGTATCTCACCAGCTGCGAAAGCCTGACACCTCACACTGAGGTTATCGCGAAAGGTGGTAGCATCGCGTTCCAAGCGAATTCCAGCACCCAGCTGAATCCCTTCCAGCACCGCCGTTAAACTGACCTTGCCGCTCTCATACGCACTGCACCACACGACTGGCCAATCCTGCTCGAGTTGATCGAGCACAGCTCTGACTTGAGCAAGACTTAATTCAGGGATAAGGTGTGAACGTCGTTCGCCACCAGCTTCATGTTTTACCATCGGAAGTGTGCAAAGGCTTTGTTGGCTTCGGCCATCTTGTGTGAGGCCTCTTTCTTCTGAATTGCGCCACCCTGGTTTGCCAGAGCATCCAGCATTTCAGCTGCCAACTTTTCACCAAAAGAGTGATACTCTTTGTTAGCTCGTTTGTTAGCCGCTTCGATTAACCAACGCACAGAGAGTGAGAAACCTCGGCGTCCCTTAACTGGCATAGGCACTTGATAAGCAGCGCCGCCAACTCGACGAGACCGGACTTCCATCTGGGGAGTCACAGCTCGGATCACGTCTTCCAGCACATCTAAAGCTGGTTTGCCAACTTTGTCAGAGATGATCTCTAAGGCTGAGTAGACTTGTTTCTGAGCGACTGACTTCTTGCCGTCTCGCATGACACGGTTGATGAACCGGGCCACTTTGACGGAGTTGTACTTAGCATCTGGTTGAATGTCGCGAACGACAGCTTGTTTAGCACGCATATGGATTCTCTTTAGGCCGCTTTCGGCTTCTTAACACCGTACTTACTGCGACTGGTCTTGCGATCAGTTACACCAGCACAGTCGTACTTTCCACGAATAATATGATACTTCACACCTGGCAAGTCTTTGACTCGGCCGCCGCGAACCATCACGATACTGTGTTCAGCCAAGTTGTGGCCTTCACCCATGATGTAGGCGGTGACTTCCATCTTGTTTGACAGACGTACACGAGCCACTTTCCGCAAAGCTGAGTTTGGCTTCTTTGGAGTCATGGTTTTAACCACCGTACACACACCCCGTTTTTGAGGGTTAACGGTCTTGACTGGTTGACCAGTAATCGAGTTAAAACTGCGACGTAAAGCAGTGGCTTTAACCTTAGTTGGTTTACTTCGGCGACCACCTTTACGGATCAGTTGATTAATTGTTGGCATTCAATTTCCTTATCAGACTTGGTATTGTACTACATCTGGGCTACGCTGTCACTGGCTGGAACACTGGTCAGCTCAGCAGCAGGCATCTCTTCCTCAGTTGACTCGGCAGTGCCCTCGAGAGAAGCGCGTTCTGGACTGGTAGGAATTAACCGACCAATGATAACGTTCTCTTTCAGACCTTCCAAGTAATCGATCGCACCTGAGGCCGCGGCATCGGTCAACACATTTTTGGTGTGTTGGAAGGAAGCAGCAGACAACCAGGAACTGGTAAACAGTGACGAACGAGTAATACCGAGCAACATGACTTTAGCGGTTGCAGGTTCACCACCGGCAGCCATGGTTGCATCGTTCGTTTGCATAAACTTGGCTCGTTCAACTACTTCACCAGTCAGGAACTCAGTGTCACCTGAAGCTTCGATCTGAACCTTGTCACCCATCTTGCGAGCAATCACTTCAAAGTGTTTGTCGTGGATAGGAATACCCTGTGACTCGTATACCAATTGAATTTGGTTCACGACGTACAGCTGGGCTGGTAACAGACCTCGCACATGCAGCAGCTCGTGCAGATCAATAGAACCACCGGTGAGTTGGGTACCCATGGCTACCAACTGGCCATCTTCGACTAAGATGACTGCGTTAGCAGAAATTGGGTAACTTCGCTCTTCGACTGGTTCACTGGTGGTTCGAATGACGAGAGACTTACCGTTCTCATCCTCACTCAAACTCACTTTACCAGAGATGTCAGCAATCAGACCTGGGTTCTTGGGAATCCGGGCTTCAAACAGCTCTTCCACCCGTGGCAAACCTTGGGTCACGTCGAGACCGACGATACCTCCAGAGTGCTTCACCCGCATGGTGAGCTGCGTACCTGGTTCACCGATAGATTGTGCGGCGATGACGCCAACTGGCACACCCATCTCGACCATGTCTCGGGTTGAGAAGTCCCAACCGTAACACTTAGCACACAAACCACGAGGAGCCTCACAAGTTAATGGTGAGCGTACTTTGACACTGGTGACACCAGCAGCTTCGATCTCAGTAGCCATTTTTGGCGTAATGATCTCGCCTGCTGCGAGTAAGGTCTTACCCTTAGCCTCGATGTCAGCGGCAGCTACTCGACCGGTCATGCGGTTAGCAAAGACATCAGGTCGGAACTCGTTGTTGATCTCGATAGATTGAGTGGTTTCACAGTCGTGCAAACGGATGATGACATCGTGAGAGACGTCGACCAACCGACGAGTCAGGTAACCAGCGTCAGCAGTTTTCAGAGCTGAGTCGGTCAAACCTTTACGAGAACCACGAGCTGAGGTCACATACTCGAAGATCGATAGACCCTGGCGGAAGTTTGATTTGGTTGGCATTTCCACGATGTTACCCAAGGGGTCCACCACCAAACCACGCATAGCAGCCAGCTGTTTCACTTGATCTTTAGAAGCACGAGTACCACCTGAGTTGATCATGATCTTGACGGCGTTGTCCTCAGCGTATGAGTTCCAGGTCTTCTCGGCCACTTCGTCAGTGGTCTTCATCCAGATCTCGAAGGACAACTTGCGTCGCTCTTCACTGGTGATCAAACCTTGGAGGTAGTCATCTTGGACTTTCTCAGCTCGCTTGTTGGCAGCTTCGATGATGACATCTTTCTCAGGGATCATTTGACAGTCACTCACTGACACTGACAAGCCAGACAGGGTGGCAGCCATGAAACCTAAGTTCTTGATGTCGTCGATCAATTTTGCGACGCGCTCTTGAGGCTGAGTTTCGATGGCCACGGTTACCAACTCTTTGATCTTCTTGGCAGTGACTGGCTGGTTGATGAACTGGAGCGCCACTGGCAGGATTTCGTTGAAACGCAATCGGCCAACTGTGGTTTCCATGATTTTGGTCTGACCACCGATGGTGACTCGGACTCGCATCAATTGACGTAAATCTAATCTGCCACTCTGCTCAACGTGATAGGCTTCATCTGAATTTGAGAAGATACCTTCCCAACGAGGTAGAGCCTCATCCACAGAGGTGTAGTAGAACACACCCATCGCCATTTCTTTGTTAGGCACGGTGATTGGCTCGCCATTAGCTGGTTTCAACAAGTTATGTGAAGCCATCATCAGGGTTCGAGCTTCTTCTTGAGCTTCTTCGGTCAAAGGTACGTGAACAGCCACCTGGTCACCGTCGAAGTCAGCGTTGTAGCCAGCACAGACACAAGGGTGCAACCGGATAGCATTACCTTCGATCAGCATTGGGAAGAACGACTGCATACCCAGCTTGTGCAAGGTAGGAGCACGGTTCAAAATAACCGGGTGGTTCGTGGTAACTTGTTCGAGAATGTCGTACACCACTGGTTCGCGGCGGTCGAGTAAGTGACGAGCACTCTTGACGTTCGGGGCGATACCTTTGATGATCAGTTCGCGCAGCACGTATGGCTTGAACATTTCCAGAGCCATATCTTTTGGCAAACCACACTCGTTGAGCTTGAGTTCAGGACCGACCACGATAACTGACCGACCTGAGTAGTCAACACGTTTACCCAACAAGTTCTGGCGGAATCGGCCTTGCTTACCCTTCAGCATTTCTGAGAGTGAGCGAAGTGGTCGACGATTAGCACGGCGGCGAGATTGGCGAGCCTGAGTGGTGTCGATCAATGAGTCGACAGCCTCTTGCAGCATACGCTTTTCGTTACGCAAGATGATTTCTGGTGCGCCCAGTTCGATCAAGTGTTTCAACCGGTTGTTACGGTTGATAACTCGGCGATACAGGTCGTTCAAGTCTGAGGTCGCAAAGCGGCCACCTGACAGCTGCACCATTGGGCGCAAGTCTGGAGGGATAACCGGCAGAACCGACATGAACATCCAAGCTGGGTTAATACCAGCTTTTCGCAAGCCTTCCACCACCCGCAGTCGCTTGGTAGCTTTAATGCGCTTGGCACCTTTGCTCTCGGCCATCTCAACGCGCAGTTTTTCAACCATACTGTCGAGATCGAGCTCTTTGACCAACTCCATAATGGCTTCCGCACCCATGCCGACGCGCAGGTGTGAAACAGCGTTGTACTCATCGAGCTTCAAGTACTCATCTTCAGATAAGATGGTACCCTTGCGGATCTTTTTGACCATGGATTTCACAGTCTGGTAGATCTCTTCAGTTTGCTCGAGCTGAGTTTTGAGCTGCTCTTTGGTGTTAGCTAGCTGTTGTTTAGCCTTGATCTCCAACTCGTTGAGTTTGAGCTCTAAGGTCTCTTTGTTGGTCACTTTGTCTTTAATCTTGGCAGTTTCAGTGTCCAAATCTGTCTTGATCTTGGTGATGGTTTGCTCTGCTTGAGCTTTGAGCTCATCTTGAGCAGCTATCAGATCAACATCGAGTTGTTCGAGCACCGCCACTTTTGAGTCGGCATCAACTTCCAGCACTAAGTACTGTGAGAAGTAGGTAATGGCACTCAGGTTGCGTGGCGAAATGTCCAACAACAGAGACAACTTGGAAGGTGCACCTTTGAAGAACCAGATGTGGACCACGGGAGCGGCTAAGGTAATGTGAGCCATGCGTTCGCGGCGGACTCGAGCTTGAGTCACTTCCACACCACATTTGTCACAGATGATACCTTTGTAGCGAATACGTTTGTACTTGCCACAGTAACACTCGTAGTCCTTCATTGGTCCAAAGATCTTTTCGTCAAACAGACCGTCTTTTTCAGCCTTGAGAGACCGATAGTTAATGGTTTCTGGTTTGCGCACCTCACCGTGTGACCATGACTTGATGGTTTCTGGTGAAGCGATCTTAATTTCGAGAGCGGAAAAATCAACAATTTGTTTCATATCTCAATCCTCTAGGTATTTACCCGAGCTCCTCCTCTCGCAATTCTTCTTCGCTGGGACCCTCGACACTTTCGAGATCCAGATCGGCATCATCGCTCGCTTCAGGAGCTGCCACGTCTGCTGATTCGTCATCATCGGTACTCGTTGCTGTGTCATCTGCCGTAGTGATCTGAGCGGCGTCACTGACCCCGCCAGCTGTAGTGTCATCACTGGCAGCAGCTACTGAAGCAGCTACAACTTGTGACTGATTATCAGCTAACAGTTGATCGGCAACAGCTTGATCGACTTGGCTAACAGGCGCGACTTCATCATCGGCTAGAGTGGCTTCATGGGCCACTACTTCCAGACCGAGTGAGTTCAACTCTCGCATCAAGACTTTGAATGACTCAGGCACTGTTGGAGCTGGGATAGCTGTTCCCTTGACCATGGCTTCAAAAGCCTTGGCCCGACCCATCACGTCGTCAGACTTGATAGTCAACATTTCTTGCAGCGTGTGTGCTGCTCGATGCGCTTCGAGTGCCCAGACTTCCATTTCACCCAACCGCTGTCCACCCATCTGAGCTTTACCACCCAGAGGTTGTTGGGTAACGAGTGAGTACGGACCAGTTGACCGAGCGTGTGTCTTATCCTCAACCATGTGAATCAGTTTCAAGATGTAACCGATACCAACCACGGTTTGCTCGCTGAATGGTTCACCAGTTCGACCATCGACCAGTTGAGCTTTACCACTGACTGGTAAGCCAGCTTGCTCCAGTTCCTTCCAGATTTGACCTTCGTCAATCTTTTCAAAGGCTGGGATGGCCACTTTGTAGCCAGCTTTTTGAGCTGCCCAACCCAAGTGAGCTTCGAGCAACTGACCCAAGTTCATACGAGCCAGCACAGACAGAGGTGAAATGATGATGTCAACTGGAGTACCATCCTCTAAGTGAGGCATGTCGGCAGCTGGCACGATCTTTGAGATAACACCTTTGTTTCCGTGACGACCTGCTACCTTGTCACCAACGGTGATCTTGCGGGTTTGAGCAACTTTCACGATCACTTCTTTGTTGGTACCTGGGTCGAGCTCGTCGCCGAGTTCTCGATCCAAAACTTGAACATCAATAACTGTACCGGTTTCACCGTGTGGTAATCGAAGAGATGTGTCACGCACTTCTCGAGATTTTTCACCGAAAATAGCTCGCAATAGACGCTCTTCAGGTGTCAGCTCAGTCTCACCCTTGGGGGCGATTTTACCGACCAGAATGTCACCAGCGTGGACTGTCGAGCCAACGCGGATGATACCGTCAGGTGTTAAGTTACTTAAGTAAGCTTCCGAGACATTTGGAATGTCGTTCGTGAGCTCCTCAGGACCTAACTTGGTGTCCATAACTTGAGCACGATGTTCGCTGATCTGAATAGAGGTCAGCACGTCATCACGCACCAAGCGATCTGAAACCACGATAGCGTCTTCATAACCTAAACCTTCAAATGAAGTATAGGCAATGATCAGGTTTGCACCCAAAGCCAGCTCGCCATCATCTGAGGAAGGACCATCGATGATGATTTGGTCAGCTTTGACTTTTTGCCCCAACTTGACCATTGGTCGCTGTGAGTAACAGGTACTTTGTGAAGTACGGATGAACTTCTCAATTGGATACACTTCACAGTTGTCTTCGAAGTACACCTGTTGGGTGTGATCGGTTGAAGTTTCTTTTTTAGCCTTCTCCAGATCTTTACCACTCAGTTCGATTACAACTTGGCGAGCGTCAACGTACTTGACGACACCAGCGTGCAGAGCGCGCACTGTTCGACCCATAGCGGTTGAGACTGCTTCTTCCATACCTGTACCAACAATTGGAGCCTGTGGCTTGATCAATGGCACGGCCTGACACTGCATGTGGGTACCCATCAGAGCCCGGTTCGCTTCGTCGTGTGAGATGAAAGGAATCAATGAAGCTGAAGTACCGATCACTTGGCGAGGCACCACGTCGATGTATTGAATATCGGTGGCTGGACCTTCTACAAATTGGTTCATGTAGCGCATAGGAACCCACTCTTGAACAATGTGGTTCTTAGCATCAACTTCCACGCCAGCGTGGGTGATTTTGTACTCTTCTTCGTCGTCAGCACTCAGGTACACGATCTCGTCAGTAATCTTAACGTTACTACCTTCGTTCATGACTCGTCGGTATGGTGCTTCTAGGAAACCAAACTCGTTAACTCGAGCGTAGAGAGCCAAGTAGGTCACCAAACCGATGTTTGGACCTTCTGGAGACCGGACCGGGTCGATACGTGAGTATTGAGAAGCGTTGATGTCCCGCATTGAGAAGGAAGCGCGCTCTCGAGTCACACCACCACTACCCATCACTGACAACCGACGTAAGTTGTCGATTTCAGACAGAGGGTTGGTTTGGTCAAGAATAGTTGATAAACGGTTGCGGCGGAAGAACTCAGAAATGGTTGCAATGAGTGGTCGAGCGTTCACTAAAGCAGCTGGAGTCAGCAACTCATCGGTTTTGGTCAAAGACATCTTTTCACGGATTGATCGCTCCAAACGAATCAAACCAATGCGAAGGGCGTTGCCTTGTACCAGCTCGCCAATACGGCGCACACGACGGTTACTCAAATGGTCAATATCGTCAGTCTTGCCAACGCCGTTTTGGAGTTGGATCAAGTATTTGACAGCGGCCACCACGTCATCAGGGGTCAAAACAGTGGTTTTGCCATCGACAGCGATCTTCAAGCGGCGGTTCAGTTTGTACCGACCGACTTCACCCAAGTCGTAGCGGCGTGGGTCGAAGAAGAGCTGTTTTAAGTACTCGCGAGCAGTGTCGAGCACGGTTGGCTCGCCAGGTCGCATCTTTTCGTAGATTTCAATCAAAGCCTCAGCTTGACTCTTGGTCACATCTTTTTCGATGGTTTTCTCGAGCAAGTTGAACTCATCTTTGCTCATGACGTCAGCGAACAACTCTTTGAGGTCTTCGTCACTGCCATAGCCCATGGCACGCAACAAAACGGTGACTGGCAACTTACGGCGGCGGTCAATTTTGACGGTCACCACATCTCGGCGGCCAACCCCGATCTCTAACCATGAACCACGTAAAGGCCGCAGTTCAGCTCGGTACAACACTCGGCCAGTGGTAGGATCTTCGTCACCTGAGAAGAAAATACCAGGTGAACGCACCAATTGCGTCACCACAGCCCGCTCGATACCGTTAATGATAAAGGTACCGACTGGGGTCATTTTAGGAATATCACCGAGGAAAACTTCTTGGGTCTGGACTTCGCCAGTTTTCTTGTTGGTCAAAGTGGCTTCGACATAGAGAGGCATGTCGTAGGTCACGGCTTTGCGTTTGGCTTGAGCTAAAGTGTACTTGGCTTGGCCAAAGCGATAGGCGCCAAACTCAATGCGCCAGTTTTTGCCAGTAAAATCTTCGATACCCTTTTCACCATTGACCTCTTGGAGGGCTTCACCGACACCAGTTTCCAAAAATTGTTGATAACTTTCCAACTGTAGCTGGACTAGGTCCAGTTTTGGTAAAGTGGTGAAGTGCTGTCCCCAATAGGTACGGTGTGAGTCTGACATCGAAGCTCCTTTACTTTATTCAATCAAGATCTTCTCGAGTTACAACCACCACAAAAGAGGCCACAAACCGTGACCCTATCTCTGGTATAGGCTGAAAACTAAGCTGTGAGTGTTCAAGAAAAGCCCTTAAACGCTTATTTTGCTAAAACAAGAATGTCACGAATTGTAACAAGTCCATGTCTGAAATGCAAGGGTTAACTTAGGTTTAGATATCTCCAACCTGAATAATCCGCAACCCGGCTCACAGCCGAGTGAGGACGTGAAGGTTGGAAGTATCTAAACCTATCGAAGGTACTTCTGCACATTAGCGTTATGCTGGTCGAGGGTTTTGGCGTAGTGAATTTGGCCAGAAGGGTCATGAATATAGAACAAGTCATCAACGTTGGCTGGGTTGAGGGCAGCTTTTATGGCCTCAAGGCCCGGGTTGGCAATTGGTCTTGGCGGTAAACCTGGATTCCGATAGGTGTTAAATGGCGACACAATCTCTTTATCTGCCGAGTAAACATCTGGCCACCATTTCTGGGTGTTTTTATCGTAACCCTTGGCGTACTGCAAGCTGGCATCCACATCCAAGCTCATCCCTAACTCAATTCGGTTGTAGAGAATACCCGCTACTCGACGCATTTCGTCATACCCCACCGCTTCCCGCTCCAGGAGTGAAGCCATCACCAGCGCCTCATCAAGGTCATACTTTGAGTTCTCGATCTCTGTAGCTAAACCTGTGGTAATTTTTTGGTCAAACGTGTTGAGTAACAACCTGACTAATGACTCTGTAGTAGCATCACGAGATACTAGGTATGTGTCGGGGAACAACTTGCCCTCTTGGCCGGCTGTTAACTCGAGAAACGTAGCCTTGTCAAAAGCACTCAGAGACTGCCGCTCCAAAGCATCAGCAATTTCTTCCCGCCGCCAACCCTCTGGAATCGTGATCCACAAATCATCAGTCCCAGTGATCAAAGTCTGGGCAATCTCCGACACCGTCATGGTCGCCGATAACTTGAAGGAACCCGCTTGCAACTTCGGCTCGAGCTGCGTAAAGCGCACGTAAACTCGGAAAACCAGGGGATGACGAATCAAACCAGCCTCAGCCAATCTGTTGGCGATCACGCTCACCGCTTGCCCCTTGGGAATCACAAATGTTGTCGATGGTTGTGGAGTACCACTGACCGGTGCCAGTGAGACACTAATCATTATCCCCACCGCAACTGCTAAGAGTGCGATCACAAGGGCTAAACCACTAATACCGATCACTACTTTTTTAAGCACAGAGAATCAGTATAGCATACCTAGTGGGACTCTAAACCCATCGAGACATGCGTTTAACTATGAGACGGGGCTTGGTCTGACCAACTTCAAGCTTGGCAACCAGCACTAATTCTGCATGCGTATATGAAAAACTCGTATTCTTTGTATCCAACTTGATTGGCTGACTGAACCACACCTTTTCTTCGTACAAACCGCGGCGCTTCATTTGGTCAATTTCAAAATCAACTCGATGCAAAAAGTTCGGATCGACTTCAGCCAGTTTGTTCATAAATTTCTCGAGAATAAATGCTTCCAAAGATTCTCGATCAGCATAGTCCTTACTGGCGGCTGTACCACGGATTTTGTTGTAGGCTTGATTTGTGATCGCTGAGGCATCAATCTCACTCGTCATGTACGAAAAAAGATGCGAGTCCCAACTTAAGTTCACCGCTGCTTCAATTTCCGTTTGGCGAGCTGCCTTTATCTCGGCTACCAGTTCAGCACCGGGAAAAAATCGTAGTGTATAACGAGCATTGTCACCAGCTACTCCGGGTGTTGTTGGCACCACCGAAACTTGCACCCGCCCATCGGCCGACACTAAGGGTTTTAAAATTAAGATATCTTGCGGTTTTGTGCCTTGAGCGTATCGGAAGCCTTGCTTTTCTAACTCATGCAAAAAGTCGGTAACTTCCGTAGCCGTAGCCGATAAGTAAAACTGCTTGTAGGAAACACCTTTTTCAATCATCGCACTGAGCGAATCACCACTTCGACCAATGACAGCCTCTAGGTCTTGTTGATCGTTGGCCTTCCAATCCTCAACAAATCTTTCCCATTGGGCACGTCGGTTCTTTTCGCGGCCAACAGACTCCAAACTCCCAATTTCATCATCTTTTATCTGGAGATTAAAGGTGTAACTACCCTTCGTGGCTCGGCGAATTGTCAAATAGATATCATCAAACAGTTGCACTTGCGTCAAACCATGGAAATCTGCTTCGGTACTGATTGGATTCTTAGCCAACCACTGCAAGACACCCTCCAAACTGGCCCGCCTCTTGAGGAGCACCGCATCAGTAGTCTGCTTCGGCAACTGATTAAGGACTCGCTTGATCAAAAGATACACCACTTCACCTGGTGCAAATACCTTGTTCTCCAGTGAAAAGGTGTCGAGAGTGACTGTTCCCTTCTGACTCAGAAACCTGAGACTATCTGGCATTGGCATCATAGTCGCTAACTCATCCCAGTTCTGGTCATACAGCGTATGAGCAAAAGAACCATTTCGTGGTTCTCTTGCCAAGAGCAACAAAATATCTTGGTAAGCGCTCAGCTGCCAATACGACTCACCTGCTTGTGCCGCTGCACGATAATCTAAGTGCGGCTGCCCTGTTAGGCGATATGTTTGATCGAGTGTAGTCAGTGCTTGATCAAGCTTACCGATTCTGCGCTGTGATCGCTTGGCATAGTGCGACTCAACTGTTGGCGTGTGTAGTGATAACAGCGCTCTAATCAGCAAACCCTCTTGGGTTAGATCAATAAAGTGTGACTTTTCAACGTGGGGAACTGTGGAAATTTCTTGTTGTGCGGTTGGCGAAGACATGCAGCCTCTTTCTAACCAAGATTACTGGTCTGACTCTAGCCTGCAAGATTCTAACTGTCAAGGAAGTCCTGCAGCAACTCGGCTGCTGCTAGGTGATCAACCACTGGCCGGTGCGGCCCCGCTTGACCTCGCTGTCTGAGTTTATGGTGGGCTTGGTGAGTCGTTAACGTCTCATCCCAGGTCAAAATGGGCACAGAAGTCATTGAGCGCAAGGTAGCTATAAACTGTTGGGTTCGTTCCGCCATTTCCCCCTCTGACAGCCCAACGACGATAGTTTGAACGTGGTGTTGCTCGAACACAGTTTTAAGTTGTTTGAGGAGTTCAGCTTCGCTAGTGTTTTCCAAAACCATCAATGGCTCGGCTAGCGGCGTTTCAGCCACAGCCAATCCGACTCGCTTGATGCCATAATCAATCGCTAAAACTGGAAATGAAACCTCAGAACTCATGTGTGTATTCTAACCCTGTTACTCTGTAGCCAACACCGCAGTTATGACTCCTCTGCGTAGGTACGTACCTTCTGGCGTACAGGTTACTAGCTTAAGTTGTTTGTGATCGTACTTTTGAGCCAAGATATAGGTGTCCTCTGGCTTGACCTCAGTTTTATCCTGCACGATATAGGTATACTTCACGTTGTCCTGAGTAATGTAGATCTTGTCACCTTTTTTGAGGGTCATGATCGTACTAAAAATCGAGTTATAGCGTCGAGGGTTTTTTTCGCTGGGATTGTAGAACTGGCGCAACACAGAGTGACCGAAAATAACCGGGGCACCTGATTCGCCTGGTAAGGCAGTTCCTGGATACTGGATGAGACTTTTATTCAAGTTAGTACCGCCAACTGTCACCTCCGCATTTGAGATGTTGAGATTTGGAATATCAATCGTGTATGTCTGCTGAGCTTGCTTGCCTTGTAGTAGCTCTGGTGAGGTTGCCCCGAACCAATTTGAGAGGTTAGTATAGTCAAGTGGGCTGTCCAAAATAATTGGATCAATCACTTCTTCCGACCTCGAGCTAGTACTGGGCACGACTTTCGTGATGACCACTGGATTGGCATCAAGCACTCCATCTGCAGGAATCGGGGTAGTCAGTTCCCGAGCCTGAAGTTGTGGCAGCTCTGTCACGTAGTAACCCAGAATGGGCACCACTGCGCTGCCAACCAGTGACATGCCCACCATGATCATCATGATTGGCACCACCATCGCCCCCAAGCGAATCCAGCGAGGCACTTGATTGGTTAACTGGGTCTGACGATCTTTGTCCCAAGCGGTTTCGCTCCGTTGGCTGGTCTGATTGCGGTGCCACAACTCTCCAATCTTAGTCTCGACTTTGCTGAGCGGCACTCCCGACATCAATGCCTGTCGGTATAACCCCACCAGTTGATCTTTTGGGATGGTCGGATTGGCTTTGGCTTGTGTCATGGTTGGACCTGCATTTTGATGGCCTGGGTTCTGAGCGGCAACCGACGCCACACTTTTCCAAGCCATTTTGGCCAAAGGGAAACGGTAACACTCTCAACCTCGGCATGTGACTTCAGCTTGGCTTCGGCTTTGGCGACCGATAACGACTTGATCTCACTTCGCCACTGCTCCACATCAACTTTGGGATACGCAACTGTCGATAAATTAGCAGATAACTGAACATTCGCCGCTGAACTTGCCGAGTTGTCGGGGCTGGTGAGAAGCTGTGGTGGAGCAGAACTCAGCTGATAGCCGTCTGGGACCTGCTCACTCAGCACGGCCGTTGCCAATGGCAACAAATCGTCAGTGCGATAGGTCAGACCTTCGCCAGTCACGGTCAACTTCAGACTCAAACCCTCAACTTCTTCACCCACTTTGGCATCAAACTCCTGCTTATCAATAGTTAGACTCCCAGATGGCACGGTGTACTCTTGAGCTTGAGTTTGTTCTTTCAACTTCTCGTTAACCTGTACTTGCAACTCAGCTTTGAGCTTTTCGAGCAAGTTGGCGCGATCTTTTTCCGACACCACTCGTATCTCTCGGCTAGCCCCACCGGTTAAACCATCTTTAACTACTGCTGAGTATGTATTTTCAGCAAAGTCTGCAACAGCCAGAGCGGTATCTTTCCCCAAGTTACTTTCAGTTCCAATCGCCTCAGCTGTCACTGTGGCCTCGGCTTTCCCATAGGTCCGGGTTTCTGACAGTGAACCTTGCTGGCTGACACTGGCCGAGGCAACTGTCACGTCCTTATCGAGTGTAAAAACTATTTTGTCTTGACTCAACTTTGTCCCGGCACTCAGGGTTTTTGTGGCATCTGTTTTATTGATAACGATAACCGTACCTTTGGCTTTATCACCCACTAACTTGACCCCAGTAGTTGGCACCCCTTTTTCACCACTGACTGTTTGAGACACCACCCGAGCGGCCAAAATGCGGTCCACTGGATCCGAGGTAGTTGCTTTGGGGTCAAGTTTGAGCGTCAATTCTTGAGCCAAAGTTTTTGACTTGAGCTTGAGCTGTACTTCGGCAGTGCTGTTCCAAGCCAATGCCCCCAGCGCCACCAAAATCAAAGTTAACAAACCGAGACTTACTCCCACCCCAATCACTAGTTTGTAGGGCTTAGGACCTACCGAAGACTTAAACTGCAAGGGCTCTTCACCAACTTCCAGGGCTGGAGAATCGAACCCAACGTCATTCGACTTGGGTGGTAGTGGCATAGTATCGGTCATTACTGCCCGCTCTGGCTCAGTCACTACAGGCTCAAATCCTAGTTCGCTTGGTGTAACTACATTCGCAATCGCGTCTAAGGGTAAGTCACTAACCACACCAGCTAGTGGCGGAGCAGCTGACCTGCCTGGCTCTGAAAAACTAGCAGTCTCGAGTTTGTCTGGTTGGTGGGTGTGTAACAAACCTTGAGCCTCAGCCACCGCTCGACCACCTTCCTTAACAACAGCGATCGCCGCCGTGTCACCTGGCGACTGGTGTACCGTTGGTTGATGCCGAAAACCCTGTTGACCAACCCAATCGTAACCTTGCAGCTGCTGCTCGCTCTTGTGCAGCTCTTCATCTGAAATACCAAACGCGACTACCTCAATTCGGGGTGGCCAAACATGGGAAGCATCATCTTTAGCTACCGGGAATCGGGCTAGAGCTTCAACTACGTCCGCGGCCAACTGACCAGATCGGCCCACCTCCGCCTCCGCTTTGACCTCACCGCGCTGCAGCCAGTGTAAATTGACGGCTGTGGGCAGAATACTAACCACCAGACTGGTGCTGGTATCTGGCAGCCGACGCAAATACTGGGTCATAGCCTCTGTTATGACCACAAACCCACTGGGTTTGAGCGATAACTCTTTGGTTAAGTTCTTGAGCAAGGGCTTGCGATCATCCCGTAAGCCCGTGGCGCCCACCCATGCAGCTGGAAAACCAAACACAACTTCATTTACACCCTCGGACAACTCACCAAGTTCTTGCAAACTCTGGTCAGCAGCTACCACTGACTCGGCCTCATCACCATAATCCTGAGGAGTAGACACTTTAACCACCTCAATACTGCCATCTTGGATTTTCCAAAGGGCCGCTTGCATTTGGTTCTCGACAACCACGAGAGCTAAAAAATAACGATCTGGCGGTGGTGAGTGAAACAGGTTTGGTAACTCCATAGCCCAACACCTCGTACTACGGGACGAGGTCACCATCTATTAAAGCACGATTCGGGGGTACTTGTCAGCTTTGTCTGCTTGTGAAATGTTACTAACTAGGCCAGCTCGGCATATAGCCGCCGCACACCTGCACTGACAGCCTGCTCTTTGGTCAGCTTGATTGCCCCTATTGTGCCTGTGTTCGACACATGAGGACCACCACATAGTTCTTTAGATACCCAGTCGGTTTCTGGATCTTTGCCGACTGTGTAAACGCTGACTTCATCTGGATATTTTTCGACAAAAAAGGCGATCGCACCTGACTCAAGAGCCTGCTGCTTAGGCATGATTTGCTTCGTGACAGGCAAGTCAGCAGCAATCCAGTCGTTGATTTGTTTTTCGACTGCTTGCAACTCCGCCTCTGTCATAGCTTGGTGATGGGTGAAATCAAAACGCAACCGCTCAGCTGTAATGTTGGAACCCTTTTGTTGGACATGCTTGCCGAGCACTTTTCGCAAAGCTGCCTGCAGCAAATGAGTTGCCGTATGATACTTAGTCGTAATCTCTGAACTATCCGACAAACCACCTTTGAACGTACCCGCTGACGCCGATCTCGACGCATCTTGGTGATGACGATAGATCTCTTTAAACTTGACTTCGTCCAATACCACCCCTCGCTCTTTGAACAACTCTTGTGTGATCTCAAAGGGGAAGCCATAACTTTGGAACAGGTCAAACGCAAACTGCTCGGTCAGGTCAGCCTCACCGGCGTGGTTGATTTTTTTGAGTCCTCGGTCGAGGGTGGCGCCAAACTTAGTTAGCTCGGTAGCCAGCACTTCTTGGACGATCGGGACATCACGCTTAACTTCGACTCCAAAACCTAACCGCCCATCAACCTCGGCATACTGTTCGATCACTTGCTTCGCGATGCTTTGAAACGTTTTGATTGGGGTGAAGTCACCACCCAAAGCTTGGTTTTTCACCGCAGCACGACGGATCAACCGGCGAAGCACATACCCCTGTTGTTTGTTGGATGGGCGCACCCCATCGACAATCAACATAGTAGCTGCTCGTAAGTGGTCAGCGATAACTCGGATAGCAGGTTGATATTCTGCCTGGTTATACTCAGCTTTTGTATCAGCAGTAATGGTCTGAATGGTGTCGGCGAAGGCTGGCGTCTCAAACACATCTTGAGTGTTGTAAGCTGCCGCTAGAATGCGTTCTAACCCACCCCCGAAGTCCACGTTTCGTTGTGGCAGTTCTTGAAACGAACCATCAGCCTGCTTTTGGTACTGCATAAAAACTGAGTTGCCAATCTCCATGAACCGACCGCAGTCACAGTTCACATGACACGGCTCGTCTTTCCAAGCAGACTGCTCATGCAGTTGTAGGTCAGCGCCAAAGTCATAAAAAACTTCACTGTCTGGTCCACCTGGTTCACCGGCTGGCATAGCAGCTGGCACGCCAGAGCGTGACCACCAATTCTTCTTCTCTTCGTAGTAAAAAATACGTCCACCCTGCATCCCATCTCGGTCCGCAAAGTCAACATCTTTGGCGTCAATGCCTTTGGCCTTGAACAACTTTTGCCAAATGGCTACAGACTCAGTGTCTTTGGGAATCCCGAGCTCTTCGTTGCCGCGAAAGACTGTGACAAACAATCGGTCTGGAGGCAACTGAACTACATCGGTTAAAAAGGTAAAAAACCACTCCAACTGTTCAGTTTTAAAGTACTCACCCAATGACCAATTGCCCAACATTTCAAAAAAGGTGGTGTGTCGGTTGTCACCGACTTCCTCGATGTCCACAGCTCGAAAGGTTTTTTGGGAATCAACAAGCCGGGTCCCTTTTGGGTGCGATTGACCTAAAAGGTAAGGCACGAGTGGCTGCATACCAGAGCTGGTAAACAATGTTGTGGGATCATTTTCCGGTACCAGAGCGGCTGACGGGATCACCACATGGCCACGGGCTAGGTCTGTAAAAAAATCTAGATATGCTTGGCGAAGTGTATTAACTGTCCACATGGGGTGGATTGTACCAGGTAGCGGCTACTGACGCTATGAGAACGCCTACGACAATTCAAGTAAAGTACTTAGACCCCTTTAAACTTGGTTTTAGCAGTCTTGGCTTTGGTCTTGGTCGATTTCTTAGCACTTTTGGCTTCTGGTGGTTGAAACTCACCCAGCCAGCCAGCCACTTTGTACAAGGCATCACGCAAGTTGAGCATTGCCACTTCTGCTGACTCGGGCTCAGTGCGAGACTGCAAATCTTGTTTGGCCGTGTCCCACTCTCGTTGTAACTCGCGACGGACTTTGTGCCCACGATCGGTGCCAAATAGGAAGTAGCCAGCAGCCCCAGCAAAAACTCCGAGTGCAAAACCAGTTAGGAATGAACCTTGATCTTGTGATTCTGACATAGACCTCACTACTCTCGATCTTTAGTTCGCTGTAACCATGTTACGAATGTTTCAAACACTTTCATGCCAGTGGTCAAACCTGTGGCCATTCCACCTAACCGTTGGAGAGGCTGCGTAATGGCGTTCAGTTTGGCTTCGGCAACATCTAGAGTAGTGTTAACTTTCAGCAAGGTCCGACGAGCCTCCATTAGAACTAGAACCAGGTACACCCCGACTACCGTGAGCACCACAGTTAAAACTACTAGGATGACGGCGTACAAAACGGGTAAAAACTCCATACGACTCCTTTATTGGCTGCAGCTGTAGAGTACGCTATTTAGCCTAAGACTGCAACCAAGAACTCGGCCAAAACGCGTCTTTACTAACTAAAAACTAACGTATACTGTCCGCTGAACAAGCTGGGTTTTGCCCCGACGATCCGTCGCCTCAATGGTGATTGTGGCTAAACCTTGTCTCGGAATAAAAACTTCTGTCTTAAAGCTACCGTCATTTTGCAAGCTAACTGGTTGCGAGTTGACCAGCACGTTAGCCTCTGGGGCCGTTTGTCCTTCCACCACCACCTGAGAAGAAACTAGGGCATTTTCTTGTGGTGAAATGAGCGCAACTGCTGGCGGTTGGTTCAGTTGATACCACTGCACGGTAATGTAGCCAAACACCACACAAAAAATCAGCCCGACTACCACTACGGCTGCTGTGACTGGTGTCCAAATAAAACGACGCTGTAAGACTGGTTTAATAAACTCTCGTGGGACCAACTTGCCGCGAGCACTCTCTTTGTAGTCACGGCGCAACAAGGCCAGCAGCGGCTGATAATCGAAACCAAACAACCGGCTGTAGGTCTTGATGTAACCTTTAACAAAAGTGGCAGCCGGCAACTCGTCGAAGCGGTTCTCTTCTAGAGCTTGCAAGTACTCCAACCGAATCCGAGTTCGCTGTGATAACTCAACCAAACTTAAGCGGTGATAGACTCGCTCTGCTTTGAGGATTTCACCGATAGTTCTGGTTTTCATGGTGACTAAATTAACTTCTCCTTAACCAAACGAGCAATCATGGCCCCATCAGCTTGGTTGCCAACTTTCGCTTTGACAGCTTGCATAACGGGTCCCATTGCTTTCGGTTCAGTGGCAGCAATTACCTCATCGATCATGCTACTCAGCTCAGCTTCTGATAACTGAGCTGGCAAGTAACTCTGCAGTATTGCCACCTTTTGTTCTTCTTCAGCTACAATATCAGCTCGGCCACCTTTCTCAAACTCGGTGATTGCATCTTTCATTTGTTTGATTTGTTTGGCAACCAATTTTTGAATACCGGCATCGTCCGTTTCACCATTATCAATTTCCCAATTTTTGATTTCTGACATCATGAAGCGAATCGTGTTCAACTTCATTGAGTTTCGATCGCGCATAGCTTGTTTCATGTCATCCATGAGTTGTTGTTTTAATGGCATAGGGTCGTCTTTAGCTCGTTTGCCGCAGTCTAAAAAGGCCTGTCGCAAACGAGCTAAAATCCTCAATTTATTAATAACTACTATTATCCACTCTGGTGGGAACTGTCACATAATTGTATCACCAAGCTGATGGGTCTCGAATGGTAGTTATGGTCAGCCTAGATCACGTGTGATGTGGGCAACAAAAAACCCCCCGCTTGCGGCGGGGGGTTACAGTTACACTACCGGAGCTTACTTGACGTATTTGTCGAGAGCTACTTTGACTTGATCAAATGGTAAGGCACCTGGAATGAGTTCAGCTTGATCACCAACTAATATGATCGTGCCAGGAGTACCGTTGATACCGGCGGCTGTTCCGCCGTCCATCTGAGCTTTAACCTTGGCAGCCATCTCACCACTATCCAGACACTTCTGGAAGGTGTCCATGTTTACTCCCACAGCTTGGGCCGCTGAAGTAATCGTTTCAGGTGTGATACGACCACCTAACTTATTATTCTCTTCAAACATTTTGTCACCATATGCCCAGAAGCCGTCGTTGCCCTTTTGCTTGGCCACACACTCAGCTGCTTCGGCTGCCTTTTGAGCGTTGGGATGGAATGAAAGTGGGAAGTGTCGATACACCCAACGGACCTTGTCCCCATACTCTTTCATGACTTGTTGCATGGTGGGGTGGAATTGAGCACAGAATGGACACTCAAAGTCAGAGTACTCAATCAAGGTAATCTCTGCATTCTTGTTACCTCGGACTCGATCTTCGTTGGTCACTTTGGGAGCTTTTTTGAGCGTCTCAGGAGTTGGACCTTCTGGAGCAGCTGCGGCTCCAGCACCAGCCCCAGCACCGGCTGCGCCAGTCCCAGCTGTTGGGAAACCACCAGCTTTGAGGAAGCGATTTTCACTCCACAGTGAGCCGGCATAGAAGCCACCCAAAAAGAACAAAATCGCTAAAAAGAAAACGACGAAGTTAGCGTTGATAAAGTTCACAAAACTAGCCAATGAATACATCGATTCTGATGACCGATACTCACTGACGACTGGTTTAACTGCCATGCTGCTCCTTGCTGAGTACTAAGTAGTGATACCCTGATGGTTCGCCTATCTTGCCTGAGTTAAACTTAAAAAACAAGCGGGGATTTTGTAAGGTGCACTCGGTATAATCCTGAAAAGACGCTGAAATTGCCACGTTTTATGACACCAAATACACCACGCCAACTGTCACCCTATGAACGAAATCAATTAGTAAGAAATGGGATTGATCCTGCCACTATTGATCAGTATGGCGACCGACCAGTGGAGTACATTACTGGCCGAGTCGAGTTTGCGGGTCATGAGTTTGAGGTGACACCTGATGTGCTCATTCCTCGGATTGAGACCGAAGAGTTGGTTGCGTTCGTCACAACCGAGACCACTCACTTTCCTCAACCCCTACGACTGGTGGACATCGGGACAGGCAGTGGAGCCTTGGGTTTGAGTGTGGCAGCCTGGCTGGATCGACAGTCTTGGACTTTTGAGCTTGATCTCGTCGATGTTTCATCCGCTGCTTTGACCGTAGCGAAACGAAATGCCACCCAGCTTGGACTTCCGGTCGAGCAGTTACACTGGCATCAAAGTGATTTGCTGACAGCGGTGTCACCTGATCGCACCTACCATGTAGTAATGGCAAACCTGCCGTATATTCCTACCAGTCGAGTTGCTCAGCTCGACTCTTCAGTCAAAGACTTTGAACCTATCTTGGCACTCGATGGTGGCCCCACTGGAAGTGAAGTTATTCAGCGACTACTGTCACAGTTGCCGCCATATTTAGCCCAGCAGCATGTTGTTTGGCTTGAGATTGATCACACGCACGAACTACCACATTTGATCGGGGATTTGCAGGGTTGGCAGGGTCAAATTGTCAGTGATAGCATGGGTCGAAGTCGATTTGCTCGACTAACGTATCAGCTGCCTGCCTAGCAAGCTGTAAACCATGGTCATTGCCAAAGATAGCCTTCCCAAAGCTGTCACACTTTCACCCCACGACTACGAGACGCTCCTTTTTATTGGTCAACTTCAGGACAAAAAAAGATCACTGAAACTAAAAAAACCCATCTCACGGAACCTAACTTCTCACGAGCTACAAGTGATCTATCGAACTGCTCAACTCAAGTTGTTGTACTTGGTGATGCAGGCTGAAGATTGCTGGCAAAGTGTGGCTGAGGTTCAACGACCTAAGCACCCCGATTACTATGTGCACTATCACCATCGTGATCGCAAGACACTAGCCTTTTTAATTCAGCGAGCTATCTCTGATTGGCCAAGTCTGCCCGTTGAAGACCGCTACATGTTCATAGCCAGATGTTTACAAGATATGGCTGCCACTTCAATAAACACCGCCACCAGTCCTATGTTGAGTGGCGGCGGGCGAGGCGTCGAAAACCCACGTCACCGACTGAAATGGTGGTCACAAGCAGTAACGGCCACCGAGCGCAATCATCTCATCAAAAGCCTTGCGTTGGCTCAGAATCAAGGTTCTCAAACTCTTTTTTCGCCAGAAGCTGGCGATCGGATGTTTTTGGACACGTCAGCAAGTTTGAAAATCGCCATCGGTGAAGATGGCCTTAGCTCTCTGCTACCTATTGAAGAACAGTTCCCGCAGGCTCTCTACAGCTCAGCCACATTTGATCAGATTATACTCAGAGCTGACGGCACAGTTTTGATGGTCAAAAACTGTTATGAACCTCGGCTGACCCCAGAAGCTGTCTCGAACGAACCAAGTTATGTGCAGTTAGTGGTCCAAATGGCATTGGCCGAACGCTTGGCACAGAAACTGTATCAGCAAGCCTTTCCCAAACCGACCAGTACGCCACCTTACTTTTTAGTTGACCCTCTTGAGCTCGCATATCAACCAGCAGTCAAAGTCATCGAACGTTACCCGCTTATTCTCGACACCAAACGGAAAATTTGGGAACGCGATGTTACTCCCAATCCCCAGCAGTTTGCCGATGGTGTCAATCAGCTTTACCAGCTGAGCGCGTATGCCAGCAACCCGTATCTCTTGGCATTACTGAAAGATCGGCGAAAGAATGCCCACATCCCCACAGAGTTCTGGCCGCGCTACCAAGTTCCCCAATGGGAGGATCGGAACCAGTACTTCCGACAACTTGGTTTGCCAAACTTCATCGAGTAGTTTACAGTTAGGCTGGTATGACTGCGACTTCCACCCCCGTGACCATCGTGACCGGCTTTTTAGGGTCAGGCAAAACGACTATCATTCTGCATCTTGTCGAGCAACTTCAATCTCGCGGTGAACAGGTGGTGTACATCAAAAACGAACTCGGTAATCAAGATATCGACACTCAAATCATTAAAACTACTCGTATAGAGACTCGTGAACTACTCAACGGATGTATATGTTGTACGCTGGTGGGTCCCTTTACCCAAGCCATCGATGAGCTCATCGCGCGGTTCCATCCCGACCGGGTCATCATTGAGGCGAGTGGGGCAGCTGATCCTTCAGCGATTGCCCTCACTGTTTCAAGCCACCCAGGGCTGCGCCGTGATGGGGTTGTCAGTATCATCGACGTTGCCAACTTTGAAGGCTACCAAGACATTAGCACAACTGCCCAACATCAAGCCCAGTTCACCGATTTAATCGTTTTTAACAAAGTTGAGTTGGTTGATGAGGCTCGAAAAATGGCGGTGGTTGGTTATGTGCGAGAACTAAATCAATATGCCCCAATCGTTGAGGCTGTGGCGGGTAAACTGGATCCGGAATTGGTCTTTGGCTGTCACACCACTGAACTTGAGGCCCTCCTTCAGACACACCCCGATCATCACCAGCACCTGACAATGGATCAACTTACGAGTTGTAGTTTTGATCTTGCTACTCCACCTGACAAACAGAGCTTGGAACAAGCTCTGTCACACCTGCCAAAACAGGTGTTCCGAATTAAAGGTATTATCACTGATACAACCGGCCAAACTTGGCTAGTCAACAAAGTTGGCTCGCGGCTTGACCTACAATCAATAACCCCACCAAGCGGTGCTCCGCTTGGTCGGTTGGTTTGTTTGGGTTTTGATGTAACCAACTTGGCACCAGAAATCGAGCACCAATGGCGTGCAGCCGGACTGGATATCAAGCTACTTCGCTAACGAACTCCATCAACTGAGCCGCTTTAGTTGCCAAGCTACCAGATCATAAAACAGCTCGCGCCACTCCTCAGTGAGCGGCAATCGAGTTATCAACTCGTGAGCACTGGTTTCCAGCTCAAACAACTCTTGATCCACTTTGGCTTTCGCCCCAGAGTCAATGACGAGCTGACGAACAAAGGTCAAATCACCTTCACCCAAGTCGCTCTTCCCAACCAAAGTCATCACTCGTTGCCAATCTTCATGGGTAACTAACTGCCGCGCATACCAAAAGTACAGGGTTTGTTTACCCTCTCTGAGGTCTGAACCCGCTGGCTTGCCAATCTGTTCACTGCTACCAAACAGTCCTAGCTCATCATCCTTAATCTGAAACAGTACGCCGAGTGCCTCGCCAAGTTTTTCCAAGTCGCGTACCACCGCCGAGGTTTGCTGACTGATCAAGGCTGCTGACACGAGTGGCAACACAAAACTGTAGCGAGCAGTCTTTTCAATGAAAATGGCTCGAATCTCGTCGTCGCTCAGTTGACGAGTATCGTAACCGGCAATGGTGTCTTTCATCTCACCAAATGCGGTAAACATCATCTCTTGCGACATACGTTTGATGACGGCGCGAGTAGTGCTTCCGTCAAGCCGGGTGTCGGCAAGCAACTGATTCGCTAAGAAAAAACAAATATCCCCCACACACAAAGCTAAGCTTTGGCCAACATGTGGTGCTTGTGGCCACTGGTTTTGTTCAGCCTGTCGTGTGTAGTAGGCAAAAACTGAAGGTTGGCCGCGGCGAACTTCGTCTCGGTCAATAATGTCATCATGAATGAGAAGCGCATTGTTCAACAACTCCCAGGCTGCACCTAACTTGATCCCATCAGATACATCACCGCCAAAAGCTTCTGTAGCCATCGCGGTCAGACACCCTCTCAGCAGCTTGCCCGCTGCCACTCGCTCGTGCAAAACACGCCATACTTCTGTCGGCACCTGTCCCGTGGCTGGTGCAGCCACTTCAGCTTCACGCAACGTTTGCGTTAAAGACTCTGTCAGTAACTCACGATACTGAGTCAGATACTTCATCAGGTTACTCATGGCTGTATTCTAACGCAGTTGTAATCGAAGGCGAGCCCCACCCAGGTCAACCCGTTCTCCACTTGATGATCGGACTTGCACTTCGTATGTTGTTGGCGAGCTAAACAATGAAAAAGCTGGAGAGGTTTTCCAGGTTGAAGTGGAGGTGTTGTGACTCACTGTAGATTGAGCAAAAATCTGACCTGTACTGGCTACCAATCGGGCACTAGCCTCACCCCCCAAAATGGCCAGAGCCGCTTCAAATGTAACTGAACTCAAGCCAGGATATTCAGCTGGATTGATCGTGACGCTTGCACCTGGAATCGTTTTCCAGCTGGTGTCTGTACTACTCCCAGAACCAAGAAAAATCATAACTTCTCGACTCGAGCTAGCACTCGGTTGCCCTGTGGGAACATTTTTGGGAGTTGGAGTCGGAACTGTCTCTAGCTGGATTACTCGTTGTTCGAGCACCTGAAGCTGGTTGGTTAGCGTTTGCACTTGAACCTGAGCCGGGAGTGATGAACTGCTTGGCTTGGGCACAAAACTTGGCGTGGCAATTGGCGTTGTGACGGCCGTGACACCCCAAACTGCTTCAAGCTGGGCTTGTGTAGCTAGTTGTTGATCGCTGAGACGCTGCAAACGCTGATATTGAACAAAGGTAACTGTCCACAACCCAGCCACATTAATCATGAGCAAAATAATAACGGATCGCAAAACGTACCGCTGAAACGCAGGCATGCTATCACTATAGCAAAGAATCGCTCACGATTTGTGAACAAGTGCTGATTAAAAAAAGGCGATTACTCGGTAAATAGGGCTAAGTACATTATCAACAAACCAATCCCAAACCAGCCTAAAGCCAGGGCAACATGCTTGAGTCGGCCTTCCTCACGTAGTTCTGGAATTAAGTCTGAGCTGGCAATGTACAAGAAGCTTCCGGCAGCCACCGGCAACAAATATGGCACTACCGGCTCTGCCCAGGCGCTAAACCCCCAACCAACAATACCTCCCACTATCGCTGTCAACGCGACCAGCACATTGGCGAGTAAGGCCCGTTGCTTAGAAAAACCCGCATGCAACAAAACCCCCAGATCGCCTAGCTCTTGTGGTACTTCATGAAGTGCGATAGCCAACGTCGTGCTCAAACCCAACGCGGGGCTAACCACAAAGGCAGCGGCGATAGTCACCCCATCTAAGAAGTTGTGAATTGCATCTCCGATCAAATTCAAGTGTCCATACACATGCTCATGACACTCTGTGTCGTGGCAGTGTTGCCAATGCAGCACTTTCTCGATAATAAAAAAAGCCGTAAAGCTGAGTACTAAAGTCGTCATGGCAGGCATAACATCAATAGTCTCGATCGCTTCTGGAAGCAAATGCCAAAAAGCTGCCCCCATTAAAGTGCCCGCTGCTAAAGAAACCAACCAATAGGTGTATTTGTGCACAGGCACACGGGCATTGAGTAACAACCAAGCACTCACTAATGATAGGGCACTCACACCGCCA
Source organism: Patescibacteria group bacterium (assembly GCA_016861205.1). Lineage (GTDB taxonomy): Bacteria > Patescibacteriota > Microgenomatia > UBA1400 > PJMF01 > BOKX01. The sequence continues at coordinate 613,226 of BOKX01000001.1, forward strand.
GTCGCTAACAAGATCAGGAATAATGTCATACTCACATTGTAGCCGATTGACGAGGTTATTGCAACTGAGTTGCAGAGTCACTGGCTGGTGGTGATGCCAGTTCGCTTTGTAACCAAGCCTGCACGGCACTCCAGTCTCCTTGCCTTGGGACTAGAATAAACTGGCCATCGCTACTCTTGCTAGCCTTCAGCTGCGTTTTATCATCAATCACCAGGCTCGTAATATGGTAGTGCTGCAAGTCATCAGCCCGTTGCAACCAGTCATCCCACTCGGCCAAAGGAAGATCCGTGCTCACATGCCAGCTTAACGTGGTCAGCAACCCTGGCAATTTAGGGACAGCTTCCAACTTAAAAATTTTATCCTTCAAAGCGACTACGACAGCTCTTTGGCGAGCCGCCCGACCCAAGTCCCCGCCATCTTGGTTGCTGTGCCGAGAGCGAACGTACTTGAGAGCGGTTGCGCCATCCATCTGCTGCCGGCCAGCCAAAAACTCGAGTTTTTCATAGCGACAAGGAAAAGCTTGTTCCGCCAACGTCCCTGAAAGGGTTGCCACAGCCGCAAGTTCTTCAGGTGATTTTTCACATGTGTCATTTTCTTTACCTTCGATGGGATACCACTCATCAGTAAAAGGTCGCGCGACATTCACCGTTACTCCGCCAAAATTGTCGATTGCCTTCACAAAACCTTCAAAATCCACCGCCACAAAGTACTCGGGCTGGATGCCAGTCACCTGTTTGATGGCATACTTAGCTAGCTGGCCACCTCCCGCATTTCCGGTAAACTCTGGCGGTCTTTCAAGATAACGACGGGTGTCCAAACCGTAGCTGTATGCAGAGTTAAGTTTGCTACCCACCAACTCAGTTGGCTTCAGCGGCAGCTCTACCCAGATGTCGCGCGGTAGAGATACCAGTATCACTCGTTGTTGTTTTGGTTGAATCACAGCCAGAATCATGGTGTCTGTCAATCGGCCGCCCGCATGTTGGCCACCCCCATATCCCAACAAGGCAATAACACGATCTCGGTCGGGATCAGGCGTGGGACTTGGCTGTGGTGAGTTATCTTGGGTAATGGTTGGGCTTTTCGGGGTAACAACCACTGAACGAGCGCGACCGTAAGCCACTACGCCCACCGCAACTGTCAGACCCAGCGTGACCACCGCGGCTATCGCCGCCAGCTTTTGCCAAAGAGGCAAAGTTATCAGCTGTGCAGTCATCTTGATTCAGGCAGTGGCCGAAGCACCACTGCGCCTCCCTGGTTGATTTTTACGATACCAGCCGGTGCCGGATAGTCGTAGACATTCGCTTCAGTTAGTGGTGAACCGAGTATGGCTTCTCGTAGGGCGGCAATCACCGAACCATGAGTACAGGCTAGAATCACGTTCGTCGGCAACTGTTCAACCTCAGCCAACCAGCTTTGGGCACGTTCACTCAGTTCGGCAATCGTCTCTTGATGGAACTCCCGCAAACGGTCATCTGTGGTAAATGTCCAGCTGGTGACCCGGGTCACAATCTCTGCTGTTTGTTGGCAACGAAGTACTGGTGAGGCAAAAGCCACTTCAGGGGCTGGCTCAAGGTCTTTGAGAAACCAAGCACTTTTTTCTGCTTCAACGATGCCTTCTGGAAGCAGTTTGGCTGTCAAGATATCTGGGCCGTAGCCGTCTTCACGACGGGTAGCCAAACCATGGCGCAAAAAGTAGTAGGTTTTGTTTGACATCATAGGTCGTCAGAGTTAGTTACTGGCTGAACTGACTTGATCATACACGGCAGCAACTTGCTCGGCTACCTTCGGCCAAGCCAAGTGCTCTGCGGTACGACGCAACTCAGCTGTCAACTCGGGGTGATGATCAGCTTCATCAATCAAGTGTTCGATCTGCTCGGAAAGACGCAGCGGATTGTTGACTGTCGCCACTAAGTGATCAGCATCGTTGTCAAAGAACGTGGCAATTCCAGATACATTTGTTGTTACAACTGGCACACCACATGCCATAGCTTCCAAGGCTGTCATCCCAAAAGACTCGTAATGTGATGGCATGACTACCACCGAGGCTGCATTATAGTAAGCGGGTAGAGATAACTGATGTTGCTGGCCTACAAAGTGGACTAGATCCGGAATTTTCAGTACTTCACGCAATCGTTGCAGTTTTTGCAACTCGGCGGACCATTGATCACTCGGCTGGGAAATGTCCCCACCCACGATCCATAACCTAATGTTCCAATTTGGTTGCCGATGACGAATCATCTTTAAGGCATACATGATTGCATCAATCCCTTTGAGCGGCTCGATACGGCCTACAAAAAGCAGAATTTTCTCATCGGGCTCTGCGCCTATACTCTGTTTGGCAGCAACATGATCCATGGGCTTAAACAAATCGATGTTCACTCCTGGGGTCACCACTTGAACCCGAGCTGGTTGAGCGTTGTACAAATGCTCCAAGTAGCTTTTGTCAGTCCGGCTAGGCGCAATGATGGCTTGACTGGTCGCGACCAAACTATATTCAGCGTTAATCCGAGCTTCACTTTCTTGCTCTTGTTGATTCCGAGCCACCAGGTTTTTCATCAACGCTAAGGTGTGAAAGGTGGTCACGATAGGTAGCCCCGGATGCAACTGCACAATTTTTTGAGCGATCATACCCGACTGATAGTAGTGAGCATGTATCGCATCGTACGTGACATCAAACTCAGCCACAAACTGCTGCCAACGATCGACAAACTCGTCTAAGTACATCAGCAGCTGTTGTTTTGGTAGGCCCATGGGCGGGCCTGCCAGCAAGTGCATCAGCCGTAACCCAGGCATAATCTCAACTATTCGCTGATTTGTCGCATCCTGGCATCGGGTGAAAATGTCAACTTGGTGCCCTTGCTTAACCAACTCTTTTGAGAGCTCGAGCACATATACGTTCATACCACCAGTTTCTTTGCCTTCCTCTGATGCCAAAGGACAGGTGTGATATGAGAGCATGCAAATTCGCAGTGATTTCATACGTGAGACACAATAATACTCAGTCCAGCATTAATGACAACTCGCAAACTTACCTATCTTCGTAGTGTTGGGCCATTTGCGCAGTCACAATGTCTTGAAAATTGTGTTGACGATACATCGTATCACGCAGTTCATAGTGCACGACAACTCCCCGACCCGTGCCTTTTTCAGCCACTACCAACAAACGAAGGTTGGGATTACCTGGGATACCTTTGTAGCGCCAGACTCGTTCACCACGAGGACCAACCACTTCATCAACACCCAACATTTTGTAGTAGTCATACCGACCGCCAACGCGGCCGCGAGCTTCGTTGTATCGTTCTATGTACTGCAATACGGTCTGATCCATCTCAGCTTGCCGACCTTTTTTCTGAACACTACCGTTCATTTTGCTTCGAGCGGCAGCCAGCATACGTGCATCAAGCGCTTGATTTAAGCTTGCGTTCAAATCAGGCAACTGAAACATGTTATCTAGAAAACGAATGTACTTCTCAGCAAAGGCAGGATTTAACTTTAAAAAAATGAGGTAGAGACCCAATAGGCCCATGCGCTCTTCTTCTCGGAGGACGTTCAGGTGGGGTCGGGTGGCCAAAAGCTCGCGCAGTTTTGCCTTGTCACTCTCTGACATCGACTCAACTAAACGCTGTTTGAACTCATCGCTCATCAACTCAGCCAGTGAGGCATCAAACAGTAATTGTCGGACTTTGCGTTCAGTTCTACCCATGACCATGGGTATATCAGAAGAGATCAGAATTGCGGCTGACAAATGTGACACAACAAACACTGTCGAACTGAATTACATACACCTTTTTTGGGCATTTGGTTTTGGAGAGTGGCTCAGTACGATGTGGAGTGTTCAGGTTGTTAGCCATACACAACTTAATAATTATTTAATAATTGCCCGCTATCATACGGTAAGCAGTTATGCAGATATTACTCGTCGAAGATGACCAAGACCTGGCTGATAGTTTGCGCCATCGCTTAGCAGGCAGTTTTCAGGTGACTACGGTGGCTAACGGTCAAAAAGCCTTACATGAGCTGGCCATCGGTGACTTTCAAGCCATCATTCTCGATCTCTCATTGCCAGATATAACTGGACAAACCTTATGTCAAAAAATGCGAGCTGACGCACATCATCAGCCCATCATTGCCTTGACTGGTCAAAATGAACTCGGTACAAAAGTGACTGCCCTAGAGTTGGGTTTTGACGACTACTTGGTTAAGCCAGTCGCTCCTGCCGAGCTGACTGCCCGCATCCGCGCCTGTTTACGTCGGCCCTACGTTCAACACCCCAACCACAAGCTGACAGTTGGCTGCCTCAGCTTAGATCTCGAATCGTTGACTGTTGTTCGTGACGGCCAAACCATAAGTCTGAGAAAGCGGGAAGCAACTTTGCTTGCGTACCTTATGCATCATGCTGGCCGAGTTGTAACTCGAGACATGATCTTGAGTGTAATCTGGTCGGCCTCGTATGAAACTGACCCCAACGTGGTGAATGTACACATTAAGGTTCTGAGAGACAGAATAGATCGTAACTTCAACAAAAAGTTGATCAAAACAGTGCATGGCTTGGGTTACAAACTGGAAACGATATGAACACCTGCTCGCCACATTCACGTCGACCCATCTGAGTCGAACCGTGATAGTGAAGTTGTTCTCAGCAAGCCTTGAGTGGGCAGGGTGGTGGGGTTTGGCTTGGTTGACCTATTACTTGAACCATATCGATAGCAAACTCGGGCAAACAGCACTGGCTTGCCTGGGAGTAGATACTGGCTTTCGGCTGCTGGCTGCTCGCCGGCGGCAGTACCAAACCAAAATCAAAGATCTTGAACTAAAACAAGTTCGTTACCTCACCCATCTTGGCAAACTCACCCCAGGCTTAATCCACGATATCGTCACTCCATTAAATACCATTCAGTTAAGTCTCTCAGAGCTTGAGCCAGAAATTGTACAGCCGTGCTCGCCGGGTCGGCACGCTCTCGATCGAGCCACTCGCAACGCTTACAAGATTACAACGTACCTCGCAACTATCCGCGAACATCTGCAACAACAAACACGACTCCAAACTTTTTCTCCTGTCCAAGAAATTAACTTTGCGATTGAAGCGGTGTATCAAAAATGTGTGAAGTGTAATGTGGAAATCGAGTTCGTTGCCACCACACAGCGGGATATCACAGGAAATCCTCTGCGGTTTTATCAGCTGGTACTTAACCTGTTGACCAATGCCATTGACTCCTACCCCACCACCAACGCCAACACCCAGCTAGTGGGTGTTCGACTCCAGGCCACTGCACACGAACTTCAATTGCTCATTGAAGATCACGGCTGTGGGATGACTCCCAGTTTGACACGGCGGATGTTTGAACCTTTTTTTACTACAAAAACTACCCAGCAAGGTACCGGCCTTGGCCTGGCTTTGTGTCGCGAGATAGTTGCCGAGTTTCGTGGGCAGATTATGGTCAATAGTCATCCCCAGCAAGGCACTACTTTTCAGATCGGCATTCCTTGGCGGGGTTAAACTTCAGCTAGGGTTCAGTCGGCCAGCTATAATAGGAACATGAAAATTTTAGTCGTCGAGGATGAGGTCCGGATTGCCAGCCAACTCAAAAAGGGGTTGGAACAAGAACGCTACAACGTTCAGCTCAGTCACGATGGCATTGAGGGTTACGACCTAGCAAGCACTGAAGAGTTTGACCTCATCATCTTGGATTTGATGTTGCCTGGGAAAGACGGCTTAACTATCTGTCGTGAGTTGCGTCGGCAACACGTGTCGACTCCTATTTTGATGTTGACGGCCAAAGCCCAAATTACCGACCGAGTCACTGGTCTTGATCTGGGTGCAGATGACTACTTGACGAAACCCTTTGCCTTCGACGAGCTGTTTGCCCGGGTTCGAGCTTTAACCAGACGCCCACCCCAGCTCAATCATGCTACCTTACGCGTCGGCGATCTGGAACTTGATCCCCAAGCCTTTACTGTATCGCGACACCAAACTCCATTACAGCTGTCCCAAAAAGAGTTCATGATTCTCAAGTACCTGATGCGACAAGCTGGTCAGATCGTAACCAAAGACAAAATTATGTCGCAGGTCTGGGATTACGACGCTGATATTTTGCCCAACACGGTAGAGGCGTACATCAAAAACTTGCGCAAAAAAATCGATGTGCCGTTCCCGGATCTGCCACCGTTGATTAAAACAGTTCGTGGGTTTGGATACAAACTTGATGCTCAATAGAGTCCCGGTTTTTCGATCTGCTCGACTTAAACTCACAGTCTGGTACGTGGCTATTTTGATGGTTATTAGCTTAATGTTTAGTGGCAGCATCTATACGTTGTCTGTTCGTGAAGTGCAACATTTTGAACAACTCCAACGTTGGGAACTTCAAGAACAACTCCAAACCAGTGGCTGCTTATCATATGATGCTCGGACTTGTGGCTTCGGCCCAACCCTCGCCCCTGGTTCGACGCTGCTCAATGACTCAAAGCGACGCATTTTGTCATCACTGGCTGTGGTTAACCTCACAATCTTGCTAGCCGCCACCGTGTTCAGCTACTTGTTGGCGGGCAAGACACTTAAGCCAATTCAGAACATGGTTGACGATCAAAATCGATTTATCAGCGACGCTTCTCATGAGCTCAGAACTCCCCTGACCTCACTAAAAAGTGGTTTTGAGTTGTTTTTGCGTGACGCCCATCACAGTTTGCGAGATGCCGTAACCCTGGCGAAGGAAGGACTCGAAGACGTCCAGACACTCCAATCACTCACCGAGTCCATGTTGCAACTCACGCAGTATCAATCAACCCCAAGACAGGCAACCCTATCACCACTCAAACTTATCGAACCTATTCAAGATGCCTCCCGGCGCGTAAAAAAACAGGCCAGCCACAAAAAAATCACGGTAACCATTGAAGTTGAATCTAGCTGGCAGGTCATTGGTAATAAACAGTCATTAAGCGATCTATTCGTGATTCTGCTCGACAATGCAATCAAGTACAGTCCCAGCCGAACTACTGTACATGTTCGTGCTAAACAGCTGCACCGGTCCGTGGCCGTCTCGGTTGTTGATCAGGGCATCGGCATAGAACCCACCGATCTCGGGCACATATTTGACCGGTTCTATCGGGCCGATACCGCCCGGACAAAGACCACCGACAGTGGATATGGGTTGGGGTTATCTATTGCCCAAAACATAGTTGCTCTTCATAAGGGGTGTATCGACGTCACAAGTGTGGTCGGCCAGGGGAGTGTGTTCACCGTGCACCTGCCACTTACCCGCACCTAAGGCCACACCTGTCTTCAGCTGATTTTCAACTCATGGGTACATAATCTTAAAACTAGACTATCTAGTAGCTGGACAAAGTAAAACACTCCCCGCCGGGGGTGTTTTGCTATCTGGGCGCAACCGAACGTTTACGGCTGCCACTGTGAAACCTGCAAATCGACTTTAGATCCGTTAAAAATCACACCCTCACGTTGGAGCATTAGCTGCTTGGTACTCACACCGTCCCCAGCAGAATAACCAGTTAAACTGCCATCGCTCGCTACCACCCGATGACAGGGAGTTCGGGGCGCATCGGGGTTTGTTTTCATACACATCCCAACGGCTCGCGCCGCTCTGGGGCTACCAGCCAACTTGGCTAACTGGCCATACGTCGCAACTTTGCCGGTGGGAATTTGCCGACACAAGTCATAGACTTTATCAAAAAAAACTGATCGGGTAGGCTCATTCGACATATGCCCTTTGTACCAAAAAAGTGTTTCATTAGCAAACTCTTTCAGCTCAAACTCAGGTACGGTTGACTATAATCCGGGCAGTATGACTGGCAAAGTTTGGTTCGGCATCATTGGATTAGTGGTTTTGGCTGGCCTTGGGTGGTGGTGGCGGTCAAACGATCTGAGGCAGTCATCTTCAACCCAACTCACCAGTGACTCAGCTGACGAAAATGACGAGCTGAGTGGCCTGGCAAAAACTCCCCTGCACCCCCTAACAATCGAGAGCTTACGAACCAGAAACTACCCTGGCAGCCCTATTACCATCGAGTCTGAGCTTGAGCCTGGCAGCAACTACCAGCGGTACTTGACCTCATATCAGTCTGATGGCTTAAAAATCTACGCTTTACTCACGGTTCCGAATGGAGACAAGCCAGCAACTGGTTGGCCAGTCATAGTTTTTAATCATGGTTACATTCCCCCTGCCGAGTATCGCACTACGGAACGTTATGTAGCCTACACTGATGGCTTCTCTCGCCAAGGCTACATTGTGTTTCGACCTGACTACCGCGGACATGGCAACTCGGAAGGCGAAGCGAGCGGCGCGTATGGTTCGAATGCTTACACTATTGACGTGTTGAATGCCGTGGCCAGCCTCAAACAGTATCCAGATGCCGATCCACAACGTATTGGCATGTGGGGGCACTCAATGGGCGGCCATATCACGTTGAAAAGTATGGTAGTCGATCCTGATATCAAGGCCGGTGTGATTTGGGCTGGGGTGGTCGCTTCGTATCCCGATTTACTCAACAATTGGCGCCGAAGTAACTTCACACCGCCGCCACTACCCAGTGGAGCTCGCCGTTGGCGACAAATACTAACAGATGAGTATGGCACACCTGAGCAAAATCCCCAGTTCTGGGCCAGTATCTCAGCCAACAGTTTTTTGAGTAGCCTGTCCGGTCCGATCCAACTTCACCACGGTACAGCAGATAGCTCGGTGCCTGTCGAGTTTTCTGAAAGTCTCCAGACCCAACTCCAGGCTGCCAGCCAAGTCAGTGAGCTCTTTGTCTATCCCGGTGATGACCACAATCTAAGTGATAACTTCTCAACAGCCATGCGTCGATCTGTCGAGTTTTTTGACACCTATGTCAAAAAAAGTGATGGTTCCTGACCTGTGACAGTGACCTTGTTATAATTCGCGCCTGTGACCAAGCGCGAACGACCAAGACATCAAGACCCAACAGAACGACAGTTTGAAATGCTGACTGCGGAGTGTGGTTTTAGGGTCGAACCTGCCGAACCAATTACTTGCCAGCAACCAGTCGCCAACAAGGGTGGCATACTGAAAAAAAAGACCACGATACCCGATTTTAAAGTTAGTCATCCTCACACTGGTCATTTCACATTGGTTGAGGTCACAGCCGACAGCATCCTCGGAAGTGGTAAAGCCGCTCAGAGACGGGTCGTTACCCAAGCCGAACACGAGCAAGGTATAGCAATTCCGTATGTGGTAGTTTGTGGCACCACCGTCGCCCAGCTAACGAGTCTGGACGTTGAAACCCGTACTGAATTCTTACTGGGACTTTTTAAGTGGCAGTTGTAGCGGGCAATCGCTTAGTACACTAAATCTCGTTCACCAGCCGCGTACAGCTTAGCCAAGCGCGCCATTTTATAGTGATAGTTATCCCAACCCACTGGGAATGAGTCTTTGGTGACCGTCAGCTTGGTTGGTTCCCCTGTATTGGTCAAACCGGTCGCCTCAAAAGTTTCGCCAAGTGTATGCAGTTTGAGTAATTTTTCGATGGGGCAGAGCACAATAGTTTCTAGCTCGGTTTTATCTGGATGATACTCTTTCAGTGGTGTGTTATCGGTTACCAAATAAATGGTTACCAGATTGTGTCGAATCTCGCCTCGTTCATCAGGAATGACACTCATTTTTCGTCCCACCGCCAGACACTCTGCCGGATCGTAGTTTCGGCCCAACTCCTCTTCTGCCTCTCGCAATCCATCAAGTCCCTCTTCGCCAGTTTGGTAATGACCCCCCACGCTAGCATCAAGCTTGAGTGGTGCCCAGCTGGCTTCTGCGCTCCGCTGTTGATATAAAATTGCTGGTTCTGGATCAGTTCGGATGATCCACAAATTAAACGTGCCAATCCAATCCCCATCGTGAATCGCTTGTCGACGCTCTTTGACTTGACCTGAACGTGTAAACAGTGGCGGCTGCAAAATATCAACCATTTCCATATTTGTATCCTGTGAGCTACACGCGCTCAGCTCCCCTCTACAACAAACTTAATACCGCATACTCTTCCGGCAGCAACCCGGCAGGCACTTGTTTCGTAGCTTTATGCACCGCCGCAAAATGGGGGACCAGGAGGTGTTTTTCGTAGGTGCTAAAAATTTTCGGATGAATGTAGTACTTACGACACACCGCTGTAGTATTTCCCAAGTGTTCAGCTACCGACTCCACGGTTTGGAGTAGTACTTTATCTACAGGTTGTTCCTCGGTCGGCTCACCAAACCGATACAACGTATCGCCAGCTAAAGTCGTTCCACCCCAGGTGCGAAAGTCCTTGGCCGTCAGAGACTCACCCGTTATCTCTTTGAGATAGGCGTTCACATCAGCTGAGTCAACTTTGTGACGTTTACCCTCATCATCTACATACTGAAATAATTGATAGCCCGGCAACTCGATGCACTGCTTGATAGTGGTGGCAACCCGAGGATGAGTAATGTCTAGCTCGTGATACACATGGCTCTTACCTTTGAAACTAAACCGCACTGTGTTGCCCTCCACGTCGACGTGTTTGTTTCGCATAGTAGTTAAACCATAGGATTGATTCTCTTTGGCGTAGGTGGCGTTTCCCACCCGGATAAATGTGTGCTCGAGTAGCCACACGATCGTGGCTAAAACCCGCTCATAACTTAATGTGTGCTGACGCATGTGGCCACTAACTGTTTCTCGTAGAGTAGGCAGCACCTCGCCAAACTTCTGGAGTGAATCAAATTTATGACGCTGATTGTACTCAACCCAATCAGGGTGATAGATATACTGTTTACGACCTTTGCCATCTGTACCAATGGCTTGAATATGCCCATGAGGATCTGAGCTGATTTTGACATCAACCCAAGCAGGTGGAATCACTAATTTTTTGACTCGATCTTGGTCTCGTTCTGAAACAGGTTTGCCTAACCGATTGAGAACCACGAAGTGGTCTCCTCGCTTCTGTCGCCGCCAACTCAGCGTGACATCTGACACATACCGAATGCCCCGAGGTTTGTTCATGACTTCACTATATCAGTTCAGTCGTGAATGAAAACTACTGGCCGTGGCGGAAAGATATTAGCTGAAAAATTGTTCGGCAAACTTGGTAAACTCTCGGATAATAGGCAAAATGGCGCGGCCTTTTCCGGTTAGATCATAGACTACCGATAACTTATCAACTGTTTCTTCTTGCCTGGCTACCACTCCTGCCTGCTCAAGTTTTTTGAGACGATTAGTTAATGTGGTGGGATTTATGTTTCCCAAAGCTCGATTGAGTTCGTTGAATCGCAGCGGTTGTCGCGATAAGGTGCATAACACCGATAGGGTCCAGGTGTCACCCAAGAGACGCAGAGCTTGATTCAGTTCTTGCGATAGTCGTGGATCACGGTGGGTTGACATACTACATTTTTGGTAGTACTATATTTTTTGTATCACTACCAATTATGTATTATTATAACGCATAGGAGCCAAAATGACATCCACACTCCCAACCTCCCAAACCATCACCAAGACTATCTCCGCGCTTGCCGCTAATGGCATGACTGCCGAAGTCGTCTCCACTGCTGCCGACGCCAAAGCAGCTGTGCTGGCTCACATCCCAGCCGGAGCCGAAGTCATGACAATGACCTCTATTACCTTAGAACAAACTGGTTTAGCTGAAGCTTTAAATACAAAGCCATATGTGTCTGTCAAACAAAAGCTCAACGACATGAGTCGCGAAACTGAGTCGCAACGTATGCAAGAGTTGGGCGCTGCACCGAGTTGGGCAGTCGGAAGTGTACACGGCATTACCGAGGACGGTCAGGTCGTGGTCACTTCCAACACTGGCAGCCAATTACCGGCCTACGTTTATGGAGCAGAGCATGTGGTATGGGTGGTCAGCACTAAAAAAGTTGTGCCAACTATCGATGCCGCGTTAGCACGAATCAAGGAAGAAGTTGTCCCTAAAGAATCTGCTCGCGCGCGCAAAGCGTACGGTTTACCCGACACCTGGCATACCAACATGAGCAAAACACTGATTGTTAATCGCGAAATTACTCCCAATCGGATTCACGTTGTGTTTGTAAACGAAGACCTAGGTTTCTAAGGTCTTAAAGCCAAGTTAGGCAGACATAAACTACTTGCTTACCTTAGCAATCCATTCGGTCAACTCCTGCAGCCGTCTTGTTTGGAGCTGATACAACCGAAACTGGGCTACTCGCTGAACTTTGACTAAGCCCGCCTGCCGCAACACCTTCAGATGTTGCGACACGGCGGGCTGGCTTATCTCAAACCGCTGACTAATATTTGAAGCCGACAATTGTCCGAAATCCGCCAGCAACTCCAAAATGTGCCTGCGAACTGGGTCCGACAAAACCAAAAAAATGTCCATATCTGCATGGTATAGCTGATCGTTATTTAAGTCAAAACTTAAATAACGGGGGAGTCACCGGCCTCTGCTGCTCTTGTCATGAGCATGACATCAATGTCATACTCACATTGAGATAATTACCTTATGCCAAATGTCCCCTCCAAACCATCTGAGTTAATGCTGTATCTGAAAGTGCTTATCTTCAGTGCCCTCCTCTATGGTGGCGCATATGCATACACTTCTTGGCTCAAGGTACCCAACATCATCAACAAAACAACAGCTGACGTCTCGATTATTCTCATCGGTTTGTCGATGTGGCTAACTTCCCTTGGTTACTACTTCAATGTATTTGATACATTAATTCGCTATCGCAAGCACTTGGGACTGGTTGGCTTTGCATATGGAGTGGCCCATATTTTACTGTCATTTTCTGCCCTGCAAAATTTATTCAGAGCGGAAACCTGGGAAAATGGTTTGATGTGGCCTGCTTTAAATGGCTTACTCGCCACCATGATTTTTACCATCATGACACTCATCTCAAACACTTTTATGGCCAAAACCTTGGGTGGCAAGTTGTGGCGACAGATTCTGCGAACTGGCTATATTGCCGTGATCTTTGTGTGGTTCCACGTCGTCTTGTTGAAGTCTGCTCGCTGGATCACATGGTATGAGGCAGGCATGCAAACACCGCCAGCCATGAGTTTGATTGTCACCATTTTCATGACAATCGTAGTCCTGATGCGAATTGCTCTGTGGTGGTCACTGCGACGCCAACGAGCTATGACCAGTCAAATGCTCAACCGAAGGTAAACGCAAAAAGCTCAACTCCTCCAGCAGGGAACTCAAGCTGGAGTTCATGCTGGCCTGGTGACGCTAGATTAATTAATTTATAAAGTTGGTCACCTGTAATACTCACTTCACCTGCCTGGTTATCAGCGCCGAGGGCTTGAACTTGGCCGTCAAGCCAAACTTTCATCCGCACTGGTTCAGCAGTCGGCCTGGCAACCAGGAAAACTTCTTTGGCGTTGAAGTTGAGATACAGTCTGGCACCCACTTCTGGTCGAGCTGCCTCACTAGTCACTGTCCAGCCACCCTCAAAGCCAAACGAGTTGCCGGGAAGTGGGTCAGGGGCTGTAAAAGTCAGCTGTTGATCAGGGACCACCCGTTCTGGTGATGCGAGGTACTCCATCCGAGCATAACCCAAGTATGTTTCAGGAGTTCTGGAGTACGTTTGGTAGGTGGGATTGCTGGGTACTTGCTGGCTAACTTCGGCCCCAGTTTCTTGAAGCAGTTTTCGAATCATCGCCTCGGTATCGTCATAAGCACCTTCGCCAAAATGGGTGTAACGAACTTGACCATCTTTGTCGATCAGGTACTTAGCTGGCCAGTACTGATTGCGGTACGCCCGCCAGGTCGCAAAGTTGTTATCTTGCATGACCGGATATGTTAGTTGAAAATCGGTTAGCGCTTTTTTAACATTGGCCGGATCTTTTTCAAACTCAAATTCTGGTGAGTGAACGCCAATAATTACTAACCCATCGGCTTCATACTTCTCCCACCAACTTCGAAGATACGGCATCGTTCGCTGACAGTTGATGCAGCTGTAGGTCCAGAAATCTACCAAAACCACCTTGCCCCGCAGATCTGCTAGTCGCAAACCATTTGGATAACCTGATGGTAGATTGAACCACTCGCCCCCTGGGACCAACTCGGGAGCAGGAACACCTTTAGACTGGGTCATGTCCGCCGTACTTTTTCCCAACATGTCTTCATCAATGGGGTTTTGATTAAACAGCTGCAGTTGTTCTCGCACTGTGGCCCGATCTTCAAGCTTGGTTAAACCAGTTCCATAGTTGGGGAACGTACTTAAAATAAAGGTTTGAAACGCACGATCAAGGTTCAGCAAAATCGCGAGTGCTGTTGCTATCATCACCGCTCCAAATCCTTTCTGAATTTTGCCGGTGTTCGCAACCAACCAAGGCACTTTTTGCAGTGCGGTCGCTCCAGCTAACATTACACCAAACATGGGAAGAGCCGTCCCTACCGCATACGCTAACGTGATAACAAACGCCTGTGCAGACACACTCCCGCTCAAAGCCAAACTAATCACAGACGCTAAGATCGGCCCCACGCACGGTGTCCACAGCAAACCGAGCGATAAACCAACAATTAGGCCGCCAACCAACCCACTTCTACCCTGTTGGTTGGGGATGAAGTTGGCTAGTTGGCTGAACCACTTTTCAAGTTGCAGTTGGACGCTGGGAATTAATAAACTCAACCCAAACCCAGCTAAAATGACAATTGATACTAACCGCATTGCGTCAGCTGGAATCCCAGTTAGCCTCACCAAACTCGATAGAAATAAAGTAAAAAAGGTGAAACTGGCCACAAAGCCAAGTACTACTCCCAGTGGCCGCTGCCGGCTACCGTCAGCAGTCGAGAGAATTATTGGCAAAAGTGGCAAAATACATGGTGACAAAACAGTCACCACTCCTGCAATGAACGCGAACAAAGTGAGAATCAACATCACTGCCTCCTATTACTTAATTCGTTCGAGTAACTCTTTCATCTGGCCCCCATTCCACTTGGTAACTACGTTACCTTGTGCGTCGAGCTGCACGTATGTGTGTTGGTAGGTCACTCCATACTTTTTAGCCAAGTCTTTTTCGGCTTGATCCGTCTCAGTGTCATTGTAGTTAACTCGAATCAACGTTACATCACTTGGTAATTGCGCTGCATTGGCGGTGAAGTCTGCGTCAGCAGGCTTACACGTTGGACACCAATTGGCATAGAAAAAGAGGACTCTTCGGCTACCAGCTGCTTGACTCAAAGCGGTTGGTGAAAACGGTACATAACGACTGTCTGCCTTCATCATGGTATCGGCGGCCACCAGGCTATCTTTGGATTGGTCTTCACCCTTGTCCATCATCACATCTTTGGCCATATTCTCATCGGCAGCATCTTTGGCCATGGTGTCATCAGCTATCACGATATCTTTTCCAGCATCTGTGCCAGCCATCATGGTATCAGTCGTTTTTTCCATGATCGAGTCTGGCCGACTCATCCAAGCATATGCGCCAGCGCCTGCTAGCAACACCATTGCGCCACTCACAATCAGTAAGGTTGGTTTCATAAGCATCCTCCTGCCTATCATCCTAACTGATAGTAAAGTTAAATGTCAAGTTAACTTTACATTTTAGTTGGTAAAGTGATGAAACATTCGAGTCAATAGTTTGGTTAAAACCATAGCCGATAAGGCGTAAATGAGCCAAGGATCGACATCATGTCGTACGGCCTGAAGCACGATGCCAACCACTAAAATGGTGGCACCCATTAGAAATGAAACACGACCTGATTTTTGAATGTGTGCTAGATCACGCTCATCTTTAGGCTGCTCTCGCCAGATCAGACCGACAAAACTTAAGAAACCCACAATGAGCGCCATGATAAGCAGCATGCTCACCGAGTCAGGCATTAACAGATGAGTCGGGTTCAAAAAGACCCCCAAAATTATCAGAATAATCAAACTAATTATGATCTCGATGCTTAGTTTCATGGTAAAGTAAATATACTCTCTACTGACTGGTTTAAAAACCTAGCAATTTTGAGTGCCAACAAAACTGATGGCGTGTAGTTGCCTTTCTCGATAGCAATGATGGTCTGACGGGTCACGCCAACGGCTTTGGCAAGTTCTTCTTGGGTGAGTTTGCGTCCTTGCCGGAATTGAGCTAGTGAGTTGATAACTTGATCAGACATCAGCGGCATTATATATGCTACACTGACAGAAATGTTGACAGATCAAGAACTAACCCCGTTAATCACTGCTCCCAAAGTTATTGCGGTCGTAGGTCTATCAGACAAACCAGAGCGCCCCAGCTACCAAGTAGCCAGCTACCTGATAGATCAAGGCTTCACGATTCTTCCCGTTAATCCCACTATCAGTGAAGTTTTTGGCCTAAGTGCGTACCCTTCTCTTGAGACAATACCTGACACGATTCATATTGATATTGTGGATATTTTTCGGCAGTCCGAGGCGGTCCTCCCTATTGTGAAAACAGTCATTGAGTCACATCAAAAGCCACTGGTTTGGATGCAAGAAGGTGTCATCTCTCCCGAGGCACAGAAGCTAGCTGAGATGAACGGACTCAAAGTTATTATGGATCAGTGCTTAATGAAAACCCATCGGCGACTTGGCCTGACACGCTAACCACCTGCATCAAGACACGCTGCACTTTACCGCTCATTTAGTCTGGTACAATACCCCTCACTTACTATCATTTTTAAGGTAAATATGACCGGTACTGAACTGACTCGTGAACAAGCTCGCCAAAACTTTCTTGCCTATCTGCAACGACCTAACTCGGACTTAACTGCTAACACCATGCGGGCATGCTTAAAAGCCGTCGAAACTGCCTGCATAGATGAGCTCGGTAATGATGAAGCCGCTCAGGCTTACATCACTACTATTCTCAGAACACTGGCCACTTCTGCCGCTGAAGAAGTTAATCGCCGGGTCGAAATTAAAGACCCTAGTTTATCAGAAACCGAAGCTCAAGAAACATTAGGCATCTTAATGCTGTTTGCTCCTGACCTGGCTCGACAGTTACTGGCCAAAGCTGCCCTTACCGATCCTGCGGCTGCAGCTGAGTTACCAGTCCCTGATCCACAAACCATGACTTCAGGCAAAGGTAGTCAGTCGCCTGTTACCACTCGTCGTGAACCAACTTCCTCTGACCCAACCGGGGCACTCGACCCTGTAGCCCCAGGCAGCTCACGTCGGCGTGGTCGACCACCAGGTTCTAAGAATAAGAAACGTAAGTAGTCGAACTCTAGCTTCCTAATATTAATCACATGCCCAAATCAAACTTAGAGTCTTCACCGTTGTATCGGCGTGAATTCAGTGTCCGTATTCCTGTCCGAATCTACCAGGAAATTCTCAACGAGTTGCCAACCGTTCAGTGGCCTTTTACCGACGAACAGTGGGAACAGTTTGCCGTGGCAGCGGCTAAAAGTTATGACGATAACTCGTTCCTTGAAAGTTTGGTAGCTTTGTATCGCATCTCAAATGCACATGGACGCTCTTTTGATATCAGCGACTTTGAATATGGAAGTGTCGATAAACAGCAACCGCTCGACTTTGTTTTCTCTGATGAATTCTGGAACGATTTTTGGGAAATGTCCCTAAAAGGCGGTGATGCTACCCAGGTCGGTGCAATTTGTTCCAAAGTAGAACCGGGCGGTTTTCGTTACAAAGGGCTCCTCACCCATCGATCACTAATTCGGTGTTTGCGGGGCTCAAAACTGCTACGACGAGCACATGTCAGTACCGAAATTGTCATGAAAGTCATGGAACCAATTGGTTTGCCGCTGGCTGGCGAAGTTGTCGATATCCCACGCTATAAACAATTTTTGATTGATCAAGCTATGAGTACAGCCGTGCCAGAAGTCATCAACGCCGATCATGAACTTCGACCTGTGGCAAAGAGTGATATTCCTGCACTCATTAAAGACCTTGATGAAACTACCTTTTTTCTGATGTTGCGCGGCATGACTACTAATATTCGCATGAAAGATTTTTCGCTAGCCAGCACCAAAGACGAGTTCTTAGCCCTGTTCCGGCACGTCGCCACCATCGTTAATTTTACGCAATTGAGAACTAGCCAGCGATATTCCGAATTTCAGCCATATTTTTTTAATCCAGATGACGAAGATGATGTGGTCTCATACTTCACCACGCACATTCCTCAGGTTTTTGGTTGTCACTTAGCTGTGTTATCAGATCTTGGTTTGTTACATCAGTACCTCAACCCTTCCAACATGATTGCCGATGGCGGCATTGCTGACTTGGATAGTATGAAAGGCCCTGCCCTTGGCCTTGGAGATCAACCCAACACCAATGTGGATATCTTGCTTGAGACCATGAATGCCACTCACTGTTATCAAGACCTGCTCTATGTTTTAGCCCAAAAAGGCTTCATTGAAGTCGAACTGACCTCCAAGTGGCCACGCCAGAATGATAGCGATGGAAACCCCATCCTTTCTTCAGATGAAATTGACACAGCCCGAGCCATTATGTACTTGTCATACCTCACCAACTGTCACACTACAGATTTGGAAAGCTTTTGTTTTATGCTGCGTGTGGAACCACTCCTGCTGGCTGAGATGATGGCCCTGATGGAAATAAATCCTGAAATGGCTGATCAAATTTGGACAAATGTCAGCCAGAATATTCCCTGGTTTGAGCCACTTGCTATCACCGCAGAAGACTTGCTTAAAGAGTTTGCGCAAACCAAAGTCTCACAAGCTGACAGACCAAGCGACTTCGAAACAATTGTTGGTCAGATGATGATTGAAATCATCCGCACCCGGTCTGGCGCGTTGTTCACTGAGTACCAGGAGTACGCCATTAAACAAATTAGCTTAGAAGTGATTATGAAGTACGGTGACGAACTCAGTGAAATTACTCAAAAATTTGGTGAAGACGTGGCCGATGTGATTCAGAATTTTATGACCGCTCAAGAAGCTGAGCGAATTATGCAACCGCTGCTCATGAAAATGGCCTTTGTCCTGCGGCCACCGGCTGAATTACTAGCACAGTTACCAGAGGGAAACCCGCTTCGCGTTCTCCAGGAACTGCTGCCTGCTGTCAATCAGCCCCCCACATCACCAGCTATCAGCAGTAGTGCTGAAAATAGTTCTTAGTACAGTTCGTACTTGCTGAGCAATTTTTTGTTACCTTCAATTTGATACTTCAATAGTTCTGAGTATAAGCCTGGTCGTTTGGCTAGCTCTGGTGGTCGCCCCATGTCTGCGATCGTACCGTTGTCGAGCACCACAATTCGGTCCACGTTCTGAATCGTTGAAAAGCGGTGGGCAATAATCAGTACTAAGCGATTCTTGAACAATTTTTCTAATGCATCCTGTACCAATCGCTCGGACTTTGAGTCCAAGCTACTAGTGGCTTCGTCGAGAATCAGAATGGGTTTGTCGTGCAAAATGGCCCGAGCAATTTGAATCCGTTGTTTTTGACCGCCCGATAGTTTGACACCTCGCTCACCGATTTGAGCATCCAAACCATCTTTGAACTTTGACACAAACTCGTAGGCATTCGCTTGTTTAAGGGCTTTGATAATTTCAGCATCAGTGGCACCTTTGACGCCATACGCCACATTCTCACGAATCGTTGAAGAGAATAACTCGTTGTCTTGGAACACCAACGCCATGTGTGATCGCACCCACGCGTGACTGACCGAGCCGTACTTCTGCCCTGACAAGGAGATATGTCCTGCTGTTGGTTCATAGAGTTTCAGAATTAAGTTAATTAATGTCGTCTTGCCAGCCCCGGAGTTACCGACTAAGGCAACGGTTTCTTGCTTATCAAGCTGAAGATTAATGTCATGTAAAACTGGGTTGTCAGGATCGTACGAGAAACTCACCTGTTCGAAGGCAAGCTCTGGGTGCTTCACCACAGGTGCCAATGGCTTGGTTTGATAAACCTCACTGCCCTCTAAATCTAAAACTTCAAAAAAGGCTTTTGAGTCAGCTTCCGCTTGCTGCACCTGTTCCAAAATGTAACTCATTCCAAACAGTGGCCAGCGCAACTGGTTCAAAACCTGGATAATTAGCACCATCTCACCTAATGTCAGGGTGCCTAAAAAGGTGCTCCGGAAAATCAAAAACAAAATAATCACGAACGCTACCTCAAGCCCAAAACCACGAACAAAATTGAGCACGTGATACTCAGTTGATTGGTGATCGTAAATATCATTAATGTGTTGGTACTGGCTGGAAACATGCTTCCACTCTCGTTGTTGCGTGTTGTACGTTTTAACTAGCTTTATGTTGCTTATCACTTCTTGGATGCGACCTCGCACTGAGTCTTCATAGACATTCTTTTTGGCTTGCGACATCCCCCAGCGGCGGGTGGAGTAGCTGGAAATGGCGATATATATGGGGAAAACTGCTAACGCCAATAGCCCGATGGTGACATTAAAGTACATCAAAACAGCAATGCCAAAGAAAGCCTGTAAAAGGGCTGGGGCCATGAAGTTTGTGGTCGAACCAACAAACTCTCGAATTGATAAAATTCCTCGATTGAGCTGGTTGACTATCTTGCCAGAAATTTCTGAGTCAAAGTACTTTTGAGGCAAAGAAAATATCTGTCGATAATAAACTTCTGTTAAGTAGCGTCCGAGTCTTGATGAAATAAAATCACCGAGACGCTGGCTGATCGAACTTAAAATAATCCCGCCTAAATTTATAACCAGAATAAGTGCAAAGAGCAGGATCAGTCTTTGATAGTTGCCCGTGCCGTTCCCGATCTGGTTTGACAACTCGTCGACAACATACTTCAAAGTGATTGGCGTAGCTTGCTGCAAGATGGCTTGAATTGTGATCAAGCCACAAGCTACCCACATCCAGCCGTGCATAGGTTGCGAAAGTTTGATGATCTTTATGATATTTTTCACAGTTAGAAAGGTATGATAACAATCCAGTTTACCGAGCACAACCCGAAAACAAACTCTGGGAACAGCATCTCAACGCAAGCGGCAGCTACCAGCTTGAATCTACTCCATCACAAACGTCAGGGCCTGGCCTACCTTACCCGCTCGGCCAGTTCGACCAATGCGGTGAACGTAGTCATCGTAGGTAGTTGGTTCATCAAAGTTGATCACGTGGGTGACACCATCGACGTCGATACCACGCGCAGCTACGTCAGTAGCTAGTAACACTTTGACCCGACCTTGTTTCAAATCTTGGAGAGACTTCAAGCGCGCATTTTGGCTTTTGTTTCCATGGATCGCACTCACCCGCACCCCACGATTAAACAGTTGGGTCTGTAGTTTGTTGATACCATGTTTCGTTCGACCAAAAACAATCACTTTTTCAAACTCAACTTGTTGCAATAACTGATGTAAAACATCAATTTTGCTTTCACCAGGTTTGAGCTTAATGACGTCTTGGTTGATGTGCTGTGCTGTCACCTGCTTAGCCACACTGACTTTGACTGGCTGATGTAAAAATCGAGCCATAATTTGTTCTGTTTCAGCATTCATCGTAGCGCTAAACAAAGCGGCTTGCCGCTCAGCTGGCAGCTGTGAAATCAGAAACAGAATGTCTTTGCGAAATCCGATATCCAGCATTCGATCAACTTCATCCAAGACTACATTAGTGTAGAGTTCTGGTTTGAAGGCCTGTCGCTGGATCAAATCTTTAATCCGGCCCGGAGTTCCCACGACAAAGTGAGGGTCACTCTGGAGTCGGTTAATTTGATTGTTGATGTTCATGCCGCCAATACAAGATGCCAAACCAATTGGCATGTTTTTTGCGAACGCGGTTAGTTCATCAAAAATCTGGACAGCCAGTTCTCGGGTGGGAGCTAAAATCAACACACCCTGATTTGAGTTCAGTAGTACTTTATTGATGAGAGGTAACAAAAAGGCAGCTGTTTTGCCGGTGCCAGTGTTGGCAATTCCGACTACGTCGCGGCCCGCCATGAGATTGGGAATCGCTTGATCTTGGATTGGAGTAGGTACAGTGTACCCACGTCTGGCTACAGCTTCCACGAGTTCTGGCTCAAAGCCAAAGTCGGCAAAGCTATGAGTGACTTGATAGCTGGCTGTTTCAGCTACTGGTTGGGCAGCATGAACGTACCGCGTCCAATGAGTGGTAGCAGTACTGGTAGGTAATGAAGCGGACCGCTGTGGACGGAAAAACCGACCTCGTCCGCGTGACGAATATGACATAGTTCCTTTAACTAAGTACGCTGCGGAGAGAATCGCATGCTTCACCAA
Source organism: Patescibacteria group bacterium (assembly GCA_016861205.1). Taxonomy (GTDB): domain Bacteria; phylum Patescibacteriota; class Microgenomatia; order UBA1400; family PJMF01; genus BOKX01. Next base: position 635,329 of record BOKX01000001.1, read on the forward strand.
AAGAGGAAAAGTTTCAAACCGAAGACTTTCATTATAACCCAAAACGTCCTATAAGTCAAAAGTTGTTGTGACCTAACCATCGCTCAACGACAAGAATAATCCTGCACTACTCCTCAGCCTTGACATCATAACCCAGCGTTTTAACCGCCTGGATCAGCTTCCGCTGTGTCACTTGTTTTGGATCAAAAATCACTTCAGTTTTGGCCTTGGCATAGGAAGTCGTGGCTGATATCACTCCCGGAGTTTCTTCCAACGTAGCATCGATAGTTAAGCTACAACTCGTGCAGTGCATTCCCACAATGTACAAAGTAGCTTTGGTCCCGGTAGGAGTCGATTTCGAAAATGGCCACATATCTTCCTCTCTTACAAAACTTCTAGTGTTCCGGTGTACATACCCATCGAACAGCTAAAGGTGTAACGGCCCGGCTTCGTTGGCGTAAAGGTAAAAGTTTGCTGATCGTTGGCTTCCAAAAATGTATCTATGCCAAACTCTGGGAACACGAACGCAGCTGCACACGAGTAGGTACCGTTGCTCTGCAGGGTCAACTCAACCGGCACATTTCTGTTCACCTTAATGTACCGAGGCTGATAGCCACTATTCATAACCCTTATTAAGACTTTTTGTGGACCAGAACCTTGCCGCACTTCAGCTGATCTCTTTTCGAATCGTTCATCCGAGAAAAAGTACTCCACTGGTTGCCAAATTTTTTGGATCGTGACCGGCGAGTCCAGTACGACCAACACCCCATTGAGTCCGTAGATGGCCATCGCCACTAAAGCCACCGCCGCCACTTGGGTAAACTTGCGATACCAACCTTCACTCAGTTTGGCTGTCGCCAAACCTAAAGCTGCGAACAAAGGTGAAGTTCCCAACACAAACACCCCCATAATCAGCGCACCTTGGATTGGTGAACCTGAGTTAATGGCCAGCACTTCCATGGCCTGCGTCACCCCACACGGTACAAAAATAGTTACCAACCCCAACATAGCTGGAGCAAAAAGCTCCCGCCGCTGACTCGAACCCCGAACTAGCTTCTGCAAAAATTTTGGCGGCTGAAAAGCCACGTAGCGAAAAATGGGGTGTACATCCAAGAGGTTCATGGCAGTCGCGAACATAAAGAAGGCGGTAAAGGCTTGGAAAAAAAGCCGCACTCCCACGCTCAAACTAATCACGGACCCCAACCAACCCAACAAGAAACCCAACATAATGTGAGCCACTAACTTGGAAACCAAAAACATGCCAACCGGCCACCAGTCTCGGCGGTCAATGACCGTTAGTTTGGCAGCTTGAGCTCGTTGAGCGGCCGACTTCTGTTTTTGCTCATCGTGTTCTGCATCTTTTTGGTTGGCAATCACACTGGCCAGCAGCCCGCCTTGCATAGCCAAGCAAGTTAACCCCCCAGTTGTCAGCCCTGTTAGAAAAATGATCCACAGATTCATACTCGGTTACCTTTCGATGTTAGCCTTTTTGAGGCGGAGTGCATTTAAAACTACTGAGACACTTGAGAAACCCATGGCCGCACCAGCAATGGCTGGATTGAGCAAAATGCCCCAAATTGGGTACAACGCGCCAGCGGCAACTGGGATGCTGACTACATTGTAAAAGAAAGCCCAAAATAAGTTTTGTTTAATTGTCCGCATCGTCGCTCGTGCCAGGCGCACAGCAGTTGGCAGTTTCGCCAGCTGACCACCGAGCAAGGTCACTCCCGCTGACTCAATAGCCACATCGGTGCCTGTGCCCATGGCGATACCAACTTCAGCAGTGGCCAAAGCTGGGGCATCGTTAATGCCGTCTCCGACCATCGCGACTTTGTAGCCGGCTGCCTGCAGCTTCTGCACTTCGGCGGCTTTATCGCCAGGTAAAACCTCTGCTAAAACTTGATCGATACCCACTTGATTCGCAATAGACCGAGCGGTAGCTGTTTGGTCGCCGGTCAGCAGCGCTACCTTCAGCCCCAAGCGGTGGAGAGTAGCGATAGTCTCTTTGGCCTCATCTTTAACCGTGTCAGCGATAGCCACATACCCCAGAACCTGCTTTTTGTTCATGACCAGGACTGGTGTTTTACCACTCTCAGCAAACTCGCGAATCACGGCTTCCTCAAACTGGTGCCCAAGGCTTTTAGCCAGTCGCGGGTTACCAGCCCAAATCTGCTCATGATTGATCCAGCCGGTTAAACCCTGTCCTTCGATAATCGAGAACTTGCTAACAGTTGGCAAACGCAGTTGCTCTGTTTCCGCTTTTTCTACTACGGCTTGCGCCAACGGATGCTCGGAGTGACGCTCCAAAGCGGCCAGCGTCCGCAGCAGCTGTGTCTCGGTCAGTTGACCGGCCGGGACAATGTCAGTAACAGCTGGTTGACCTTTGGTAACGGTGCCAGTTTTGTCCAAAACCATGTAGTCTACCCCACTTAGTCGTTCTAGCTGCTCGGCATTTTTGATCAAAATCCCGTGTTGGGCAGCTTTACCCACACCCACAATCACCGCCGTCGGCGTGGCCAAACCCATGGCGCACGGACAAGCAATAACCAGGATGCCGACAAAGCTCACCACTCCCAAAGTCAGGGCTTGAGAAATAGGCATGAACTGTGAACCGACCAAAATCCAAAACGCCAACACCACAACGGCGAGCACCATCACCACTGGCACAAACACAGCCGAGATTTGGTCAGCCAATTTCTCGATTGGTGCCTTAGAACCTTGGGCCGTCTCTACCATCTTGATGATTTGTGACAACATGGTTTCACTACCGACTTGGGTGGCTTTGAACTGAAACGCGCCTTGTTTGTTGAGCGTCGCGCCGATCACCTGGTCTCCGACTTTTTTGTCGACTGGCAACGACTCACCTGTCACCATCGATTCATCAAGTGATGAAGCTCCTTTAATAATCTCACCGTCTACTGGCACTTTTTGGCCCGGCTTCACAATCACGATGTCACCAACTTTGACTTCTTCTGCGGCCACCTCGACTTCTTTACCATCGCGTAACACAATCGCTCGTTTAGCTTGCAGACCAAGTAGCTTCTCAATAGCTTCACCAGTGCGCAACTTAGATCGGGACTCCAAGAACTTACCCAACGTGATGAAACCGATCACTACGATAGTCACATCATAGTAGGTCTGCTCAGTGTTCATGTATGGAGCTAAGGCATTTTCGAATGCTGACAGAATGAAGCTGTAGAGAAAGGCGGTCAGTGTGCCGATACCCACCAAACTGTCCATGTTGGCAGCGCGATACTTAATAAATCGCCAGATTCCCAACAGGTACGGGACACCAATTACAAACATGGTGTAGGTTGCCAGGATTGGCAGTAAGTGGTGGAAAAAGACCATCATGATGTCGGGCATTTCCGGCCAAAGTCCCAGTGGTTCAGCCCCGATCTCCCAGGTCATGACAAAAACACTAATGGCCATGAACGGAATGAGAATTTGAACTTGCCGCTTGAGTTTGGCTAACTCTTGCAGTTTTCGGACTTTTACCGCCTGGTCAGAGGTCAGAGGAGTCATGAGGTCATGACCGGCATGCGGCGAGCGATCCATATCATGTCCTGCATGTTGCTGATGCCCTTGGTTTGGCTCCATGGGCTGACTGTCATCTAGCAAAGTGTATCCAAGTTTACTGAGCTCATGATTCATGGCTGCCACTGTGGTCTGGTCAGGGTCAAATGAGATCGTGGCCTTTTCTGTGCCGAAGTTAACTTGGCACTTTTCAACGCCTGGCATTTTTGACAAGGTCCGCTGAATGGTACTCGCACACGAGGCGCAGTGCATACCTGTAATCGGTAATGATTGGTCATGTTTAGTTGACATACGCCTCCGGTTTAGTTTTAAACTTTTTGAGACAACCACTGGCACAAAAGTAAAACTGACGACCATGAAAGTCAGCTGAAAAATTAGCTGTGCATGGGGACAATCGCATACCGCAAACAGGGTCGTGAACGACTGGTGTTAACTCCTGCATGCTGAGAGCCAAGTGCTCAGCCAGCTCAGATCCGCGATGACGTTCAATCAGAACATTGCGCAGTAAGTCGGTAGCTTTGACAATATTGGCATCAGCTAAGCAATAAATAATCTGTTTCCCATTACGCTCACAGGTCACAATACCAGCATCACGCAGCACCATCAGATGTTGACTGATGTTTGCCTGTGGCAAGTCCAGCATTTCGTAAATGTCTGAGACACACAGCGGTTTATCCCGAAGGAGACGAATAATTTCCAGTCGTCGTGGATGGGCTAACGCTTTCAGCAACTCCGCATGGAGCTCAAACATCGTTTCGTACATATTCGAATAATAGAATATGTTTGACGGGCAGACAAGTGCTAATTCGTCACATCAAAAACCATCTCTGAGCAACAAAATCAATCAAAAACGATGCGAGGCAAGAAATTTTAAGCTTTTGGTCCAGTAATGTTTACCATCCACTGAATACCAAACTTGTCGGTAAACATGCCAAAAGTATCCCCCCAAGGGGCTTTATTGAGAGGCATCGTAATGTTGCCCCCTGCTGACAGTTTGTCCCAAAACGCACGCAACTCAGCTTCGTTATCACCGCTCAAAGATAGACTGATGTTTGAACCAGGCTCATAACCCATCGCAGTTGAAGTATCTGAAACCATGAATGTCATACCATTTTCGGCTTCCAACATGGCGTGCATTACTCGATTGTTATCTGCTGGGTCTTGCGCCATGTTGGCTTCACCAAAAGTGGTGAGATCGAGCTTGCCGCCAAAAACACTATGGTAAAACTCGGCAACTTGACGAGCTTCACCATTAAAGTTGATATATGGATTGAGAATACTTTTCATGGGAACCTTGTGAGGTAGAAGTACTTTTGTCATTCTAGCACGGCGAGCGTAATAAAAATTACAGTCATCCAGAATATCGAAAAGTAACTACGTTCTGGTGTGCTTATTCACGCACTAACCATCGCCAAACGGGAGCAGTGATGTTTTTCTTTCCAGACAGTAAGTTAATGGCTTTACTCAGCTCATACTGACTCAGCATTTGATCAAGCGGCTCTCGCTCGGGCATGTTCCCGGTATAGTACTCTTGCAGCACTGGCAAAGCCTGCTGATTGCCGAGTTGCCCCAAGACCCACACCGCATCATTACGGGGTCGAAAGGGCTGCTGTTCATCTCGAAGTTGTGTTATTAACGATTCAGTACACGGCTGTTGATAGCGAGCTTGAGCTAGCTGACATTGTTTAAACACTTCGAACCCAATCACTGCGCCAAGCGCAATGTATGCACTAAGCACTAGCAGCACCATACCTATTAACACGTACGTTATGATCCTTTTTGTCATCTTAACTTTTTGCCACTACCGACTTAGTTTTCCACCAACCAACCGCCATTGGCAACGCCAATGTCAGCAGGTAGTACAGATAGACATCAAGTTTGTAGTATCCATCAGCTGGTTTGAGCAGTTGAACCAAAAAGACGTAATCGCACACTACCGCAATCACTAGCCACCCGACTGACAAGAGCGCGAATTGTGACAACGAACTTAGTTTGACCTTTTTGAACAGCACCCAGAGCGTGACTGCAATTCCGAATGGGGTGATAACCCACCCCAACAACTCAGGTGGCACGACTGCGAAGAGAATGATTCCCAGCACATATCCAAATAGCCAGAGACCAAATCCCCAACCGAACATGTTCATGAGTAGTTGTTTTGACATAGCTCAACTATACCACCGCGCCAAGCGTGCTAAAATGCCTCCATGCTCAAACAGCTGACAACGTATCTCGACACGAAAAAATATCTGGTTTTTGACTTCGATCGGACCTTGGCGAAGATGGAGATTGACTGGAATGGCTGGGTGACTGGCATGATCGACATTTTCGACCAATATGATGTCAACCACGGTTACCGACCAGAGAAAAATCCTCACGAGTACTATAACGCGTTGGTAAGCCGGTTTGGTCAACCGCTCGCCGATCAAGCCAAGGCATTTAATCAAGCCTACGAAGCTGAGTACCTGACTGGCTTCACCCCCAACGTGGAGTTGGTAGAGTTTGTCAAAAATCTGACCGACCACACGTTGTTCGTGTACTCATCGAACTCACGCCCCACTGTCCTCAGGGGTTTAGAAACACTGGGCATTGTAGAGTTGTTTACTCAAATCATCAGCAAAGATGACGTAACGTACGTCAAACCTCATCCCGAAGGGTTTTACTTAATCGAAAATTTTAGGCGCGACAAAGATCAGTTTTTAATGATCGGCGACAGTAGCTCAGACCGCGGAGCAGCCCGAGCGGCAGAGATTGATTTTGTGGAGTGTCGGGTGTTTGAAAAGTACGAGGAAGAAGAAGAATAACAACCGCAACAACTCGTTACTTAGTGAGACGAAAAGTAGCTTGGATGGCTGTAATTTCTTGGGACCGGCTGCATTGAAATGCGTCTAGCTGTACACAAGCCGGATCATACTGGTTCGAGATATATACGTACTCCTCTGACTCAAACAGTGGTTGCACTTGTTTTCCTCCACGTTGGGTGTACTGCATCCACTTAGCTTTATCAAAAACTGAAATTTGTAGTATACAGGCTGGAATACTCCCCGCTCGCTCAAAGTAAAAACAAACATCTGTTAGATGGCCTGAATTTGATTCATCCCTACCTAGGCTCGGCTCAGAAACCAGGTACCCTTGCCAAGTCGTCGGCAACTCCAACTCGAAACCCCACTGATCATTTTGGTAACGAAGACCCGTCGTGACTATTGACTCAGTTTCTTGCTGAACAGGCTGTGGTAGTTCTGGAACCATTTTACTTGGGTCTGGCTTCGAAAATCGCAGATACTTCATAGCTACAAGAAGTGTTACCACGACAATCACAGCTAAAATCAACAGCTGCCTGGCTTGAATTGTGTTATTTTTTGGCGAGAATTTTTTGCCAGATTTCATACGTTTCATTGTGAACCACCTGGATTGAAAAAGGAACACACAACGAATGTCACTATTTCGCTCGGGTGCGTTTACTCAAAATGCCTTTGATTGAAGGACTGAGTTCTTTATCAGTGCGGTGAATACACCCGATCCAGCAACACGGTCGTCGCTTGCCTTCTTTGAGTTGCTTAACGGTCCGGGTAACATGCTCGCTGCGAGTGTCGGCTTTTTTGACAAAGGTTACCCAACAAATCCACTCGTTACGAGCCAACGGAGTCAGACCTTCCCACAACTTCAAGGCTTTAGCATCTGCTGATAGTGCCTGACGCAGATCACTGGGTAAAGTGTGGACAACGCCAGCGGAAATCTTTTGGGACATAGGTTGATTATAGCTGACCGTTGGCTACTTGCGCAAAATAGTCTCCAAGCTTTTGCCTTTGGCTAGCTCATCAATCAGTTTGTCCAGATAGCGAATTTCTCGCATGGTAGGTTCTTTAATGTCTTCAACGCGCACCCCACAAATTACCCCTTTAATGAGCGACCGAGCCGGGTTGAGCTGTGGTGCGTTAGCGAAAAAGGTTTGAAAATCTGTTTGCTGGTCGATTTGGGTTACAAGCTGTTTTGGCGTGTAGCCAGTTAACCAACAAATGATAGTGTCGACCTCAGCTTTGGTGCGTCCCTTGCGTTCAGCCTTGGCCACATATAGCGGATAAACACTAGCAAAACTGGTGGTGTAGATACGGTGGTTTGACATTACTCAAAATGGTAACACATCACTGCTAATTAGGCGGCTGTGATTAAAATGTACGAACCCACCAACGCAATTAACGAGGCGATTATCTTGCGAGCGACGTTGTCTTTCTCACCGAGCAGCAAAATACCCAGCATCACTGTTAGTAATGTAGATGTTTGGAGAATCGGAATCACTTTGGTGGCATCAGCCAAAAGCAAAGCTTTGAGCTGTAGCAGGTACGCGACCACATTCACACCCGCTAGCACGATGACTTTCCACGAGGCAACTTTGAACTCATACTTAATTTCACTCAACTTCACGTACGGAAAATAAATACCGATAAGTGGCACAATCCAAACCAGAATTTGGTATGTGTCGGGGTTGAAGTACAGTGAGCCTTTTTTATCTAAGGCCCACCCCAAGGCCAACACACTGTACACGGCCAATGCTACGGCCACCCCTTTCAACGAGATACTTTGCTTGTGCTTAGCTAAACTAATCAAAACCAGAGCAACTAAAATCAGACAAGCGCCAATTAATTTACCCAATGACAATGTTTCGTGATACAAAAACAGTGAAAAAATAAAGGCAAACGCAACCGAGATGTTAGACACAATGGTCAGCACAGAGGCATCAAGCATTTTAGCAATCACAAATCGCCAGCGTTCGTATATGGCATAGGATGAGCATGCTATGGCGAGAAAAATCCAGGCGGCTGGCTCAGTTGGTAACGAGAAGTTTTTGTACGAGCCAGTTATGAAAAACACCACCAGTGATAACAGAACTGCCCACAGATTAAAAACAATCGCAGTGGCTCGAGGGTATTCAGCATTGATGGCAATTTTGCGCTGCAATAAATTGAGCGATGTAAACAATGTCAGCGACGAGGCAGCTAAAAACACCCAACTCATAGGCGTGAGTATACTCCTCGGTGGTCACTGACGGAAGCTAAATCAACCCGGACATTAGCAGGACCAAAATCACCGCTGTGATGGCAGCGAAGATGCCTACTGTCTGGGCAAAAAGATTCAGAGCGGCCTTTTTCTTGCCGTCAATCAAGAGCTGGAGTGGTTGAAACAAAAACAGGTACGCCATGACTGCCGCCGACAACGTGAACATCGAGATTACGAACAACGGGGCGCCGAACGTATCTGGTTTGTTGCTCAAGGTTTGGGAAATGTAGTTCATGATCGTCACCACCAGCAAAATGTAGGCCGAAGCACTGGCGGCGTTGATGAGCGGGTTTTTTGTCATATCGTAATAATAGCAGACCTATCCGCCTTTACGGATAATTAATTAGTATCGCTTTTATACTCAATGATGTCACCAGGTTGGCAGTCTAAGGCGCGGCAGATGGCTTCTAGAGTGGAAAAGCGAATGGCTCTGGCCTTGCCATTTTTCAAAATGGACAGATTGGCCATGGTGATGCCCACCTTTTCGGTCAGTTCAGTCACACTCATTTTGCGCTTGGCCAACATGACGTCGATATTGATGATGATTGCCATACGGTTACCTTAAACTGTTAAGTCATTCTCCGATTTTAGGTCAACTGCATTTTGAAAAAGCTTTTGAAAAACTGCGGCGGCGGTGGCAATCACAGCCACTGCGAAAGAAACAATAATGCCCAACATGGTGGGACCGGCCGCATCATCACCCTGAGCAAAGACACGGATGTACACTAGTGCCACTGCGATAAAACCGATCAAACACAGCGAAGCTCTTTTCATATTGCGGAGGGCAGTGACTGCGCTCTCGGAAAAAGCTCGGTTCGCATCAATCAAGTTCAGCAGTTTGATGGCTTGATACAGCCCAACAAAAAATGGCGTGGCGGCAATATAGGTGTACAGAATAAATGGATCAGTGTAGATACTGACCAGATTCAAATTGGCGGCTCTCCCCTCTGATTGAGGAAACCAGGCTAAACCAGCAACTACTCCTAGAGCGATCAAAACAATGACCGCCTTCAAAAACAGAGTCGAGCCTTTTTTCATAGACAGCATCCAAGTTACTTATTGATACCGGCTATTCTAGCAAAGCATTTATCGATTGTCAATAAATTATTATTGTTACTCGTTTGATGCAGTTCGTTGTCTTTACCGCTAGTACTCAGCGATGACGATCTTCTTTTGGTTGAGCATGATCTCAAACGCACCCGGTTTTTGCATCAACTCTTCCATGTTTTCCGGCACAATTTGCCAGCTCAAACCGTACTTATCCTTGCACCAGCCACATTGTTCGGAGCTGGGTACTGCCGAGAGTTGACTCCAGTAGTAGTCAATTTCGGCTTGATCTTTACACATCACAGCCATGGAAATTGCTTCGGTAAACTTGAAGTCGTTGCCGGCGTTGATCGCTACAAACCGTTGGCCAAGCAACTCAAAGTCGACGGTCAAAACTTTACCAGCGAAATCTTTTTGAAAATCAGCCAATCCCTCCTTGGGATAGTAGGCCGTGCTCAACACTCGGCTATCTTTAAAGACTGACGTGTAAAACTCGACAGCCTCACTGGCGTTACCGGCAAACCAGAGGTTGGGGATGATTTTTTGCATCTGCAGTCTCCTATGGGAGTGTTGGTAGTAAGGCAGTATAGCAGAAGTGCAATCTGATACTCATGCTTTATCGTTCCAGCTTTTTGCGCAACTCATCGATGACCGCTGCCTCCCAATACTTCATGGAAAACCAACCGATCAATGGCCGGGCCACAATCCGCAACCAACGTTTATGAATGTTCACTTGATAGGTGTACTGAATCAGGGTGCCACCTGTCTGCTCGGACAATAACAACTCTTCATGGCCAGAGGTTCCGAACTTGGGGCTTTCGTTGTCTGAAGTAAAACCTTTACCCGGCAAAATCTGGGTGTGCATCTTAACGGGAAACTCGCGACCGAATGACTTGACAGTGGCTGCCATCTCCAGAGCGTTGCCCTGGCGCTTCACAACCCGAATGCCCGCGGCCACTTTGGGAAACAGCTCCGGCCAGTGTTCAAAGTCGGTCATGATGTCAAAGACTTGAGAAAGTGGGGCTTTAATCAGCCACTGAGCTTGGAGGGTAATGTCGGCGGGCATAAGAAGATGATAGCAGAAAATGTGGGACTCATCGAATTTTATTGATTGAATCAATTAAGTTCGAGAACCCAACTGCCTACTCACCTCATCTACTGCTCGGGACATCTCTTCGATCTTGGCAGCGATATTACCGACATTTAAACTTAGTCCGTTGATCGCCCGACTAATCGTATAAGCATCTTGAGCAGTTGAATATGTGTTGGCACTAATTTCTCTTGTGTTCCGTGCAATCTCTGTCGTACTTTTATCTATATTCCTTAAGCGTTCAATTTTTTCAATCTCTAAATTGGCTAAGGAGATAAGTGCTTCAACTCTTTGCTTCAGGTCTGTTAAAACTAAAAAGCCATAGTCTTGAATTGGCAAATCTTGTCCCAGAGCTTTTAATTTTGTTTTTACTAAATCAAATCCAGGAGTTTTGACTTGAGATCGCCAATTTTCTAATTGATGAGGATAGAAAGGCTCTGGAAGATCAGCTAAATACTGTTCTACCAAACAGCTAAGCAAGTCTTCCCTACGCTCGAAGAAGGGACGACCATAACTTATCATTGAACATGAATACTGGGGGACACCTTTTTTAGAGAATCCAAAATCTACACACAATTTATAGGGCTCATCAATTCTTTTTCTTTCTGACTTACCCTTATTGATTGGCAACCGGTGATCATAAAATATCGTAGAAATTGCCGCAGCATTTTCTAACCAGCGGCCAACTATACCATCAGTTACATCATCTGCTGACGTAATTCCTTTTTTGACTTGCTCTAACATGTATTCACGGACTTTCTTCTCCCAATCCGAATGTGAGGGGTAAGGACGACGAAGCCAAGAAAGTATCCCATAGGGCAGATCAGTTGCCCCCGAACTAACACTAAAAACACTCCCCCATCTCTGCTGGCAAGCACCATTTATCTTATCAGTTAGTGCCTTAACGGCTTCATTTAAAGTCTCATCCTGTAAAAATCTCTCGGCATCTTGAAATCTGTTATCTGTCTCGAGCCGCGCTCGAAGTAGCTGATCTACTTCAGGGTATATGGCGTCTACTATGGTCTCTACTTCTTTCGCTTTGGCGGCGGCTGGATCCTTTATCATTCTCTGGGCATCAACTAAATCTTGAAAACTAGGTCCTTTTTTCGATTCGTGTGACATAGTCCCTTTCAAAAGCGCATCGCTATTAAGAAACAATATTTTTTTAGTGCAAAATAAGTAGTGGCATTATATCACTGTGATATAGTTAGCAGTCTGCGACCGGCACAACTGCCATGTTCTTCGTCAGAACGGATATATTCATGAAACCATAACTTAGTGGTACTCAATTCAATTTGGCTCCCCGCCGTGGCAGAAATCAGGAACTGCTTTTTTTAAGAAAATTGTATATGGATATCTTTTAAAAGCTGACAGTTGCAACTCAAAGACTGACCACTACACCTTGGGCATTGCTCTACATCACAACCAAAACAATGGTACTGCCCAAGAACAGCAAAACAGTCATGACATGAATTTTTTTCAGTTGATTCAATCCAGGTTATTTTTCCCCCATCAACTTTCATTTCATCTGGTTCATCAAATTTCTCGTATCCATATTTTATTCTTCTAAACCTCTTTCCATGTAAAATAATTGTTTTTTCTTTTTGTGATTTATCAAACTCTTCATAGTATTGAAAATATGCGTAAAGTTTCATGGAAACATTGTTGAGCTCTTCAGTTGGGAAACCTGATTCTAACCTATGCAACCCTTTGGTTCTGTTGCTATGAATTTTTTCAAAAGCTTTTCTAATTTCCCCATCCATACCCACACCTAATTTGTAAACTTCGTTGAGTAGAATACCAAAGCGACCACTTTTCTCACCCGGCTTATGTCCATTTTTCTCAAGTAGAAATCTCGTCAGAAAACTATCGGCATCTTTTATATAATCCCAATTACTTATTATTCCCATATCCCACCTTCTGAAAATAACTTCATACTCATGAGAAAAGGGGTCAGTAAAGGCACCTGGAATATAGTTGAATTGATTCAATTTTCCTAAAACATGCTTTTTTAAATACTTACTATATGGGTTTTCGAATCTGTGCTCAAGAAGTTGCTGATAGAGTGGAATGATTGCTTGATCCAAGACAGCTTCTCTATTTTTCTTATCCAGAGCACATGAGTAGTAGTAAAGTCCTCTATTGAGAATCATCTCTTGCAACAGAGCATCAATAGAACCAGTTTGTCCATCAACAATAATGTTGAAGCGCCCTCTGCCCAGATATTCAAAAGTAAATTTTGTATTTCTTGAATACCTCTTGCCCACTTGATTCAAAAATTCTAGAAAATTAATAGCGTGTGTGTGATATTTTGCTTTTACATTAATTATTTGATCGTATCCTGCCATATTCACAGAATTATATTGTAGATTTAGTCCAACAAAAGGTTCAAGCGTCTAAGACAGGGTAAGCTTTTTACTTGAGGGGGAAACGTTGCTCCATGTATGGAACTTTATCCGATCGCTGAATTAAGCTGGCATTATTTTGACAAAACCCATCGCAATCAGCTCCTTGAGTAAATCCATAGCTTTTGCTTCCAATGCTCCTCCTGGAAAGTTGATGTAACCAAGGTCACTAAAGTCGCTCGGCAAATTCACTCCGTCTTCTTTAAAAATTATTACCTTTTCACCATAAAGCACGCTTGCTGCTCCCAATTCAAACACGACATTTGCATTTGGTTGAACAATATTTGAATCACCATCAGTTGCTTCATCTTTTGACGAAAAAATAAAAATTGCTGAGCCACATTCGTGCATTGTATCTCTAACTTTTTGAGAAACAGGTCTGCCAGAGTGTGCTTCATGAATAGCAACTTTATGAGGAATGCCAAATTGATTTAATATTTTTTCTAGCTGAGTAAGCGGTTGCCTGTCCTTACCATGAGCTATGAAAATAGGCTTAAGGATATTTGATTTTGATTCTTCCTCTGGATTAATAACTTCTTGAGCTAAAATTTCTTGTTGATTCTCCTCAATTTCTAACTCTGTATTTTCTCCTAAATCGGGGTCACTTTCCTCGCTGCCATTCAACATTACGTACAAAGAACCACTTATGTCGCGTATAATTCCTGTGTATTTTCCATTTTCAAGCAAGAGAGAAACTGCTTCTTCACTAAATTCTCGAGATACATTGAATGTGACTTCTAATGTGTTTTTAAAAAAATCACCTTGAGGAAACTTGTTGTTTTGATAGTGACTATAGACTTTACTGAACAGTTCTGGCGTTAGGACAGCTTGTTTTTTTGCTTCATTTCTTTGTGCTTCAGAGAGTGGCTGAGTTATTTTCTTTCCTAAATCGGTGAGCTCAATGTTTTCAGCTTTTTCTGTTCCAAGTGTCAAACCATATTTGAAAGAGCAACTTAATAAGTCTCGAAAATTTGTACTCAAGGGTTTTATTCCTAAAGCATTTGCCAATAACAAGCGATTCATTGGCTTCCCAGCATTTTGATTTTGTATAGTCTCTGCAATTTTCAAAGACTCTTGTAAGGAATAAAGAGGAAAAGGTCTAACCCTTCTAGTTTTCTTCTGTTTATCTGCTGTCTCCATACTCTACCTTTCTTGGGCAGAAATTTGGTCCGGATAAGCAACAGGTGGCTCCCCGACTAGGACTCGAACCTAGAACCTTTTCGTTAACAGCGAATTGCTCTGCCATTGAGCTATCGGGGAATGTTAACTCGGGTATTGTAGCAAACCTGCAGCCACCTTGCCAGCCCTGCTGGCCACTGATTTGAGCCAAACTCTGCTCCGCCACGCTCCGCAGATACCCTACTTTAACTTCAAATAATTCTACATTTGACATATTTCTTACACATTGTGTCAGCCGCGTTCAAGGATTAAACTCCACAATTATAAGAAAATATTCTATTACTATCTGCCGCAGGTCGGCTAGAAACCTGCAGAACCTATGACCACTGCCCCAACCTTACTGCCGCCACTCTTAGCCACTCAAACTGCCCAGCCACATGAGTACTTTTACATTTTTGACCCGCACATGCAACCCATTGGCTTGAAGCGTCGCTATCATGTCCACCATGATGGTGACTGGCACCGAGGTGTGCAGCTCAACATTCGCTACCAAGATGAAATCCTCATCCAACGCCGCTCTGACCAGGTTGATATTGCTCAGCACTTGCTCGACCAAAGCCTAGCTACCCAGCTCATCTTGGCTGACAATGACAACGAGAAACAGGCACTGATCCGCGGCTTGGCGACTGAGCTGGGCTACCAAGCGAAACCACGCCAGCTGCGTAAAGTGGCTGGCCCTCGACGAATTATAAAGCGCTACTCGCACCATCCGGATCTCTGGAACCGCGAGTTTGTGTCACTGTACGAGCTGCGATTGCCAACTCGCCACCAGTTCACTCCCCACTCGCCAAAGGTCAGCAGTGTCGAGTGGTGGCCGACCGCCAAAGTTCTCAGTCTCTGGCAACACAACCCAAGCGCCTTCACCCAAACCTTCAGTATGTGGCTCAAGGAGACCCAACTATGACTGAGCTCAACTACCCGCTGCGAGCGGTTATTTTGGCTGGCGGCCTCGGCACCCGCCTGCGAGAAGTCACCCACGGCCTGATTCCTAAAGCTGCCGTTACCATCGAACCAAGTAACCGCACACCTGGCTATCAGTACTTGATCGATGTCTGCCGCTATCTTGGCATCACCGATATCGCCTTGGTGGCAGACACTTTTCTGGAGTACTACCAGCAGCAACTGCCAACCAATCGCGATGTTCACCTCATTCACCAACACCGCTACCCCAACACTGGGGGAGCCATTTGGGAAGCTATGCAAACGCTTGATGCGCATCACCAGTTGTTGCTCCTCAGTTCAGACTTCATCTTCGCCCCGAGTGACCTGCGCCGGTTGCTAACTGCCCACCAACCGGGGCAGTTGACTTGGGCCACCTTGCCGCTGGGGCAACCTGAGATGGCCGGCTACGAAGGTCTGCTGGTCGACACTGATCATCAAGTCTGGGGTGATACCCAACTGACGCCCGATCTGACCCCACTAGCTGAAGCTCAGCCTGTCACTAAACTCGGCATCCAAATCGTCGATCCCTGCTTAGTCACCACCGCACTTGAACTCGCTGCCACCACCACCGACAACGAACACCAGCTTTTCGACTGGTACTGGACTCTCTGCCCTCTGCTCGAAAGTCACAACTACCACCGGCTAGTGGCTGGCCAACCGTCGCACATCACGGCGGTGGAGTTTGCCCACCCTGCCCTTGATTATGGAACTCCAGAAAGGTTAGCGTTGGCCAGATGGTGGACTGGTCTGCTGAAACTCTATGCTTGAACCAACCTATCGCTACTGTCCACAATGCGCCTCATTCTTGCGACTAAAAGTCATTGATCGTCTGACACGCCAAGTTTGTACCAGTTGTGGCTGGATCAAGTACTTACATACCCCGATCGTGGGGGTGGTGATTTTGCAAAATCATAAAGGCCAAATCTTACTGGTCCAACGTGCCCAAGCTCCATTCAAAGGTCAGTGGAGTTTGCCTGGTGGGTTTGCTGAGTTTGGCGAACATCCGCTCGACACCGCCCAGCGCGAGCTACGGGAAGAAACGGGCTTGGTCGTCACCGACTTGAGCATCGTTAACGTGTACATCAGTGATGAACACCCGACCACCAACTCGCTGGTGGTGGTGTGTCAGGCCGTGTTGCCCAAAGCTCCGCGGCGAGTGACCGCCCACGACGACATTGTTCAGGCCACTTGGTTTAAACCAAACCTTGAACAACTGCCACCACTCGCTTTTGCCACTCAACAGTTAGCTCTTACATCTTGGCTCACCAGCCAGAAAGGTCACCATGACTCATAATCTTGAACTCCGTGCCTTGTCGACACAGCCACCGACAGCCGAACACCCAACGCCAGAACCAGAGTACCTGCTGCTCATCGGTCCCCACACGCTGCTGGCTACCCTAGAAAGCTACGCTGCCGCACTAACTGATCAGCTGGGTGAAACTGCTGGCCACCGCACTTCCGTCCCTGCCAGCGATGGCTGGCGACACAAAATCAGAATTGAGCTAACAGGTCCGCTACCCAAACCAGTCAGTGAACTAGCAAAGAGCATTGGTTTGTAATTTTCCTCACACTCGAGCTGTAATTTGATAGCTAAACGCTACCTTGTGTCAGACACTCAGGTAGTTCACAATTCCCGAGGGTTTTCATACGAAAGGATCACGATGGGCGGACCCGCGCTAGCTGAACGCAACTTAGTACACACTTCTTCACCGCCCGATATTCCGTTTTTAACCCACGAGCTCATACCTCACTCAGCCAACCAAGCGCCCAGCGGTGAAGTGGTAGTAGTCTACCCCGGTGATACGCTGCTCCAAACCATCTCATACTGTGTTCAAAATACCGAGATCATGGTGACGCTCACGAACTTGGTCTTGGATCGCCCGGCACCGGCTGGGTACATTCCGGTGGAAACGACGATGAAACAGCACCGCCACAATGGCCACACCACAGCAAGTGAGACACCGGCAGACGAATCGGCCGACGACTCGGCAGAAAACACCACTGATCACAAAGTGACTGGTTTACTCTCTGTCGGATTTTATGGTTTGGCGAACGGCACGCGATTGGTGTACCAACCAACTAGGCCCGCTGCTCAGCCTGATTAAAGAAAGCGGCGGTGAGTAAGTAGCGAATCAGCCACCGTTGGTACGCAGGTTTTGCATGATTGGGATCCTTCAGAGCTTCCAGCACCTTGGGGCCAAATCGTTTTTCGAGCCGCTCAAATTTTTGTGTGTGCACTAAACGCGAGTAGGTGTGACCTTTAACTTCATAGGTTGCATCTAAGTAGTACTTGAGAGCATCAACTATCAATAACCACTGATCACCAGTGCGCCGTAGGACTAAACTACTGTTTGCCCAGTAATTCCGGCTTGGTATCTCCATAGCAATATCGTTGGTCTTCATCAGTCGTAATGCTTCGACTTCGTCAAGCTCATACCTGAAAATAACTTGTTGGTTTGGTTGTCTAAAAAACTTGCTGACGTAGTAATCACAGACGGCTTCCCGCAACTCTAAGTTGTACTCATCGAGTTTAATCAAAACATGCATTAGCTCGTGGCAGGTCAGTAACATATGGGTCATGCATGTAAAGTCATGATCACGCTGACGAGCCGGTGGGTAGATCGGTGCTACGCCAGTCGCTACCAATGGAATGGTGGGGACTTCGTGCTCAGCACCATTATCTAGAACCAGATTTAAAATTGAGAAACCTTTTAGCACTATCCGGTCATCTACCGGTTCAAGCTGATTATCTATGATCATATCCTGCAGTAATCCCACCTGTGATGAATCAGCTTGCGTCAAATGTTCGAGGGTAGCCCACGCTGCGTCACTCCGCAGTGGAATCCTTGAGCCAGCTAGTTCTTGCTCCATAAAGGTTAGAAAGGCCCGACCAGTTTCGTAAATTGCTGCGTGCTCCGTGGGTGACGTGCCTTCAATTTCCAGTCGCCAGGCGTCGATCAAATCAGTTGTCGCTGCCTGCGACATATCTAGTTCTGGTTTCATAGAAAACGTTAATCCAAAAAGTCTTGGAGCATTTTGCGGCGGCTGGGGTGCTTCAACTTGCGCAGAGCCTTGGCTTCAATTTGCCGAATGCGTTCACGCGTCACGCCAAACTTTTGGCCGACTTCTTCTAAGGTCATCATTTTGTTGCCACTCAGACCAAACCGCATCCGCAGCACTTTGGCCTCACGGTCGGACAGCGCACTGAGCACCTCTTCGATGTTCTCGCGCAGCATTTGTTGACTGGTAGCTTCGTACGGTGAAATTTGGCGATCATCAGCGATGAAGTCACCGAGCACACTGTCATCATCACTCTCACCCACTGGTGATTCGAGTGACGTGGTGTTTTGAGAAATCTTCAAAATCTCTCGGACCTTATCGGCGTCCATGCCCTCCATGGCTGCGGCAATTTCTTCGGGGGTGGGCTCGCGACCCAACTCCTGCATCAGCTTGCGGGCGGTACGCATCAGCTTGTTGATGGTCTCGACCATGTGCACTGGAATACGGATGGTCCGAGCTTGGTCAGCGATAGCGCGGGTAATGGCTTGGCGAATCCACCAGGTGGCGTAGGTTGAGAACTTGAAACCTTTGGTCCAGTCGTACTTTTCGACGGCCCGGATCAAACCTTTATTACCTTCTTGGATCAAGTCCAAAAACGTCATGCCTCGGCCGATGTACTTTTTGGCAATAGAAACCACCAACCGCAAGTTGGATGCTGTCAGTTTCTCTTTGGCTTTCAGATCACCAGCCTCAGCTTTTTGAGCCAACCGAATTTCGTCTTCCCGATTGAGCAACGGAATGCGGCCGATCTCTTTGAGGTACATCCGCACTGGGTCGGACACACCGTCTGTTTCCAGCGATGACAACACGTCCAGCTCGCGCTGCAACACATCAGTGTCATCAACTTTGGTGTCTTCAGATACTGACTCAAAAATATCGATACTGTCTTGGAGAATCTGGGCGTAAAAATCATCCAGCTCATCGAGGTACAACTCAGGCTCAACGAACACGTCCAAGACTTCGTCTTGGGTTACAAACCCACGTTGTTTGGCTTTTTTGAGCAGGTCTTGAATATCCTGCAACAAAGCCTTGGGCACACTTGGTGTCTTAGTAGCTGACTTGGCAGTTGATTTAGTGGCAGATTTGGTTGATTTAGAAGGCATAACGGATTCCATATTATACACTAGATTGATATATCAGAGAGTGGCAAGTCTGCGAACAACAATGTTACACTCATCACCATATGATTGAGACCGAAGCTCCCAAATCACTTGGCATAGCAGACAGTATTCTTGAGTCGATTGGTCAGGCTGACTTCATTTCTCGATCAGGTCAAAAAATGAGATATGTTAACTCAGAAAATGAGATTAGCATATATACCTATGATGCCGACATCACCAAGCTCAGCATACAAATTGACAGCGATGGCTTCATCCATTTTGACGTTTACACCAAAGGCTACAAGGGTGATCCAAACCTGAAACACCCTGATTTTTTTGCTAAAGAGTTTATGCAAAAAGCTATAGCCATATTCCGAAAAAGAGGCTACCGCATCCGTGGTTTCAAGTCTACTTGGCTCAACTTTGGCAACTTCACCAGTGACAACACCCTCGCTTATCTCAGCAATAAGCAAGCTGGAATGCCCGCCGCCGAAGCTGCTCTTAACACATGGAGTGGCAAACTAGCCAAATCCTTCGGCTTCAAAAAAGTAACTCAGGTTGAAGAAGACAGTACCACATCTGGCGAGTTGATCTCTGTTGACGTCACCTTTGAGTAACTTGCTCGGGTCTAGACCACGCCTCGCAGCATCATGGCATCAACCACTCGCTTAATCGCGGTCATGTAAGTCGCCATTCGGCCAGGTTGGTTGGTTTGCTCGCGCATGGCCCACATCTCGCCGAAGGCTTTGACCATCAATGGCTTGAGCTTGGAAATGACTTCCTCGTGCGTCCAGCTGTACCCTTGCAAGTTTTGCACCCACTCAAAGTATGAGGTAGTCACGCCACCGGCATTGGCCAAGACATCGGGCACTAACACCACGCCATTTTTGGCTAAGATCTCGTCAGCCTCCGGGGTGACTGGACCATTGGCCATCTCGATGATGGCTTTGGCTTGAATACGACCGGCGTTTTCAGCCGTGATGACGTTTTCCAAAGCAGCGGGCACAATGATGTCGACTGGCAGTTCCAGCAGCTCTGCATTAGTCAGCACTTTACCCTGTGAAGGATCACAGACACCATCTACACACATACACTCAGCAATACTGCCAAATTTTTTCTTGCACTCTAGCGTTTTAGCTACGTCCAAACCTTTTTCGACGTAGATGGCCCCCTTGGAGTCTGACACCGCTACCACACGGTAACCGAGTCGATCAGCATGATAAGCAAACCAATAGCCAACATTACCGAAACCTTGTACGGCGATAGAGACATCTTGTTTGCGCAAACCTAGTTTGGCCACCAACTCTTCCAGCACAAACACGCCACCCAAACCGGTGGCTTCTTCTCGACCTTCCGACCCACCCAGCATCACCGGCTTACCAGTGAAGGTGGCTAACGGATTTTCGAGCAACTGACCTTTACTCTGCAGCGCTTGCTGGTACTCATCAACCATCCACGCCATGATCTGACCAGTGGTGTTGACGTCAGGCGCGGGAATGTCCTGCCACGGTCCGATGTGATCGGCCACTAGCTGCACATATGCGCGACTCAGCCGCTCTAGCTCACCAGTCGACAGTTCGCGAGGGTTCACAATCACTCCCCCTTTACCGCCACCATAAGGAATGCCGGTCACCGCGCACTTCCACGTCATCCAGGTTGATAGGGCTTTGACCTCGGATAAACTCACATCTTGGTGATAGCGAATACCACCTTTGTAGGGTCCGCGGGCGTTGTTGTGCTGGGCGCGGTAGGCTTGAAACTGCTTGGTGCTGCCATCATCCATCTTAACTGACAACTCAGCCTCGATGACTCGATCTGGTTCGCTCAATTTAGTGATCGCTTGGTCAAACCGATCAGCTTGATCGGCGTACTGGGGACGCAGCAACTCTGCGACTTGGTGCAGCTGCTGCACAGCATTGGCATGAGGATCATTTGACATACACTCCTTTGGGCATGATGGTTAAGTAAATCATGTCGAATCACTTCTTAATTGACGCGCAACTGACATCAGCTCACTTGCCACAGTAGGACCAAATGAGCAGGCACGATTACTGTTGTTCAAGCCACCGCTCGGCATCGAGCGCCGCTGCGCAACCTTGGCCGGCCGCGGTGATAGCTTGTTTGTAGCGCACGTCGACTACATCACCAGCTGCGAACACTCCTTCAACTGAAGTCATAGTTGGGAAAGCCACTAACTGTCGGTCATCGATGGCCGCTTGAGCCAGCTTAACGCCGGCGACCGAGGCGCTTTGTCGAGTCAAAATATACCCATGATCGTCCAAAGCCACCTGGTCAACAAACAAACTCGTGACCGGCCGGTGGCCGATAGCCACAAACACGCCCTCTGCAGGCAAAGTTTGTGTCGTACCAGCCTGTGTGTCTTTGACCACGATGTGAGTTAGGTGGTCACTGCCTTCAATTTTCTCGACGACACTATTCCATATGACTTTGACTTTAGGATGATTGAGCACTCGTTCTTGCATGATTTTGCTGGCTTTGAACGCCTCGCGGCGGTGAATAATTGTCACCGAACTAGCAAACTTGGTCAGCGCCAAAGCATCTTCCATAGCACTGTCGCCACCGCCCACCACAAACGTGACTTTGTCACGATAAAACGCAGCGTCACAGACTGCACACGTGCTCAGTCCCTTGCCGTAAAACTCTTTTTCACCTGGGACACCTAGCATGATCGAGCTGGCACCTGTACTCAAAATCAAACTTTCAGCCATCACAGCCGGCTCGGCTTGCATCACCGTTGCCCGCATGGCCTTAGCCTCATCGGGTCCCAGTTTGGCAAACTCATCGGGAGCCACATCAGCAGGTAAATTCGTCCAAATCTTGAAGGGTCGGGCTGACAGATCAACAGCGGTCACGTACTCGTCCCGAATCTCGGTTCCAAATCGAGCCGCTTGCTCGCGCATGGTCCACATCAGTTCCGGGCCTTGGATGCCATCTTTGAATCCGGGGAAGTTCTCCACTTCCGTCGTGTTCATCAGCTGGCCACCTGCTTGGAAACCCGCGTACTGAACTGTCGATAACTTGGCTCGTGAAGTGTAGATAGCCGCGGTATAGCCGGATGGACCGGCTCCAATAATCACGACTTGCTTTTGATCTGGCACGCTGACTCCTTTAGTTGTTTTGTTAGTAGGTTGGTACGCCGCTACGATTGACTAGGCCTTAGCAGTCGCACCGGTGGCTTTGTCCAGCATTTGGCGATAACCAGCTTCACCTGGGAAACCGATCTTCCGATCAATTTCTTTCATTTGGTCACCATCTTTTTTCATGACGACTACTGTGGGAATGCTCATCACTCCAAATTGGCGAGCCGTGTCGTTGTTCTCGTCGACATCGAGCTTAACCAACATTGCTTGATCAGCATACTCGAGTGATAACTTGTCGATAACTGGACCAGCCAGTTTGCAGGGACCACACCAGGTTGCAAAAAAATCGATCATGATTGGTTTGTCGCCAGCTGACTTGAAAAGAGCCATCAGCTCCTCACCGGTAACGTGTTGAGCACCGGTTTGACCGGTGGTTGGGTTGGCTTGTGCCATACTTCCTCCTCGCCGCGCCAATGGCACGGACTTATACATGTACTTGGTCGTTACAAACCGCTCGCTTAGTAGCGAAACACTTCCGCCAAAATAGCCTCTAGCTCAGAGATTTTCCGCTCACGTGAGCACCGACTGGCCTCACTGGTCAGTAAATCTCTCGCCACTCGACCAAGTGAACTGCGAGCCGCAATCACTTGATGGACAATGTCAACACAGGCGCGCTCTGTTTGGTACATGGCAATAATGCCATCCAGCTGGCCGCGGATCCGCTTCAATTGCGTGAGCACTCGGTCAGAAGAGCCGGCTTGGCCTAGTTGATCATCGGTTGGTAACATGGGTCAAAGATACCCCTAGGGGGTATATATTGTCAAGCCCCAGTTCGGAGTTGTTTTTGAATCTGAGCTACCCTGGCGAGCACCTGGTCGTACTCGGCTTGGCGATCAGGATCAGCCACTAAATTGGTTTCTAGTTCTCGAAGTTTTTTGGTCAAAGCTTCCAACTCATCTTGAACAGCTTGAAGCTTTAACACTCCCACTCGGGCAGGCCACTCTTTGGCAACTTCAATTTGTTCAAGTAAAACAGTCAAGCGTGGGTTAAGGTAAATCTCAAACAAAGCTTCTTGGAGGTCACTCGCTAGACCTTTGATAAGGCTGGTAACTGGTTGACCAGCGGCTGCTTTCTGGGCAACAGTGATGAACTGGCGGGCAGCCGGTAAATGGAACCAGGTGGCTTCCAGCTGGCTAGCTCGATCTTTGAGCTGCTGCGGCGTGGAGCGTAACAATAAAAATAAAACATACTCTTCAAGATTAGAAATCGGTTCCTTGGTCTCGGGGGTGCCTTCTGGCTGATCCTGGCGCGCTGACTCGGCAGGCATCGACCCACTGGCCACGCCACTTTTTTGCAATGTCTGGCGAGCCGCTCTTTGGGCAACAACTTGCTTGATGTCAGTCATCACCGCCGCGGTCGTGGTCCCCAAGGCTTCAGCCAGTTTGCGAATGTAGACTTCTTGCTCCACCACTAACGGAATCTCGGCTAGAATGGGGGCCAGTTCTTGCAAAATGTGCCGTTTACCCTCGGGTTTGTTGGCATCATGCTGCTGCAGAGCAGCATGGAGGAAAAAGTCGTACACTGAGGCTGAACTTTTGACGGCCTGACGCCAACCAGCCGGATCGTTCTTGGCTAGCTCATCGGGGTCTTTACCACTCGGCAACCGAACAACGCGCAGTTCCAAGTTGGTACCTTTAACGACACTAATAGCCCGCTTCGTGGCCTCAACACCAGCTGAGTCCATGTCGAGCGATAACAACACTCGGTCAGCTACCCGACTGAGCAACTTGGCGTGATCGGCAGTGAGTGCCGAACCTTTAATTGCGACCACATTGTTGACGTGGGCTTGCGTCGAAGAGATAACATCAAACTCACCTTCGACGACGACCACTTCTCGCTCAGTCCGAATCGCTTGGTACAGTTCAGACAGGCCAAACAACATTTGGCTTTTGTGATACAGCAAGGTCTCGGGGGTGTTAATGTACTTGGCTTCTTTAGCTTGAACCGACAACAACCGACCTGAGAAACCCACCACTTGCCCTCGGTGATTAGCCAAGGGGAACATCAGCCGGTCACGGAAACGATCGTAGTTACGACCACCTCGACCGTTCACCACTAAGCCAGCAGCTACAAGATCTGCCAAATCATACTTCTTTTTGCCGTGCAGATACTGAATTAAGCCGTCCCAACTCGGCAGCGCGTAACCGATGCGAAACAGCTTGATCGACTCCTTGGTAATGCCGCGGTCTTTCAGGTATGCCCGCGCCGGAGCACCGGCTTTGTGTTCAACCAGGAGATAGTGATAGTAGTCTTTGGCCAAATCGAGAACCCCCAGCAATCGTTGCCGTTCGGTTTCTGATGGATCAGGAGTAAAGTTGACCAGCTCAATGTGCGCCCGATCGGCCAGAAACTTGAGCGCTTCACCGAAGGTCATCCCTTCATACTTTTCCAGAAAATTGAAGACGTCACCGCTCTCGCCACAGCCAAAACATTTGTAACGCTGAAACTGCTCATTCACAAAAAACGAGGGACTTTTCTCGCCATGAAATGGACATAATCCACGCCAATTGGTACCTGATCGCTGGAGCGAGAGTCGCTCACCAATCAGCTGCACGATATCGGTAGCTTCTTTGACTTGTTGAATCTGAGACATGAGACGGATGACCTACGTTGTTCGTAGTATACGACACAAATCTGTGCGAACTCATTGCAAAAATCGCTTTCGCAACGAAACAGAAATAGTTTGTGCTAAAAAAGACTTTTCTTGATGAAGGACTAGCCGAGCTAATTCGAGACAAGAAAAGTCTTTTTTAGCCAAAGTAGTTCTTGTTGCAGTCGAAATGGATTTTTACAATGAGTTCTGTATAATGCAGCCAGATTGGATTTTCAATTGCTATGTCAAACCAAACCCACTCCAAACCCGCCAGTCACCCGACACCGAAAGTCAAAGCCCAGTACTACTCCACTCCTTTTGGCGAGTACTTCCGCGAACTCGACAAAATTGACAAAGGCCAACGAGCCACCAAAGAGTTCGGGTCGCTGATGATTCTCAGCCTAGTTGAAGAAGTTGGTGAGATGGCTCGAGCCTACTTGGCGGAACACGGTCGTAAACCTCGCAATCTGGCTGCTCAACGAGATGAAACCTACGAGCAAGAACTGGGCGACATCTTGGTAGCTATTTTGCGCTTTGCGCGCATCAAGAAAATCAATCTCGATGACCGCATTCGCTACTCACTCAACAAGATCTACGAGCGGCGCAACAAACCGAAAGAATAACCAGAGCCTTTTTGACTTTGAGAGCTTTTAATCCAGATTTGATCTGACACCAACTAGCTCGATGTGAGAGTAGCGTTTTTTGACTTCTGCCCAAAACTTCTCAGCCACTTTGGATGAAAACTTGGCGTTCTGACCTTTTTCCATACCAGCGCAGAGACGTTGTTCCCAGTCGCGAATGATATCGACCAACACTTGACCTTCAGTGTGGAAGCGTTGGCTCCACTGCTTACGATCAGTTTTATAACCATCATGCACTTCTTGAAACGCATCAAACAACGTTTGGTGTTGAGACACCATGTCCTGAAAATACTGTTGATACTTTGTCATATCGCAAGCATGGTAGCACACCAAATGAAATGGGGGGAGATTGAGTTATGTCTGCGAGGTGGTTGACTTCCTTTTTATTCTCATCTGTTTTTTGGTTGATGGTTTTGGAGGCC
Organism: Patescibacteria group bacterium; assembly: GCA_016861205.1. Classification (GTDB taxonomy): domain Bacteria; phylum Patescibacteriota; class Microgenomatia; order UBA1400; family PJMF01; genus BOKX01. Next base: position 661,537 of record BOKX01000001.1, read on the forward strand.
TTTCTAGCATCCAAGACTATCAACCAAAAAGCAGAGTTGCCAGTTTTTCATCAGCTAAATCAGTGTATGATGGACAGAATCATTTTTGGGTTGAACCTTTATGTCGACTCCACCTCTGAAAAAACTCACCGAACCACTGACCTTATTTTTAATCGGTGTAACCGGTGATTTAGCCAAAAAGAAAATTCTCAAAGCTATCTACAAACTGCACGAGAAGCAGTTGCTCGCTTCGCCGTTCACCTTGATCGGCAATGCCCGTAGTCCACTCAGCCGCGAAGAGTTCCAAGCGTATGTCAAAGAGATTGTTCGACCCAGTGACGATGGAACTTGGACTAGTTTTGCCAAGTCACTCCAATATGTCGCTGGTAATGCCGCAGATGAGGCCACTTTTGCAAAAATCAAAGCTCTCCACCAAAAGCTCCAAAAACAACGTACTTGTGGCAACCACATGTGGTACATCGCCACGCTGCCACAACTTTATCTCCCGATCATTCAAAACTTAAAACAGTGCCAGCTGCACAACTCCAGCTGCGGCTGGACGAAGCTGCTCATTGAGAAGCCGTTTGGTACTGACTTGGCTTCGGCTCAGAAACTGAATCAAGAGCTGAGTGAGGCATTCAGCGAAGATCAGATTTATCGGATCGATCATTTCTTAGGCAAAGAAACAGTTCAGAATCTGGTTGCTTTCCGGTTTGCCAATGGCATGTTTGAGGAGTTATGGAGCAATAAGCACATTGACCATGTTCAAGTCACGCATTCCGAAAGCTTGGGTGTGGCCGGCCGCGAACAATTTTACGATGCGACAGGCGCCACGCGTGACGTGGTCCAAAACCATTTGCTCCAGATGATCGCGGTGTGTTTGATGGAAGAACCGGCTAGTCTGAATCCTGATGACATCAGAAAATCGCGTTCAGCTTTACTGAAATCATTAACCGGTTTATCTGGTAAAAATATGGCTGATCATGTTCGATTTGGTCAGTTCACGGCTGGCGTGATTGATGGCCAAAAAGTCCCAGGCTACTTGGAGCACGAGGGCATCCCAGCGGAGTCTAACACTGAAACCGCGGTGGCTCTCAAACTCGGCATCGACAGCCCACGTTGGGCTGGTGTGCCTATTTATGTACGGACTGGCAAACGACTCGCGCGCGACGTGTTGGAACTTTCGGTCCAGTTTAAGGACAAACCCAACCGCATGTTTAGCTCGATAAAGTATGGCCCTGATCCCAATATTTTAACTTTCCGCTTTCAACCGAACGAAGGTATCGTGTTGCGCCTGTTTGTCAAAAAACCTGGCCACGGTATTGAGCTCGATATGGTACCGATGGAGTTTTGCTATCGCAATACCTACCAAATGGACTTTATCGAAGCCTATGAGCGCTTAATTCACGACGCTAGTAACAGCGATGCCACACTGTTTCCTGGTCATGAAAGTATCGAATCCAGTTGGCGGATTATTGACGATGTGCTGGACTATCAACGTCGGGTCAAACCTGATCCCTACCCTGCCGGCAGCTGGGGACCAGAAAGTTTCACTAAGCTTATCGAGCAAGATGGTCGTGAGTGGATTGAGCCAAGTATTGATGTTTGCAGCGTGTGATAACAGATGACAAAAACCTATCGTTTCTCAGCTTCGCTTTGGCTGTATCCCGGTAAGGCAGCTTGGCACTTTGTGACGCTACCAGCTGACGTCGCCAACGACATTACTTTTCACTTTAGTCATGTCAAACGCGGCTGGGGTTCCTTGCCAGTCAGCTTGACCGCGCGCAATGTAACTTGGCAAACCTCTATCTTCCCTGATAAAAAATCCCAGTCATATCTTCTGCCTTTGAAGGCCAAAATCCGTCAACAACTGGATTGTCACGCTGGCGATGAAGTGCAGTTTGAACTTACCCTAACTACCTAGACCTTAGTCTGGCTCAATATTGAACTTCCCGCATAATCGGCGCATACTCGTGATGTCAGTCCCATCCACTGGCCTGGTATTTTTACTTTATCCACAAGGACAATATGACAGGTTACTTGGACAACATCGAAAAACGCACGCTCGAAAACACCAACTTCCGCCGAGTGCTCTACACTGGCCAGCATGCTCAGCTGGTGGTAATGTCACTGCAACCGAGTGAAGATATTGGCCAAGAAGTTCACGAGATCGTCGACCAATTCATCCGGGTTGAAGCCGGCCAAGGTAAGCTACTCCTCAACGGCGAAGAACACCAAGTTGGCGATGGTGACGCATTTGTAGTCCCAGCTGGTGCTCAGCACAATGTCATTAACACTTCGTCAGACAAACCACTCAAGCTGTATACTATTTACTCGCCGCCTCATCACAAAGATGGTGTCATTCACGCCACCAAAGCTGACGCTGCTGCTGACAAAGAAGATCATTTATAAACGCGACGCTTTGCTAAAGTAGTCTTGACTATTTGGGCTGATTTTTTGACACAAACTTTTGCAACAACTCGATACTAACCGAAAAATCTTGCAAATATTTTGATTCAAGCCCTGGATAGTTGGCAGTTATGTAATCTTGTATCGCTGTGACAACAGGAAGCAACTCTGTGGCCTTGTTTATGTTAGTCGAGATTTTGGCCTGTTTCTCGTCAATCTGGGCTTGAGTTAAACGATCCGCATAAGTTGTTAATGTTTCTCGGGTTGTGGTAACTGTAGAAATTGTATTGCGAACTTGTTGTGCTACAGTGGTCAACAAACTATCGAAGCTATTGCCCGTCTTATTCTCTCTGAGAATATCCGCGTGAGATGTTTGCAAAAAAGGCTCGAGCTTGTTCACTAAGTCAGTTGAAAGTTCAGTCATATAACTTCCTGTAGATACATACAGGTTCATTGTATTGTTAAACCATCATGAATGAAATAGCGACACGCCTAATCTAGGTTACTTCGGTTTGGAACATTGCTGCTAGTGGTTTTCTTTCCAAGTTGCTACCCGCAGGGCATTGAGTATGACCAACACATCAATTCATTCTTGAATAACAGCTCCCACCAAAGGTGGTAGCTGGCCGGCCAACGCAAATGACATACCCAATAAACTTAAAACCATTCCCACATACATGCTCTGCTTTGCAATCTGCGGAGCACTCGGGTCTGGAACCCGTGCGTCGTTATAACTGTAAATTACTTTTACTACTCAACTCATTCTCAATCAGATCTTTTGCGATTTTCATCGCATTAAGTCTATTCTTGAGAAGGGTGTGGTGTGAAGTCCCATTAGGAAATTTCTCCTGGGCTTTTTCACATTTATAAATAATCGAATTGATAGCTCGAAGAGCTTCTGTTAACTCATCAGTTGTATAGTTCGCCATAATAGCCTTTTGTTGTTGCGGAGGTGGTGGGATTCGAACCCACGGGCCCTTTCGGGTCACGCTTTCCAGGCGTGTGCCATAAACCACTAGGCGACACCTCCCATGAAACAAGTTGTTTCAGGCCATATTGTACCAGCTAGAAGCCCAACCACCGACGAGCGATTAGCACTGTGAGTGCCGCTGCCACTCCAGTCACTACCATGCCCCACATCAGATCGATCACCGTAACTTGCCATGGCCAGCCTTTCAGCGTGGCTAAGTTCGTGAGGTCGTACGTAGCGTAAGCAACCAAACCAAACACGGCAGCCGGCAAGGCAACCTGCCACACACCTTTGCTTACATTTGGCATGATCACTAGCCAAGTTACACCGAGTACATAGATCAGGTAAAACAGTCCCGCAGCTGACCAATTAACCGCTGGCGCCATTAACTTGCCAAGGTACGTTGCGTACAATTGCTTGGCCACCAGGCCAAGCCATATCATATCGATACTCAGAAAAACCACTGCATTCACAGCAGCCAACTTGAAAAAATCCTGCATACCCACCCATTCTGGGAAAATCATGCTTGATTACCCGAGACTATTTTATCTTTGTCTCACGCATCAAAGCAAGGTTAACAAGTGGATACCCAAATTTACCCAGCACCTGCATCAAGTCGTACCCATCGTTCAATTCTGATGATGAGTAGCCATCCTTTGCTTTAAAATAATTTCCGTCAATCATTAACCTGCCGCCTGGCTCTGATTGTGCATTAGGCACATGCATTCCATGCAGAGAAGCTAGGTGCTTATCATCTGTGCCCTTATAGTAAACAAGCTTTTTACCAGTCGTCACTGTGGCAATTCTTTCCCGGAACTTGTTGCCCTCCTGATTTCCGTTTAACTGCGGCCGGAGTCTGCCGATGGTAGTCAGTAGCCAAGAGTTGAGGACGCCCAATAAGACTCGGTCATATTTTTCATTGTTCGCCACGCGCCATAAAGCATCTAAGTGCCGTGGTTGATAACGATGCAGTTTCTGCTCTGTTCGCAAAATACCTGCACCAAGCATTGCTATGGCTAGCGCCACTTCATCAGCTGCTTGGGGTTCTTTGACACCCACATAATAACCCTCGAACCCGGTAGCTGAGGGCGAGTCGATAAAAGGATTCACATGTCGGGTTGCCGTCCAGCGATGAAAAGCTTCTTCGTACCGACGTATCTTGTTTGCATCCTCAGTTGAAGGCACACCGAAGTAGTGGAGTGGAACTGGCTTCAAGGCCTCAATCAAGTTTAGCGCACCAACCATACATTCTTTCTACCTGGACCTCCAGGCAAGACAGGTACGGCAGGAGTATACATCTCACTTACATACTCGGCTGTGATCGATATTACAAATCTGGTGCAACTCCGAAACTTGGTCCAACTTGGCAACTCAGTTTGATAAACTTGCGATCGGTGTCATAGAGCTTGTCGGAATCATAGACTTGGAAAACTGGTTCTGATAATTGAAACCGATTAAAGTAGTGAAACGTTTTCAAAGGTGGGGTACTGAGGTTTTGAGCCTCGTCCGGTGTCAGCACTGTTAGGGTCTTTGACTCCAACAATGGACAAACCGCTGCTAAGTCATAGCTTGGAATAAGTTTTGTTTTACCAAATTGACTGATGTAGTAAGGCGAACCACCCTCACGCTGCCCCGCCTGCACTTGCGTGGGATTCGCCGAACTATACCAGGCAAAAAACAGGAGCGCGTGGGGATCAACTTGGCGGGTAATGTAAACCTGATCATAGCCCTCTTGATGCTCGCCCACCCACTGACTCATGTCTCGGAACTGTCCCTGCCACGAGCTCTCCGATTGTTCTGGGTAGTACGAAACATAATCAACCAGCCAACCCATCGCCCAAATACCAATTAACAACCAAATGACACTTAGACTGATCTTGGGCGGGACCCACTTTTTGAGTTGATCTGCCGTCCACCAAATCCCCACCGCAATCAAATAGTTGAGGGCCGGCAACATAATTAACGCTCGACCTGCATGCGGTCCATCTGTGGTTAAGGCTCCCGGAATCGGGGCCAATAATGCCCACCACAGGAAAAAGTGGTGTGTCTTGTTCCGGCTGCTGGCAGCCACCACCAAACCAATCGCCAAAAAGGGCGCTAAAACTTCCAACAAATTGCCGCGTTCTGGGAAACCCAAAATGGGACTGGCATTCACACCACCTTCTTTGAAGAACAAGAAATCTGGTCGCCAATAATAACCGTACTGCCTCGCCACCAAACCAGTAGTCACCACCAGTGGATTGTGCAATAACCGTAGCCACGGCCGCTCCAAACCTGCCGCCAGCACCTGGGCGGTCACCACATCGTTGCTCACATCACTGCTGCCAAAAAATGAAACAGTTCTCGCTCGCACACCAGCCTGACCAAAAACCATCACCCCCCAAATGAGACCTGCCAGCACCACCCAAACACTCAGCGGCAAAAATCGCGCCTGCAGTTCACGATGCCAATGGGGTCGCCAATACACAACTGCGTACAACATCAGCAACAGCGGCACAAACAACCGCTCGGCATTGTAGGCATACATCGCCAACCCCAACAAAGCACCCCCTGTCAGCCACCAACCAGACCGCTTGGTCGACCACGCCCATATGCCTAACATCAACAGCGGATGAGCAATACTTGGATCTAAAATGGTTCGACTAAAGTGAATGTGCCAAGGTGAAACAGCCAAAGTAAAAGCAGTAAAAAGAGCTAACCAACGATCTTTGCTCAGTTGCCAAACCAGTCCATAACTAGCAACGATGCTCAACGTACCCAGTAGAGCAACCATAGCGCGAGCCGCTGCTGGATTAGCTGGAAACAAAGCCACACCAGGCAAAATCAAGTAGCTGACAATTGCTGGCTTGTACTCACCGAATGATTTCAGAAAAACCGGCCACCGGTAGCCCCATTCATCGTAACCTGTCTGCGCTAAACTGTAGGCATTGTAGGCATAGGCTGCTTCATCCCAGTTCAGCCCACGCGGCAACTCACCCAGCTGATACCACCGTAACCACGCCCCTACCAACACGGCAAAAAGGAGAAGCAACCATGATTTACGACTCGACCAGAGCTGGGCAGCGCGCTGCATTCATCCATCTTAGCTAGGAATGGGTCACAATCTCAAGGCCTAGAAAGGCAAAATACACTGCTACCAGCACCAACGCTTCCCATCGGGACAAGGTATTTTTCGTTCTGGCAAACCAATAAAACAACACTAACCCAACCGCCATCGTGATCAAACTAAACCGGTAACTGTTTACCATCGCTATCGGTTTTCCATACCAAAAAGCTAAGAATCCAAGCAAGAAGGTGTTAAAAGCCGCTGAACCAACGTAGTCGCCAAAGGCTACCTGGTTACTTTTAGCAAAAACTGACCTGGCCATCAGTGATAGTTCCGGTAAATTCGTCCCTATGGAGATGGCGAATAAACTAATCAAAAAGGGTGAAATATCCCACAACTGCGAAAAATACAGTGTTTGTTCCACCACCACTTTGCTGGCCATGAACACCATGCCAAAACCGAGCCCAATTTTACCGAGCTCCTTCAACCCTACTCGTGGCGAAAATCTCCCCCAACTTTTTACCTTCTCAAGTAGCCCTTTTTTGGACTGAATACTGATGAGCAACGTCGCATAACCAACAGTTGCCACTACAGCGTCAGTGAGGTCAAGATGTCCATCAAACAACAATACACCGGGCAACCCGACAACAATTAATGACAACCACAGATTTAACCCACTAAACTCACGCGAAATTTTGACTTGGTTGCCGGTAATTGCCAACAAAGGAATGGCTAATAAAAAGAGTAAGATCGAAGCACCCACCAAGTTTCCAACAAAAATTTCTGGATCATTTTGAACCACTGCATTCACTCCCACCGATAACTCACTAATTGACGTGAAAAAACCCAGCACGAGAAATGAGACCGCAAATGACGACAGTCGCAGATATTTTGATAACCGCTCAACGGCGTGAATGGCCAGACCAGCCCCAAACCAGATGGCAGAAAAACCGAGCACGTAGATAAGGAAGTGGTACTGATTTGGCACTGCTGCCTATTATTCAATAATTTTAAGCTGTGAGACAGGCCTAAAATCTGGATCTTGAGTAACGTCAAAGTTACCTCGGCTGACCCGTTGCCCCCAGAGAGGTGTGCCGTGCAACCACGCGTTGTATGCCCGATGGTTACCATCAGTCACATACTTTCTGCCATGTACATCTTCCCCATACAAGATCGGTTCAAGCGAGTTTTGCCGCTCCTGCAAACCTTTGGCATAAACTTTACCTTCGCCCGTGTAGAGCTGTGTTGGGTCAAGCAAAACAGGTGCTGACAAATACTCTTTTCCGATAGGCACTTCTGGCATTACGGCACCTCAATGGTAACAACTAATGGTTTATGGTCAGAAACGTCATCATCTGGACAAGCTTTGTTGATGATCTTCACGTCGGGAGTCGCAAAAAACATATCCACCACCGCTGTGGCGTACCCGGGGTTGGTTTTGTGCCGCATGTTAAAGGTTGTCGTCAACTCATCTTTAAAAACATTGACCAATTTGGTCTCAAGATTGGCGATGGTTTGCGTGTTGGGTTTGAGATTGAAGTCACCCATCAGCACTAATGGTTGATGATCCGCGATTTCTGCTTTGACGAGTTCACTCATCCGCAAACGAGCCGGGTTGTCACCGCCATCCAATCCCCACACCCCGTGCAAGTTACAGACATGCAGCGGTGTGCCTTGCACATCGACCACCACGTGCTGCAGGTTTTTGGGATAGTGGGAAAAGTCTTTCTCGTCGGCGGGCCGAGTCACAGTCTCAAACGCACCATGCAACATGACAGTGTGCCGGAAGGTGATGGGAAATCGCGAGTAGATACAGTTACCAGCCTCTACAGGACCAGTTGGCCAAACCTGCACCAACTCAGGCGAGTAGTACTTCTCAAACCCAGCCAGCAACGGATCAAACCGGCGGGGGCTTTGGTACTGGAGTGGCTGATCTTCACCACCGTTTCCATACTCTTGAAAACACACAATATCGGGCTGCTCTCGCTCAATAAAAGTCTTGATGTTGTCCCAAAACTGGCCACCTTCCAACAAGTTGAGACAGAGGATTTTACAGGTCATAGGGGCTCCTTAGAGCTGGTTTGGGAAATCAGCGGAGGGGGCGAGATTCGAACTCGCGGTATCTTGCGACACGGCGGTTTAGTAAACCGCTGCACTCGGCCACTATGCGACCCCTCCACAACTGTCGGATGTATTTTACCTTATTTTAATGAAGATTCACGGCGAAATACCCGCCCGCATTTTCAGCGGCGAAAAAATCTCCAATTTCAGCAGATTAGACAATCTATTTTCGGGTTGTAATCCAGCCAAAATCTGCTTAAATGTGAGTATGAAACTACTCATCAAACTCCTTGTCACCGCAGTAGCTTTGCTGATTACAGCCTACTTGGTTCCAGGTTTTGAAGTAGCTAGCATCACGGCTGCTATCGTGGCAGCCTTGGTTTTGGGCCTGGTCAACATGGTCATTAAACCAGTCATGCTCTTGGTCACCCTGCCATTCAACATCATGACTTTGGGTCTGTTCACGTTTGTGATTAATGCTTTGATGCTTGGTTTAGCGGCATGGGTAGTCCCAGGCTTTGACATCTTAGGAATCTTGCCGGCATTAGCTGGAGCAGTGGTCTTATCATTAGTTTCGCTCGTGCTATCAAGTCTCATTAAAGAAGTGTAGTCACCTCTTGGCACTGAGCAATTCACTCATTTAGTTTTCACTGGCTGGTCTGCTATGCTAGGAGTTATGGCCAGTTCTACTTCCCCAACACCACCAATCAGGCGACATCTCTTCCGAACGCTGGAAGCTAAATCGCTGCGCTCACGTTCCTGGTCAACCCGAATTGCCGACCAAATGACCATTTGGTGCAGTCGGCCAAGTTTCTTGTACCTCAACATTGCCGTCTTTGTGGGCTGGATTATTGTTAACACTGGCTTAATTCCAGCTATTCCCGTTTTTGACCCATACCCCTTTGGTTTCTTAACCATGTCTGTGTCACTGGAAGCAATCGTGTTGTCAATTTTCGTGCTGGTCTCACAAAATCGAGCTGCTCAGATCGCCACTTTGCGAGAAGAAATGCACCTCCGCATTAACTTAATTGCTGAACGCGAAATCACCAAGACACTCGAATTGCTAGCAGAAATGCGCCAACACATGGGCATTAAAAAGCGCGATCCTGAACTCGATCAAATGCTGGAAGAAATTAACATGCTCAACATCGAGCACTCAATTGAGCAACAGCTCGACCGAGCCAACAAACCAGTGTTTGCGCTGCTCTCAAAGAAAGAACTGGCTGGCTTATTTAAGTCAATTCTGTCGACGAGCAGCAGATAAATAGTTGCCTATTTATCGATCTAATTCGAGCTCGGTTTGCTGCATTTTTTCAAACGTGGTGTAGTGCGTCATGTCAAAAGCGCACGGCGTAATTGAAATGTAACCTTGCGTGATAGCAGCCGCGTCATACTTCAAATCACTCACTTTGACGGGCTTGTGTTCACGATCAAATGAGAACGTTTTTCGTTGATAATCAATACCGATGGGATATGGGTAAAACTGAGTGATATCCTTTAGCAACTTAGTAAACCGAATCTGTCGACTGGGTTTACGAGGCAAGTTGATGTTTAAGAGATTCACGCCCCAGAAGTCAGCAGCCACAATTTGATCGATCAGTGGCCGCAAAACATCACCCGGATATGCTAGGTACTCTGATAAGTCTTCATTCTCATCATGCTGGTGATTCCAAAACCCATGCGGCATATCCCAACTTATGGCAATTGCTCGGGGAGCTACATTCACGCCCAAACCTCTGACAGCTGCTGAGTAGGTTCCCGATGAAATGACCGCACTGGTAATGTTCGCGCCTAAGTTCACACCAGAAATAATCAGATCGAATGGTTGCTTAAAAAAACTTTGAGCACACTCCATCACATCAGCTGGTGAGCCATCAACCCAAAACGCGGGAACGCCATCAATCTCTGTTTCACCCCAAGTGCCACCTTGAGCTAAACTCAGTTTGCCACCCATACCCGACTGCTGATACTTGGTGGCAGCGATCTGCAACTCAAATTTGTCTTTCAGAGCGCGAATCAAAAGTCGTGTACCTAAAGAGTTGTAGCCATCGTCACCAGTTAACAAAATGCGTCGTATGTTCATACCCCTATTCTACCAGCCAATTAACACTTAGACAGAAGTCTACACGACCGAGGTTGTGTGCTCGATACAGGTTGCGTATCATAGGAGTAATGAAACTGCACCCGACTTTGATTCGAGTTTTGGGGTGTTTGGTGATGGTGGTATGCCTCAATTGGTTGGTGAGTCACGCCCAACCTATCCAAGCAGCTACTTACTATGTTGACGGTAGTACCGGCAACAATGGCAACACCGGCACGGCCACAGATCAGGCATGGGCCACTGTTCAGTACGCGGCTCAACAAGCCGTGGCTGGTGACGTGGTCATTATTCGAGCCGGTTACTACAATGAACAAATCACCCCAACTAATTCTGGCAGCTCTGGTTCACCTATCACCTATCGAGCATATACGGGAGAAACAGTTGCGATCGGTGGGCAACGGATTGGTCTCGATCTTACTAACTTGAGTTACCTCACTTTTGAGGACATCACCATCCGCGATGTCGGTTACTCGGCCGCTGGCAACTACGCCGACCATTGGGCGCTAATGGATAATAGTCACTACATTACTTTTGACAACATGAACTTTACGTTCACGACTGATCCGATGGAAGCCAACTTCCAAGGTATCTACATTAACAACGCTTCGTCATACATTACCATCTCAAACTCAACTGTCGAGAAATGGGGCCGCTACCAATACACCCCTCCTAACACGATTGGCGGTGATGCCATTCAGATAAACGGTAACAGTCACCACATCTTGATTGAAAATAACACCTTGGGTCGGGCAGACCATGCCAGTTTGCAAGTCGCCAGGGGCCACGACGTTGTCATCCGAAATAACCAGGTATACAACGATAGTGAAAAAGCTTTTGAAGTGGCTGAACGAACAGACGGCGCCACCTACAACGTTTTACTCGATGGCAACACTGTCTGGGGTAGCAACTTTAATGTTGAGGACCATGGTGGTCTGTGCATGCACTTAGCAGCTCCGGAAAATATTTTGCGGCGCAATACCTTTCGTGACTGCCGGCTGTGGGCTGTTGGGTGTTATGTATGGGGCATCATTGCTGATGGTGGCGACGTGACATACAGTTGTCAGGATAACCGCATTTACAACAATGTCTTTGCTCACAACATGATCGATCCTGATGGTTACTCCGGCACGCTCAGTACGTGGTCAGCTACTGGTTTTCAAATGAACGACAATGGCGTGGGTGGCGGTGACGTTCGGGATAACGTACTCAAAAACAATATTCTCTACAACAATCAGCCAAACAACGCTACACCCGATCCAGAAAACCCAGGTCGCAATTATCACCAACTGGGTGTAGATATCGATGCCCAGCCCGATCCGCCCTTTGCCGGCAACCGCTTCGCCGGCAACATCATTTATTACGATGGAGCTGATCAGCAAGTGATTCAAGTTACCAACGGTGGCGGCTTGAGCACTGTTTCTTATTTTGATACCAACTTTGCTTCATTTTTCTGGAACAATTTGCAACTCGATCCTTTGTTTGTGACATTCAATCCAGGTGTTGCCAGTGATCCGACTGATGGGTCGTATGATTTTCACTTGCAAGACACTTCCCCAGCTATCGACGCCGGTGTGAACTTAACGACGACCACTTCGGCAGGTTCTGGCACCTCCGTCACTGTAGCTGACGCGCGTTACTTCCATGATGGTTACGACGGGCTGATCACTGCTGACCAAATTCGGATTGGCGACGATACTGTGTACATTACTGATGTGAACTACACCACCAACGTCATCACCATTGATACCAGTATTTCTTGGAGTAGCGGTGATGCTGTGAACCTAGTCTATTATGGCGAGGCACCCGATATTGGCGCTTTTGAATCAGGGACACCCGATCCCTCACCATCCCCCTCACCAAGTGCGAGTCCTAACTCGAGCAGCACAAGCTCCAGCTCGAGTGGTGGAACGAGCATGCCACGACCACCTGGGTGTGCCCAAGCCGAGCCGGGTTCGACACCGAATCTATTCCGGGTTGATAGATTTGGCTCGCAAGCCACGCTGTACTTTACACCAGTAACTAGCAATATCGACCGCTACTTCGTAGCTTACGGTCGCAGCCAGCAGAGTCAAGAGTATGGAGTCGAGTTTAGCTCTCAATCAAGCACTGGTGTTTTGTCCTACACCATTTACGACCTCAATCCGCTGTTGGAATACTTTTTCCAAATCCGAGCTGGTAATGGCTGCATGCCCGGCTACTGGAGTAACACTGCTGAAGGCACACAAAGTAACTAATCATGGCCAAAAGAACTAACACTCTTCGAGGGGCGGCACCATTTGAACACGATGCTCAGCACCACACAGGCTACCGTTACACCACTCAGGCCCCATGGTCAGCAACGCAAGCCAATCAACGTTTGACACAGGTCACTCAAAAATGGTTGCAACAGTTCTCAGCTAACGACACCATCGTTGATGCCGGCTGTGGTGACGGGACCTACACGATTTCGTTGGCTACAAACTTTCCCAAGCTGACCTTCATCGGTCTAGATCCTGCTGCAACTGCTATTAAGCTGGCAGCTGCCCACTACCCCAGCTTGCAATTCAAAGTCGGTGACCTACTTCAAAGTCGCACTTTACCGGCAGCTGATGGCTATATTCTGCGCGGCGTTATTCATCACGTGCCCCAACCAGAGAAAAGTTTGCTCGGCTGTCTGCCAAAAACTAGAAAACTGTTGATTATTGAACCAAATGGCTGGAATCTTGGTCTGAAAGTAATCGAAAAACTCTCGCCCTATCACCGCGCACATGGGGAACGTTCGTTCACACATCGGCAGTTAAGCCAGTGGATAACGCAAGCTGGCGGCAAAGTTCAGCACATAAGGTATGTGGGATTAGTACCCTTTTTTTGCCCAACTTGGTTGGCAAAAATCCTGAAACGCTGGGAACCCTGGGTGGAACAATCCTGGCTGGCTCCGCTACTTTGTGCTCAGGTGGTGATGAGCGCTACTAACCAGCACCATGCAGCAGTCAACGAGTAACGAGCTAACATCGGATGAATTAACTCATTGACAATCACTTGGGTACACTTCAATATTAATGTATGCTGAAAAGAACAATCGGTTTGGTTTTGGTTGCTTTGCTCGTGTTTGCACCGTGGTTGGTGACCTATGCCCAACCAAGTTTGGCGCAGGCAGCTGAGGCCGGTGATAGTTACATTCGCTGTGATCGGATGATGGCAGCCACAGATCCAGGTGACTGTTTAGTTGTTTTCACTACCTCTTCCACCAACTTCACAGAGGCATACATCAAAGTCACTTTAGACTCTGAATGGGTATCAGCCACCAACTTCTCAACCACTGCTAGTAACTACACCGTTTCAACTTCGAACTTACCTGGTGGGGTCACTGCCATGCCAGGCGTTGCAACAGCTGACCAAGTTTCGGGGAATACGATTCGCTTCCCAGTTACGGCTTTGGCAAATAGCACTACCTATGGTTTTTACATCACTGGAACAGGTCTGATTACAAACCCATCAGCCTCGACCACTATCCTGCACACCCTGTTTACGAGAGACGCAGGTGATGCCACAACCGGTGACACAAAAAGCCTAGCAGTGCCTGTCATTTCAAATGACCAGATTGCAGTTACCGCAAGTGTTGCACCAACTTTTACTTTCGTTTTCAGTAACAATGCTCAATCACTGGGTACATTGAGTTCAAGCTCGGTCATTTCAGGGAGTGGTACCACATTGACCATCACCACAAACGCGCCAGGTGGATGGAATGCTTGGGTAAGTAGTGCTAACGCAGCTATGACCTCGGCCAACGCTGCCCACAGTATCGCTACCGCCGGTACAGTTAACGGTTCACCAAACACGCTGTCAACCGGTTCAGAAGGCTATGTCTTAGACGTGGACCTAACCACCGATGCTGGTAGTGGCGGTACAGTTACTTTGGCAGGCGAGTACAACGGTGGCTCAACTTCAGCTGGTGGCACACTCAGCACCTCACTTCAGTCCATTGCAACTTCAGATGGAACAGCTAATGGTGACGTCCTGACTCTGATCCCACGTGTGACGATTTCCGGTAGCACACCAGCGGGTGGCGACTACACTGACACCTTGACAGTGGTTGGGGCTGGGATATTCTAGAGCCTAGAGCCTTAGCAAACGTGCGGGCTACTTCAGACGCTATGGTGTTTCATTTGGTGAAAACTTCCGGTTTGTGTGTGGTTGTTAGCTGCTTGGCCATACTCCTATCCGTTCAACCTGTTCGTGCGGTTGGTACGCAAGCTTCACCCCCAGCACCGGCCCTCAGCATCACCGAATTGCCAGTGGCTAGTGACTCAACGCAGCCAACTGTGCCTCTCAACCTGACTATCAGTCCAGTTACCTTAACTCTCGAAACTACACCAGGCCAACCAGTCACTGCCCCGTTCAAAATCAAAAACAATGGGACTGAGCTCGAAGAGCTACAAATCACATTGGGAACATTTACTGCCGACGAGACTGGCCAACGGCCGAAGCTGCTTGACCCCAAACCAGAAGATACGTTCATGTCCTGGCTCGAAGTTGATCAACCAAACTTTGAACTAGCTTCCAATGAGTGGAAAACCGTCACACTCACCTTTTCACCGCCAGCTGATGCAGCTTTGTCATATTTTTACACAGTCAAAGTCGCGAGGGCGAAGATCGATACTCAGCCAGGTCAGGCGGTCATTCACGGCTCGCCAGCCCTCTTAGTCCTCACCACCGTACAAACCCCAAATGTAAAAAAAGAGATGCAACTCAGTTCTTTCCGAGCACAGTCACCAGTCTTGTCAAACTTACCCCAACATTTTGAGTTCACTGTCACTAACACCGGCAACGTACACGCCGTGCCGACAGGTACGATCTTTATTGATGGTGAAGGCAAAAAAGACATTGCTGTCCTACCGGTCAATCCTGGCAACAACACCGTTCTGCCAAGTTCGGATCGCACCTACACTGTTTCCTGGAACGATCCCCCGCCGGAAAACCCTCGCACTGGCATTATGGCTTGGTTATTTGGACAACCTGGTCCCATCAGATGGGGAAAGTACACCGCTCACCTTTTGCTCGTCTATGACAACGGCGAGCGAGATGTGCCAATTGAGTCGTTCGTTTCATTTTGGGTAATCCCTTGGCAAACTATCCTCACTCGAGTCTTGCTTCCAATCATCCCGGCGATCGGCGTGTACTTTTTTATGCGGTGGCGTTTGAAACGCCAACTACAAAGGCGACATGATCCGTAAGCACGCCCTCCATATCAGTTTCCTCTTGCTCAGTTTGTTGGTTTATTTTGGCTACACACCAAATTTAGCCTACGCTCAAACGGGCACTGAGTCTGCATCTACTGAAACGTCACCAACTGAGTCACCGATCAACCTCACCATTTCCCCCGTCACCCTTTCACTCGAAACTCTACCTGCGGTTCCTGTTCAGGCAGCCATCAAAATTCGAAACAACAGCTCTGAACCTGAGAACCTCACTGTGTCGTTTGGTACTTTCAGAGCCGATGCTTCTGGCCAAAAGCCTCAGCTCATTGAGCCGTCAGACCAAGACACCTACATGTCTTGGTTGACTACAGACACTCCAAGATTTACAGTCCAACCTGGGGAGTGGCAAACAGTCACTGTCACTTTTGCACCACCCGCCGATGCAGCTCTGAGTTACTACTACACTGTGATCGTCAATCGCCAAGATGAGCAGCAAGAACCAGGTGCCACCGTCATAAAAGGCGCACCAGCTGTGCTACTACTGACCACAGTCAGTAGTCCGCACACAAAGAAATCGCTCGAACTCACCACCTTTTCAGCTCAAAAAGCCCTGCTCGATTTTCTGCCGCAAACTTTTGATATTACGATTAAAAATACTGGCAATGTTCATGCGGTACCACTCGGCAACATTTTTATTGATGGCCAAGGTAAAAAGGATCTAGCCGTTCTCACCATTAACTCGGCGTACTCTGCTGTCCTGCCTGACTCAACCAGAACTCTCCAGGTCACCTGGGATGACGGTTTTCCCACCCACGTCAGTGGTAACCAAGACCAACAATCCAACGGCTTCAAGCTTGGCTCGACAATTTGGGACGTAACGCGGGCTGACCGATTTCGATTTGGAAAGTACACAGCTCACTTGCTCATGGTTTACGATAATGGCGAACGCGACATTCCGGTGGAATCGTTTGTCAGTTTTTGGGTGATTCCGTGGCAGCTTATGCTTGCGGCCGCGGCCATATTTTGCTTGGTGCTGGTGGGTTTATGGTCAGTTCTGAAAAATGTATGGCGAATACTACCGCACCGATCCAAAACCAGCTAACAACATTCACGCAAACTGCAAGCATGTTCATCAGCGGAGTTGCTGCCTGTCTTGTATTGCTACTTCCTTTAGCTCCCTTTCATACAGCTCACGCGCAAACCAGTTCTAACTTAATTCAAATTGCACCAGCCTTTCAGGAAATTGTCATCGATGACACGCAGGCCAGCGTCTCGGCGACACTACAACTTAGCAACAGTAGCCAGATCGATCAAACATTCCAGTTTTATCCATTAGAGATAAAACAATTCGATGCGGAAGGTCGGGTGGTGTTGGCAGATAAACCACTGAACAATAACGACTACTCAATAGCCAGTTTTGTAACTTTTAGCGAAAGCGAGTGGGTGGTTCCAGCCGGCCAATCAGTGACTGTTCCCTTTACCATCACGAACGCTCCACGTCTGTCTCCCGGTGGACACTACGCCGCACTGATTGCTCGTTTGAAAACCAACTCAGCTGATCGCCAGCAAGTGTTACCAGCCATTTCCTCATTTGTTTTGATTCGAAAGGTCGGTGGCGAACTCTACCATCTCTCGCTCAGTTCAGTGAGTCTGGCTGACCGCCTCATTCATTGGTCGCTACCTAAACAAATTCCTTTGACCTTTAGCAACCAAGGTAATATTCATGTTGTACCGCGGGGAACAGTTACACTAACTGATTTGTTTGGGCGTGTTGTCTACGAAGGGGTGATCAATTTGGAGTCTTTGTTCGTTTTCCCAGGAAGTCAAAGAACGTTACAGGCCTCACTCAAGCCAGTTGCTTTCGCATGGCCTATTATGTGGTACAACGGAACAATCACAGCCAGATCTGAACCGGGAAACGTACCAGTTTCAAGATCTTTTCAAGTTTTGGTTATCGAACCCTGGATATCAATCGGACTCACGGCTATAGTCATCGGTAGCATCGTACTAACATGGAAACGACATCATCGCGTACCTAAAAACAAAACATGAAAAAACAACACCAGCTGACACTCGGTTTGGGAATAGTGACAATAACTGTGCTCGGAGCGTTCCTTGTTCGTCACTACGTCATCAAACAAGCTAGTTCTGCGTCTGTACGGGTGGGCACTCTCTCTCACCGGGCAGAAGAGTTTGTCGCAAGCAGTAGTAGCCAAGGTACAGGTTTGTGGAGTGAGGTTGATCTGACAGAAAACGAGTTAGAGCTCACAACAGCAAACCAACGTTTAAGTACACCATGTTTTAAGGTAACTAGCCCGTGGCCATTGATTAAAGTGAAACTTGAAGTCACAGATAGTCGATGTGTGATTCGAGCCCGAGTAGTTGACCCACCGGCTTATCTCACCATGACGAGCTACTATCATGTTGATCCCGCTCAAGACACCGGATTACAACTCCGTATCAAGAATCCTGATACATACCAACCACTGACTTTGTCACCCACCCTCAGTCTGGATGTGTCCGGTTTTACAGCAGATAAAGAATTAACCATTTTTGCCTGGTTTGATACTACTATGTTTACCGCAGCGCTAACCGATGTACAACGCCCCACTGAGCTGCCTAGTGCTGATCTCATAACCGTGCTCGAATCACTCGATCTTTCACCGGCTCCCCAACCTTCAGCACAAGCATCACCAGCATCTGAGCTCGACCTACCCAGCCCACCCATGCTTTGATAGGATCTATATATGCGTCTGCCTCGTTGGATTTCATCAGTCAGTTTGGTCTGGTTGTTAGCCTTACCTGCAAGTACAAACTATCGGATGCACGATTATGGGTTTGGGGCGGGCGGTAACGACGTAAGTAACTCAACAACCTACTCTATGACTGGCATAACTGGTGAAACTAGCGCGGGCAATCTTGATGGCACTACATACGATTTGGGACCTGGGCTGCAGTTTACCCGCCAAACAAACACTCCAGCCGCCCCCACGTTCACCAATCCAGATAGTTACTATAATCGGCTGACATTCATCATAGACACTGGTAACAATCCGGCTGACACTTTGTTTGCTATCGCGATTAGTGATGATAGTTTTACCACGACTGAGTACGTACAAGCTGATCTGACCGTTGGCAGTAACCCCGTTTACCGAACGTACACACAGTGGGGAGGTGCCAGTGGCGATACCATCATCGGTTTGACCGCTAACACTACCTATAGTCTCAAGGTCAAAGCAGTCCAAACCGAGTACACTGAAAGTGCCTTTAGTGCTGTGTCTACCGCATCAACACAGACTCCATCGCTGTCCTACGACATTGATATCAGCAGCACCGATAGTGAGAGTGCTCCACCCTATATCCTGGCATTTGGCACACTGAATGTGGGTAGTGTTACCACTGCCAACGAGCGAATATGGGTTGACCTTGATACCAATGCCGACCAAGGTGCATTTGTGTATGTGTCTACCAACAATGCCGGTCTGACTAGCACCACAGCGAGTTACACGATTGCATCAGCGACTCAAAACTTGGCAAGTGCAAGTGAAGGTTTTGGTATTCGTGTTGAGTCGCTCACACAAAGTAGCGGCGGTCCTCTAGCAGCAGTTTCACCATACAATGGTAGCAATGATTCCGTTGGGATCCTCGATACAACCACCAGAACAGTGGTAAACAGTGGCTCAGCACCAATTAGTGCTGGCCGTGCCTCATTTCTTGTCAAAGCAAAAGCTTCAACATCCACCCCATCCGCCAACGACTACGCCACGACCATCACGCTGATAGCGAGTGCCACGTTCTAGACTCTCAAATCGGTGGTAGATCCAAAAACGCTAACAGTTCTTCTTCTGCTCTGCTAGTTTAATTAAGTTACGGTGTAAGTATGTGTGCATGGACATCCAGCATAGCGATGTCGCAACTGCGATGACGAAAACTACCCCACCTGAGATAAATCCGAATGTGTTCCAGAAAAAAGCTCCAATAACCAGACAAATCGTCAGCCACAACTCAAGCACAAACCGCAACCACTGTGAAAAAGCATACGCGATCCACAACCATATTGTTTCCCGCTTTGACTTGCAAGGTTTAACCACCCACCACCAGGGGTTAACGGTTGGGAATCGTGTGACAATAATCCAGGCAGTTACCACAAAACTTAAGAAGCCCATCGTCAGTACAATAAATAACTCGTACATACGGCGACTCGATGTTAACTGCCAGAACAACTCAACCTGGTTTGTGTAGATATGGCTGAGCAACCCCCAAAGGTAGCTTGCCTGGTGGCTTACTAAGTTACCCACTTGTACCAGTGCTACCTGAGGAAAACTACTGGTTCCGTAACTACCGATCACAAACAACACAGACTGTGTCTAGTAACCTGATAATCGTACTTCTGCCTTGTACTTGCCAGGAAACAAATTCAAACTCACCGTACCATCACTGCTCGAAAAAACGGGATTTGGGATCGAAGTGCTTACGTTGGAAATGAGTGAATATAACTGGGTGCTTTCATTAAATAGGTAGAGCTTGACCTGTGCATGCTCAAGCGGCTGGCCCGTTTTGGCATCTAGAATTGTGAATGGGGCTACCACACTGACGTCCCCGACTGAGTTTTCTTCAATGTTGCCATAAATGTCCTCGACCACCGTGACCAACTCATAGTTGCCAGCCTCCACAGGCGAGCGAAGCTTACCAATAAAAGTATCTCCAGCTACTTTTGTCATAACTGTAGAAGTGCTTGATAACTCATCGATGTTAACTTCTTCAGTACTAGCACCGAGGACACCTTGTGAACGAATAAAGAGCTCAACATTACGCACATCGGTACTATCAGGTATCTGCAAGCTCACATCCATCACCGTGCTCTTAGCCACCATAATAGGTAACTGAGCCTCACCACTGTCAGTTGTTACATCGCCGCTATAAATGAGGGTTCGCTGCTGGCTGACGGTGAGTGACCTAGGCTCACGAGCCATAACACTAGGTAATTTGGTGGACGTTTCAAAAGTGAATACATCGCTAACCACATCAGGTTGGGCGCTTGTCGCCACTTGAAAGTAGTACCGCGTACCAGGTTCCAATCCAACAAGTACTACATCTTGGCCTGTAGTCAAAGATGCTGCTGGCGCGACTAGAAGACTACTATCAAGCGATGCAACTTCTTGGCCGTGTTTTACCACCAAACCAGTAATCTGATTTGTTTGAACTTTGATGCGAGCACTGATCGCTCCCACAGTCTTGAGTGAAATTTGCTCGAACTGTAATCTAGTCACGCCTGTATCACGCACTTGGGCGCCAGCAGTCGCCACCGGAGACGCGCTAGTTGTTGGTGTTGGGGTCGCAGCAGTCGAGCCGCCCGATGAGTTTGACTCCGGCTCATACTGGTAATGAATCTTTGCTGAACGATCAGTTGCTCCGACTGGTGAAATCACTTCCATCGAGATTGGCATCGAAACTTTGTTGCTGCCTGTATATGCACTGGTGGTCTTCAGTTTGAAACTCACCGTCTGATCCTGCAGCTGGGCCGGCAACGAAGAAATTGTCCACGTGATCGAACGATTTTGAGTGTCAACTACAGGCGCTACATTGCCGTATGCCGTTGTTGCACTGCCCACAACATACTCAACCAAGTTCACACTTGGTTCGGTTGCACCAGCCACCTGACCTTTATCCCATGTGGCTTGAAAAGTAAGCGGGATGCTGGAAGTGTTCGTCGATCCATAGGTCAACGTAACCAGAAACTCCTGGCCCTGCTTCAAGGTATTCTGGGGCAGATCCAAATCAAGCTTCGTTTGAATACTCGTCCCCTTAGGGGGAACGCTACCAGTAACTACTATCGTGCCAGTATCAGTTGGATCAGCCCAAACACTCCTTGGGGAAACTAAGGTACTCACGAGTAATAACCATACCAAAAACCACCTGGCTAGCAGTTTCAACTTCATAGCTTCATCATAGCTAAAGCTCTGACTGATGAGAAGCTCTATTTACATTTTGACTGGAACAATTCATAGTTATACACGAATGCGATTTCCACATACATCTAGCTCGAAATTACCATTTGCATTGGCCTGCTTTGTTGTCACAATGCTGATTGTAGGTATTCTTGCGATCGGTCGAGTCAATTACTTCGAACGTCGACTCGCCGAGCACAATGTGATCGAATCACAACTCGATCAAGTTGCCTTGCAAGTTGAGGCGCAAGTTGAAACGTATATTCAAACTCTGTATGGGGCACGAGGCTTCATGGCAGGTAGCACAAATGTAACCCGGGGTGACTGGACGCTTTTCTATGAAAATATTGGGACGAGCAAACGGCTACCAGGCTTAGCCGTCTTGGGTTTTGTTGAAAGAGTCCCTCAAGATAGTGTAGATAGTTATGTCACGCGCATGCGTACGACACCTGGAAAATCTGGCTTACCTTGGACAGGTTTTACCTTTAACCCTACTCCAACTACTGGCGACTACTATCCTGTAAGTTATGTCGAACCAATGTCGTCCGCCATTATGCAGAAAGCGCTCGGATTTGATTTTGGTTCCGAGTCGGTGCGAGCCACCGCATTAGCCAAAGCACGCGACAATAACCAACCAGTTATGACTGCTCCAATCAAATCGCTAGACACAAATCAAACAGCCTTTTTGTTGCTCCTGCCAGTTTATAACCCCAACCTACCTAGAACAACTATTGATGAGCGACAAACTGCCTTCCGGGGAGTAGTCACCATGGGCTTTAGAAATGCAGAGTTGTTTGCCCAAATGTTCGAAACATTGAGTAGCCAAGATATATACGTTGAGGTTTTTGATGGTGAACTCTTGGATGACCAGCATCGGTTGTATGACAGTCGGCAAGCACTCCCTGTACTGGGCAGCTCCAGCAAAGAACATGAAGTGGTTTATATTAAAAAAGTCCCAGTGGCTGATAGAACATGGACCCTTCGCTTTACATACACCCATCCGACACCTATCGTGTTTTGGATCCCTTCACTACCCGCTCGAGTACTCATCTTAGTCATGACTAATGTGGTCACTGGATTAGCCGTGTACCATTTTGTACGACTTAAGCATACTTAAAACACCTTTCATTCGGTTTTTATTTGTCTGTGGCTGACCTCTGGTTTTTGCTACAGTGATAGCAATGAGGCAATGCTTTTTGCGCCTCTGGATGATCGCTGCTCTACTCGGGGCACTATTTTTGGTGGTGCCTGCCGAGCGTGTTGTGGCAGCCACAGGTATCCCGGAACTCATCAATTTTCAGGGAAAAGTGGTCACTAACTCTGCAGGGACAAATGTCAGTGATGGCTCATACAGCTTTACCTTCCGTTTGTATTCGGCTTCTTCTGGTGGGTCAGCTATTTGGACTGAAACGAAAAGTCTGACTGTTACCAACGGTATTTTCCAAACCTTGCTTGGCGACACGACTACATTGCCGGGTTCAGTCGACTTCAATACTGACAACATCTACCTGAGTGTGGAGTTTAATAGCGACGGAGAGATGACACCTCGTATCCGCTTCTCGGCAGTCCCATACGCCTTCAACGCTGCCAAAGTTGCCGGACTGACTGTCACTGACACTACCGGAACGTTGACCGTTGCCAATGGGGAAACGATCAACTTCGGGGGGAGCTTTTCAACAAGTGGCACCAACGATGTGGCATTCACAACAAGCGGAGCCACCACCCTCACTCTACCCACGACCGGCACCTTAGCGACGTTAGCGGGTACCGAAACACTGACAAACAAAACCATCGGAAATGGTCTCACCGTGAGTGGCAGTAATTCTGGGGCTGCTATAAACGCAGACATCATCAACAGTGCCCTTGTTGCACTGAATAATGAAGTCCGATTGCGATTCCAAACTTACTCAGGCCAGGGTGACCCAGCCAATGCTAACTATATTTCATCAGTGGTTGCCAACTCATCTACTGGTTCAAACGACATGGAGTTTGGCGTTTGGGATGGTGGAGTCAATGGGTTACGGGAAGTAATGATTATGCGCGGCTCGGGTAATGTCGGTGTGGGAGACATGACCCCGAACTCATTATTCACTGTTGGTAATGGTGATCTTTTTCAAGTCAACGCATCAGGCGCAATCATCGCTGGCTCTATCACATCTGGCTTCGGTAGTATTGATATTGGCACTGACACATTCAACACCACAGGCGCAGTCGGTACTGGGAACTTAACAGTAGCTGGGACAACTGGTATTACTTTATCTGGTTCAGGCGCGGATCTGATTTTCACGAATAATGAATCCATCAACAACGACACCAATGGCCAGCTGACTTTTGCTCGAAATGATGCGGGTACAGTGACCTTAACTGCTGCTGATAACGACGCGACTGCTGCTCTGGCCGTGCAGTCAGGAGGCGCCGCGACATTGACTATGGATACTGGCGGTGCAGCTGGCCTCAGCATCGGCACGACCAATGCCAACGCGGTAACTATTGGTAACTCCACCAGCACTACCTCAATTACCTTTGATAAGGGCAGTAGTGGCAACTTTATCCTCCGCAGTAACGGAACTGCACTTGATTGTTCTGGTTTCACCAGTAGTGGTACACTCACCACCAATTCAAGCGGTCACATCGTCTGTGCCAATGATGATACCGGAGCTGTCGAGTGGAACTTAATTGGTGACGCTAGCGGTGACGATACCATTGACTTAGGTGATACGAGCCAAGGTTTTGACTGGGACTTAAACACCAACGTTGATCGTAGTGGTTTTACGTTCACATTTTTGAATGATCTGGCTACAGACACTAGTAGTCAGTATGCGCTGCGGCTACGCAACCAGAATGACGGAGGCAGCGCTGGCACCACTGAAGGCTTGCTGGTCATCGATAACAATGACACCAACGAAGCGGTCACAGCCGGCATTCTGTTCGTTAATGCTGGCGGTGGTTTTACCACCGGTATTGATATGGCCAACCTGACAATCACCAATATCGGCGCGGCTGGCACCGACTTCAGTTCATCGGGTGGCTTGACCTTAGCTAGTACGCTCGCCGTTAGCTCGGGCGGCGTGACGGTGAGTGCCGGTGACTTGGCGGTTAACTCTGACACTATAACCTCTGATGGTAATCTCACCATCAACGCCAACTCTTCAGTCATCTTAGGCGCAAGCGGTAACACGTTCACTTTTAGTGAAACCACTGGACCAACATATGCCGGCACAGCCCGTCCAACCCGTCAGGTCACCCTGGCCCCAGAGTACCCCGGCGCCAGTTTGACAGGTGACGGCACCAGCAACACCGGCACCATGACCACTGATTTTTGTGAACAAGGTGCTAGTACTGATATTCCTAATACCAACACAGGTGTTTGTAACACCTCCGGAGATATTCATAGCTACTACAGCTGGACGACCAATCAAGGCACTGCCCAGGACTACGATATCTGGATTCGTTGGCGGGTACCTGACAATTTTAGTGCCTGGGCAGCGAGCAATCCAATCTTGGTTTACGGCAAACGAACTGATACTACCAACAATGCAGTAACTGTTTATGTGTATGATACAGCCGGTACCCTAGAAAACACTGGCGGTACTCAGGTCGCTGGGACTACTTGGACACAAACCTCAGCCGAGGCCAGTTTTGGCGGGACATACACAGCTGGCTCGTACATGACCCTTCGGATTGTAATGAACGCTGATACCGGCGGTGACTCTGTCCAAGTTGGAGAAATTAATTTAAATTACTTGTCGAACAACTAATGCACACATTATCATCTAAAGCTGCCATCCTCTTAATCATCTTCTGCCTGTTTATTATCAGTAATGCTGTAACCGGCTGGCTGGTTTTCCGATTTGCCCCTCGCCCACCCCTAACACTGGAAGATTTGGAAACAAAGTATCCTTTCATTGATATTTCTCGGCATCTGATTCCATCAAAACACTTTATTGTGAACCTACAACCATTACGTGAAAAACTCTTCGCCCTTACCAACCCATTGCCCAAGAACTCGGTCACGGTCTACATGGAGTTTTTGAACACTGGCGCCAACATTTCAATTAACAATGAAACCAAGATGTGGCCTGCCAGTTTGGCCAAGTTGCCATTGGCTATGGCTGTTACCAAAAAAGTGCAAGATGGAACCTGGCAAATGAGTAATGAGCTGGTAATGATGCCTCAAGACCGTGACGCTAGCTGGGGTACTTTGTACAAAGACCCCATCGGTACTACCTACACCATCGAAAAATTACTAACCGAGTTGTTAACAAAATCTGACAACACTGCGTTCAAAATTTTGTACCGCAATATGACCTCCGACGAGCTGGAAAGCATTATTGAAGAAGTCGGCTTGAAAGAGCTTTTCAATGAGGAAGGCAAAATTGGCTCCAAAGATTATTCGCGTCTGCTCCGAGCTTTATACAACTCCAGTTACCTTAGTCGCGACAACTCGCAGTGGATTCTCGGTCTGTTAAACCAATCAACATATGATGAGTACCTCAGGCAACCGTTGCCCAAAGAAGTCCCCTTCGCCCACAAAATCGGTGAAAACCAAGATGTTCAGGTTGTGTCAGATGCCGGGATTGTGTTCATCGAACACCGGCCGTATTTGTTGACGGTGATGATCGACCGCCAAGCCGCCAATATTGATCGGGAGTTTGCGCTTGATTTGATGCATCAAATTTCGAAGGAAAGTTACGAGTACATTAGTAATGTTCAAAAACCTAACTAACCGCCGGCTGAAACATTTTGTGACCCTCGGTTTGCTGTGGATGGTGGTTTTGACCGGCGTGCCGTTTCAGGCCATCCACTCAATCTACAAAGAACACAATATCGTTGATACTTTGTATCACGCACAACAAAAAGCCAATGTGGTCGATCGAGCCTTCCGTAAAATTGCCCCTCAGGCTCAAGCTGATGGGGCCACAGATGCGATGATGGTGTATGACACTAACAGTTCCAGCTCAGTACCTAAGTTTCGAGAGTGGAATGGCTCGAGTTGGGGATCAGAAACCAATGCCAACTCGGTGACTGGCGACATCCGCCACATGGTAGTCAAGTATGCACCAACCCGTGACGAAGCCATCATGGTGGTCGGGACCAACACCGGCCAGATTCAGGCCCAGGTTTGGAACGGAAGCAGCTGGGGCAGCAACACTGTCCTTGGCACACATCTCAACTCAGCAGGAAGCGGCGATATTCCCTCGTTGTACCGCGCTTTTGATATTGAGTATGAGCAAAGTTCAGGTGATGCAATAGTGGTCTACGGTGATGGGACTGCCGATCCAAACTATCAAGTCTGGAATGGCACAAGTTGGAGTGGCGCAAATAATATTGATATCGCCACTACAGGCGTCACCAACTGGATCGAGCTAGCTGCAAATATTGGCAGTGGAACAGACAACCTGGCTTTTATAACTATCGATGCCAACGTCGACATTTATGGTATGCGCTGGAACGGTACAGCTTGGGATGATATGAAC
The DNA here is from genome assembly GCA_016861205.1 of Patescibacteria group bacterium. Lineage (GTDB taxonomy): Bacteria > Patescibacteriota > Microgenomatia > UBA1400 > PJMF01 > BOKX01. The sequence goes on from BOKX01000001.1 coordinate 688,705, forward strand.
TCTGGCGGCACGGAAGCCGTCTGGGATGCCACGGGTTCAATAGCGACAAAAAAATCAATCGACGTGGCTTTTGAAAGAAATTCTGGGGATCTACTCTTTGTATGGGGCGATGGGACAGCCACTACGCACCTCAACTATCGAACATACTCGGGAACGACATTGAGTGCAGCCACAGCTCTTGCAAATGCCAACCAAGGTGGTGTTGCTCACTGGATCAAACTTGCCGCTAACCCCGGTAGCAGTTCCAATGAAATTATGCTTGGCGAAATTGATGCGGGAGCTGACCTCAATACATTTATCTGGACCGGCACAGCGTTTAATGCCGTACATACCGAACACTCTTCGGCCACCGAAAACATCATTGATATGAACTTTGATATTGTGTATGAAACTAGCGGTAGTAACGTTGATGACGCCTGGCTACTCTGGGGAAATAGTGCCACCATTTCACGCCGACTGTGGGATGGCGGTACAGATGCTTGGCAAACAGCCACCACCTCTGATGACGACACCGCCACCATTATTTTGAATGCTCAACCAAATTCTGGGGCGGTTTTTGCAATGGCTTATGATGACGACACTGCCACGAATGATGACATTCGAGAACTCCATTTAACCGGAGGTTCCCAAACTTGGAGCACCACCCAATCAATTTGGGGTGGACCCGTCGCTCGCCGTCTCGGCTTATTCCGAATGTCAGTCGCTTCACAAGCCTACAACTCATCTACCGAAGCCATGATGGTGTATCACGCAGAGGACGTTACAGCTGTTCCCAAGTACCGACGCTGGACTGGTTCAAGTTGGGGCTCAGAAGCTAATGCCTCGACAGTTAATGGTGAAATCAGACATATGGCGGTTAAGTTTTCGCCGACTCGGAACGAAGGAATCATGGTTACACTTGGATCTACAGGTCAACTTCAGGCACAAGTCTGGAATGGTAGCGTTTGGGGCTCACCATCACTGCTCACCACCATGAATAACGCCAATGCCAGTCGCGATACGCAATCGTTGTATCGTGGTTTTGACATAGAGTACGAGAATACCTCCGGGGATGCCATTGTGGTGTACAACGACGCCACTGCCGATCCCAACTACCGTGTCTGGGACGGTACGAGTTGGAGCGGTGAGAATAACATCGATATTGCTACCACCGGTCGTCCCAACTGGATTGAGCTGGCTTCAAGTCCAGTCAGCGGTTCGGACAACTTAGCTATGATCTCGGTTGATGGTAATCAGGACGTCTATGGAATGTTTTGGAATGGGTCAGCGTGGGACGACATGAACTCCGGCGGTGTGGAGGCCGTCTGGGATACCACGGCCGCTATCGCTACCAAAAAGTGTATCGACGTCGCGTTCGAGCGCACCTCCGGTGATGTGATGTTCATCTGGGGTGACGCTACCGCCACCACGCAATCATTTTATCGGACCTACTCTGGCACCACACTCAGTGCAGCCACTGCGCTGGCCAACGCCAACCAAGGCGGCTTGGTGCATTGGGCAAGATTGGCTACCAATCCCACTGCAAGCTCTAATGAAATTATGTACGCCGAACTCGACGCCGGAGCAGACCTGAATACCTATCGGTGGAGTGGTACGGCTTGGAGCGCGGTCGATGCAGAACACTCTGCGACCACTGAAGACATCATTGATATGAACTTCGACATCATTTATGAAACCCACGCTTCGAATGCGAACGTAGCTTGGCTGGTTTGGGGTGATAGTGCGACCGTCTCGCGCAAACGATGGAGCGGGTCTGCTTGGGCGACAGCTACTACGTCAGGTGATGATACTGCCAGAGTGGTTCTGAACGCTCAGCCCAACTCTGGAGCCGTTTTTACTGCTATTTATGAAGACGATACGTCCGCAACTGATGATGTTGACCAAATCAACTTGACTAGTGGCAGCTCAACTTGGTCAACCCAAGGTGATATCTGGACGGGTCCCATCAGAAGAAACTTGGGGCTGTTTTTAGTCGATGTGGCTTCTGAGCGCTATGTGGCTGCCAGCAATCCTACCTTTACCCAATCAGCCTATCGCTGGTACGTTGACTCAGACAGCGAAAATGTGACTGATCCTTGGGGAAATCCCGATCTAGCTGAAAGCACCACTCTGTCAGTCATGCCGCCGAGCAATGCTCCACCTGGCACCAACAATGAGCTGCGACTGCGGATGGCTTTGACGGTCGGCACATCTAACCTCACTACCAGTTCAACCCAGTTTCGCTTACAGTACAAAGCTGGCACTGATGGTAGTTGTACCACCGGCTCGTGGACAGACGTGGGTGCTGCCGGTGGTGGTAGTATTTGGCGGTTTGCTTCCTCGACCCCAACCGATGGAACAGACCTGACTGTCTTACGCCTCACACCATCTGACGTGCTGCAAGAATATGTCAAAAGCAATCCGAGTCAAACCAACCATAACTCAGCCACGATAGGTCAAGACATAGAGTATGATTTTCATATTGAACACAATGGTGCCGCGAGCGCTACACAGTACAGCTTCCGCGTGGCTGACTCAGCTGGCAGTGCTCTCTCCAGCTACACTGTTTGCCCAACATTGACCACACGACCTGAAACCAGCAGCGTCATGCGGCATGGTAATTTCTTTTCCGAAGGTACCAAGCGAGGGTTTCTATGGGCAAATTAACTCGGCGCGTATGGCTTGGTTGGCTCGTCATCCCCGCTCTGGTAGTAGTGGGCAGTGGTTGGTGGTTCATCACCAACCGTCACAGTGTCCAAGCAACACCATCTGCTTTAGCTGAAAAGCCCACGCGTCGTGTGATCACCAAAACCTATGCCGATTACTCACAGATCGTGCTGCTGGATGACAAACTGGAAACATTCTTAACTGACGATCGGTTCAACAATACTCAACCTTTCCTTCGTGATGAGTACATTGTTTGGCTCAGAGAATTACCAGAAGAAACCCAGGTTGTCCGCTATCATATTTCATCTCGTGACACTCAGACATTGCAGTCAACTAAACAAGCGATGGCACCGAAAGTTGCCACTGACGGCCAAGTTGTCTGGCAACGTTGGGAAAACGAAGATTGGTATATTTCCTACTTTGATGGGGTTACAACACATGACCTACCTATCGTCGGCCTGTATCCAAACATTGTCAGTAACGCTATTCTTTTTGCTCGACGGTCGGTCTCTCAGGATTGGGAACTCGTCAGATATGACCTCACAACAAACAATGAAGAAGTGTTGGCTGTTGACCCCTCAGTCAAACAATCTTGGATAGATGAAACAGCCATCCGATTCCCGAATGGTTTGATTCCGCTGCAACCTTCCCCGAGCCCAAGCCCTATTGAGACCACACCACCGCGGATTATCGATCCTGAGACAACCCCCAATGAGCCCGACATGGTCGCCGGTGAGCCGTCACGCATTCCTCCTGGTGATGCAAGGCTCATCTATGGCGAAAGTGAACCAGAGGCCAATTGACTTTTCTCCCCGAGTATGCAAAATTGAGTGGATGCAGCTCCGTATTCCAAAACCTGCCATTCACTTCTCAGCAAAAGTAGTGGTCATTATCTTGTTAGTCGTGACCTTGGCCAGTGTGGGAACAGCCGCGGTGTTTGGATATCTCTACTTTTACTCACCAAAAGCCACCTCACAGCTTGACGAAACAGAGATCAAAAAACTTGTCACAGAAGTTGGCGAGCTCATTTCTTTGCCAGATGGAATACCAACGGTTGCTACAGTGACTGATAAAGATAAACTCGCTGGTCAAAACTTTTTTGCGAGAGCAGAAAACGGCGATAGAGTGTTGATCTACGAAGCCGCTCAGAAAGCTTATCTGTACCGTCCAAGTCAAAAAAAGCTTATAGAAGTAGCCCCTCTGAGTGTTGGACAGCCCTCACCCACATCACAACCAGCTTCCGAAGAAATTCAAGTGAGTTTGTATAACGGCACCACAGTATCCGGCATGACTAATCGCTTCGAGAAAGAGTTACTCGGCTACAACGATCAGCTGAAGGTGAGCACAAAAAAGAACGCTGCCACCACTTACGAAAGTAGTGTAATCATTGACCTGAGCAAGACACATGAAGCATTGGTCAAAGACTTAGCGGCTAAATTCCAGCTCACAGTTGAGTCGAACGTGCCAGATGAGTCAGTCCCCGCATCAGGAATCCTAATTATCCTGGGTGCGGATAAAGCTCCGCCTACACAAACAACCTCAGCAGAACCGAGTCCTTCACCTGCTCAATAATTTTGAGCTACATGTGCCGAGGTGAAATGTCACGAAGTGTTGAGTACATTTCTTTTAAGAATTTCCAAACCGCTACGGCAAGAATGCCCTTCAGTAACCAGGAGTGATGGTTTTCGACTTCATGTTTTGGGGTGTTAGTACGGATTTCAGTCATAGACCTTTCACGATCTTGTACTACGCCCAAAACTAGCAGTTCTCTACTCAAAAAACCAGTGCTGAATGGTTTCCCAGCCGTAGATACCAATTAACAAATAGATGATGTTTCTGACAAAGGTCCCAGTAAACGTTGCAACTAGGTAAGACTTGAGATTTGTCTTGATCAAACCACACACCACTGAAATCATAAAACTCGGTGCCAACGGCACCGCACGCAGCCCAAATAAAATTACCTCATCCCACCAACCCCGTGAGAACCATGAACCAATTCGTTCTACCTGCTGGTGAGTGACCCCAAAGTAACGTCCAAACTTTGACACCACGATGTCCTCACTCTTGTCAGCCACAAAGTAAACTAGCCAGCAAGCCAACGTTTTACCGAATGCGCCCAGCAGTGCCAAAACTCCAAATGCCCACCATACATACTGTTTTTCCACCGCCAAGACAGCAGCGGTTGTCATGATGAATGGGGATGGAATCGGGGCAAACACCTCTTCAATGAACGAGCCTAGTGTCACAAATACCTCAAGATTGAGGCTGCGAATAAACAGATCTAAGTTTTGGGTCATAACCGGCCCTTTGTGATAATTTATAGTCAGAAAATTTGGCGGAAGCGGTGGGATTCGAACCCACGAGACTGCTTTCGCAGTCACAGGTTAGCAACCTGTTGCACTAACCACTATGCGACGCTTCCTGCTGTGGTAATGGCTCCACAGTGGCTTTTGCATCAACGGCTGTTGACGTGCCACACCATATCATACCAGATGAAAACTTGAATTACACCGCCACGCTAGCCGCTCTTAAACGAGGTACGATCTCTTCAATCGGTAACCCGTGGGTGAAACCTGTCAGGGAACCCTCGATCTCTGCAATCAGTCCTGCACCGGCCGGATACGCTGGTGAAAAAGCCGCTGACCACGTCGTCACGGGTTGGTGTGTAACATAGTGTTCGATCTCAAACATAGAAAGTTCTCGGAATCTAAATCTCGTCACGGAACTCCCCGAAACAGTCCCTTCTTGCGGAGTCACTAAACACCAACCGCTCACCTCTTCCAGCCATTGCCCGGACTGCTGCTGCAGCATCCGTCGAGCTTCCGCAACATCAGCCGGTTTCTCTAAAGCTTGATCGTTGTGAATCACGTAGGTGTCCGCGGCAATGATAACTGCATCAGGATTGCTGGCAGCTACCTTGGCAGCTTTTGCCAAAGCAATCAGCTCTGCCCGCTTGATAAGGCTCCCGTCTTGAATGCTTTTCTCATCTACATCGGCTGGCATCACCTCAAACTCGAGCGGCAAGCCAGCTAACAACTGATAGCGCTGTGGTGATTGTGAGGCCAAAATAACTCGCATCATTCTTCTTGAGTCAAACCGGGGTGAGCTAGCAGCCACTCATTAATTTTTGCGGCCATAATGAAGTCGTTTTCGCTCAAACCGGCGATAGCATGTGTAAACAATGTGATCTCTAGGTAGCGATACTTAAAAATCCGTAGATCAGGGTGGTGCCCTTCAGCCTCAGCCAGCTGGGCCACCTCGTTCACAATTTCCACTGCAGCCAAAAAGTCTCGGCACTTGAGCTGGCGTTTGAGCTGCCAAGTATCGGCCTTGGTGAGTTCCCAACCGGGCACTGCACTCAGGTAATCTCGAGCTTGGGCTTCGGTCATCGGCTCAGTGCCACCTTCACAAGGCACACAGTGTTGCTTGGTAAGTGTATTGGCATCTGGCATATTCGCATTATAGCGACCACATGTCCTGAAAACCAGTTTAGAGTTGCGATTTTGACTTTTTTTGATATAGTTATGGGCCGCTCACGAAAATGAGTGTTCACAAACATGAAAAGCGCGACAAAAAAGACAAAACAACGCTCCTCGACTCTCGGTCGTCGAGCCACCTGGCTGAGTATTGTAGTTATTAATCTGCTGTTGGCCATGGCCTGGTGGTTACTGTACCAACGCACTGTGTTGTCATTTCAAGCCGCCCCCACTGTCATCGGCATCACAGACTATCGGGCAGAGCCGCCAGTCAGAGTTAAGCTTGGTCAACTCAAAATTGATTTACCACTTGAATCAAGTCACATTGTCAACGGTATCTGGGAAACCAGTAACACCCAAGTGAGTTACTTAGCCGACAGCGCTCGACCAGGTGAAGGTGGGAACATTGTCATGTATGCCCACAACCGACCACAGTTGTTTGGCAAACTCGGCAAACTGCAGCCCGGCGACACAGTCCAAGTCGAAGTAGCTGATGGTACCACCTATGAGTATCGTGTTGATTCTTTGACAGTCGTCAAACCAGAAAATGTCTCTGCAGTGCTCCCCACCAAAAAAGAAGTTTTGACCCTCTACACCTGTACTGGCTGGTTGGATAGTGAACGACTGGTGGTGCAGGCTACGCCCACCCAAGTCATCTCCGCCAATTAATCATTGTTGCGTTTTAGATTGCGTCTGCCTGCTCTTGCAAGTACGTTTGCAAAATGGTTCGTTGCGCTTGGAACTGGGCTGCATCAGTTCTGGCCAGGTCGGAACCTGCCAAGTCGCACAACATCATAACCGTTAAATCGAGGCTGAGCTCACCGACTGTCTCGGCAAACAGGTGCCAATTTTCAGCCGGCTGATCTGTATCAATGACCCGAGTTACGAACTCAGAAATCAGTCCGTGGTAACGAACCAATCGCTCCAGGTGATCTGTTTCCCGAGCGGTTAAACCAAAGCGTGGTCCGAGTTCCGACACCCGAGCCGCACCCACCAGTTCATGCCCAGGACAGTTGGCTCGACCATCAGGGTGTTGAATCAATGTTTGCGTTTTTGCCAAGTCGTGACACAACACACATAGTTGTACCAACTCCAAGCGGCTGTGACTCTCCAGTTTCTGAGCTAGGTACGCGGTGACTTTCGCTAACTGGCCTTCAGACAAGCCCTGCACATACTGTTCTGTTTCAAACGCTCGCAGCACAGCTTGGACGTGATCAAACACCACTTGGTGGTCATGCCACAAACTATTCTCAGTGACTGTTTTGAGCGCATAGTACTCGGGAAAATCTGTCGCAAACTCGCCAGCCTCTAAAGCTTGACTGGTAATAGTAGTAAGGTTTTTGAGATCAGGCATAGAAATTTATCTGGCTAAAAAGTTAATAATAGCTGCGGCATCAGTCATACTTGGTAGTGCTAAATCAGCACCAACAGCCCGCAGCTCGTCAGCAGTAAAGTTGCCGGCTCCAATCGCGACAACTTCAATGCCACCCGCCTTAGCACAAGCGACGTCGAGCGGCGCATCACCGATAATAACTAACTGGTTTCGTTGAAACTCGGCCTGATGCGTCATGTTAGCGCGCTCCAAAGCAATGCCAATTAAATCCGGCCGGCGGTAAGCCAAGTTACCAAACGCGCCAAACGAAAAGAACTGCCGGAGCCCAGCGCGCTCTACTTTTTTCCAGCCAATGCCTTCAATATTGCCAGTTAACAAACCCATTGGCACTCCTCGCTCCTGCAGCTGAGTTAAAAGCTCCACTACACCCGGCATTGGAATGCACTCACCGGCAGTCGCGTGTTCTAAATAGTGACGTTCAATCATTGCTACTGCCGCATCAATCTTGGCTTTAATCTCAGCTTCTTCCAAATGATGGAGTTTCAAAACTTCAATAATGATTTGTTTGTCGATCATGCCGTCAGTTTTAATCTCATCAATGGACGCATCCGGTAACCCGTAGACTTCCTTAAAGGCCACATCAAACCCTTGCCGGTGCGTTTTGTTGCCGCCTTCCAAGAGGGTCCAATCAATATCAAAAAGGGGGATTTTTTCGGTGTACATACTTGGCCACAATTGTACACGAAGTCTAGCTACGTGCTAGGATGATAGAACTATGTCCAAAACCTCACTCCTCCTACCACTAGTTACTTTGCTGATTTTACTCGCGGCCACTCCGGCTCAAGCTCTAACCATTCTCATTGATAACCAAGGCCAAATGGTGGTTCAGCAAGATCAGGTTCTCGGCGACGAAAACGAGTCCGAGTCAGAAAACGAAACTGCCAAAGCCGCAGCTGAACAACAACGTGAACAAGAGAAAAAACAGGCTGAACAGCAACGCGAACAGGCCAAAACAGCGGCTGAAAGAGAGCGTGAGCAACAAAAAACCAACCTAGAAAGAACTCGCGAACAAAATAAGACAAATCTCGAACAAAAACGAGAAGCCGCTAAGAAACTGCGGACCGTCAACTCCAGTGAAAAGAAACAACTTAAAGTTAAAACTGACGCTACAGAAACGGAAGTTCTCATCGAGGATACAACCGCTCGCGAAAATCAGTTCACAAATCAAGAGGTGATGCGTACCCAAAGACTCGATATTGAACTGCCTGCCAACGAAAAACCTGAAACTGAACTCGAAGATGAATCAGAAACAGAAACTGAAACGTCACCTGAATCTGAAACACTGCGCAAAATCCGCGAGGACCGCCAGCAACGACAAGATCGGCTGCAAATTAGGACCAGAACCACTACCGATGGCGAGTCAGAAGTTGAGATCGAAAGTGGCGACTCTTCAGCTCGGCTCAAATCAGCTGAGTTTTCTGTTAACCCTGAAACTAATGAGGTCACTGTCATTACCCCGTCGGGTCAGACCCACACTTTGCTTCACTTACCAGATGTTGCCATTCAGCGCATGACCGATGCTGGGGTGGTAAACCCAAGTGATTCCCAGGCAGAAGCTGAGTTGACTGTCGAAACTTCAGCTGATGGCAGCGTAGTATACAAAACCAAAGCCAAACAAGTGCGGCGAATTCTGGGCATCGTACCTGTCGAGTTTGAAAATGAAGTTGAGCTTGATGATGCTACCAGCCAGGTCACGACGACACCAACCAACGAGTCGCTCTTTATGCAACTCTTGCGCAGCATCAGCCGCTAAACCAACACCAGGTTTCCAAGTCACAAATCACCACAGTTTGAGCTTGTGCATGAACTGTTTGAGTCTGCTAAGATGGATGTGTGCTCATCAAAGATATCTATCATCGCCAGCCTCGAACTGTGTCGCCCGACACCCCGATACACCAAGTCATGAAGGAGTTAGTGGAACATCGCGTCAACGGCTTGGTAGTTATCAACGGTCAAAAGCAAGTGAAGGGTATTGTTTCACTTCAGGACATCGCCGCTGCCACCATTCCTCGCCAATTTCGTCACAACATTCGCATGGCAGCTGCCATGTATCGCCCCGGTTTCTTTACCGAGATGTGCCAACAACTTAAAGACAAACCTGTTAGCAGTGTGATGCGTCGAGAGTTCGTGACTGTGAGTCTTGATGACAATATTATGGCGGTGACCGCTGATTTTCTTAAAAATGACCTCTACATTGTGCCAGTTATCGAAAAAAAACAGTTGGTGGGAATTGTGACCCGCAGTGAAATCAAAAAAGCTATCGTGTATGGAATGAGAGATAACCCGACCGAGTCATAACTGCCTATGCTAGCCGAACTAACTATCTTCTCGTTTATTTCCATTGCCGTCTTGATGGTAGTGTATTTTTTCTTAATTACTGAGAAGTTACCCAAAACACTAGTCGCGGTGCTGGGGGGCGTGACGTTAATTATCATGCAGGTGTTCCGCTCTACAGACGCAACATCACAGGATAACGCCTTTCACTTTATTAGCCACAATCTTGACATTCTCGGCTTCGTGATCGGCATGATGATTCTGGTCGGCATTGTTCGTGAATCAGGTGTGTTCGAGGCAGCAGCTATCGCCTTGGTCAAGTTGGTCAAAGGTCAGCCCACCTACCTGCTGGTGGCGTTGGGCTATCTCACCTTGTTTATGACCGCCTTCTTCTCGAATATTCCAACAATTTTGATCCTGGCACCTGTCGTGTTAGTTTTGATTCGTGAGTTGAAACTACCGGCCCTGCCCTTTTTGTTCATTATCGTGACAATGGCCAATATTGGCGGGGCGATGACGCCTATCTCCGATCCCACCACCTACTACCAAGCTAAAACTGTGGGGTTGTCGTTTGGCGAAGTCGTCCAAAACTCCGGACTGATCGTGTTGATCTTGAGTGTCATCAGTACTGCGTATGCTCTCCTCGTTTTCCGCAAAGACTTACGCGCCACCAAAGTTAAGGCCAAAGACATCGCCCTGTTTGACCCGCGCAAGGCCATCCAGGATCGCTACATTCTTAAGATCGGACTACCAATCGCAATTCTCAGTATTGTACTTATGGTGCTCAAAGAGCAAATCGCTCACTTGACCGGAGTCACGCTCGACAATGCCACCATAACCATCGGGGCATCGTTCGCCGCCATTCTGATCTTTCACAAGGAGCCACGGAGTATTTTTCGCAACCTAATCGACTGGGAAATTATTTTCTTCTTCATCGGCTTGTTCGTGGTAGTTGGCGCCTTGGAGTTTACGAGTGTTATCACCAGTTTGGCTGAGTGGCTGGTCAGCCTGACTCAAGGCCGGATCGAGTGGCTACTTTTCTTAATCGCGATGGGCTCAGGTGCCTTGTCTACCTTTATCGATAACGTGCCTTACAACATCACCATGGTCAGTGCCATTCAAGCTATGGAGCGCAGTGGCTTGTGGGTGTATCCGTTGTGGTGGGCTCTAAACCTGGGCACCTCGATCGGTGGTGCCGGCTCACCGATTGCTGCTGCCTGCAACGTGATTGCGTTTGGCCAAGCCGAAAAGGAAAAGATTCACGTCAATTTTATGAAATATCTGGCTGTCGCATTTCCGCTGGTTATGATCAACTCGCTCGTCACTTTTGCTGTGTTGTGGTTGCGGTATTTGCGGTAATGTTGGCTAGAAAAAATCTCAAGATACAGTGTGGAAATGTGGCGGAGAGTACAGGATTCGAACCTGTGAGGGCTTGCGCCCACTGGTTTTCAAGACCAGCGCCATAAACCACTCGGCCAACTCTCCAGATAAAACCAGGTGTAATTGTACCATGCAGTTGGGTTTACGACCTCCCCCGAATGAGGTACACTGATAGCATGACTTCCGGCCCCATTAGTGGTCAAGCGTACATTGAACAGCTCCGGGCTCGTCGGCTGGCTAGTCGCGGGCCGGCTCCTGCGGCTGCCACTACTGACCCTGTTCAACCTACCCTCACCTCGCCACCTCAGCCAACGGTAGACCCAGTGGCTGCGGTTTCACCGGCTCAAGTTGCACCTTCTCCAGAGCCAACACCAGTTGCTTCCACGGCTGTCCCGGCTCCAGAACCGGCCAACATGGACCCCGTGACTGCTCAACTCGAGGCTATGCAAGCTGCTGGTTATGACTATCAAGGTCAGGCGGTTGATCAAAGTTATGACCCCAGCCAAGATCCTAGCGTGTATGTTCAGCCAGGTAATGATCAACTCTTCCCTGGCTATGACCGGCCACTTCCGGAAGAAACTGTTTTTGAGTGGATGGCGCCGAGTCGCCCCTTCAAAAAACGGAGTCGCCAGTACTTTAGTACTGTCGCAATTATCTCCATTTTAGTGTCGATGATCCTGTTCTTTGCTGGCCAAATGCTCCCCATCGCAGTGGTCATTTCAGTTGCCTTTTTAGCTTACGTCTTGGCAGTGGTCCCACCAGATACCATTCGTCTCAGGATTACTACCTACGGTATCCGGAGCGACAATCAAATCTTTTACTGGGATGAACTTGGGCGCTTTTGGTTTAGTGAAAAGTTTGGTCAAAAATTGGTCAATATTGAGGTGAATCGGTTCCCATTTCGCTTAGGACTCTTGCTCAACGATCAACCAGAGGAAACTTTGCGAGAAATTTTGTCGGAAGTTTTACTCGAAGAAAAGCCGCCAGCGACAGGTTTTGACCGAGCTGCCGAGTGGTTGCAACACAAAATTCCACTCGAATTTGACCATTAATAACAAGAAAGTTGCTAAAAGCAGTTTGACTGATCCGCCTTTACATCTGGGGGTCTGCCTTTTACAATACCACTACTTGCACTCGTAGCTCAGTTGGATAGAGCATCAGTTTGCGGAACTGAGGGTCGTGCGTTCGAATCGCGCCGAGTGCACCATGAACAGCGAAGTTGCGGCGGCCTTCGGTACGCTCTACCAGAAACTTTTTGATCAGCGATTTTCGACCGAACCGCTCACTGAAGTGGCCGCCCAAGAAGTTCAAGCCGCTATAAAAAACCTGATTCAGACAGCCGGTTCAGATTTTAACTTCTTATCCTCACTCGTTAATGAACTCCAGACCAGTGACAAAGGCTCTGGCTTTGACAAACTACTCAAGACACTCCGAGGTGAAAGAATCGCTTCTGGTCCAACCTACGAAGGCTTAGCTTTATTAGCAATTGTGGAAGCTCTGAGTGAAACACCCAACTACCAAGCCATGGCAAACAAAGCTATAACCGAGTGGTTTGCGTACTTCAAACGTGCCTACAGCTGGGACCAAACATCGGCTAAAACAAAAGCCCAACCACTAATACCTCATTTGCCTCGAGTTAAAGCTTTGTTCGACGGTACATAACCTTACATTTTAGGTGGATCAAACACATCGAGTATCTTGCCAAAGGCAGTAGTAAGTCGTGACTCAAACTCTGCTGGTTGTTTGGCGTGACTCTTCTTTTCGTTACGATAGGTAATCTTCAGCTGACCTTGGTCAACCCAGTCACATCCGTAGGTATCCTCGTGGGTGTCATCTCGAGCTGAAGTGAAACCATCATTAATGACCCCTTCATGAGAGTAATCATCACCCCGACCAGAGATCGGCATCGAGATGGTGGTGGTATTGGTCACCAGTCTGGCTCGGAACTTGTCAAAGTACTTACCCAACTTTTCAACCAAGAATCGTTTGTTGGGATTGATGAGACCACCTGAGCACACCGCCAAAACTTGCGGAATCCCTCGACTTTTCCGACACTCGTCGCGCCGCTCAGACATGGCTTGCAGACATACCTTCAAAACGCGCTCCTCACGCGGCGTAAGTCCTCGGCCATCCTCCCGCGTCAAAGCCCGAATTAAGAACTTAGGCATGGTCACAATGGCTGGACTCAGGCCATGATGACGCAGCTCTGCTTCGACAAAATGGGCATCTTGATGATTACCGGCGGCCATAATAGCCAAGGTGAGGAAGTTGTGCAGGGTTCGTTGGTCAAGTTTCTTTTCGTGCTGGGGCACGTCGACCGCCGACTCAACTTTGGCTTGCTGGTGGATTTTGTTGATTCGCTTCTGGTCAATCGGTACAGTGACCTCCATCACGTCCGCCTCCGCGTTGGTGAGTTCCCGGGTATCCAAACCATTGTTCAGCGGATCAATAGTATTGAAGTCCTGTTGACGATCGCTGTACTCACTTTTGCGCGCAATAACTCTTTTCAGCGTGTTCGGCAAAATGTGGTTCAACATTTTCCTGACCACTGCTCCATCGTGATGAATGTGCGAAGCTTTGGTGCTGATGGTTTTAACTGCGTATTCACTGCCGGTTTTGACTAAACCTAGCCGATAGGTCAACGGAATACTCGGACCATAGGTCAAACTGGTGTAAGCGTGTTGGGTCCAGTTCAAACTAGTCCGAGTAGGATCGGTCAGAACGAACACTAGATCAGCGGCGGTCGGATCGCTCAAGTCTTCCCGTGGCGAAGGTCCATTCGGATTTTGGGGAGAAGGTTGGTATACGTCTTGGGTAGTAACTTTACCACGAAAAGCTTTCTCTTGCTTACCAGTCGTATCAAAGTCATGCCAAACTGCACGTTGCTCTACTGGACCACGATGCAGCTGGTTGATAAGCGACTCATACACTCGGCTGGCGTCGTTATCTTTCAGCAACTCAGCTGCAATCTTGAGCTTACAAAACTGACCGTTTGCATGAATGATGATGTAGTATTCCGGTCTTTCCGGCAGCGCCACCTGAGTCACCCCCATTTCGGGATGATCGGTGTACATCGCCTGGTGACGAGCTCCATACAAGACTTTTAAACTTTGCAGTGCCAACTCGGCCACAACGTAGTATGGATTAACGTTTCGGAGCTTTTCGGTGGTAATTGTGTCACCAGGTTCGCCTTCGCGGCTACTTTCCTGGATGCGATGAGCTTGAACAAAACTTGACGCATCACTGTTTATCTTTTGGTTGAGGACTTCTTTTTGAACTAAAATTTCTTGGCTCTCACCCGTCGCCGGATCGGTCACAGACTCCATGACCGGTTTGGTTTCTGCCTGCCACATCTTAGGCACGTCCGGTGCAAAGTGTTCTTGGAGGTGTGCTTTACTCCAGCTCACTAAAAAACTACTAGAACTCAGGCGACTCAACTCCTGAATCCGCACACGAGATAAGGCATTCACGACCGGATACTTGCTCAACCCCCGCAGTCTCTCCTGAAAGGTCAGGTGCCGCAGTGCGTTCTGCATCAAAGCTAGGTTGCTTTCTTGATTTTGGGCTTCCACAAACTCGGGGGGCAGTCGGTACTTATCGTGGTTTGAACTAAGACCAACAGCTTCGGCCAACCGTCGATAGTCACCTGAAGTTTGCCTGAGTTTGGTTTCTTTTTGTTCGGCGGGAGTCTCGGCCAATTTAGCAGCTGCTTTGGCAGCCCACTGCTGCAGCTCAGCTTCGATTACATGCGCTGGTTTAGTAACATCGCCACTGGAACTAGCAGCCACCACAGAAGTTTCGGGCATAACAACTACTTCAGTTTACACTGAAACCGCATCTGGTTCTAGCCAGATTCTAGCCGAGGGCGTGGGTGTTCACACCCTTGCTCCAGTCGATCTCAGGGTGAGATGACAACATGGTTTTCAACTGAGCTTTGATTTCGTCGTAAATCTCTTGGGTCTTGCCCTCAAACTTAACCGTGATGTACGGACCATTTTGAGAAGCCCGAGTGATAATCATGCGATCTGGCAAGTCGGCGCGAACCCCATCAATCGTGGTGTACTGGGCTGACGGCCAAAGCTTCTCGAAATCAGCTTTGATGACTGTGTCGATGAACTTGAACTTAATGTCATCAGCCAAACCGAACTTGATCTCAGGACTACTGACGTAGACAGATAGCTCAGCAACCGCTTCACTCAATTTCTGGTTTTTGCGCTCCAGGTATGAGAGTAATCGCAAACTGGCATAGGCTCCGTCATCGTGACCGTAGAAGTTGTCGGTAAAGTAAATGTGACCTGACAACTCACCACCGAAGGGGGCGCCGGTTTCTTTGACCTTTGCCTTGATGAATGAGTGACCAGTGGTCCACATGACTGGCTTGCCACCAGCCTGCTCGATAGCGTCGGTGACTTGGCGAGAACACAAAGTGTTGTAGACAATCGACGCTCCTGGAATGAAGTCCAGCACATCTTTGGAAAAGATAGCGACGATAGTGTCCATCCAGAGGGTGCGACCATTTTCATCGACTACAGCCATTCGGTCACCATCGGTGTCGTAGGCAAAGCCGAGATCTGCTCCAGCTTTTTTGACGCCTTCACCCAAGCGCTCAAGCACCTCAACTTCGGTTGGATCTGGGACGCCCAGAGGAAAGTTGCCATCCAGAGTTGTGTTCTGCTCGATGACTTCACAGCCCGCGGCTCGGAAGATGTCAGGATAGAACATACCTGAAGTCGTGTTACAGGCGTCGATGACGATTTTCCATTTCTTCTTGAGACTAAAGTGCTTGAGCAAGTGTTTTTTGTACTCTGGGAAAACGTCCACTTTTTGGTTCGTACCGTGGCCTTCGACAAATTTTTGACTGTCGACAATACTCTTGAAGTATTGAATGTCCTCGGTAACCATGGTTTCTGAGTAGCCAGTCCCCAACTTCAGACCATTGAACTCTTTGGGGTTGTGCGAAGCTGAGATCATGGCACTGCCCTTGGTCTTGAATTCATAGGCCGAGTAGTACACGATCTGACTCAGTGACAGCCCGAGGTCGTAGGTGTTGATGCCACCCTCGTTGAGACCTTGAATGAAGGCCGCAGCAAAAGCTGGACTGGTCAGCCGGTTGTCCTGACCCACGGCGGCTTCACTAATGCGGCGCTGACTCAGATAAGTTGCGTACGCGCGACCTAAGGTGTACATCACGTCTTCGTTGAGCTCTTCACCCGCTAAGCCGCGAATGTCATAACCTCGGAAAATGACTGGTTTAACACTAACAATCTGCATGAGCCTCCTTGCCCTGCCGCCATTTGGCAGCATGTCCCGCCGGTAGCGGGCCTTTGTGGTTGGTTCACTGTTGATATCGACCCTGAGCCATAGCTGTTAAGGGATGAAAACTATCATACCGGATCAGCATACTTTGACAAGGTGGGCTTACCAGATCACACCTCGTAAGCTACAATATAGCTATTGAGCCCCGCCGGAGGCGGGGCGATCGCGTGGAGAGGTGCCGGAGTGGCTGAACGGCCAGGTCTCGAAAACCTTGGGAGTCGTAAGACTCACGCGGGTTCGAATCCCGCCTTCTCCGCCAAGATGAAATTACTCAAGTCAACACTTGCATTTGTAAGTCCTGTCGCTGATATACTCGGGATACTGGGCTTCTTTGGCCTTAGCATTAAAAACTTTAATCTTGTCGATAATGCCTGGTATGTTTATTTGATTTTAATGTTTTCGTTAATTATTTTTTGGCGATTAATTCTAAAAAATTTGAAAGAAATACGCCAAATATATGTAAACACAAAGATTGATATTGAGTTTGAAAAAATATCATCACAAGCTAATATAAAAAAAATTCAGAAATCTTTGCCGTCAACTGAAGCACTTCACTTTTTGTATGAAAGGGCGTTGACAAAAATTCACAATTGGGCAGACGATGCCCTAGTCTTTGACTTTGCTCTTTATCTCGACTACGCAGACTCTTCGTGGACAAAACCACAAATACAAGTTATGGCTTACTCTAATTGGAAAAAAGAAGAAGGTTGGTTCTATGAAGGATCTTTTTCCTCAGAAGATTTTTATGAGGTGGAAAAGAATCATCATGAGGCACTTGCCAAAAGTGACTTATTTTTTAAAGTAAACAAGAGTTGGCAACAAATAGTAAAAAAGGCATTCGATGCAGTGAATAACAAATTAACAAACGAATGCAAAATTAGAATTGACAAAGATTCAATCTGGATTTCGTTTCATGAAGGCAAAGTCAAAAAAACCAAAATGTTTACAGTAAAAAACAACTTTACAGAACTAATTCCACGGTGACTTCCTGTTAACTTCGTTTTTATCTTCTCGCCAACTCGCCCAGTACAACCCACCAAGCACTACTAGTGGTCCGGAAATAGTCAGGTACCAACTGATCGGTCGATCAAAACCAACTAGGATAACATACAGCGCGGCCAACACCGGATACACCACTGCCCCCACCCAGGCCCACCGCCACGCTACCATCGCCACACCCAGCAACACTAGAGCTGGCAACAAGTGGATCAGGAGTGGCAGTACCACTGTCAGACCTTGGTTCTCGCTGAATACATCCGACGCGAACAGCGCCAGAAAAGCCGTAGTTAACAAACTTAAAACCCGGGGACACCAATACAAAAAGCTCGTTTTCGTACTTCTATTTCACCACCAACTGCCGTCCCAGTCAACTTGGCATAAACCTGGTATAATCTGGCTGACACGCGTTACCAGATGGGAGCTAAACATGAACAACGCCGAATACGGATCAAAAGTAATGGGGACCAGCCAGTTTGAGACTCAAAAGCCCCCCGCTCCTGAGCAGACCGCCACTCCAGTCGCAACCGCAGTCGCTGAAGCTCAGCCCGCTCAACCATCTCGCATTCCACCTGAAAAAATGACCCGCTTGCAAGAGATCTACAAAGGTCTCACTTTTGAACCCGATGATGCTCGCGTCACAGCTGTTGGCGACCTACTCAACCCAGCTGATCGACCATTGATCGTTCGTTCTGAAGATGTCAAAGGGCCGTATCTCGAAGAAAAATATCACCTGCCGGTAGGTTTGTCGGGAGATTTCCGGTTTCTGTTTGAAGCTAAGCGGTTACTGAATCCTGACGCCAGTGATCCAAATGCTGACGTCAGCACACTTGAAGAGGTCGGCGCCAATGTAGAGGGTGACCCAGCAATGCTCAGGCAAGTTCAAGACCTTTTGGAGTCAAACCCCGCAGTTGATCCTTCTATTTCTGTCATAAATTATGGCGGTAGTTTGCTCATCAACTTCAAACTGCCTGATAAACTCAGAGCTGTTGGCCCCAACTCTGCACAGCTCGCACACCTGAGCGCTGAAGTAGCTGTGCAACTGGCACTGCGATTCCAGTCCCGCGGACATGCGGTTGGCGAGCCCCAACAGCAGGCAGCTTGGTTTGTCGACGCCATCTCGAGCACTGCTCAACACTACCTCAAACAAGCTTTTGACGATCTCATCGCTGAAACTGAACCAGCTCGGCAAGCCTACTACCAGCGGCTCAGAGACAAAAAGGCTGCCGAATCTGGTAACCAGAGTTAAGTGGCTGACTGCTCGCCACATCAAGTGCACCATAGCTCTACCAGAGCATATTTCGTGTTACTATAAGGTCGTTCCCAAAAATCAAGTAAACCGTTATGACCAACAACCACCCCACCTCCCAACTCAAACGTTTGCAACTAGCGGCGCTGGAGTTTCGTGATGAACGCAACTGGGCCCAATGGCACCACCCCAAAGCCCTCGGCATTGGTCTGTTTGTGGAAGCCGGTGAGTTGGCTGAGCACTTTCAATACCACCGCGACCACGAACTGTCTGATCAGTTGCAAGCCAATTTAGCGGGTGTGACCGAAGAACTTTGTGACGTCCTGTATTGGCTGTGCATTATTTCCCATGAAGCTGGCATCGACTTGGAGCAAGCCTTTCTCCACAAGATGCGTAAGAATCGCAAACCAAACGAGTCCAAAGGTTACATTTCAGTCGACATGGATGTTCCGTCCACATTAGAGTCTTTGGCTGAAATGACTGAACTCGTCCAGGAGCTACGCAACAAGCGTGGCTGGCACAATCAGCTCGATCCACGCGACTTGTTGTACAAACTGATTGAAGAAATTGGTGAAGTGGCTGAACACTTTCAGTGGGCACATGATGAGGAGTTAACTGCTCACCTTCTCGAGCATCAAGAGGATTTAGCAGATGAATTAGCCGACTGCTTAATTTGCGTTTTGTTGATGGTGCATACCTTACAGGTTCAGCTCGAGCCAGCGTTTATGGACAAACTGGCCAAAAATCGGCTGAAATACCCTGTTTAAAGCTGCCTATTTGCTACAATTAACTATGCTGTTTTTCTTGTTTCTCGTAGTCACCACGCTTTTTTGGTTGGTTCCAGCCGTAATTGCCCTCAGCATCATGTACTGGCCGCTGCTAACTTGGTTGAAATTCCGACGGCAAAAATTGAACAAAAAGGTTACCAAACAAGACAAAATCTGGCTCTTAGTTTTTTGTTTAGCACTCTATCTACTGGTTGGCTGCTACTTTGCGTTTAACTTTTTGATTTTTCCCAACCGATTCGACCCAACCTATCTTGCATGGTTGCGAAGTAGTCCACCCTCAGAGTACCTTATGAACATCTTGCTCTGGCCCTTTTTGCTCGCTCAGACTTGGTACTTACGTTATCTTGATCCAGTATTTTTAGCCATCCTCCGTCAACGCTAGCCAACTCCAAAAGTGCTATCATAGTCCATGCAAAAAATTAAAATCGAGCAACACGCCCTGTGTGGTGGAGCGTGGTTTGCCGGCTGGTTATTCACCATTGGCATCTTGGATCTCCATTTTTGGCAAGGTCTCTTAGGACTGGTGATCTGGCCCTACTACTTAGGTCGGGCACTGACTGGATTGATCTAGGCTCACTCATCACAAGCCATGAGCAATGAACTTGCCCTCCGCGACCAGTTACGAGCCGCACAGCGAGTAGCTTTGCCGCGCATTCCCAGCCCAACCGATACACAGTTGACCGTGGCATTTACTCTGAACACTTTGTCGGATCGTATTTAACTGACTTACCAAAGCTTGAGGGTGTCAGTTTTCTTGACCCATTTAAAGAAGCTAAAACCAACGGTCAGAAACTAGCACTGCTCGATGTCGGGTGTGGCAACGGCAATTTTTTAATGGAGATGCGACAGATGTTTGGCAACGCGCACACACTGCATGGGCTGAGTCTCTTTGCGTACCATGATCTTGATTTGGCTGAAGCGTATGATTTCCAAGTTCAGTTGAAACCAATTGAACAGTTTCACGCACGCAACCAGTACGATGTCATCGTGGCAGAGCAGTCACTCAACTACAGCTACAATCCTTTAATCGCACTGAAACGAGTCTATGCGGCATTGAAACCTGAAGGTCTGGCGTTTTTGGCACCAGTGTCGTTACAGTTTGCAACACAATCTGACCAAGATACATGTTTTGAGTTTTTGCGAAACAACTATGGCATGCAGATCACCCCGAGTACAAAAGGCCTCGTTCACCCCAGCTGGGGCCTGGCATTTCGTAAAACACTTCCTTCACTTAAAATTCCCGTTCAGATCGCTAAATTGGTAGAAGCAGGGAATGAATATCATCAAGTCACTCAAGCACAATATCAATTCAGGACTCACTAATGACACAATTTGCAAAAACGAGTATCGTAGAGAGATATGCCTCGCCGCTCCCGTGCCACCAAAACTCCTGCAGTTACTAAAACAGCCACTCGCAACTCGACCAAATCTGCTACACCGGCTGCTGCCACTGGCCACATTGCTGACATGGCTTTGCGAGCTTTAGCGATTTCGTGTGTTGTTGGTATTCACTTGTTGTCCGGCATACATAACTCACCGTACTGGAACTCATCGCCATTCCAAACCATCACAATTACCTATGACCAATTTGCTCGGTTGTGTGTGCCGTTGTTTGTGGCACTGTCTGGTTGGGGCTTGTGGCAAAAGTACCAGAAAACGGAGTTTAAACTGTGGGAGTTTTTCCAAAAACGTGTCTTTAAGCTCGTGCCACTCTACGCAGTCTGGACAGCTATTTTTATGCTCAGCTTTAGTTGGATTCCGGCCTGGCGACCTGGTGTGCCACAACCCAGTTTTCTCTACCAACTAATCTGGGGACGAGGTGATTATCACCTCTACTTCGTGCCGATGATTTTCCAGCTCTATTTAGCGTTTCCCATCATCATGTGGTTGTACCGCCGCCAACCTTGGCTCGTTTTGTTCGTCGCCGCTATCGCTCAGGGTGCTTGGTACTGGTTCGCCGGTTTTCAACAACAGTTGCCCACTTTTCGCTACTTCCAAAGTGATCAGCAACAGTACATTTGGGCAGTTTCATGGATTTGGTACTTTGTACTTGGCATGACTTTGACACGCATTCATGCGGCGTATCAAAAACGACCAACCTTAGTTTGGCTGACTGCACTAGCTACGGGGTTGGGTTTCTGGTGGGCAGCTAGTAGTGCGCTGGGCGCAGTGCATGGTGGTCAAGATCCATTGATTGCCACCCGCTTTACCCGCTTCCCAGTGCTCGCCTATGCGACAGCCCTCATCCCGTTGCTGACCTGGCTAGCGCAAGGCCTCAAGTCTGCACCAAAGTGGGTGCTCCAAATTGGCAAACACTCGTACAGCATTTACCTTTCTCACACTTGGTTCTTGCGGTTGTTTTTTACCTGGTGGTATCGATAAACTGCACCCGGCACATCCTCTATAAAATTAACTCAATTGAGTTACAATGGGTTGGTGAACCAAGCTCGAGTCATTTGGTCTGTAATGCTAGCCTGTCTGCTGGCTTTGCTCTTGGGATGGTGGTTACTGCAGATTGAAACGCGGATTTCAGTAGCTGACCAATTGGTACCCACAACCCCGGTGCCCGTTGTCACTCCTTCGCCAACTCCCGTTTCTGCCAAAATTCTCTTTGGGGGTGATGTCATGCTCGACCGCTCGATTCGTCAAAGTTTAGACAAGCATGGCGCAAACTTTGTTCTCGAACCACTGCGGTCGGTGATAGCTGAGTATGATCTGGTAGTCGCTAATCTTGAGGGTCCAATCACGCCGAACCCCTCCCGCAGTGTCAACTCAGAAATTGGTTCAACCAGTAACTATATTTTCACTTTCGATCCTGCCGTCGTACCAATGTTGGCCGAGTTTAAACTCTTGATGCTCAACCTTGGCAATAACCATATTAACAACTTTGGTACCGCTGGAGCGACCAGCACCAAAACCTACCTTAGCCAAGGTGGGATTGGTTTTTTTGGCAACACCAATCATGAGCAAAACAGTGCGGAGCGGGTTGCTTTTTCTGAGGTACACGGTATTCAAATTGCCTGGGTAAACTATAATCAGTTTGTACTGAGCGGACTAGAAGCTGCTCTGGATGACATCTCTTGGGCTAGACCTCAAGCTGATGTGGTCATCATGGTGGCTCACTGGGACAACGAGTACGCTGCGAACCCCGCCAACGTTACGGAGCAAACGGCCGCCCGATTCATTGACGCTGGTGTTGACCTCGTCATCGGTGCCCATCCACATGTTGTTCAACCTTGGGCTGAGTATCGCGGAAAACGAATTTACTACTCGCTCGGCAACTTTGTCTTCGACCAATACTTTCAACCTGAAACACAACGAGGATTGTTAGTCGGTGTAGAAATACATCCAGACCTAACGCTCACGTTTACTGAAATCCCTATCCAGTTACGACCAAACGGGCAGACACACCTCGCACCGGCCACTACCGTCGGAGTACCTGCCAACCGCCCCTAATGGTTCCCCACATAACTGCTACATCACTGGTGAGCTGCAAAATTGGCAGCCAATACTGGCCCGCGGCAACATCTGCCGCGTGTTTCCACCAACTCCATACAATGTACCCGACCGACGCGATCATGAACCCAACTCCCAACCAAGTGTTCCCCGTTACTACGTAGGTTATAAGCCAAACCAGGGCAATCACGTAGCGGCCGAAAATTGCCGCCACTTTTGGTCGCCATAAACCGGCCCGCACATCGCCAGTCGCGAAAGCCGCGATCATTTGCAAAAACTCGGCCAGATTCCGGCGTGGCCGCCACTTCACGATGGCTTTTTGATTAAAGCTAAACTGCAGTTGCGGGTGAGTTGTTTTGCTCAATTGCCACAAGGTTCGCGCCAACCAGTAATCCTCACTCACCAACAAATGCTCCGGAAATCCTCCCACCAACTGCCAAGCCCGTCGATCAATCAGCATCGATCGTGAAGCTGGCAAGAAGTGCTGCGGATTAACTCGGCTGGGCATCACCAACGCAAAAGGTAACTCAGCCGCTTCAAACGCGGTCTTGGCTTGACCTTGATAGTACCCAGCCACCACCGGCCAGTGCGAGGCGGCTGCGATATCTTGCGCCGTTTGAACCAACTCTGCTAGCCACTCTTTCACCGGCACACAACCGGCATCAGTGATAGCTAACCACTCCGCAGCCGTGTTCTGAATCGCTAGGTTGCGACCTTGGCTTCGGTTCCCGGACTGTTGCACAACTTTGAGAACCAACTTCGGAAACTGCTGCTTGGCTGTTTGCAACCACTCAAAAGTCCCATCACTCGAACCCGCGTCAACGATCACCACTTCATCAGGCTGCAGAGTTTGTTGGCTCAAACCAGTTAGCAACGCTGCAATACTGGTGCGCTCATTCAACACCGTTGCGATAACGGCTACTTTGGGATGCGGCGAACGTGTCTGTTTAGACATGTCGACTCCATAACTCCAAGTACAGCTCTGCCACTTTGGCCCAAGTTTGTTGCCGCGCCCAAGCAGCTGCCAACTTAACATGAGCTTGCTCAGTCGGACTGGGATGCAGCCAGCTGGTAATACATTGGGCGATAGCCGCTGGTTGCGACTCTGCCCGGAGCCAATGTGAGCCAGGATAGGTTTGCAAGTAGCGTTCTTTCAGTGGCAAACTGTAGGCTGAAATGACCGGTTTGCCCATCGCTTGAGCCTCCAAAATACTTAGGTATGAACTGGCTAAGACAACATCAGCCTTCTGCAGCTGCGAAGTTGGATTATCTATCCAACCTGTCACTGTCCCAAATTCCTCACACTGCGGCCGCCAGCTACCGTCGCCGACCCAGGTCACACTGACTGGCACATGTTGGTCTCGCAGCAAACGCAACGCGGTCAAGTAGCTATCGATGTCGTTGTCTGCCTCTAATCGCCCCACAAAAGTCACTCGCAGCTTTGTACGAGAACTGGGCCACCGCGGCAAGGGCAGCGAATCCGACACCCCACCATACGTCACCAAATCTGGTCGATCCCAATAGAACTCTTGAATCCAAGCTCCCACATGAACACTGCCACGGGCAATCGTGTTCAAAAACCATCGCTGGACTTTGGCTGTGGTTGGGATTGGCCATGTAGTTTCCCAACCGTGAAAAGTGATAAACAGTTTCGGGCGAACCAGCCACCAAACTGGCAGCAACCACCAACCAACATCGTGAACCTGAATCACATCCGCACTGTGCAGGAGTTCGCGGTGCTGCCACCACCAGCGCCAAATGGTCAGTTTGTACCGCCAACTTGTTTGGTTGAGCACGGCTGACGGTAGCCGTACAATGGTTTGCCCTTGCCAAGTTTCTTGCTCGGGAGCCTGGTCAGTTTCAGGTTGTGTCACCACTGTGACCCGGTGACCAGCGGCGATCAATGCTCGGCTAACTTCGCCCACATGTGTTTCCACCCCACCGCGATGGGGCCAGTAGTGGGCAGCTAGGTGCACAATCTGCATACTTGAACTCACTTTTTTTGCCGACCAATTGGCTTACGTGCAATGATTTGAATGTCGGCTGCACCCGCAACTTTGGCGGATAATCGGTCAAACCAATGAAACAGCGGCACCAAAGGACCGCGAATACCTTTGATCAAAATCCCCAACGGCGACGTAAACAAAATGTTTCGCAGCGGACCTTCCACTGCTCGTTGGTACTCAACTTCAAAACCCGCTTCCGTGACGAGCTTCACGATCTGCGCGACTGTGTAGCGGCGCACATGCCCAACGGCTTGGTCAAAGTGGCGATAATAACCCAAGTGATACAGCCACAACTCCCGACTGGGAGTAGTTAACACCAGTTGTCCACCTGGTTTAAGTTGTGTCCAAATCAGATCCAACAGTTTTTGATCATCAGGCACGTGTTCAATAACTTCCGAACACAAGACTAGATCGTACTTCCCTTTGCCGGAGTGTAACTCACCCACCCGAAAGGTGACGTTGTCTAAGTCTAGCGACTGAGCCGCGTTGGTAGCGATCCCAATTGCCCGTGGTGAAACATCCAAACCTTGCACTTTGGCACCTTTATGAGCCAGCCACAGACTCAATGTACCCACACCACAACCGACATCCAAAATGTCTAACCCCTGGTACTGCTGTGGTAAGCAAGCTTGGTGCAAGAGTTCAAAGATATAAAAGTAAGTAAAGTTATTCACTCCAATGAGCTTGTTAAATCGATCATTTTGTCGGTGATAGTGGTCGTAAAAAGCTTGTCGAGTAGCCATGGAAGGAGCATACATGAAGGCAACCGTTTTAGCCAGTTTGAGCTTGGGGTTGTGGCTGGGAGTGGCCGGCTGGCCCACGCAGGCAGTGGCAGCGCCTGTGTTTCAAGATGACTTCAGTCAAGGTTTTTCCAAATGGGAAACCACCCGCACTCGACCTGAACTTTGGAAAGTCGTAGACGAGCAAGCTGAAGCCTATATCACCACTCGCTCCACTGTTATCGAGATGGTACCCAAAACCGAGTACTGGAACTCACGTTGGCAGAATATTGAGTATGAACTTGATTACACACCGCTCGAAGGTAGTGATAAAAATATCTCTTTTGGCTTCGAAAACCTGGCCAACTGGTACGAGTTTCACTTCGTGGACAGTTTTTACAACTTGGTCCGGGTCCTGAATGGCTCGACGCCCTTCAGCATCAACCGGCCGTTCACTATGATTAATGGTCAAACCTACCGCGTAAAAATCAGGTTTAACAGTGGTTTGATCTCGATCTGGATTAATGGTGAGTTGGTTGGTGAAGAGTACGATCCAACCTTTAATCAAAACTACGGCAAAATCGGCATCAAAGCCGGAACCGGAGCTGTCGCTCCTACTCGCGTTCGATTTGACAACATCTCAGTGACTGAGCTGACCGAACCCACTGCCCCAGCACAAGTGACACTCTTCAAACAGAGTGATCCTCTCTGGGCTGAGCAGGAGTACGACTCGGCTACCCGCTGGAGTCAGAACCCCACCATCCGTCGCTGGGGCTGCGCCCTGACTAGCATGGCCATGATCTTACGCTATCACGGTCTGACGCAACTACCTGACGGTAGTGATCTAACCCCAGCCACACTGAATGCATGGCTAAAAAGCCAAGCTGACGGATACCTAGGCGAAGGCGCCCTCAACTGGCTAGCCGTGACTCGGTTGACCAAGCAACTCAGTGACCAGCAGGGCACGCCTGCTCTTGAGTATCGAGCAGTCAGTGGCAGCGACTTGGCAACGGCTCAGCAAGAAATTTCGGCCCAAAAACCAGTCGTGCTACAACTACCTGGTCACTTCGTGGTCGGTGATACGGTGCTGCCAGCTGATATTGGCATCAAAGACCCTGCCTATACCTTCACTCAGCTCTCACAGCATCGGACACCAATTCTCTCAACCCGCACCTTTCAACCCAGCCACACTGACCTGAGCTATCTGCTGTTCTTGCACGACCCAGAACTCCAGCTCACGATCACTGATGAGTCGGGCCAAACAGTGGCTCAAACTCGGCTGACTGAACAACTGCGTGACCCAGTCACTGGGCGGCAAACTCGATCTCTCACCCAAACACTGGTGGCTCAGCCGCGGGCTGGAACCTATCGGATTGCGGTCAACGCCCAGCGCTCACAAACCTACACTCTGCAAGCTTGGGTGTATGACCCAGCTGGCCAACCAACCCGACTCAGTCACAGTGGAGTGACGAGTCAAAAAGGTGACAAGCTTGAGTTACTCGTTAACTACGAGTCAGCAGCGCCCCGTCAGCACCGGAGTCAGTTGCGAGCTGTGCCCAGCAAAAAACTGCCAAGGTTTTGGTGGCCACATTGGTACTGGGCACAGTACTTGAAACACCGTCGCTAACGTCGACTTGCTTCGGCCATGTATACTAGAAGCTCGATGAATAGCACTTTTTGGACCAAACTAGCCCGCCCAATCATTGGTTTGTCACCCATGGATGGGGTGACCGATCAGCCGTACCGGCAGATACAAAAAAAGTATGGTCAGCCAGCTTTGATTTACACGGAGTTCACCAGTGTCGAAGGCCTGTGTCACGGAGCGGAACGCTTGCTCAAAGAGTTTCTTTTTGACGAAACCCAACGACCGGTGATTGGCCAGATTTACGGAAGTACCCCCGAGTACTTTCGCCAAGCTGCCATTTTGTTGTGCGAGCTGGGCTTTGATGGCATCGATATCAATATGGGTTGCCCCGCCAAAAATGTCGCCCATTCAGGCGCCGGGGCCGCGTTGATAAAAACACCTCACCTAGCTCAAGATATTATTCGGGCTGTTAAAACTG
Organism: Patescibacteria group bacterium; assembly: GCA_016861205.1. Taxonomy (GTDB): domain Bacteria; phylum Patescibacteriota; class Microgenomatia; order UBA1400; family PJMF01; genus BOKX01. Next base: position 716,467 of record BOKX01000001.1, read on the forward strand.
GTATCGCCGAGTGGCAGTCTGGTCAAACAACCGCCGACTGTCCCGACATTATTCCCAGCATCACGGCCGAGGTGGCCAGACGAAAAGCCCTGTTACCGACGGAGTATCAAACCACCCGACCGGTACCTGTCAGCGTTAAAACCCGAGTCGGTTACGACCAACCGGTGATTGCAGACTGGATTCCCACGCTATTGGAAATGGAACCAGCTACCATCGCGCTACACGGTCGGACCCTCAAACAACACTACGGTGGCGTGGCCAACTGGGAGTACATCGGCCAAGCGGCTGAGCTGGCCCACCAAACCTCTACCTTGCTGGTGGGCAATGGTGATGTCAGTTCCTACGAAGATGCGTTGCAAAAGTGTCAGACCTATCACTTAGACGGTGCCTTGATTGGCCGAGCCAGCTTTGGGAATCCCTATGTGTTTCAACCAGCCGATCAAACTCCGGCTTCGCCGACCCGTTTTCAAATTGCGCTCGAACACGCACAGCTGTTTGAACAAACGTTTAGTCATGATGAACGTTACAACTTTTTGCCGATGCGCAAGCATCTGGGTTGGTACGTCCGGGAAGTCGCGAACGCCAGTCAAATTCGAGTGGAGTTGTTTCAAACCAACACCAGCCAGGAAGTGGCGACTATCCTAAACCACCATGGCTTGTTATAATACGTCTCGAGGTCGCATAGTCTCAGTTGGTTAGAGCGCTCGATTCACATTCGAGAGTTCGAACACTCCACCCACATTCGTGAGTCCGAGTACTGAGGCAATGCAGCCAAGAGTCAAAAAAGAATGAGGTCAATTAGCTCAGTTGGTTAGAGCGCGCGATTCACATTCGCGAGGTCACAAGTTCGAGTCTTGTATTGACCACCATGTAGGGAAACAAACTAGCCCCTACGAGTTGAGAAAGGAGGAAGTATGCCTTTTTTCTCACGCCTAAGCGGAAGGCAACCTCGGTGAAACACAACGAGCTCTGCTCCGCACCTGTGTGACCTGGCAGAAACCAGTCATGCAGTATTTTCAAGGTCAATACCTTGACCAACTAACACAGGAATGTGTTCAGTGGTATGTCCTCAATGGGCATCCACACCTCACAATTAAAAACCTCAAGAACTTTTTGGGGCGTTTTCTTATTTGGCTGAACGGCCGCGAACTCACAGTAAAAGAATGTCGAGAGTATGTTAAATACATGCAACTGAGAATCAAGCAATCATCAGCTGCTAGCGACACGGGTAGATTACAAATGTTTCTGAAATGGTTGCACTACGAGAAGGACCTAACAGAACACGATTGGTCAAAAGATGTAAGAAGACCTAAACAAAAGGGTTCCCAAAAGCCACCAGAAATGCTTTTAGCTCCAGAGAAATTGATTGAGTATATTAACCAAGTTACAGAGCCAGGTGAACATGACCATGCGTTGCACCGAGTGGCAAAAAAGGAGCATCGTGAATTCCTGCATTTTTACTGCCGAATGGGTTTGCGTCCAAATGAAGCTATCAAGATTAAACCTGAGCATGTGAATTTAGATGGTAACCCGCCCAGCGTGATGATTCTAAGAAAAGGTGGAAAATGGCGAAGTATAGGTTTACCTCTGGATTACCTTGAACCCATCCGAGAAAGAGTGAATAAAGGCCAATGGTTTAAGGTTTCACAAACTACACTTCAAAGGTACATGCGACAAATATCCAAACTAGCAGGCAGAGAAGTAAAATTGTACTCAATTAGAAAAAGTGTTGACACCTTTATGCTGGATGCTGGGGCACCAATTATGTTGGCTGCTGAGCATCAGGGACATACAGTTGCCATCATGCAAAAGGACTATGTCAAGTTTTCAGCAAAACAATCTAGCGAGGTCAACAATACCTACAACCCCTATATTGAACGTGGCAAGTTGCCAATTGAATACATGCTGCCTCACATCGACCAATTTGCCGAGAAGGTAAAAAAGCACCCAAAGTTTAAGGTGGAAAGAAACGAAAACAGCCTAGTTATACGATGGTAAGTACTATAATCAACGTAGCTATGTATCCTATTCACATTTTTGATAAAGGTGGAAAGTCAATTTTCCGTAAGTACAACGAAGACACACTAAGAACAATTTATAGTGCTTCGAAGCTGGGAGCTAATTATGAAGTTTTCGTCTTGGTTGAAGGACTTATTTTCATGGCTATATTGAGCTACTACACACTGAGAGGTGAGGTTCAAGAGTACTTTGATTTCCTCTTTCAAGAACCAATGCCTGGGTTAGGCGCAGGTATCAACAAACTCAAGAAGTTACAAATTCTCGAAGACTTGCTAGAGGAAATTGAAGCATATAAAAAAGCAAGAAACGCATTTGCTCATGACCCTTTTCGGTTAAAGGCTATGGTGTTTACTGACTATCACGTCTCAGAAGAGTGTGAACGGCTTTTTGAGCAAGGAATGTTATTGCTTAATAAGCTTAGTCCTTTGGTACAGCCAGGATTTCCGACAATGGACGAGTATAAGAGGCGGTTTAAAGGAACTATTCCAGGGAACAACTTCGAAATTAAACCAACTCAAGCACTTCAGCAAGTCTTGGAAAAGCGACGTCGCGCATACTTAGAGATACCCAATGCGAAAAACAAGAGAAACCTTGAAATAATTGTCTCCGCGTTGGAGAAAGAGACCAGTTAAAAAATATCCTGCTCTTAGCTCAACGCTATCACCAATGCTAAACAAAGGTTTAAGTTTAGTGAGAATTGTGGATGATTCATATAAACTCCAGTTCTTGTGACTAGAAATGCCACTTCGATGGAAACTACTTCAAAAATGTGCCTCAATTTCGTCAAGAAACCTTGACATCGCCTAAGCTGCTGCGGAATCGAACCGTTATTGTTGAGTGCTGAGCCAAAAGCAGGATGTTAAAGGGCGCTGAAGGGATTATAGCAGGAACTAAACGCCGCTCTTCAGTCGTGCTCCTCCAACCCCAATCAGGTACTCAAGAAATTTGAAATGGCCTCCCCAAACCTTACCAAATTGGTCAGTTCTAACATCACTTGATGGCGTTGTCTGTCGCCTGTGAAGAAATGATTACATCCGCATGGTCACGAGCCTTTTTGCTCTCGTGGTCTAAGCACCAGCAGGGTTGTTGGTTATCACCAAGTGCCTACGTGGTCAGCGTTTACGACCTATCATCTAAACGTTTGAACGCCTTGTTATCCTCATGAAGCCTAATCAGGGCACTTTCCCGAGTGCTGTCGGGAACGCATCATCCGTTTTAGGTCGGGCACTTTTCTGTGAAGCGACGATTCGCCCGATTTAACCTCCCAGTCGCGTAACTGCAACGTGGGATTTCTAGCCACAAAAAAACCGCCAACAAAAAAGCAAATAATTGCTTATTTATTAGCGGTTCAGTGCGATTTTTTCGCTAGAAAACCTATGTTAAACCCGAGGGTATCTAACTAATCACAGCTTTGTCAAGCGATATCTAGACCGAGAAAGTATGGTACCTACCATCAGGTAGAGGTACCTGAAACTGTAGCGGGGGGGGTGGGTTGTGTTAGTGCCAACCTTTCTGCCATTTGAGTATGGTGAAGGTATCGCTTGAACCGACGTGTGGCCTGCCCTTTGTGAAATAGTTTGACCTGTTTAGAACCGTTAAAAACGGCTTCAGCTTTGTCGATGTGGTCTAGCAGACTCCAGAGTTGGCGGGAACTGCCACTCAACCCCTGTGACTGGTAAGTTAGGTGTAAGCAAGTTCGACATTTAGGTGGTTTGCTGCCATCCACTTGGTACAATGCAGTTACTCTTTTCCCACATGAGCACAAAAACCAGAAACGCCGACCGCCAAAGTATGGGAAAGTCGTATCGAACTTAACACCATACCTGTACTTAGCTACAGTTGGTTCAGGGAATTCACTGATTTTAATTTTGGGAGTGGTTTCAACGACGCTTTTCTTCATGGTATTGAGTATTGGTATCGAAATAACTAGCGATAAGCCAACAATATCGGTACCGTATCACACTAAAGTGACCAGTCACGTTTCACTGTCTCGGCGCACTTTTGATAAAACTCAGTGGAGTTAAATGTGCCATATGTATCAGTAAGCGATTGCTGAACCTCTTGCTTCACTTCTTCACTTGCATTTTGTGTGGCTTTCTCGGCTCCTGACTTAATTTCAGCCATGGCAACCAATCTACGCTGCGAACACTCAGCCATAACACTCAAGTAAATTTGTCGTTCCGAGAGAGTTGGAATGTCCACAAAAACCAAACGAAATAATAACCCTGTAGCAAAGAGTAAGGTCAAAGTAGTTATTATTCGTAAAAATCTTGGCAAACAAGTTCTCCGCTTATCGGTCTTAATTTCTATGGTGATTCACTTCTTCAGTTTCTTAATCCACCCTTCAATAACACCATAAAGAAATGCACCTACGCACAATACGATAGTCGCTACTAACGCCGTTAACAGTGTAGAAATCATGCTGTTTCCTTTGCTATTTATCGACATCATTATATCTGGACAATTTAATAAATGCTAGTCATCAACTGTAGAGCTATTGACTGCAAAACTTTAGCCTTGTATTTGCATGAGGCAATACAATCCCCCTGACCAAATATTAAGGAGAAAATTCGGAATACGTGTCCGCGAGCTAAGAAAAAAACTTGGGTTATCACAGGAGGAGCTTGGCTTTAAGGCAAATATTCACCGCACATACGTTGGTGCTGTGGAGCGAGGCGAACAGAACGTGTCATTAGACAATATTGGTCGCTTAGCAAAATACCTCAAGGTGACACTTTCGGAGTTGTTTAATCTTTAGATGTCTTTTCACCTATCATAAACTGTCCGACACAGTCACATGATGGCGTATTATAATCGGCCGTATGGCTAAACTTTTATCTGAGCCAACATTCATTCCAAAATTCCTTGACGGGGCAATTCTCAGTTCCGGCGTTGGATTTTCTCATTTCTTGATTGATGCACACTATTTGTTCTTTCGCAGTGAACTCTTTCAACAAACTCGGGAGCAATTTCCCAGTGTTATTATTGACCCAGTCACACATGGGCTTCAGTTCCAGAACACATACGAAAAACCAACATTTCAACAACTCCCGTATTCATCGGTCACTGACATTCAAAGAGTAATATCTGACCCCACCTACCGGCTTAATTCCTTAGTTGTACCTGTTATTGATTTTCAGGTGACAAACCAAGCCGCTTTCATTATTGCCCCATATCTCTGCACTGATGATGTAAACAGTACCATCTTCAGTAACAATTTAACTATGCTCGGTGAAACGTTGTATATCCTTAATGGGAGAGACTCACAACCACCATTACTGGCTCCAATTTGCATTGGTGGAAACGTCTTACGTGACAGGCGGCTAACCGATTATATTATTGACTGCTATAAAGCAGAACCTTTCCATTCTGCGGTTCAGGGTTACTTTATTATTATGGTCACCGATTTTGACGACCGACTCGCAGACGAAGACCAACTGCTAGGCTTAGCTGATATAACCTACCAACTTTCTCAAGACAAAGATGTAATAATCAATCATCTGGGTGGTTTCGGTGAAGTATTAAATGCAATTGGGGCCTCCGCATTTGTTAGCTCTCCCGGAGGTGGTGAAACTTTCTCACTAAAACAGCTTCAACAAGATTCAAAAAACATTCGTGGTCGGAACCACAGCCTCTGGAGATATGTCCCGGAACTGTTCGACTATATCAGTGAAGATTTACTTGGCCCCGAGGAAATTAATTATAGATGTGATTGTGCTGGGTGCGCTAATGCTGGCACATTTCCCTCTGTTTATGCAGCGAGAAAAATTCATTTCCTAATCAAAAGAATGGCAGCCATCCAACTTACCACGGGCATGTCTCGTGATGAAAAAATTCAGAATTTAATTCAGAGACTTTCAGCTGCAGAGTCTCTTGCCAGGGGTTATGTGGTAAATCTCGGTGCAGATATCAAAGTAGCTCATTTGACAAAATGGCGCAGGATTCTAGAAATCTCTAGAGGGTGGAATTACCAACAAGACGATGATGAGCTTGAAAGATTACTGCAAGAACTTGGTTGATTATTATGATTCAAATCATACCTGATACTAACATTCTCGTGTCTGGCATGATGGGTTATAAGACTCCGGCAAGGCAAATCCTCAACCTTTCTCTAGCTAAAAAAATCCAGCTACTCGGATGTAGTCACACACTAGCAGAATTTACAGCTAAAGTTAATTTGCCTAGAATGAAAAAGTACTGGCAAAAAAAGTATTTCTCGCCGGATAAAATTATTCAGGACTACCAAACAATGGTTATTATGCATGAGCCAACCCCGCTCTACTTAGACACTGTCATACCAATTAGGGACCCAAAAGATGCAATTTTTTTTCAACTAGCCTTAAGTAGCAGATGCAAAATCATTATTTCTAATGACCAGGATGCTTTAGTGTTAAGTGGACATCAGGGAATAAAGGTTGTCACACCGGAAGTTTTCATCGAAGCATACTATAGAGTGAACCCCGTTCAATTGGAAAGTGCATCATAAAGAAACAACTCTGAAACAAAATTGCGCTTGTCTTGCTTTGCTTTATCTTGAGACTTCGGGCAGATGATTTCCTCTACGTTTTTGCCATCCTCAGACAGGATAAATAATCCCACATTTTGTCTAGCCAAGATTTCATCATCAACCAAATGACGGTACTGAGCCAAAATAGCCAAATATGTTTTATCAGCAAAATATTTGTACCTGTTTGCTTGAATGAATCCACGTCTCCAATCTCTTAATTTTGCTTCAATGGCTATCATTTCGCTCACAAGTGGAACCCAACCGTTAACTTTATAGTAATAATTATCATCAATTTTCTTGACGTATCCGTTGTCTTCTAACTCCCTCAACAAATGATATTTTAGGTAACTTTTACTTACGGGAACAGATTGAACCAACTCATCAATACCTCTTGGCGGCAGTTTCTTTCTGTCATCGATGTCCGGTAATTGTCGCAGTACCTGGAAAAAGTTTTCCTTAAGGAGAGGTGTCACTTGCTTGCGTTTCTTTCGTATGGCACATTTCTTCGGATTCAACTTAACCAAAACAAGGTCAGCCCTACCGTAACCGGCACTAACCTCTTGCCTTACCAAAAATCCTTGGTTTGAAAAATGCCTCGCAAGGTAACGAACCATTGTGAGTTCATCCATAGTCTTAGTATACCTAATTTTTCTGACAGCCAGCAAGTGTAATAGTTTAGCGGTGACAAGGATGATATAGTATTAGGTAGAAAGAAAAAACAGTCACCAGGCTAAGGCGTTAGTCGCAGACACTAATTGATACTGTTTGACCTACATTCGAGAGGTCCCAGGTTCGAGTCCTGGTGCGACCACCCACCCCACTTTTGCAAGCCACACGCAAGCTTTCTCCTCTATAACAAAACCATGTTGCTCTGGCAGTGGTTTGATCGCCTGCTCTTGCCTCACATCTGCGTCGGTTGTGGCAAAACTGGCCAGTATCTCTGTGTCCACTGTTTGGATCGCGTCAGTTTCTTGGCTGAGCCGATTCCACCGCCGGCTGAGTTACCAAGGTGTCCCCAACTGTTAGCAGCTACTGTTTTTGAGCCCCCAATTTCCAATCTGATTCATGCATACAAGTACCAGGGAATAACGGGACTGGCTGCCACGGCCGCTGATTTGATGTGGCAGGCCATACCCTTTCCGCCAGCTGACGTACTCACCACGGTGCCTACGCATCCAAGTAAAGTTCGTCACCGCGGTTTTAATCACACTGAACTCTTCGCTCAGCATTTAGCTCAACGACTTTCCCTACCGTATCAACCACTCTTGGTGAAAACCAAACCGAGCCAAGCTCAAGCGAGTTTGACGGATCGTCAGGCTCGGCTGAATCCCAATCACTTTCACTTCGCAACCCACATTCCGCCACCAGACATAGCAGGTCGCCGCATCTTACTCGTCGACGACGTGATCACGACCGGCAGTACAGTCGCTGCCGCCGCCGAAGTGCTTAAACAACTAGGTGCCCTAAAAGTAACTGCCGTTGCTTTAGCACACGGTCAGTAATGGAACCAGAATTGACTATCGTCACCAGACATGGCAAAACTAAAGAGTGCTAACCACCCGGACGCAGCGTCACCAGCAAATCGTTCTGAGCATTGTTACCTTCAGCTTGCTGGGTTTGGGCTTGGTTACCGTTTCCCTAGGGTTGTGGTCACATGGAGCAGGTGAAATCCGGTCACAAGCAGCCGAAACCAAGCCAAGTAATTTAAGCACTACAACTCCTGACCTCCTACCTACCACCGAGCCACCAGTTCCCAGCGGCTTGGTCACCCAGTCAGTAGTACGTTATGTTAACCGCCAGGGCAGCCGCCGACTCTGGATTAACAGGGGGACCACTCCCAAGGAACTACTCGGCTGGACGCCCGAAGGCGAAGTTTTTCGCACCGCTCTTGAAGCGCACAGCGATGATCGGCTGCGACCAACTCTAGAACTCACCAACGGCTACCATTTTGTATACCTGCTGGCAGACGGAACCCAAGCACCAACGCTTCCAGGCTACCAACCAACCGGTCAACAGTTTTATGCTTATCCACAACGAATCCCTGGTACAAAACCAGTCTTCGAACTCATGCAACTCCAGACAGGACAACGGTTATTTACTACCGAAACGAGTGAAAGAGACCAAGCCATCCAAGCTGGCTACCAATTGGTCAAAGTAGCGTTTTATGTGGCCGATTAGCCACACCAAAATAAGGTGGAGATGAGGAGGAATGACCTCCTGTCCGCAACCGCGACTCCAGCATCATCTACAGACATAGTTACTTCTTGGTGTAGTTAGGTCGGTAAAGCAACCAGCCGTTTCCTAACCCCGTCGATGAATTGTCTTGGGTTACTTGGCATCAACAGACCAAGCAACTGTCACAGTGACTGTGTTGAACACCCATTCCCGACCGCCACTGAGAATCGAAGAATGAATGCTTGTTTACGCTAAAGCGTAAGCCAAGTCTTGGTTGTCACCAGCCACAAAAGCGACTAGTTTGTTCCAAGCTTTACTGAGCGTATTGCCAGTTAGTTTTTTGACCCTGTTTTACCTCGCGTGAGTCAACGAGCGTCTGCAGATGTTAAAGTGCGTATCACGTCAAAGCAATACATCCCCTATAGCCTATATTATAGCTCATCGGGGCAAGTTTTTAAAGGTTTTTAGCCTGGAGAACTAAGATACCATCCCTACTCCGGCATTGCCTGAGTCGAGAGGTACTCGCGGATTTTACCGAGGTTTACTTCACGCGGTTTACTGCCATCTGCTGGGCCAACTAAGCCCGCTTCATACAGTTGGTCTAAGATTCTTGCCGCCCGCGCGTAGCCCACTGACAATCGACGTTGAATCAATGATGATGAAGCCTTGTCATACTGTGAGAACAGTTTGACAGCTTCCAGGAACAAGTCGTCACGATCGGCACTATCGGTTCCACTGGAGCCACCTTTAATCATACCTGGCTTAAATTTGGTGGTAATCTCTTCTTGATAATCTGGTCGCTGGCCTTGTGACTTGATGAAATCAATCAGGTTGCGAATCTCTGAGTCAGATACATAGGTACCTTGAATACGCGTGGCTTTGGCTTGGTCCGGTGGCACAAACAACATGTCGCCTCGGCCCAGCAACTTCTCAGCTCCTGGACCATCAATGATCACACGGGAGTCCATCATCGAAGCCACATTAAACGCGATACGCGTTGGCACGTTTGCCTTGATCAAACCGGTCAAGACGTCGACAGATGGGCGCTGAGTAGCGAGCACCAAGTGAATACCCACCGCCCGTGCCATCTGAGCGATGCGGGTGATACTCTCTTCCACCTCGGCTGGGGCAAACAACATAATATCAGCCAACTCGTCGATGACGATCACGATGCTCGGCATAGCGGCAAAGCCCGCCAACTCGTTATAACCATCAATATTTTTGACACCAACTTCAGCCAGTTTCTTATAACGACTGTCCATCTCCGCGGTTGCCCATTTGAGAGCTGAGACCACTTTACTCGGCTCCACAATCACCGGAGTCAACAAATGGGGAATGTCGTTATAACCAGTTAGCTCAACTCGTTTGGGATCGACCAAGATAAACTTCACTTCAGATGGACTGGACCGAAACAGCATCGAACACAAGAACGTGTTCACTGCTACCGATTTACCTGAACCCGTCGCACCAGCGATGAGTACGTGAGGCATTTTGCCAATATCAGCCACGATGGGCTTACCGGCCACATCGATACCTAGGGCCACCGCCAACTTCGACTTGTGTTTCTTCATCAAGTCAGAAGCCAACATGGTCCGCAGAGTGACATACTGGGCAGATTTATTTGGCACCTCAATACCCACCAGTGATCGGCCTGCAATTGGGGCCTCAATCCGGATTTGTCCGGTTGGAGCAGCCAAGGCTAGCGCTAAGTCAGTAGCAAGCGTGGTGATTTTTGAAAGCTTGGTACCACGGCTAATTTCCAGCGCGTACTGAGTAACCGATGGACCGTAATTGACTTCGGCAACTTTGGCGCGAATGCCAAACGACTCCAACGTGTTCTCGATGGTCTGGGCATTTGACTTAACGTCACCACGATCGGCTTCGCCACCTTTACTAGCTGACAGCAGCGACAATGGTGGGTACTCCCACACCATTGGGGCGGTCTCGGTGGGTACAGTCGTCAGTTCGCCAGCTGCTTTCGGCTTAGCTGGTTGGGCAGGCATAATAGCAGTGCCAGTGCCATCATCAGCTAACTGTTTCTGTGTCATCATACTGGCATCATTCACGCTAAACCCAGGCTCAGCCTTTTTACCCAACCCAAGTGACAACTTGGGAATCTGGAAGCCTTTGGCTTTCTTAATGTCGGCATCACTAACTTCAGGTTCAGACTTCACCTTCGGCGGGCGATCGGCCAACTTGGCAAAGGCCTTGAGCAGCTCAGCCACTGACCACTGACCAATCACTAAGCTGCCAATAATCAGCAAACTAATAAAGAGGGCATAGCTACCCACTGATGAAATCAGCATCGACAAGGTGGCAAATGTCTCTGCCCCAACTTGGCCTGCTCGAGCAGCACCCATCACCCCCACTGCCATCAGCACCGTGCCGAGTAGCACATGTGGCTTGGACCAGGCCCATGGAGTTTGGAACATGACCAAACCAGAGGCAATAAACACAAACGGGAAAAAAAGCATCGAGACACCAAACTTGATCATCAAGTACTGATTCAAGGTTTGGAGCACAATGCCTTGACGCGTAAACGAGACCATGATCAACACCCCAATCAAGATCAAAATCACCGCCACGATGGAGTGAATGGTCTCGGGTCTCAGCTGGAGAAATGGTCCTTTTTTACGTCGTCTGCCCATAGGTCAAAATATTATAGGATAATTTTTAGCATATCTTGGTCTGGAGTGCAAGAGTCAGCCTCGCCATCACCAGACAAACACCCAGTCCCACTGCCAGGTTATTAACTCTAGTTTAGCGGGAAAGCTAGACTTCGACAATTGCCGCCATGATGACTGGTTCACGCTGAATAACTTTGTACAACTTGCGACCGAGTCGCTTCTCGATCGTTCGTTTAACTTCATCATCCTTGGCCTTCCGACCCAGCTCGTTAACAATCTCAGCGGTAGTTCGCTTAATGAACTCAATGACTTCGTCTGCTTCTTTCATGAACACAAAACCACGGGATACCACTGAGACATGCTTCAGGTCATAGCCACGCTTGGTGCGTGGCACAATGATGACGATCATGCCAGCTTGGCTCAAAGCCCGCCGGTCAGCCAACACCACCGGACCAACGTCACCGACTCCCAAACCATCAACAGTTCTGGCTTGTAAGGTGACTTGATCGATGACCTCAGGCCGACCAGTGCCAAAGCCAAGGACCTCACCGTGACCTGGAATTAAAACCCGCTCGGGCGCAACACCCACTTGGTCTGCCACCAACTCCACAAACTTTACTCGGTGTCGGTCAGCGCCGCCAATTGGCATCACAAATTGAGGCTTCACCATGCCCAGCAACTCTTGTTGCTCTGGAGCACTGGCGTGGCCAGATTGGTGCAGATTTGGTTCCAAATCAGGGTAGATGACGTGCACACCGTTGCGGCATAGTTCATCAATCGCAGCATAGTACGGCACTTCATTGCCAGGGATAGCATCGGCTGAGAAAACGACTTGGTCGCTAGGTTTGATCTGCAGCATTGGGTGGTCCCCATACACAGCCCGCACCAGCGAGGAGCCTTCTTGCCCTTGGCTACCGGCAATAATGACACACACCTGACTATCAGGCAGATTGCTCAAATCGCGTTTATCAACTTGAATACCTTGGGGCAGATGCAGTTTTTTCAAGGTAACTGCTGCCTCGACGTTCTGCTCCACCGATCGCCCCACAAATGCAACTTTGCGACCGTGTTTAGCAGCTGAATCGATAATCTGTTGGATGCGATGAATATGAGAACTCATCAACGTCACGATAAACTTACCTTTGGTCTTACCCATGGCAGTATCCAAGACTGGCCCAACGGTTGATTCGGACTTGGTCCACTCTGACCGTTCCACCCGCAGACAGTCGATCATCATACACAACACACCTTGGTTTCCGAGTTCGGTGATGTGTGCGAAATCTGGCTTGACTCCGTCAACCGGATTTGGATCGAGCTTAAAGTCTGAGCCGTGATAGAAAACACCCGCAGGGGTTTTGATGGCATAGTGCCGAGTATCTGGCACTGAGTGTGTCATGGCGATGGGTTGCGCTTGGAACTTTTGAGTTATTTCAAACCACTGGTGATCAGTCACCACCTTGATTTCTCGCTCGATACCACCGTCGCGCATCCGATTAGCAGCAAACCCAGCTGTCAAAGCTGAGGCATATATCGGAAACTCCGGCAAACTCGGCAGAATGTACGGTAACGCCGCGATGTGGTCATCGTGGCCGTGTGTCAGAATCATACCGACGATCTTCTTACCTGACTCGAGCTGTTTCAGCAGGTAGCTGATGTCAGGAATGAGCACATCGACACCCGGCATGTACATGTCGGGAAAACCGATTCCACAATCCACAATCAGCATTTCTTCATCGACCTGATAAAGAAACATATTTTGGGTAACATTACCCATTCCCCCCATCGGGAAAACACTAACTTGATTCATAGAAACTCCTTATCTCTACGACTTAACTTTGGCCAGTTGCTTCCAAGCAAACCGCCAATAATACATACCTTTTCGCCAATTAAGCTTGAACGGCAACCGTTTTAACCAACGTGGTTCGGGGTCAGGCTCTCGCCGCTCAGCAAACACGGCCATCATTACCATGGCCAAGAAAGCAAATGATGAAAACCAATACGCGCTATATGTTGGCTTAAAACTAACATCACTAACTAGATAACCAATTCCATGCAACACAAAACAAAATCCGATCAATAACTTCATAATCCGCATGAACATTGCTGATGGCGCTTCATACTTCCAGATTGCTAAGAAACCAACTATACCAGTCAGAAATGCTAAACCCATCACTCCATAAAAAGCAGCATGCTCTATCTCAATTTCAAATGGCACCCACAGGTTTATCAGTGCAAAACCTGTCATCATCAACGCTACTCCCATATAGATAGCCAAGTGTGACAACATTTGGTGAAAAAATTCTGAGTGGCTAAAAATGTCATACAAGGGATCGCGCACTCGACGCAAATCAAAACTCTTCGTTAAAGAGTGAATAACTACAAACGCAGAAATAAACAAAAACATGGTACTAAAAACAGTATCGACCACAAACAACTCGGTTACCGATAAACCCAAATTCAATTGCTGTTTAAATGACACAAAAATAAAACTCTTCATCCACACAAACACCAATGGCATGAGCACAAAAGCATATACAAACTGAACCAGGTCAAACTTCATTATTTCGTGTTTGCCGTTGTGACGATACAGAATTGAAGCACTCACAATAGCCAGCAACGGCAGCAGAAAAAGAAAAACAATCATGTTCATAGTTTTGTCGTTATAGTAACGCCTCGCTTACCTCAGCATGCAACTCAGCTGTAGCCTGCTGGTCTTGCACCCACCCTAGCACTTTTGGCAGCTTTTGAAAATCGGCTTCAAACGCTTGTTTCACGTTGGGGGCTCGCAAGGCCGCGGCTGGATGGTACATCGGTAATATAAACATAGTCTGACCATTCCAAGCAATTTTGTGTAATCGACCATGGACTTGAGAAATTTTAACTCCTGGCAAGAATTTGCCCATACTGTAACGACCCAAGGTCACAATCAGAGCTGGCTGCAAAATCGCTATCTCCCGATCCAAAAAAGGTCTAAAGGCCGTAATCTCATCTGGCATGGGATCACGATTGCCCGGTGGCCGAACCTTCACAATGTTGCTTATATATACCTCGGCTGGCGAGTAGCCAACTTTGGTTAAAACCTGCCGAAATAGCTGCCCTGACCGCCCCACAAAGGGCCTTCTTTGCCGAGCTTCTTCCTCACCAGGAGCCTCACCGATAAACATGATTTTGGCGTCACTGCTGCCTTCACCAGGCACGATATCACGACCGGTGTTCGCCAACGGCAACTCGCCGGCGGCGGCTTCCATATCTGCACATACTGCAGTTAACTGCTCTGCCTTAGAAAGAGCGCTATCCATTGAGCTCATGGGCATATCCTATCACAGCTACCAGAGGTCGAGGAGGTGAACTTTACGCGACGTTTCTTAAAACTGTGGCAAGAAAATATTGGCATTTTGATTGGTGATCACCACTTCGGGGTAGCCTTTTTCGACGATGATGCGAGCTGCTTTGCGGACCATACCTTGCAACGTCCGCTCCAGAGTGCGGATACCGGCATCGTACCCCAGTGGCCGAGTCATGCGTGGCCACACTTCCTCTTTGATTACCAGTTGTTCAGGCCGCAAACCTGAGTCGGCATACAGTTTTGGCAAAATGTAGTGTTTAGCGATCATGATCTTCTCTTGGTCGGTGTACGACGGCATGGTGATTTTCTCCATCCGGTCCATGACCGCAGTGGCGATGCCGGTCGTGTTGTTGGCGGTAGCGATAAAAATTGCGTGAGACAAGTCAACTGGATAGTCGAGGTAGTTGTCGACAAAGGCATGGTTCTGGGCTGGGTCGAGCAACTCAACCAACACGCCCATGATGTCCATCCGAGCTTCTTCCGAACACCGATCGATTTCATCGAGTAAAATAATCGGGTTGCGAACTTGTGCTTCGCACAAACCTTTGACAATCTTGCCAGGCTCAGAACCCAACAAGAGACGTGACTGACCACGCAACTCTTTGGCTGAGCTCATGCCACCAAACGGAATCCGAACAATTTTGCGGCCTAACGCCTCAGCCAGTGAAAAGGCAAACGTGGTTTTACCTGTACCCACCAAACCAACCAGCAGCAAAATAGGCGCTCGGAACCCTGCTTCAGCTTGCTGTTGCCGCAAGTTCAAGATGGCCACGTACTCTAAGAAGCGATCTTTGACTTCGCCCAACCCGTAATGGTGTGAGTCAAAAATTTGTTTGGTGTGAGCGATATCGAGGGTATCTGTCGTTTCCGTTGCCCAAGGAACTTTTAAAACCCACTCAATGTACCGGGATACTTTTTCGTACTTCTCGTCGTACGAACCCAACTCAACTGACCGCTCCAAAGCCACGATATCCTTGGCGACTTTGAGGCGCAGCTCCTCAGGAATACTGGCCGATTGGACTCGGGTCTTGAGCGCCTGAATTTCGTCGTTGAGCAGTTGTTTGTAATCGGTCATAAGTTCATAGCGCAGTACTACGCATTTACATTGTCTCAAGGTCAGTGCGGCTCAGCAAGCCCGGCTTGGCCCCAACTTTCTGAACAACAGAGGCAGAGTTAGCCACCCCCCACTCGATCGCGGTTGAGACTGGTCGCTCGAGTAATCGAGCTCCCACGTAGGCAGTGGCAAAGGCATCGCCCGCCCCGGTGTCATCAACAGAGTTCACACTGGGTGCTTCATATTTTTGCGGTTCTTTGCCAGCTAGCAACACTTGACCGCCTTGTTTGCCATCAGTCACCACAATCTCAGGTACTATCCGTTGTAACTGGGCATGATGATCAGCAATCATCTGCCACTCTTCTTTGTTCACCATCAGTACATCACACTTCAGACCCAACTCACTCAGCCCATGCTCAGCCACCCATCGTAGTTCTGGACTGCCTGGGTTCCACGACACTCCCACCGAGCTTTGTCGAGCTCGTTTGAAAATATGTTGTAAGGTTGGCATTTGGCCACCGATCGATGAGATGTGCAACCATCTGGCACTCGCTAAGGCTTTGTCCGGCATGTCTTCAACACCGAGCAGCGAAGCTGCCCCACGGTGAACTAGCACTGTCCGGCCACCTTCTTGGCTAACAAGAATTACCGAACCGCCGGTTTGTTCTTTGCGCTCTTTTACCAGCCAGGTGGTTTCAACTTGATTTTTGACCAAATCATTCACCACGACATCTGAAAATGCATCCATCCCCAGCTCTGCCACCACTCCCACTCGGAACCCCAACCGTTGAAAGCCGACCGCGGTATTGGTACCTGCACCGCCAGTTTCAATCACCAAACTATCAAGTTCTAGTTTTTCGCCAAACCGCTGACACACCAGCACATTGCCGTCGTTCTCTCGCAACTGAAAGTCCGGAGACGACACAAAAATGTCAACTAAAGCAGAGCCAATGGTAATTACATCAGGCATAGTGCGGTGGTCGGGGTGGTAAACCACACCGATCGGCCAACTCCATTTCAAATTGTGACAAGGCTTGAATCACCTCGTCCTCGTTATTGGCAATCCGATACACTTGACGTTCCTTTTCGCCAATGAAGAAATGATCGTTCATGACCCTCATGACGTCATGCCAAAACTGGCCATACAAAATCAATGGTTTGTGGTTGCCATAATACAGATGAGCCAGCAGCCAAGCAGTCGTCCACTCTGACAACGTACCAGTTCCACCTTGGAAACAAATAAAAGCATCCGCGTGGTCCATCAACCCAAACATGCGTTCGATGTAGTTGGCTGTCTTGATCTCAAGCGTCACTTGATTACCAGAAAATCGACCTTCAAACTCCGGCATGTCCTTGGGATAAAAGGTAACCGCCAACGTCGTGCCACCAACAGATTGTGCCCCGGCGGTTGCGGCGGCCATTACTCCAGGTCCACCACCATTGACCACGACTTTGTTGTTGTACGCCAAAAACCGCGCCACATTGAATGCATCATGGTAAAGTGGGTGGTTTTCATCAATATCAGCACTTCCAAACACCGCCACATTTTGGATGCTGCAGTGACGCTGGGCGGCCGGAATAGTAACTTGGGTTTTCATGGTTTAACCTTCACTAATCTTTATAAACTCTTCGATAGCTACGGCTGGGTCTGGTGATTGCCAGACAGCACTGGTGGCCACTACTGAACTCACTCCATGTTCCTGAAGCTGAGGCAACAGATCCAGTTTAACGCCACCATCAACACAAATCTCCAACGACAGGTGTTGTGTTTCAGCTTTTAAGCGCAACTCATTAATTTTATCCAAAACCGCTGGTTGGAACACCTGTCCACTCTTACCCATCTCGACACCCATAATCTGCACCAAACTCAAGTGTGGCCAGACTTCATCATCAATAGCGGACACTGGTGTGTGCAGGTTCAGTGACAAACCGGCTTGCCAGTTATGGACTTTAACCTCTTCAATAAAACTTTTTTGGAAACTCATGTGTTCAACCTGGCCAATCATGGTCCGAATCGGCAAGAACTCTTTAATGGCTTGCGCTTCCAACACAAAATCAATTGGCTCATCAACCATCAAGTGGAGATCACATCGTAGGTCTCCAAAATCAAGCTCTACCAAGTCCAGTGGCGCCACAGTGATGTCGTCCACAAGCCAGCCATCCATGATGTCAATATGAGCCACCGTCACACCAGCTTGCTCTTTGAGCACAGCCAATCGATCTGCCACCACACTGACTGAATCACTTAAAATTCCCGGATAAAACTGCATGCTGCCTTCCTCTTTTTTTACTTGATTTCAAAATAACCAGAAACTACTCATTTGCTTCTAATGCCATGATGGCCGCTACCCGTCGGCGATGTCTTTCTTCAGGGCTAACTGGGGTGGCCACAAACGCCTCAACGACCGGCCAAACCTGCTCCCACGTCAGCTCGTCGGCTGACAAACTCAGAACGTTGGCATGATTGTGCTCTCGGGCCAGTTGAGCCTGGCGTGGAGTAGCACAACTAGCCGCCCGCACTCCATTAATCTTGTTGGCGGCCATGGTCATGCCAATGCTTGAGCGGCACACCAAAATACCCAGCTCCACACTCTCAGCAGCTACCAATCTTGCCACTGCTGCTGCGTACTGAGGATAGTCGTCGTCTGCCTCCAGCTGAGCGGCTCCTACGTCTACCACCTCGTAGCCTGCGCCACTCAGTTGAGCCTTTAGCTGTTCCTTAAAATGAAACCCACCATGATCAGCGCCCAGTGCAATTTTCAACATACTACTCTCCTTGCTTCTTTGTTTGACTGCCTATAGCCTACTCAACAATCAGTTGACCAATCATACCTCGAGCTCGGTGATTGGAGATACTGCAGTAGTACTCAAACGTGCCTATTTGATCAGTAGGAATGGTAATGTCCTCAAATTGTCCCGGCGCTAGCGGCTTCGTTGCCACCTGCAGGGCGTCAATTTTGAGGTCATGAAAACCATCGACACTCTGGACCCGCATCACCAGCTTCTCACCTTTTTTGACGCGGATTTCGCGGGGCTGAAACTGAAAGTTCTGGGCCTTCACTAAGGTCACTCCAGCTGGAACTGCCTCCTGTACCTCAAGATTTACTGTGTCCCCAGTCATCGTCTCTCCCGTGGTTGCTGGAACAGTTGACTGGGCTGGAAGCGGAATGGGTTTTGTGTGAGTACAGCCAGCCAACACGACAAGACTGGCGGTCATCACTATCAGGGTACTCAATCGGGACACGATACCTTTCTAGTCAAAGCCTAGTTCGGCTTTGGCTTCTTCTGACATCAAGTCAGGTACCCAAGGTGGATCGAATGTCAGTTTAACGTGCAAACCTTGGTCCGGATCCAAGCCCGGCAACCCGATCAGGGCATCGCGAACCATTGTATCAAAGACCGCTGCCAATGGGCAGCCAGGGGTGGTCAAAGTCATGATAACTTCCACATGAGGTTTCATAGTATTCGGCTCGACGTTCACTTCGTACACCAAACCCAAACTGACAATGTCGATGTTCAGTTCCGGATCAATCACTGTCTTAAGTCGAGCCATGATTTGGTCCTGAGTGACTGGCTGGGTGGGAATCGAGGTAGTCATAACTTCGTTATGTATTATCACATACCAAACCCCCCGCCGGAGGCGGGGGGTTCAAGTTCAATGTAAAACTACCGATTAGGCAGCTTTTTTGAGAACTGGCATGCCAGTTCGGGCGGTCTCAACCACGGTGTAACCAGCTGGAACGGCTGGTAAGGCACCTGGGCGAATGTCGCGAGCGAAGAAGTAGATCGTCTGCACGCGGCCATTCTTCAACTTCACTTCACGGGTGTGAAGGTAGTAGGTTTGACCTTTTTTGTTGGTGTAGCTGAAAGCTGTACCATTTGCCATACTGCTCCTTTGTAAGTCCCCTTCGAGGACTCTCTAGTAACTAGCAACTACTTTAGCCTATCATACTCGAGTAAGACATCAAGCAGGAAATCTTACTTATTAATTACACCTTTGAGCACCGTTTCGCCTGGTGCAGCCGAAGTGGCGCCGGGCTTAGTAACGTTGACTTCAAACGGTAACAAGGCTTCATCGATGGCGGCACTACCAATGTAGCCACCTTTACCTGGTACCAGTTCAAACGCTTTCTGACGTTGTGAACCGCCCACCTTGTTTAACCAAACTTGGTACCCACCGGTGCCTGGCTTTGGCAGTTCGGCCATGACAGTAAACCGCACTTTGCCATCTTTGATCTCGTAACGAACTTCACCATTCACTTCGCCTTCACCGCTCAGAGTTGCGGTTTTCAAATCTGGAGAACCCTTGATGATGGCAGCTTGGGTGTCTTCGCTAAGATTCTCAATGGTGACACCTTCGCCAAAGTCCGAGATCTCACCTTTGTTGGCTGGCGTGTTCATCGAGTACCAACGATACGCTAAGAAAATCACGATCACTAACGCGATCAGTGGGAAAATAAATGGCACAAATTTTTTCATGTCACCCCTTCCTCAGGATGTCTGACGTTGTTACTTAAGGAACGACTCAACAGTTGTCAGCAACTGTTGTGGGGCAGTGAGTTGGCGACCATTCACAAATAGAGTGGGCGTGGCTTGGATCTTAATTTGGTTGCCAGTGGCGACATCAGTGGCCACTCGCTGTTTGATCGCTTCTGAGTCTATTTTCTCTAGAAACGTAGCTTTGTCAATTCCTAGTTCTTCAGCATAGGCCGCAAATTGGTCTTTTGCCTCTGCTTCAGTCTTGAGCTGGCTCCAGGTGGACTGTCGATCAAACAGGAGATCGTGCATCTCCCAAAACTTTCCGCTCTCGGCGGCCACCTCTGAAGCTTGAGCTGCGAGCAAGGCGTTCTGGTGGATGTTAACCAGTGGATAGTGGCGATAGATCACGCGGACCTTATCTGGATATGTGGCCGCAACCTGGCTCACAAGTGGTTCAATCGCTCGGCAGGCTGGACATTGAAAATCACTAAACTCGACAACAGTGACTTGAGCACTTTGGGTTGCCCCTTTGACTAACCGCGCCTCACCTGCAACTAACTGAGGATCGAGTTCTTGCGGTGCGGCTTGGCGCGAAAACACCATTACCATGGCTCCAATTAAGACCATGGTTCCGAACAAAGTAGCAATCAGTAAAGGAATGTTTTTCATAGCGTTCCCTTTAGTAGTGTGGTCTTAAACCTCGCGTGGCCAGACCTGTTGATTGGTGGTGGTGTCTATCACTCGAATGGCTGCGGTTGGACAACTTTGAGCGGCCAATAACTTGGTGTCGTCATCGTTGCCATCTTGCGAGAGGATCTCAGCGATGTTTTGCTCATTGAGCTGAAACACTTGAGGAGCGATCGCCACACAACTAGCGGCACCGATGCACTTCTCATTGATGACTTCAACTCGATACTTACCAGCTTGATGCGTTTGTGCAACGGCAGCCTGACCCGGAACTGCTGGCTTGGCTGTGGCTGTATTTGGTGTTTTAGCTTGATCTGTCATAATAATCCTGTGCTACTTGTTAATAAAATTTCTCGTGATGAATGTGCTGTGGCTCAATACCTTTGGTCGGTAAGAACGCCATCACCTCTTTGATCATAGCTTGATTACCACACAAGTAGTACCCAGCTTTGGGTGGGAGTGCATGGACTGCTAAACAATCAGTCACCCGACCTCGACAGAGTGGCCACTCGGGGGTGGGTTGCGAAATGACTGGGTGGAAATGGAAGTTGGGAAAGGTTTCGCTCAACTCTTGAAACTCGTCTTGCCAAAACAAGTCTTCTAAATGTCGCAACCCCCAGTACAACCAAATTTCGCGCTGGTCTTTTTTCTCCTGCAAAAGATCAAGCACCATGCTTCGAAACGGCGTCACACCAGAGCCAGTCGCAATCAACATCAGCTGCTCTTCACTAGGATCGTCAGCAATGGTGAAAACACCCATTGGCGCCAGCACATCGGCTGTCTCTCCAAGCTGCATACCATCAAGGTATTTCACTCCCAAACCGTTGGGGGTGTTGTCGACCATCAGCTCAAAACCGTGGGCTTTCTCCGGAGAACTACAGATCGAGTATGAGCGACGATCACCATGTTCGCTGACTTTGAACGAGGCGTACTGGCCGGCCGCGAATGGCACACTAGCTGGCGAGACATACTCAAAGTAGTACTGCACAAACTTAGCATTAAGTGGCTTTTTATCGACTAGTTGGACTTTACAGACTTGAGGCGGTTGCATATCGACCGATCATACGTAAAAACTGGCTATCTGTCAGCTAGGATTCTGGTGATCTAGATTACCAAAATCAGATTTACTGTAGTTGTTTGGCCCAATCTCGGCCATACCACAACCCTAACGCTAACTTGGCAATACCTGAGTACTCTTCCGTTCGATCCGTAAAATCTTGGGTCACGACTCCGATCATGCCGTTGCGTTTGCGCAGATCAGCAATGCCAGTCAGTTGTGACACGGCGGGACCCATCTCTTGACCGGATCGGATAGCGGCTGCGATGGGTTCAGGCACTTGGAAACGCGCTCCGTTGGCCGTCCAAACTTGACCAGATTGATCGGTGACTGCTACCCAGACCGTTGACCACAGTTCGCCATTGGGCTGCTCGAACACTCCACCCTCCAAACCAACGCCCAAAGACTCGGCGTCGGCTGCTGTCGAGTTATCAGCCAATCCAGCCTCGAGGGCTAACTTGGCCCGTTGCTCAGCACCTTGGCGGGTCTCGGCGTCGCTGCGCGGTTGGGCCGCTACCCCGCTGGGAACTTCGAACCCTTTGACGCTCACTTCTGGCCAAGTCTCACTGGCTGCCAGCACTACGGCGTTACACTTGACTGGATTGGTTGAACCAACAAAAATCGTCATACTTCTCGAGTTAAGGTAGAGATACCCAGCAGTAAACACTTGATCCGACCTGGGCTGATTTCACTCAAGCCCAACTCGGCTAAAATTTCTGCCTGAGTTATTTTTTCGATCTCTGCCCAAGTTTTACCAATCGCCAAATCAGCCACTACACTCATGGCCGCCTGGCTAATAGCACAACCTTGACCCGACCAGAGTATATCAACCACTTGCTGACGATCAGCTGAAAGCTTGAGATACACTGTCATGTCATCACCACAGCTAGCATTTAAACCAGTTTTGACCTGATCTGGATCAGACATCTGGCCAAAGTGGTGTGGATGACGTGCCATTTCTAGTAGTTCTTCAGGGTAAAGATCACTCATTTAAACTCCAAAAGTGGCTTTCACTTTCTCGAGTCCAGTCACCAGGACGTCAAGTTCAGCTGGCGTGGTATACAGCTGAAAACTAGCTCGCGTACTGGCGGCTACACCCAGTTTGACGTGCAGTGGCATGGTGCAGTGATGACCACTGCGAACTGCCACTCCCACTGAGTCGAGGATTTGACTAACGTCATGCGAGTGAACACCTTTGTACACAAAACTAACTGAGCCAACTCGGCCAAGTTCCTGGTCGGACTTTTCAGGTTTGGTGGGTCCCAAAATAGTAATTGCTGGCAACTGCGATAGTTTCTGGATGGTCAGCTCGACCAGTTCGACATCATACTTAGCCACTTGGGACATCCCAATTTTTGCCAAGTACTGACAGGCAGCCGCCCAACCCACTAATCCAGCTACGTCCGGCGTGCCAGCGGTAAATCGTTCTTCTAGATCATCAATAAACGTGGCCGTGTGCGTGGTAACAACATCGATCATGCCACCACCGTATAAGAACGGTGGTAACTCTGCCAAGAGTGCCTCGGGAATCAACACTGCCCCAATGCCCATTGGGCCAAGCATTTTGTGCGCGGAAACCGCGTAAAAATCAACACCGAGCTTGGCAAACTCGATCGGCAGATGTGGTGCTGCTTGAGCCCCATCGACAAAAAATCGGGTTGATACCTGGTACTGGTGACGATGGTCAGCCAACAACTCAGCAATCTCAGCAATTGGATTAACCGTCCCCAGCGCGTTCGAGACATGACTGAGTGCCACTAACTTCAACCGCGCACCTGCCTCAGTCAGTAGTTGTTGCAGCCGCCCCATGTCGAGCCGACCAGTTTCGGTAAATGGCACTACCATGATCTGGGCTTGGGTCTTAGCAGCCAGTTGCTGCCAAGGCACCAAGTTACTGTGGTGATCCATTTCTGATAACAGCAAAACATCATCGGCTGTAACGGCTTGTTCGCCCCAGCTACGTGCTACCAGGTTGGCTGCTTCGGTCGTGTTGCGCACAATCACGAGCTCGCTTGGCTTCGCACCAAAAAATTCAGCAATCACTCGCCGAGAATCGTGGAAAGCAGTGGTGCTCTCATCACTCAATTGGTGAACTCCGCGATGAACATTGGCGTTGTGTTGGGTGTAGTACTCGACGATCGCGTCGATGACGGCTTGTGGTTTTTGCGAAGTAGCCGCGTTGTCCAAGTAAACTAACGGCTGACCGTGAACTTGACGAGACAAAATCGGAAAATCACGGCGGTACGCCTCTGCGTTAAACATGAGGGTATTGTATCAACTAAAACTGGAAATTAGAGACTCTTCCTAAGTTAGCGTTAAAAAGCCCTCCACCACCAGGGCTTCAGCTTCAGCTCGAGGCAAACCGCGGCTCATCAGATAGAACAGCTGTTCTTCAGGAATGCGACTAACACTGGCGGCGTGCGAACACTTTACATCATCTGTCAAAATCTCTAGATCAGGTACCGCCTCAGCCTTAGCCTCGTCCGAGAGCAGCAAAATCCGCTCAGTCAAAAATGAGTTGGTGTCGCCACAGTCCTTATCGATAATTATTCGACCCACAAACCGAATTCTGGCTCGGTCACGAGCCACTCCTTTGAGCGTGGTATTGGCTCGAGTGTGTGGGGCTTGATGATGAATAATGACTTGGAGATCCAGCTGCCCTGAGCCGGCCAACTGGAAGGAGCCAGCGATCTCGACTTCTGCGCCAGCTTCGGCCAGGATGACGTGATACTCACCAGCTTCAGTTAGTACGAGGCTCGTGGGCTGATCGGTTTTGCGAATGGTGTGCGTAGTTACCTGTGATTGAGACATAGTTTTATTTTTGCTTACTCAAAATTTTTCTCATGCCTTCAAGAAATCTTGATATATAAGTAATTCGATACAGCAACAATCCAAACGGCATCATTACCATTAACAGCCCAATCCAACCCCACGACACACCCTCAGATCTCAATGCCCATACCCCACAACCAGCAATAAAAAAAATCCCAATCAGAGTTGTTAATCGTCGGATAGGTTTTGATAGCAACTTCATCCCACACTCCCTTCCATCTCGTAATCGATCAAGCGATTCATCTCGACTGCGTACTCCAGTGGCAGTTTGCGAACCAGGCCTTCGATAAAGCCATTGACGATTAGCTTGCGAGCATCCTCCTCGGAAATACCACGGCTCATCAGGTAAAACAGCTGGTCTTCACCAATTTTAGATACCGTGGCTTCGTGCTGCACTTGGACGTTTGAGTTGAAAACTTTGTCCACTGGATAAGTGTCAGTCCGTGATTTGTCATCGAGAATCAAAGCATCACAGATCACCGTGTTTTTACTGTCATAAGCGTGCGGACCAACGTTGACCAAACCACGATAGCTGGCTCGCCCGCCGTCTTTGGAAATTGATTTTGAGATGATCGTCGAGCTGGTGTGCGGGGCCAAGTGGATTGCTTTTGAACCAGTATCCTGGTGCTGACCAGCTCCAGCCAAGGCCATTGACAAGGTTTCACCACGAGCACCTGGTCCAGCCAAGATAAACCCGGGATACTTCATGGTGACTTTGGAACCCATGTTGAAGTCGGTCCAAACCATTTCGCCCTCGGCGTCGACGTGAGCACGTTTCGTCACCAAGTTGTAGACATTTTTGTACCAGTTTTGAATGGTGGTGTATTGGCAGCGCGCGCCCTTTTTAACAAAAATTTCGACCACTGCAGAATGCAGTGAACTCGAAGAAAAGTTGGGAGCGGTGCAGCCTTCCACGTAGTGGACACTCGCGCCCTCATCGACAATGATCAAGGTGCGCTCAAACTGACCGGCGTTGGCCGCATTAATTCGGAAGTAGGTCTGAAGAGGCATTTTGACATGGACACCTTTGGGCACGTAGACAAATGATCCACCAGACCAGACGGCTGTGTTGAGGGCTGAGAACTTGTTGTCGCCACTGGGGATAACTTTGCCAAAGTACTCTTTGACCAAATCAGGGTGCTCACGCAAGCCTTCGTCCATCGACAGAAAAATGACACCGTCCTTGGCCCATGTTTCTTTCAGAGATCCGTACACCACCTCACTGTCGTACTGGGCTTTTACCCCCGCCAGCACATCGCGCTCAGCTGCTGGAATACCGAGTCGATCAAAGGTGGTCTTGACCTCTGGCGGCACTTTGTCCCAAGAGTCAACTTGGTCGTCAGTTGGTCGCAAGTAGTAGCGGATTTGGTCATAGTTGATGGCAGTCAGGTCAGCGCCCCACAACGGCAGTGGCTTGGCTAAGAACTGCTCATACGCGGTCAGTCGCAGCTGACGCATCCAGTCTGGTTCGCCTTTGAGGTGAGAAATCTCCTCCACTACTCCACGATTGAGGCCTGGCTTGGTGATGTAGCTGTAGTTGGAGGTGTCAAAAGAGTACCCGTGCTCGTATGAGTCACCGGCGTGCGGATCAAACTGGTCGGTTTTTTTCTGTGCAAAACGAGCCATAGGCCTTTTTTTTGGTTAACTTAGATCTTCAATGGCAATCACTTGGTGAGCGATGGCTTCAAACTCCAGTCGTAATTTTTGATGATCGTCATCGGTTTGCCAAAATGCTTCTAACGTCTCGGTTGGTCCTAACGCTCGATCTTCGAAGGTTGTCCACAACTTATCCCAATCTTCTTGGGCGAGCGCTAAAATTCCGAGGGCGGCCGCCGCTTTTGCCTGCGTCAGGATCTCTCGCATCAGATGTGTGGCTGTATACTCTGGCATATGTTTTTGGTGCCAGCTCAAACTTCGGGCTTTATCCTGTAGTACGCTCAAGTTGATATATGATCCTGTTTCCATACTCACTTTCATCAGGCAGCTAATGTTTGATATCCCTTTTCCTCGATGTGTTCCACCAGTTCGTTACCACCACTCTGAGTGATAACTCCCTCTTTGAGAATATGAACGTGGCTGGGCTTCAAGTACTTGAGGATGCGTTGGTAGTGGGTGATGACGATCACGCCGGTCTGGTATTTTTTGACAATTTTCTTGACCCCGCTTGCCACAGCTCGAATGGCGTCAACGTCCAGGCCAGAGTCTGTCTCGTCAAGCACGGCAAACTGTGGTTCCAACACCGCCATCTGCAGAATCTCGAGGCGCTTCTTCTCGCCACCACTGAAACCTTCGTTCAAACCCCGCTTCAACAAAGCTGGGTTGACTTGTAACTCCTCGGCTAGTTTTTCGACGTGTTGGCGAAACTTCAAGGCTGAAGCAAACAGCTTGTCGGGTTGGTTGGCAAATCGAGCTTGGTGGGCTTGGCGCAAAAAGTTTTGGACCCGCACCCCAGGAATTTCCATCGGATACTGGAATGCCAGGAACAAGCCAGCTTGGGCCCGCTCATCAGGTGACATCTCCAATACTGGTACGCCGCCCAATGTAACTCTAGAATCACCGTCGGGCATTACTTCATAACTTGGGTGACCAGCCAGCGTGTATGCCAAAGTTGACTTACCTGAACCATTGGGGCCCATGATAGCGTGAACTTCACCAGGCTTTACAGTCAGGTCAATCCCGCGCAAAATCGGTTTTCCGTCAACACTAACCTTTAAGTTGTGAATTACGAGTTCGGTCATGATTATTGCTCCTTGAGTTTTTTGTCGAGCTGAATAGCAAGCAGCAGCTCACCTTTGACATCGCTGGGTGTTTCAAGCGTTTTAATTTCCTCAGCTGAAAACCAACCAATGCCGGCTGTCTCCTCAAGATTCTGATGAAACGCGACTGAACCCTGAGGTTTTACCAAGTACAAAAAACACAAGTGCTGCTCACAACCGTTACCCCAGTTACGTTGGGTGGCTTCACTGCGATCACCTCCGTTGACTCGAGCTTCATAGTTTTCGCGTGACACCCAGTGTAGGTTCGTCAAAAAAGGATGCGGTAAGTTTTCTGCCACATCAGACGGCACGGTTGGGGCGGTATCAACTGCCGTTACCTTCACCCCAGTCTCTTCCCAAAACTCGCGTTCAGCAGCCTTATGGGGCAGCTCATCGCCTTCGACGTGACCACCTGGAGCCAACCAGATACCCAGTTTCTTGTGTTTGATCAACAAAACTTTGTGCTCGTGAACGAGCACGGCAGCTACCGTGAAACAATGTTTAGCGGGGAAGTCCTGCAAATGAGCCATGGGGGGATTTTACCATGCTATGCCTTGGCCAGTGTTCTTGGATGCTAAAAAGGCATCCTCGAACACTGCCAAAATCGCATCTAGTATCGCAGGAAACACCGCTTCGTTCAGTTAACTTTTGCCAAAAACTCAAGTCAGGCACCAGAGCTTAAAGTAAGCTCATCTGAACACCGCCATTTTTCTGCGGCGTAAAGCTGAAGTCCACTGGACACTCGACGGATCGATTCCACTTATTTTTAAACTTGACCAAGCCTTTTTTAACTCCAAAGTCATACACATCCCGCGTGATCGCCACATCTTGCAGACAGTAGTCGCGCAGCTTTTCAAATTGTTTCGTCTGGTAGTACTTGATCGCGTCAAGACCGTGACCAGTTTTGCCAACTCCCAGAGTCTCCTGAGCAACGGCATCCAACCCAATCCGATGCCCAGCACTTTTTTTGATTCTGGTCAACAAATCGAGAGTGGGAATGTTAGTAATGTCACCCTGGTAGTAGGGCACTAATGTTTGCATGTCAAAGTCATCAATGTTGAAGCCGACTACCACATCAGCTTGCTCTAAAATGGGAAATAACTTGGGTAAATCCTGCTCAAAGTAACCCTGCATCTCACCTTGGCCAGTTGTCCCTTGGCGAACGCAGATACCAACAAAGGAAATTTTGAGACGATCAGGAAAGTACCCCCCCACTTCGTCGAACGTTTTTTGGGTTTCGACATCTAAAAAAACCTGTAACATACAGTGCACCTTCTATTCCAGGGGTGAGAATCAGGACTGGTCTCCCAGCTAGACTGCTGCCAACCGCCGCGCGACTTCTGGCCAGTTGACCAAGTTCCAAAACGCAGCGATGTACTCTGGACGACGATTTTGATACTTCAAGTAGTACGCATGTTCCCAAACATCGAGGCCTAACAACGGTGTGTAACCATCCATCAGAGGTGAGTCTTGATTAGGACGTGCGAGTATCTCTAGTTTACTGCCATCCTTAGTCGCCAGCCAAGCCCAACCTGAACCGAAGTGGTTTGTGGCGGCTTGAGTCAATTGCTCTTGGAATGTCTTAAAATCTCCAAAAGATTGCTTGATCGCTTCGGCCAACTCACCAGTTGGTTCTCCACCAGCTTGGGGAGCGAGCACCGTCCAAAACAAGGAGTGATTGGCGTGGCCACCACCATGGTTTTTGACCGGAGTTTTAATCTCTTCTGGCACTTTAGAGAACTGTTTGAGCAAATCTTCCACAGAAAGTTGCGCTAGATCGGGATATTTTTCCAGAGCTGCATTCAGCTTATCAATGTATGTTTGATGATGCTTGGTGTGATGCAGCTTCATGGTGGCCTCATCAAAGTGAGGCTCCAGGGCGGCGTAATCATATGGCAAAGTTGGCAGTTGATGCATAGGTCCTTTCTTGAGAGTCAAACAACTTAATGTTTGCCCCGACCTTCAATCATTTCTAATAGTTCTTGCAAGAGATAACCCACAAAAGCATAGGTAAAAATGGCGAACAACGTCGAGAACTCCAGCACAAAGCCGCCAGTGACGGACGAGGTTGGAAACGCAAACTGGAACGGTCTTAAAAGTGGCAAAGTTGTGTCATACACCCAGCCAACAAACGGCGCTTGAGCATTCGCACCTAGCAACTTGAGCACAAACCGAAAACCCAAGCCCACTTCCACCAAACCAAACAGCCAGGTCGCTAGCCCGCTTAGCCAGGAGCTACTCAAAAAATGGGTGGAACTGGAATGTGCCATGTCTTAAGTGTAGCAGAGGTCGTCAACCCAGAGCCGAGCCGCCAGATTGATGAGACTGGGCGGCCTGACCAACTTGTTCGTCCACAATTCTCTTCAACTCAATCAATCGATCGCGCGCTTCACTCTGGACGAAGACGTCCAGCTGACTAGGTGAGGGCGTCAAAGGTAGCCCTGCCCAAATGCAGTTACCTACCACACACCCTTGGGCACCAGCCTCGAGCGCTTCTCGCAGAGCTTCTTTGGCTTGTGCGTAATCTGGCTGATCGAGACGGACTAGCCAAGGTTGATCAAGCTCAGCGGTTAGCGTGGCCGCTGTCAAAGCATCGGGCACCGAGTTGACTACCATCAATTGGCAAAAATCGCGCAGTTCCTGAACAGTCTCAATCAAAGCTTCAGCTCGGGAGCTATCTGCTTTGGCGGTACCAGCGGGTAGCTCGAGCAAAGAAACATCGAGCCACAAGTCAGCTTTGACGTAGGCTGCGTAGTCAGCCAACTCGGCTAGCATCTGTTTCTTGGGGAGGGCTTGAGCTTCACTGGGATGGTACCAAAGACCAACTTTGACCACACCATAGTTAGCTGCAATTTCTTCCACTCCCCAATCAGTTTGCAAAAATGGCGGTGAAAATGGATCGCTCGCCTGATTTGACTCAAGTTTCAACGCTACCCCAACTTTTTTAGCTTTCTGGCTGATAAGCGGTAATCCAAACTCCGCCTCCAACACTAAACCAGTAACCAGTGGTGACCACTGCTTAATCAGTCGAGTATAGAGTTGGGAAATGTTGGCCGCTTTGACTTGCGCGTCGGGACTCGTTTGACCACATCGTTCAGCCAGCCAGTCTGGTTGATCCAGGCTCAGCACACACCAGCCACCCTTAGGGTTTTGCAAAGTTGCAACTCGCATGCCCTAAGTATACTGGTTCGCTACCCAGTTTCCAAAACTGGATCTAAGACTGAGATGATGCTTAGTCGTACTGTTGTTGAGGTCGCAAGCCACCAGGGCGAGCGCCACCTCGGCTAAAACCGCCGGAGCGACCACCTCGGTCACCCCCACGGCCGCCGCGGAAACCTCCGCGTCCACCCCGATCACCGCCGCGACCACCGCGGAAGCCTCCACGGCCACCACGATCTCGATCGCCACCACGGTCTGAACGCTCACCAGTGCCGCCATTACCGCGTTGTTCACGGACCTGAGCTTCTTGCTCAGCGGTCAGCATGGAAAGTTTGATTTTGCCGTCATCCTGGATGTCACTGACGCGAACGTGAACGACATCGCCGAGTTTAACGATCGTACTTGGGTCTTCGACGTACTCAGTCGACATGGCTGAGACGTGCACCAAACCGTCGCGGTTTGGCAAGAAGTTGACGAACGCGCCGTACTTTTCAATCCGAACCACCGTACCATCAAACTCGTCACCAATTTCGACCACACGCATCATGCCTTGGATAAAGCTAACTGCTTTATCGATAGCGGCTTGATCAGGAGATGAAATATTGACCAAACCGAGGGTCTTGTCTTCATTCTCATCAACGTCAACTTGAGCGCCGGTGTTCTCGATGATGCTCTTGATCATCTTGCCACCTGGACCAATCAACTCACCGATACGGTTGGCTGGGATGGTCAACTGCACAATCTTTGGAGCGAATGGTGACAGTTGGGTTCGAGTCTCACTGATGGCTTCCATCATTTTGCCCATGATGTGCATACGACCTTCTCGGGCCTGTGACAAAGCTTGGGTCAAAACTTCAGAAGGCAAACCTTTCAGTTTGATGTCCATCTGCAAAGCGGTGACGCCATCTTTGGTACCAGCCACTTTGAAGTCCATATCGCCGACATGGTCTTCCATGCCTTGAATGTCTGAAAGGACAACATACTTGCCCTTACCATCACTCATCAAGCCCATGGCGATACCGGCGACTGGAGCCTTGATTGGCACACCAGCGGCCATCAGAGACATGGTTGAACCACAAACTGAGGCCATCGAGGTTGAGCCGTTTGAACTCATGATCTCGGTCACCACATGAATGGTGTATGGGAACTCTTCCTGAGGAGGAATCATGGGCACTAAGGCGCGCTCAGCCAAGGCACCGTGACCAATTTCGCGGCGCTTGGGCGCTCCGAAACGGCCAGCTTCACCTGAAGCATAAGGTGGCATGTTGTAGTGATGAATGTAGTGGCGAACACTTTGGCCTTCCATGTCTTCGATGGTTTGACCCAGTGATGGGGCACCCAACGTCGTAATGGTGACACCTTGGGTAGCACCACGTTTGAACATGGCTGAACCATGTGTGCGTGGAAACACGTCCACTTCACACCAAATGGGGCGAATCTCGGTCACTTTGCGACCGTCTGGACGAATTCCTTCCTCAAGAATCATGTCGCGGGCAGTCTGCTTCATTAAGGCGTATAACCAGCCGCCAACTTGTTTGGCAGTGATCAGGTCAGCCGCATCTTCAGCTTTGCCAGCGTTCATTTCACTCACGATCTGCTCGATCAGTTCGCTCTTGTTGGTTGGCAACAGCTTACCTTCGAGTTGGACCAGTTCACGGATTTGGTCGAGGTAGCGTTTACCAACTTCAGCTTGCAACGCAGCGTCAGCATCGGCAGCAGCTTGTTGTTCTGGGGTTAAGACGTTACCCAAAGCCAGTTTTTCGCGACCGGCTTCTTCACCAATTTTGACGATTTGTTGGCACATTTGGCCAAGTTGCTCTTGAGCTAAGCGGAAAGCTTCGATCAAAACATCTTCTGAAACTTCCTTAGCACCTGCCTCAACCATCACGATTGAGTCACCACTACCTGACACCACTAAGTCGAGGTCAGCGGTAGCTGTCTCAGCAATAGTGGGGTTGAACAGGTACTCGCCGGTACTCTTGTGGTAGCCGACGCGCAAACCAGCCACTGGCCCATCAAATGGGATAGCTGAAACTTGCAGTGCGACTGCAGTACCAACCAACGCCACCATGTCGGCATCGTTCTCTTTGTCGAACGAAAACACAGTGTTGATGATCTGAACTTCGTTACGAATGCCCTCTGGGAAGAGTGGGCGCATGGTTCGGTCGATTACCCGACCTTTTAAGATCGCGTCATCGGTCGGCCGACCATCACGTTTCACCCATTGGGAACCTTTGATGATGCCACCAGCGAACAGCTTCTCAGCAAACTCGACTGACAATGGGAAGTAACCCAGGTCAACTTCGCGACCAAGGGCAACAGTGGTGTGAACCACGGTTTCGCCACAACTGGCCAAGACGGCCGCCGTGACTTGCTCGGAAAATTTTCCGATCTCAATTTTTATAACCTTCTCACCCACCTTGATTTCAGTTTGGTAGGTTTGTAAGTAATTTGGATACGACATATCCAACCTTTCTTAGTGTGAGCTTGAGTTTCCGGAGAGAGTATTCTGGAGAAAAGACAAAACTAACGGTGTTTGTCGCCTCTCTTGAATCCTCGCTCGCCAGGGGACTCAGCTCTAAGTATTACTGTAAATTATATCACGATTGGTGTTTGACGAACCGAACTCGGACCGGCAGTTACTCTTCGGTAGAGTCAGGGTCACCAGCTTGGGGCTCGATCTCCGCAGTCAGATCTAGAGACTCAATGAACTGGCGGGCTCCAACAGCCACATCTTTGTCGGAACTACCTCGCTTAGACCCAATCTGCAGCTTCATGGTGTCAACCTTACGGCCAATGGCAGCTGGATTAGCGCTAGCTAGCTTTAAAATTTGCTTGGCGGCGAGAATGCCTCGAGCTCGCTCGAGCAATGTTTGCAGCTGTTCAGCAGTGGTCGCCACTCGCAGCTCTGATCTAACTCGTTGAGTAGCAGTTTTCTCAAAGTGGTCCACGCGCGCATCCGTCAGTAAATCTGGTTGAGTCGCTTCAAGTTGCTTGGCTTTGCGGGCCATAACTTCCAACATCCCGATGTAGAGTTCATCGTCGCCACCAGTTAAACTCCAGATGACGTTGGCTCGCTCTTGGAGATCGAGCAGTACTTCGGTTACACCGAGTTGCTCGGCTTTATCCAAGATTTCTTGTTCCAACTGAGACAGTGGATAACGATCTGGGTTAACGGGCATAGGCACTTTCGTGGGTAACTACTACTTGGGTAGTTTACTTACTCAAACCAAGTCGTTCGATCAACTTGCGGTAGCGATCCTCACTCTTCTCGAGCAAGAACTTCAGCAAGCGGCGACGCTTGGAAACTTGTTTCAACAGACCACGGCGAGAGTGATTGTCTTTTTTGTGTTGCTTCAAGTGATCGGTCAACTCTTTGATTGACTCGGTCAGCAAAGCAATCTGGACTTCTGGAGAACCAGTATCGCCCTCAAACAGAGCGAAGTCTTTAATGATTTGTAGTTTTTGGGCTTTAGTGAGCGCCATATGGTATCCCTCCTCTTGGAGAACCCTGCATAGGTGGGAATTGCTCTCACCTACCAAGTGACCACTTTATACTAACCTGGATTATACCATGACTTGAGTATTTCTGATACAGTCTTGTTCTTGAATGGTTTTGTTAGCTGCTAAGAAGGCATCAAAAAAAAACCATTCAAGAAACTCGATCAGGTGCAGCAACTTAAAAAAGTGGAACAGTTAAGCGTCGTGCGAAACTTACGCTTCGTCGTCTTCAAGGTGATAGGCAATTAGCTTGTCGCCAATTTGGAATTGAAGATTCTTTTGACGGAAAGTAATACCACACTCAGACTTAGCCTTGGCAGAGTCAACTTCTTGTTTGCCGTGCATCATCAGCTTGATTTGAGGATCAGCGATAGTGTCTTCACCGCGTTTCAGGTGGTACTTGTCACTTTTCTTGAGTTCACCAGTTTTGACTCGGCAGCCAGCAATTCGCTCGCCGCGCATCTCAAAAATTTGAATGATCTCAGCTTCACCAGTGACTACTTCATCAATACCAGGCTCCATGAGTTTCAGCATCTGTTTTTGTAACTCTTCGATAAGGTGATAGATCACCTCATAACTCTTGATCTTAACGCCAAGAGTTTTGGCTTGTTCCTTGAGGTTTTTGGCTACTTTGACACGGAAAGCTAGGATCACAGCCCCACTGGTGTTGGCTAGTTCCAGCTCACTGTCGGTAACTGGACCTAAGCCCGAAGCCAGCAGCTCGGTACTTTCCGAGTCGAGATTGGCTAAGATGGCTTCCAAGGTACCTTGGACATCGGCTTTGATAATCAACTTCAACTTAGGCTTGGTGTTGAACCAGTCAAAATCAACTCTGGCACTCCCCACACCTGGCTCAACGGCCTCAGTGGCGGCTACTTCGTCTTCACTCGGCATGTTCGCCGTATCAAAAACTCGACTTCCCACGGCTGGCACGTCCTCAAAACCAATGATTTCGGCTGGGCAACCTGGCAAAACTTCGGTTAGAGACTGACCATTTTCATCACTCAGCAACTTCACTCGACCGCCGACGTCATCAGCGATGATGTCTTGGCGAACTTTGAGTGTGCCTTGTTGCACAATCACAGTTGCGACCGCGCCTCGGCGAGGGTCTTTGGTTGACTCGATCACCACGGCTTGGAGCGGGGCTTCTGGATCGGCTTGGTAGTTGTTTAACTCAGCCATGGTCACCAGCGTGTCGAGCAATGTGTCGACACCTTTGCCAGTTTTGGCAGAGACTTCGATGGCATCCACACTGCCACCGTACCCATGCACCAAAATGCCGTGTTCAGCCAACTGGCTCTTAGCCACGTCTGGATACACGTTTGGCAAGTCGGCTTTGGTGATGGCCACTACTAAGCTAACGTTGGCAGCTTGAATATGGCGAATTGACTCGAGAGTCTGTGGCTTCACCCCGTCATCTGCCGCGACCACCAACACCACAATGTCGGTCGTCTTGGCCCCACGCTCCCGCATCTTATTGAAAGCTGCGTGACCTGGGGTGTCAATGAACGTCAGTTTTTTGCCTTGAAACTCGATCTGGTATGCACCGATGTGTTGGGTAATGCCACCAGACTCACGACCAGCCACGTTGCTCTTACGAATGTGATCAAGCAACGTCGTTTTACCATGGTCGACATGACCCATGATAGTAATGACTGGTGGTCGGTGCATTAAAGCCATATTAGTTCGATTCAATTGGCGCTTGAGCAGCGGCGGCTCGAGCTGCCTCTTCTGCTTCAAACTCGACTACTTTAGCAGCTAAGATACTCTTTTGAGCTTCGTCAACTTCACTTAAGTTCTGCCACTTGTCTCGGAAGCGGGCCAAGTCGGCTACAGTGGTCAACTTGAACTGGATCAACGCTTCGCGAGTCTCTGGAGCCAAACCTTTGAAGGTATCAATTTCGTACTCTTCTTGACCTGTCACCATTGATTGCACATCACCGGCAGCTGACTTGATGGTAATCTTCCAGCCAGTCAGTTTAGCAGCTAACCGTACGTTCTGACCACCTCGACCGATAGCCAATGAGAGTTGGTCATCAGGCACAATGATAGTGGCCAAACTTTTAGCTTGGTCGAGCTCGATCTTGAGGTTCTCAGCAGGAGCCAAAGCACCTTGTAACAAGGTGACGGGACTGTCAGAGTGAGGAATAATATCGATTTTCTCGTTGTTGAGCTCTTTGATGACTTCTTGCACCCGCACGCCACGTTGACCAACACATGAGCCAACTGGATCAACACCTTCTTGGGTTGACTTGACGGCTAACTTGGTGCGAACACCGGCCTCTCGAGCTAAGTTAACAATTTCCACGGCACCTGAAGCCACTTCTGGCACTTCTCGCTCGAAGAGCTTGGCGACCAGTTGCTTGTCGGCGCGAGACACGATGATCAGTCGACCTCGATGAGTCTCACGGATTTCTTTGATCAGAACAGTGATCCGGGCGTTCATCTTGTAGAACTCACCACGCATCTGCTCCTCGGGAGGCATGTACCCTTGGCCACGGCCAATGTCCACCACCACCATGCGACCATCCATGCGTAAAACTTGGCCGGTCACAATCTCACCAATTTTGTCGGTGTAGTCAGACAAAACCTGGTTCTTCTCGGCTTCACGAATTTTCTGCAAAATAACCTGCTTGGCAGTCTGGGCGGCAATCCGACCAAAGCCAGCTGGTGTCACATCTTGAGCTTTGCTCTCATCCCACTCGGTGGCTTCACCCGTTTCTGGGTCGCTAGCCAAGACTGGGGCTTTCAAAATTTGAGCTTCACCAGTTTGCTCGTTTAGCCGAGCAAAGTAGTGCATGGTCTCTTCGAGATCACCCATTTGTTTGCGATATGCTGATACTAAAGCCTGGCGAATACCTTCAAAAATGGCTTCAGCAGGGATTTTGCGCTCTGAGACAATTTGGGCGATAGCGGCCGCGAACTCGGTGCGCGCAGTGGTGTTGGTTTGCATAATGGTCCTTCAACAATACTTGTTGATGAATACTCAAATTACTGGTGGGCTGTGTTACAAAAAAAGGACTTGCATACTCGCCGTCCTTCCCACATACCAGGTTTATTATACCAGAAGTCTGGAGTTAAACAAGGTCGCCAGTAACCGTAGTCGGTTGGGCTGCCAACCACTTCTCGATGTGATCCTGAAAGAGGTCCATGTCCAATTTAAAGCCGTCACTGCGCCGTGTCAGCAGAGACACATGTCCCAATTCAGGAACTAACTCATTCAGTCGTTTTCGAACAGTATGAATTTGTTGGCGAATCAGATTGTTGGCATCATGCTCTGAGTATGTCTCGTAACCTAGAGCTTGAACGAACTCATCTTTCGTCACGAACCTATCGTGTTGACTTGCTTTAAGCAGCAACTTCAAGACAGTCGTCGGCAGCTTGGCTAACTGGACCACAGATATCGCTTCTGCTTCTCGCATAACACTGAGTTCAGCTGTATTACTTAGTGATATCTTCAAGTTGCCCATCACGATAACTTCTTCTTTATGTGCTAAAGAAGCCTCCGGTTGATGGGTTGGGATACCTACCAAAATTTGGTTGATAGCGTGTTTGAGCGCCACTGGGTCAATGCGGTTTAAACCTTCCGACCTACCAGCCAGCATCTCGAGATACACCCGACCAATGGCTGTTAGCTCATGATAGCCGTGTACATCTCGTAATGAGGCGTACGACGCAACTTGCTCAAACAGAAATTTTAACAAGACCTCGATCAGGTGTGACTCTTGGTGTAAACCATTTTCTTTTGCCATAGTGGCGCCAGATTATAGCGAACTCGACCTAGTTGTCAAAAGTTACTATTCTGGACTCACTGGGAGTGCAACCAAGCACGAAGATGACTTTCAATCCCGGGTATATTGAGGGCGTAACCTTCCCCACGGATCGTCACTATTCCCACGTCACCCAAACCTGGTACCAGTTCATTCAGATTATCCTTGAGGGTATACAACCGTTGCCGGACACTATTGTGAGCCGAGCTAAATGGTATGTTTTCTAAACCCAACAGCTCGATCAGTTTTTCCCGACTGGCAAAGTTTTTTTTGGCTTGAAGCAACTCAGCCATAACCAAAGTGGATAAGGGAGTTAACCTGCATGACACCCGCTCAGCAGCGGTGTCGTCGACAACAAACAATTCCAATGTCTCGCTCAATCGCACAATCTTGAGGGGACCAAAGCTGTAGTTATAGGATCGACCAATCATCTCTGGAGTTACCGTTTGTCGCTCCCAAACAGCTGCCACCAACTGACGCAACTCTGCCTCATAGTTGGCCATAGCTGGTAAAAATGGCTCGAGTACCTTGAGGTAATATCGCGCAAAAGTCTCAGCATCGGCCTGAGCAATGTGGTCTGGCAGTGGTATATGTGCGCTCACAAACTCAAATACACGAGTTAGGAGTTCTTCGAGGAATGTGGTCTCGTCGGCTGGTTGAACTTCAGACTTTTCAGCTGTTTCGCGTGGTTTTGGCATAGTTTCGTCGCCGATTATAGTCGACAACGATTACTTGTCAAAAGTTTGGGCTAAAGACTCAAAAAGTTGTTTTTGTTCTCGAGTCAGTTTTTCAGGGATAGCAACAATCAATCGCACGTACAGGTCGCCCTTGCCCTTGGACTGGAGGCGCGGCGCTCCAGCTTCACGCAGTCGCACCAGGGTATGGGATTGGGTACCTGGTCGAACTTTCATGGTCAGTGGCTCATCAACCGTTGGGACTTCAACTGTGCCGCCCAAAGCTGCCGTTGCCACTGAAATGTGTTGATCAATAAACAAATCGGCGCCTTCCCGCTTGAATCTAGAATGTGGTTTGACATCGATAGTCACTTCGAAAGTGTCAAAGCGCAGGCGGGTGCCGTCGTTAGCACCAGGCGGTACTTTGATGGTGTGCTGTTTGCCATCGATCGTAACTTGCTTTTCAACACCTTTGATGGCTTCCATGAACTCGACACTCAGCGAGTAACGTGGCCGACGCTGTCCACCAAAACCACCTCCGAAAATACTCTCAAAAATTTCAAATGGATCACCAAAGTCAGCCCCCTCAAATGGATTGGCGCCACCTGTGGTGTACGTCCACGTAAACGGTCCACCAGTCCGGAAGCCGCCGGCAAACGGGTTGCCGCCCATACCTGCGCCTGAAGCTGGATCAAAGGCCGCATGACCAAACTGGTCGTAGGCCTGCCGCTTCTGCGGGTCAGACAAGATCTGGTAGGCTTCGTTGATTTCTTTGAAGGTTTGTTCGGCGTCATCAGCCTTGTTTTTGTCAGGATGATACTTTAGCGCCAACTTGCGGTAAGCAGTCTTTAGTTCTGTTGGCGTGGCAGTTTTGGCAACGCCCAACACTTCATAGTAATCGCGTTTGGTTGGCATAGGTCAGATCCTGATTTTAGCAAGTTTCGTGATAAATGTTAAGCACTCAAGTCTGCCGACTGCTAAATCGGTCCTGACGCAACCACAGCACCCACCCCACCAGACTGATCATCGAGACACTAGCCCCCAACCACCACCATCGAGGTTGGTACCGCAGTACCACTTTCAAAACTTGCTCAGGTTGGGTGGTCGGCAACTCCAGCCGACGCTGACCATCAACGTTGTGAATCTGGGTGGGTTGTCCATTTATCCAAGCTCGCCAACCTCGGTCAAACCGATCAGCAATCACCAGCTGCGCTGCCCCGTCGGGATTACTCAGTTCCAGATACTGTGAATTCGGGGTTTCGGCTAAAGCTTGCAAAGCAACCGGCACCTCACGTTCATCGCGAAACCGACTCAGACTCGGTAAGCGATAAATTCGCCAGCGATCATCCAAACTGACACTCGGCCAGGTGCCAAAAGTGTCACTTGGTGTCAGCTCAAACCAAGTATCCACTAGGTAGTAGCGAACTGCCCAGCGAGACAGTAGTTGCAGCGTGGTCGCGTCGTTGAGGTCCAGTTTTGGCAGAAAGTTGATCTGGACTTGCTGCTGCGGATTCGGCCACTGATTGACGAAATCCTGCGGCATGAGGGTGGTGTAGCCGTGAATCATCGGCACCCCAGCCACCATGTTCCAGTCCAAGGTTTGCCCTCGGCGAAGCGCAATCGCGTGATCGAAAGTTTGGAGTTCATGAGCGTTAACAAATGAGTCAGAAAACGGCGCCCGAACCACCATAGCTTCCCAGTACGAACCAAAATCGGTGTACGGCTGATTGCTGTTGCGGGTCAGCCACCGGTGGGTATCATCGGTACTCAAAGAACCAACTTTCCCCCATTGCTGATTCACTTCAGCCCAAGTCGGGTAAATCTGATTGGGTGCCCAAAAATAATTGGCTTGCGTGTGATAGACCAAGTCGAGGGCGACCACGATGGTGAGAAGTGCCCAGCGGCGACGTGTCACCAGCCACAAGGCTGCGATGGCGAGCAACGAAGTCACTAACAGGTCTTGAGCAACCACCTTCACAATCACTTGGTCACGTTCTGGTGTATGGAATGGGCTACGACTCAGCCAACCGTTCGTCACCGTATTGAGTTCACGCCACCACTCACCAAACCGCACCTCGGCCTGCCACCACCCAATACTCCCTATCAACGCTAAGAAACTAAAACTAGCTACCCCGAGTTTAAACCATCGCCAACTCAGCCTCACCTTTGGCAAACAAGTCACCACCCACAGCCATACCGCTACCGTCGTCACAATCAGCAACATGCTCGGATAACGACCGATCCGAAACCAAGGCATCACCGCTTGCAAAGCAGAGAACCCCGGCAGATACGTACCCAGACTGACAATCAACGTACTGAAAACCACCCCACCCAAAAACCAATCACTCGCTCGCCGGCGAACTAAACTCACCCAACCAACCACCGCCGAGCACACCCAGCCGAGATAAAACACCATATTTGGTTGGCCGCTCCAAGCAGGACCCCACTTCATACCGGCCGTTGGCTTGTCAAAAAAGTACGGGAGCACTGTCTTTACCATCATGACAGGGTTAAGTGAGCCAACAGCCGCTTGTGAGGCAGTTTGTTGAATTCGAGTTGAGCGGAGTAGTTGTTCGGCAAAAGGCACCCAGGCCACCGCACTGACTGCCAGCGTCCAAAAACCAGTCAGCACCCAAGCTTGCCACCACGTACGAGCTGTCACGGCCACAGGTCCGTGACCATCATCAGGGCCACGCCAACGCTGCCCCCACGAAAACACCACCGCTGCCAAAATTGAGTACACCACATGTTGGGGATACCCACCCAAAAACTGCAAACATGCTACCAATCCAAACCACCATCTGGCTCTGGCTTGAGTTGGTACCAACTCGCCCAGCCATAGTAACCAGGGTAACCACACAATTGATTGAATCGTTGATACATTGTTGCTGCTGCCAGCTACTTGCGTGGACAGCATCCAGCCCAACCCAGCCAGTACCGCTAACCAAGCCTGTGACGTCCAGCGTTTGGCAAGCAACCACATGCCAATAAATGCCACACCATAGTGGGCTATCAACGTTATGTTTAGTGCCCAGGCCGGGTTCAACAACATGAACAAACCAGTGCTGGGATAGAGGACAGATTGATTGATATCTTCAATCCACGGCAACCCACCAAGCAAGTAGGGATTCCACAGAGGTAGTAAACCGTGCCGCAGCCAATACGCAGTGAAAATTTTGCCGGGCACCATCAGTGAGTAGTTATCACCAAAAATGAGCGTTTTGCCCATGAGCATCGGCCAGCAACGCAGCCAAATTGCGCCGGCCACAACTGCCAGAATAAGCCAATGATTGATTCGTTTCGACACCACTTTACTCTATCACTCCACCAGCTAGGGATGTGAGAGCCTAAATCTTGTTGTTAACTGAGTCTGCCAAACAGGACAGCTATGATCGGAATCGCAAACTGAAAATCACCCGCAGCGCATCAATACCGTCGCGCCAAGTGATTTTTTTGCCCTGGCTGAAGTCTCGCCCCACATAACTAATCGGCACTTCAAAAATGTACACTTTGCGCTTGAGCAACTTACAGGTAATTTCAGGCTCTAAATCAAACTTGTTCGCGGTGATTTTCAACTCCCGCAACAACTTGGTCGGCATGACTTTGTAACATGTCTCCATGTCCGTCAAGGTCGTGTTGTACAAAATGTTGACCAAAAAATTAAGAAAGTCATTCCCTTTGCGATGCCAAAAGAGCAGGTTCGAATGAGGACCCAAAAAACGTGAACCGTACACCACCTGCACTCGCTTTTTCTTGATCGGGTCGAGCAAGGCTGGAATGTCAGAGGGATCGTACTCCAAGTCGGCATCTTGGATTAAAACGTAGTTACCGGTTACTTGTTTGAGACCGTGCCGAATAGCACTCCCTTTGCCACCATTGGCTTTGTGAAAAACGCGCAGCTTGCGGTGCTTCAGCCGTTTCAACTTGGTTCTGGTTCGATCGGTAGAGCCGTCGTTCACCACCACCACTTCTTTGACTTGGCGGGACTTCAGTAGCTTGGCAATAACTTGGGTGACTGTCTGTTCTTCGTTATAGACCGGTACCACCACTGACAACTTAACCATCTCACATCCTGTCTAGGACCAACGACTCACCATATGATGAGCTGGTCCAGGGCAGTGGCTATTAGCTCTGTTACGACTTGGCCTAGTCTCGCTCTGGTTGCCAGAAGTCTGGCAAAGCGTTCCATGGCACTCGGTTTTCATCCGGTTGGTCAGGGTTAAACTGCTGTGACACAAAGTAGAACAACGCCACCGGTTGACCTGAAAAGTTCGCTGCCCCATGGGCAACGCCTTTCGGTATATATAACAGACTGGGGGCTGCGCCGCCAAGTACTATCCGTTGAGTCTGATCCTTGGTACTCGAGTTAGCTCGAATGTCCCACAGACCCACCAGCAGTTGTGTACCCGCTGGAACGTACCAAACTTCATCTTGATTAAAATGGAAGTGCCAGGCCTTAACTGTATTGGGCAGCAGTTGGCTGCGGTTGATTTGGCGGGGCTTAAAACCAGGGAACTCAGCCATCTCACCTTGCTCGGTCAAGCGTAAAATTTCGCCAAAGTCGCCGTCCTCTGTTAACCAAGTCTTGAGGGGGAGTTGTTTGACGCCGTCGATGATAGTTTTGCCACCGCCATACGTTTGCACGTAGTACTCGTGGCTGACTGCCGGATTGGTTTGCATGGTGCGCTGATTCGTCATACCCTCCTTATTCAACTACTTCGCCTTCTTCAGCCGACTTTTTGGCCTCCGAAGAATCGCTGGCTTTGTCACTTTTCTCGCCCGCTTCATCTGGTTTGGCTGCCCCAGCTGCTTGAGCAGCTTGGAAGGCTTCGCCTAGTTTGCGAGCTGAGGCAAAGGTGGCTTCAGTCGCTTGATCCAGTTCTGCCTTGGTGACATCAGGCTTAGCTGCCAGCTCTTTGAGCTTAGCGACGTTTTCCTCGATTGCCTTACGATCTTCTTCACTCACTTTATCACCATATTCTTTGAGTTGCTTGTCCAGTTCAAATGCGACACTGGTGGCATGGTTGCGAGCCTCAACTACCTCGCGTTTAGCTTTGTCTTCAGCAGCGTGACTTTCAGCCTCATTCTTCATCTTCTCGATCTCGTCGTCAGACAAGTTAGTTGAGTTTTGAATGGTGATTTTTTGCTCTTTGCTGGTGGTCTTGTCCTTGGCAGTCACGTTCAAAATGCCATTTGAGTCAATATCAAAAGTCACTTCGATCTGAGGCATACCTCGACCCGCAGGTGGAATGCCATCCAGAATAAAGCGGCCCAGGCTCTTGTTGTCGGTGGCCATTGAACGTTCACCTTGCAAAACATGAATCTCAACTTGCGTCTGGTTATCAGCCGCTGTTGAGAAAACTTGTGACTTGCTGGTAGGAATAGTCGTGTTGCGTTCGATAAGCGGAGTCATCACCCCACCCAAGGTTTCCAAACCAAGCGTTAATGGTGTCACATCCAACAACACAATGTCAGACACGTCACCACCGATGACACCAGCCTGAATGGCAGCACCCACCGCCACTACCTCGTCAGGGTTAACCCCTTTGTGCGGCTCTTTGCCAAAGAACTTCTTAACTTCTTCTTGAATCTTAGGCATGCGAGTCATACCACCCACCAGCACCACTTCATGGATGTCGCTGGCTTTGACCCCAGCGTCTTTCAGGGCTTTTTCAACTGGAGTAAAACTCTTCTGAATCAAGTCATCAACCAGCTCTTCGAGCTTGGCACGCGTCAGCGTCATTGTCAGGTGCAGCGGTTGACCATCATCCCCTTGGGCAATAAATGGTTGGTTGATATCACTTTGCTGGGCACTCGACAACTCGATCTTGGCTTTTTCGGCGGCATCCTTGATGCGCTGCAAAGCTTGAGGATCTTTTGACAAATCTTTGCCAGACTCTTTCTTAAACTCGGCAATGATCCAGTCAATGATTTGGTTGTCAAAGTCATCACCACCGAGGAACGTGTCACCATTGGTGGACTTTACTTCAAACACACCTTCACCGATTTCCAAAATTGAGATGTCAAACGTGCCACCACCCAAGTCATAGACGGCGATCGTGGCGCTGCCTTTTTTGTCGAGACCATAAGCCAAAGCGGCTGCGGTCGGCTCGTTCACAATGCGCTCAACAGTCAAACCTGCAATCTCACCGGCTTGTTTGGTGGCTTGGCGTTGCGAGTCGTCAAAGTAAGCGGGAACGGTAATCACCGCTCGGGTGACCGGTTGT
Source organism: Patescibacteria group bacterium (assembly GCA_016861205.1). Lineage (GTDB taxonomy): Bacteria > Patescibacteriota > Microgenomatia > UBA1400 > PJMF01 > BOKX01. The sequence goes on from BOKX01000001.1 coordinate 761,337, forward strand.
CCCAAGTAGCTCTCAGCATCGGCCTTAGCTTTGCCCAAAATCTTGGCGGAGATTTCTTGCGGTGTATATTTTTGGCCGTCAATTTCGACCACTGCCATTCCCTCTTTACCCTCAGTCACTTGATATGCCACGTGCTTGATAGCGGCTTGAACAGCTTTGTCCTTGAGCTTGCGACCCATAAATCGCTTAACTGAGTTGACGGTAGCTTTGGGGTTTAGCACCATTTGACGTTTGGCCACATCACCAACGGTGATGTCTTTGCCTTTGAACGACACCACAGATGGATACGTGTTACGACCTTCAGCGGTAGGGATGACTTTGGGTGAACCACCCTCCATCACGGCCACAGCCGAGTTGGTGGTACCGAGGTCGATACCAATGATTTTACCGGTTGCAGTAGTTTTTTTGTCTGCCATATATGTCTTTTGAGTGAGTTTTTCATTGTCTCAAAAAAGGCCAATTCAAAACTCACTCAAAACTCCTTGTTAAAACTTATTACTTTCTTTTAGACCCCTGAGGTCTAGTCCAAAATTACTTTGGCGTGTTGCAGGACTTGGCCGTGCAACTGATAGCCTTTTTTGACTACCTTGATCACCCGCTGTTTTTTGTCTCCAGCTTCGACCACCTCCATAAGCTCGGGGTTGAAAGGTTGGTCGTCAGTTTTGATCTCTTCCAGGCCAGCTTGCGATAACACTTGCCAAAACTGCGTGACCACCATGTTCAGCCCTTGATCCTGCAGCTGGGCGGCTGCCAAACTCAGATGCTCAAGTGGCTGCAGCAGACTGCTCAGTAGCTCTCGATTAGCGAACGTCATCATTCGGACACGATCGTCTTGGGTTCGCTTAACCAAGTTTTGATAGTCAGCTAAAGCTCGCCGCTCTCGCTCCTGTGCTTGACGAAGGTCAGCTTGTAACTGCTGAACTTGGTCAGACCCAGTGGATTGGGCTGCGCCGCCTGTCTTTGGCTGATCGTCACTAACTGGCGCCGCCGGAGTTTTCTTGGGTGGTGTCATCATATGTTTACTGACAGTTAGGCTGCCAACTCCTCAACTAAACCGCGCAAGTAGCGCAACATCGGCACCAACGTCCAGTACTCAAACCGAGCTGAACCAATTACACACAGCTGACATTTCTGACCACCGATGGTGGTAGAAACGTACATCACGCCCACTGGTTGCAAGTTTGGGTTCCCCAGTTCTGGGCCATACACCACTTGGACTTGATTTTCATTGGTACCAAGATTGAAAATCTCTTCCAAGATTGGTTGTTCCTCGATCATTGAAAACACCTGGCGGGTAACATTAATGTCGTAAAACTCGGGAATGTTTAACAAGTTGGCGTAACCAGAGTGATAAATGTTTTGCCCACTAACCATCGCCAAGCCTAAGGCGTGCGACCGATCAGCTAACACGTGCGCAATTTCTCTGAGTAAGGCCTCTGGTTGATGACGAGAGTGCCAAATGCGTTCTTTAGCAGACACCTCATCGGCTACCGACAACTCGCGCTCCTTCATCAACTCATTGACATAGAGTCGCATCGCCAGCGGCGTGGGCACTCGACCAGCACTGGTGTGACCTTTTGACAGGTACCCTTGCTTGGTCAAGTACACCATCTCATTGCGGATGGTGGCTGGTGAGACACCGATACTAAATTTTTTGTCCAGCGTGTCAGAACCAACCGGCTCGGCCGTTTTGATGAACTCTTCGATCAGAGCTCTTAAAATGTGAATTTGACGAGCGGTCAAATCAATCATAGCCTCACAAGTTAGCAGTGTTTAACTAAAGCTGCCAACCATATTAGCAATCTTAGCTAGTAACTGCTAAAGTGTCAAGTCTAGAGTCTAACCTATACGTGCTTGTAGCTCGCTAGTGCACAGCCACCGCTCGCTCAGCAGCGCTAGCAATTTTGCCGAAAGCACTCAAAAAGTACTGTACCAAAATGACCTCGGAATTCTGCTGCGTCAGTTGAGGCAAAATCACCTGGTTCTCAGCTAAAATACGGAGTATTTCCTGAGCAGATTCCAGTTCCATTCCAGACTCAAAATCTATGTCAAACGCTAATTGAAAAAAAGCCACACCTAAATCACGATGCATCTCTTCAACGTGCTGTGAGGTACCTTGATGTCCCTTAGCTTCCAGATACGCACCACTGGGGTCGACTGCCAAACTATGTAAGAAATCGCGGTAGGTTTTTTGACTAGAAAAGCGCCGATAAGCGGCGCTAGCTGGGCCAATGAATGCGTCTTTGGTAATGACTTTTCCCATACCAAACTCCTTTGTGACGGCAGGTAGAAGTACAAATTACTGAGTACAGTACCATTCCCATTTTGGTTGCGAAAGTCAGAGTTTTTGGGAAGGTGTGGTGATTTTGATAACAAGTTCATGGTATCCTGAGAGCACGATGATTACCCCTCAGCAACGCCAACGCCGAATCAAGACGTACCTCGGAGCGGGGATACTTGTGGCGTTAATGGCCGGCGTGTTGATTGGTGTCAGTCAGTTACCTGTAGTACGTGAGTTTTTGAGTCGAGCGAGTGGTGAAAAAGCTGATTTGGTGGTTGATACTCAGGCTGTCATCGGGCCAATGCCTCGACCATGGCGATACTTGGCTCAGGGTGGCGAGTCGCACGACTGGTCGATGAAGCCACTCGTTCCCCAAGTTAAAGCTCTCAACCCCCAATACATTCGCCTCGATCATATTTATAGTTTCTATGACATCGTCGGTGGCAGTCCGGGTAACTTAACTTTTGACTTCAGCAAGCTTGATCGGATTTTGGATGACATTAAAGCCAGTGGTGCCAAGCCGTACATCTCGCTGTCTTACATGCCTCAGACCATTTCTAAAAGCGACATTTTGGACGAACCACAACGCTGGGAGGACTGGCAGTTGGTAATTCAAAAAACCATTGAACATATCAGTGGCACCAGAGGTGAACGCGATGTGTACTATGAGGTGTGGAATGAACCAGATTTGTTTGGCAAGTGGCATTATGGTGGCAAAAAGAACTACCTCACCCTCTACACCTACGCAGCCCGAGGAGCCAACTCAGCCCGCGGCGTCCAGCCGTTCAAGTTTGGTGGACCAGCTATCACGGCTTTGTACAAAAACTGGTTTGATGCGTTGGCCAAGCATGTGATCGATAATAATCTGCGTTTCGACTTTTTCTCTTGGCATCGTTACAACTTGGACATCGATATCTTCCGTGAGGACATGAGCAACGCACGTGGGTGGTTAGCAGCCTACCCCCAGCTGGAACCTACCACTGAACTTCATATTACTGAGTGGGGCCACGATAGTAACAATCATGCCGGTTACGACGGTGCGTTTGGGGCTGCACATACTGTAGCAGGAGCCATTGAGATGATCGGCGTGGTTGATAAGGCTTTTGTGTTTGAGATTCAAGATGGGAAAGATCCAGCCGGCAAAGAGTACTGGGGTCGCTGGGGTTTGTTTACACACCAGGACTTTGGTAGCAAACCAAAGCAACGATACCAAGCATTGCGCTTACTCGATCGGATTGGCGATCAGCGAGTACAGATTTTGGGCAAAGGTACCTGGGTAAAAGCAGCTGCAGCTCGTGACGACCAGGGAAATACCGAAGTTATCATTAGCAACTACGACGCCAAGGCTCGCAATGCTGAAACCGTACCCGTTCGATTTGAAAACATTACCCCAGGCAACTATACATTGACGAAGGAGTTCTTGGGCGGTCGCCGGCAAACAGAACAGGTAGCCACAACTGCAGCTGTTTTACAAACATTTGTGCCCATGTCACCGAACACAGTGATCATGTTGGAACTAGCCAAATCACCATAAAAAAACTGGTATCTGAGACTTTAGACTTTGGCGCTGAGGGTTTTGGCGATAATGGCTCGGATGTTGGCTGCAAAGTGGTCTGTCGAGTACTGCTGAGCGTGACGCCAAATGGCGGATTTTGACCAAGAATGTTTGGTAGCTTTTTGAATCGCGTCAGTCAGACTCTCAACCGTTAGTTCATCAAAGAAGATTCCCGTTTTGCCATCGACAATGGTTTCCTGCGGACCACCAGAGCGATGCGCAATCACAGGCAAACCGTACCCCATTGCCTCCACCGGCACCATGCCAAAGTCTTCATCTTCAACTGGATACAGTAAAGCTTTGGCACCTTGGTAAGCTGCCCGCAACTCATCGTCGGTTACTGAACCCAGCATCTCGACCGTGGGGCCACAGAGTTCACGTAAGCTGCCGAACAACGGTCCATCGCCCACCACTTTCAATGGTAACTGGAGGCGGTTGGCCGCCTGAATAGCCAGCTCTGGATGTTTCGCTAAGGCCAAGCGATTAACGTATAGGTAATAGCCGTCAGCCGTGGCTGTGGGTGGCTGACTTGGAATGGCACATGGTGGATAAACTACTTCTGAATCCCGACGATAGAACTTCTGAATTCGACGCGCCGTCTCTGTTGAGTTCGCAATAAACACGTCCACGTTTTGCCTGGCCACTTCGAAATCAACCAAGCGCAGGTAGTGATTAATAACTTCCCCAGCTACCCGGATCAAAGGGTTCTTTTTCCAGTCACTCATCGTGGTGTATCCATAGAGAGATCGTGATGGCGTGTGGCAGTAGCAAATGTGTTTTGCTCCAGCTGGCACCGTGATGGCTTTGGCGAAATAGGCATTGGTGGAAGAGACAACCAAGTCATAACCACTCAAGTCAAAACTGCGGAAGTACTGAGGTGACCAAATGCGCAGCGGCGAGAACCACCGTCGGTATCCTGGAATTTTGGTCAACCAACTTTGACGAATATCCCAATCGGCAAATCGCTGCCAGTGATGGCCCATGGCCTGAGGATCGGCAAACGCCACAAAAACAGGCGCACTTGGGAATAACTCGTGCAACGCCTCTAGCACCCGCTCAGCCCCGCCGTAGTCACGCAAGTAGTCGTGAGCCAAGGCAACTTTAAGATCGGCTGGCAGTGTCGGATTGGTTCGAGCCATAGCTGTATTCTAGAACAAGGCTGCTTGAACGCCCAGTTCAAACTCGTCGTTAGGTAACAGTGGAATTAAGCTAGCAAATTGAAGTTGTTTAAACAACTCGGCTGCCTGAGCTTTGTCATAACTGGTCACTTGGCACGCTTCCAGATCTAACGTCACGGGTGCTTGGGTGTTAATTCGCGCTAAATCTTGTGACAACAGGGCGGAATCTTTACCGGTGGTTAACTTTGCTAAGACTGACTTGGTCAAAACTGATGATGCCGGGTGCTCTGGACTCGATTTGGCCACAGCCTCATACACTCCACTCAAGGTATCAAACTCTTGTAGTAACTTAACCGCGGTTTTCTCACCAATACCGGGCACCCCAGGAATGTTATCGGAGGCATCACCCATCAAGGCTTTTAGGTCCACAATTTGATCTGGTCTCACACCCATTTTCAGCTCAACCGCTTTGGGATCGAACTCTTGATCGAGTTGTTGCTTGGATCGGGCTGGCAACCAGACGTGAATCACATCATCATTCACCAGTTGAAAGGCATCTCGATCTCCCGTCACAATCAAGCCGGTCACTTCTGGATAGCGATCGCGTTGTTCGGCGAGCTGCCGACACAAAGTGCCGATCACATCATCCGCCTCATACCCCGCCACTTCGAACAGCGGGATGTTCAGCGCGCGTACCACTTGTTTCACCAGCTCGATCTGCGGTTTGAGGTCATCGGGCATCTCAGCCCGGTTAGCTTTGTAATCGGTGAAGGCAGTGTGACGAAAGGTCGGCTGCGGCAAGTCGAAGGCCACGGCAATGTAGCGCGGTTCAAAGTCTCGGATTGCAGTCAGCACGATCCGTGAAAAGCCATACACTGCATTCACGAGTGTACCGTCTTTGGTACTAAGACCTGGAAAAGCATGATAAGCCCGATAAATTAAAGCGTGGCCATCAATCAAAAGCAGGAGGGGCTTGGACATAGGCTCTAGTGTATCACGCCAGACACAAAGTAGGTTAAGACTCGGATTTGGGATCGGTTTTGGAAGGAACGGTGTCTTTTAACAAAAATCCCGTTTCTTTACGCAAACTCTTCAGATCATTTTCTAGTCTGTCTAAACGTTCAAAAAGTCTCGTCCAGTAAAACTCTTCCTGAGAACGACTCATACTCGTGCTGATCATGGCAATGATAACCCCGAACATCACCGCCCCCAACACGACCATGATGATGCCAATCGCCCGCCCGGCCAACGTCACCGGCACCACGTCGCCATAACCAACAGTGGTGAGGGTTTGCACTGCCCACCACAAACCATCGTTGGTGTTTCTGATTGAAGAACCTGGCTGACCTTGTTCAATAGGGACAATCAGCCAGCCCAAAATCAGAGCCAGCAAAATCGATCCTACCAAGGCTTGGCGGAAACGCCGCTGTTTTAACAAACGTTTATGAATGGCAGCTATTAGTTTCATAACCAACTCAATCGAGCGTTGGTTTGGCTTTGGGAGTGCCCATGACTTTGGTGAAGTCGTCAGCATCCAATGTCTCGACTTCTAACAGTTTAACAGACACAGCATCCAGTTGAGAACGGTGTTTCTTCAGCAACTCCATGGCACGCTTCTCACCTTGGCGAATGAAGGCAGCCACTTCGGCATCTACCTGCTCTTGTAAACGGTCAGAGATCTTGCTGGGTTCACCCCAAGCTCGGCCGTAGTTCATGGTTTCATACTGAGGGTTAAAGTTCATCGGACCCAGTTTGCTCATCCCGTAATCCATGACCATGGCTCGAGCAACTCGAGTAGCTCGATCAATATCTGAGCTGGCACCGCCGGTCAACTCGTTGAAAATCAACTTTTCAGCGGCTCGACCACCCAACAAAACAGCAATTTCATCTACCAACTCGGATTGAGTCGTTTGCACTTTGTCTTTTTCAGGTGGGGTCAACGTAAAACCTAAAGCCTGGCCGCGTGACACAATTGAGATGCGATGCACTGGATCAGCATATGGTGACATATGGGCCACCACTGCGTGACCTGCCTCGTGATACGCAGTCATTTTGCGTTCTTGCTCATCTTGCAAACGTTTCTTACTTGGACCCAACTTAACTTTGAGTGAAGCTTCTTCCAAATCTGACATGGTGATGGCTTCACGATTATCGCGAGCGACTGCGATGGCCGCCTCATTGAGCATGTTTTCGAGATCTGCACCTGAGAAACCCACAGTCCGGCGTGCGACTCGTTCCCAGTCCACATCCTTGCCAAATGGTTTTGATCGAGCATGAATACTAAGAATAAACTTGCGCTCTTCGAGATCTGGCAGGTTGACAGTGACTCGTCGATCAAACCGACCAGGACGAACCAACGCCGGGTCAAGCATGTCACCACGATTAGTGGCCGCCATCACAATCACGTTATCATTTTGAGTAAAACCGTCCATCTCCACCAAAATTTGGTTCAACGTTTGCTCACGCTCGTCATGACCACCAAAGCTGCCGTGGCCACGGACTCGACCAATTGCGTCAATTTCATCGATAAAAATAATTGATGGGGCAACCTTTTTAGCAGTTGCGAACAGGTCTCGCACCCGAGAAGCACCCACCCCCACCAACATTTCCATAAACTCAGAACCGGCAATCGATAAGAACTGGACATTAGCTTCGCCAGCTACCGCTCGAGCCAACAGAGTCTTACCAGTACCTGAGGGGCCAACGAGCAACACACCCTTGGGAGTTCGGGCACCAAGCTTGGTGTACTTCTTGGGATGTTTCAAGAAATCGACAATTTCCTCGAGTTCTTTCTTGGCTTCGTTCATGCCGCCAACGTCCTTAAACTTGACGTCTTGCTTACCTTTGACAAACACTTTGGCTTTACTGCGGCCAATCCCCATGATGCCATCCTGTGAACCTCTGGCCTGACGGAAAATCAGGAAAAAGAACACCAGCATCAGACCAATTGGCAAGACGTTAATCACGATTTGCCAAAAAATTTCCCCCGCTGATAAGTTTTCAACTTCAATTTCAACGGCAGTCACGTCGATGTTGGCATTCCGCAAAATGGTAGCCAACTCCTGACCCTCCTCTTTGCGAGCCACTCGCACACTGTCATCGCCGTACCGGACTCGCAGTTGTGAGCCAGCCACTTCAATCTTTTTGACCTTTTGGTCACGCACATCTTGAACCATTTGGCTCACAGTAATTTGGTTGGAGTTACCGCCAGTCACCAGTGAAATGAGAAATGGCAGGAACAACACCCCCAACAAAATGTACAGCAAGCCCTTGTTCATCAGGCGCTGCGGATTAAGTCGGACTTCAAACTGTCGAGGTGTTGGGGTCGGTTGACCACCATTTTGACCAGCACCTGAAGGTGGTGTTGGAGTGTTTACTTGAGAATTAGAGGTGGTTACGGGTTTTTTAGGCATAGAAACTGTCGGTTATTCTAGCATGTAGTTTTGGACCTGATGGCAGATTAATGAATAATCCAACCAGGTTCGCACTCAGCAGGTAATGGCGTTAGAAATGGGCGCTCGTCACTGTCAGCCATGATCATCATGCCCTGACTGACACTCTCGCCCATCTTGCGCTCCGCTAAGTTGACTACAAATGCATACTTATTACCAATGATTTCGGCTGGTTGATACCATGCCTTGATCCCAGACAAAATAGTTTTGATCCCAATCTCCGGTCCAAAATCAACTTCGAGCTCTAACAGCTTCTCACTCCAGTCGGGTGCACTAGCGGCAACCACCAGGCCAACTCGGAGGTCTAGTTTATCAAAATCTGGGTACACAATAGTTGGTTTCATAGGCATAGCGCGGTGACATATGACACCGCTGGAACGTGATTATAGCGTAGTGCCTTGACCAAAACCATATCAAACGGGAGGTGACTGCATGGTCACATGACATCAGGCTTTGACGGCGCGAGATTACAGTTCTTCGATTTGAACGCTCGGATTCATGTCTGGAGCTTCAATCAACTTGAGGTACTTCTCGGTAGTGGTAATGCGTTTGTGCCCAACCAGTTGTGAGACATACACCAGAGGTGTGCCTGCCTTGAGCTGCTCCACGATGAAGGTGTGACGCAAGTCGTTGACTTTGGCATCTTTGATACCAGCCAACCGGAAGTAACGATCAATAGCAGTCCGAATGTTACGAACTAAAAATGGCCGGCAGGTTTTGGTCAAAAAAACCGTTTTTTCTCTGGCTCGTGGTCGAATTTGCAGATACTCTTGAAGAGCATTTTTGGCTGCGGCGTTAATAGGCACTTTGCGTGCTCCGCGAGCGTTCTGTGGCTGGATGTACATGATGTTTCGATCTAAATCCAGATCTGCCAACTGCAAAGCCGCCAGCTCACTGATCCGCATACCGGTTTGCAACAACACCTCAACGATGGCCGACATCCGAGCATCACCGCGACAGGCATCGCGCAACGCTCGATACTCAATCTTAGATAAGATCCGAGGCGGACTGGCGTCAAATTTAGGGTGGATAATGACTTCAGCCGGGTTTTCAAACACCACACCCTCAGCCACTAAATAGCGGAAAAACGCCTTGATTGAGTTAATTTTTCGAGAGATAGATTTACTGGTGTATCGCTGCTTTTTCAGTAGTTCTTTGAATTCATCAATGTCGGTCGAGCTCACTAACTGAGCTTCCAGTTTGCTCTGCTTGGTCAAAAACTCAACTAACTGCTCCACGTCTTTACCATAGGCCAAAACGGTGGCAGGTGACTTTCCAGCTTGGCGTAAACTATCCACAAAGTGCTGGTGTCCATCAAGTAAACTCATCGACATCGTGTGCTTTCAACAGGTATAGTACAGTGTGTTATCTGATTAGTACTAGACCAAAACGACCGCCGCAATAGCTTTTGGCAGGTCGCAAAGTCTTATAATATCACAGACAGGGATTCTCTGCAATGCTAAAACTGCTCCGTTCCCCTCTAGTGATGCTGCTCAGTCTCGTAGCAACTTGCATCCTTCTGTGGTCACTGTGGGGCACCGTCAAACGGTCGCGATCTTCAGCAGAACAGGTCGGCCTATTAGAACAAGAACTTCACCAAATGGCAAGTGAGGTTTCACGCCTAGAACAAAAAGTCTCTGTCGCTAGCTCAGCGGCAGCCCAAGAAAAAATTATTCGCAATGAGCTGCTGATGCAAAAACCAGGCGAGTACGTAGTACAGTTGCCACCCCTGGAAACAACAACCCCCACTCCCACGCCCGCACCCAGTTTGTCACCATGGCAAGGGTGGCAGCAGGTCCTTGGTTTACGGTAGTAACGGTAACGGTGAGTTGTTAAACGGTCGACCATCCGCCGGCGCCGCTGCCTCAATGACTTGATCACCATTCAAACGAAAGTACTTGAGTTTAGCTACAGGACCAGATGAGGTGGATGTTTTGGTAGCTGGTGACGTGTCAACTTCGAAGTAGCGAACTTCGACAACTTGATCCTGAATCATAACCGCATTAACTTGGACCTGACCATTGAACTTAGTGGCGGCAAGTTGCGTGGGCTGATCGGGGTTACTTAAAATGACTAAATATGACGTCACCTCTAGATCAGCACCTTGTTTGAAAACTAATGTCACCACTTCCGGCGTCGAGTCACCAGTTAGATCGCCGACGGTGGCTACATTGGTCTGGAGGGCAAACTTTTCTATGCCACTAGCTGGACTGGCTACTGGGCGCATCAGGTAGCCGCCTTTGAGCGGAACTGGCCCTCCATCGAGCGTATAACTGACATCTTTGAGCGCGGTCAAAACTGGGTCAGCAGCTGCCTCCAATGAAGCTGGACTCGGAGCAACAGTGGCTTTGCTCCGGTACCAGTAGGCTGCTCCAACCATCACGAAACCTATCACCAACAGACCAACTTTGGACATCCAGACGGGCAATCGCAATATTTTCACTGCCTCTATTCAAAAGAAAAATTGGTTACCTGGCAATCGGCAATTTCAGAAGCAAACACCTTGATTACTGTGGCAAAGCCGACCATGGGCCTGGTTCGGCCGGCGGAAAAATGGGTAATGTCTTAGCCGACCAACCTGAAGTAATGGTGGGGTTTAGCGTAAAAAAGCGATACTCCAACTCAGAGTCAAACACCGCCACAATGTACCGGCTTGGCCTGATGATCAACGTGTAACGCAGCGGGTTTTCACTGACTATGTACGCAACTTTGGCGTTGGCTACCATCTGTCGGTAGCTGCGATTCATCCGGTCAGTTCCCTGACCCAACTCCTCTAGTGTTCGAGGTAGTGGTCGGCCATCGATCAGGGTTTGTTTTAAGTCATTATGCAAGTTTGCAGCAGCCGACACGGCTGGCCACAGTTGCCCACCGGCTGAACAACTGAACACTCCAACTATGATGATGACTCCAATCCAAACAGGTATAGCTAAGGCAGTCAGACTGGTAATGATCCCACCGATAGCTAGTTTGTCGATCAATCGGACTTTTTGCTTCAAGATATCCCAGTACAGGGCCAACAACACTAAACCGCTGACCAAGCTCAGTAGCACAGCCAAGTGGATACCATATCGGGAACCTTCTTGGCATCGGTCAAAAAACCACTGATCAGAAAACCATCGGTCGTACATATCTAGTTGTCTGCTTAAGTCATTGTAACTGAAGAAAACATCGTGTGGTGATGTGTTACCCACCAAACAACCGCCGCCGAATCGCAGGCGGCAACATGGCTTTTAAGCCAAGACGAGCCGGTTCATTCAGCACCATTTTGCCGGGCAGATGGTGGAGTCCTAAGCTCAACAAGTAAGGTGACAAGTCTGGAGCTAGTAATGCTCGCTCAGTGTCAGACAAGTGTAAGTATCCCCACACCCATCGCACAAACGTACCTTCATCATCCAATTCAGCAAACTCACCACCCTGAGCTTTCAGGTCAGCTTCCGTAGTGTCGTAGTTGAAATACAACACCTCACCCCTCTTGATCGGGCGCTTGGCTGTCAGCACAATCCGATAGGTGCCGGGAACTTCACCAGGCAGATAGCGAAAGAAACAATTGGGGGTTGAGCTGTGCAGCAGGTAGTTATCAAAGTCTGTTGAAACCAAAAATGCATTCTCGCCGACTTGCAGCGCATGAACCAAGTGCTTCGGCGATAATAACTCACCAGCTACCACTTGGCCTTGCATCCCAAAAATAACCTCGCCCGCCACGAAACCTCGAGTGGCCACTAGCCCATGACCACCGTGCATTTCTTTGATCTTGATACCCAAGTGATGTGGTTCCTGGACATGATCTGCCCAGTCCTTGGTGTCAGCATAAAGTTGCAACAATCGACCGACATCAGCTTCGCTGACCAGTGTGGAGTCACCAAACACCTGAGTCGGAATCTCTGAGTAAGGGGTTATCTCCGTAGCTGGATGCTCTTTGTAACCTGACATGTGCTAGGGTCTACGTTTAATACCGATAGTGGTCGCTCTTAAATGGACCGGCTTCGGCAACATTTAAATACTCGGCCTGTGACTCAGTTAGCTTGGTCAGCTTGACTCCGATGTGCTCGAGGTGCAAAGCCGCCACTTTCTCATCTAAGTGCTTTGGCAAACGGTAGACGTCAACTTTATGTGGTTTGGTGAACAACTCAATTTGAGCCAAAACTTGGTTACTGAAGGAGTTTGACATCACAAATGAGGGATGGCCCATGGCGCAACCTAAGTTCACTAATCGACCTTCAGCCAACAAAATCAGACTGTGACTGGACTGACCCTTTTTGGCTGGAAAAGTGTACTGATCAACCTGGGGCTTAATGGTATTTTTGACAATTCCCGGGTACTCGTTGAGTTCTTTGACTTGGATCTCGACGTCGAAGTGACCAATGTTACAGACAATCGCGCCATCTTTCATGGCGGCCATGTGCTCGATGCGAACCACGTCCTTACAACCAGTGGCAGTCACAAAAATATCGACTTCGTGGATGACATCTTCGATGGTCTTAACTTCATAGCCTTCCATGGCTGCTTGCAGCGCACAAATTGGATCAACTTCGGTGACAATGACTCGGGCGCCACTGTTGCGCAACGACTGAGCACTGCCCTTGCCGACATCACCATAGCCTGCCACTAAAGCAACTTTGCCAGACAACATGACGTCAGTGGCTCGGCGGATAGCGTCAACCAGCGACTCTCGGCAACCATACAAGTTGTCAAACTTAGACTTGGTCACTGAGTCGTTGACGTTGATGGCGGGAATCTTCAACTTGCCATCGCTCATCAGTTTGTAGAGATGATGCACGCCAGTTGTGGTCTCTTCGGAGACACCTTTAATGTTGGGTAACATTTCTGGGTGTTTGTCGTGAACCCAAGCTGTTAAGTCACCGCCGTCGTCCAGGATCATGTTCGGACCGACCAGCTTACCGGCTTTGTCCTTGAACATGAGTGTCTGTTCAGTGCACCACCAGTACTCGTCTTCAGTTTCACCTTTCCAAGCAAACACAGGTGTGCCTTCGGCAGCGATGGCCGCGGCGGCGTGGTCTTGCGTGGAGAAAATATTGCATGAAGCCCAGCGGACTTCGGCGCCGAGTTCTTGCAGCGTTTCAATCAGCACTGCGGTCTGAATGGTCATGTGCAAAGAACCGGCGATTCGGGCACCTTTAAGGGGTTTTTGTTTAGCGTACTCGCGGCGAATGCTCATCAGACCAGGCATCTCTTTTTCAGCCAGTTCGATCTCTTTGCGGCCCCACTCAGCGAGGGAAATGTCTTTAATTTTGTAGTCGGCGACTTTGGCCATAATGTCATTTTTAATTTTTGTTTCTCACTGTCCAGAGAAAAGTCCAGTTCAAAACAAAAATTAAAATTCCTTAATTGTTATAATGTGTGACTTTAAAAACCAAGGCTATTTTACCAGAGGTCTGACTGAAAAGTAGCGGTGAATCGATCCGCCACTGCGTCGCGAGTGAACGTGTGATTCTGCGTGCCCATTTTTTCGACCGCATAGGCGGCCGTGGTCGCACCGAGTTGAGCGGCTTTGATAGGTGACCAGTCTCGCAGGTATCCGTACAAGAAACCCGCACGAAATGCGTCACCAGCCCCAGTTGGGTCGACCACTTTAGCGACAGGTACCACTGGAATAGCAGTGGGTTGTGTTTGACCAGCTAGATATACTTCGCTGCCGTTCTCACCCAGGGTGATGATACAAACTTTCAAACGACCGATAATGTCAGTCTTTGATAGTCCGGTCCGCTGAACAAGCACTCCCATCTCGTAGTCATTCACAATCAGCACCTCAGCAGCGGCGAGACCTGCTTTCAAATCCTCTACTGAGACATTACTGACTTGTTGACCGATGTCATATACCATGCGCATGCCCAGTTTTTGAGCTTCAGCTACTTGGCGTGCCATCTGCGCTGGATCGTGCGGTGAAATTACCACCAACGGATGCTGATCTTTAAAGTGAGTCAGACAGAGTTGCTCACCATCACTCATAGCACCCGGGTAAAAACCACCGACCTGACAGTCGGCTTGGTCAGTCATCACAGTAAAGGTAGCTGTGGCCAATTTTGAGTAGTACACATGTTGAGTCTGCACACCCAGTTCAGCTAACGCCGCCATATAGGCGCGAGCGTTGTCACCAACTGCCCCATACAAAATTGGCTTTTCACCGAGCAAAGCCAAGGTGTACGCGATGTTGGCTGACACACCACCGCGGGACTCTTGCAAATCGCTGAGCAGCACACTGACTGACAACACATGTAGCTTGTCAGGCTGAATGATCTCGGCAAACTTGCCAGGATAAACCATGATGCGATCAAAAGCGATGGAACCAGCGAGGATGAGTGATGAAGTATCCGACATGGTTTTGCATTGTAACAGGTTAGCGAATCGTTGGGGTAAGATGCTCTGTGTAGTGACACTCTACCCAGGAAAAACCCTTGTCGTCTCTAATGATGGTAGTCACCGAACATTCCTGAATAGCAATGTCAGCTCCTGACACAATGTGGGTCGGCACTCGACTGACAACATCATCAAAATCAAAAATGAGCTTCAAAAAATCCGCAATTGCTCCCCCATGAGTAATCAAAGCCACGTGGCCTGCTGATTGGGGTACGAGTTCATCGATGACTTGTTTGATACGCTGACTGGTCTCTAGCGACGAGTCACCAAAAAGTGGTTGATAGGTTGGGTCTTGGCTGGCTTTGTGCCAATCATCGATAAACTCTGCATGCGACTGTTGGAGATAGTTCTCATAATCCATCCGCTCTTTCAGCCGATGATCGAGTTCCACCGGCAGTCCTAAAGCCTTGGCAATATGACCAGCAGTTTGCTGTGTCCGAGTCATCGGACTGGCAATGATTCTTTCAATCGGTTTTGACTTCAAAAACTGCCCGGTCAATTGAGCCTGTTGATGGCCAACTTCGGTAAGGTGCGGGTCAGGTCTGGTGGCCATTTTTTGGCCGTGACGGACTAAGTGAACGGTCACCATATTATTTTGCCGCCGCTAGATACTTTCGCAGCAACTCCACTAACAATTTCGGCACCAGTTTCATTTTGGCCGGTGGTTCAACGTAGGCAATGCGCATCTGCGTTAAACCTGGGTTAGGCTGGTCAGCTGGCACTGAGTAAAACCCGGCCATTGGGGCGACGAGCAGCGTCACTCGCTCACCATCGATTTCAACTGAACCTTGGGTAGCACAGAACATCACGAACTCCATCATGTCGAAACCAGCCGGCGCCAACTCTCTGACATCCACCACTGAATACAGGGCTGCGTCAGGCTTGGACACGATCAGTTTAGGTTGAAGCGACTTCAGCTCATTGGTCAAACTGGTCGCTAACTCTTGGTAGTATGTTCGCTGCTCTGCATACCAGGCTTGCAAATCAGCTGTCGACTCGTGAGCTAAAGCTCCAAAAATGTACTGACCAATCGCGTTGGCACACAAGTTGGCAGTGTTTTCAGCTACTGCTTGCTCGTGAAACTTTTGATTGTCGGTCACAATTGCACCGATCCGTAACCCACAAGCATTCCACACTTTGGAACTCGACTCGATGCTCATGCGCCGCCCGGTGATGCCGGGCACAGCCGCTTCGGTAATGCCCCAGACACTGCTGGTCGTACCGCCAGTGTAAAACAGCTCACGGTAGGCTTCATCGCTGATGAGCCATAGGTTGTGTTTGACGCACAGCTCACCAAGTTTGTTCAAAGTTTCCTGAGGGAAAAACTGCCCCGTGGGATTGTCATAAGGAATAACCACCAAGGCAGATGGCCGCTCGCGCTCAATGACTGCTTCAATCTCAGATAAATCGGGTAAAGCAAAGGTGCCGTCCGGTTGCAACTGGCGAGTCACCGACACAGTTCGGCGACCGGTTCGGCCAGCCATGGCTAAGTAGTTTGAGTAAGCGGCATCGATCAACAGAACGGGTTGCTCGGTAGAACCGGCTGGGCCACCCACACCCAAGATCACCAACTCCATGGCTTGGCTGCCACCATCAGTGATCTGCGAGTACAAACCAGCGGTATCAAATCCGCTGCTGGCAATCACTCGCAAAAAAGCTTCGTTCGCTTCAGACTCACCAATGGTTGGGGTGTACTTAACAACGCCATCCTTGAATGGCGACTCAGCTGCACCCAAGTTTTTTAGGCGTTGCTGCATGGCTGGGTGCATCGGCAGTGACACATTACCAATAGCGGTGTTAATGGCTTTGACGCCATCGGTTCGCTTCATGAACTCAATTTGAGCGAGCCGAATTGGTGAAGGGCGACGGGCCGCGTAGTAAGCTGATAGCACTGGTTGGTCGGCTGACATAAAACACCTCGTTTCGTGATCGCATTATAGCAACCGGCCAGCGATTTTAGAGCAGGTGCGCAGCTGCGGCTGGCAAGTCGAGATTGAAGAAATGGGTGAAGAACTCAAAATCACCAGTGGTATCTGCCAACATGAGACGAACGTACGGCGCTAAGATAGCCTTAATCTGTTCTTGATCTGTCATGTAAGGCGTTGCAATAAGTTGATCCATAGTGGCAAACTCTTCGTGGTCACGAATATTCAAGTGATAGCTGGAGTACAAACTCCAAACAATAGTGGCCACTAACTTGAAAAGTTGGGCTGACTCAACAAATGACAGAATCTCGACAGGAAACTGTTGCTGCACATCTCTCGGCAGAACATGTAACTTCGTCAAGTGGTGGATAGCCAAACTGGCAATGCCACATCCATAAAAACCAGTTTCTTCGATGTACTCTTTGAGATCATCTGCCAGATGGCCTGAAGGATAAACTTTTCGCTGCCAACGTCTATCCATGGTACTCACCATGTCGATGTAAACCCTGACGCTTGCCTGAAACATTTCAATAAAATCTACGCCGCTGACTGTGTCAGCAGGAATCGATTTGAGGTACTCTCGGACCAGCACCTCAACCTCTGCCACTGAGGCTGGCTCATGACTTTCAGCCAGCACTCTCAGCCGATCAAAAATTGCAAAGCAGTCCGCATATGGCTGTAGCTCAGCTTTAGAAATAGTCCGACTCCAGACCCGATCCGCATTGGTGTCATCCAACACCGTCCTGACTTGCATTAGTTGATTATCACTTCGGACAAATGACTTCAGATCAAAGTCAGAAAATCTCAGCAACCGGTCAACGCTTTCCTGGTTCCCTTCGCCTTCTAAGTATTGTCGTGGGTGGTAATGGGTCCAGAACAAATCAGTCTCAGCTTCATTAAGACCTGCACTTTCAATGTTTGC
This sequence comes from Patescibacteria group bacterium, assembly GCA_016861205.1. Taxonomy (GTDB): domain Bacteria; phylum Patescibacteriota; class Microgenomatia; order UBA1400; family PJMF01; genus BOKX01. The sequence goes on from BOKX01000001.1 coordinate 778,965, forward strand.
CGCAATCGCCCGTTCGAACTCATGGGTCAGAAGCGCCCACTTCGTCGTTGCCCATGCAAAGTAGTTGTTCGGAACTTCTTTGACGACAACCCGCTCACCACTGTTTATTTTTTGGTCAACCAATTGACTAATGACATCTTCCAACAGACTTGTCGACTCTTCAAAAAAATACTTGGCAATATCTTGCACTAGTTTGTCGAAATGCTCTTGGCACCAACGAATCGTTCGATCCTCATTCAAGTACGCTAACGTGACTTGGCCTTCGGTGCCACCCTTCGGACTATCGGTCTCCAACGACACAAACCACTCATCAAAACTGTTAACCCGCAGAGCTAAGCGAATGTTGATCCCTTCTGCCAAAAAACCTGCTACTTCCAACGGAAAATCATCGGGCAACCGGAGGCGCCTGTTCAAAGTGCTAACTAAGCTAACCACCACTGGTTCCGACTCACTCAGCCACTCAACCAACCCGTAGGCTAACAACGACTCGTCGGGTTCCAGATCGTGAGCAATGTCTAGTTCCAGTAAGCGTTCAGCTACTTCTGGTGTGTACTGCACTGGTAAACCAATTTGTTGTTCAGGTGATAGATTACTGGCCGGCATATTTTTTGAGTAGGCGCGAATTATAGCAAACCCAGATCTGGTATACTAACCACTTGGAGACACCCCACATGATTCGAGCCAATCACCTGTCATTTGACCAATTTTCGATTGATAACAGTACGTTTACTTTCTCGTTTCAACTCGACGGGGAACCAGTTGAGATAACCCTCGCACACTCGCTGCCCATTGATCTGTCAACCGAAGCTCAACAAACCGTCGCCTTCAACTTAGGCATGTGCTACTTCCATGACTTGGCCGAGCTGACCTTACCGCATCACCTGTACATCAATTTTGGTCTGAGTGAGTTGCAGCTGGAGTTCTGGCGACGCACCTACCAAGAAGTATCCAAAGAAAAACTGCTCGTCGATGGTTTAGATATTGAAGTGTTAGATGGCGACTGGAGCAGCAAATCCGATCAGTCAGAGTTCGCTCCCTTCTCACTGCCTGCAGACCGGACGCGCACGGCGTTGTGTTTGACGGGCGGCAAAGAGTCACTGGTGTTACTTAAAAAACTTCGTCATCAAACAGACTTGCTCTTGTTCTTCCTCAATCCGGAAACTAGTGTGCATCGGCAACGCGTGTTTGAACGAGTCAAAAACGACTTCCCGACCACCAAAACTATTTCCGATCGACCAAGCATTTTGAATGCCATCAAAGCCAAGTATCAAACTGATTTGGAAAGTGGCCTCGACATGGCACACTTAGTATTTAACACGTTGTTGTACGGCAACAGCTGCCAACACGTCGTGATCGGCAATGAGTACAGCTCAAACTATCCCAACACGGTTTATCAAGGGTATGTTGTTAATCATCAGTACGTGAAAACGATTTACTTTGCCCGGCGACTCAACGAGTACTTAGCTCAGTTTGTGACCCCAGACTTTCAGTACTACTCGCCGGTGTTTGGGATGTACGAGTATCGCATCGCCCAATACTTGTTTGAAGATGAAGAGTACTTAGAAGTTTGGACCAGCTGCAACCAAAGCACCAATGAGGTGAACTTTTGCTGCCACTGTGCCAAGTGTGCCTTCACCTACTTAACTGCACTGGTGTACACCAACCCCGAGTACTTGGCCAAGTTCTTTTCGCGAGATTTGTTGACGGACGTCGAGCTCTACCGACCACTGATGGACTTCACTGGCGAGAAACCGCTGGACTGTGTGGGTGAAAAGAAGGAAGTCTGGGTGGCCTTGTGGCAGCTGTCGCAAACAGCTGAGTTTGCCGACAAGCCGGTCATCAAGTACTTCCTGGAACGCGTCTTCCCCTTCATCGAAGCTGAGCTAATGGACTTTAAAACCGAGATCAGCGCGGTGCAAAAAGTACCCCAGCAACTGCCAGCTGAGTTGGAAGTGGCGTAGCGGTTACTTTTTGGAAGCGATCGCGGCTCCAGCTACTGCCAATACACCACCAAGCATAAATGGTAAGGTCACTTGCTCATGCAAAACTACCGCAGCGAGTAATATTCCTGAAATTGGTTGAAGATAAGTAAACAGCGAGGCTGTGACTTCGGTCCCATGCTTCAAAGCATATTGGTATGACAAGTAAAAAATACTGGTCCCAACCAAGCCAACCCAAACCGCGCTGGCTACGTGCAACACGCTGACATTGGTTGGAACTCCGTAACGATACAGCTCGAATAGCATAAATGGAAAACTAACCAACAGTGTCACCACCGCGAAGTAAAAAGTGAGTGCCAATGGAGTAATCTTCAGCTCAGTTTGTTTCTTTTTACTCACAAAGCCGTAAAGCAAAAATGCCAATGCAGCCAAGAAAATCAGCATGTTACCAAACACCGAAAAGTTTAATAAACCTGTCTCAAAGTATGGAAGCAACACAATCACACCCACTCCCAACAAACCAACTGCGATACCCATCAGCTTGTGATTTTCAATTTTATGTTTGAATAGCCACATGGAGTACAGTGCTGTTAGGGCTGGAATACACGCGTAGATAAGGGGTGAAAAAGAGGCCTTCGTAAACTGCAGCGCAATAAACAATAAAATTGGGTTCAACGCTCCAATCAAACCAACAGGGAACAACGTTTTTAAGTTTTGCCAACTAAAGCCTTTTTGCTTATAAACCAGCGGCAACAAAAAAAGCGAGGCTAATAGAAACCGTAAAAAAACCACGGTAAACGGGTGAAAAACCGCCAGGGCATACTTGCCAGCCACAGGCACAGACCCACCAGTAAACGCTGCCAGCATCACAAAAAATAGCGATAGCTGAGCTTGCTCCGCAGTCTGTTTCTTCTCCAGCAGTTTAGCAAAGATGTTCATCGGCCAATTATATCTAGAAAATTGCGCCTGAATAGGCAAAAGAAAAACCACCCGAAGGTGGTTTTTCTATAGTGTTGCGGGACTAGGAGTCGAACCTAGCCTGTGAGATTATGAGCCTCACGTGCACCGTACACTATCCCGCGCCAAGGTTAGTAGTATACCAAAAACTTCTCCAGATAGCTAGCTGCCGAGGTTAACCGCTGATTACTCCGCGTCAGGCTGGGTCACATGTGGCGTCTCCACCACCCACGCTTGGCCTTGGTCAAACCGTTCCACGGTGAATCGCTGCTGGGCAAACTGGTACGCCAAGTCGTAGACAGCTGGCAAACCGAGTTCCTTAGCCAAAATCAGAGCGGCTGGCTCTTGGTACATTTTCTCCGGACCTCTAGTGAAAATCTGGGCCGGCCGCACCGCAAACTCTGTCCCCAAATGTTCAACAACCTCTGTTAGTGCGTGCTGATGGTTTTCACTGCCGTACCCTTCCACCAACCCCAGTAACACCCGCGCTGTGACACCAGTACTCGCCAGCTGCTCAGTCTCGACCTGAGCCATTACCCCAGTGTCATACCGGGACAGCAGATCACCCAACCGGCCCAAAGCCCGCCGGCAGGCCTCAACAGTCGCTAAACCGTATTTGCGCCGTGGATAGTGGGTAAAGTGATACTCGCTGCCAGCATCTGAGGCTGCTTTGGCCACCAAAAAGCCAAAGAAAGTAAAGCGTTGTTCTTGAGAAACCCGATGCAAAACTTGAGCAAATAATGGGGCATCAACTGTGGTCTGAATGCACCCTGACCATAACTCGACTGGGGCTAGTTCTCGAAATTGATTAGACATGGGCTAACTATATCACGCGTCTCTGGTATAATTACTCGGTCAGTTTGCGTAGGCCATCAGCCCATCACACCCTGATACCATGGCAAGGTAGCTCAGTTGGTTAGAGCAGCGGATTCATAAACCGCAGGTCGTGAGTTCGAATCTCACCCTTGCTACGTTAATACTTGGTTAGAGCACCCCGCCATAGGCGGGGAGGTCGTGAGTTCGAATCTCACCCTTGCTACACTACTCTTCATGCCACGAACGGTTCGCCCCTTTTCTAACCCAGCAGTCAAAATCGACGTTTGGGACCGACTCTCGCCACCCCCACAACCTTGGCCACAGCCAACGGTAGTCATGCAACAAGTGCATGGTCATCAGGTAGCTCTCGTCACTGAAGCAACTGACGAGCGGTTACCAGGAATCGATGGGGTTTTAACCAGGCAAGCTGGCCTGTCGCTGGTGGTTCGTCATGCTGACTGTTTGCCAATCGTCTTGTATCACCCCAGTGGCATCATTGGCGCAGTTCACGCCGGTCGGCGTGGTACACAACAGCAGATTCTCATTGAAGCTTTAAAATTGGCGCAAACTCAAACCCAGACAGCAGGGCTATGGGAAATCTGGTTTGGGCCGGCAATTTGTAAAGAGTGTTACGAAGTAAATCGCACTACTGGCGAGCACTTTGACTTGCTGGCAGAAAACCAACAACAGCTAGTTGACTACCTTGGCCCTGAAAACTACACCCTCACCCTAGACACTCGTTGTACCTGTCATCAAACGGCCGAGTACTACTCGTATCGCCGAGAAGGTCAAGGTGTGCCTATGAACTGGACGGTGGTTACACTTGAGCCACCGGAGGGTGCCAAAAGCCCTGCATGATTAAGTAAGCCAGCTCATCACACACTCTCTCCATGGTAAATGCTTGAAGTTCCTCAGGTTTCTGAGCACCTGTTGCCACGTAGGCAAGCACCGCATCGGATTTCCAAAACTTGGCTAGCAACTCTTGTTGTCCGGCCTCACTAGAAACCAATTCCAGGATTGGTTGCAGTTCACTCACTTTGTCGGAAATTTCCAGTAGGTTCTCAGCGGTGTAGCCAACTTCTTGCTCCACTAACAAAAAATGAGTCAATAAGTTTAGATATGGCTGGGCTAACTTGACTGCTTCAGCCCCATGGAGCTTGATGGCCACATCCAGCTGTGACTTCAAAAATTCGTCGATGACGATGGTCTTTGGTGCCACACCTGTTTCATCTTGCAGTCTGACAGACAAGTACTCTGTCAATTGGTCAATCCACATTTGGTACGAAGTGACGACAATCCGAATCCTCCGGGCGACTATTTCCCAATCGATCGCTGCCACGGCAGCTTCGATAGCTTGTAACCTAACCCCGACTTGCTGCGCATCAATCCCAACTCTAGTCCCGACCCGCACTCCTTGTATATCACCAGCAAACATTTCATAGGGATTCTTATCTGCCTCAGCCTGTGCTTGCTGCCAAGCGGCCAACTGTGCTTCAAAATTTGTCTCATTTCCTTGGCTATTGAGCACAGCACTTGTTCGACTGTTAATCTGATTCATGGCGAGTGGCACCATTTGAAACTCTGATGCCTCCCACACTCTCCGAGCCTTTTCTAGCTGCTGGGCTGTCACAAATGCTTCAATACGAGCTGTTTCGTACACCATAGGATCCTTGCTTACTTACTTGATGCGTATTTCGCGCGGTTATACTGCACTCGCCAAACCACGTCAAGCAGGAAGGTAACGACAGAAACCAAACCCCCGCGCCGAGGCGCGGGGGTTCATTATCACGTACCAATTGTTCACTGACTGGACTACATCATGTCCATGCCTGGGGCGGCTGGAGCGGCTGGCTTCGCCTTCTCTGGCACGTCGGTGATCAGACACTCAGTGGTCAAGATCATTGAAGCAACTGAAGCCGCGTTCTGCAGCGAGGCCGTCGCCACTTTGGCTGGCTCAATTACGCCAGCGGCGATCAGATCTTCCATCTTATTGGTCAAGGCGTTAAAACCGTAGTTCGGTTCATCTTTACTCTTCACCTGACCGACAACCCAACCGGCATCTTCGCCAGAGTTGGTGGCCAACATTCGCAGTGGCTCGTCGAGCACCGACCGCACCAGCTCAACGCCAGCTTGTTCGTCATCAGACTCAGTTTTGACTTTGTCCAAAACTCGAGCAGCCCGCAGCAAGGTAACACCACCACCTGGGATGATCCCCTCTTCGATGGCCGCTTTAGTGGCTTCCTTGGCGTCTTTGACACGCTCTTGCAGGTTCTTCATCTCCACTTCGGTAGAAGCACCGACTTGAATCGTGGCGACACCGCCGGCCAGTTTGGCTTTGCGCTCTTGCAGCTTTTCCTTGTCAAAGTCCGAGCTGGACTTGGCAATTTCAGCCTCGATTTGAGCGACCCGACCATCGATATCAGCCTGTCGGCCTTTGCCACCCACAATGGTGGTCTCATCTTTGGTGGCTCGAACACTGTCGGCTCGACCAAGATCTTCGACCCCCACATCTTTGAGTTGGCGACCAGTTTCAGCAGAAATATAGGTGGCACCAGTCAGCACGGCGATATCTTGCAACATGGCTTTGCGGCGATCACCAAACCCTGGAGCTTTGACAGCCAAACCATTGAAAGCCCCTCGCAATTTGTTGAGAACCAACGTGGTTAAAGCTTCACCATCGATGTCATCGGCAATGATCACAAAGTTCTTGCTAACTTGCATCAACTTTTCGAGCATTGGCACGAGATCTTGGATGGAAGAAATTTTTTGATCAGTCACCAAAATATAGGGACTCTCGATCACAGCCTCCATGGTGTCACTGTTGGTGACGAAGTACGCTGAAGTGTAACCTTTGTCGAACACCATACCTTGCTTGTGCTCGATAGTGATCTCCATGGTTTTACCTTCTTCAACTTCGATCACGCCATCTTTACCAACCAGGTTGAGTGCTTCGGCAATTTTCTTACCGATGACTTCATTCTGGGCTGACAAAGTCGCCACTTTTTCCCAGTCGCTCTTTTTGACTGGCTTGGCAACTCGGCGAATTTCCTCGACCACAGCAGTAACAGCTTTGTCGATACCGCGCTTCATGATCATAGGATTCACTCCTGCGGTGACTGACCGCATGCCTTTGGTGGCTAAGTGCTGAGCCAACAGGGTAGCGGTGGTGGTGCCATCACCAGCCATATCGTTGGTTTTGGCTGCGGCTTCTTTGACCAGTTGTGCACCCATGTTTTCAAACTTGTCTTCCAAAGTAATTTCCTTGGCTACCGAAACCCCGTCATGAATCACCGTTGGCGCACCCCAGGCTCGATCCAGAGCCACATTGCGGCCTTTGGGACCAAGGGTAGTGGTAACGGCTGAGGCGAGCTTGTTAATACCGATAACCATTTTTTGGCGAGCATCATCGCCGAAAAGAAGTTGTTTGGCTGGCATAGTGTCGTTTTTCATTTTGTTTCTCCCTGTCCAGAGAAAAGTCCAGTTCGAAACAAAATAAAAACTCCTTTATGTTTATAAATAATGTATTACTAAAAAATTACTTAGTGCTCACAGTGGCGACTAAGTCTTCAAACTTTAAAACTTGATACTCAACGTCATCAATCTTGATCTCGTTGCCACCCCATTTTTTGTAAATGACCACGTCGTTGACTTTAACGGGTGCTTTGACTTCCTGACCGTGATCGTAAATCGAGTCACCAACTGCTAGTACAGTCCCTTGTTGGGGCTTTTCATCGTGTGAGTCTGGCAAGTAAATGCCCGAGGCAGTTTGTTTTTGAGCTTCGGTGGGTTTAATCACCACAAACCCAGGTAGTGGTTTGATTTGAGCGACTGTGGCCATAGCTTCCTTTCGCTGACGGTGTAGATATTGATACTAGAGATAAAAGTGGCGCGATTGACGGCCGCGCTAGCAGATATAGTAATCGACTGCTAATTTATCGTCAAGTGGTGAGTTTTAAAGCAGGTGCCGAATGAAAACTACCAGCTAGCCTACTTGTGAGGGCAACTCTGTATGAGGAGCGGAGGCATCTGCCTCGAGCACCACTTGCTCTTCTCCCCGCCGGTTGCGCATTTCAACGCGGGCGAGCAAAAAGCCTTCGCACTCTAAGCCGCGGTTTTGGAAGTGATGACTTAAATCTTCTTTAACGATCGCCTCAACTTGGCTGCGATTGTGTTTAATTTGATCCAGGGTCAACTCAGCAAAGACTGAAGAGATGCGGCTGCGCGAAAAAGGTCGGACCACTTTGGAAACTACGTTCTCACCAATGTTTTCCCAGAGTTCCGGGGCATTGTTACGATCGATGCGGAACAGTACGGACCCTTCAATCATAATGTCATGACCATCTTTGGTGCTAGTACTGATCGGCTGATCACCCAGCGATTCTTTGTTCTTTGAAAAATCGAATCCCTCACGAATCGAGTACTCAAGAACTTGGGCGTTAAACATCTTAGCGACTTGCCAAAACGGAATCTTTAAATGCAAACCAGGTCCCCATACTCGAGGTAAAACACCGCGACCACGATCGTACACACATGCAATGTGCCCGGGCGGCACCGAGATAAAAAATCCCCCAACTACTTCATCAACCAAAAAGGAAACTACCAAGCGATCAAATTCCATAGGAGTTATTGTAGCGCAGCTATTTGACTTCCACTACTACCTGCTCGTCAGGTGGCGTTGCCTCGCGCTCTTCAACCAACGTTTTGTAATCTTGGAAACGTCGTCTAATGTACTTGTACAAAGTAATTAAAATACTGATAGATAGCGTTGTAATGACAAATAACTTTTTTCCGGCTGGTAAAAACATAAAAACCAAGAATGACACCACTGGCAAGACAAGCTGGAGCCGAACAACTTCACTGCGGCTAGATGGGTATGGTGAAGTGTAAATCGACAAGGTTTCCAACACAAAAATCAATAAAGACTGAATCAGATTCAAGATAAAACTGGTGTGAGCCAAGTCAAAAGTTCCCAAGAAAACTAAGTTGTATGGCGTGGGCACATCTGGCATAAACGAGTACAGTAGATGCAAATCACGCCCTTCCAAACCCGTGCTAAAAATTCGCCACAACATCAATGAAATCATGACTTGAATCGTCAACGAGAACAGCTCACCAGCAATCACCCTTGGGCTGGCATGAAACAACTTCCGCTTTTCGGCGCGGAGTTTAATTGGCTCATCAGCCAGCTCGTCTTCCAAAATCTTAATGCGACTTGCCAAGTTGCGCTTGTCTTCTTCAGATTGATCTTGCATCAGTGAAATCGGTAACAAGATGATGCGGATCAGGATGGTTAGCAAAATTACCGCCACACCCATATCTGGTTGGCCGTTCGACACTAAGCCGAGCATCCAGTAGAAAAAAACTAAAACGTTAAAAAAAGGCTGGTAAATAATGATTGTAAAAAGGTGGGCTAGCATACGCAACTTTGACTAGATGTCGAATGGGCTGTCTTCACCAGGTTCAGAGCTTTGATCAAGCGATCCACCCTGACTACCAATCATACCTTGCAGCGAGGCCATCACTTCACGGATGTTGGTTACAAACTGCATCGACAAATCCATGGCTTCGCGGTCCAACGTCAACCCGTCAAACACACCAGATGCCTCATCCATGAAACTATCAAGCAAATCGCTGACTGTTGATTCGTGTTCAGCCAACCAGCGTTGCTGCTGGGTCAGGGGTTGCGTTTGAATGGTCTGCAGGGCATCAGCCACTTGTTGAATCTGCCGTGTCTTAACGTACAGATCAAACTTCAGTGCGTCATTTGAACCAGTAACTTTGGGACGAGTCGTAAATGAAAACTTAGCCATTGTCTGATTATAGCAAACCAGGCTTGCCCCGCCAGCGGCGGGGCTAGAGCAAATAGCCAGATACCGGTATAATTGGCGCCTTGATATGTCAACCAAAATGGTGAGTACCAGCCAACTATCGGAGTCACAAGTTGTAACTGAAGCTGTCGCATGTCTGCAAGCTGGCGGACTAGTTATCTTCCCGACTGAAACCACCTACGGTGCTGGAGTAGATGCGACCAATCCAGAAGCAGTCGCCAAACTCTTGGCCTATAAGGCGCGGCGCGAGGGTAAACCGCTATCTATCGCTGTGACCTCGGAAGCCATGGCTGCCGAGTATGTAGAGTTGAACGACTCAGCCCGTCGGTTGTATGCACGATTCCTGCCGGGACCAGTCACCGTGGTTTCCAAAAGCAAAGAAAAAGTTGCCCCTGGAGTTGCTTCGGAGTTTGGAACAGTTGGCGTTCGTATCCCGGCCTATGACCTCGTGCTCAAGATGGTAGCAGCTCTGGGACGACCGATCACTGCCACTTCTGCCAACGCTTCCGATGCCAAAAGACCTTACTCAATAACTGATATTTTCGACCATTTATCAGCTAAACAAAAATCGCTCATTGATCTGGTTATCGATGCTGGTCAGCTGCCACCGAACCCACCTTCGACAGTGATTGACACTACCCATGACACCCCGGTGACTTTTCGCCAAGGCGAAGTCCGTGCGGCCGAAGCTACTGCCGTCAGTGGCAGCTGGGAGCTGTCTTCAGGGTCCGAATCCGAAACCAAAGCCATCGCCGGTAAGCTCCTGCTCAAACACTGGAACCAAGTCCGTGAGCGCGGATTAGTGATTGGACTCAGTGGCTCCTTGGGCGTAGGCAAAACCATTTTCAGCAAAGGGGTGGCCGAGTTCTTGCAGATAACCGATGAGATTACCTCACCAACCTACACGTACATTGAGGAGTACTCGTACCAACGCCACCAGACTGCAGGTACGTTCTACCATCTTGATGTCTGGAAAGTTGAGTCAGCCGAAGTTGCTGACCGCCTAGGAATCCCGTCATTGACCAGGGCTGGGTCGGTTGTGGTTATCGAGTGGTGGGACCAAGTTAAAAACTGGCTCACCCTCCCCAACCAGACGACCCTCATTGAAGTAACTATCACCGATACCCCAGACAAGAACGACCAACGCAAATTGCAGATCGTTGAAAACGTCTTATAATTCGAGTCACTACCACTTACATTCGGGGAAGTACCTATGGCAGAAAAAAAGCGCAGAATACTACTGGTCGAGCGACATGCCGAACGTGCCAAACGATACGCTAGCCTCCTAGAGTCAGCCGCCGATGTGCAAATTGTCCCCAGCCTCCTGGATACTGAACCAGGCTCACATGTCGATGATGACCTGATCACCGTAGTCAACGCTATTCTGCAAACCCACCCTGACGCGTGCGACATTGGCTTAGTCCTCCTCACCTCACCACTGTACAACATGGCGAAACTTGAAGCCATACAACGTGCTGCCGGACAAGTGTCGCCAACTCCTCGGCTCATCGCGATTCCTCTCTTCGAACACGATCGCCATGTCATTGCTAGCCTGAATCAATCTGGTAGCACTGTAGCTATTCGTGAAATACGAGACGTTGATTTTGAAAGTTATGTTGGGCCTGAGGTATTTTATAGCACCATCATGAACCTCCTCTATTCTAATCCTGAACTGCCGAGCTTGGACCAAAACAAGAACCACCAATAAGCAGCTATGCACCCGCCCATTCTAGCCATCGATACCTCTTGTGACGAAACTGCTGTCGCAGTCACCCAAGGCAACTTAATTCTGAGCAATGTGGTGGCTTCGCAAGTGGAGTTACATAAACCCTACGGCGGCGTGTTCCCGACGGTGGCCAAGCTGGCTCATCGGGAAAACTTGCCAGCGGCTAGTAAACTAGCCCTCAAACGCGCCGGCATCACGCCCTCTGAACTAGCCGCCGTGGCTGTTACCCAAGGCCCTGGTCTTGCTCCAGCCCTGGAGGTAGGAATTGAGTTTGCCAAACAACTCGCGAAGGAGTGGGACAAACCGCTGATCGCGGTCAACCACGTTGAGGGCCACTTGCTGTCGGTGCTGGCTCGGCCCCGACCAAAAACCAGTCTGCCGGCTACACCTGAGATGGAGGCGGAGTTGCCTTTTCCGATTTTGGGAGTCATCGTTTCGGGCAAACACAATGACTTTGTCCGCATCAATGGCCTTGGGCAGTACCAGCTGCTCGGCAGCACCATCGATGATGCCGCTGGTGAGGCATTGGATAAAGTTGGTCGAATGCTCGATCTTGGGTATCCGGCCGGGCCGGTCATTGAAGAGTTTGCCAAACGTGGCAATGCCCGAGCCATTGAGTTTCCACTGCCTATGACCACCAGTGGTGACTTCAATGTCAGCTTCTCAGGCATGAAAACTTTTGCCCGAAACAAAATCGAAGCACTTTCGGGTGAAGCTTCGCTCTCATCGCAAACTATCTATGATTTTTGTGCGTCATTTCAAAGAGCGGTAATCAGGGCAATTTTATATAAATTGAACAAAATTTTACAAACAGAGTCATTTGGTGAAGTCTGGCTGGGTGGCGGCGTAGCGGCCAACACGGCTTTGCGTTCTGAGCTTCGGGCCATGCTCAAACCGTACGGTCTGAAACTAAAAGTCCCCTACACCAAAAAACTCTGCGGCGACAACGCAGCCATGATCGGGATAGTAGCCGGCTACAAATTGCACCGCGGCGAAGTGGCGAACCCATCCGACTTAGACCGCCGACCTAGGTGGAACTTGAACGAGCTAAGCGCTGTTGCCGGAACTGAGTGAGCGCGGCCCGGAAGTTGTCACGCAGCAGCTGGCCATTACGGAACTGCAGGTCGGGTAGGTTATTCACAACTCCGGACAACCGTTCATTGAAATTAGCATCATCCATTTTGGCTAAGGCCGGGGCACTCTGTAAAGTGACAGCGATCCGATTAATTACATCGTCAGATTGATACTCACTTTGACTGCGCCGCGATCGCAAGACACCTTCACTCTTCCAGTCATGCTTTTGGAGGCGTGACCGCTGTTCATCAATCGTCAGCGACATCAGCTGTTGGAACGTCTCACTGCTAAAATCAAGTTGGTTTGCCTTAGCTCGTTCAGCGGCCTGACGACCAATTTCTGTTGATAAAACTACCCAAAAAGGTTCTGAGCCACCTTTCAAATCAATGTTGGGAGCTAGATTTACCGAACCAGCTAAACCGTGATCACTATCGAAGTGGCTTTTGAAGCTAACCATCCGATCCACAAACTCGTTAAAACTATACTGTCTTACTTCTGACCCTTTGCGGCGAGCTAGCTGATGTTTATCAAAACCGAGCTGACGAAAAAAAGCCTCTTGGGCATCTTTGCCGGCCGGCACACTCAGCCAAGCTACCGCGTCTTGGTGCGAAAACTCGGGCGGCTGACTGGCCTGTAGCGCTTCCAGCTGCTGTTGTTCTTCAGGAACGGTCAAGGCAACACGATCAACTGCCTTAGGATTATTGGGTGTTTCGGCTAAGGCTTGAGCGGTCTGAAGATGGACATTGCCAGAACCAGTCTCAACCCGAGGGTGTTGCAACAAGGTTTTGGCTTGCTTGAGCATTTTTAAGATGCGATCACGCTGATCATTTTTTTGCTTATCAAAAATCGCGGATGCACTGTGTTCAGATTGATTCATAGTCTTCAGTATAACAAAGAGCCCCACCTAGTGGGGCTCCTTGGCACTTGTTTTGGGTGACGGCGATGTTAGATCGGACAAGCTCCGCTCTCGCACTTGAGATGCTCGTAATCGATGTCTTCCAACAGTGTTTCGTCCTGCTCGATTTCGTTGAGCACCCGCATGAACTCGGAAATAGTCACCGGCTGTTCGGGTTGGTACTCATAGGCGGTGCTATCCTGCTGCGGCATAACGCTGCAGCACTTGATCAAACCTTGGTACTTACCAACCATTTCGCTGTACTCTTTGTAGCTGACTTTCTTGGGATCATACTTGAGTGTGTACGAAACCTGGTTGCCCGTATCTTCGAGGGGATTGCCCTGTTCATCGATGCCGACGATCCAGTACTTCTCGAGTAACATCAGCCACTTGTACTGCTCCTCGGGTGTGGCCTCAGCAGCGGTTACCAACTCACCGTTCATGCCAATCCGGCAGATCAGCGGCTGGGTTGGGAAACCAACGGCGGTGGAACCCTGGTAGCTTTTCAGCTCTTTGATCGGATACCCTTTTTCGGCATACTTTTTGACCGCGGGATCGTCACTGCGATACTGCACCCAGCGGATGTACTCACGCATACTTGGTAGGTGAGCCCCTTCAGTCAGGGCAAACAGTTTGGAAATAGTCCCCGATGGCTTGATGGTCGTGTTGGTATGTGGCACGGTCACACCCAGCAGTTTGGAGTACTTTTCTGCCTCATCAACGACTGCCCGCTTGAACCGAGCGATGGTCAGCCAGAAATCTCGACTCTTTTCCTCATCGATCACATCGCGGAATGAGTAGCCAAACTGGTTCCAAGCAAACTCGTGAATACCAGTCATGCCTACCCCAATCCGATTGGTGCGTTTGACCTCACGGTTGTAGAGCGAGTCCATGGTGTTGACGCGAATCAAAGCTCGAGTAGCAACTCGGAAAGCCTCCTCGGCATCATCAACGGTGGGTGCGTAGTAGGGCACCACATCGGCGATCACACAGTAGCCACCCAACATGTTGAGGGAAATTTCACCACAAGGGTTAGGAATCTGAGTGTAGATTTTGGCGTTAGCGTGACGGGCAATTTGGCCGAGCATTTTCTCGGTTCGCTTCATCGGTTTGTACTTCGAACTTTCCGCGTACTTGCCATCCTGGTAGCCCTCAAAACCGGCGTCGTTCTGGACCAAGCGGTGTTGGTTCACAAACCCTGGTTCGCCAGTGCCGTCTTCATAGGAAGCTTTCATGATCGCCTGCAACACTTTACGGGCGTGGTTACTGCGCTGCTTCCAGAACTTGTCGTCGACGGCCACAGAGTTATTGGCACTCCATAAAAAGCCGCCCCGCTTGATCGAGATGAAGTCAAAAATTTCGGCATCGGTCCAAGCTTTAGTAGCGATCCGAGCACTGCGACGTGCCCCACCGACCAAGACACACTCAGCTAAATAGTGGTCGGCAAACAAAGCTTGCTTCCAAAGAGACATACCAGCCCCTTTGATGGTGGTCACTTTTTGAATGGCGTTCATCAATGGTTTCGGTCCGGAAGAAGGTCGGTTCTGCATGCCTTTGATGGCAGCCCCTTTGGGTCGCACATCTGAAAAGTCGAGAATCAAGATGTCATCTTTGTACTTTTTTTCAAAAGCCATGACTTCCATCATCTCAATGGCTTGCGCCCAACCCTCACGGCTGTCGGGTACTTTGAACCAGTGGATACCATCACTCTCTTCCCCGTACTTATGTTTGGCATCTCGGACACTTTCGTCAAAACCCCACACAAAGTCTGGATGGTCATCACTAATCACACAGCGAACATTGGGTAAGTTGTCCCAGTTCACCAAACACAGATCGTCGTCATATGGCCGTCCAACTCCCGAGCCATTCATCAACAGGTAGAACAAAACATAGGAGGAAGTCGCGGTGGAACAGTTGGTAAACACCTCCATGTTGCGCTCAGGCTGGGTTTTGTCACCGTGCTGGAGGTGACGACCAGACATCAAGAGCGAACCGTTGCTGATGTGTTTTTGCATCAGGTGATAGTCTGCCAATCGATCTTTATCAAATTTTTTGCCAAACTTCTTGAGTAGCAAAGTGTTGCCCAAAGCTACCCGCTCGGCCACTTCTGACCAAGTTTCCCAACGCTCATGTTCCGTTTTTTTATCAATCACTCGGCGAAGATAGGTCCGTTTTGCCACCGCCATACCCATTCCACCGTCCAGTTTGCGGTCGATGAACTTCATCCGCTTCTTCGGCAACGTTGCTGCTGGAGACATATCCTTCCCGTTTCTAGAATGGCGTAAGGGTTACACCTTGCCAAACATACATATTGTGTTTTTAAAAATAATTAACCACTACATGTAGTAGTTAATTATTGGGCGGATTAATAGAATCCCACATGGAACGGAAAGGGGTCAACTAGCACAAAGTGTCACAGCTCACTCGTCACTTGGCAGTTGGTCGGTTGGGGCAACCAATTTCTCAATTTCGCTTTGAAAATCTTCCAAACTGTCAAAGTCACGGTAAACACTGGCAAACAACAAATAAGATAGCTTATCCATTTTTTTGAGCCGATTGATGACCAGGTTGCCAATCTCCCAGCTTTTGACTTCACTGCCGCTTTTGAGCCGTAAGCGTCGCTCTACCTCATCAATTAGCTCATCAATGTCGGCCATAGCCACCGGTCGCTTCCAAGTCGCTTTCACCAAACCACGTTTCAACTTTTCCCGATCAAAATCTTCTTTACTGCCATCCTTCTTAACAACTTTCAGATCAATGCCTTCCACTCGCTCGTACGTGGTAAATCGCTTATCACACTGGGTACAACTACGCCGACGACGAATCGTGGTCTGGTCATCAGTCTCGCGAGAATCAATGACTGCGGTATCTGGTTTGTTGCAGTACGGACACTTCATAAAAATCCTTGGTTAGCGAGCGTTGAGTAACGTTTGGGCGGGTTGATCGGTGGGCAGAACTGACTGCAAGCGGCTGGACATGACTTGACCTTCTGTAAGCAACTGATCAAGTACCGCTCGGTCAGCGTCTGCTGAGAAACGATCTTTGAGACTGTGTAGCTCTTTGGTGTGATACTCCAAGGCTAGCCAAACAGCTCGTTTTACACTTGGATCAAGATCCTGGTCCAACGCTTCTTGGCCTGCATGGAGCAGGTACTTTTCACCTTTGGTAGCGGTTGTTAAAGCCAAGGATTGATTCCCCTTATCCAACAACAGCTTGGCATACTCTAAGCGGCGGGACGCGTAGTCAAGTTGGGTGTACACTCGTTCGACCGGCCGTTGCGACTCTAGTTTTACTCGATCAATCGTCATCAGCAATGGGTACGCAACGTGATCAGGTAAAATCTCTTGTCCCAGATACAACTGTCGTTGACTAGCTTGATACTGACCGTCAGCTGACAACACAGAAGTCGGGTCCTGAGCTAGTGAGATTAGGAGTACTAACCCACCAAAGAACAGTGCCACAGTAGATAAAATAAGCCGCAAATGATGCTGCCAAAACATAGTGCAGGTGGCAGTATAGTTGATTCCACCTCAAGAGTCAAATAAACTAAAGGCTTGATACAAAGCTTTTTATGTCTGGAGAAACTCAACTAAAAAGATCTCAACCCAAGTGCACCAGTAGCACCATGCCCCAAATCGCGTGGCTGAGTGCCAAGGCATAGCCGTTGCGCCGGCCTGTAAACAACAGCGCTTGGCCAACAGCGAACAAACTTAACAAACCAATCTGCACAAACACTTGCGCACCACTGAACCTGAGTAAAGTATTGGGCAAATGAAACACTACGAACACCACCATCACCACCAGTACCTGCTTGAGCAGTGACCACTCTCGGTATTTCTCCTGAATCACCACCATCACCCAACTGAAGAAAAACACTGTTTCCCAAAACCCAGTCATTAAGGCCAAAAAGAACTCCCACCAAAACTGTGAGCTGGTAAACAACAAGGCTGCCTGCGGCTCAACTCGGTTGAGCAAAAAAGCCAAGATGGAAGTCACAAAACCGTAGACCCCACCCAAAGCTATCCCTTGCATGAGCCCACTGTAAAGTTTCGGTGGCGCAAACGTGTCACCAATCGCTCGACTCTGCGTCAAACTCACGTACAGCCACACTGGGAACCCAAAGAAAATTGCCTTACCAACAACTTCGTCAAACCAAACTTCAAAATGAAAGACAGACCGGTACACCACCCACACAATCAGACACAACACGATCAGAGGCCAAAAAGCAATGTGATCCGAAGCAGCGGCTGACTGAGGAATTGAAGTCTGAAGACGACCACTTTGCCTCGTGCGAGACGAGGACCGAGTGGCAGTGGTTCTAGACTTTTTTGATGGCATCCAACACTGTCTGCAACGCTTGTTGCTGGTTTGTTGAGTAAGTATCGATGACTATATCGTAGAGATTTGGTTGCCAGAAATCAATCGGTTGGTCAGCGTTTGCCTGCCCTGCCCCAACGACCCACTCTTGCCATTGGTCAGCATACATGCGCGTCCACTTGGCGACATTTTTTTCTTTTCGCTCATGTAGATGTGCTTTAGCGGCCTGAACATCGACCCCGTCTCGATTGACAATTCGATCTACACGAACGGCGTCGTCACTGCAGGTCATCAAAACTTTTAACGTTCCCTTCACACCTTGCGCTAAAAAGCCGGACAACCAGGACTCGAGAATCCAGTGGCGTTCAGTCTGCAACTTGTGGCGCATTCCCATGTCTACTTCCCGGTCGAAATCATCACTATAGACTGTAGCGTCGTGATGCATGGAGTTTTTGTCGTCAAACAAACCCTTTTCAGCTGCGTAGGCACGCATGAACTCGCCCCCGCTAAAACCCTTCCAACCATCAAACTTGAGCTCTTCCCGCAACAGATTGAGCAAGGTTGTTGAACCACAACCTGGCAAACCGGAAATCGTGATGTTTTGGTAATCAATGGTAGAACTGCTATCGGTCATACTCACTTTCTTGATTGGTGCTGGCAGGCGCTGACAGCTTGGATAGTAGTGGTCAGTATCGTAAGACACTTATGGGCTTGCTGCAAGCTAAGATTTGCATTTTTCTCGGGAAAGTAGTGAAAAATATGGTTTCGGCATGTCAACCATGCGTCCCAAATCTGACGAGCCAACGTTTCACCACACTCGCGGGACACATCATCATACAGCCAGTGGTCAGTTTGCTGGTCTGGATGTAGATCTGGGTTGAGCGCCCGACCAATGCGAAACCGCCGACTCTCAAAAGTAGCTCGATCAATCAGCTTCATGGCCAACAAGTACTCTTTCAGCATCCCTTCATAAGCCTTGGCTAACGGGAACACCACAAAACTGTAATCAGGTAAATCTGAGTTGGAGTCTTGCTCCCGCTGCCAAAGCGTCCATGACAGCTTGGCCAAAGTTTGCAATTCTGGTGATAATTCAACAAAATCATGAGCTATTGGTTGCATAGTTGTCCTCTCAACGAGATAATGTGATCTTACCATTAACTTTTAGGTTGCTGGTGTTTTGAGTTATGAAACCTGCCAAACGCCGATCAGTTCGCTCCCGGTCGAAAACCACCAGCCCACTTCGCCCCACGTCATCAACCCACGTTGATCCCGCTCACGTTCGAGCGGCACTCAAAGGTGGCCAAAGTGATCTTGGCCACAAAACTACGCTAGCGTCAACCGACACCCATCAACCCGTCGCCGAACCAAGTCCAGCAAGTCACGCACCTACTATGCCCGGTAAAACCAGAACGGCTTCCAGCCGGCCTTGGTACCGTATCTGGCAACGCAAGTCCAACACTCGTCAACAAGCACAAGCTGCTGCAACCAAAGCAAAACGTCCTCGCTTGCCCCGATTGATTCGGTGGCTGCTGTTGCCACTCACCAATCGCTATCTACGCTACCTTATCTTGTTTGCTGGCCTGGCTGGGCTGGCCTTTCTCGTCTATATTCTTCGAGACCTACCATCGCCACGCCGTTTGACGTCAAAAGATAACTACGCTGTCAGCACTCAGATTTTTGATCGTAATGGGGTTCTTCTCTACGAAATTTTTGCCGACGAACATCGTATTCCCATCGAACTCAAAGATCTGCCACCCCATGTCTATCAAGCAAGTATCGCAATTGAAGACCAACATTTTTACTCTCACTTTGGTTTTGACATTGCTGGCATCATCCGGGCAGCCATCGGTAATCTCCAAGGCAATCGGTTGGAAGGTGGCTCGACCATCACTCAGCAACTGGTCAAGAATGCCCTGTTAACTCGCGAGCGTACTTGGCAACGCAAGGCCAAAGAAGGCGTACTGGCCGTGTTGACCGAGATCATTTATTCAAAAGAACAAATTCTTGAAATGTACCTCAACTACATTCCGTACGGGGGCACGTCAGTGGGTATTGAAGCTGCTGCGCAACGCTACTTTGATAAGTCAGCCAAAGATTTGACCCTTGCCGAGGCAGCTTTGTTGGCTGGTTTACCTCAAGCACCCTCACGCTACTCACCATTTGGTTCTAATCCTGCTGAGGCCAAAGCACGTCAAGCGGAAGTCCTTCGTCGCATGGTGGAAGATAAGTACATTACTCCTCTGGAAGCCGAAAATGCTAAGGCTGAAGTGCTCAAGTTTGCCTTATCAAAAACTGACATCGAAGCCCCTCATTTTGTGTTTTATGTCCGAGATCTACTGTATGAAAAGTATGGCGTGGAGACTGTTGAAAAAGGTGGCTTGCGGGTCAAAACAACTTTAGATATATCACTCCAACAAGCCGCCCAAGCATCACTTTCGGCTGAGGTTAGTAGTCTAGAACGCTATAACATTAGTAATGGCTCCGCCTTGATTGTAAAACCACCGACAGGTGAAATCTTGGCAATGATCGGCTCTCGGGACTACTTCGACGCCGAGCATGATGGCCAGGTCAACGTCACCCTTGCCGAACGCCAACCTGGTTCATCAATCAAACCACTCATGTACGCGACGGCCTTTCAAGAGAAACTACTCAATCCAGGGAGTGTCTTGTTGGACATTCCGACCTGTTTTAGTGTGGCCGGCCAAAAACCATACTGTCCCAAAAACTACGATGGCTCTTTCCGAGGACCGGTTTCGATTCGCTTCTCACTCGGCAACTCACTCAACATTCCCGCGGTAAAAGGTTTGCGAATCATTGGCCTGGAAACATTTATCAATCAGGCTCGTAAACTGGGCATTACTTCATGGGTTGATCCGAGTCGATACGGTTTGTCGTTAACCCTGGGCGGTGGCGAAGTCAAGATGATCGACATGGCTCAAGCATTCAGCGTCCTAGCCAACCAAGGTGTAAAAGTTCCCCTGACACCAATCCTGGAAATCGATGACTACCAAGGAAACGTTTTAGAAAAGGTTGATATCGAGCAGCGCCGCCGTGATCTAGCAGATCTGACTACATATGATGGTGAGACAAACAGTGGTGATGCCACACGTGTTATGGATCGTGCCCCCGCCTACTTAACTGCGCACATCATGCAAGATAACAAAGCCCGCGAGGCCGCTTTCGGTCCGCGCTCCAAATTAGTCATCCCAAATCAAGTAGTCAGTGCTAAAACTGGTACCACCAATGACCTCAAAGATAACTGGACGGTTGGTTTTACACCTGAAGTATTAGTCATCACTTGGGTCGGCAACAACGATGGCACCCCCATGAACCCCTACCTTGTGTCGGGTATTACTGGTGCGGCCCCCATCTTTAATGACATCATGTCGTACGTACTGAAAGATCAGGAACCTGTCCTACCAGAAAAGCCCGGGGACGTGCTATCCGGCATGGTCTGCGCACACGGAATGCCACCTAGAGCTGGAGAAAGTTGCCAAGCCAATGGTCCCGAGCTGTACTGGAAAGCTAGTCAACCCTCCCGCTCCAATCAAGTCACCAAAGAAGTTTGGATCAAACCAGACACTGGCTTACCCCCAGCCGTCGGCGAGTCTGCAGAAGGTTTAGTGTTACAAACTAAAACGTTGTACCAAGATCCTGTGACTGAACAGTACTGTGTCGACTGTGCCCGCCCTGTTGATGAGCAAGGCAAAATTCAGTATGAGCGCAACGTTGTGGAGTCGAGTTATCGGACCGAGAGTGCAGACTCTGCCCAAGACTCCGCTAATCAATAAGCGTACGCGTTGGTAGCTTGAACCACAGATTTTAATCTGCGTTTTCAATCAAGGTAAATGGATCAGCAATGGCCGTCAGTCGCCCAAGATCGGGAATGACAAAGAGCGTCCCAAGCTTGGTGATCAAACTTTGCTTCTCTAGTTCTTTGAGGTGAATAGTCACGTTTTCTCGACTCAGACCCAGCCACTCGGCAATCGTTTGGTGAGTAATACGCAAAGTAATGAGCAGCCGACCATCATCTTGAGCTTCGCTGAAGTGGCGCGCAAAGTAGACAAACAAGCCGGCAATTTGGTCATATGCTTTACCAAGCGCTGCTTGCTCTAAACGGCGCGTCACGCCATACAAACCGCGCAAAGTTCGTAGCTCCAACTCAAATAACGCTTTACGATCTGTCTCAAAAAACTCAACCACTTTGGCCTTTGGCACGCGTCTCAATCGGGACGAAGCCAGTGTGGTAAACTCAAATCGACTAATGTCTTGATCCAACAAGGCAAAAAGGGGGAAAATAGATCCCGACTCATACACATGGACGACGACAGTCTGGCCTTGAGCCGAAGTGGAGGTCATCTTGACCAAACCGCTGTCGAGATACCATAAACAATCTTGGGCATCTGTTGCTGACTGCTCTAAGGTTTGGTTGGGACGGTAAAATTGAGCTGGATACTGTCCAACGAGTTCGATTAATCCCGGAATACTCTCTTGTGCCTGCATAGCGCGTATTGTAATCTAGATTACTGATTTATTCAGGGCTAAAATGCATACTGCCAGACTATGAAAACCTTGCTCAAAATCGCTTTGGTCATGTTCACCATTTTTGGCATCGCTGATGCCGGCTATCTGACGTACATGAGAGTAAATGGTTTAGTGCCACCGTGCAACCCCAACTTCCAGTGTGAAGATGTCTTAGCCAGCCCCTGGTCAAGTATTGGCCCCTTCCCACTCTCTGCCCTAGGACTGTTATTTTACTCAACTTTCTTCATTCTAGCCGTGCTCAACTTCGTTGATGTCCAGTCGCTCAAGCTCGGCTCGTACAATGTCAGAATGACCACTGCGGTAGCGGCAATTGGAACGTTTGGTATGTTGTTTTCAGGATATCTTCTTCTACTCATGGGGGTCATTTTGCAAGCCTGGTGTCTCTACTGTCTCATTTCGGCGGCTATTTGCTTCACACTCGGGGGGTTGAGTCTCACCCAATACTTTTTAGCCAAGAAAGTAACGCCTGATGCAATGTAGCTTCAAAGTCTCAATTATTGGGGTAGGCAACGTGGGAGCAACCGCCGCGTATGCGATGTGTCTAGACGGCACTTTGACCGACCTGGTTCTCGTTGCTCACCATAAAGACAAAGCAGAAGCTGAAAAACTCGATATTGAACACGCCCTGCCATTCTTGAGTTCGGTTAACATTGTGGCCACTGATGACTATGCCCAAGTGGCTGGCTCAGACCTGGTGGTGGTAACTGCCGGTGCCGCCCAAAAACCCGGCGAGACACGCCTTGATTTGCTCAAGACAAACCTGGCAATTTTTAATGACATCATTCCCAAAATATATCAAGCTAGCCCAGAGAGCTTGGTTTTGATCGTCACCAATCCCGTTGACATTTTGACCTATCATTCAAGCAAACTAGCAGCCTTTAAACCCGGTCAAATTTTTGGCTCGGGCACTATCCTAGATACAGCCCGGTTTCGATTCCACCTATCAGAAAGTTTGCAAGTGAGTCCCCGCAGCATCCACAGTTACGTCCTCGGTGAGCACGGTGACCATTCATTCCCTGTGGTATCATCTGCCACGATCGGCGGTCAAAAATTGAGTGAGTTTCCAGGCTACTCGGCTGATCAGATGAAAGATGCTTTTGTGAAAACTCAGCAAGCAGCCTACCAAATCATTCAAGCCAAAGGCGCGACCTACTACGCTATCGCCACCGCCATCACCAAAATCATGAGCACCATCTACTCCGACTCCCACTCAATTCTGCCCCTGAGTGTGCCCTTAACAGGTCAATTTGGCCAAAGTGAGATGGCTCTCAGCTTGCCTTGTGTCGTGGGTCGACAAGGTATTCACCAAAGTATTAATGTGCCTCTTTCAGCCGAGGAACAAGCCCAGTTTGCTGAGGCGGCTACCGTTCTGAAACAGGCGTATCAGGAAGCAAACCAAGTATGAACATCATCATCCTCTACGACACCTTGACTGGCACTACCCATGAAACAGCTGAAGTCATTGCAAAGGAGCTCGAGACCTTGGGTCACCGAGTTACCCTACACCGACCCAGTATTCATGGTCGGCAACCGCAGCTCGATGGTCGTGACTTGATAATTTTAGGTTCACCCACTTACGGTGATGGTCAACTTGAGGCTAACATGGCCATGTTTACCAACAGCTTTTCTTGCGATTTCAGCCATCAAAAAGTGGCGGTGTTTGGCCTTGGCGATAGAAGCTACCCACAGTTTTGCCAAGCAACTGAGCTGCTAGAAGCCTGGGTCGCCAAAAACCATGGGACGCTGATTGCGCCCATTCTCAAAGTGGACTGTTTCGCCAAAGATGTCACCCCAGTTACCACCTGGGTTCGCGAGTTAGTAACCAAATGAATCACACTGTTTCCAGAAGTTCTGGCTTCCTCTACACCACAATTTTAAAACCAGTTTTTTTTGCTTTTGATCCAGAGTCGGTTCATAACTTGATGGTTCGCTTTGGCACGCAGTTGGGGCGAGTGCGGCTGACTCGCTGGCTGTTGAAGTCACTGTGGGCGTACGAGCATCCCTCCTTGGTGACTCAGTTGAACGGGGTCACCTTTCCCAACCCAATCGGGTTGTCGGCTGGTTTTGATTACAATGGAGAACTCACTGATGTTTTGCCCGCCCTGGGATTTGGGTTTCACACCATTGGTACGATCACGCTGCATCCGTACGCGGGTAACCCCCGCCCACGGTTGGTTCGTCTACCGAGATCTCAAGCTCTACTTGTTAACAAAGGTTTAAAAAACAGAGGTGCCCGCGCCATTATTGCCAACTTAAAGAAACGCCCCTTCACCATCCCTGTCGGCATCAGCATCGCTAGCACTAATCAACATTTTGCCAACGAAAAAGCGCAGATTAATGACATTACGACGTGTTTCAAACTTTTTGAAAAATCCCCACTCAACCACGCCTATTACGAACTCAACATCAGTTGTCCAAATACGTTTGGCGGCGAACCATTTACAACTCCAAGTAAACTGGCTCGACTCATGGTCCAGATGGATAAACTCAAACTGCAGCGACCGCTGTTTGTCAAAATGCCGATTGATCAGGGTCGTGCCGAGACATTGGCCTTGCTCAAAACTCTTGCCCGCCACAAGGTTCAAGGCGTGATTTTTGGCAACCTCACCAAAGACAAGGCTAATCCAGCTGTGCACCCAGATGATCGCAAAACTTGGCTTCGCCATAAAGGCAACGTCAGCGGTCAACCAACCCGAGCCAGGTCAACCCAGCTCATTCGACTAACTCGACGACAGTTTGGCCATCGCTTCACCATCATTGGGACCGGTGGAATTTTCACAGCTGAAGACGCTCGAGAAAAACTTGCTGCTGGTGCTGATCTCCTCCAATTGATTACTGGCTTGATTTACAAAGGGCCGCAAGTTATTGGAGCTATTAATGCTGAGCTCGCCGAGCATCGCCCGCGTCGTCGTGTGACTGTCTCGAGAGTTAAAAACTAATTCCCAGTAGCATGCAGTACAATGCAGCTATGTGGCCAGTCTTTCCTCGAAAACTCAAAGTTGTCCTGATCATGATCAGTTTGGGTTTGGCGAGTTTGGGTATCGTGATCTGGGTCTATGGCTCAATCCCGCTCACGTCACCACTGACCGAAAACCCTCGTTTTGAGTTTTTGCATGAGATGTTGCCCTCACACCCCACTGACAAAGTCGTGTATGGTTACGTCCCCTACTGGAACCTCGACAAAATGACGCTCCAACCTGAGTTAACACACTTAGCCTACTTTGGGCTAACCCTTGGGGCGGATGGCAGTTTCCTAACACAAACAGAAGAAGGTGGAGAGCCAGGTTTTGCTAAGCTTAAGTCTGAGACCTGGCTCGATCTGACCCAACAGGCCAAAGCCAACTCTACCTCGACCGAGATCGTGCTAGCCCAATTCAACAACGATGACATCGTGGCGTTATTAAGTTCACCAGCCGCGCATCAACGCTTACTTCAGTCACTTGATGCGTTGTTGCTTGCCTATCCAGTCAACGGCATCAACATCGATATTGAGTATAGTGGCGAAATCACCCCGGCTTTACGACAGCGAATGACTGAACTCGTGACGACCATCCGCCAGCACCTCACCACTCGCTACTCGGGGGTCAAGTTGTCCATGGCCATGTACGCCAGTGCTGCCGACTCATCACATCTATGGGATGTACCAGCCCTTCAAACTCAACTCGATTACATCGTAATTATGGCGTATGACTTCCATCGACGATCATCACCATTGGCAGGTCCAGTTGCACCTCTCTTTGGTGGCAAGGAACTCTGGGATAGCGATATTAGTCAGCATTTGCAAGAGTTCTTAGCCGTCGTACCCCCAGAAAAGCTGCTTTTGGGCGTCCCATTTTATGGCTATGAATGGCAAGCTACCGACCGCGATCCTCAGGCACACACTTTTCCTGGCACAGGCGCAACAGCTAGCTTCAAACGTGTTCAAGAACTATTGGCCAAAAAGGATGAGTTACAAGTGGCTGAAGGTTGGAATGAGACAGCCCTCTCGCCCTATATATCCTATGAAGAAGATGGTGAAATCTACGTCGTCTACTATGAAAACTCTCGTTCGTTATCATACAAACTTGACTATGTTAACCAACTTGATTTAGCTGGCATAGCCATTTGGGCACTTGGCTATGAGGGTAACAATCGTGAGTTGTGGGACGTGATCGAACGAAAGTTATAGCCCGACTTTATCACTGACCGCTCAAACTCTCGTTTTTGTGTCTGAGACTATCCAAACATCGGTCTGGTTTGAGCTATTTGGCTATGTTATTATCCAGTCATGGTTCGGGCCTCCTCCCGGTCTCCAGTTGTATCACGAGCACGTCGCTCCACCTCCCAGACCACCGCACGCCGCGGTCGGCCGGTTCGCCGTCGCGGCCGTCCACCTAAGACAGCGCAGGTTGCCAAAAAAATAAAAACTCCTGAAACTGTGGCGACGCTCCAGCCGCCTCGTCGCCGAGGCAGGCCACCTGGTTCAAAAAATCGCCAACCTACTAAAACGCAAAACAAAACTAAGACCAAAACAATTAAAGTCCGTCGCTCTGGGGCCACCATCTATCGGCGTCGTAGTCGCTGGCAACAATTCCTGGACGGAGTCGGTCGAGCTGGGCGAGGATTTTGGAGTGGTTGGATCGCCCCCTATACTTGGCAATTGTTGTTCTCATTTGTCCTGACCGGGCTTATTTTGGGCGGGAGCTATGCCGCGTATATCTACATATTTAAAGACTTACCATCTCCTCAGCAACTGGTGACTGAGCGAGCACCAGCCACTACCAAAATTCTTGATCGACAGGGTCGATTGCTCTTTCAAATTTACAACGAAGAAAACCGCTCGCCGATTTCGCTTAGCCAAGTTCCACCACATTTGATTCAAGCCACCTTGGCTATTGAGGATCAGAGTTTCTATCAGCACCATGGTTTTTCTGTCCGCGGCATTACGCGGGCAGCCGTCGCTAACATACAAGGCAAGTCAGTCCAAGGTGGGTCGACGATCACGCAGCAACTAGTCAAAAATCGTTTGTTAAACCGAGAAAAAACCCTGCAACGCAAACTCCGAGAAATAGTCCTCAGTGTCTTAGTCGATGGAACGTATACTAAGGATCACATCTTGGAGATGTACTTAAATGACGTTTCCTATGGTGGCTCTACGTATGGCATCGAAGCTGCAGCTGAGCGATACTTTCGCAAGTCGGCTCGCGACTTGACGCTGGCTGAGGCCGCCTTGTTAGCGGGCCTACCGCAAGCCCCGTCTACCTACAGTCCCTTCGGTCCCACCCCAGAATTGGCTAAAGCCCGTCAATTTGAAGTGCTGCGTCGGATGGTGGAAGATGGTTACTTAACTCCAGATGCAGCTACTCAAGCGTACCAAGAACCACTCAACTTTCAGCCCGAACAAATTGAAATCAATGCGCCTCACTTCGTAATGTATGTCAAACAACTCCTTGCCAAACAATATGGCGAAGAGTTTGTGCATGAGGGTGGCTTGACTGTCACGACTACGCTCGATCTGGATCTGCAGCAGCAAGTCCAATCAGTAATCACTACTGAGCTTGATAAGCTCGCCAAGCTGCGAATCAACAATGGGGCAGCTCTAGTTACCAACCCACAAACGGGCGAGATTCTGAGTATGGTTGGAAGCAAAAATTACTTTGACTTCGCCCACGATGGTCAAGTCAACGTCACCATCCGCCCCCGCCAACCAGGCTCAGCCATTAAACCCATCACCTACGCTTTGGCTTTCGAGAACGGTCGTCGACCCAGTACGTATGAGGAAGACAGCCCGATTACCTATCAAGTTGCCGGCAGCAAACCGTACTCTCCCAAAAACTATGATGGTCGCTATCATGGGCGAGTCACCCTTAGAGAGGCGCTTGCTTCTTCGTACAACATTCCAGCCGTGAAACTGCTGGCCGCAGTTGGTATCAATAACATGATCGACCAAGGACAGGCCATGGGGATAACCACTTGGAACGACCGGCTCCGGTTTGGCCTGTCACTGACTCTTGGTGGCGGCGAGGTATTGATGGTCGATTTGGCAAAAGTATATGGCACCTTTGCCACCATGGGTTACACGGTAGAACTCAATCCACTGCTGCAAGTTACAACCTACGAGGGTGAAGTGCTTTACCGCAACACTTGCGCTCTTGAGAGCGTCGGCTGCCCACGGCAGCGGACCTTGTCCACTTTAGCTGCGTATATGATCACTGATGTGCTCACTGACAATGTGGCGCGCACGCCTGCCTTTGGGCCACGGTCTGTCCTCTACATCCCCAACCAACAGGTTGCTGTCAAAACCGGCACCACCAATAACCTACGGGATAACTGGAGCATCGGCTACACCACAGATCGGTTAGTTGCAGTCTGGGTAGGCAACAATGACAACACCCCAATGAGCTATGTTGCATCTGGGATTACCGGAGCATCGCCAGTCTGGAACAAGATTATGACTCTGCTGCTTGATGAGCAACACCCTCATCGCTTCGCTACGCCGTCTGGCTTGCTCAAAATACCGGTCTGCGTCACGACTGGGACCTTACCCTGCCGTGGCTGTCCAGTTGTTCGAGAAGAGCTGTTTCAAGAAGGCACTCAGCCATTCCAGGCCTGCAACCCCACCAGCTTTTCACCTTCTCCACATCCATAATCATCGGTCAAAACGCACCTATGATCAAAAACCTCTGATTGGAAATACCTACTGCAGTTGCCACAGCAACCAAGAAATGAGGATGGTTAATCCAAGCAAAATCGGGGCTACCCATTTTTCGCGTGATTGATTGCGGGCTTGGCGTTCTTTGGCCAGTCGCTTTTCTTCTCGGGCAACTCTTTTAGCCTCGTGGTCGGCTTCTGTGGAAGCGATTGAGGCTTCAATGTCAGCTAGTTCATGACTGCTGAGTTTGGGCATAGTCCATTAAAATTTTAGCTTTGGCAACGATCATTTCAACTGCCTGCTCGATGCTGAGATCACTGGTATCAACTACCCAGGCTTCAGGCACCTGTTTAAGCGGATCAGCCGGTCGAGTCATGTCTTGATGATCGCGCTGCAATAAGTCCCGGTAGACCTCCTCAAAACCGATGTCTTGGCCTTTGGCTTGCAGTTGCAGGTGACGGCGCTTAGCCCGCACAATGTCGGAGGCAGTCAGATAAATCTTCAACTGCGCAGTGGGCAATACGCGATAGGTAATGTCTCGCCCTTCCATGACAACATCCTGCTGGGCCGCAATTCGTTGCTGCTTACTAACGAGCACTTGTCGCACAAGTGGATACTGAGCCACTTGCGAAGACCCTCGACTCATTTCCTCGGTCCGGATTTTCCATGATACGTCTTCACCATTAAGTAACACGGTAGTCAATCGGCCATCTTTCTCTTCATCGTTGGGGTTGCGCATATCCATCTGAGCCTCTTCGACCAAATCAGCCAAAGCCACTTCATCCGCCATGGAGGCGCCTTCTTGCTGCGCCAAGTACGCAGTCATCCGGTACATGGCGCCAGTGTCGACGTACAAAAAACCTAGCCGCTCAGCCACTAATCTGGCCACAGTACCCTTGCCGGCCGCAACCGGACCATCAATAGCTATTTGAAATGGTGTCATACCCGAAATTACTTGCGTCGCTTGGCTTTAGCTTTGGCTTTTGGCTTAGCACTTCTCACAGCTGGGGCAGCAGCTTTAGGACGTGAAGTTGATGAACTCATCCACTCTTCACGATCGGAAGTAACCAGTCCGCCCAAACCGACCACAATTAAGATGAGTGGCCAGAGGTTCCAAAACGACGACGGCAGTAATTGTAAATTGGAGGCTAAGAAAATCAACCCCATAATGATCAGGGTGAGGGGCCAAAAAACACGTTTGGGCATGGTTACATCCTTTCGTAGCAAATCTCAGTCTTCATCGTAGCAAATAGATGGCTGGTATGTCTAGAGTTTGCTATGTATGCATGTTTTACAAGACATCTGGCGCCCTCTCCAGACTCCGCTGATTGCCTCTATAAACACTATGGTCACCAAAGGGGATACGTGGTCGGCAATCAGAGGCTTGTAAAACATGCCTACACCAGCCAGATAAGGAAATGAAACATTAACCGTGGTAGCGAACTCGGTCTTTGAGCTCTCGGGCCACATCGCGTTGTTGGGCACGTTTTTTAAGTTCAGCGCGATGGTCATGGAGCTTTTTACCTCGAGCCAACCCAACCATTAACTTCACTCGCCGCCCCATCACGTTCCAACTCAACGGAACCAGCGTCAAACCTTTTTCCTGTGACTCAACTTTGAGGGACTCGATTTCAGACCGCTTAAGCAGTAACTTGCGGGTCCGCTTGGGATCATACTCGCGGTTGTCAGCGTAGGCATACGGATTGATTTGTGCCCCGAGAATAAACGCTTCATTGCCGATGACTTTTACAAAACTCCCCACTAAACTACCGTGACCGAGACGCAAACTTTTCACCTCACCACCACTCAAAACTACCCCTGCTGCCAGGGTTTTTAGGATTGTGTAATCGTGCAAAGCTTTCTTGTTTGTGACCAGTTGCATGCTGGCCCATTATAACTCGAGTTCGAACAACAGCGAGCCACTAACTGCTAAAGCTTTGTTAAGTGACTCACTAACTAATAAATGCGTACTCGCCCCCAACATGGGACTGCGCAGTTCCTTGAGGAAAGTGCCGTCTTTACTCAGCACCACCACTCGTTCTTTATCGGCGTCGAGCACGTACAAGTTTTTGGTATCTGGATCTGTGACTACCTCAAGATCCCCAGCTAAAGCATCTTGCAGTCCTTGCGGATTAAACTCCGCTGGCTTGCCAGAGGTAAGCTTGGCGATTCGACCAGTCTGAAGCCCGAGCCAGACATCACCATCAATGCTAATTGAGGTGGCTTCACTTAAACTAAAACCCTGACTCGATTGGAGCCAACCGATCGGGTCCGAGTACTCGGTGTCAGAAACTTTGGCATAACGATAAATATTGCGCTTTTCTGGATTAACAACATACACATATGAGTTGTAGGCGGCTAGATGCGTTCCCGCTTGGTTTGACTCACCAGCTGGTTTTACTTGAGTCAATTCTGATGGATCTGTCAACTTTGTTCTCCAGAGACCATCGCCGAGTAACCAAACAGTGTCTCCATCTATCGCGACATCAACTACGCTGGACATCTTGCTCAAATCAAAAAGCCGGGCCTGTTTCCGTTCCAAATCCAAAATCAATGCTTGCCGTTTGCCAGTGTCAACCAACCAAGCTGTTGTTCCTTTGCTGAGGGCAAGTGTCGCGACGAAATCTGACTGCAACAACCGACTGTCGTAAAAGATCGGTAACTCGTTAGCCTCTTTTTGGCCTGAGAGATTTTGGGTCGTTGCTTGAGCCTGGGCTAGCGCCGCTGCCACCACTTTTTTGGCCGCCGGCTGCTTTTCAAACTGGCCTTGAGCAGCAGTCAGTTCTGTCAAAACTTCGTTAGCTAACTGGCGGGCAGTTAATGGATCGTTCTCGGATTGCTGCTCGGCAACCTGGAGTTTGTCGAGAAGTGGTTGAACAACTGCATCGGCGGCTTGCCGCTGCTTGGCTTGGGCAGTTTGCCACCACCATATGCCACCCCCGAGGCTCGAGCTAGCTATCACTGCCAACAGCCCAAGAATGATCACCCGTCGGCGCAAACCGTCATCGTGTCGGAAGCGCAGTGAAAATCGCCACCAAGCTAGTGGCAAACCTACCATCCGCCGCAAAAGACGTTTCACAATTGAAAATCCAATTACTGGCCATGGCAATTTTTTGACTCGGAGTGAGGTCTCTTGATTGGCGTGAACCAATCTAGATGGCGCAGCGTGTGTAGATGGAGTTGGCATTCGGGAAGCCGAAGGTTCGTCATCCGGCGGATCTGGTTCAAACTTCATCTCAATGAAAGGTCCATGTACCCGTTCACTGCTAGGTTCTGCCTGTGGCTGAGCTGGAGCCAAAAAGGCACAAGCAGTGAGTGATGAGTCTGGTTGACTATGAATACTAGGCACCAAGTTCGTCACCACCGTATCGACGTCAAAACCCGCTCCAAGTTTTTGTTGAATTTCTCCCAAGTAATTACTGGCTTGAGCCGTCATCAGCACCACCACGTCGTCAGCTTGAAGTCGGCCTTCGACGAGTTGCACATCACCACTGGAGTGTAAAACCACGCCAACTTTCGTTGGTCGTTTGAGAATGACTGCCCCCTTGATCGCCCCAAAAACCACCTGTGTCTCGTTTTGCCAAGCCAAGGCGACTTGGAGATCACAGGCTTTATCACGTGCCAAACTGAGCAGTTGAGTAAGCAACGTGTGGACGCTGGGGGTGGAGCTTGGCTGTTGGGTTTGGAGCCAGCTGAGTAAATCCCGGCCGACATTGCCGGCATTTTGACCAGCTACGGCAAACGCCACCCACAAATGGTGGTCAGCGACCACCGCCACTTGAGACCAGCCAGTCAATTGGGGCAATCCAATTAATGGAGTGCTTTGCAAGGCTGACATTTGGAGCTATTGTAGCACCAGTTTGAGAAATGCCAAATGAAGTCCGAAACCACGCGGCTGTGGACTTCCGTTGACTCGATTTAAAATCATTATAAGAACAAAAAGAAGACGAAGATACCAAGAGCAACAAACAAATGCAGCAAGCCGAGAAGTTGAATGGCTGGTTCAATAGGTGTGATCAGGGTCTTTTTCATGACTGCAGTTTGACGAGTCACGATCACCCCAAAACAGACGTACAAAAAGCCGGCCACTATCAGCAAGATTTTGATCAAGAACAAAGCTGCTCCTTCAGTTGACGCTGCTAAGTTCGTACTGTCGCCCAGAATCAGACCGAGTTGAGATGTTGAACTCATTGCTTAACTCCATTTTGTAATGAAACTGAGATACTTTGAGTAAAACAGTTTGTTTCTTGACGATGGACTAGCCGAGCTAATTCGAGACAAGAAACAAACTGTTTTGCCGAAGTAGCTCTAGTTGGAATCGAAATGAAGTTAAGCAATGAGTTCAGTGGCATTAGTTCACTCTCCCCTCTAGTTTCTCTCGCTCTTCCTCCAGCAATAACTCGTTCAAGACCGAAGTTACTTTGGCTGGATGCGGCACATCTTCAAACTCCAGCTCAGCATTCGCCGCCGCTGTTTGAATCTTAATGGTCCCAAAATCAAATATGGATCGGATGGCACCACCGGTGGTTGAGGTAATGTCCTCAATGTTATCGAGCTTGGCAGTCGAGATGTTTTTGTAAATCAAAGAATTAAAATCGACGTCAATAATTCGCTCGTCTGTAATGATATAGACGTTAAAGAACCACATCAGAAATGATTCGAACCCAAAACTAAACACCAGTGCGTACCAACCAATTAGAGCCGCCATGATGTAGCGAACTGGCAAAAACTGAATGACCGGGAAAACCGCCGCCACTAAGAAAGGCAGCAAAGCCAAACCAATGGCGCTCAAAATCCAAGGTACTTGGGTAATAGGATGGCGACGCAAGAGCAGCAACACGTGCTCGTCAGACATTTGGGTATCAAAAAAGACTTTGTGAGGTTTTGGCAACCAGGCTTGGAACGAGTTGCCCGAGGTGGCTGTTTCTTGTCGCAGAACCTCAGAGTACTCGTCAACATGTCGACGGGGACGGCGCGCTACTTCAGCAGAGGTTTCAGGTTCAGTGGCCGTGTCAACAGCTGTGGTCCCAGTTGTGTCAGACACCGAACCCTGACTCGGGTGTTTCTGAGAGGCATCAAAGATGTCAGGCATGCGGGAATTATAGCACTTAGGCTGGCTGGCAACCAGAGAATACTCAGCTTTGTGCCAGCTGATTCCGAACAAACTGAAGTTACTTCGTCAACACTGCCAAGAACGCCTCTTGGTTCAGCTCAACTTTACCAATTTGTTTCAGCTTCTTCTTACCCTTAGCCTGCTTTTTGAGCAGTTTCTGACGACGAGTCACGTCACCACCATAGAGTTTCGCAGTCACATCTTTGCGGAAAGCTTTCAAAGTTTCTCGAGCAATCACAGTACTACCGATGGCTGCTTGGATCGGAACTTCAAACATTTGACGCGGAATCACTTCTTTGAGTCGGGCCACCAAGGCTCGACCTTGCGCTTCAGCTTGAGACTTCACCGCCACAAAACTTAATGCCTCCACCGGCTCATGGTTCAACAAAATACTGACTTTCACGGCCTCGACTGTGGAGTAACCTGCCAGTTCGTACTCGAGAGATGCGAAACCTGAGGTGACTGACTTGAGCGTATCGTGAAAATCAGTGATCAGCTCTGCCAAAGGCATGGAAAACAACACTTTGGCGCGGTTGCCAATGTAATGCGTGACGACAAACTCACCTCGCCGATCGCGGCAGAGTTTCATAACCACCGGCACATAACTTTCTGGCGTGAAAATGGTTAAGTCAGCAATTGGTTCCTGAATCAACTTAATTTGGCTGGGATCTGGCATATCCGCAGGGGTGTTCACCGTCACCTCTTCATTAGCAGTCGTGGTGATCAAGTACGGGACTGACGGGGCGGTGGCAATCAAATCGAGGTCAAATTCCTGTCGCAACCGCTCGAGCACAATCTCGGCGTGCAAAATCCCTAAGAACCCCACGCGCAAACCGTTTCCCAAAGCCGGTGAGTGCGTACCGCTCGACTTCAGGGCTGCGTCATGCAGCGACAGTTTGGCCACTGCATCCTGCAACAGCGTGAAGTCATCACCATCAACTGGGTAGAGCTCCATGTACACCATAGGTAATGGCTCGCGATATCCAGGTAATGGTTGAATTTTACTTTTATCAAGCGCGCTCGTGAGCGTGTCACCCACCTTGAGGTCGTGGATATCTTTCAAGCCAGTGGCAACATAGCCCACTTCGCCAGTTTTGAGCAGGTCTGTGCGCACCATTTGGGGCGAGAACACGCCAATTTCCACTGGGTTGAACTCCGCATGGGCCGAAATCAATGACAACTTCTGGCGGCTCAGTTCACCGTCCACCACTCGCACCAAAGCAACTGCCCCGCGGTGCTGATCAAAATGTGAGGTCACCACCAAGGCCCGGAGTGGAGCGTCAGCTTGGCCATGAGGCGCTGGAATTTTCTGAACAATCGTTGCCAACAAAGTATCAATGTTCAGCCCTGTTTTGGCCGAGACTTCGATAATATCTGACTCTTCAATGTTGAATGTTTCCATGCACTCCAGTTTGACTTGTTCGCGATCGGCTGAGGGCAGATCGATTTTGTTGAGAACCGGAATAATAGTCAGTCCAAGATCGAGGGCTTTTTGGTAGTTGGATAAGGTTTGGGCTTGAATACCTTGCGTCGCGTCGATCAGCAGCAATACTCCTTCACAAGCTGCCAGGGACCGGCTGACTTCGTAACCAAAGTCAACATGACCTGGAGTATCAATTAAATTCAGGGTATATGTCTGACCATCAGCTGGATGGGTGTACAGCATTCGGACTGGCGCTAGCTTGATGGTGATACCCCGCTGGCGCTCAATAGGATTACTGTCCATCATCCGTTCTTGAAAATCGAGATCACTCACCGTGTGAGTGGCTTTCAAAAAACAGTCGGTCAAGGTAGTTTTACCGTGATCGATATGAGCAATGATGGAAAAGTTACGAATCAGGGCTGACATGAGTTCAGTGCATCGCCTGGGCTAGAGGGCTAGATACCATCAGCCTGACTATACTTAGGCTGCGAGTGATTTGGCCAATTGGCTCTTGAGACGAGCAGCTTTATTGCGATGCAAAAGGTGGTTTTTGACGCTTTTATCAATGCGTGAGAAAGCGGCAGATAAGGCCTCAGCACTTGGCTTGGCTTTGGCTTGATCCAAAGCAGTTTTCAACTGAGCTTTAACTCGGCGGTTAGCCAGGGTTTTGCGTTGGCTGACACGAAGAGCTTTTTTGGCGTTAGATAGAATTGGCATATATACTTGTGTTAAGGATCGGATTATAACCAATCTTGGACCCAGATTCAACCAGCGAAACCAAACGCACATCTGGCTACCATACCAATACGTATGATATTCACTTTGCCTAAAATTTTGAGCGCCAACGCCAAGTGGCTTGAGCAGCAGCAAAACACGATTTTGTCGGCGGCGACCATCATCACGGTTTTTAACATCGTTTCTGCCTTGTCCGGTATCATTCGCAATCGTGTTTTTATCACGGTTTTCTACGATACAGCAATCGCTTCAAAAGAAGCTTTAGACGCCTTGTATGTAGCCTTTCAGGTACCGGACATGTTGTTCCAGTTGGTAGTGTTCGGCGCGATGTCGGCTGCTTTTGTACCTGTATTTATCAGCCATCGCCGTCAGGATGAAAAAGTCGCCTTCCACATGACATCCATTGTTATGACCCTGTTATTGGGAGTGTTTGCTCTATTTTCAGCTGTCATCTTTTTCTTAGCTGAACCAATTACTCACTGGCGAACAGGCCAGCAGTTCACCGCCACCCAAATTGAAATTGTGACGAACTTGACTCGAGTTATGTTGGCTGGCCAGTTTTTCTTAGCTATCTCTAGTTTCTTTGGCAGCATTTTAAATTCATACCAACGATTTGTGATTCCAGCTCTCGCTCCAGTCCTGTATAATGTCGGCATTTTGGCTGGCGTGTACTTCTTTGCCCCTACACTGGGTATTTACTCAGCTGGTTTGGGCGTGGTGATTGGGGCAGCCATGCACATGCTGATCCAGCTCCCGTTGGTCCTTAAGCTCGGTTTCCGCTATCAACCATCATTCGATATTAAGTACCCTGGAGTTAAATCAATTTTGGCTCTGACACCGCCACGCATTTTAGCGGTCAGTGTTGGAGAAATTCGCGACCTTTTACTCGGTTTTTTCGCCACCTCGATCGGCAACTCCAGTATGTTGATCATGCAGTTAGCACTCAACATTATGACTGCGCCGATTCGGTTTTTCGGGGTACCAATTAGTCAAGCTGCCTTGCCATTTTTGTCGGAGGAAGTGGCCAAAAATGATCAAACCAAATTCCGCGATCTGATTGTTCAATCTCTGCACCAGATTTCCTTTTTCATCTGGCCGGCATCTGTCTTGGTCTTGATTTTGCGCGTCCCAATTGTTCGTTTGCTGTTCGGCGCTGGAAACTTACCTTGGACGACCACGGTCACTACGAGTAAAGTAGTCGCACTGATCGCACTCTCGATCGCCGCACAAGGTTTAGTGCAGCTGATCATCCGGGCTTTCTACGCGCTTAAAGATACTCGGACGCCTCTGTTGGTCGCTCTGGTTGACATTGTGCTCTATCTGGTAATAGCCGGTTGGACCGTGTTTGGGCTGAACTGGGGCGTCTATGGTCTAGCTCTGGCAACTAGCTTAACAGCCTGGTTTGAACTGATCGTGATCATGGCCTGCCTGGATCAGAAAGTTCGCTGCTTCAGCACCAAACCATTCATAGTGCCGCAGTTGAAAATTCTCGCCGCTAGTTTCTTCATGGCTGTTTTTCTGTATCTGCCATTCCGGATTCTGGACGAACTGGTTTTTGATACTTCACGCACCATCGAACTGATTGCTCTGACCATTACCACCAGTACCGTCGGCATGCTGGTGTACGTCTACTTCGCAGCTCTATTCGAAATCCGGGAGCTACGATTCTTCACTAAAGTTATTACTTCCTTTGGTCCATGGCGAAAATCACTCGAGAAAAGTCCTGAAGTTCTCACCGAAAGCAGTGTGGAAGGTGACACGCTCTGAGGAAGTTTGTACAATGGGTGAGTGAAGAAGAAGACTGCCCAAGTTAACATCAACCTGGCGCCTAAAGATCCGTTTTTTGACACGACTCTGGGGAAGGTGTTGCGGTGGTCACTGACGGTCGGCCGCTACATCGTGATTTTCACAGAGTTAGTCGTTATTTTTAGTTTTGCCACCCGTTTCACTCTCGATAGACGCGTCACTGATTTAAACGACTCCATCTTTCAAAAGGAAAGCGTAATCAAGTCGTATGGGGACTTGGAAGATAAAGTTCGACTCACCCAGTTTCAAATCGAGCAGTACCAACAAGTCGAGCAACTCTCCAATCTTGCTGACATTTTCCCAATCTTGAGCGCCATTACACCCCAAGACGTTCGGCTGGATAATTTAGTTATTAAACCAGCCTCGGTTAGTTTGGAAGGCACCACCCTAACTCAAAGTTCTTTTAACACTTTGATCAATAACATTCAACTTTCGGGCAAGTTCTTCAATGTCACCGTGGATCGAATCGAAAGTGATCAAGAAAAAAATCCGGGAATTCACTTTGTGTTGCATGCTGCAACACAGCCTCCAGAAGTCAAAACCACTGTTCAAAAAACCGAAGCCAAAACCAGCGTACTAGATCGAACCCAAGGACTGGAAGGCATTTAACAGACCTATGGCTAATATTCGCACGCAACTATCTACTACCCTCAACCAGTTTTACCATCAGCCAGTGGCGAGAGTGTCACTGGAGCTGTTCTTGTCACTTGGCGCTGTCATGTTCTTTGCTGTTTTTGCCATCCGCCCCACCTTGCTGACCATGTCTGATTTGGTCAAAGAAATCGAGGATAAAGAAAAATTGGACGGGCAGCTCGGTCAAAAAATCGCTGCACTCTACTCAGCCCAAAGCGAGTACTTAACACTTGAGCCACGGTTGCCACTTTTGAACGAGGCTATTCCAACCGCCCCCCAGCTCATCAGCTCGTTGAAGATAATTGAGAAGTTGGCGAGTGACCGGCGGCTGGTCATCTCATCACTCAACATCAACTCGATTCCCAACGAAACCTCTATAACCAACCTAACCACCCAAACAAAGCGCCAGGTAGTTTCAGTGACAGTGACAGTCATTGGTGACTATCCTGTCATTCGCGCTTTTGTGGAAGATCTTCGGCAGTTACGCCGAGTGATGATCATTGAAAGTATTGCTTTTAGTAATAGCGACAACGTCCGAGGTCAAACTCGAGGCTTGCGTGCCCAGATTCAAATCGGGCTACCATACTATGGAGCCGCCCAATGAACACGTTCCAACGCCAACTAGCTAGTATTCGCCAACAACAACAGTTGTTGTACATCTTGATCTTCTCGTTCGCGACAATTTTGATTTGGGTCGCCATTGGTTTGTTTAGCTCTCAAAAGAAAACCGGTATCTCAGCAGAACTCCAAGAACTAGCCAAGCCGCTCAATCCCACCATTAACCGCCAGGTTTTTGACCAGCTCGACCGTGAGCGAACCTTCACCGCAAGCGACTTGAGTAACTTTCCTATTTACAAAATCCTGCTCAGTAAAGAAGGCGCTGAACAAGTGGTCACACTCGATGTGAACGAGGCTCCCAGCGCTCCCGTTATCGTACCTCCCAGCCCGTCACCCACTCCCGTCAGTGTAGCCAGTGAGTCAGCCACCCCGAGTGCATCACCCACTCCCACTGCCACTTCATCTGGAGCCCAGCCGTAACCTTCGGTGCTTTTTCGTGTTGTCACTTGAGACTTAATTCACTAAAGTTGATAGTAAGCGAGTTGGTCGCTTTTGTTTGCTATGCAACCGATACCTGGTAAAAAGAGTCTGCTACGTCGTCAAATCCCCACATTAATCGGTTTGGGTATTCTGGTAGTTGGTTTAGTGGCCGGAATGCTCTTTATCGGCCAGGGCGCGGGCGTTTTTGCCCCTCGCGCTACGCCGCAAACCACCCCCAAACTCATCAAGATTACAAATGTTAGTGACACTAGCTTTACTGCTTCATTTTTAACCGACGAAGCCACCGTTGGCTTTGTGAAGTACGGTACCGAACCTACTCGGCTCAACGCACAAGCTAGCGACGATCGTGATCAACTATCAGGAACGGTCGGCAAGTATAGTTTGCACCACATCACTGTTCGTGGTTTGGACCCTGCCACCACCTACTACTTCACACTTGGCACAGCTAGCACAGCCGATTTTGATAACAACGGCTCTCCGTTTACTGTTACCACCGCCAAACGAGGTGGAACACCATCGGCAGCCAAAACTAGTTATGGTAGCGTCGTCACCAGTAGTGGTACACCGGCTGAAGGTAGTGTTGTCTACGTCACTATTAACGGTGTAGGCGAGTTGTCATCTTTGGTCAAAAACTCTGGAAGTTGGGCTGTGCCACTTTCGAATGCACGTACCAGCGACGGGGCTAACTACGCCAAAATCGAGGACACCGATAGTATGGGCTTGATGGTTCAAGGACCAAGCGCTGCTCAAACCAGCCAGTTAACGGTCACTGTTAAAGACTCACAACCTGTCGCTGCCATTACTCTAGGTCAAAATGGCGCGGCTATGGCAGCCAAAATGACCGACGATTCAGGAACTGGTGGTCAAAGTAGCGAAACCTCCGACAGTACGACTCAAGCTACTGACTCCGCAACTACCGGCTTGACAGCAACCTCAACCGCCACAGGTTCTGGTGCGACTGGCGGCTTGAACACATTGCTAAGTCAAAGCGATTTATCAGCTAGTGGCAGTGCCACTACTGCTACAAGTAGTGCTTCACCTTCTGCCGTGGTGAACTTGGAAAGCACCAAACCACAGGTGGTTACAACAACCCAACCAGTGATTACTGGTAAAGCTGCTCCGAACGTTCGGGTCAGGATCGAAGTTCATTCAGACAACCAGATCAACTACGAACTGGTGGCAGACGCCAACGGTGGCTTCACACTTGACGTAGCCAAACTCTCTGAGCAACTTGAACCAGGCGAGCATACAGTCACCTATGCCTACACAGATCCAACCACAGGACAAGAAGTAGTCAAAACCCAAACGTTCACGGTACAAGCGCCCACGAATCAGCTCGCTCAAGCGACGACCACAAAAACGACAGGCAGTTCAAGCACCAAGAGTAGCTCACCATCGCCGACGCCATTTAGCTCATCAAATCCATTCCCAGTCGGTGGTGCCAGTGGCAGCGCCACACCCAAGCCATCTCCAAGCAGTAGTCCGGCCGCTAGCGGCTCGTCCCGCGTCGCCTATCCGTCGACAAGTAGCGGCATTCCAGTCTCTGGAACCCTCAGCACCACCATCTTCTTAGTGGCCGGTGGCTTAGTCTTGATGCTCGCTGGTACCTGGAGTTTCTGGATGGCTAAACTTTGGACTACAGATGACGGTGATCCAGAAGATTAAATAGCCCACACGATAGTTGGATAAATCCACTGGTTGACAGTAGGGGTAGTTTTTTGAAATTATGAGTGAACACTAAGCTGAAATTGAGCTGAAACTGTATGATTGCTTCATCCCCAAAGTTCCGTAAAAAAGCCTCACTCACCCAACTTCCGATCAGTATGGTGGTTGGACTAGTTGTGGTAGCCATCATGGTGGTGGGGGCCGTAGCCGCTATTTACTTGTCAAATCAATCAACAGAACTTCGCCAGCAAGCCGCTGGTGAGCGAGCCGTGGTTTGTGCTCCCGGGACTTGGTCTTCGTGTGGTTCAAATGCCACACCCACCTGTCCCACTGGCCAAGCTCGACGTTGTAGCACCAACAATACCTGGGGAAACTGTCAAACACCTCCCGCCGGCACGTGCGGCGGTAGTGTGCAACGCTGCGGTGTCTGTAACAACAGTGGCGACTGTGCGGCTGGTCTAACTTGCCGGGTTGTTGCTGCAGGATATCGTTGTGTGACCAGCACTGATACCAACTCAGCCTGTCCAAATGACGGCGGCACTGGCCAGCCTATCCCAAATTCATATGGTTCATGTAGCAATGGCTGTTGTACGGTGACACCGGCCGGCTCAGCTGCAGGCTGCTACGTTGTTGGGTACCAATGTCCAGGTGGTGAATTACCTTGTGGTCAAAATGGCAGTACTTCCAATGGCACAATGTGTAATGCGGCTGGCTACTGTGGCAGTCAGCAAGTCGATCTACGTTGTCCGGGCTACTCAACAGCAGGCTCTTTCCAAACCTCTAGCAAACCCATGAACTGTGGTAGCACGCCAACGAACCCACCAACGACCCCTTCAACACCTCCAGGTACTGGTGGCGCGCCAACCCCAGTTCCGACCCAACCCCCAACACCAATTAGTTGTGCTGGCTTGGAGATTCTCGACCCTGTTACCTTACAAAAGTTACCCACCAAACCAACTACAGGTCAGTCTGTTCGATTCCGCTGTATTGGGGCGGCCGGATCACAACCTGATTACTACTTCTTTGCCTACACGGATGTTCTCGGTCAGGCTATGAAGCTGATTTACCAAGGTCCCAGTGACCTGACATTCCCCATCACCGTCCAACCCTACATGGTTGTGCAGTGTAACCCTTGCCGTGGCAGCGAGTGTTCTTCTGGAGAAAGCGTCAATCAAAACTGTACCTTCATCAATCAGGCTCCACCAAGCCCTACACCTAGTCCCTCACCGACACCAGTTGCAGTTGCTTGCTACAGCTTGACACAGTCAACTGTTGCCACGAATCAGAATGGTACCGTTACCTATCGATTTACTTGTGGCGGTGCCCCTGGAAGCAACTACTATTTCTTCGCCTACCAAAGCAGCCCAACGGGACCAATGCAACCATTCGCTCAGGGTCCAGCGAACACAGCAGATCTGACAGTGGCAACCAACTCATACTTAGTTGTGCAGTGTAACCCTTGCGTCGGTAGTACCTGTTCTAGCAGTGCCTCAGTCAATAACAACTGTACCTATCGTCAGGCGGCTATAACCAGTCCAACCCCTGTAGCCTCTGCAGTGTTGCCATCACCAACTCCAGCCATTACCCCTGGACCGCAATGTTTAGGCATCACTTTGTCGAACACTAATGCACAGGTCGGTGATGTGGTTACTGCTACCTGTACCCAAGTTCCAGGTGCCGCCCGCTACATTAGCCGTGTTATGTTACCAAGCGGTCAGATCCGGGATCTAAACATGACTGGTCGAGTATCAGAGCAAGTACAAATCACTAGTGCCGGTACATACGTTTTCCAGTGTCAGATTTGTACCGACAACACGACTGCCAGTTGTTTCGCCTACGAACCAACTTCAGTCATATATGAAGACCCAATTGCACCACCAGGAACCAATTAGCAGCCAGCACTCAGCGGAATAACGTATGACGACCACACCTATCAAACAACCAATCCGAGCCACAAAGCTGTTTGGCTTTGATCGCAAAGCAGTCTTAACTGTGTTGGCGTTGGTGGTGTTCGTAATTGCCGGCCTCAGTGGTGTCTTAATTGCCCAACGTCAGCGTCAGATCAGTGGCCCAGTTGCTCCCACGGCTCCAGGTTCACGCCCACAGGCAGCGTTTCAACAGTTACATACTTGCACTGTGGCACTCACCGTTCCCAACCCCATCCCGACGCCCACACCGTTTATTAGTCCGTCACCAAGCTTAGTTCCGACACCTACTCCATTTGTTAGCCCATCACCTAGCTTAGTCCCAACTCCCATCCCGACACCCACTCCCACCACCTACTCATGTAACAGTTCGTGTACCACGAACGCACAGTGTCAGACTGCGAACGCCGCTTACATTTGTTCCAGTGGTAAATGCCGCCTCAACGGCAATGTCGGCAGCACTACCTGTACCTATAAATGTAACAGTAGTTGCGTCAGTGACGCGGAGTGTCAAACTGTCAATCCAGACTACATCTGTTCCAGTGGCAAATGTCGTATGAAGTACAATCCCAATGCCACCAACTGTAGTTATAGTTGCCCAGTCATCAATGCAAACCCCAAACCACCAGTTACCACCTGTGCGCCGGCCGCCACAGAAACGGGCACCATCACTTGGTACTGGACACCGATCAGTGGGCACAACAGCACCACCCAGTATCAAATCCAGGTGCTGAACAGCAACAATCAGGTCGTCGGCGAAGATAAGGGCTGCAAACCCGGTGACGAGTACTACAACTGTTACCAAGGCCACTGTAGCTACACCAGCTATCACTTGCCTGGTACATATAAGGCCCGAATAAAAGCCTGTACCAGCAGCTGTCCGTCAACAACCACGCAGGGATTCAGAACCACAGTCAGCAAGACGATTGGTGTCTGCCAATAAATCCCAAAAATGAGCCAAAAGTTCCAGAGCCAGCGTCAGCTGGCTCTGTTAGTTCTAGACTGGCGATGAGCGCACTTGGCTTCGGCTGAGCCTCTCCCGATGCTTTACCGAATAAATCGACTATTGACGAGTGGTCAACAAAATCGCTATCCTGATGATTAGGCTTGTCACGAGTGGTTCTGTCGTTGGAACACCGCAGACAGCTCTACAAAACGAATCATGATTAACGCTACCCCTTCACTGCCAACTGCTTCATCACAACCTCCAAAAGACCCGACTTTTGGCGCTAAGCCGGCTCCAATGGCCATGAAACCAAAAGCCAAAACCAACTGGAGAATGATTCTGGGACTCGGTGTTTTGTTACTGGTGATCGTCGGTGGCGCCG
The DNA here is from genome assembly GCA_016861205.1 of Patescibacteria group bacterium. Taxonomy (GTDB): domain Bacteria; phylum Patescibacteriota; class Microgenomatia; order UBA1400; family PJMF01; genus BOKX01. Next base: position 823,381 of record BOKX01000001.1, read on the forward strand.
CTGGGTTCTACTTGACCCAAATGGGTGGACTGGATGTGCGACAACAGGCAGCAGTAACCAATCCATGTAGTGATATTGCGGCAACGTGTTTAGTTGGTTCAGCTAGCTGTCCTGCCGGCCAGAATAAAGTAGGTACTTGTTCAGATCGAGGCGAACAGGGCTCTTGCTGTAAACAGCCGGGCGGCACTGTAGCCTGTGCTGACTCAGCTGCTACTTGCAATGTTGGCGCGACAAGTTGTCCAAGTGGTCAATTAAGAACCGGTTCATGTTCAGATCGTGGTGACCAGGGATCATGCTGCAAACCAGCTAATGTGTCACAGCCATGTTCAGATTCTACTGCCACTTGTACTCTTGGTGCCTGTGGAAGCGGCCAAGTTAGTGTAGGATCATGTTCTGATCGAGGTGAACAAGGCTCTTGCTGCAAAACGGCACCATCATGTTATGACTTGAACCAAGGTTGTATCCGAATTACTTCTGCAGAGTGCAGCAATGGTGTTGGTGCAGGAAAGTACACAGACCTTGCTCAATGCCAAGCAGCACGTTGTACTCCACAACAGTTGGTTGCAATCAATTGTCCAACCGGCGAGGAACCTTATTGTAATAATGGGACGCCTGCTTGCCGATTGAGCGCCTCAACCAATCCAAATCCAGTTGCTCTACAAGGCTGTAACCAAGCGTGCAATAGTAGTGCATATTGTACCTGTCCCGCTGGTTGCGCAGTTCAAACTCAAATTTCTATTGGTCAAAACTGTGGCGGCAATACTACACCTACTTTAACTGCCTGTAATCAAACCTGTAACAGTCAAGCGGGTTGCAACTGTCCTTCTGGCTGTGCTCAAAGCTTCGCTCAAAATGGAGGCACCTGTGGTGGTAACACCACTCCAACTCTGACTAGCTGTACCCAAACCTGTACTGCTCAGGCCGGTTGCAACTGTCCATCTGGCTGTTCACGAACCTTTGCTAACAATGGCCAAACTTGTGGCAGTGCTGGCACCGGCGGCACCATCACCTACTGTCCGAACTCGCCTACCACCCCAGCTCGCCGATATGTTAAGTTCACCTGTCCGAACGGCTGTCAGTTAACCACCGAACAGGGTGTAACTGCCTGGCGCTGCTATGAGAGACGCCAAGACTCCACCACTCCTCTGACCCTGAACGGTGAGTGTGGTCAGGTCGACGTTTTATCAGGCGATACTGATGCAACCTATTGTGGCTACACTGAGTACACCTGTGATCAGGCTCGCTGCCAGCCTCAGCAGACCCCGCCTCCAAGTACCCCTCCAGCTCAGGCCAGTTGTGTCCGCTTAGAGTTGCTAGATGAAACCGGTAGTACTGTCCTGAATCAAACTCCAGCCAGTGGCAATGTTCGCTTCCGCTGTGTGGGTGCCCCAGGTAGCAACTACTACTTCTTTACCGCCCGTAGCAACCAGACTGGTCCACTTAACCTAATCTACCAGGGTGACAGTAGCATGACGTTCCCAATTGCTATTACCGATTACTTGCACGTTCAATGTAACCCATGTATCGGCACATCATGTGCGAGTGCCGAGAACGTTAACACCAGTTGTAACTTCGAGTACACCCGTCAGATTCCACCCGGACCACAATGTCTGGCTCTGTGGATGGCCAGTACCGAGAATCCAACTGTGTCTCTGACCAACCCACACGTCGGTGACAGTATCTTGCTCGGTTGTGGCCAAGTTCAGGGCGCAGCTCGCTACGTCTTCCGAGTGACCGAGCCAGATGGTAACGTCGTGAACCTGCAGCCGCTCGATGTGACTGCTGCGCCACGCACCTCACAGGCTTACACTATTACTAAGCAAGGCCGACACTATGCGCAATGTCAGATCTGTACCGGCCAAGCAGACAGCACCTGTTTCGCGTACGAAACCTTACCTAGCAACTAATATAAACACACTGTATGACCGACAACTTTAAACCAACCAGCTTCATCAAACAGCCACCGGCGGGAGTACCAGCTCCCAATACTCCGGCTGTTGGTTTAAACCCGGCTCCAGATGCTGGTGTACCAATGAGCACAGGTCCAGCCCCTAAATCGCCTAAGAAAATCTTTGGTATGGAAGCCAAGAGTCTGGCAGCCGTACTTGGCTTGACCTTGTTCTTCGTAGTTGCCATGGGCGGGGTTGCAATTTCACTGCGCCAACGAGTAGCTCAGGGGCCAGCCGCCCCCACCGCTCCTCAATCCCGACCTCAGGCAGATGTCGGTCAGATCGGCAGCTGTTCATTGTTCTTCGACGCCGAGCCAGTCGCCTCACCATACTGTAGTAGTATCAGTATTGTCGGCAACGCTGATCCAAACACAGCGACTAGCTTAACGTTCAGTTGTGCCGGCGCTCCTGGCAGTGACTACTACTTCTTCTCGTATCGAACAAGCCCAACTGGAGCTCTGCAGCTGCTGAGTTCTGGAACTGAGGCCACTTCATCTGCCATTAGTATGGCAGGTGTGAACTACTTGCACGTTCAATGTAACCCACACATTGGAGCTAACGGCTCGAGTGCCAGCAGTGTTAACGAGAACTGTAACTATGAATTCACCCGCGGTGCCACCCCGACACCAAGTCCAAGTGTCACGCCTACTCCTACACCCACACCAACGGTGAGTCCGAGTGTGACACCCACACCGACCCCAACCCCCAGCAGTACACCTGGTGTAACTCCGTCACCCACCTACAGTTGCAACAGTAGCTGTTCGACCAATGCTCAATGTGCCACAGCCAACAGCAACTTCATCTGTTCCAATGGCTCGTGCCGGCTGAGTTCGAACCCAAGCAGCACCACTTGTAGTACGGTCGGCTGTAACGAGGTCTGTTCGTCCAACTCAGACTGTTCGAACACGTCACACATCTGTAGTGGAGGCCGCTGCCGCTTAGACAGTAATCCAGACAGTAGTACGTGTACACCTCCATCTACTACCACGACTACCACTGTGGCTCAACAAACTGGCACCCCATCTCAGCCAACCTTGCCAGCCGAGCTGCCACAAACTGGGGCTGAGGACTTTGGAACTTGGCTCAAGGCTGGTGTCGTCATCCTCTTGGGAGGCGCGGCTCTGCTACTGTTCCTATAAACTAAAGGACCTCAGATGCCCAAATCAACCCCGCTGACAAATCGATACAGACGGCGACGTATCTCGGGCTTGTTAACTGGTGGCCTGATCACGCTGCTAGTGTTGGTCGGCGGTGCAATTGGCTATTCGCAGGTTTTCAGGAACCAAGACTTAGCTTCTCAAGCTAGTGTGGCTGACGGAAATAGTCGAGCTTGCACAGCAGGCACTGTCGGGACAGAGTATGAGGGCACTCAAGGCAGCAACGGCTGCCAAAGCAATGAAGTTCCCGTGTACCGTTGTGTCAGGGACACTCATCGATCGGGCAACACCACGACATATACATACCACTGGCAACGAATCCGCTGTTCATATCGATCTGGCGCCACTACCTGTAACGGAACAACTGGCCGAGCGCAGGGTTGCCCTTGTGCTGATGATAGTCAGTGCAGTACACATAACTGTGCAGTGACGAGCTCCAGTGGTCCCAAAACGTGTGCCCCCTTTGACCCAGGTCCATTAACTCGCCCTGGTCAGCCTGGGCCTGGTGGCCAACCAGCTCCTGCTCAACCGACTCCAACAAGTGTTTCACAGCCGAATCCTGGCACACCGGGGCAACCTACTAACCCAACACAACCTGTCGTTCCAACGTGTACCGTAGTACTCAGTAAAAAGGATGCTAAGGGCAAAATGCAGCCTGTGCCAACTGCGCAACTCAAAAAAGATGATGTTGTGTACCTGAGCTGCCCCACCACAGGTCAGCCCACAACTACCTTCTGGGGTTTCTATCGGATAAATGCTGCTGGGACCGGTTACGACTTTGTGGCAGGTGGCGATACCGTTGGCAACCCACCATCAACAGTTATTCCCATTGTTCTGAAAACTGGTGATCACTTTGAGTGCGCCCCCATGACCTTAGTCAATAACATTTCGAGTTATCATGCCAAATGTACGGCAGATATTAGATAAGGATGGACCATGTTCAGCACCAAACCACTCCCTAATAAACGAGCCCAACGTCGTCGATTGTCAGCAGTCATCACTGGTGGACTGATCATGACGCTGATGGTGGTCGGTGGCGTGATTGGTTTCTCAGGTTTATTCCAGTCTCAAGATCTTGCTTCACAGGCAGCAGGTAGTATGTCGTGTGGTGGCCGCAGTGCTGGCTCTACTTGGAGAGGGGCAACCGGAACTGAGAGCTGTTCAAGCAATCAGCAACCCGCTTTTACCTGTGTGGAAGTCACTATCACAGGCAGTAAAAATCAAAAGACTAAGGTCTTGCAAGCTTTTAAAACTGGCTGTGTCACAACTGCTCCGTTAGTGACCGGCGCTCAGACCCAACAGAAGTGTGCCGATGCGCAGTCAACCTGTAACATTGGCAGTACCACTTGTGGGAGCGCTTTTACCAAAACGGGTTCCTGCAGTGATCGACAAGACCAAGGAGTCTGCTGCAAAAAAACCGTCACTGCTAACCCCTTGACCTCATTGGCTAATCTGACCAAACCAGCCCCAGCCGCCAACACTCAGCCAGCCCAAACCGCACCGGCAACCAATCCAAGCCAAGGGTCAGCACCACAGGCAAATCAGGGTACTGGTGGTCAAGCTCCAGCTGCACCTCTAGCCCCACAGCCTGGTGTTGAGCCAACCTGTGAAGTGACGTTGAACACCAAGACTATGACCGATCAGCAGATCGCTGCCCAGGGCAAGCCGTTGACTGATGATGTTTTGGCCAAGTACATCACGCCGATTACTAGTTACAGCTTCGGCAATCAAGTGGCCTTCCACTGTAATGTCACCAGCGGTGGACCAGTGGTAAACGTCTGGTGGGCCCTGTATCGAGTTGAGAACAACACGTACGTCGCCAAACTGAGTGGCAGTAAAAATGCCAACAGCAGTTTGCTCGATCAGAGCTTGGTAAACTTGCAACCAGGTGACCACTTCGAGTGTGTGCCGACCTACATTGGCCCAAATGGTGTGGAGACCGAGGGCAAGAAGTGCAAACAAGTTTACTGGTAACGGGCACACAACTGTTTCCTTGAGATTGAAAACAGGTGGCGCGGTATAATGCACCAGTTGCGCCTATAGCTCAATTGGTTAGAGCGTCAAGCTTATACCTTGATGGTTCTAGGTTCGAGTCCTAGTGGGCGCACTTGGATTTTTAGTTATTTCCTGCGTTGAGGTTTTTAAAAATCCCAGCAAACATATTTCTAACCGAGATTGGCAACCGCTCGTCACTGGCAAACTGCGTGGTAATCCGCAACAACTCGACTGCCGGCAACTCCTGCAACCCGTTTGTCCAAGCCTCAACCGCGGTCAAGTCCTCGGCCAAACTGAGCACTTCCGCTAACTTCATCAAATATAAAGAATCATCAACCCAGTCAGTGACCACTTCCAAACTGTGTACCACGTTGGGAGTGGCTGTCACCAATGGAGCTGGGTGGCAGAACTCGCCGATCTTGGTAATTGCTTCTGCCATGGGACCGCGAAAAGCACCTTGATCACTCAGTTTTCCAAATGCATCGGCATCGAGATCGGTAAAGTTTCTCAAAAATTTCTCAATTTGTGCTAAGGTACCAGAGCCAATTTGGGTACTGAGCGTATACCAATTGGTATCGGGATCAACGCCACACAGTCTGAGAATCACCTCGTGTACTGCCGGTGAACTAGTCAAGAGTGGCCAGTCATATGCTTTATAAATCCGAATGTCGTCGGCAAAATGCATACCCTGCAACCTTCCCTGTAACTTGGTGCGAGCCGCCCGCCATCCATACTGCCTCAGCAAACCATAATCGTAGGTACCAGCCAAAAATTGGGCCACCGCCCGAGTGTTCACCTGACCGCTAAAATCAAGTGGCTTCATCCCTCCTTGAACGGCTTCTCTGCGAAATCCAGCAGCCGCAAAGGCTTGCGTGAGTTGTTCGTAGGCCTGCGGCGTTGTAACCAGGATGTGTTTCAAGTTGCCGAACGTCCAGGCTTCGCCAGTTGTCGCCAGCGCCAACAAACATGCCTCCGCCGTGGGTGGCAGTTTTTTCGATAGTGATCGAACATACTCGGTCTCGCTTTTGAGCGTCCGTGATCGATCATGATCAATGGTGAGTGTTTGGGCTTCGGGTGTCAACATAGCAGGCTCAACAACCTGTAATATACGCCTATTTGTCAAGCTATCTAGAGGTGAACAAGTCTAGTCCCAAATATGCAAGTCGAGTAAATCAATAATGGGACCGAGAACGGCAATTGGCTGCTTGACTGTTCGGTCAGCCAATACTCGAGTAAAATGTTCGTTCAATCGTTGCTTGTACGACTGTTGATAGTAAGGACTCAGGTTTGGGAACAGGTACTCAATTTCAGCATCGGTGATCGGCACAAAGACGCCACAGTGTTTACTCAAGTCGAAATCACTCCAACCTTCACCTGGTTGGAGCTGCGGGAATCTGCCAAACAATGACTCAAACAGCGAGACTCCTAAACTATAGGCATCTCCCCACTTGCTATAGGTTTCGGCTCTTGGTGCCGTATTAAAGTACTTCTCAGGCAACAGGTAATACGCTGTACCAACCCAGTTATTACTATCAGGGACCGGAAACAAGGCCTCATTCGGATTTTCGCCACCAAAAAGTGTGAAATTAAAATCATAAATCCGCACATGGCACGGGTTCATAGCTAAAAAGTTGTCTGGCTTTACATCATTGTGACTATCAACGTAATGATAAAAGTGGATTAAGCTACGCACTGCATTTACCCAGATTTTTGCCCACTCACCAAGATTTTCCTGACGAAGTGGCTCACTGCCCATGACATACTCACCGGTTGAACTGGTCAATGTGTAACTTTCGAGCGACTGCCCTTCTAAATATGACAGGATAATAAAACCATCGTCACTGACTCCATATAAGTTGGGTGTAAAAACTTCATTTTCAGGCAGGGCCAAATACACCATCAGTTCACGCAGTAAAAACATGTCGACCCAAGCTTTGTGCTGAGCAGCATTGATCTCTTTGATAAGGCTTGGGATCCATTGGTCAAGCTCGTTTCTGACATAGGCGGGGGTCAGCTTGGCCAAGCCGCCGAACAAAGCGTTTAGATAGTTGCCCTCGTCATCACAAGGCACCACTGCCTCAACAGCCCCGTTCCGATACTGAACTGGGTGGTGAACTAAGTCTGCCAAAGGATAGGCATTCGCAGTGGTTTCAAACACCCCGCCATTATAGACCTCAGATCAAGCTTTTCCCTGGCTAGGCAGTTATGAACCCCTTTGATATACTCGCGGGCATAGTACGTTAAGAAAGCCAGCTATGTCCTATCACATTGTTGAACACCCCGAAGTTAGCACTCAAGATATTAGAACACGCAAAAAACGCTACTCCGAAGAGCTCACCTGGAATAAAGTTCACTACTTGCAAGAAACACAGTTTCTGAGTCGGGTCGTGAAAGAAACCGGCATTACGTACACACAGTCACTGCTTGCGGGTATTTTTGCCATACACACCGGCATAGCCACCGATAAACTATCACAGTTTGGTATGGAACAACTGCGCTCGCTGATCAAGAAGTACGACCTAAAAACTGATGAGTTGTACCTGGCGCTCATGTATCAAGTATCTGATGATCCATGGGAAAAAGTGGCCGAGTTAGACGAGATCATTTCAAAAAAACTCTACCTAGCTGAACCACTACCAGATATGGTCACGGATCGACAAAGCGCTTTAAATCTCTTGGCAAAAACTAACTTTTTAACGAGCTTTAGTACCTTCATTGCTAATCCACAAATGTTAGTTGATACCCTTTCAAGTCTCTATCTTGATAAGAAAGTTGGCTATGTTGCAGAGCGAAATATTGATCGTTTGCCGTCAGTGCCATTTGACGAGGAAATGCTGCCTACTTTTATTCGAGCCATTGCCTTGCTGGTCAGTTCACCTGATCAGACAGTGGCTGGTTTAGTTGAACTGGTCAAGGATTTTCAAAATACAATTCCTTTGACACCAGCCGATTTTGCCAATGCAGAAGACGATTATAGTAATGAATTCTCATTTGACCGCTACCCTAAGTTAGAGATTTTGGAACCCACCTTGCATTTGAGCGAAAATAACCAACGCCTGGTCACTTTTTCGCTCTTACCTCCTTTTGGGTGGAGCTTATACGCATTCCCATGTTTACTTCGAGTAAACATCAGTTTTGGTGGTAATGTCCAAACTGTTTTAGAGCAAAACCTCACGTTTGCCGATGATGAGTCTGACCCCGAAGCTGCAGTTGACTACAGTCCCAATGTGCCAGAAACGGTCACCTTGGAAGTGCCTCAAGAGGTTAAAGGTGCCTTTAAGTTGTATATCAATGCCTATAATGGTGACAAAGTTGTCACTCAAGAAATTAATTACTTTGATCTACTCGATGCTCGAGGTGAAAGTCCAATCAAGTTGCTGCAACCCCAGCAAATAAGTGAGCCGGAGTCCATCTAGCCCACTTCGGACCAAACTGGTATAGTTATTTGTCATGAAGTTGTCAGTTCGGAACATCCCGGGTAAAATCTGGGCCTTTCTTAGGCGTCGTTGGAAGCTACTGTTGGTGCTACTGGTCGTGGTGGCTGGCGTTGGCTTCTGGCAGTATCAACGAGTCCAAAAGAACAAACCCACCTACACCTTTGTCAAACCCAGCATCCAGACCATTAGCAAAACTTTGAACGTGTCTGGCGTGATCGACGCCGAGGAGAAAGCTAACCTTCGATTTGCAGCTGGCGGCAAAGTGGTTTACATCGGTGCTCAAGAGGGTGACTTTGTTACCAAAAACCAGACTCTAGCCACCATCGACCAACGAGAACTTCAAAAACGTCTGCAGCAAGATTTGAATGCCTACCTGCGCGAGCGCTGGGACTGGGAAACCAGCCAAGACGCCACTGATTACAACGTGGAAAACCTGGCGACCCGCCGTGACCTTGACCAGCAGCAAACAAATCTCAATGACACAGTTCTCAACGTAGAAATCAGAGACATTGCTATTCAGAACACCGTTCTGAAAGCACCATTCAGTGGTTTGCTCGTAGCTAGTCCACTGACCGTGACAGGCGTTAACTTGCTAGCAACTGACGTATTTGAACTGGTTAACCCAGACACGCTAGTCTTTAAAGCTGCCGTAGATGAAGCCGACATTGGTCAAGTTCGAGTCGGCCAAGCTGCCGCAGTCACCCTCGATTCATACCCTGACAACCCAATTAGTAGCAATGTTCAATCTATTTCATATAAGAGCAGCCAAACCAGCTCGGGTACAGTGTTTGTAGTTAGACTCCCTATCACCGTAGCTGACCTCCCAAGTGAGCTGAGACTCGGTATGAATGGTGACGCTACCATCACCCTCAACACCAAAGAAAATGTGTTGGCGATCCCTCTAGACACCACCCGCCAGCGTGATGGCAAAACCTACGTCGACGTCAAAACTGGGCCGTCTACCGTGGCCGAACGAGAGATCACAACCGGTCTAGAAACCGATGACATGGTGGAGGTGACCCAAGGTCTGACCGTCAATGATGAGGTGGTCGTACCCAATGGCACGCAAAAGTAATGAAGCCACTCTTGCTCCAACTTCAAAACGTAACCAAAGAGTATCAACTTGGTGACTCGACGATCATGGCCCTAGCAGGAGTCAGCATCGATATTCGCGAAGGCGAGTTTGTGGCTATCATGGGACCATCAGGTTCTGGCAAATCCACCTTCTTACAAATCGCTAGCATGCTCGCCGAGCCCAGCGGGGGCATCATTAAGCTCAAAGAGCAAGATGTAACTAAGTACGATGAAAAAGAGCGGGCGCGGCTGCGTAACCGCGAAATTGGCTTCGTGTTTCAACAATTTAATCTGCTGGCTCGCACATCAGCGGTTGATAATGTTTCACTCCCCTTGATTTATGCCCAAGTATCCGAGTCTGAACGACACCGTCGATCAGTTGAGATGCTGCAGCGAGTAGGACTTGGCGAAAGATTAGCCAACACACCGGCGCAGCTATCAGGTGGACAGCAGCAGCGCGTGGCGATTGCTCGGGCGCTCATCAACAATCCCAGCATCGTCTTTGCTGACGAACCAACTGGCAACCTTGACTCGCGCAGTGGCGAAGACATCAAAAAACTATTGACTGACCTCTACCAAGAAGGTCGGACCATTATTATGGTCACCCATGAGGAAGATGTGGCGGCCATCGCCAAACGGCTGGTGGTTTTCCGTGATGGTCAAATCATCTCTGACACAGCCAACACAGAGCACGCAATGAACAAAGCTGCCAAAGTCAAAGAAGGCAGTCCAGATCTCGAAGTTACCAAGACACCAAAAACAAAACGAAAGGGGCGTGCATAAGCTATGCCATTTGGTTTTGTTTTCACCATCGCTATCAAGGCCATTTTGGTTAACAAAACTCGCTCGTTTTTGACGATGCTGGGTGTGATCATCGGTGTTGGCTCGGTGGTGCTACTCACCAGTATCGGAACTGGACTTCAAGCGTATGTCAGCGATCAATTCACTAGTCTAGGTGGTTCGGTCGTGTTTGTGGTCCCTGGCGATCCATTCGGTGACGGTGGGGGTTTTGGTGGGGAAACCTCCATGATTGAAAGCACTAAACCGTTACTTAAAAGAACCTACTTTAATCAAATCTTGCGCAATACCCGAGGCATCATCAAGGATGGGGTGGTAAGCGGCTTCAGTACGGGCGAAGCTAAATACAAAACCACCACCAAAAAAGTAACTCTCTATGGTGTGACAGCTAGTTATGGCTCGGTTAACAAAAGCGACACCGCCAGCGGCGAGTGGTTTACTGATGTGAATGAGCAAAAAGGTGATCGGGTAACTGTACTCGGACCAAAAATTGCCGAAGAACTCTTTGGAACGATTGACCCTGTTGGCAAAAAACTCCAGATTGAAAGCCGGTCTTACACTGTCGTGGGTGTTTTAGAAAAGAAAGGTAGCTCTTTTGGTGGCCCCAGTTTTGACAACTATGTTTACATTCCCCTGACTACCCTGTTTGACGACTTTAACACTCAGTTGATTGATAACTTTACGTTTGAGGCGGTCAGCCAAGAACAGGTCCCAGCTGTCAAAGCAGCCCTGGAAAAAGAACTGGGTCGGTACCTGGAAGAGGACGAGTTCACCGTGTTTGACCAAGCGCAACTGCTAGAAACCATCAACAGTGTATTGGGAATGTTGACTATCGGGCTCGGCGGCATCGCCGCCATTTCCCTGGTGGTCGGTGGTATTGGGATTATGAACATCATGTTGGTGTCGGTGACAGAACGGACTCGAGAAATAGGGTTGCGCAAAGCGCTAGGAGCCACACCTGACTTGATCTTGTTACAGTTTTTGATCGAAGCAGCCCTGCTGTCAGTATTGGGTGGCGGCATTGGTCTAGCAATTGCTTACTTAGGTTCCCTGGCTATTCAACCCTTCTTCCCCGCCCGGGTTACCCTCTCGGCAGTTATGTTGGCTTTTGGGGTATCAACCGTCGTGGGACTGATCTTTGGAGCTGCTCCCGCTCGACGCGCCGCTCGACTTTCACCGATCGAAGCTTTACGCTACGAGTAGCACGTACTTCATAGCACGGATCTGCATATGAAAATTCTCGGCCGACGAAAATCTGGTGAAGGTAGTGAACCACAACCGACCACTGAAAAAAAGACAGCTGCCGTAGCTGAGCAACTCCGTCAAAAAGGCTGGTACGAGTTTCAACTGGAACGGTCGGGTCAACAGTGTTTCATTGATCCTAACCAGCAACCGATTGGAGCGGGTGGAGCCGCTGAAATCATTATGGGATACATTCCTACCCAACAACGTTGGGTGGCTATTAAAGTTCCGAAAAGCCTCATTTATCCCGAGCTCTACGCAGAAGAAATTCGCCTACACCTCAAAGCCCTCGAAGCTACTCCTGACCTAGTTGTGGAAATTGTCGATTTCATCATCAATGAAACCACTAGCAAAATCGCAGCTGACCACGAAAAAATGGTCGTCATGGAACTCTTGGATCCTGCCTGGGCACCAACTCTCAAACAGCGAATTACCGAGACGCACCCCGCTTATAGTTGGTCTGAGCCACGCCCCGAGCCAGAACCGCTCACCCCTATCGAGGTTAGTCAAATTACCGGTGACTTGGCCAGATTTGTGATCACACAATATCGTCAGAAAAATCTCATTCACCGCGACCTCAAACCCACTAACATCTACATTATTCGCGATACCAATGCTCAGCGCACACTTACCAAAGTCGGTGACTTTGGCTCCGCTAGCGACGCCGAAGTTGACGATAGCGATCCATTAGTTGGCACTATCAATTACCTGTCACCCCGCCAAGTGTTGGCTGCCCAAGCTGGGTATGACACCACTCAAGAGCCAGCTCCTGATGCCGGCCTGTATGACGAATCTTGGCGTGTTGGGGTAATTGCGTATGAGATGCTATCTGGCCGAGTAATGTTTGCCCGAGCAAACCCCCAACAAGAAGCTCGCGCCATTCATGACTTTGCCTATGAGGACGGCCTACAAATCAAAGATTACCCCACACTGGTCAAAAACCTGATGAAAATGAACGTTAAACCTGAGCCGGTCTTCGAAGCCTTTAATCGTTTCATGTTCTTAAAACACCCCGAGTATCATGGTGATGTAACTCGCTTTGCCAAAGAGCTTGAACTCGCCCTGACCGGACAACTCGAACCTGAGGCCGCTGATCAAAGTTCAGTCACCAGCGGAGACTAGTCCAGCTTTTTCTTTTTAATAGGTAGTTATCAGCCAACCTGGTACAATGAAACGAAGATGAAAGTGGTCAAAGTTGCATTGTTAGCGGTTTTGTTGCTCGTCCTGGCTGGAACAGGGGTAACTGTAGCTAGCAACCGTGGCTTGGTCAAAGCCCCCGACTGGGTCGCCAAGATCCCCCGCCAAGTTCCTTCCCTACCGCGACCAAAACTACCCCCAGAGGCTGAAAAGCAAGTTACCATCCTTAGTGATCGGACCCAAGCTGTCGGAAGCCATGTTGGGGCTGTCTTGGGCAGTTATATTCAAGCTAGTGAAGAAAAAGAACCAATACACCAACGCACATTTGAGTATGCCCGTTATGTTTACTGCCAACAAGTCGTTAAAGACTACCAAGAAAATGAGGCGGCCAGCGCTAGCTCTGTGCAACCGTAACTCCAACCAACTGCTTACAGCTTAGCCCGCGTCTTCATCTCAGCTTCCACCACATCGCGGTCTTTACCGTACTTCAGCTGCGATAGCTGCTTAATCATCTCGGCTAAGCGAGGATTCATTTGGGCTTTGACCTGATCCATGTCTTTTTCCAGCGACATGCTGAATGGTGGCACTGGTTCATTACCCACAATAGTCTTGATATAAACGTGATACTTCTCGATGTTAGCTAGGTCAGTTTCATTAAAAGTCGGAGCAAACTCGTGCTGCAGGAAGTTGGCATCCGGCACACCTACCCGGAAACAGACAATGGTACCAACGTTACCAAACACCGCGTTCTTGATCTCTTCATCAATCTGGCCAATAAACTGGTTGGCCACAATCAGGTTCAGGCGATACTTACGGGCCTCAGACAAAATCACCGCAAAGTCTTCCGTGGCATAGTTCTGGAACTCGTCAACATACAGGAAGAAATCTTCCCGCTTGTCCATGCCCACATCTTGGCGACTCATGGCCGCGGTCAACACTTTCGGCACCAAGATCAGACCCAAGAACTTGGCGTCCTCTTCACCCAAAATACCTTTGGACAAGTTACACAAAATAATTTTCTTCTCGTCCATCGCTTTCCGGAAGTTAAAAGCACTTTCCGGCTGACCAATGATGTTACGCATAGTTTTGTTGGTCACGAACCGACCGAACTTAGACACGATGTAGTCCAACACCTCTGACTTATGAAAGTCGGATGTCTGCGCGATCTGGTCCGTCCAGTAACGGCGAACCACCGGATCTTTAACATAAGGCAGCAGTTCATCGACAAACTTGCTGTCGGTCAGACACCGGACCAACTCCAAAAAGGTTGACCCTTTTCGGCTCATGATCGTCAACATGGCATTTCGAATAGCGTGTTCAAACCGTGGTCCGATGATGCCGGTACGATGCGGGTCATACAGTTTGTACATCAAGCCAATAATAGAACTCACCACAAAGTGTTGCTGCTCTTCGGTATCGGCCTCCATCATGTTCAAACCCATTGGTCGTTGTACGTCGGACGGGTTGAAGTAAATCACATCTTCCGCTCGCTCGGGTGGCATCAACTGCAAAATATCCTCGATAAACTCACCGTGCGGGTCGATGGCGCACACACCATACCCAGACTTGATATCCTGCAAAATCATTTCTTTCAGAAACTCTGACTTACCGGTACCAGTTTTCCCAATGATATACATGTGACGGCGACGGTCATTGAGACTCATGAACACTTCGCGAACTTCACCGCGATACTTCGATGTCCCAATTCGCAAACCTGAGGTGGGAATCATGTTCGGAGCTGGGGCATTTTTGGCATTGAGCCACTTAATGTGGTGAGTCTCAACTGTTTTATTCGGGAAATGGAAAATAGTAGCCAGCTCCTCCACATTTAAGACTGATGTCCCGCGCTTAATGATCGGCATGTAACGATACAAAAAATCCAACATAAACAAGTGTTTCACAAATAACTGCACTCGTTTAAAGTTGTTGTGCGAGCTCGTGAACTGAGCAAATGCGCCCACAATGTTGTTGAGATGTGACTCCGCTACATATTCTTGAGGTGCCGACACTACGACACGAATAGAAACTCTAAACCCTGGCTTCTCAACTTTCGAGCTGATGCTCTCCATTTCTTTAGGATCGTGACGATACGTGGCTTTATCAGGATCGGCTTCACGCTTCTTTTCACCTTGAATGTGTGATCGACCTTTGTTTTGCCAACCTTTACCTTCCGGCTGCAGCAAGATTTGCAAAATTGCCCCTTCGCCTTCACCCATTTTTGACAAGCCAGAGGTCATCAATGATAAGCCATCAGTTGGCAAATCCTTGTAGGTTTTAATGGGGAAAAAGGTGGGCTTTTCCAGAGCCAAGGCCGCAAAAGCAACTTTGCCTTTTTCACTAAAAATATTGATCTCATCTACCTCTGTGATGTCAGCTGATGGATATGCACCGTGAATCTGCTTTTCTACCAAGTCGCGAATTTTACGCGAGCAACTGATGTAAAACGTGATGCTCTCTTTGAGAGCCACGATCTCAAAACTAAATACATCTTCAGCTTTGGCCCAGGAGAACCAGCCAGTTTTTTTGAGTGAGTAGAGACCGGCAAACATCTGCTCAGCTGCGTCGATCTTAATTTCATTGTCCTTCGGTAACCGGACTTGGAGCGTTACAAAATCTAGCGCGTACTCTTCACGATGCCGGTACTTGAGCCACTGAAACAACATGTAACCAAACACCGCGAACACCAAACCAACCACAATCAACATCCCGAGCAAACTCAGCCAGCTGATGAGGAGCGATAGTAGTCCAGCAGAATCAAATAACATACACTCTTAAACTTCCTCCTATTATCTCAGGTTTGTCGATAAATGACTCGACCAGTAAACATTTTCATCAATCGGCGGCTCCACTCGACCAACCACCGGACACTCAACGATGGGGGTTTGTGTTCGCCTGCTTTTTCCACCTCAGGGCTGATCGGTAAAACCACCACCGGTTGTGGGGTATGTACAGCTTGGACATCTGTCGCCCCTTGCGGATTTATCACAATTTCTTGCGGTTGCTCGGTGACTTGATCTTCAACCTTTTGCAGGTACTCCTCGATCTCGGGTCCAATTTCTGGAGCTACTTCCTGCTCAACATGCTGAACACCACCAGCTTCGCTTTGGGCAACTTGATCGACAACGCCTCGGTCAATGGCTTCTTTGGCAGTGCTGACCGGATAGCTTGGGTTCAAAGTGTCCGTTGCTTGCTGAATAACCGTGGGCACCACTGGGGCCACAGGCTCGGGCCAAGCTGCAGGCTCAACCGGAACTGCTGGAGGAGGCGGCGGCGAAACAACTGGCGGCGCCGGAGGTTGAGCTGGGGTGGTCTGCCCTTCCAACTCAGTAACAATCTGATCCATCAGCTGAAGTTTATCCTCGGCAGACACCAACTCTGGTGGCTGACTCGGAACCACATCTGGAATTGGGGCAGCAGGCTGAACCGGTGGCGAAGGTTGAACTTGAGTCGCAGCTGGAACAGAACTCGAAGTGGCTACCGGGGCCGGTGACTGCAAAAACGGCACCAGCTGTTGGCCACTTGGGCTCAGCGTGCCACGCAAACGAGATACCAACCTGTTGGGGGTTGGGGCAGGACCGGTCATAGCTTCATTGTATCGAGTTCTGGGCTGATCGTCACTATCGACTCACCTCGAGATACATAATTATGGCAGTTGCAGCTCAAGATTGTCGCCGACTTGCCAACCGACTTGTTCGACAAATCCAGCTGGAACCTCGAGAACCATGTCGACAACTTGGGGGGCAGGATACGTTGGCAAGTTGTTTAGAGTGGTACCTGGTAACGGGGCTGGCACTCGAGCGGTAATTCCGACAATTTTTTGGTTGCTGATCCAAACCATATCAAGATCAAACAGCATGTCTTTCATCCAAAATTGGGCCGGCTGTGGCGTGGGTAGAATGAACAACATGCCGTCAGAACCGATTTCAGTTCGATCACTTAAACCTTGAATAATGCTATCTTGAGTCGTCACCAACTCGACCAGGAGAGTGCGGCTCTTAATCTTGAGTTGGGCTTGAGCGCGATCATACTTCGTCCAGTCCGGCGTTGAAGTGACTTGGGACAGGGAGCGTACCCGACTTAAAATGATGATCATCAACACTAACCCAATACCCAATAACCACCATGTGTGCTTACCCTGTGTGTTTGAGGCCATATCGTCACCTAGATTTTACTAAGCTCAACCGCCGGTAAATAACCAGCAACCAAAATGTCATCATGATTACTATACCAAGCAAAACTAACTGATTAACCCCCAGGTTCCCCCAGCCAACTGTCTTATCTGGTCTAGCCCAGTCCAAACTGAACCGGATCAGCGCGTAGTACCATACGTAACTAGCAAACCAAGCCCCACTGCCCAGGTGCCACCAAGCTGGTCGCCACCGCTCGCCAGCGGGTGAGGCCAACCACCACCAAACTAGACCGGCACTGGCGGTGGCTATCATTTCATAGGCAAATAATGGATGGAATCTGGTCTCAACGGCTAAGTTGGCAAATTGCGGCAGTCGATGCTTGGCGTCAATGCTGATTCCCCAGGGAAGCGTGGTCGGATAGCCGTACAGTTCCTGATTCACAAAGTTGGCCCATCGACCAATGGCCTGACCAATCGGTAATCCAAACACGGCGGAGTCAAGCCAAGTTAGCCAATTTGGTCCCGATGACCAAACCAGTGTAACCAGCCATGCGCCCACCATTCCCCCAGCAACTGCACCAAGAATGCTCAGACCACCTTGCCAGATTTGAATAGCTGCCCAGGGATGGGCTTGATACAACGACCAGTCTGTAGCTAGATGCCAAACTCTGGCCCCAAACACACCAAACAAAACGATACTCAAGCCTGCCAAATCCAAGCGATTGGTATCTGACCATCCGAGTCGTGTTAACCGTTTGGCAATTAACCACCAACTTACTACTAAGGCCAACCCCACGATCAGGCCATAGGCATGAAACTCTAAACCAAAAACCGTCCAACTTGTTGGGACTAAACCTTCGTTCATAACCAACTAATCAGAAGCAGGCCACTTGTGACTATGACCACTGCTCGAACTAACCAAATCTGGTGTTCAGCCTGCCAGCGATCAGTTTTCAGTTGCCACAAAAATCGGGACACAAACTCAGGACTCGCCCGCCATCGCCAAAACTCCACTGCTACAGCAGCTAACCAAGACCAAACCAAGGCCGCCCCCAACAAGCTGCCAGACGACGTTAACAAAAAGAATCCTAAAATGCCCAGCACCGCCACCACTACCAATGAGCGAGTAACCAGCACTGGCTTGAGTATTTCCAACCACCGCTGCGTGTATCGATAGCCAGCCAACTCATCTAGCCACACAATCACTAATCCCAATCCCAGACCCAACCACCACCAGAACCACCACGCGGTTCCCCAGTGCCAAGCTTGCCAGGTAACACCAGCCACCAAAACAACCAACAGCTGTAGGGTCCACACCGGTACTCTGTCCAAAAAATGATTCATTACGGTCCGATCTGAGTGGCTTGCAGTTTGTACCGTTGACTAGCTTGATACGCCTGTTCGATCTTGCTGCGGAGAAAGGCATCTGTCTTAGCCGCTGTTTCAATATCTGCCATGACTTGTTGTAGCTCGAGATCGCTTAACTTCGGTCCAAACAAAAGGACTTGGTTCCCGGCTTTGAGTGCCGCAATCGCCCGTTCACTCAATGATTTAGGTGGTTTATCTTGGCCATTGTACCCAGCCGATACCATCTCTAAGGCATCTGTCACAATCAGAGCTGATGGAAAATTGGCCGCCAACTCTTGTACACAAGCATCACTTTGTGAGCAGGGAATATCTGGATACTGATTGGTCACACCAACATGACTAACCATCACCGCCAACTTTGGAAACTTGTCCAAAATTTGCGCAAACACCCCAGCTTCAGCTGGATTTACCTCGACTCGAGCAAAGTTGGTATGCAGATCACGACTGGCGGCTCCGATCCCAGGAAAGTGTTTAATGACGGGTTGCACATCGGCCGCTTGCCAGGCGGCAATCACTGCTAAGCTGCGAGTGAGTACCACATCTGGCTGATCACTGCAGAGTCGTGTACCTAAGACGCGGCTACCCGACCGCAAATCGAGAACTGGCCCCAACACGCCGTCTACCCCCACAGCCTTGAGTTCGCGTGCCGCCGTGGTAATCGCTTCACCACTTTGGGTAGCGGACTGTTGACACAACTCACTCCAGCTCGGCACCTTGGAAAAACCTTCTCCGCTCAAGCGCTGCACAGTGCCACCCTCATGATCGACCCACACCCATGGCGCCGCGGCTTGCGTATCGAGCTGATGAATCGCTGCCTGAGCTTGAGCCGCAGTTACCGAGGTCCCAAACAAAGTCACGTAGCCAGGTTTCATTAGTGCGATGGTCTGCAACTCCGCCGAGAATGAAGCTGGCTCTGCATCAAGGTCAACTGGCCAAGCCATAATCCCGGCAATCTGTTGATTGATGGTAACTGGCACCGTGGTTGGACTGGGTGCGGGCACTGGCGAAGCTTTCAAGTGCGCCAGCTGTTGCGAAAAATAACGTTCAAATGGCCGAGCATAGTAGTTCCAACCCAGCCCTGCGGCGATCAGAGCCAAAACCGCAATCAAACTATACGTAGGTAGTCTCGACATAAATATAGTTATTTCCCAATTGCAGTAGGCTGCTTGTCAGCCAACTCAGTCCGCAACTGTTTTACCTTCCACATAAATAACTTGGCTTTACTTTTTGCTTGTGAATCTGAAACAAATCCCAATGCCTGATCGAGAATCCGGCGATCAACTGTCTTCGCCATTTTCATATATACGCTCTTGTGTGGCAAGTCGTCCAAAGCGACCGCCAAGCGATATGCGTAGTCTTGAAACTCCTGAGTAATGTAGCCACCTTTATCCTGTAGTTGGTAACCCTGGAGCAAGTTGCCAAGCGGCAACGCACCTTGATGGGTTGTTGAGCCCGCTGGTTGGTGTGTCTGACTTTTTTTAGTCATGTTAGTTATTTCGGCTGGTCAAACATTTGTTTGGCAACCTGTGCAGAAGCTTTAGCAATCGCCGTAGCTAATTCGGCTCGCTCCGTCTTAGTGAAAGACTGCAAAACATATGCTGAACCTGGTAGGCTGCGATCGCCTTGTCTCGCATCAATGCCGAGCCTCACATGCCAAAACTGCTGTGTACCTAAGTGTTGATACAACGAGCTCAAACCATTGTGTACTTTTGGTCCAGTTCCAAACTGGATTTTGACCTGGCCAAGTTGCAAATCGAGATCATCGTGGCACACCCAAAGGTTGGTGAGTCCTTGTGACACCCGGGCTAAGCTCGCTTTGTCGTAAAACTGCAGCAACGCCCTAGCTGCTTGGCCGGAATTGTTCATGAAAGTATGGGGCTTGGCCAACAAGAGCGTTTTAGCTCGACTGACTTCGGCTGGCCATTTGTTTTCGAGCAAAAAAGCTGGCAGCTGGCTATCAACTTTCCATTGTTCCCACATCTCATCAACTGCCATAAAACCGGCATTGTGCCGAGAGAGAGCGTACGTTTCGCCTGGATTGCCCAGACCGATCACAAAGTTCATATGCTTGATTGTAACTCAAACCAGGTATAATCGGTGAGTGCCAAGCCATGTTGATCGTCGTTCACCCGCTGCCAGTGCTTCACATCGGCCGGTTATCGCGATCCTATCAGCCAATCAAGGTCATGCCAGTCTGGCAGAAGCAGCCGCGCACCATTTAGCTGACCGCTACCAGATAGTCACTTTCCAACAACCTATCAAAGCCAGTGATGCGTACACCTTAGTTTATCGCTACATTCCTTGGGCGTTTCGTGCGGTTTATCAGGTATCAACGTTAGGTTTGATTCAAGCTCTCGCTCGCTGGTTCTTTTACTGGGATGATGCTCAAAAAATGCACGCTTTTCTCCATCGCCATCAGCCCGCAGCGTGTTTGACAACATACTTCAGCTACCTACCTATTCTTGAGAAGTGGCAACGTCAGACTGGCCGACCAGTTTTCAATGTGGTGGCCAACCCTAGGACCACTCACCCATTAGAAATTGCCGCGAATCCTGTTAACAACTTCGTCTTTGATGAGTTCCAAGTTAAGCGCGCTTGCCAGCTAAAACCTGGTAGCTACCTGACTGAGCTCGGGTGGCTCACTCGGCCTGAGTTTAAGCCAGCTACCAACAGAAAGTCCTTGCGTACGCAACTCAAACTTGATCCTGATCGGCTCACCTTCACCTTGATCGGTGGCTCAGAAGGGAGTCAAACCCTATCTCGTATTACGAAGTACTTAACCCAGACACATCGCGAACACATACAACTCGTTGTGGTGTGCGGTACTAACAAGTTACTTCTCCAAGAGCTGACGAGCTGGCGAGCTGACCTACCGACCGACCTGCAAGCCAATGTACATTTGGTAGGCTTCACTACCAAGCTGGAAGAGTATGTGCGAGTAGCCGACTTAGTAGTGGGAAAAGCTGGTCCAAACAGTCTTTTTGAAACCACTGCTTGTGAAGTTCCGTTTGTGGCCATGACGCATATTTCAGGTCAAGAAGATGGCAATCTGGAGTTGATCCAAGAAAAACAACTCGGTATGGTTTTGGAAGAGTGGTCAGAGTTGGTGGCTTACCTTGATTTAGTGGTGAATGATCCCACCCAGCTCGAACGTTTCACCAAACATATCAAAATCACGGCTGAGTATTTACGTCAAACAGGGCCACGTCTCAAAGCCGTTGTGAGCTCTGCTTTAGCAGAGCTAAGATAGTTCGTTGTATGCCAAAAGCTACGCCACCTTTTTTTACGATAGTTATCCCCACTCTTAACGAAGCCAAGTATGTTCCCACACTCCTAAAAGATTTGGTGCATCAAAGTTATCAAGACTTTGAAGTAGTTATCGTTGATGGTGGTTCAAGTGACAATACGTTGACAAAGGTCAACCGTTTCGGCGACCAACTCAAACTAAAACCGGTTGTCAGTTCGGTCGCCAACGTTGCAGCTCAACGAAACTTAGGGGCCGTCACAGCGCAAGGCCAGTGGATTATTTTCATGGACGCAGATAATCGCCTACCAAGCTACTTTTTGTTGGGAGTTAAGTATCAACTGGAGCGTCGGCCAGAAACCAAAGCTTTTACCACTTGGATGGATACTCGCAGCTATCGCAACCGAGACGCCACGTTAATTGCCACCACCTACAACTTAGGTATGCAAGCCTACTCTTTACTGAAAAAACCAACTGCCGTCGGGGCGTTGATCGGTGTTCACCGTAGCGTTGCAACAAAGATCAAGTTTCGCGACAATCAAGGCCAGTTTGAAGATTACGACTACATCAATCAAATAAACAAGCATCGCTGGCCATTTCTGATTTTGCGCGAACCAATGTACACCTACTCTATGCGGCGATTTCAAAAAGAGGGCACCCTCAAAATGATGCGTGTGTATGCTTTGGCCAACATCAACTCACTCCTCGGTCGAACCAACGCCCAGGTGCTCGCTAAGTATCCTATGCAAGGCGGCCAGTACTACCTACCGAGTAATGGGTCTGACAAGGTTGGTTTCTTAGGCAAACTGCAAACCACTTTGCGACATATACCTCGGTCGGAACTCAGACGACTGCAAAAAACCTTGGGAGACTTGCTCGAATGAAACCCAGCCAAACGCGACGGCTGCGTAGCTTTGATGACGCCGAACTGTACGTTGAGATTTACGACCCCCCACAAGGTGACGCAGTGTTTGACGTGGTCCTTGTTCACGGGCTGACTGGCGACACCGCTGCGTACTCATGGGTCATTGAAGGTCTTCAGCAAAACTCGCCAGTACCCATTCGGTGTCTCACTTTCGACTTACGAGGACACGGGTGGTCGGCTTGTCACTTTCCGGTTAACGAACCCCACTTGATTCGCACCTTGGCACGGGACTTAAACGAAGTATGTCAGCAGCTAGTAACTCACCCCTTGATCTTGGCAGGTCAAAGCTTATTTGGTTTGGTTATTCAACATTACTTCACCATTGAGAAACATATCCCGCCAGTCGCGACTGTCTTGATTACACCGGTCACCCAAACCGCACCACTTTCAATCAACTCCAGCTGGTGGTGGCACCAACTGCTCAAAGCCTCCCGAGCTTGGACACCTCATCCCACTAAACGATCTTCGGATGATCACCTACGATACTTGGGTAGTTTTGACTACTCACCACACCGAATTCGCTCGGACATCACTTTCATGGGACTCAAACGCTATCTACTCTTATGGCTATCACTTTTCGGACAACGCAGTTCAAATCTAGCGGCTCTCAACAATCCAAACACACATTACATTTACGGCTTGCAAGACAGAATCGTGTCTAGCTATATTCAACGCCGGGTTTTGAAACACCTGCCGCTCGCAACCAGCTATCCAATTAACAGCAACCACAACGCCATTGTGAATCATCCCAAAGAGGTCACATCTGTGTTACTCAACGTCATCACCAGCTGTCTGCCGAATGTTCAGGTCGCGTCTAAAAACTCACGCTAACTGTTTTACCTCAACCAACGTAGTAGCATCTTGCCATTTTTTGTCGGGTCGAAATCTGACCAAACGGGGAAATCGCAAAGCCAGACCAGCTGTGTGTTGAGGCGACGTTGTGAGCTCATCGGCAGCAACTTCCACCACCAAACTTGGCTCTACCCACACATCCGGTATCAAAGCTTTAGCCACTTGATACACCGCCGGGGCGGTCGAAACTTGGTGCGGTTTTAGGGTGGTGTGCAGCGTTCGAAACTGCTCGTCAGATAAACCTGTCCCAATTTTAGCCAAGGTCACCACTTGCCCTTCCGCATCCAACACACCCACCAAAAAAGCCCCCAACCCAAACTCGGTCCGTTTACCCCGACCTTGGTAGTATCCCATCACCACGGCGTCAATGGTGTCTAACAGTTTGCCACGGGTACCTTCAGCTTCCTTCATCTTCACCCACGCCCAACCTTTACGACCCGGCTGATAGTTGCTGACCACCTGTTTAATAACTACTCCCTCCAATCCCTCTGCCAAAGCTTGCGTGTGGAGCTGCTGCACCGCTTCGGGTTTGTCAGCCAGCTCATATGGAGTAGTTAAAAATACCTCGTTTTTCTTAAAAAGCTTTTTTAAAAGCTCTTTTCTATCTTGCAACTTTTCCTGAATCAGAGTCTTGCCGTCTAGGGCTAGCACATCAAACACGAAAAACTTTAATGGGATCTGAGCTGCTGTTTCAGCCACCCCGTGCTTGCGTTTGCGAGTGATCGTTTCTTGAAATGGTTTCAACTTCCCCGTGGTCGGATCAAAGCCAATCGCTTCTCCGTCCAACACACACTCATCACAGTTCACGACTTCACCCAGCTGACTCAATTCCGGAAACATCTCGGTGCTGACTTCCAAGCTGCGACTAAAACTACGAATGAGCTCAGGCTGCTTTGCTGTCGCTCGACGATAATGGATTTGAACCCGAACCCCGTCGTACTTCGGTTCGACAAAAACGTGATCCATTTTGGCAATCACTTCAGCTGCGGTTTCCAGCCGCTGACATAAGGCTGGGGTAACCGGTACTCCAACTTCGATTGAGTACGCAGCCAGTTGCTGTTGACGATCTGCTTCGCGATGATGACTGAGATATAACTCTGCCAAGTGCCCAATGTCAGTCTGCTTTTGCCAAGCCGCTTCCAGTAAATCGCGCTCAGCCTTACTGCCTGTCATCGTCCACGACAAAGCATCGATAATGGTCATTGTCGAAAAACCGAGTCGAAGTTTGCCGATGATCATTCTCGTCACGAACTTAGCAGATACGCCATCCAACTCTTGCAACAACTCACTCAGCAGCTGAATTTTCTGGTCTTGTGAGCCTGCCCCACGGGCATCAGCAATCGCCAACAAACGCTCATATACCTGGGTAAGAGTCAGTTGCTGTGTGGGGTGTTGACTGACTGTGACTTCTGCGGCTAGGTCGCCGATGTCACCCAATTTCTGATAACGCTGATTCAGTTCGAGTTCAACAGTGGACCAGTCGGGCTCCGCGAACAAAGTTTGCGTTTGAGCAGCTTTGGCAGGAGTGAGACGGACCAAACTTTTTATCACAGACTTGGTAGCTACTTGAAACTCGCGCCCTTCATATGCCGGCCTGAGTTGTCCCAACAGGAAGTTGCACGCTGGCTGGACTTCAGTTGGTTTGAGGTCTTTGAAAAGTTTGGCAAGAACTCCAGTGATTTCCAGTCGGCTCGAAATTCCATCTAATGTCTGTAAATACGTAGCAAACTCGGCAAATGTCATGGAACTCCTTGCAAAAACTCGTACTCAAAGTCTACCAAAGTTACTCAGCTAGAGGGCAACCAAAACCTGCGAGAGCAGGCTAGTTCTAATCACGCAACCGATAACGAACACCTTTGGTGACACCCTGTTTTTCGATAACCCGCTTGGCAATTAAATCCTTTATATCGCGCAAAATCGTATCAACAGATACATTAGGCAGAGCGGCTTGAGCATCTTGGGAAGTAATTTCACCTTGGTTGTGCAGCAGTTCGAGTAAGATAATTTGTCGCTCAGACAACGCTACCTGCTCACCTAGTTGCTGTTTTAGCTTGAGATCCTTAGACAATTTCAAAACTTGGTTCTTAATCTTCTCGATTTCAATGGCCAGCCCGTAACAAAAGTACTCCAGCCAATACGTGAGGTCGTGACCTTGGCTTTGCTGAACTGATAACAAGGCCTGATAGTAGCGATCAACATCTGCGTCAAAGTATTGCTCAAGAGAAAAGAACCGTTTGAAGTCATACTCACTGGTATACAAAACTAGAGTGGCCATGCCTCGCGCCGTCCGGCCATTGCCTTCAATAAATGGGTGAATAAACACGAGTTGGTAATGGGTAATAGCGGCTCGGAAAATTGGGTGCACAGTTTGGCTCGCTGGCCCGGATAACCAGGCAATGAAGTCTTCCAGTAAGTACGGGACCTCCACAGAAACCGGTGGTCGAAACACAATTTGACCATCACTGGCGCTGCGTACAATCACTTGCTTATCACGGAACCGACCCACATATCGATCCTCAATTAACTGTTGCATGGTCAACGTGTGAAGATGCTTGAGGGTTTCAATTGAAAAGAGTCGCGAGCTTTGTCGGGCATCCTGCTGGTCAATCCATCGGATCACATTTCGATAATTAATAACCTCTTGAATATCACGTTCACGAGCCAAGAGACCAGTTTTTTGGACAACTTCGTTGCTGCTGAGCATGCCATCGAGCCGGACCACCTGTTGCGTTTGCTCATGCGTCAAATCGTTGCCTTCAATTTTGG
Organism: Patescibacteria group bacterium; assembly: GCA_016861205.1. Classification (GTDB taxonomy): domain Bacteria; phylum Patescibacteriota; class Microgenomatia; order UBA1400; family PJMF01; genus BOKX01. The sequence continues at coordinate 849,454 of BOKX01000001.1, forward strand.
TGCCAAAGTGCACCGTCCGGGTCAGAGCATCATCACGAAACTTCGCCTCCCAAGCTGGCACTAATGCTGCTTGATCAATTAACGCTTTCGCTGCTTCGATGCGAGTAATGTACGTTAGTAAGTTGTTGGTGATGGAAAATTTTGGCTGATACATTCTGATCGATTGTAACAATTCACGCAATTTTTGCAAGGAAAGTTTGGGGCTAAAACTGGCCAAAACTTGGCAATTCGTCGAATCCTTGTATACTATGCGCTATATGGCCACCGTCAAAACCGCTCGCTCACTCTCAGAACTCCCCTCGGCTACCATCCGGAGCATGATTGAGTTAGCCACCAGTGGCTTTGGGGTGGTGGTAGCTTTGGCCTGGAATGAGTTCATTCAAAAAGCCGTCCGCGACTACCTAGATCCTTATCTCGGCAAAAATAGTGGACTGATTTCAATGTTGATCTACGCAATAATCGTGACAGTTTTAGCTGTCGTAGTTACTATGCAGCTCGCTTATTTGCAAAATCGCTTTGAAGTTTTGGAGAGTAAAGTCAAAACTCGCCGGCCAGCTGCCCCGACCTCAACAACGCATTCAAAAAAGTAAATTCAGGCAACCAAGCTTTTTATTTGTTGAGCTGGTTGTGGTGGTAGGCTGACCACAACGCCACTGGCACTTCTATTACCAAATCGCTAGCATTGAAGAAGGGCCCAACTCGCTGATAGAGCGTCTCACCAGCTAGCTTATTGGCATAACTTGCCAAAACCGCCGCTTCAAAGGCAGGGTGCGAACAGTACAACCCGGCCACTATACCAGCCAATACATCGCCGGTGCCCCCTTTGGTCATGCCGGCGTTGCCGCCCTTGATTTCAGCTAGCACTGACTGGTCGTAGCTCTGCTGCCACTGTGTCACCCAATCTTGTTGACCTTTGACCAACACAGTCGCCTCACCAAGGAGCCGACTAACATGTTTCAAGTGACTTTTGAGGTCCGTCTTTTCTGACTCAGTCAATGTCTGATACTCGGCCAGACCTCTAGCCAGTGCACTCTCAAACCAGATGGGATCATGTTCCTGCCAATTGGCTGCAGTGTCAAACTGCTCACCAGCAAACTCCCCATGATAGGAACCGTCAGCTTGTCGCACAGCCAGCGCCATGACGCGGCGATGATAAAGTGCTAAAAATTCCTGCTGATGCGGGGTGACGATGCAGTTGGCGTTCAGCAAGGTTGGCTCGATCATTTGCAGTGCCCCAGCATCGATGACCCATTTTTTGGTGGAATATGTCCGCAACAAGTGGTTGGTCAGATCGGCGGTCTCAGTGGTCCGCTCCATACCTGGACCAATCAATACAACGTCGGCCTCACGTAAGTACGACTCAACTTGATCACGGTCAATCACAATGCCGTTCCAGAACTCACCTTTGGCAACGCGCACTAACTCATTGTTACTGGGCACCGAGGCATAAAACACCATGTCCACAAACTTGGACACGATGTCTAAGCTCCATTTGCTCGCTGCATGAAAAAGTTCCGATCCCCCAATCACCAAAACTTTCCCGTTCTGACCTTTATGAGAATCTGCGGCGGGCAACTGTAGTTTGCCGAGCAAACTAGCTAATTGAGGTGGGTTAACTTCTGGCATAAGTGGCTAAATTGTACTAGAAAAATGTGACTATAACTCGACAACTTGCAGCTCACCCAGCTCAGCTTGCAACTCGGCCACCACTCGCTGTTCAGTGGTGGTAATAATAGTTTGTTGACGACGGATCAAACTCATCACCAACGTCCGCACATCTGGATCAAGTTCTGAAAAGATGTCATCCAGGGCTAGGAGTGGTCGTGAGGCGGTTTTGCCTAATACATACTCCAGCTCCGCAACCTTCAGCCACAGCACGGCCAGCCTTTGCTGTCCTCGCGAACCAAAGGTACTCACGGAATGCCACTCATCAGTTGGTCGCCACTGGAAGCTGACGTCAAAGTCATCTTTGTGCGGACCAATCAAAGTGTGGCCAGCTGCAATCTCGCGTGGCTGATACTCAGCCAGCCGCTCAGCGGTCATCAGTGATGGCCGATACTCAATCTCAAATCTTGTGGGAAACTCCACTGCCCCAAACGTCTCCAAAAACCGCTGCCGATGACCCTGCACCACTTCCCCATGTTTCACCAGCTGCAAGTTCCAGTAGGTCAGCACTGAGCTCGGCATCTCGCCATCACGCACAGCTTGGAGTAACTTATTTCGTTTCAACAAGGCTTGTTCGTAAGTGCTATGTGAGTGCGCGTACTGAATATGGGTCTGACTCAACACGGTGTCCAAAAAGTTCCGACGCCGAGACGGTGAGCCTTCCATGAGTCGCATGTCTTCCGGCCGAAACACCACACAGTTGAAGTGACCGATAAAGTCCTTGCGGCGGCGGCGGACTTGGTTGACACTGTACAACCTTGTTTGGGTGCGCTTGCCCTGCACCACCCCCCGCGTCACCATTACCTCCAGTTGTTCGACCGTGTCATTACTAAGCTGACCAACCACTTGGGCTAGCTCAGCGTCAAACTGCACCATCTCTTCAGCCCGATCGGCTCTAAAACTCTCACCAGTAGCAAGTAGTTGGACAGCCTCCAAAATCGAAGTCTTACCGTGACCATTGTCCGCCACAATTACCGTAATCGGTTCGTCAAAACGCAAATCCAAAGTGGTGTGGTTGCGAAAACGCTGGAGCTGGAGGCGATTAAGTCTCGACATGCTGGCCAAGTATACCTTGAACTGATTGCAAAGCTACTGCTTGTGTTCAATGTTGAAGAACGAGAAACCACTTTGCGGAATGCGCAGGTAGCCCGGCGCCCGAAGATTGAAACTTTCTTTGAACTCACTGCCGGGAATGTTGATCTCACCGCGGTTGGTTTGGAGTTTGACATTGGTGGTCACTCCACTGCTGCTATGACTGACCGAAACCGATGAGATGCTGGTCACCGCTCCGCCAGAACCGTTAGCTTTGTCGCGCAGTTCTGACATCGAGTAAGGATTGCCACCTCCGCCGCCGATGTTACAGTCGTTGATGGTGACTGGCTGAATCCGATTCACGTCCGCGCCACCAGGATTTTTGCGCACAATCCAAGCATTGATGATGTCGGCAAACTCTTCTTGTGACAACCAGGGGTGATTGCGACCACAGTTGGCTCCGCTGGAGCTGTAACCTGAGCGGTACCATGATTTATAAAACCAGGGTGAGCCCGCCATACTTTCCCAGGCTTTGCTGCTCCAGTTGCCATCGCCGTTGCGATCAGTGGTGTCCCAACCGGAGGTTGTTAAATAACCACCAGCGGTGGATGAGTACTGCGCCGAAACATCACCGTCGATAATTTCTTTCTCCGTGTCGTCGACGGCCTTTTTCCAAGCTTCTGGTGGATTGTCCGATTTACCTTTGTTGAAAACCTGGCAAGCTTCCGTGGTACAGATCGGTTTGCTAGCGCGGTTGGCGTAACTGCGAGCTGCGATTGCTTGAGCTTTCAAAGCCTCTGGGTGCCAGCTCGACGGCATCTCGGCAATTCCATACAAGTACTTCTGCATACTCATCTCACCATGGCCTTGTACATTGATGCTGCCCGACATCCCATCATCTTTGCGCACCCCTTTGCCGTAGTACCACTGAATAATATCTTTGTAGTTTTTGCCGTTCTCAGCCTGCTTTTTGGCACCATACTGACTCATACCTTTGCGATGCGTGTAAGCTCCAAAACTGAACACTGCAAACGAGTTGCCCGGTGCCTGGCTTTTGAAACCGATCGAGGCATTAAAGTCGTCGGCCAACGGGACATCGCCGACAGAAGTAGTCGTGGTCCCCGACCGAGCATTGATAATGGCTTGCTGTTGAGCGCTTAAAGCTGCGATCTTGCCTGACAGTTCTTGTTGATAACTCCGGGCTTTGGTTATTTCAGTTTTGAAAAAAGCCGCTTGGGTATCGAGTTGTTTCTCGAGGGCGGCTAGCCGTACTTGGTCGGACTCGAGTTTTGCTTTGTCGGTCTCCAGCTTACCAATCTCGCTGCCAATACCTTGGATGAGGCGATTGTCGTGAGCTTTAATTGAGTCGCGATAAGCCAAGTCTTGGGTGAGCTGGGCGGCGTTATCAGTACTTAAAAGTGTCATGATTGGCGAAAAGGTGCGGGACCGTTTGTACTGGTCGGCAATCCGCTTGGACAGTAGTTCATAGCGAGCAGCCAAGTCGAGTTCGCGTTCATCGATATCTTTGGCGAGAGCGGTGGCTTGTTGTTTGGCCGAGGCAATTCCTTTACGAGCACTATCGATACGACTTTCCAGCGTTTCCAGTTCTTTTTCGAGTGGTTTGGTCGCATCCACAGAGAGTTGCTTCAGTTTTTCGAGTTCGTTGATTTGGTTCTGGAGGTCATCGACCGGGTCGGTAGCGAAAACTTGACTGACTTGGTAGCTGCCCAACAGCACCGCCACCGCACTCAAGGTGAGGGCCACGACCACAAAGACTCTTTTGCTCAGCCGAACCATATCCTAAGGGTATCACACCCAACCTGGGAATCGAAGTTTACAAAGTGGCACAAACCAGAACGTCAAACTGTTTTTGTCTTGCATTTGAGGGTGCCTTTTTAGCACCCGAAAACGCAAGGCTAAAAACGTTCTATTCGAACTTTGCCATCTGTGCGGTACAATACAGGGGTGAAACGAAAACTAGTATTCGCGGTTTTATCTTTCTTGGTTGCAACCTGCATTTCAGTGAGACTTCCCTCAACTGCACAAGCACGAGGAAATGTGTCTTGTTCTAACATCAGTCAGGTCACAACCAGTTTTGGCAACGGAGTGGGTTTTGGCGGCAATCCTGAAATCCCCATTGGGGTGCAGTACCCTCCTTTTGATGTCATCTTAGAAGGTCAGTTTGCGAATGGAGATGAGTATCGCTTGGAACAAGTCCAAGATGCCATAGGACCCGATAATACGTTCCATACAACAGACGACGTTCGATCTGAACCCGGATCAAATGGCAACACGAGAATCTCTTTTACCAACCGAAGCGAGCCAGATTGGTACACCGCAGGAGGAGATACTGACGTTGGGTGGACACAAGGACGCTGTTTGCAGTTCTACATTAAATTGCGGAATACCACGACAAATCAGGATGTTTGCCGTGTTGGCTCCTATCAACTCTGCGAGCCTGAATCTGATGACCTAATTTGTGACAATTTTTATGTCTATCAGAATAACTCTCAATCCCAACCCACGAACGGTTGTTTTTCAACCGGGCGCACCTACTGGACACTTTCAAACTTGAGATACACCGACGGAACACTGTATAACGGCGGCGATGGCGACGTTGAAATTCAATTCACTGGAGGCGGTGTCGCTGGTAATGACCAAGAACCAACTGTTAGAGATGGTGCTGCATCAGGCAGCTTTCAACTTGATGGTGACGATATCGGAACCAATCAATATGTTCGACTGACAGTTAATGGTCGTGAGATCTGCACCGCTAACCCAGAGCCATTTGTTCCGGCTGAAGCTTGTTCAGATGAGCAACGAGGTGAACCAATTGCTAATGCCCCACCAGTTAACGGATCTGGTTCAAATGTAGGCAGCTTTGTTCTTTGCGAGCAGATCCCAAATACAACAGCCCGCGAAGATTGCCGGCACTGTGATGAGGACCTGCATGGCGTCTGGACTGCAGTTGGTTGCATCTCTCGGCAACCTACCAGCATGATTCAAACCCTGATGGGGATTGGTCTGTCACTGGCAGGCGGGGTTTGCTTGCTCATGATGTTGGCTGCTGGCTTCACCTTTTCCACCAGCCAAGGCGATCCCAAGAAAACAGGTCAAGCCAAAGAAATGATGACTTCTGCCATTGTCGGTTTAGTGTTTATACTTTTGTCAGTCACTCTGTTACAGTTTATTGGAGTATCACTGCTCGGCATACCTGGGTTTGGTAGTTAACCACATATGAAAAAAATCGCCACAGTACTAGTAACCCTACTCTTACTGGCAGTGACCGCCCAACCAGTATCTGCACAGTGGAGTTGTGTTCCAGCCGAAGACAGCAACCCGCAGTGTCCTTTAACTGGTTTTTCATACTATTGTGGTAACCCAAGCCCTGTTGATCCAAGTACTGGTCAACCATACCCCGAAGGCAACCCATATCATGAGGGACCACTGTGTTGTAACAACCAAGCTTCTTGTGAGAGTACTTTCCCCATAGTTCATTGCTGTATTAACGGAACTACACAACCCAACATGAACACTCAGGATTGTTTGGCACAAGGTGGCTCACCTCTTGCGTGTGAGGATAATAACAACCCGAATCAACCTGGCAACTACAACTTACTCAACGGCCCCTCATCAGATGACTTCAACGCCCTCAATCCACTCCGACGCCCCGATGCTGACTCAGCGATTGCTGACCAATTCGCCACCCCCGCTGGCTTGATTTCTCGGGTGTTGCTGTTTGCCTTCCCAATTGCCGGCATTTTAATGTTGCTGATGCTTGTCTGGGGTGGTTTTGAAATCTTGTCAGGCGCCACCAACAAAAAATCACTCGACTCTGGCAAGAACCGCATCAAGGCGGGCATCGCTGGTTTTATGCTCTTGTTCACTTCCTACTGGATCGTCCAAGTCATCGAAGTGGTGTTGGGAATTCAAATTTTCTAAAAATGGCGGCCACTAACGGCTAAACCGTGACTGGTCAACGTCTTACTTGCCAAATCGGCGCTGTCGCTTAGCAAACTCGGCCAAGGCAATATCCAGTTCATCCGGACCAAAATCCGGCATTAACACGTCAGTAAAGTACAACTCCGCGTACACGCCCTGCCATGGCAAAAAACCAGACAACCGCTGCTCGCCACCGGGTCGAATAATCAAGTCAGGATCAGGCATACCCACCGTGTCTAGGTGAGCCTCAATTGACTCAGCCGTGACCGGACTACCCTTAGCCCCTGCCTTATTTATGGCGCGCACCAACTCATCTCGCCCGCCATAGTTCAGCGCAAAAGTGACGGTCATGTTTTGATTTTTGGCTGATGTGTCTAACCAATGCTGAACATTATCCTGAATATCCTTGGGGAAACCAGATAGATCACCAATCATACTCAACCGAACACCTTTGGCATGGAGCGGCTCCGCACTTTTGGTGAAACTGTGTCGGAACAGCTGCATTAAACCCTCAACCTCAGCTGGATCGCGATGCCAGTTCTCAGTACTAAACGCCCACAGGGTCAGATACTTCACACCGCGCTCAAGGCAGCGGTCCACCAAGGTTTCAATCACTTTTTCAGCTACATAGGCATGACCCTTGATAATCTCTAGTTGGTGTTGTCTGGCCCAACGACGGTTGCCGTCCATGATGATGGCCACATGTTGCGGAGTTGATGATTGGTTAGGCTTAGTTTTTGACATATGTCCTTCAGTCTAGCTGGGTACCACCCGAGTCCCTGCAAACGGTTGCCCCAGCAAACATCGATACAAATTATCAGGCTCTAGCCCCGTGATGATGTCACTCTCAATACCTTGATCAGCAGCTAACAACGACTCTTCAATCTTGTGCCACATACCACCACTAACATCGACACCTTTGGTAGTGGTAATCAGCGCCTGAGCCTCTGCCTCTGTGGCCCGTGAGATTACAGGCACAGTTTGGCCGGCGGCGTCAAGCACACCGGCGGTCTCAGTGACGTGAATAATTTTGGTAACTGGCTGTTGATGCGCGCGCAAATCATCAGCCAAAAAACCCAGCACCATTTCTGTGGACCACAGAGAACAACCCTGCGCAGTATCGGCCATCACATCACCACAAGTCACGGGCAAAATGCCTCGTTCCAGGTATGCATGAAAAACTGCTCCATCCCAATGAGCTGGCTGCGTTTGGTGTGTCACCAACGTATTGGCCAATCGAAAACTGGCCGCCGGTAAACCATGGGCCAGCATTGCCTCAAGCACTACTTGATGGAGTTGCGAAACAGCGGCGAGGGTTTTAACCATGCCGATGGGACCCTTTTCGGCAGTGAAGCCAGCTGGTACTTGATACTCGGCTGCCGGCCGATGGGCAAAACCACCGTGACCATGACCAACAACGAACTGAGTCTCTGGCATCTGAGCCTGTGCCCGACTCAGCTCAGCCACCAAGCGATCCAGCACCTGACTGCGTAAAGTATCAGCCTGATCTTTTTGGGTAATGACTGAGCCGCCCAGTTTGATGAGTACAAAGCTATTTGGTGAATGGTTAGACATGAACTGCTCCAGAGTGCTGCAAAAGTTGGAACACTGCCACCGCAAAGGGTCGCAGTGTAACATCAGGACTATTGATCACTTCCTGTGGGGTCAAAATTCTTGGCTGATAGTTCGGTCGCGTCCGCCCCACGTACTCTTCCAATGCCTGCATTTGTTGGCCACTTAACTGCGTACTATACCCCGATCCAGCAATAATTACTAACTCTTTGTCTCCCCGCTGTTGCAGGGTTCGAGTATTGAAGTCACTGGGTAATGATTTGAGCGAATCAAGATCCACCGCCACTCCCGCCTCTTCCCATATTTCCTGCTGCATTTTGGCTGCCCCCCGTTGGTGCCGGTCCGCCCCACTGATGACAGTTAACATATGCGGAGCCAAGGGCACTAACTCTGAGTGCAAACTGAGGGTCAGGTCGGCTTCATATTTACCTGCACCATAACGACGACCGGTATCTTCACTGTCTACTGGCAACAGCACCATTTTCTGATCTGATAGCGAGGCTGCCTCACCAATCAAAAATAAACAGTAAACACCCGGGATGGTAACGGGATTGGTAGCCAAAGCAGTTTCAATAGTCAGATTGGGCATATCGTTAAACCTGGATAAATGCATCTAAGGCCTCGGTCACTGAGGTCGTCCGAAGCATCAACTCAAACCAAGGCGCCATCGGGGTCACCGCTGTCAGAGCAGCCCCTCGGAACTGAGACCACGGCACCCACTTGCTACTCGAAACTTCCTCGGGGTTTGGGATCACTGGACCGTCATACCAACCGGCAAAAACGTGGTCGATTTCATTTTCACCAAACTCATCGTTGCACTTCACTTCATAGCGAAAGGTGACTATGTCCTGAATTGTCGCAGTAGTGATCCCCAACTCAAATGTCAGTCGTCGCTTCGCGCACTCCAAGTACGACTCGCCTGGCCAAACATTGCCACAACACGTGTTGGCCCATTGACCAGCACCCACAATCTTTTGGCCACTGCGCTGTTGCACCAAAACTTCAACTTCACCGCCCGGAGCTTTGCGAAACAGATACACAGAAATAGCTCGATGGAGTCGTGTTGGATAACGATGTGCTTCGTACTTATCCAGCTCGCCCACTACGCGGTCTTGTTCATCAACGAGGGTCACCAAATCAGTTGTTTTTGACATACCAATGCACCTACAGAGTCGGATGACTATCTCAAAATCATGCAAATTATTCGGAATACTTGAGAGAAATTACTTAAACGCCCGGGAAAATCGGAACAACAGGTACAGCAGCAATATTTGCCAATATATGCAGAAAAATGTGATCCAGTTCGAACTGAAGTTCAGCCAGTTGCAGCCCACAAAGTGGGTGCTCTGACATGAAAAAACGAGTCGAACAACCGGCACTACTCCCCATCGCCAGCTAATGGTCACGAGCGACAAAACCAAGGTCGGCAACAAACTCATCCACACAAAAACTTTGTCCAAAACCAAGGACTGCATGGTTTGGTACGGATGTACTAACAAACCAAAAGTAATTTGGGCCAACGAGTACAGAACAGATGCCACAACTCGAGCCTTGTTCACCAGCTGCCTCCTTTGAAAAGCTTGCTGAGCTCCATAAAAACTGCTGTAAAACCTGACAGAATGAGGATAACTTGCCAAGGGTACTTACCAATTAATGTCGTCACCCGATCCAACTGCGGTGGCAACACTCGCTGTTGATACAGCTTGGCTTGACGAGCTGCTTCCTGCTCAAGCTTAGCTAAAAATACAGCTTGACCCATAGGTTCTTTTTTCTAGGTGCTTAGTTCAACAAAGTAGTAACGAAAATCTCGCCTAGCTCGAAACAGATCTGACTCAACTGCCTTGATTGTTCTCCCCAGCTCTTCTGCGATATCTTTCACTGACTTGTTGTCAACGTACTTCATAAGCAGAAGTTCTTGAGCATCCGCTGACAGACGAGCAAAAACTGTTTTTACCTTTTCAGCTACTTCGTGGGCATCAGAAATGTCACTCACACTCACCAACTCAGTCAGTGGCAGGGCTGCAATGGCTTTTTTGGCGTAGCGCTTGCGATAGTAGTCAGCCACTTCGTGCCGAGCGATGCCAAGCATCCAGCTCCACAAACTTGACTCCCCGCGAAAAAGGGGCAAGTGTTTCAAGCAATTCAGAAAAACTTCTTGGGCCACCTCTTCGGCATCGGCGGGGTTGGAAATTCGTTGACCCAGCCAGCCTATGAGCCGCTGGCTATACAGCTGATACCACTCTCGGACTGCCGACGATGAACCGTCACGCAGTTCAGCCAGAAGGTGCTGTTCACTCTCTGTCAGTCTCGGCTGGGTGTTGTACGATGGCATAGCCTTAGGGGTATAATAGCACGCAATGCTAACTCTTCTCGCCCAAGATACAACCACCACTACCGGCTGTGATCCGAGCGCCGGTGCCATCAATCTCGGGGACTGTTATGTCCTCAACCGAGAAACTGGGACCACTGTTAGTTCAGTTTACCAACAACCAGCTGATCTGGTGAATGTTCTTATTCGCAATATTTTTGTGGTGGGCGGCGTCATCTTGTTCGGCAGCTTGTTGTTTGCAGGTTTCAAGTTCATTCAATCTGGTTCTAAGGGTAAAGAAGAGGCTAAAACAATTGTTAAAACCGCTGCCATTGGCTTCATTGTCATGTTTGCCGCTTTCTGGATTGTGCGAATTATTCAAGTGATTATTGGCCAAAATCTGATCCAGTAGAACTTGAACCAGTAGCTTGTCAGATCAAGAAAAGTGATACAATACAGCGTATGCGCCTCGCACAAGCCTTAACCCCCACCGACATCATTGGTAGTGTGACTCCTCCTCCTGGCGTAACCGCCTATGACGCTCAAGCTGGTGGCATTGGTCTTATTTTGTTTCTTTCAACTTTGATTCGCGTTTTTACTGTAGTCGCAGGTTTGTACGTCATGGCTCAGTTCTTACTGGCCGGTTGGCAGTACATCACCGCCAACGGTGATACCGGTGTTAATGCTAAAGTTCGAGAGCGCATTACCATGAGTCTGATCGGTATTGTCATCATCGTGGCTTCGTACACAGTGGCCGGTATGATTGGCTATCTGTTCTTCGGCGATGCTTCGTTCATTCTCAATCCTAATATTCAAGGACCGACCGCTCCAGCGCCGGTAATAACACAATAGTTTATGTCAAACTTCATCGCCCAAGCCGCACCTGCTAACCCATTTGGTAATGAGGGCATCGCTCCGGTCAGTCCCCGCTTTGAAGTTGACCTGAGTAGTGCTGAAGCAGCAAATGCCAGTTCTCTGAGCAATCTAGAGTTATTTATCTCACAACTAATTGGGTTTTTAACTGTCGGTGCCAGTCTCTTTTTCATCATTTACTTCATCATGGGCGCCTTCAAGTGGACCACTGCCGGTGGCGATAGTGGCAAAGTGCAAAAAGCCCGTGACCAGATGATTCAAGGCGCGATGGGCCTGATTTTGATTGTGGCTGCCTACAGCGTGATGGGTATCATCGGAACTGTCCTGGGTGTTGAAATCCTACAACCGGCCAATACGTTACGCAGTATCGTGGGACCAATCCAGAACTAATATGAAAAAACTAACTCACTTCCTGACTCGTTCCAGCCTAGTTTTAGCGGTAGTGGTGGCAACATTAAGCTTTGCAACCAAAGCTCAGGCGCAGTTTACCAACTTCGCCGAGTGTTTGGCTAATGGTTACTCAGATGTTGAGTGCCAAGATATCATGAGTCGACAGGGTGGCATCACTAATCCAGCCATCGGTCAGCTTGGTAACGACGCCGCTGGCGCCAGCGATGGCAGCCTGTTTGTTGGCTACTTCATCACTCTTTGGCGAGCCCTCATCGTAGTTGGCGGCCTAGCCGTGGTTTACTTCTTTATTTGGGGTGCTCTGCGCTGGATTCTGGCTGGTGGTGACGCTGGCAAAGTTCAAAAAGCTCGTGACCAAATCATCCAGGCTATTATCGGTATGATCCTGCTGGTTAGTTCGTTTGTGATTATCGGCTTCGTCAGTCAATTGGTGTTTGGTGAAAACTTTGATATTCTTAACTTGACCCTGCCTCAAGCCGGGCAAAGCACAACCAATTAATATGAAGATTGCCCAAGCCACCCTCAACTTTTATGAAGAAGCTGTTAACCAGCAACTTCCTGGCGTCACCGCTGCTGATATAGCAGCTGAGGATCGAGGTTTTGGCGCCTTGGTATCGCGGTTTTTTGGAGTGGCTTTGAGCGCAGCCAGTTTACTCCTGCTTTTCTATCTCGTTTGGGGTGCCATTGACTGGATGACCTCTGGCGGTGACAAAGGTAAAGTTGAAAAGGCCCGCAACAAGATTACCCAAGCCGTTATCGGACTGCTGGTATTATTGGCGTCAGTTGCCCTGATTACCTTGCTGCAAGGTTTCTTTAACTTTGAAGTGCTGCGGTTCAGTCAAAACACAACTCCCACAACCAATACTGTCAACTTGCCAGCTTTCTGTGATAACGATCCCTGTGCTACCGGATACACCTGTGATGAGAGTCGTGACAGATGTGTCCCGAGCTTAAATCAAACCCTACCTCAAACCTGTCGCAACAATCCTTGTGGAACAGGCTATCGATGTGTGGAGAACCAAAACGGGTTCTCGTGTGTGCCGAATTAGGTAAAAAACTTGTCTAAGCACGCCAGCAGCGGGGTTTGACTTGAAGAAAACAACAAACTATAATACTATTATTGAGTAAGCAAAAGGAGCAATAATGAAAAAGATTGTCCAAAAAGGTATTTCCGCTCTGGCTGGCGCCGCCGCCATTGCCCAGGCAGCTGCTGTGACTGTCAGTGCTGCAGCGATCACTGAGATTGATCCGCCCACCGCTTTCGTATCAGACATCGGTGTGTTGTTCAACAACATCTTAACTTTCGTCTTCATCATCGCCGCACTGCTGGTCTTCTTCTACCTCATCTGGGGTGGTATCGACTGGATCACTTCAGGTGGTGACAAAGGTCAAACTGAAAAAGCTCGCAACAAAATCACCGCTGCTATCGTTGGTTTGATCGTGCTCTTGGCCTCATTCGCCATCTTGCAACTGGTGCTCCGCTTCTTCACTGGCGGCAGTGACCTGAACCAAATCTTGGATCAAAACGTTAACCAACGTTTGAACTAAGAGTTTACACTTTGAACTTGAAACCCCCGCCACTGGCGGGGGTTTTGGTTTCTCAGCACTAGGCAGTATAATATCGACATGCTCACGACACTTAAAACATCATTTGCTGTGTTACTAACTGTCCTTGGCCTGAGCTTGGCTACACCCGCTCTAGCCAGTGGTGAGTTGGTCGTCCAGCAAAATGGCGACGTGATGTATGTGACTACTGAAATTGATCCCGCCACTGGTGAGCAAGTCGTCGTCACTCGACCGGCCGATCCAGCTATTTCTGAGATTGATCCACCCACAGCCTTTGCCAGAGACATTGGTACCCTTATCAACAATGTGCTGACCTTCATTTTTATTGTCTGTTCACTGATGGTCTTTTTCTACCTGATTTGGGGCGGTTTGGACTGGATTACCTCTGGTGGTGATAAAGGCAAAACTGAGAAAGCCCGCAACAAAATGGTGGCGGCTATCGTTGGCTTAATTATCGTGTTGGCCTCGTATGCCGCGGTGAACTTAATTGTTCGCTTCTTCACTGCCAACTCACTCAACGAATTGCTGCAACAATTTTCATCAGGACCAGTTGAGGGTGAAACCCGCTTGACACCAGCAGTCACTCCTTCGCCAACTGGCTCACCCAAACCATCACCATCAGCAACGTCTACCTAAAAACTTGTGAAGGACTGTCAAACATAAGGTATACTATGCACATGTCACATCGCCGTTGGTTGCCTCGAGTTTTAGTCATCCTCAGTTTGTTTGTATGGTTGGTAGCTATGCCTGTCCAGGCTCAAGCCCAGGGCGGCACCTGGTCGGGCGTCTGTGTAGCCAGTGATATCGGCTACGATGACGTGGCTACTATTCAAGGTGTACAGTGTTTGATTGCCAACATTTTATCCGTGGCCATTAGCTTGATCGGGATGGCTGGGTTTGTGATGATGTTGATCGGCAGCTTCCGCTACATTATCTCTGGTGGCAACTCCAAGGGCGCTGATGCTGCTCGCAACACCATCACTTTTGCAGTGGTGGGACTGGCCGTGGCTCTGAGTGCCTTCATCGTCCTCAATCTGATTGCCGCCTTCACCGGCGTTCAAACAATCAAAGTTTTCCAGATTCCGAACTCATCAACTGGGTTATAATACCCACATGCAGCATTTCCTGCTCAGGTTAGCTCGCGCAATTGGTGGAGTGGCATTTATTTTTGCCCTGAGCGCTCGGCCCGTGTTTGCTCAAGGCGTTCCTAATAATGGCTGTGGTTCAACCAATATTACTGAGTACGTGGCCCCCCGCAACCCGGGTGGCTTGATCGGCTCATCTTCCGTTGGTGAAGGATATGAGTACTACGGTAACGTTGCTAATCGAGTCGAGTGGGTAAACGGTGACACGTTCAAACAAATTTCCAATGACATTCACTTCTTGTACCGAGTTGGCAGTAGTCACATTAACTTCCTGCAAGACACTATCTGGAATCCTTTCACCTGTGACGGCAGTCAGCTTGATGCCATGTACCGTGTTTACCAAAATGATAATGGTCGTACTCCCCAACTAGGTGGCGCAGCAGCTGATGCGGGCAACTGGGGAGCGCGCTTCTTGGCTAACACCATGAGTTGTGGACAAACTGTCAGCAGTACTTCGTACATCCGTGGTTACTCCACACCAGCCGATATTGAAACCAATCCTTTGCGCGACATTAGTGCCAATGAGTGTCGCGTCGGCAACTACACACTTACTACTGTTACCAACACATACCAGCTGATTTTCCAAGGTGAGGCCACCTGTAATGACAAAAACACCGGGGTCAACGGCGAACCCCTCGAGGTAATTGCGATTACTATCACCGGTGGGGCCGGCGCCGGCGAAGTCGATGTGTACTGTAAAGGCTACGGTTTGTGTGCTTTTTACCAATCACTTGACTTCAGCGACCCTGATAACAATCCTGCCAACTGGACGGCTGAGACCGATGTCTGTCACCTGAAAGGTGGCAAAACGAGAGCACCCTACTACCTGTACCCCATCAATGGCTTAAACAAATCCACCAACTTAGGTTCAATTTCTGACATTCAACAAAGCCTGGTCAATCAGGGTTATGAGGTGCAGTGCACTACCCCTCAGTTTTACATCAATGCCAAAACCGGCGGTGACCTCGAGCGCTTTTTCGACCTCGGCGGCTCTACCGTGGTCTCGCTCGATCCCAAACTCATCTACAACTTTGACCAAGCTCGCTACCCGCTGTTCCGCAAGGGCACCGGCGGCAGCTCCACCAGCAACTCGAGTTCGGGCAGTAGTAACGACACCGGCGGAAAGGGCGTCCTGGAGTCACTAGAAAATTACTTTGGTTTTATCGACACCGACACCACTGATGTTGAAAGTGACGAGATGCGGCTGGAACAGGCTATCAAGTCAGCCCCAATTTACAGTTTGTTGAGTCTAGAAGACCAATGTATACAAAAAATTAAACTGCTAGAAACAATTCAGGTCATGTGTGAAAAGCTGGATGACCCCAGCAAATGTGCTCTGTACAAATCAATTCCCAACACTAACTTTAACACTGAGCCCACTGGGTCGGCCTCACTGCTCGGCACCTTTAACGAGCGTGGCTATAGTTGTGCGCAACTCTTTGGCGGCGGTCCTGAGCGACTGCAAGTGATTGGAGCGGATGTGATCGCTTTAAAGGAAGCCATCACTAACTTGCCACTCTACCTCGACAAGGCCTATCGTTTAGCTTTCTTGGTGATCACTTCAGAGCTCTGGCCACAACGCAACCAGCTCGATTTCTTCACTTTTTTGCGCGCCCGCGATAAATCAGGCGAAAAGCACGAGGTCAAAGTTCTGGCTTTCCGAATTCCCGACATTGGCACCAACAAGGATTACAACAGCGACATCTTTTATACTGATCCCTTACAGTTGACCCGTGACACCCTCTTAAATAAGGAACTGCAAGATCAAGCTAAGGAAAAGCTGTTGCTTGAGCGGCAAAGCGACATCGAAGGCCTGGCGGCAGGTGACTACACCTTCTGCGGAGACGGCTGTCCAGTCCTCTGCCAAGACCCAGAGTGTTCATCACTCCAAGATCCGTTGGCCATCAGTCTAGCTCGCCTCGTTAACCATGAAGGTAAAGTCTGTAGTGTTGATGCAGATGACCTGAAGGCAGAGGATGTTTTCACCATCACCGATAAAGTCGGTTTACAACAAACCGATGGTAACGTACTAAAACCCGACCAGTATCGTCAAGTCGCTGACTTGTTCAAAAGTAACGAGGCAAATGGCGTGGCTTCTAGCCCAAGCCAAGCGCGCTTCAACTTCTTCTCAAACATCCGTATTCAGCGAAATGTAACGGGCAACGGTTCTCCAGCAGTGCGAGCTTATCTGGTGTATCCGGTCGGAGCCGAGTTGAGTTCTGTTGAAGACACCTTATTGGGGTTAATCATGACTCCTGAACAAGTCACTGCCTACAAGAGCAACCCTGATCTCTTGAAGTACTTCCCCATGGAAAATACCGAGCCAAAGCTTGATTCCTCCAAACCCCAGGTCGGCTTCCGTGACCCAGCTTGTATCCCCACCCTTGACGGGAAGGGTTGCCAAAAGAATGTGGAAGCTTACGTCGAAGCTGAACCCAAAGACCAAAACTTTGTACGAGTACTTGGAGGTGTGCTGGGTTCAACTATTCGCACCTTGCAACAGTCGCTCTATTCGCTCGGAAGTCTGCAGTACAAGTTCATCACCAGCTGCAAAACGACTGAAGACTACCTCCTCGGTCGCTGTAAACCGGCTGACGATGATACCAATGACCCTTCGTCTCCAGTTGCTCCTACCGAAGGCATGTACTGTATTGACTGGGAAGTTGATGCCAGTCGAGCTGATGAGATCAAAGCGGCAGCTCGCAATGCCTTGACCACTCAATATCCTTACAATTTTGTCCAACCCGGTAGTCCTGGCCGCAACGGCAACCAGTATCAGGATGAGCGCTATCAGGAACTGCTGGGCCAAAATCACGTTCGGTGGGATGGCTCAGTTATTCGGCCCGAAGAAATCAATCGGATGGAAAACTTCTATGGCGGTGGCCGAGCTTTGCTGTGGACCGTCAGCGACCAGTGTGAAGGCCAAGTCTGTTTCGACTATATCTTGGACAGGTGTGCCGCCGCGGGCTTTAACCCTGCCCTGTGTGTGGCCATGAACTTCAGTGAAAGTGGTGGCTCAAACCAAATTCGCTTCGGCGGCAGTTACGACTTCGGGTGTCTCCTAGCCGAGACTAACAATGTTCAGTCTGGTCTAAATTGCTTGATCAATCGATTCTTTGTTCATCAGAGCGGCAAGGATTACAATGGCATGTTTGTCCGCTTCGCCGGGTATGGACTCGACTCTCCCAGTTACCAAAAAATCCGCCAGTACTACACTGAGTTGACGGCTGGTTTATCAGACCCGGGAATTAGTGACGGGGCGTGCCAGTAGTTACTTCGATCCTAGCTATTTATTGCTTCTAATCGAAAACCACGCAGCAATTCCAGCCATGACTGCTACCCCGATCATGAGAAAGAGATTTTTCTCCATACTAAACATCCTTTGCCAAAAAATAGGTGATTAGTAAAAGGATACCATAAACAGAAAGACCTACGATTACATGAGACCATTCCTCTTGAACCCAAATATTGTTTAGTACCATCCCACCTAAGAAAATGTTAGCTGAATCCATGAGTTTGCCGGCTAAGTGCTTGCACTGAGACTTCGTGAAGTGTTCCTTTTTTACCATGGGATCAGTTTAGCTCACCAAGCTTGCGTCAGGCCGTAACTCCCAAAAAATGGTTTTACTTCAACTGACTTGGGTGGTAATCTAAACTGCCCGGCTGAGGTTCCTCAGCGTTTTTGGGTTTCTTTTTGGCAGGTTTGGCTGGTGTCTTGGTGACTTCGCCGCTCGAACTAGAAACTGCAGCGACCTTATTTGGCGTGGTTTCCTCTGGTAGTTCAGCCTCAGACTCGCCCATAACTTGGTTCTTTTGAGCCATAGCTTTCACAAAGAGATTCGTGTCAGATTTGGCTGAGAGTGACGGTGTGGGACTGGGTAGATTTTTACTACTGGCAACAGCACTCGCACCTGGCCGACGCATCCGCCTAGCTCCGAATCGCATCAGTCTGGCTACGGTCTCAAACGTCTCAGCTGTCGTTCCGAGTGATTTAAAGTTTTCCGTTTGATCTTCAATAGCCGCTAATAAATTGGTCGCTACTTCACTACTCAGTTGGATTCCCATGCCGGTCAACAACTGCGCCATACCTTCACTAATACAGCTACTACCGGCTGTGTTCAGTTTCAGGTTGCCGAAACTAACTTCATAGTTGTGCAGACTGATCAAACTGGTAGTTTGAAACAACTCTTCATACCCCACATACAGCTGGTCCAAAGACTCCAAATCATTGACTCCCACGGTGATCAACAAGTCTGCTTCAGCTCCGGTGTACATCATACTAACTTGGTCCATTGGTAAGGGGCGCACGCCTGGCTGAGGTTTAATCACTAAGTGAAAGAACTCCTGACTATCATCAATGTGGTAACTCACTTTATCAACTTGGCTGGCTTGGTAAGGAAATGAAATCTGCAGGTCTTTATTGCCTAGCTCGTGCTGGATCTGGTCAGTACCCACCAAGAGTGCCAAGTCAGCAGCGGGCTGCGAAGGGGCTAGGAGTGTTACATCTTTGCCCTGCTCCCGCCAACTCAGGTATAGGCTGGTAGCGGCCGCAACCTGATCAAATGTTGCTTTGGACGACAAGAAAACCAAGATGGTTTTGGCCGAAGCAGAAATCTCCCCGAGTTGGGTAATCTGGTCAGGTGTAATCATATGGGCTTTCTAAGAGGCGGTTTGTCCGCTCTTCGGCAGGTATAGAGAACCATACACCAGCAAGTCTGGCAACTCAAGGCGTATCTGTGATTCCAGTCTCTTCACAAGGCGAGAAGTTTGGTACAATAGCGGTTGCATCATGAAAAAAATCTCCTCCGGATTGATGCTAGCTTTTGTGTTCCTAATTGCGTTAACTGTGAGCGTGGTGTCATTGGCGAAGCCAGTGTCTGCCCAAACGCTTGGTCCTGAGTGTGAAACCGATGCCGACTGTGGTCCATCCACCGAAGGCCTGATCATTCGTTGTGAGGCGATTGGTGCCAGTGGCACCAGAACCTGCGTAGACCGAACACCTCGGAGGGGCAACATCCCGGAGTTGGTCGAGTACGATGAAGGCAAAACTGCTGGTGAGGCCGGTGACGTTAACCAAGCTTTTAATATAAACCAAACCTTAACTTGGGTCCAAGCCGGAATTATCGACTCAGTGCTGACTGACCCCAACAGTTTGGCCCAGTCCATGACCAAAGCCATCGCCTACATGTACGGCGATCCCCCAGCCTCTACCGATCGCTACGTGGCCTATGTCCTTGACTCAGCACACATTGTGCCTCAGGCTTACGCCCAAGGCTTAGGCTTTTCGTCACTCAGTCCTGTTTTAGATGCCTGGCGCACCTTCCGCAACATCGCCTACTTTTTCTTTGTGCTGATTTTCTTGGTGATTGGCTTCATGATCATGTTCCGATACCGGATTGGTCAGACGGCCATTACCGCCCAACAAGCTATCCCCCGGATTATCATCGCACTGTTAACAGTCACTTTTTCTTACGCCATCGCCGGACTGCTCGTCGATGTCATGTACCTGGTGATGTTCCTGTTAATTGGCGTGTTCGGCGTCAGTCAAGGCGACTTTTTGACCGTTGGCCCTGTTGAACTTGGAGCGGCCCTGATTACTGGCGGCGGTGATGCTGGCCGTCAAGCAGCCGAGGAAATCGTAACTGCGCTACTGGGTGGTGGAGTGGTAGCTGATGCCCTGGGCATCACTAGTGGCTTGATGGCTGGCGTAGTCGTGGCCGTGGCCATTGCCATTGGTATTTTCCGAGTTTTCTTCTCACTGCTGCGCACGTACGTCAGTTTGATCGTCTCGATCGCCACAGCACCAGTGGTGTTGATGCTGGGTGCTATTCCAGGTCGCAATGTTTTTAAACCTTGGTTCATGGGTATCGTCGGCAACCTGTCGGCTTTTCCGATTGTGCTGATTTTCTTGATTTTGTTTGACAAACTAACTGGTGGCGTCACCGGTGGCAGCGCTTCAGTTCAACAAGGTGGCTTCACTCCACCCTACTTATTTGGGGCGAGTGGAGCTGGTATTATTCCCCTGGCGCTCGGCTTGGGTGGCATATTAGTGCTCGAAAAAATTATCGAAGAAGGCAAAAAAGCCATGGGTGCCAAAGGCGGTCTGTTCGAACAGTACGCCGGCGCGCTCAGCGACTCAGTCAAGAGAGGCTGGAAGGGTGGGGAGCTGGTACCAGGGCTTGGGTTTACTAACACTGCCAAATACGGCCTTAGTGGCCAAAGTCTTGCTCGGACCGGAGCTGTGGCTGGAGCTGGATTGGCAGCCCTCCCTGGCGCTGCCCTCAACTACATGGGTACAGCCGTTCGAACACAAGGTTCGAGTGCGGCTTCAGCTGAAGCTGGTCTGGGTAACATCCGTGCTGCCATGCGAACTGCTGCTGACGCCACCGGCTCTGGCTTTATGAAGGGTGACCGCGAGAAACGCAAGAAGGTCTCCTGGGTTGATATCGCGCGCAAGCGTCAGGCTTATCGACAAGAGAAGTAAGAAGCTAGCAGCATTCTCAGCTTCAAACACAATTCATTCGTACTTTTTAGCCTAATTTTCATGCACATTTGTTGCGCATAGATATGTTTTGATACAATTATTGTGTTTGAAAATTAGGTGAGGAAAAACTATGTCCTGGATAAAAGACGCCGAAAGTGCTGCTCGTGAAGCTGCGATCGCAGCTCAAAAAAAAACTGCAGAAAGTGTTGCAGCACAGGCAGCTGTGGCAGCTGAAAAACTAGCACGGGAGCAGAAAGATAAAGCGGAAAGACAGGCAATTTTTGATACAGCAATTCAGCAAATTTTGCCTCACGTTGAGAGTATCTGTGGAGAACTCATACAGGCTGGTTTTCGTGCAAAGTACTCATTTGGTGCTTCTTTGTCATATTTTGAAGCTAAAGTTGCAGATTTACCTGATCAACCTTGCCTCGTGCACGAATCATCTTATTTCGAAGAAGAGTCTGATGGTGATGGTGGGTCTAGGACGGTAGCAAAATTTTCAAAATTGGTTTGGGGTTTATCACTAAACATAGACCTCTTGTCAGGTCATCGATCCTATGCTTTTAAACGCTGGAATCATTTATGTTTTAGATTGACTTTGGTCCCCACCATGACCGGAGGCATCTACTTTTTCTTAGCGGACAGATCACAATATGATTTCCACGGAGACATCACACCTGACTATAATTATGGTTGGGGCCTTGAAAAAAACCCAAATCCAATTTACTTCGCACCCAATGACTGGTTAATGCCGCCACATCTTAACTTGTTTGTGGATGCTATTAGATTCACCGTGAGTGACAAACTAAAAGCGTATTATAAAGATGAACACCGTATTAAAAATGCCATGCAGAACGAGGCTGCCAGAAAAGAACTAATTGAAAAGGAAAGTAGACGCCGTTTTCCATTCAAGAAGCGCAAATAATCTCAGTACGGTTCTCCGACTCAGGCGAGCTACCAATTTAAGTGAAAAGACATCAGGCGGCAAGACTAGTGTTTAACCTTACCTTCGCTCTTGGTGTCAGCTTCAGCTTTCTTAGCTGATGCGGCAGCTTTAGGATGTGGTAACAAATTCTCACCAATCGTCTTGTAATCGGGAATACCAAACCGGCGGCGGAAATTCTTGTATCTTCGGTTAGCCCGATTAAAGAAATTCAGACGGCGGCTGCCTTGATACAGGGTGTCGTAGGTTTTACCATAGTCACCCTTTAAGCGATCAATACTAAACATCGCCGCTGGAATGTAACCTAGGTTTTTGGCTGTTACCCGAATTGGGGCCAGTACCCCCCTGATTATCTTTTCACTTGTTGGCCGTTGCGCATTTCTAGCTTCTTGCGTACTGTCATACCCAGTAATAAAGTCAATTAAGAATTGTTGCATTGTCAAGCGCCCATCGTTGGCAAATGGGCTATCAAAAGTTAATTCATCTCCACTTACTTTTGTACCCTGTAGGGTTTGTCCAGATTGTTGTATCGCAGTAACGAACGCTTCTTCCAAGGTTGGAGCGATTGCACTTTGCACTCTTTCAGTTGTTGATCGCAGGCGCTTATGCGGACTCACTCCCGGATGGGCGTTTTGGAAAACAGCAAAGAGAATCCTGAGGCGCTGAACGTATGCTTCTTTGACCTCTGGCCAGTTAATTAACTCTATACCAGTTTTCATTTTTGAAGTGTGAGCAAGAACTTTTTCGAAGTCTTCTACTAATAAATTGATGTCTGAGTGTAAGTTCTCGGCCCCACCTTTCAAGCTCGGTGGCTCAGCGATAATGTCATGATGGAAGGCTGTCGCGAATTCCTGTGTTTTCTGGTACACCTGGTCAATACGTGTCTTATTCTTTGCAAAGTACTCTGCCTTTTTACCAGTGAAAAATTCCCACGGACTGATCACAAATGATGGCAGATAAATAAACTGCTCTCGTTCTTCTTGGGTTAACTCATTGTCGTGACCGTGGCCACCGTGAGGTGGATGAGCAGCATGGTGTTCATGTTGTAAGGTATTGCCTTTGCTGTCAACCATGTGAAAATCAACTGTACCCTCGATACCCAGTGCTTTCGAATGTAACCTTGACGATTCATGATAAATTAGGAGGGTTTGGAATCTGGTGTAAGTTGCGGACTCCGATGGCCTATGGTCCTCCCTAATCCAATTTAGGATTTTGCTGGGAGCGTGTTCAGCCCTGGGTGGCGGACTCGCCACAATTTCTGACCACTTTTTATTTTTATAGATATCATTATCCTTGAAGAAGACTTTAACTCCGGTTACTTCATTATTGTTTGAATCGAAATACCGGACGGCCCCCCCCGTTTTATCTATTCGCAGTTTTTGCTTTTTGTCAGCAAAATTAACAACTTCCATGCTGCTTTCTTTGTCTTGTCTGTAAACTTTCGACCGGTCAATAACCTGACCTGCAGCATCCGAGAAGCTGCCATCAAGGTTTCCTGTTATTACCTCTCCATTATTCAAATTAATATGCAGTGTGGTGTAGTACCGTGCCCATGCGTAATCATCATTACCATCATTAGCCTGCCGGGCTAACTGAATGAAAATGCCAATTTTTTGAGCCATAGTCTCAAAATAATATTGTGGAATATCAGCCCCCATCACAACGTCAAGTATTTCGCTCTTGCCCTTTGAGGCATTGTTCAGAGCTACCACAATTGGGTAGTTCTCCATCATTTTGTCCATCTTATGCAATGGAGGTGGAGAAATGCCAACGGCCAAGTAGTTCATGAAAATCTTGACCCGGCCACCGCTTAACACAAACATAGTATAGGCCATGCGAATAATGCCGTCGATTTCAGCATCACTGTATTTCCGAGTCACCCCAGGCTCACCATAGCTTTGTACATTGTTCCAGTAAGTTGTCTCAACACCCAAAGCGTCAACTTCTTTCGACCGCTTTGCATTTTTCAGGAACTCCGACTTGAGGCGATCTGCTATTTTCTTGTGCATTTGCCCCTCACCACTCATCCATCTGCTGCGATCAAAGGAAAAAGTGCCCTCTGTCACTTTCTCTAGAACTTCAGCAAGCGGAATTGGATCTCCTTTTTCATCGATTTGACTAACAAGCTGTTTCTCAACAAAATCTCCCACCTCTTCAGTCATGTATTCTTCAATTCGATCACTTATGGCTCTGATGTCAGCACCGTACTCGAAGTTGTTTTCTA
The DNA here is from genome assembly GCA_016861205.1 of Patescibacteria group bacterium. Taxonomy (GTDB): domain Bacteria; phylum Patescibacteriota; class Microgenomatia; order UBA1400; family PJMF01; genus BOKX01. The sequence continues at coordinate 873,616 of BOKX01000001.1, forward strand.
GCCGGTTGTGTTCCTTCTCCTCGTCGGACTTTCCAGCATCATAGGGTCGGGTGCCATAAAAGTACTGAAAGTCGTCAGCTGAAAATTCTGGGAAAAACTTAAACCATTCCTCGAAATCACCACTACCTAATGCCGAATCACCATACGGACCCATTTTATCGATGAACAGCAACCGTCTGCGCAAATTTTCGTGATACGTAACCAAATGTTCTTTGTAGTACTTCTTATCACTTGGCTCTGAACTCGTTGCTAATGTGCTTAGATAGTCAGACAAATACTGATAAGGTCGACCCTCATTAGATTGGCTAAACAAAGCCTGCTTCGAGTATGCCATCTCTTCTGCTTCAAGGTTATCGACGTGCTGTTTAACTAGTGCTGGAAACGTATCAGGATGAGTTGTCCGTAATTTATCATAAAAAACTTTCCAGGCAGGAAAGTCTTCTGCAACTGGATAATCAAAATTAGTCGGCTGCACATTTATTCTATTCACTCCGTTTGCTACCACAGACTCAATCTTTCTGCGTACTGCTTTCAAGTTGTTCACTTGAATATCGAGAGTAATGAACCTCCGGTTAAAAGCCCGATCAGATCTGTCGAGCTGATCTATTTGCTTGGCAAAGTACTCAAGCAAAAAATCTACTCTGTCTGAATCACCAGCCACTGGATCATTGTTTGCTACCACAACACGGTCGTAGAGATCTCTAACTTCTTCAAACCTCTCGAAGTACTCCTGATTCTCAGAAAATAGCCAGGCTTCCAGTTGAGCATCACCAGGAAAAACATCTTGATAGTCGCCTGTGTATTCTCCCAACAAAACTTGAGCTTCACGAAGTAATTGGTTAACAACACCGTCAAATCGTCCTGCTAAGGCCGGGCTTACCGCGTTTAATGCTTGTCGCAAGCGGGGCAAGATTGGTGCTTGGACTACTTTGATATATGCCGCCTCTAGTTCTGCTCTGTTTTGGGGATCGATGAATAATAAGTTCTGTGGGGCAGTTCCAGCATTATTCTGGGTAGTGATCAGCAAAGCTAGTTGCAAACTTTCTAGCAACGAGTTGAAATTATCGATCTCACCAGACATGGCTCTGACCGCGTCCTTTAATTGTCGGATATCCTCAGCAGTTAACATTCGTTGCAGTTTTTTTTGCTGGTGCTCAACTTGACTGTGAAGCCGCCAATAGACGATCTGAACTTCGGAAATGCCTTGCTCGGCAGCGTCTGAAGCTTGTCGTAGCTGGTTGAGTCGGTTGTTGATATCCTCAGGAGAGGCTGTGCCCGCTGCTACCAATTTCTCCAAATCGTACGCTTGCTGAAAAACCGTACTTACATCTGGATTGTTCCAAGATGCATTGTTCATGCCGGCAAACCGTGCGTTCAGTGTGTTCAGATAGTTGGCATCTTGAGGTGACCCAGAGGTTATGGTTGGATTGGCGTCGCGCCAAGCAACGTACTGCTTGTACTCTGGCCAGATGTTGAAAAGTAGGTTTTCCTCACGCTGACGGAGTTCAGCTAGCGCCTCTTGTCGATACCTGTTGCCTGCTATGCCTACCACTCTGTTAACCTTTTCACGACTATCCTTCGTGGCGCGTTTCTTACTACTCAGCCATGCTTCAGCTTCTTTCAGTTGATCAGGTAAATCTGCGAGCAGTTGATCAATGTCCGTGACTGACTGTGGGTCGCCCAGCTCTTTCACGAGTATATCTGAAACTTTTTTGATACCGGGTAATAGCTCATGATACTTGGAAAACGCTCTCCTCCATCCTTCTATAAAAAGGTCGGTTTCAGGAGTATTTTTAGGAATCTGTCCAAGCATTTCTTTAGCGAAATCACGCAACTCAGCATCGGTTTTGGGCACAGCAGCAACCAGCCGTCTAGTGTATTCAGCCGATTTTTGATCGATAAATGCTTTTTTTTCTTGTTCGTTTTGACTCATACATTAATTATCATTGCCTTCTTCTTCTTCGAGTAGCTCTTCCAAGACCGACCAAGGACTGTATGGTTCTTGGTCCTCGTTTTTCTCTCCACCATCAGGCTTGCCGGTGGGTGGTTCTGGGGTTTCAACCTTTGGTGGCTCAGTTGCTGGTTTTTCTTGAGCTGGTGGTTTAGGAGTTGCTTCATTGCTAAGTGGAGCAGTTGCCGACTGCGACGAATCTTTTCCGCCACGTCGCCAGAAACCAAGCCTTTTCGTTTGCAGACCAGATTGGTCGCCGGCCGCTTCTGGAGCTGCTGCTGGTGGGGTCGATTCTTCTACAACTGCCTCTGGAACAGTGGGTGTGGTTTCTTCTACCGCGCTTCCCACAGGTGACTCGGACATGGGCGTCTTTGCACCTTCCGGCGCTGGTGGTTCTGATGCCTCAGGCTCCTCCGCAACCGATTCGTCATCGGGCGACACCGTAGTAGCTGGTGTTTCCTCAGGAAGCGTAGTTGGTTTAGGAGCTGGAGCTTCCACATTAGCTGGGGCACTTGGCTCGCTACTTGACGACTGGGTTGAAGCTCGGTCGGCAAAAGGCACAAATGAGTCTGGATCAAATGCATCTGGTGATTTGACGAAGCTACTACTTGAACTTGTAGGTGGAACTGGAGGTTGAGTAACAACTGGTTCTTTTGACAATGTAGTTTGGGCCAACGGATTGGTATCTTGAGATAAATTAGCAGTGGCCTGCTTAATCATCTCTTCTATTCTGGGCTGCAAACTCTCCCAAACTTTCTCAACTAAGCCTGAAAAATCAATGTTAAATTCAGGCGCTACCAAAGATGGCTGCTCGCTATCTGAACCGGACGTAGTAAGTGGCTCTTCAGCAACTTCACCCAGACTTGACTTCAAATCATAGATCTTTTGAAAAAGCTCTGTTCTTTTCTGGGCAGTCTGAGGATAATCCTTTTTGCGGTAAAGCCCCATCTGCTCATCCAGAGTTTCCTCGAGCTCTCTGAGTTTAGCGGCTTGTTGAGCCGGAGTCATTTCGCCAGAGTTAATTTGCTCTAACGCTGCCTCCACCTGAGCAATGGCTTGTTGGCCTAGTTCATCTTTATCAACGTTGGGGACAATGGATTCAACACACATGGCGCTATTGTACCATTTTTTAGACTCTGCAAACACTGTGTTCCAGAGGTTGAAAGACAAAACAACCTTCTTAGTTACTCGGGTCAGGGAAGCAAGTCACTACTAAATCCAAAAATCCCCTACGCCGCCGCTTCGGGCGCGGCCGAGCCAGAGGTTTCACTCGGAGCCGGAGCCGGTGTGGTTGCTGTTGTATTTGCACTGGTTGCCTCCACCTTCAGCAACTTCGCCAACGGCTTTTTGGCGGTATCAGTTTCTTGATAATTCTGCAACAGCAGGTCTTTGTAAATCTTGTCGCTCAAGGTTTTCTTGTTTTCAGTCAGTGCAGCTCCTAGCTGCACCTTAACTACTCGCCAGCGCTTAGTTCGGACTTCCGTCTGGTCGTTGCTGAATAGGAACTTACAGATTTCGTTCAGTACCACCAGCAAATCGGCTGGTTGTTCACTTTTTAGTTTGGCCTCAATGGCATCACGCTCGGTGGAACTTTCGCCAAAACCATTGCTAAACAATGCTCCCTCACCATCTTTGCACGCCCGCAGCAGCGCTTCTGAGAGTTTCTTCGGATTATTCTTGAGCAGGTCTTCAAACTCATCTTTGGTGAAGTGTTTACTGCGTTCCTCCGGTTCAAAGCCACCTTCGGTACCTAGACCGCCGTGGCTGTCAGATGCAAAAAAGAAGTTGTTAATGAAGTCGCCCATTCGGACACCCTTCCAGTCACCACCCCACCACTTCTGAAGATCAACAGCGCCAGCCTTAAACATGTTGACCATTCGCTCTTTCCAAGCTGCACGAAATTTTTCCACCTTAGCCTTGGCCTCAGGTTCACTGGTCCCGGTGGCAGCCATTTCTTCCTCAACCAGCACGGCTTCAACATTTTCAGGGGTTAGCTCTTGGCCATCGAGTTTTTGCAAAACGGTGTCGGCAAACACCTCCACCTTCTGTCGGATCGTCACCGCTGGTGTCGCTTCGGCCGCAGCCTGAAGGCTGGCTACCGATTGGTTCTCACTGGCGGTTTGAAGCGTGTTTTGCGTCGGGTCTGGCACTTCACCGGCTACAGCTTGGCGCATGCTGTCCACCGACATACCTTTGCCAGCGACCTGAATGGCTGGCTCACTAGTCACTTGCTCACCAAGCGCCTGGGGCTGAGCTGGAGCGGGAGTTTCTGACGACGAAGCAGCCGCAGGACTTGGGGTTTCAGCTGGACGGGCACTCACGTTTTCGGCCGGCACAGTCGTCTCTAACTTGATCAAGTTCTCGGCGGGTTTGGGAGCTGAGACTGGTGGGGGTGAACCTTCAAAACCGGCTTCGTTCATATCTTGACTATGCCACAGCTATTGCGCCTGGCGCAAGTCCGGGTTGGTTTTGGCTAGGATCGCCCTTGTTCCCCCACCCAATTTTTGCTACAACTAACCGCACACGTACCCTCAGTGGAATCCGGTGAGAAACCGGAACTGGGCCGCAACGGTATCTGGCACACGGGCTGGCGACAAATCTGCCGCCCCCCCTTCCGCCAGGAGTCCGATCGTCTGAGGGCTAAGGTTTTTGGTCGCGCCTACCCCAAGTTTTAACTTGTCGACCCCAACCCTAGATATATCCGCGCGCCACGGAGTCGCATGAACTCATCGCCCAGGCTCCCGAATCTCGGAGCCGCATGATCGCCACCGCCGAACACCGCGGCTATCTGCCCACTCCGGCTGAGCTCAATACCCTTGAGGATGAGTCTTTGCGCGGTTTGGTAGGTATCGCCCTAGCGAGTGTTCAGCGCCTCGTCCAATTACCAGAGCACATTAAACTGCCCGAGCTGCGATCCTTGTGGCGCCGTGCCCCGCGCCGGTGGGACTCCACCAACTACTTCGACCCCCGCCTTGAGCTATCCCCTGAGCAACGCTGGATTAACACCTCACTCGATTTGTTAACGTACTTTGACGAATATGTGGGTATGTTGAAAGTGAAGCTGTACGAGTACGGACCCAACGGTATCATTCGCAACGGCCAAAGCTATAGCCACTCGGTAGTCGAAGTCTGCCGCAACAACGAGCGGTTGTTTGCCAAAGAAGGCCGTGATGCCACTCGCGCCCAGCTGGAAACCCGCAACGCCGAGTTGAATGATCCATACCTGCGACATCCAGAGCTGCTGAATGACCAGGCCATCGTGGTGTTCAGTCCCAAAGGCAGCACTGCCGAAAAATATCCTGGTCAGCGCGACAGCAACTACTCATTTATTAATGTGTACTATTTCTACGGCGGCCGCATGAACTTTAAACAGTTCACCAACTTTGATTCCGTCCCCAACCTGCAAACACTGCACAATCAGCTCATCACCCAGTTGGGTGCTCAGCCAGCAACACCACAACCCGCCACCCATCTCAAAGAGCCCAGTCACCAACTAATCGCTACCCCACTCAAGATCCCGGTCGACAAACTAGCCAACCTCGAGCAGCTGGTGTTTGCCAACAGCCAAGACTGGAAAATTAAGTTGATTGATCTACCCGACTTGAACGCGGCCGAGTTCGAGACCGCCAAGGTGGAGGTGTTGGGTGCGCTGCAAACCATCTTCACTGAACTGCTGACCTCGGAACTTCCTAAGGCTGCTGCCCATCAGTTTGACCATTTAATTGATGACATTACCCGTCGCCATTTTTTGAAGTGGGTGGAAGCCAACGCTCGCAACTATCGAGAACTCCTTGCCAACCAAAAACTCGGCTGGCGGCAAAAACTGCGCGACCAACTTCGCCACCATCCCGAGCTGGCTGACCTGAGTTTAGTGGAGCGCATCACCACCGAGTTCAAGCTCGAAATGGCTAAACGCAAGGGTCTAGCCACCCGAGAAGACCGTGAACTCCTGAAACAACTCCAACATGTGTCTGAACTGAACCCGGCCTTGCCTCTCAACCGCTTAGCCAGTTTGCTCCACTGCACGGTCGGCACACCAACATCAGTCTTGAAAGAGGCGGCCAAAGCCGGCAAAGGGGTCGAGGGTTTGTTGCCCGCTGGTGAAAGTATTCGCACCACCTACCTACCACTGGTTCTGATCAACGATGTGACCGGCGAAAAAGTAACGTGGTATGTTCACAAAGATCACTATGATGAGTACGCAGCCACCAGCCGGTACGTCAACGGGGTAGCGCTCGGACCATGTGACATTGACCTCAATCAAGATGACTTTGTGTTGAGTGCCGAAAAGTATGAAGAGTTGGTTGCCATCGAGGACCAGCAGCGCCGTCAGCAACACCTCCAAGACAGTCTGGCCAGCAACCCGGCCATCACCAACGTCACCGACCACGCCGCCCAGTTAGCTCGGGTCGAAGAGTTACTTAACAAAACACTGTATAAAGAAAGCACGAGCCTGAGTGAGTTCATGGCTGGTAGCGTGTTTAAGTCGCCGTATCAGTTGCCTGAACAATGGCTCGAAGTTGGCCGCCGACTGGCGTCAGCTCTCGACCCGATCAAGGAGCTGGAACTGATAATTGAAGAACTGGAAAAAATATTGCTTGAGTCAGATATGCCCCAACTAGAATTATCTGAACAAAACTCACCCATTCCTCACGCGGTTATCGTCAATCTCGCAATTCCTACCGCCCCTGCACCTATTCAATTTGGTGTACCAGCGCCACTCAAACTGGCTGCCTAAAATCAACTTCAGAGACTAATTCAGAGACTAAAAAACCGCCCCTAAATGGCGGTTTTTTCCTGACGTACTGTTGGTACAGTTTCTCTTGCCCGATCTCCGAATTGTCATTATAGTACCACCTGTGGTGTGAAATCTCAATATTTACTTGACGTGGAGGTGAGGAGAATTGAACTCCCACGCCAGATTTCGGAGATCGGGCGCTGTACCAACAGCACCCCCACGATACGCTAAGTATGCCCAGGCAAGCTTGTCTCAACCTTGCAAAGGGGAGTTCGTGTCGCTTCTTTCATAACCAGGGCCACAAAAAACTCGCCTCGTCGTCCCCCGGTCTGACCAAGTATAATAGTAGGTTATGAACTTGCTCTAATGCCGGTTCAGCACAGTCATATGGTGGACAGCCCAACCACAACCAGCGCTCCGTCCTCAACTCGCACCAAACAGCAAGTCTGGTTGAAGCGGCTGCAGATTCCTGCCATCAAAGATGGTCAACGCGACCAGTTCCTGACTGCTCTTCAGCAAATCATTACCTCGATTACCAACACCAACTTGAGCAAGGTCACGATCGTCGACCCGTTCCGACTAACGTTCGCCGGCAGCACTCGACCGGCTCAAAGTTACAGTGTTGAGTTCAAAAACCGCCCCACCGAAGGTGACACCGATCAAGCGGTGATCTCGGCCCAAACCGAGAAAATGTACCTCGATGACGTGGCGGTGCTCTTGCTGGACGTCGCTAACTGGATTGAGGCTGCATTTCCCAAGACTCCAGCGGCCAACCGATTTGCCAAAAACGACACGCTCGATAATGTACGTGAACTAGTGACCAACTCGTTCGAAGGGATTGAGCCTGATTTTGCCAAACTCAACACCAAACGAACTGAGCTGCTGAACTTAGCTGCTGAAATCAGCGAATCTCTGGAGAGCTTGATTACTTCCGCTGGCGAAACCACCAGTGGCTATGACAGTTTGCGGCCGTTGGTTGCAGAGCTGGAGCGTGACCCTGCTCAAGCTTTAGCCTTGTGGAGCAGCGATATCTTGGTTTTGGCGCAAGCCGTTCGGGACACCAAACAGCTCCCTACCCAAGCCGTGGTCTCGGCTCAGCCGCTCAGCACCGTCCGGGCTGTGCACGGCAACCGTTTTAGTCCGCCAGAAGTTCGGCTGGTTTTACACACCTTTAGTAAAGCACTGCAAACAATCTTCAAAGATAGCGACGGCACCAAGAAGTACCTCAACCGATACTTAGCCAAAGAGAACCAAAATCGCCCAATCAACGCCATTCTCGATCCTCGAGATCTCGAGTTGTTATTGAGTGAGTCATCGCCATTTTTCTTCCGACCTGAGCTCAGCGCCGCCGATCTAGCTTTGGCTAGCGAACAGGAACTGCGTGATAGCGATATTCAACAAGCCCGCGCTTTTTACACTTTCTTTACCAAAAAAGAAGTCTTTGGTCGCATCTTCGGCAAAGAAACCCTCCCCGAACTAGCTGGTGAAGCAGGGACTGAGGCAGCTGCTGAGGCTGGTGGCAGTGAGGAGACCAAGGAGGAAAAACCGCCCGAGACCACTACCCCGACACTCATCCAGTTCTCAACTGCCCTCAATGAAGTCAACATTCGCATCACCAATGCCATTATTGATGAGCTTAACCTCAGAGGAATTGGGTCGGCTCGTTTGGAGCGCCTCGTTTGGCAACAACTCTTCAGCGACATGCTGCAAAGACTTGAGGGACGAGCCTACTTTGATCTCCAGTCTGCAACTCTCGATCCACAAGGCAAGGTGTATGACGCTGCTACTCGCTCGGTCGTGAGCAACCTGTTCGAAATTTGGGCTGGGCAGTACGTACCGGTGGCAGTGGCCACTTTTATGCAGCGGATTGGCCAACCTGCTACCTATCGCCAAACTATCTTGTCGTGGGCCGAGACAGAAGTTGCTGTTTTTGAGGGTAAAATGGAACTGGCTCCCGAAGCCGTCCCCGTCAACAACGCCACTGTCCTACTCGCCCTCAGCAAATTAACTCAACTGGTTCAAACGGGCGACCGCGGTATTCTTCCTGGTCGGGCTGAAGACTTCAACAGCAGTTGGTGGTCCCAGCTGCCACTGGCTGAGCGGCGGCGGCTGACGGCACTGGTGCTTGGTCCCACCATCGGAACAGGCGCTGAAAAAGTTCGGTTAGCGAACGCCCTGGCCATCAACTACTTTGGTAGCACCGACATGGGCTTTGATGGCTTTGACCCCACCCAACTGACTGGTGGGCTGCGCGATCAATTCGTCCCGATCCAAAACTTGTTCCTCCAAAACATTGAGACAACTTTGGCTGAGCTGAACTACGAAGACTTTGTTCGCTGTCTCAACAATCCGACCTATGCTCGGTTGTTCGTCCTCAATCGAATTCGATCGAGGTTAAATCAAGATCCAAGATTCCAAGCTTCAGTCCAAGCTTTCTTACAGGCCCGCACCCAAGAACAGCGTCAAGCTGCCGCTAAAGCTCTGGCCGGTGACGCCGCGGCTGATGGCATTTTGGCCCTGCAACTTGACCAAAGTGTTGATAGTTTATTGGTCACCTTCCAGGATGAAACGAGCGCCAAACGGTTTGTTGACAGCTTGACACCCACAGAGATAGCCCGTCACTTCGGTCGCAGCCTCAGTGAAGAACAAGCCGCCCGGTTCAAAAAAGAACTCAACAAACTACTCAGTGAGCGCTACAAAACTGAAAATGCACTGTTGAATCAGCGGCTGCGTGGTGAAGGTTTGAGTCGTCAATCTGGTAACGTCGGTCTTTTCACGTACGATGACGACACCGACGCGGATGAACGCGAACAACTCCAAGATAGTCTTGATCGCTATCGCGAAGTCCTGCGAACAGTCAATGTCCGGACCGTTATCTCGGCTGCTCACACTCCCTACTCATATGTGGTTGGCCAAACAGAACCGACCACCGCTAACGAGGAGGCGATTGCCGAGTGGCGATACCGGCAAGCATTTGTCCAAAATCTTTGGAAAGAGCTTGAGTTGGCTGGCCTAACTGAAGCCGCCAAAGCCGATCCCAACTTTACTCCCTCGGTTCTCATCCAAGAACTTAATTCGAATCGTAAAAAGACCCTCAGTGCCAAAACCCTTGGTGGTCGAGCCAAAAACTACTTCCACCGGCTACGCGGTGGCAAAGAAGAGACAGTTGGAAACGCGGTCCAAAAAGCCACAACTGGCGCTGCTGAAATGGCAGCTGCCCAAGCTGCCGGCATGGCCGTAAATGCTGCTGTGCCTGGATTGGGAACGGCTTTAAACGCCGTCAGTACTGGCCTTGAGCGACTTGGCATCAAGAAGCGCTATCAAGCCCTTGGTGGCTTGATGATTGTGCTCAACTTTCCGTTTACCTTCTTAGGAGCTGGGTTAGGAGCTGCCATCGGTGGCTTTTTCTTTGGACCTGCCGGCGCTAGCATTGGTGCTGGCATCGGTGGCGGCATTGGTTTCGCAGCTGATGTTGTCTACAAAACTGGTGCCGATCTCTTGGGTGGCGCCAAAACTGCCTCGGCAGCTGGTCAAGCTTCGCTTGGCGAAGCCCAGAGCGTCCTCGGCGGGACCCCAGCGGCTGCCACACCCGCAACCACCACTGGAGCTGCCGCAGCAGCCACTCGAGTTCCGTTTATCGCTACCCCAACTGCACCAGTGGTCATTGCTACTGTGGGAACGGCTGTTGTTTCGACAGTCACCATCATGGCCATCCAGAACTCATTGATCGATCCCCTGACCATTACTCCACAAGCTACCGAGTACTCGCAGTATGTTGAAATCAGCAAAAAAGTTTTACCAGCCCAGATCGAAAACAATCAAGCCACTGATATTACCTATACCATTGAAATTACCCCGCGAGAAGACTACGTGATTGTGCCTGGTGTTGATCAAACCACCGACACGTTTTCATACCTAGGCGGCGATGCCCTCACCCTCCCCGACCAAACAGAAGCAGTCCGCCAGCAACTCGGCAGTGATCCTATTACTGGCAAAAAAACCATTACGTATACTGTGCCCGCTGTCAGCGGCGTAGATGTTCAGGTCAACAACAAGTTCCATTTTGTGTTCCAAGTTCAAGGCATTACCGGCGACGTCCAGGTTCTCGACGTGATTGGTTCATTAACAATTGGTGATCCGGAGATTGGGTGTTTCACCTTTGCGGAAGGTGGTCAGACTTTTGGAGGTGGTGAGTTTGCCATTCAATCCAAAGCCTGGAATGATAAAGACCGAACCCAAGTCTTGTCAGCCTTCAACCGCCGAGCCGGCACCAACTCTAACTATATTAGTTTATTGTGTGAGAAGGGCCCCGTCGAACTGTATCGACTCCCCGGTGGTGGTGGCGGTAGTTGTAACGGGGAATGTGGTGGTTGGGCACCAGCTGCCTACGGTGGCAACAAAGTTGGTATTTATGACCCCGGCGTTCAGTACAGTATAGATAGTACTGAATACACCCTAGTTCATGAACTCGGCCATGCTATTGATTATCGCAACGGCAACCTGCGCACCAACTTTAATACCATCTGGTCAGGTCGCTGTTATACCTATCCATTCCCCGCTGTTTGTTCTTCTGGTAGTGGCGAGGCTTTCCCCGAAGCCATGGTGCTATACGTCATCTCAAAGACATATCGCTTCTCGATCAATGACGCACCTCAGTTATTCGACTTTCAAGGTCGGTACCAAGCTGAGTATAATTGGATGCGAGACAACATTTTTGGCGGACAAGAGTTTAATTAATTGCTTGATTCGCCAGCAACTAAATGGCGTTCAGTTCAACTCAACCCAATCCCAACACTCCGCTCCAGCCGATCCCGTGGTGGAGAGAGTATTGGTGGATACTCGGCTTGATTGGTGTTGCTGTTCTCCTCGTACTGGCATTTCTCATCCAATTATTTGTAGCTGCTCGTTACCCCGTTAACCAAGAGAACACCTGGAATGCCATCACTCCCGGTTACACAACTTTGTTTCAGGTTGAGAGTCGCCTGGGACAACCCATCAGTAAAACTAGAACGGCAGAAGGTACAAAAGTTACCTATACTTCCCCCTTTAAAGCAATTCCGCATGAAGTCATCGCCGATCAACAAAATAAAGTCGTGTTTATCCGTGAACTGTTACCCGCTGATAGCACTCTCACTCTCGAAGAAGTTAAGGCAGAGTTCGGTGAACCAGATATGTCTTTGTTCCACACCACTATCGCCATCGGGCAACAAGCTCATGTTTTCTTGGCAAAAGGAGTTGTAGCCGTGGCAAATTTGAGTGATGGCCGAATTGAAGAAAAGTGGTACTTTGAACCCACCACCGCTGACGCATTTATGAATTCGTGGGGTAAAGACCTCAGTGAAGATGGGGCTGGCCCTGAAGAGTTTCCTGCTCCGCCTGAAGCCCAGCTCTAGGCAACTTTAAGCCTGCGGCATCACCTCTTTTCCTGCTACAATCATAGTATGCGAGAACATCCGATCCCTCAGGATGTGGTTGGTTATCGGTTTCACATTGTCGGTAACATGACCATCAAACAGTTCGCGGAAATCGGCGCGGGCTGTATCGTGGCGTTCCTCATTTACACCACCAACCTGTTCGACTTAATTAAGTGGCCCTTGATTGGTATCAGTGTGGCCATGGGTGCTATGGCGGCTTTTGTGCCGTTTGAAGAGCGCCCGCTCGATCACTGGTTGATCACGTTCATCAGAGTCATGTACAAGCCCACTCTGTTTTACTGGCGTCGGGAACCAAAAGTGCCGGAACCGTTTCTCTACCAACCCAACCAAGTCAAAAATACTACAACCGATCTCGACTTGAGCCCTGCGCGTCGCCAACGCATCAAAGAGTATTTGGGCACACTCAACCAGGGACAAGCTCCCGACCAACTCGAACTGATGGAACAGTCACGACTTCAAGAGATCATGATGGCGTTTCAAACCACACAAGGCGTGGGCTTGATTAAACAAGGACACCGAGCTACCCTGACCGTTCGCACACACAGTCTTAAGTCACTGCCCACTGACACCACCACAGCCCAGCCAGCACCAGCTTCGGTCACCGTTTTTGAAACACCCGCCTCCTCTGGGCTACCCACCAGCACCTCTTTGGCTGCCAACAAACAGCTTCTGGGCGTTCATCAGGTGGCCACTTCCATTGAGATTCCCGAGGCACCAACGGTAAACTTGCAATCTTCCCAACTCACCACAGATGAGGCAACAGCCATCAATGCAACCCAGGCACCTGCTGATGAGCGCGCCTATACTGATGTGGCAGCAACCCCAGCAATCGTGGGAACGGCTTCACCTGCCGAGTTGAACGCGAACCTACCCTTTCCCACGCGCCCATCCGAACCCAACAAACTGGTAGGAATGGTGTTGACTCCCACAAACGAACTTATCAACGACGCAATTGTTGAAATTGGCACCCCGCAGGGGCTCGTGGCTCGAGCGGTAAAAACGAACGCACTTGGCCAATTCTTTGTCACCACCCCCTTGCCGTCAGGTGAGTACACCATCAGCGTTGATAAAGAAAACTATCAATTCTTGCCCCAATCACTCAGCTTGACCGGTCAGGTCGTCGATCCAATCGAGATTCGCAGTCTGTAAAAAAAACTCACTACCAACTAAAATTTGCCCCCGCTACAGCAAATGCTTGCTTTGGTCTCCTGAACACTGGACCGAATGAGTACTTCACACAGCCTAGAGAGATTCCGCTATAATGATGCTGTCATGCCGACGACACCGTCTGTCCAGTCCACCACCCAACAGTTTTTGGATATCTACGATATCACCAACGACCTCTTGATCATGAAGGACGGCAGTACCGCCTTAATTATCACGGTGAATGCCATTAATTTTGGTCTGTTTGCTGAAGAAGAACAGGATGCGGTTATTTACTCGTATGCTAGCTTACTAAACTCGCTGAACTACCCCATTCAAATTGTCGTTAAATCCCAAACCAAAGACGTGACTGCTTACCTTCAGCTACTTAAAGATCAAGAAGACGAAACTCAAGATATGGAAAAGAAGGAGCGCATCAAGCGCTACCGCATGTTTGTCGGTGACCTCATTCATGAGGGCAATGTTCTCGATAAAAAGTTCTATGTGGCGATTCCCGCCACGGCGCTGGAAATGGGCTTGCTCCCACCCCAGACCGTCATTCCTGGTGTAAAAAAGGTGGACATTTCATCAGTTGAACGCAGTGTCATCTTGCAAAAAGCTCGCGACATTCTCGAACCAAAGCGAGATCACTTGATTGGCCAGTTTGCCAGAATTGGTTTGCAGGCTCGCCAATTGACCACTCAAGAAATCATTCAGCTGTTTTACACTAGTTACAATCCTGAGGCCGCCGAAGGTCAGCAAATTACTGACACCCGGAGTTACACTACTCCCTTAGTGAATGCTCAAATGCAGAGTTCCGGTCTCCAGCCCGCCGCAACTCAACCAGTACCAACTACCGTACAAGGAGTCGACCCTATGTTAGCGACTACCACCCCTCCTACCAACCAAGCCCCTGGCAACACGCCCACCCCGGCCCCAATGCCTGAGACTGCGCCAGCTATGACGCCGCCGGTTGCACCAGTTCCAGTGGCACCAGCTGCGCCAATCGTTAGTGACAACCCTGCGGTGCCCACGCCACCTCCAGCACCAAGCATGCCACCAGCTATGCCACCGGCTAGTCCCGCACCCACCCCAATCCCAACTCCGGTCCCAGCCCCGATGAGCCCACCAGCTCCAACTCCAACTCCAGCTCCAGTGGCACCGCCAGTGGTCCCTACCATTGAAGCGCAAGCTGACATTGACTCAGCGCTTAAAGAGTTGGGTGGCGCTACTCCAGCGGCACCAGCTGCTGAGAGCAGTTCCGGCATGGCCGTCCCACCCAGTACCCCACCGGGACCGGCCCCAGCAGACAATCCAGCGGCTGGCGCGGGTGCTATGCCACCCCTACCAGAGATTTAATACGACTAGCATCATCCCAAGCTGGTGACGTACAATAAGAAGTAATGCCTAATTTGCTGGCTAGCCTGCCACTACCGTTCGCCAAGAAACCTGCCGCCGAGACAAATCCCGAGGCGGCCCAGGCTGAACGTGATATGGAACGCCTGAAAGAGTTCTCGCGTGGCCTGGTAACCATCCAAGACATTATTGCGCCTGAGGCTATTGAGGTTGATTTTACCTACCAAAAAATCAACTCCACTTATACGCGCACGCTGTTCGTGGCTGGCTATCCCAGAACCGTGCCGGCTAACTGGTTGTCGCCATTAATCAACTTTCCTAACCAGCTCAACATCTCAATGTTCATCTTTCCGGTTGATGTGAAAGACGTGTTGGACAACCTAAAACGCAAAATTACCGAGATGGAGGCGGAAATTCAGTCCGATATCCGGCAGGGCAAGATTAGCAACATCAATACTGAGGTCAAACTGGAAGATGCGCGAGTGATTCGGGAACAGCTGGCCAAAGGCTCCGAGCGGTTTTACCAACTCGGCTTGTACGTAACCATCCAGGCAAAGAGCAAAGAGGACCTCGAACGTGTTACTAAAAGTTTGCAGTCTACACTCGGCTCGCTTTTGATTGTGTCCAAAAAGGCCACCCTCCAGATGGATGAGGGCTTCAAAACCACCCTCCCAATGGGCTTGGACAAACTGCTGGTAACTCGCAACATGGACACCACGTCGCTGGCGACAACCTTTCCCTTCACCTCGTCAGAACTCACCATGGAAACAGGAATCATGTACGGCATCAACGAGCACAATGATTCGCTGGTGATTTTTGATCGCTATAAGATGGAAAACGCCAACATGGTGGTGTTTGCCAAGTCTGGTGCAGGTAAGTCATACACCGTGAAGCTCGAGATTTTGCGCCAACTCATGTTTGGCGTGGAAGTCATTGTCCTTGACCCCGAACACGAGTACGAAGATCTGTCCAAATCAGTGAATGGCGAGTACATTAACTTTACTTTCAATTCTGAAAAGAAAATCAACCCTTTTGACCTGTCGGCCCTCTATGAAGAAGGTGAAAATGAGTTGGGTCAAAAAATTATCTCGCTGCATGGCTTGTTAAAAGTCATGCTGGGCCAGATGACCCCCACTCAAGATGCTCTACTCGACCGTGCCCTGGTAGCTGCTTACAAGGCCAAAGGCATTACTCCTGACCCAGCCACCCAAACCAATGAACCACCACTCATGGAAGACCTGTACAAGGCTTTGATTGGCATGGAAAACAACGAAGCTAATGACATCGCCGCCCGGCTGGAGAAGTTCATCACTGGTTCGTTCCGCGGTATTTTTGACCATCCATCGAACTTTGACATCACCAATGAGTTCACCGTCTTTTCCGTCAAGGACATGGAAGAGGAGCTGCGGCCGATCGCCATGTTCATCGTGCTGGACTTTATCTGGACTCGCGTCAAAAAGAACCTTAAGAAACGTTTGTTGGTCATCGATGAGGCCTGGTACTTCATGAAACACCCCGACTCGGCTTCATTTATTCACTCGATGGCCAAACGGGCTCGCAAGTACTACCTTGGCATCACCACCATCACCCAAGACGTTGAGGACTTTTTGCATAGTGACTACGGCAAAGCCATCGTGACCAATGCTTCCATTCAATTCTTGATGAAACAGTCCACTGCGTCCGTTCCCATCTTGGCCGAAACATTTTATTTGTCTGAAGGTGAGCGACAGCTTTTGGTTTCAGCTGATGTCGGAGAAGGAATCTTTTTCGCCGGCCAGAATCATGTGGCGCTGCGGGTGGTAGCCAGTGACGAAGAACACCAAGTCATCACCACCAATCCTGAAGAAATTCTGCGCCGACGGGCTACCGAACAGGCTGCTGCCGGAGCCACAGCTCCAGTCGCCTCTCCACAATCACCCAAGATTACACCGAGTTGGATGGCGGCCCCCGCAACAAGCCCTGCCGCTGGCTCCGCCCCGACCAATCAAGCGGGAGCTGCCTCTGTTGGCCCCAGTCCTGGAACGCCCACGGCAGCTACCAACGCTACCGAACAACCCGCCTCCCCGTTTAGTCGCTACTCCATCGATAACTACGTTCCCCCGAGCGAAACCTAGCTTGGATTGATGTCGCCTGCCGTTTCTGCCCTTGCGGAGTGTGGAAAAAACTGTGTATAACCGCTGTTACCAAACTTTCAACGAAGTTTACTGAAAGCCTGTCCCCTGCTTGCCCCAGCACAAGGTTAACGTTTGTCATGAGTACCTATACTTTTTCGCCACCAGAACTCGAGTCCATTTGGAGTCAAGCTTGCAGCGAGCTCCAACAGCAACTCAGTCCCGCTGTGTTTAATACTTGGGTGATTTCCAACCCCCTGACCGGGCTGTTTATTGATGGTGAGACCGCACGGGCCGTGTTCACCTGCCCGACCGCTTTTCACGCCACCACCATTCGCAAAAATCTCTCCACCCAGCTGAAAACTGTCCTCGACGCGTTGGTGGGGAAAGCCGTGCAGCTGGAGTTCGAGGTGGGAACACCCACCCCCAAGCCGCCTGTCTCCCCCACTCCCAACCAACCGACTTCTGCAAACCAATCGGCTGCCTTCCCTAGCGCCCCAGCGCCCAGCCAACCAACCCCAACAGCAACCAGCGCGCCACCAGCCTCAACTGGGGCAAGTTCTCACGCACCGACTCCCTCCCCAGCCGCCCCAACCTTCAACTCGATCGGTTCGTTAATTCACCAGACGAAGTCTGGCTCGCCGCGGGTGGAAGATTTGTTTTCACCATCTACTCTTCAATCGGTCGCTCTTGACCGAGCGGTCGTTGCTGCACGACAGATTGGCTTGCGCGCCGACTTTACCTTTGAAACGTTCGCCGTGTCCACCACCAACGAAATGGCTCACGCTGCCGCCACGGCGGTTTCCAATCGGCCAGGCACAGCCTACAATCCGCTTTTCTTGTATGGTGGCGTGGGAGTCGGAAAAACCCACCTCATGCACGCCATCGGCAACAACATTCTCAAAAATAACCCCGAAACACGCGTTATCTACTGCACGGGTGAAGAGTTCACCAACGAAATCGTCAATGCTATCCAGATGAAGCGAGCCATTAAGTTCAAGGAGCGTTTTCGCACTGCCCAGGTTCTGTTGATCGACGACGTCCAGTTCATTGCCGGCAAAAATGCTGTTCAGGAAGAGTTCTTTCACACGTTCAACTCCCTGATTAAGCAGGCCAGCCAGGTGGTCATGACCTCAGACCGGCCGCCACACGAAATCAACCTCCTGGAAGATCGGTTGCGGTCGCGGTTCGAGGCCGGCTTAATGATCGATATTCAGCAACCGTCGTTTGAGCTAAGAACGGCAATTCTCTTGATCAAGGCTAGTGCGGTCAACTTGAGTATTCCCATGGAAATTGCTCAGCTGATTGCGTCACAAGTTGATAGTGCTCGCAAGATTGAGGGCATGATCACGAGTATTCGTTCAGCGGTTGAGCTGCAAAAGAAACCGATCACCTCTGATCTGGTTAATACTATTCTCAACACGGAAATTGATAAGCAGCGACCGTCGCTCAAAGTCACTCCAAACGACGTGCTTCGGGCCGTTGCCAATCACTATCGAGTTAAACAAATCGCCATTCGAGGTCAACAACGGGTGGCAGAACTAGTTAAGGCTCGGCACGTAGCCATGTTTTTGCTCAAAGAAGACTTGCAATTGCCGTTGGCTGAGATCGGTCGGTGGTTTTCCGGTCGCGACCACACCAGCGCCCTTCATGCCGTCCGAAAAGTCCAGAAACAGCTCATGACTGACGACGTACTTCAGCGCGATATATCCGCCCTTCGTATGTCTTTAACAGCCGTTTCTAAGTAGCTTTTCCACAATTGTGAATAAGTCGGTGAATTTCTGCCAAATAACTTTGGGAGGGGTGTTAAAAACTTTTGTGAGCTGTGCAAATCTTTTGAACGTTTCGTGAACATGTGTAAAAGTTTTGCACTATCAAAGGGGTCCGTTTGTGACAAGTTATCCACGTTCTAAAAAGCCGCTTTTTAAGATACAGACTGTCTGTTTTGTTCCGCTTTACACTGGCCTAATACTAATACGACTACAAATAATATTAATATTTTGATAGGATCTGACGACATGCAATTAACACTGTCGCAAACAACTTTGAGTCAAACTCTGACTGTGTTGCAACGCGCCATTCCAAACAAACCAACGCTACCTATTCTGAGTTCTGTCCTACTTACAGCAGAAACTGACCAATTGATTATTTCTGCCACAGACCTCTATGTCGGCATTAAAACTACTATTCCCTGCCAAGTAACTGAACCAGGCAGTTGTGCAGTTCCAGGCAGAGTTTTTGTTGAAACAGTTGGCCAACTTGATTCAGGGGAGCTGTCATTACTGTCGACCCCGCAAGAGCTGCAGATTCAAACGAAGTCCGGCACCACAAAGTTGCCAAGTCAGCCGGCGGAAGATTTTCCAGCGTTTCCTCAAGTTGAAGGCCAGCCTCTCGAGCTGCCAACCACGTTGTTTGAAGAAGTCCTGTCTCAAGTCGCGTTTGCAGCATCAAGCGACATCACTCGCCCAGTTTTGACAAGCCTTCTGTGGCAGTTCTCTTCAGAAGGTCTAAAAGTAGTTGGCACGGATGGGTTCAGACTCAGTGTCTGGGAATCACCATCGGTCACTACCTCTGCGCCAGTCTCATTGCTTTTACCAGCAAAGGCGCTGCAGGAAGTCGGTAAAATTGCCAGTCTCCAAAAAGCCGAGCGACTCACCCTCGTGGTGTCCACCGAGCTAAAGCAAGTCATGTGCCAAGTCGGAGACACCAGTGTTTTAATTCGGCTCTTGGATGGAGAGTATCCGCCGTATCAGAAGATTATTCCCAACAACATCACTACCCAGATCGAGTTTGACACCGCAGAAATGATAGCGCATCTCAAGCGAGCCATGATTTTTGCCCGAGAGAGCTCGAACATTGTTCAGTGGCACATCACGCCAGAGTTTTGTACGATCAGCGCTACTTCTGCTACCTCGGGGACCCATGAAGGGCGACTCCCAATTACAAATCAAGAGCAAGCATCAGGCGAAATTGCCTTTAACGTACGGTACGTGTTGGACTTTCTCCAGGCATGTGGTAGTGAGCGGGTTTGGTTTGGAATGGTAGAAAGCTTGAAGCCAGCCATTTTTAAACCGATTGATAAACCAGCCTCCCAATACGTGGTAATGCCATTCCGTGTTCAGAACTAATAATTAAAGAAACTCTTCTGGTGTGATATACTACCGATTCTTATGCAACGAACTTGGAAACCCAAGAAACACAAGCGCATGCGCAAACATGGCTTCTTATCCAGAATGGCCACTCATGCTGGCCGTTTAGTTTTGCGCCGCCGTCGAGCTAAAGGTCGAAAACAACTCACCGTAGTTCGTAAAGGCGTCTAAGCGAGAGGTATGTTACCCAAGCAATATCGGGCCCAACTGCGAACCAATCGCAGTTTTTTTAGGCAAGCACGTCGCCTGAAAAGTTCGATCGGCCTTTTCCTCTGGTTCTCTCAAGATAAAGAGACAACGGTCACCGTGGTAGTGGGCAAGAAAGTGCATGGCTCGGCAGTGCAACGTCACGCAGTGAAACGCCGGTGGCGATCAGCTGCATATGAGCTGATTAAGCAGCAACAGCTCCCGACGGGGGTCTGGGCAGTATATCCCAACCGAACCAGTTTGAACTTGCGCGGCGTCGAGTTGGTAGAGGCTATGCGCCATGCTGTGACAGCAGGAGTTAGTACCTATGACCGAGTTCGCCGACCAACTGGTTAATTTGTATCAAGCCTTAGCAGGTGTGAAGTCGCAAGTATTGATGTCCGTCTTTGGATATCAACCAGTCTGCAAGCACAACCCCAGTTGTAGCCAATACACCCGAAAAATGATCAGAGAGCGTGGTACAATCATCGGGTTATTAGCAGGCATGTATCGAATTATTCGGTGTTGGTAATCAAGCTATGATTTCATTCTTCATTGGTATTTTGACGCAACTTTACACATTAACAGGCAACCTGGGGTTGGCGATCATCGCATTTACCTTACTGGTCCGATTCTTGCTGCTACCACTCACGCTCCCCTCCCTCAAGGCACAAAAGAAAATTATGGCTTTGCAGCCAGAACTCAAAAAACTAAAGACCAAACACGGTGACAACAAAGAGGCTTTGCAAAAAGCCCAAATGGAGTTGTACAAGCAGTACAACGTCAACCCATTGGCCGGGTGTTTACCCCAACTGGTCCAACTGGGATTGCTGATTGTGTTGTATCAAGCGCTGATCCGATTCTTGGGTCAAGGGGTTATTAACGGCGTAGCCGTCCAGACGCACTTTGCTTGGTTGAATTTAGCGCAACCTGATCACTGGTACATCATGCCGATTCTGGCAGCAGTGACGCAGTTGATTCTGTCACTGATGATTGCTCCGGCCACTGAAGTTCGAGACGTGGTCCCGAACCAAAGTAAAAATGCCAAGGTGCAAGCTGCCAACAAAAAAGAAGAAGATATGGCGGACATGGCTGCCACCATGCAGCAACAAATGATCTTTATCATGCCAGTCATGATCGGGATCTCGGCGTTACGCTTCCCATCAGGGTTGGCCCTGTACTGGGTAGTGACGACTGTTTTTAGTATTGTTCAACAGTGGGCCTTATCTGGCCCAGGCGGTTTAGTGAGTTACGCTCAACGAGCACTCGCCCTAGTAAAAAATAGAGCCGCCAAGTAATAGAAAGTGTTTATGTCAATCAACACCTACCTAACCAACCTGTGCAAGCACAGCGGAATCGACCAGGACCAAGTCACTATCGAAGAAGTGACCGACGGTGAGTTCTTGATGGTCAACATGACTGTGCCAGCCGAAGATTCAGGTCTGTTTATTGGATTTCACGGTGATACGTTGAGTTCTATTCAGCGCTTAATCCGAGTTCTGTTTCAAGCTGACTATCCAGAACAAAAAATTGTTTTGAACATCAACAATTACCGCGAGCAGCGCCAAGAAAAACTGCGTGAGATGACACTCAACATTGCTTCTCGGGTGTTGGATTCGGGCCGGCCATACACGTTCCCATTTTTGCCACCACAGGAACGCTTTTTTGTGCACACCACCCTCTCTGAGTACCCAGAGTTTGAATCACTTGAAAGTGTCTCGGAAGGCGAAGGCAACCAACGATTCTTAGTTATTCGACCAAAAGCCGATCGCTAACAACAGTCCAAAAAAATAAACGTATGGTCACTGAACTCATTATCAACACCGACGGCGGTTCACGCGGCAACCCTGGCCCAGCGGCTTTGGGCGTAACCGTTCAAGATGCTGCGGGGCAAGTTGTGTATGAACACGGTGAAGTGTTGGGGACTGCTACCAATAATGAAGCCGAGTACCAGGCCGTTCTCCACTCTTTAACCTGGTTGCAAACTCACCTACCAACGCAGCCCGAACTAACAAAGGTGACGTGGAAGCTCGACTCAAAGTTAGTTGTTGAACAGTTGCTGAGACATTGGAAAATCAAGGAGCCACGTATGCTGGCACTGGCTCAACAGTGCTGGTCAATTTTGGCCCAGCTCAAAGTGTCAACCCAGTTTCAGCATGTTCCCCGCGCCGAAAACAAGCGCGCCGACGAGTTAGTCAACCAAGCTCTTGACGCGGCCTAGAGGGTTGTCACCCAGCTACTGTACTTCGGACCCGCTTTTCTCCTAGAATAGCAAAGTGTCAGAGTTATTTATTACTCAAGTTGCAACAGATGAACCCACCGTTCTGCTTATTGGCGAGGGGTCTCTGGTGGACGTGGTGAGTGATGTCACAGCGGCCATGGGCTTGCAAGTGGTGGTTGTCCCGCCCGCCAGCGACGCAGTACAGGCAGCTTTTCACCAAACCAGCGAGTGGTACAAGATTTTTTTAATTCAAGACACAACTACCTTACAGCCAATCGATGACACGATTCTTGCAGATCTTTGGTCGAGACAAACACAAGTCACAGTGATTCTGGGTCAGCTTACCCCGATTTCAAGCACTCCCAATCAATGGGCCAGTTGGCAAGCAATTAGCTCCAGAGCTTTACAAACACTAGCGGCCGTGGAGGCGAAGTTACCTAAAGCCAAAATTGTCGTAGTTCGCGACTGGATTGATCTGAGCGGCTGGCACGATGTTTTGGTTAGCTGGGGTGAGGCGACCGCAAACTTCGCTTTTATAGATCCTCAGATAGATATATTTCCACTTCAAACAGAGTATTTGAGCGAGGCCCTATCAGAAAACATTTTCCGTCCGACTAGTCCAGCCAAGATGCTTATTCAAGGCCATGCGCTTTCGAGTCATCAGTTGTTGCATCAGTGTCAGACCGCCTATCACCGGCTTCATGGTATGACCCCAAGTATCCAGGCGCGACCCGTGGTTGGTCTGGAGCCTAGCGAAGCATATCTGCAACTGAGTGCTAAAAAACTACTCGATCTAAACCCCACCATTCAAAAAGTGAGTCGGCGCTGGCCAAGTCCTAGCCAACTGAAGGCAGCTCGAACTGCCCCGGCGACCCTGGTGCCACCGACCTTGCCGCCCAAGCTGAACCGAGCCACCGACACTCTGGTAGTTACCAGTCCTGCCCCATCCGTGACTCCGACTGCACCTACTGAATCGGTCGCACCAACCATCACCAGGGAAAGCGCTCGGGTGACTATGCCGAGGCCAGTTCCTATTTCCAAATCAGATGCCAATCGAGCTAGTTCCCGACTCCGACCAAACCTCAGAACAGTTCCCCCGCGCAAATCTGAGTCGCTTGTTACCCAGCCCGAGGCAGAACTTGAGCAAGCCGTGGTATCCCTCTTTAGCACGTACCGAACTGATCACAAACGGTCTCAGACCGAAAAAATGGTCAAAGAAACGCGAAACATCACCACTAGGAGTAAACGTCGTAAAAAGGTCTTTTTTCTAGGTTTGGCAGGCTTTGGCAGCCTAATACTCGTGACTGGGATGGCTGTTAGTTTTGTATTCGGTGGCTGGTTGTTGAAACACAACCTACAACACATTTTGGACACCTCAAGTGCGTCACAAGCTTGGGTCCCACTGGCAACGTGGCTGCAGTGGGAAAACCAGCTGATCAGTGCGATCACACCACCCGGGTTTGGTGTGCAAGCTCGAGTCTTCAGTGAAGTTGTGTTCCGGAGCTTGAAGCTTCGGCCGCAGTTAATGATTTGGCAACAACAACAGCTAAAACTGGTGAGCACCTTGCTAGGTGCTCCCGCCCTCACCAACAACGCACCCACCGTTTCGACAGAAAATCTCTATCAAGAACTTTCGCAGTTGCAAGCCGCGCTCAAAGAAGTTCCGTTGGAAAGTCTGACAGCAAGTAATCAAGCGGCAGCTAGTGAGTTTCAAGCCTGGCTTGAGGCTGAACGTCAAGCCATGGCGGCATACCAACAGCTCCAGCCTTGGTGGCCAACTTTCTTCGGTCAGAATCAGCGGCGTGTGTATGCGATCGTGGTGCAAAATGAGCAAGAGTTGCGGCCAACTGGTGGTTTCATCCAGGCTTTAGCACTTCTAACTGTCGACAAAGGCACCATTGTTAACGTTCAGGTTTTTAGCAGCTATGAGCTAGATTCAAAGCAGACTGGCGAAGTGAAACCACCTGCCGACCTGCAAGCACAACTTGGCGAAAACCGATGGTTTTTGCGAGACGCCAACTGGAATCCCGACTTTCCCGCCACCGCCACCCAAATTAGCTGGTTTGTAGAACACAGTGGCGGTCAAAAACCAGACGGAGTAATTGGTTTAACCATTGAAGGCTGGCAACAGCTAATTAAGGCCACTGGCCCAGTGGAGCTGACCCAGTTTAACGAAACAATTACAGACAGGAATCTCAACGAACGACTCGAGTTTCACTCAGAGATTCAGTTTGCAAACGCCAGTGATAAACCAGACTACACCTCGACGCTGCTCAAAACATTCTTAGGGCAGCTGGGTAGCCTCAGTGCTGAAAAACAGGGTGCGTTGGTCTCGGCTCTCGTCACAGGTTTAAAGCAACAAAACATCCTGTTTTCGATGGTAGACCCGGTTGAGAACCAGCCGTTGGCTGCGTTGGGTTGGGACGGAGCCCTGCTTAGTCCGGACTGTCCAACCCGACTGGCCGACAAAGAGTGTTTAGTTGATAGCATTGCTCAAGTTGAAACAAATGTCGGCATCAATAAAGCCAACTACTATCTGGATCGACGGGTTACACATGAGGTGACGATTGAGGCCGACTCGGTCCGGCATCAACGTACATTGGTGCTCAAGAACACCGCTCAAACGAACGCTTGGCCCAAAGGTGCCTACAAAACGTACCTACGATGGTA
Organism: Patescibacteria group bacterium; assembly: GCA_016861205.1. GTDB lineage: Bacteria > Patescibacteriota > Microgenomatia > UBA1400 > PJMF01 > BOKX01. The sequence continues at coordinate 898,576 of BOKX01000001.1, forward strand.
CGTACCGGCTGATGCACAACTCGATGGGGTGACCATTAACGGCACTCCCCTCTCCCCTGCACACATCGGCCTGCAGCAGCAAAGTGGTAAAACAGTTTGGTCAATCGTGAGCGAAGTGCCTATCTTGTCAGAGTCAACTATTGTCGTGCAGTACCATCGCCCCCTCCCCCACTCCCGAGCGTTTGCCTATGCTTTCTTCGACCAAAAACAACCAGGAACGCAAGAATCTGCCCAAATCCAAATAAAGTATCCAAAAGAGTTGGTGCCACAGCTTGTTGCTCCTCAAGCAACGCTATCCCCCAGTGCGATTACTTTCACCGAGCCGAGCCTCACGCACCAAGTTGTAGGGGTCTCGTTTAAATAAAGATTGCTACATGGCGCCAAATAGCCGACAACGACCGTGAAAACAACACTCAAAAATTGCTTTCAGGCAGAAAAGCCGATTTTGATTGATACAGCAACCGTGAAAACTTTTCCAAAAAAAGCTACCTGGCACGTGACCTGGCTTGCCAATTAAGATTTTATTATATTTTTTTTAGTCGCTCTTGGCGGGAAATATGCCGGTAGATCTTGCCAAAAAACCAGTCATCAAGTATACTTGCTTCCTTGTTTGCAAGTCTTTAGTTAGGACAATCTATGGTTAACACGACATTTAACGTCAAACCTCGTCAAGAAGTAGGGAAGGCTGTCAAGAAATTGCGCCAAGCCCGTCAAGTTCCAGCCCAGATTATGGGTGCCATGGAACAGCCCATCTCAGTGGTGTTTGGTGAATCAGCTTTCATCAAGTTGTACGAGTCAGTTGGTGACACTGGTCTGGTGTATGTGTCTGTGGAAGGGGAGAGTAAACCCCACCCAGTTCTGATTGAGGAAGTGCAAGTTGACCCATTAACAGGTCAAGTTATGCACGTTTTGCTCAAGCAAGTGAACCTAAATGAAAAGATCGAGGCCGAAGTGCCAGTTGAACTGGTGAACGGCAAAGAAATCCCAGGTGCTGTTGTGATCACCGTCCGCGACGTGATCGAGGTGCAAGCCTTGCCAGCCGACCTGCCAGAGAAATTCGAGATCGACATCTCCGGTTTGACTGAAATTGGTCAAGATATCAAGTTTTCACAACTCAACTACGACAAGAGCAAAGTTAAGCTCATGCTTTCCGACGAAGAGCTCGACACCCCAGTGGTGCTGCTCCAGGCTGTGAAAGAAGAGGTCGAGGAAGCTCCAGTCGAGGCGCCAGCTGAAGGTGCCGAAGCCGGTGAGGCCGCGGCTGCCCCAGCTTCTGAAGCCGAAGCCAAGTCAGAGTAAACATTTTTAGTGTAAAGTAAACCCCCACCTCGAGTGGGGGTTTTTGGTTCCAGCGTGTTTTTTTTCAAAGTACAGGCAGTGCTCTGGCGGGCTCGACAGCCCTAACATGCTGACACGGAACCAGAAGGACGTAAGTTAACTACTGGGGTTGATACCGGCTTAGTTGGCCTTAAAAACAGGGAAGTTGGGATCGATTGCCTTGGCTTGGAGCCACCATTGTGTAGCAGCCTGAGAGTCACCAAGTGCATTGGCTAAAATGGCCAGGTTAATGAGCACATCTCGATCGGTTGGTTGTTGCTGATGGAGGTCAAGATACTGAACATATGTGGTTTGGAGCTCAACAGGGGAGAGGCGACGAGTTTGGGTCAAAACACCAGATTGGGCAGTGATGGTAAGTGGCAGTTCAGTTTGGACAGAGTCAACTTGGGGAGAGCGGTATTGTGCCAAGCTGACTAACGCTAAGCCTAAAATGGCCAGCCAGCCAACCACGGCGGGACGCCACCAGTAACAGCCCCAGAACCAAATGGTCGACCACGCCACAGTCCAACCGAGGCGGAGAGCAAACCAGGCTTTGTGCAGTTGTGACATGACGTTATTGTGCCGCAATTGGCCAGGGTGTGGCTACCAGGAGTTCTGATGTCTGGGGGTGAAGCTCCGCCCAGATAGCTTCAGTTACAAATGGGGCAAAAGGATGTAGTAGCTTCAAGAAAACATCTAGACCTGCCACCAAGACAGTGGGGGAGAGCTGGCCTTGTTTGGCACTTTCGATGCACTCGTCGCAGTACCAGTGCCAAAACTCGGTATAGAGTGTATCAGCAGCTAGGCCCATCTTGAGGTCGTGCAGTTGCTGTGTCACTGTGGTGATGATTTCATCCAGATGCTGAGTGAAGGCTTCATCTTGGGGTAGGGTAGAGGTAGCTGCTGGGGCGGTTTCAGCTAGATTTTTGACAAATCGGGCGCCGTTCCATAGTTTGTTGGTGAAGTTTCTCATGGCCTTAAAATCGGCTTCTCCCACTGATTTATCTAGACCTGCCGTACTCCGAATAACTAAGGCCATTCTGAGGGCATCAGCGCCGTAGGACTCGATAATTGCCAGTGGGTTAATGACGTTGCCCTTGCTCTTGCTCATTTTCTGACCCTTTTGGTCGCGAACGAGACCATGAAGATACACGTCGGTGAAGGGAACTTGATCAGTTAAAAACACCCCCATCATCAGCATGCGCATCACCCAGAAAGGCAAGATATCGTACCCAGTTTCCATGACTGAGGTGGGGTAGAAGCGGTCGAAATCACCAGGTTTGTTAGTCTTGAGAGTGACGACTGGCCACTGCGCAGAGGAAAACCAGGTGTCAAAAGTGTCAGTTTCTTGAATGTAGTCGTCGCCTGGAGCCTCGACGCTGACAACATACTCGGCCTCGATGGGTGCCGACAGCTGCTGCAAGTTTTTAAGTGCAGTCTCGAGCTCACCAGGGTGTTGTTTGTCTTGCTCAAGCACGCCTTCCAGGCTTCGAGTTGCCCGATTTTGTTCGCGATCGATGTACGTCAGAGTCAGGCTTTTGTTTTTTTTGTTGGAAAGTTGATACCACACTGGCAAGCGGATTCCCCAGACAATTTGACGACTGATGTTCCAGTCTTTGAGATTGGCGAGCCAATGGTCCAAGATTTTGTCATGGCCTGCCCCGTGAATGGTGGTTTTGCCTTCTGACAGAGCAGCCTGGACAGGTTCAACGAGAGGTCTTACCTTGATGAAAAACTGTGCCAAGGGGATTTTTTCAATAACGGTACCACAGCGGTAACACACTCCGACGCGATTCACGTATTTGGAGTTGGTTTTTTCGGTGTCAATGTGCCCGCTGGCAGTCAAGTCGTCAATGATTTGCTGTCGCGCCGCGGCCAACTTCAAACCAGCATATTTGTCACCACCCAGAGCGGTGATCTTGCCAGTCGTATCGAGTGCAAGGCGGATTTCCAAGTGGTGGCGTTGACCAACTTCCCAGTCAGTGGCGTCGTGTGCTGGCGTGATTTTCACAACTCCAGTGCCAAACTCTGGATCGACAAAACTGTCCTCGAGAATCGACATGGTTTCACCGGTTAGTGGATTGAGGACTTGCCGTCCAGCGTAGTTCTTGGTTTTGGGGTTGTCAGGATGAATGGCTAAATGAGTGTCGGCAAAAATTGTCTCTGGTCGAGTGGTGGCCACAGTTAAGAACTCATCGGGCTTATCGATGAAAAAGTACTTCACGTACACAAGCGAGGTGACTTGCTCGGTGTGGTTTACTTCTAGATCAGAATAACTAGTGCCACAGCGAGTGCAGTAATTCACCTGTCGCCATTGGCGGTAAACAAGTTCACGTTGGTGGAGTTTCTCGAAAGTCTGGAGCACAAACGCCACAACCTGAGGATCAAGTGTAAAGCGAAAACGGCTCCAATCGGCGCTTGCCCCGAGCTTCTTGAGTTGGTTAACGGCCACATCAGAGTTCTCTTGAACGTAGTCCCAGATCATCTGGTACAACGTGTTGCGGTCGAACTGGAACCGAGATTTGCCATCTTTCTTGAGTTTTTTTTCAAAGACAAACTGTGTTTCGATGCCGGCGTGGTCGGTGCCAGGAATCCAGACGGCGTCGTCACCCAGCATGCGATGAAATCGAACGAGAATGTCCTCAAGGGCCACAAACATGGCGTGACCAATATGCAGGGGGTCGTTGGCGTTGGGTGGCGGCATGATGACACTAAATGACTTGGCCCCGGTTCGCGTGGCGAGATAAGTGTCGGGATTAAATGCCTGAGTTTCGGTCCATTTGGCCGAGATGCGGTCTTCATGTTGTTGGTGATCGTAGCGAGAGTCCATGAGGGGAATTATACCTCAGTGAGAGCAAAATTACTGACCGACCCCTTGCAGGTACTTGGCTGACCAAGGAATGTAGTTTGATGTGTAAACTTCCTCGCGGAGCACTTGGCCGGTTTTGTCTTTGACAACATTTTTGAAGCTGGCTCGAATACCGCTGGCTGCCCAGTCAACTTGTTTGACGGTGCCGGCTGGCAGAGAAGGGTCGGGAATGTACACGGCTGGTGGGGCCGGTCTGGCATCCCAAGTCTTGTGGTCAACGATTTCTGTAGTTCGGCCATCAGAAGTGCCGTAAAGTTCAACGCGCATGTACAGTTTTTTGCTGTCGGTTTGGGTGTGAATCAAGATGTGGTGGCCAGTATCGTTCTTAAATCGCAAGTCAACATCACCGCTGTACACGGTAGCGTCGACACCTGGCTTGCTGTCGAGTTCATAGTAACTAACGCGGTAACTATGCGCGCGACGCTTGGTGACTGGAAGACCGGCGTTGAGCACCGCTCGGAAAGTGGTGGTGCTGACTTGGCAAACGCCACCGCCGTCGCCAAGAACGGTTTGGCCACTGCGGATCACGTAGGCCGGTTGGAAACCAGTTTCTTTTGACACGTCACCTAAGGCTTTGTTAAACGAAAACTCTTCGCCAGGCTTGACCAGGTAGTTGTTGATTCTGGATGAGGCTAAAGCCACGTTGTGGATACGACTGGGGATTGAGTGGGCGTACTCACTTTCGCCAAGACCAATTCGTTCCTGAATACCCAACTTGTTGGTTTCCCCGAGTGATCGAGTTGGAGAGCTGGTGCTGAGTGGTAGTTCTTTCTCGAGTTGCTTAGTTTTAGAGGTTGGATCTAATGCCTCAAACTCAGCCAGTGACTGCTCGAGGGTGGTTTGAAAAGTGGCTGCATCAAGCTGAAGCCCATCACGCGGCGGTGTGAAAGCGGTGACTTGCAGTGTGTCAGGATTGTAAGTGAACTCTGGTTCTTGAGGTTGCCGATCAATTTGTTTGGCAATCGATTGGGTTGTTTCTTCAAGTTTGTCTTGGTTGGTGCCTGTTGGAAAGGCGAGCCACCCAATCATGTCGCGGTCGCTTACGGCCGTTCGATACTCCCCATTCTTAAAAAAGATTGATTTACCAATTAATTTTAACGATCTATCCCTGGCTTGTTGCTGTTCGGTCTCGCTGAGCGGGGGTTGGGTAGCTTTAATAACGGCGGACCAGGTTTGGTTTTCTGGGCCAATGTTTTGAGCCAAGTTTGTCAAGGTGGCGGCTTCGTCAACCAAGAGACCTTGTTTGCCTGGCCGGATTTCTAAGCTACTAGCCACACCGCTAGTCTTGAGGATTGCTGCAGGAAGTTCTCCAGGATCTTCAACCTGGGCGGCGAGAGTTTTGACGAACTCGGCCAATTTATCGGGATCAGCTTGGTACTTCGGTTGGTACCGAACGCCCTGATACCAGGTTTGAGCAATGATGAAGGGGCGGAATCGCCACTTGCCTTGGCGACCGTGTTGGTATGCCTGGCCAAGAGTGGTTTCAAAGTCATAACTAAACCCGAGTTGTGCGGAACTGGATGACAGGCTGGTGGTGTTGGCTGTGAGTGTGAGAACAGTGTCGGGAAGTGGGGAGAGGTTGTCAGCAATTTTGGCTCGCGCTTGCGAAAGTGTTAGACCACCAACGGGGACTGAATCGATCATGACACCTGGGTAGAAGCGGTTTTGAAAGTACCAGAAAAAACTGACGGTGCTCACCAAGCCCAGGCTTAAACCCAACAAAATGGCCCAGCCCAGTTTTGGCATAATTTCTGTCTTCACCTTTGGTTTTGTTTTCGCCATAATAACCACATACACTCTACCTTGAAGTAGGTAAAGTGTGGTACTATTGTGCCGAACTATCGGTCTTTCGTCCATGACTAATGCGCCACTGCCCACCCCGTCCCAACCTCCTGTCAAGACACCCCTGCCGCCCAGCGGGTTGGTACCTCAAGTTCAACCCGGAATGAAGCCGCCCACTCCGCCCGTGTCGCCAGCTCCAACTGCTCCAGCCAGTTTGCCTCCATTGCCAGTTAAGCCAGTTGCTGAAGCTGTCCCGCCAGTTGCTCCAGCCCCAGTGGCACCAACCGCACCGCTCCCACCTGTTGCGTCTGTTCCACCAGTTTCAGCTGCTCCGAGCATGCCGGCTGCCGTTGGTCAGACTCCAACTGGTTTGCCCCAAGCTGCCAGACCAACTATGCCCCCTCCAGCCGCTGGTGCCCCGCCAGCCGGTTTGCCACCAGTTGCTGTGCCGGGAAAACCTGGCCCAGCCACACCGCCTCCGCCAAAGAATCCACCAACTGCCTCAGCTGGTGGAGCAGCTGGTAAGTCACCGATCGCGGCCGGACCCAAAAAATCAATTTTGCGCTTTTTGCCGTTTGTGGTGATTGCCCTACTTATCATCGGAGTGGTTGGCTTTTTAGCGATGCGATTCCTGAATGGCGGTAGTAACACTCCCAGCACTTCTGGAACAAAAACGCCCAACCAAGGTGGGGCAGCAGCTAGTGCGAAACCTACCAACAAGCAGGTTACCCTGACCTATTGGGGTTTATGGGAACCGAGTGAAGTCATGACGCAAGTTTTGAAAGACTTCGAAACAGCCAACCCGGGCATCACCGTTCAGTATGTTAAACAATCTCCCAAGGACTACCGAGAGCGGTTACAAACCGCCATTGTCTCGGGCAATGGTCCAGATTTGTTCCGTTTTCATGCCAGCTGGGTGCCAATGTTGAAAGCTGAGTTATCACCCATGCCGGGTAGTGTCATGTCTTCAGCTGAGTACCAGAAAACGTTCTATCCAGTGGCTGCCAAACAGCTCCAGCTGAATGGCCAGTTTGTGGGTATTCCGTTGATGTATGACGGGTTAGCTTTGTACTACAACAAGGACGTCTTGCAGACAGCTGGTGTGGAACCACCGACCACCTGGAGTGGATTGCGAACGTTAGCTACTCAGCTGACGGTGCGGACCAGTGGTGGCAGTATTGAACGAGCGGGATTAGCAATTGGGACTGCTAGCAATGTTGATCACTTTTCAGACATTATTGGTTTGTTAATGCTCCAAAACGGCGCTGACTTAACCAATCCAACCACGGTTGAGGCGCGTGACGCTTTGACGTTCTACACCAACTTTGCCAAAGTTGACAAAGTTTGGGACAGTACCTTGCCAAACTCGACCACGGCTTTCGCGCGTGGCGATGTGGCCATGATGTTTGCCCCAACTTGGCGTGTTCACGAGATTAAAGCTATGAATCCAAATCTAAACTTTGGGATCGCGCCGTTACCCAAACTGGCTGAGACCCAACTGGCTTGGGCTAGTTACTGGGCCGAAGGCGTCAGCGCCCAAAGTAAAAACAAGGACGATTCTTGGAAGTTGCTTAAGTACTTGAGTTCGCCAGAGATTATGCAGAAGCTGTATTCTTCCCAAAGCCAAGTGCGCAGTTTTGGTGAGCCCTACTCTCGAGTGGATTTAGCAACGCAGCTGGCTGATGATCCATACGTAGCTCCATATCTGAGCGATGCGCCAGCGGCCCAAGGTTGGTACCTGAGTTCCAACACGTTTGATAACGGTATCAACGACCAGATCATCAAGTACTACGAAGATGCCATTACGGCAGTCGCAGTGAACAGTCGAACGGTTTCTGATGTGGTGACCACTCTTGATCAAGGGGTGAAACAAGTTCTGCGTCAATTTGGGGTGCCGGTTACTTCGACTGGATCGACAACCACTGGTGGAACCACCGGCCGTTAGATCCGGTTTTGCATCAACTTCATGTGCAAGTTTGGTTTGCGGTTAGAGCGGCTATAATAGGCCGATGGCATCGTTATCGACCCAAGTTTTAGCGACCGTGGCCTACTGCGATCAGTTTCAGTTTCCTTTGACGCTCAAAGAAATTCATTGGCGGTTGGTGTGGCAACCAGCGTCATCCAAGTCAAAGCCAGAGCAAGTTCCATCGTTAGCCATGGTGCGAACAGCGGTGGAGAGCCTAGTCAAACATGGCCAGCTGGCTCGACAAGGCTTGTACTTTCAGTTGGCCAGCTCGCCAAACTGGCAACTGACTCGAGACAGACGTACCAAGGAGAGTGAGCGTAAGTGGAGTTCTGCTCTGGAGTTAGTGGCTCAAGCCAAGCGGATTCCTTGGATACAAGGAATAGCGGTGACTGGTTCACTGGCGATGAACAATGCCCAGCCAGACGCTGATATCGATTTTATGATCGTGACCGAGCCAGGCCGTTTGTGGCTGACTCGCTTGTGGGTTACCCTGTTAGCCGTTCGAGCTGGTCGGCGCCGATCTTGGCACGCTGAAGAGCCCGAGAGTTGGTGTTTTAATCTATGGCTCGACAGCGATCACTTGGCCATGCCCAAAACCCTACAGTCTGTGTATGGCGCGTACGAAGTAGTGCAGGCAGAGTGGGTGTTTGATCGAGCTCAGATAGCAGCTCGTTTTTACGCGGCGAACAGTTGGATTAAAAACTGGTTGCCAGCCGCGAGTGCTGATTTGTTGGGGGAGAAAGAACCTGTGCCGGTGAGGCCACCTGCCGCAAATCCAATCTTAAACTGGTTGGAAAAAGTTGTTTTTAGCTGGCAATTCCACTACATGAAACCCCACATGACTCGAGAAAGAGTGGGGGAGAGTTGGGCATTTTTTCATCCGCGTGACACCAAAAAACAAGTTGAGGCGGCTTGGCGAAGAGCTTGGAAGGATACACCATGACGACTGAATACCATTTTTTAACACCAGATTTAACCCAAGCTCTACAAGCAGCAAGGAGTAGGGGAGAGGTTGTGGTGCTAGTGACAGGAGTTTTTGATGTCCTTCATGAGGAGCATGTGGCTTTTTTGCGAAAAGCCAAAGCGTTGGGTTGGTTGTTGGTTGGGGTTGAGTCTGATGTGCGAGTTGCTGAAATGAAAGGGCCATCCCGGCCTGTTAACCCAGCCCAGAGACGGGTATCGACACTTGAAGAACTGCAGATTGCTGATGCTGTGTTTGTATTGCCAGATCACTTCAACACGCCAGCAGCTCATGAAGCGTTAATCGCCGAAGTTCGCCCGCGTTACTTGGCAGTGTCTGCTCATACGGCTCACCTCGATAAAAAACAGGCGATTTTAGCGAAACATGGTGGAGAAGTTAAAGTTGTGCATGAGCACAACCCTGCTGTTTCCAGCACAATTTTGTTGGCTCAAGGTTGACCGCACGTTCTTGCTATACTGAGGTAACACAATACGGGAGGTGGTATGCAACTCACACGACACGCGAGCTTAGTTGTTTTGGCAGTAGCGATGAGTGGCGCGCTCTTGACTGGTTGTGGTTTGACAAAAACAACGACACCGGCTGCTCAGCCAGCGACAGGTGGGGCCCCTGCCGCCGAACAAAAAGTGGGAGATACCACTAAAGTTGGCATTGTGTCAGAAAGTAGTGGCCGCTTTTACCTCAATGTGACTGGACAACCACCCCAAGAAATCGATAGTTACAGCGTCGACCTATCTGGGTATGTGGGACAGTCGGTGACTGTGACTGGTCAGTTTAGTGGCAATACCTTATTTGTTGGGAGTATCAAATAATATGGCCCAGCCGCAGTGGCAATTTGGCATTGGGACAGTGGTGACCACCATCGGCCTGTTGGTAACGGGGTGGTGGTTGATGCTGGTGGTGACACCCGGCCAAGCGGCTGGTTGGCAGCAACGGCTGGAGCTGACCATTCGTGAGTGGCGGCTCAGTTTGCCAGGGGATAAATTGGGTGCCGAAGTGCTGCAGGTTGCCGGACATCACCTGGCTGAGTACCCGATTGAAGACCTTTCGTTTGAACTGTCAGCTACCATAATTGATGCTGATACTCAGTCAGTTGTCACAACCGAATCGAGTGCACACGGAATGGTGATGTGGCCAGTTGGTGGGCAGCCATTTCAGTTGGACTTAATGGGCCAGTCAAAGTGGGAGTTGCAAGGTTTGACCTTTGAGCCACAAGGCCAATTTAAAGCTGATCATCATAATCTGTATCTCAAGTTGAAGGAGCCAATTTGGCCTGTTAAGGGTTTTTATGTTCTGGCAGAGGATTGGGTGGCGTGGCCGTTGCCAGTGGCTGGGCTGGGTAAGATGAGTAGTTTTGACTGGACCCAACTTGTGACCCAGTTGGCGTGGTCGCCAGCAGAGAGTGTGGTGGTGGGACCAGAACGACTGTTGCGAACAACAGCCACGGTATCAGCTGAACAGCTTCAAGCTTGGCTTGGTGACACTCAATCAATTCGATTTCAACCCACGACCGTGACCATTTGGGTTCAGCCAGGAACCTGGGCTGTCCGCCAAGTTGAGGTGCCCTTTCAGGTAGCTTTTGTACTACCGCCTGTTGGGGTAGGTCAGTCGGACCAGCCGTTTATTCAAACCGACACCTGGCAAACTGCCAAGGGCACTTTGAGAGTCATGATTAAACCGACGGCCAACTTTACCCCGATTTCTTTTCCGACTGCCCCACAACGGATCGGTGACTTTTGGCAGCCGCTGGAGCCGCCGGTGGAAAGTTCTGATAGTGGTGCTGTGTTGGGGGTTGAGCTGCGAGCGCCGGGTCAACCGAACTCACGTCCAACTGAGTTGCCGTTTCTGTCCACTTGGCAGAAAAACCTGTTGCGCGTCCATGGTTTTGTGGTCGACGAGCGCTAGGCCCTGATCTATACTTGATGCATGGCTGATATTTTCTCAGTTCGAGAGTTTGAGTTCCCGTATCGCTATAAATTTCCCGGTCAGGCGAGTAATGAGCACATATTGTTTGTGATTCGTGAAAACCCAGTTATGCTGACTGCCAGGAGAACAGCAGTGGTCATCGCAGCGATAGCGGTGCTGGTGGTGGGGTATTTGCTGGAACAGTTGCTGCTGAACTTGACTGGTCCAGTGGTGGCCAACTTGGTGATGGTCGTGAGCTTGGTGCTGGCACTTGGTTTCGGGGTGATTGGTTGGTGGTGGGTGAGCGTCCTGTGGCAGCGAAGCTTAGCGTTGGTCACGACCATGCGGTTGATTAAGTTTATTTATACAACTCCGGCTAATCGGCACAGCCTGGCTTTACCGCTGGATATGATTGTCGACACGGGTGCCTACAGCAAGGGTTTCTTGCAGGCGTTTTTTAAACTGGGAACGTTCACAGCTCGATCGAGCGCCGCTAGTTCAGGGGCAGCCACCGACGATCCAGAGCGTGTAAACAAAAAGTACTTTTACATTGAGAACATTGCCATTGCTGAAGATTTGCAACACTACGTATCCAAAGTTCTATATGCATTTCGCCACCATCATGACCAGCTGGCTACTTTCCGACCCTTCATTCCCCATCTTAAAGGCGACGCCCGCAAAGAATTCATGCGGCAGTATCCAGAGTACTGGAGCTAAGTAACATGGTGACTGAACTATCTGCCAGCCCCCAGCCAAGTGAGTCAGTTGCAGCAACCAAGGTAGTGAAAGTTGAGTCACCTGTCGTTGTGCAGAGTACTGGCAAGCCCAGCGAGAGCCAACCTCAGACAGACTCCGATCCTGAGCTGAAGGAAGCCATCAGGGCATGGGCAGCTTGGGGAGATTTCGAGGCAAAAAAAGAAGTGATCTTCGGACTGACACAGAAGCTACTAACCACGCTTCGATACCACCGGCGCCATTTATCTGAAGATGAGTATCGAGAAAAGGTGAAAAAAGACGTTGTTCCACTTTTGCTGTTTCCCGACAGGCAGCCCCTGCGCAGTTGGGCGGATGTGTTTGGAAGTGAAGATGCGGGCCGGTTGTTTCCTTCCTCGACCGATCGGGAAGATAGAAATTACCGGTTGGTGCAGGCTGTTTTTTCAGACCCTGAAGTGCAAGCTTTGATTCCCCCCGATTTGCTGGTTGAGTCAATCAATCAGGAACTTGATCTCGGTGGTGACAAGCCCTGGCGAATGATGATGTTGCTGGTAGCAGAGTCGATGATGGCGACTCAGTTCTTTTTCTCGCCAGAACAGATCAATCAACCAGGCGGAGCCAAGCCGGTGCTGATGAGGGAACAACTGAATCCGCTCACGTACGCGTTAACAAAATGGTTCATGCAGAATGACGAACAAGCATTTTTTAAGTTGCAGTATGACTCTGATGCTTTGCGGGTGGTGACGGCTTACGCTGATATCTACGGTTTTTTGGACCCTAGCACACCTGATGGTCGTGAGCGCCTCATGCGTCTCGACTATGCGGCCTTAAACATGCCCTGGTATCGTGATCACCGGGTGCAGCCCAAAATAACGTTTGAGTCAGGTGCCTTTCAAAAGACACAGTCACATTACCTTAAATCGCTCAAGAGAGTGCCTCAAAAAGTTGATGAGTACTTACGAGCCAAAAAGACAGAAGCTGAGCTTGTTTCACCAGGCTACTCCGCCGACTACGAAGCAAGAGTGAAACACCAAGCAGAGTTGGGTAGGTCTAACTTAGAGTCGTTCCGAACTCGACGCAACCTTCGTCAAACACTCACTATGCTGTGGCAGCACTATCTTGGTCAAGAATGGGGTTTGGTTGAACGGGCTTTGAAGCCCCAGCCGAAGACGGGCGAGAAGTCTGCCACTCAACCAGCGATGCTGGCTATGCTCGAAATCGAGAAGTGCCTGCAACGAGAGCGCGACTCTTTTCACTCGATTTTTTTGCGCTTAGAACGCATCTTAGCTGAGCAGAGCAAACTAACATTTTCACACAAAATTGAAAACAGAACCCACAGGGTAGCTGTGACCATGCTGCTAGTGGAGAGTTGTTACTTGATCGCTGTTGAAAACGCTCGAGCGGGGGACGCTGGGCGGCTCAATAGAATTTACGGCCAATTTTTGGAGCGGTATGGGGGAAAAATTGACAAGCTGTGTGACATTGACCCTTTTGCCAATAGCCAAGTTGAGCCAAAGAAGCTTGGTGCGTTTGATACTGCCGATTACGAACGCCGCTTAGCACATGCAAACCAAGTTCTAAGAGCTTCTCCCAATGCTGGGTTTATTGATGCCGAGATGATGGAAAACTATGCAGTTTATGAAACTCGAGTGAGAGCCATTCAGCAAATCATGAACCAGATGAGGCAACTGACTGCGGATAGCTACCAGGAGGAACGTTTTCAGAAAACCGGCGACTACCTTGATTACTATCACTGGAAGCAACTGCCCGAGTTTAGTCGATTTGCATCTTGGCCATTTTTGAGATTACTCTTGCCGGCCATGATTATCACTCTCAGTTCACCAATCGTTATTGGAGATGAGTACAGTGAAAGTTTGAGTAAACCGGTGCCAAACATGTTATTTGGCATTTCATTAGCGGTTGTTATTACTTCAGGCTACTTTCTTTTTCTTGAGAGAAAACGCAAAGAACGGTTCATGAACTTAGACGTCTCGATGGTTGATGAGTTACGTCGGGTAAAAATTGAGGATGCTGACGCAGACGAAATGCTAGCTCGGGTTGCGCAAGCTGCTGAGACCGCGCAGGAAACTTTGATTGCAGGCGGTGATCGGCGAGACTTTCTGCGATTTTTTAGCGAACAGTTAGTCGCGATCACAGCTATCATTGCGGTCATCACGGCTCTGTACTGGATGGGAACACAAGACAATTTGTTTGAGCTTGAAGACGCTCCGAAGCTGGCTAACGTACTCGGTGTTGGCGAATCAGAGGCGAAAGAAGTTAAACCCGAACAAGAAGAGGGTAGTTTTGGCGACGAGACTTTGGATGAGAGCGGATCTACAAACATAGAATCTTTGTCTGCGACGCTCAACATTGAGAATAAAGATTTTGTATCGCCACCACCCAGTATTCTTCTCAATTACCGCGGGTCAGAGCGACCGCGGTTTGCCGGTGGCAATGTTTGCACGGTACGGCCAGACCAGCCCAGACTTGAGTGTTCAGTCGGAGAGCAGTTGCCACCTGAGTTAGCAGCGATGCGAGTGGTTGAAGCTGATGACATGACCGAGTTCTCTTCAAGAGTCGAGAGTTATGTAAGCCAAGGGTTTTTAGTGCAGCAAGTAGGGCAGAAGAACACGTTCTTTGAACCCATAGCCCAAACCGTTCCTTATCAGTTGGTTGTTTTTCGAGGTGATGGCGCCAGTGGAAGCTTGGGTGTGCAGGTTTGGGAATCTGGCTTGGTAGTAATTGAGGGTGAGTTTTATCGAGCGGCTTTAGTATCTCAAGTAACAGATGAGCAATCGAGCGTTTTGCCAATGACAGTTCCGGCTAGTGAGTCACCGAACTTGGATTGGGAGACCATTGCTACCGATCCCGAACTGCAGAACTTCAATGAACTGGTGGCTTTTGTACGTGGCCTGCTGGAGATGCGTGCCTCATATTTAGCAGAACGTAACCCGGAAGATATTCAAGAAGAGCTTCGTGCTGCATCTGGATCGCGGTCGTGGCTGAGTAACCGAGAAATCTTAGACCAAGTCACACTGTGGTTATCGAGTCGAGGTTATAGCTATGGGTTTGGGACGTTTAATCTGAATGAACACGCTACCTATGATTCCGCGCTGCGAGACTTGCTGGCCCAGTCCCATCTGGATTGTGACTCATGGTCGTTGCTGAGTATGTTGGCTGTTCGTGGTGCACAAACAGGCCAGCTTAACCCAAGTTTTCCGGTGTATCTAAGATCTGGATTTGCTATTGATAGAACAACTTACCCGAGTGGCTGGATAGGCAATCAAGGGCACGTAGTTCAGTTGTATCAGGAGGTTGATGGTGAGTGGTATGTGTACGAGACTACACTGCCTGAAGCTGAGAACCAAGCTGAGGTGGTCGCAAATGATCACAACGTAGAGTTGTTGCTTGGGGCACTGGTTTCAGCCGGTTTGTCAGGCTCAGCGTTGCTTGGTGTTTTTGGGTATGTTGCCAGAGAACGGTTTAAACGTGGAAAACGGCAGCCATCTCGGCGCCGCAAGCCACCAATTATTGATGCCCGGGCCCGGTCAGTTGTTCGGGTGACTGGCGAGGATTGGCCAGACGATCACGATCCCAAGGTGACGCCGCAGGAGGCCGAGCTGGTTTATGGTGAAACACCAGTGGAACAGGAAGCTCCTCCAGTCCAACTGCCCGACGAAGTCAGCAAGCAGATTTTGCGCTTAGCCAACTTAGTTGAGAGTGTCAGCTTAGAGACGAAACCCGTAGTCGCCAGAACTCTTGAAGAACTATCGTCTTGGCTTCACCTCAATCACGCCGACTGGCAAACAATGCGTACCATCAGTGGTCAGCCGGACCTAACAAAAATTGTGGGAGTAGCCTACTCGAGTATTATGGAATCAGTGCGCCGAGTTGACCCACATAACTTCAAGATGCGTGACCACGGACTGAGAGATCACTATCAATCACTTACTCGTCGGTACTTGGTTGAGCCTAGTCGGCCATGGGCTGACGTAATCGCTCGAGTAGCTCCCAAGGTAGAGCAAAGCAAAACCGTGCTGAACGATCCAGAGTGGTTGCAACTAGTTGGCCAGGCAGTGTGGGAACTAGAGCAACAACTACGCCAAACCGAAGAACAGCTGGTGGCTGAGCTCAACCTCGGCGCAGTTGATGCAACAGCGCAAACCGGTGTGGCTACCGAGAATGTTACCGAA
This sequence comes from Patescibacteria group bacterium, assembly GCA_016861205.1. Taxonomy (GTDB): domain Bacteria; phylum Patescibacteriota; class Microgenomatia; order UBA1400; family PJMF01; genus BOKX01. The sequence goes on from BOKX01000001.1 coordinate 914,301, forward strand.
CAGCTGAAACTTGCCTTGGTCACTGCCCAACATGACGCCCGTGAGGTACCTACTAAGGCATTAATGGCGCTCAAAGTTCGGGCGGCAGCTGATCTATGTCAAGCTCTCCTCGACTGGCTCGAAGCAGAGTGGACAGCCAGGGGCTTTACTCAGTAGAATGGAGCTATGGCCCGTTCTACCTCCTCCCAACAAGCGACAACCTGGCTAACCCAGTTATACTTTGTTTTGGCCAGCCTTCTGGGCTTGCTGTGTCTGGTGATTGGGGTGGCGTCTCTTGTTAACACGCTCCTGATGACCTATGTCGTCAAAGTCAAAGCCCCTCGCTACAGTATGCCGCCACAACCCTATGTGGAAGTTGCTAAGTTGGAAAAAACCACCGCGCTCACGCCAGATGAAAAAGAGGCCCTGACTCGGTGGCAACAGGACTACGAACTCTGGGAAAAAGAACAACGTGACTATGACTACGAAGCTGAAAATCGGCGTCGCTCACTAGCATGGTCAATTGCCTTGGTTATCACCGGGGCGCCCGTTTTTGCTCTGCATGCACCACGCGTGTTTGGTCGCCGCAAAGCGTAGCTAACATGGCTATCAGCTTTCCACTCACTTACACATTCGTCTCACATTGAAGGTTGGCCTGGTATAGCGTAAAGTTAATCCCAACATGCGACAGTACTTTTCTACCACCGCCATGCAGTGCCAAATCCAAAAACCCGGTGGTGGAGGGGGTCCGTAGTCGTTAAGTAGTAGTACATAACACAACACAAACCCTCCACACAGGAGGGTTTTTTAGTATCTGCTGGCCGAACAAGTACAGCAGACAGAAAGGAGAGTCATGACAGACTCTGATCACGTGCCCTATTCTAGGCGAGGCTTAGAAAACCTGGCTGCTGCTCTCAACATTAACACCGCCTACCTCTGGGTTAACCCCGGACGTGGGAGCCTGGAGCTGCGCGAAGTTGATGATGGTGTCCCAGCCACCGCCGAGCCGACGGCTGGTAGCGAAAAGGAATAGGCTGGTGTACATTACTCCTAATGGAGATTACTGTTGGAACCGATCTCGTACAGTTGCCCTCATCCGAGATTCAAAAATGGCGCCGTCAGCAGCGACTGCAGCTGGGCCAAAACTTCGGTTTGTCGCCGTCTCCAGGAGAACCAGTCGTAACGTGTAATGCCAAACTTTCCACAGCCGACGAGGCGTCTTTAGATAGCCGAATCAGATCACACTTAGCCACCTTGCTTCGAGAGAGTGGTGTCGCGCTCTCAGAAATTTGTGAAACAGATCCTCAGTTTCAAATCGCTGTCTACTTGCAGGTGGGGGCCTATATTCATAAGTTGCAGGTAGAAGCTGATGTCCAGTACTTGCTTATGACTCACCCGCCACTGGTGATAGTTCAAGGTATCGCTCAGCAAGCCGGTGCCGAACCGTATCGGAGTCCAATTCTTCGGGCGGAGGTAGGCAAGGAGATGGTAGTGGCTTTGATACGGAGTACGTTTACTATTCCTTGGCAGTTTCCAGTCTTTTTACAGTCGTTTGTTAATAAGCAGTTGCCGATTTAGTGGCCAACTTCGGGGGAGGCGGCATTTTCGTTGGTTCAATCTCTTGCAATCATCTGCTAAAGTGCTATAATTCCTTTCGTTCGGGAAAACTCTACACGCGACATTATGTGCCGTTTGGTCCATAATCCCTCCGCACCGTTTTCGATTTTGACAAGTGAAGATACCTTAAATCGGGCCCTTAGCTCAGTTGGCTAGAGCGCCACATTTGCAATGTGGAGGCCAAGGGTTCGAGCCCCTTAGGGTCCACAACTAACACAAGTCAAACACCGCTGACTGAATTTCAGTTATCGCTGTTTGCTTTGTGCTCTACGGAGTGTCAAAGCAAAGTACCTGATTTTCAGGTGCTCCTTAACAAGTGAAGAAGAAGTCAGATCCATGTGATTAGCATCACATGGATTAATAAACATACTTTGTTTATCTCAATTAATTTTATTTTTTGACTTAAGTAAAGTAGGTTAGCATCAACATCATGCCAAGTAATGTGAATTAATGCAGATAGTGAATGCCTTGGCTTGTTTGGCCGAAGAAGGACGCATTAGGCCGCGAAAGTCATCGGGGAGCTGCCTCAAAGCTTTGATCCGATGGTGTCCGAATGGGGAAACCCACCCTCTTTAATAGGAGGGTACCCCCGCTTTTAGCGGGGGAGGGAACCGGGGGAACTGAAATATCTAAGTACCCTGAGGAAGAGAAATCGTAAGAGATTCCCTTAGTAAGCGACGAGCGAACAGGGAACAGTCTAAACCAACATTTATGTTGGGGTTGCAGGAGCTCAATGTGAGATTTCAACGCGTATCAGAACACCGTGGAGTAGGTGACCAAAGATGGTGAGAGTCCAGTACGAGACACGCAGCGAAACTCTAGAGATTTCCTAAGTAGGTTGGGAGACGGCAAACTCCCTTCTGAATCTGGGGTGACCACACTCCAAGACTACATACCAAACAAGACCGATAGTGAACGAGTACCGTGAGGGAAAGGTGAAAAGAAGGGTTGAAGACCCCGTGAAATAGTACCTGAAACTATCTGCTAACAATCAGACGGAGCTCCGCAAGGAGTGACGTCGTGCCTATTGAAGAATGAGCCGGCGAGTGTTTGCGTGTTGCTAGGCTAAGACAATGCCATGTCGGAGCCATAGTGAAAGCGAGCCTGAATAGGGCGATTAAGTACCGCGCAAACGACCCGAAACCGGGTGAGCTTACCATGATCAGGATGAACTTCGCCGAAAGGCGGAGGAAGGTCCGCACCGGTGTCCGCTGTAAGGGGCTCGGATGAATTGTGGTAAGGGGTAATATGCCAATCGAACCCGGAGATAGCTGGTTCTCCCCGAAATATATTTAGGTATAGGGTCATGACACAAGCAGGAAGGGGTAGAGCACTGATCGGGTGTTTCAGGAGCAATCTTGAGCATCTAGTTAAACTCCGAATACTTTCTGTTCTTTCATGGCACTCAGTATCTGGGCACTAAGGTCCAGAGGCAAAAGGGAAACATCCCAGACTCACAGCTAAGGTCCCAAATGTATGTTCAGTGGTTAAGGAAGTGGTATTCCTAGGACACCTAGGAGGTCGGCTCAGAAGCAGCCATCCTTTAAAGAAAGCGTAACAGCTCACTAGCCGAGGAATACCGCGCCGAAAACTCAACGGGGCTCAAACATACAACCGAAGCTTGAGATTTCTATGTATTTATATGTAGGAGTGGTAGGGGAGCGTTCTAGGAGCAGTGAAGGTTTACCGACAAGGTTAGACTGGAGCGACTAGAAGTGCGAATGCCGGCATGAGTAGCGAAAATGAGGTGAGAATCCTCATTCCCGAATGACCAAGGTTTCCGCACCCACGTTCGTCGTGTGCGGGTTAGGCGACCCTAAGGTAAGCCCTCGCAAAGAGGGGTAGCCGATGGATTACCGGTTAATATTCCGGTCCTTGGTAGCGTTCGTTATGACTTGGGGAGTGACGACGATGGATAACTTATGTGTCGCAGTGATGCGGCATCTAAGCATGAAAGCAGTCTGGATAGGCAAATCCGTTCAGGCGTTTATCTAACATGTGACGGCTCTGATGACCCGCAAGGGAAGTTGGAGATGAGTGATTTCATTGTCCTGGAAAAGCTTCGCAAGCAGAACGTTATCAAATCGTACCGATAACCAACACAGGTGGTCTGGTCGAGTAGACTAAGGGAAGCGAGAGACACTAGTTTCAGGAACTCGGCAAAATAGCTGGGCGTACTTTCGAAAGATGCCCTGCTCTTGCAGCGATGTAAGAGCCACAGCAAAAGATGTGGGATTGACTGTTTACCAAAAACACAGGTCTGTGCAAACTCGTAAGAGGCAGTATACAGGCTGAAGCCTGCCCAGTGCCGGAAGGTTAATTGCGAGGGTTCTCTCTAGAGCTTGCTCTAGGGAGTGGCCTTCAATCGAAGCCCCGGTGAACGGCAGCAGTAACTATAACTGTTCTATGGTAGCGAAATTCCTTGTCGCTTAATTGGCGACCCGCACGAAAGGTATAACAAGTCTCACTCTGTCTTAAACTAGTACTCGGCGAAATTGAAATGGCTGTGAAGATGCGGCCTACTGACACCAGGACAAAAAGACCCCGTGAAGCTTTACTACAACTTGACACTGTTGTTGTATTGGGAATTGTTTAGCATAGGTGGGAGTTCCTTCATTTAGTGATGGGACATTAGTGAAATACCACTCGTTTTCGATACGACAGCTCACTTAACTTGACTGCATACGTCAAGGAGGACACTGTTTGGTGGGTAGTTTAACTGGGGAGGTTGCTTGCTAAAGAGTAACGCAAGCGCGCAATGGTACCCTTAGCCCGGATGGAAATCGGGCCAGACGTGCAATAGCATATGGGTGCTTGACTGTGAGGCATACAAGCCGAGCAGGTGCGAAAGCAGGTTATAGTGATCCTCGTGCGCTTTGTGGAAGGCGCCGGGCTTATCGGATAAAAGCTACTCCGGGGATAACAGAGTCATCGCGCCTAAGCGTCCCTAGCGTCGGCGCGGTTTGCTACCTCGATGTCGGCTCATCGCATCCTGGGGCTGAAGAAGGTCCCAAGGGTTTGTCTGTTCGCCAATTAAAGCGGTACGTGAGCTGGGTTCAGACCGTCGTGAGACAGGTCGGCCTCTATCCGGTGTCAGCGATAAATAGTTGAGAGAGTTTGCCCCTAGTACGAGAGGACCGGGGTGAGGGAATCCCTAGTGTTCCTGTTGTCACTGTCAAGTGCACTGCAGGGTAGCTATATTCTTTTCGGATAACCGCTGAAAGCATCTAAGCGGGAAGCCGTTCTCAAGATTAACTATTTCCATTAGACCCGTGGAAGACTACCACGTTGATAGGCAACGCGTGTAAGCCTGGTGACAGGTTCAGCGTAGTTGTACTAAGTGTCGATAGAACATTTCTTGGCCATGATGATGGTGCTTCAAGACTTGTTTGCTGCAAAAGTAACAAGTTTGACTTTTTCTTCACTGTTTTAGGAGCAGCTGCTCGGAATTCTTTCCGAGATCAGGTACTCAACTAAAGCGTTTGGTGCTGGTCTCTAGAGCGAGGTGGAACCAACTCTTCCCTTCCCGAACAGAGTCTTGAAACGCCTCAGCGGTGACAATAATTCCCGGGCAACTGGGTGTGAAGATAGCTCGAGGCCGGCACCAAGCGCTTTTTTTATGCCTTTTGACCTATGTGGTAGGATGAAGGCATGTCATCTTCTTCACTCTCTCCAGATCAAGAACAGGGTGTCCGACAAGCGCCGACCCCAGAGGAAAATGAACTGAGTTTTCTCGAAGTAGTGGTGGGCAGCGAAATTGTCGGTATTTTTGGGCTGCTGTTGGCCGACATCATTATTCGTGAACGACGGGGTTGGGAAGTCGTGGGGGAAACCTTCATTGCATTATGTTTAGCGTTATGGCTGATATCAGTCTCGGGATCGCCACGAGAGGCAGATCGTGGGACCACCAGACCAGCTGTGGAACCACCCCAAGTTGTACCCGACGAAGAGAGATAAGTAGCTAGATACCTAGATTTGCACCAGCCGGCATAGCCATGGGCTTTTCCATGACCAGAGACTGTTCTTGCGGCTTCTGGCGGGTGTCGAGTTGATCAAAACTCATGCCGGCGCCTTTTTGGACATAATCCGGATGTGTGACACTGAGCTGGTAAAGGCCTTTTGGTGCAAACAGTTGGTATTTACCCCAGGAGTCAGTGATCGCGATAGCTGCGAGCTGATTAGCCTCGGCTCGTCCCAACCGGACCACCGCGCCTTTAATTGGTTGGCCAGCGGCAGTGGTAATCTTACCGCTGACAGCGGGAGGGGTCAGCCAGGTGCGTGCTTTCCAAGCTACTACAAGCGCGTTAGCAGCTGCAATTCCGATGTTAATTAATGATGGTGAAACTACGGCCATAACGATCGTAAAGGCGGATAATGGCAAGGCTACTTTGCCGAAGCTGAGACGAGTTGCCCAGCGTTGCCACCAGGGTAGGCGAGCTTCACTCTTCTGGCCAGGTTGGCGAGGGTCAACTGGTACCACAAACAACTGTTCTTCTCGAGCTGACTTAACACTGAACGGTTCACCCCGATAGAAATCGCGCAGGGTTTGGTAAGGTTGACGTGGGTGGCGACTGGGGAAACTATACTGCTGGTGGGCGGCCGCTAAGTTGTACGTGCCAGCCGGCAGTTTCACACCCTGGTACACACCTTTAGTGTCCGATACCACTGTCTCGGTGACGGGAGCTTCACCGGTTTTTGTTTCTTTGGTAACAGTCAGCAATGCAAATGGCACAGCCTCAAACTGTTGGCTGCCAAGGACCACTCCTTGAGGTGCATGGTGGGCTAAGAAGCCCATGGCTTGTAAGAAGCGAGTGAAAACGGTCCACCAAGATGGTTGGACCACGGCCGCAGTGCTGGTGGCGGCTCCTACCGCCGAGCCAGCGGCAGCGCTGGCCCCACTTGCTACGGCTCCTCCTACCGCGCTTCCCACCGCTCCTGCGGCGGCAGTTACTGATCCAGCTGCGGCTACACTTGAGGCTATGACCGCCGTGGTCAAAGCCACAGAGGCAGCCACCGCGGTGGTGACAACAGCAGTGATGACTATGAGTTCGGCTACAAGGGCGCTGACCGGGGCAACTGCTTTGGCTGCTTCAGTGACTGTTGCCACGATAGCTGCGACTTGGTTTGCGAGCGACTCGGTGGTGTCTTCAGTGGTTTCGCGAATGTCTTCAAGACTGGGCAAAGTCGGTGTAGGTGAGGGATCAACTGCGCCAATGTTGCCACCCTCACTGTCGAGTGGTTCTGTCGGTCCAGAGACGATGGGTGGGATTTCTCCTGGGGTGAGTACAGAGCCAAACGCGTTGTAAGAAAGATAGACAGTCTGGGTAGTGGTCTCATTACCTGCATTGTCTCGAGAAATGATATTTACTCGATACCAACCATCAGTTAGTGGGAAGGGGGCGGCGACTGAGAAAGAGGCTGTCTTGGCGACGCCGTTCTCATCAGTCACGGACAGGTTATCAACATATGATGAGGCGTAGTCGGTGTAGACCGCACTGGGGCCCTGAGGGTCGACAGCATTCACCAGTTGTTGAATGACCAAGCGAACTTTGTTCGGGCCGGCGGACACCTTGTCAAAGGTGTCTTGGCTACCGTTTGAGTTGTTGCGCGTGCTGCCTTCATATGGATCTCTGATTTGACCCGAGAAGACCGGAATCCGGTTGAGCAAACTCATGGTGTACTCGCCACCGTTGGTGACTGAGCCAATGGTGTTGAGGCTGAGTCCATTGATGCTTGGCGCGGTGGTGTCGAGCTGAAACTCTGCCTGGACCGTCTTGAGGTTACCGGAGGTATCAAAAATATCAACTGTCCACTTGTGTTTACCCTGGGTGAGGCCACCTTCGGTACCTAATTTTTTGAAGTAGACAGAGATCTCGTCGTTATTGGGGTCGCTGTCATTCTCATTGCGGAAAACAACTCGAACATTGTCATCGTCGCGCCAAACGTACTCGGCTGAGCCATTGCCATTGGCCGGGATATCACTGACCGAAAAGTTCCGGTTTTTGTCACCATCAAGTGTCACGGTGTAAGAGCCAACTCCACCCGTGGTGGTCGTTGATTTTGAGAAGGTGAGTGTTGGGGTGGTGTTGTTAATGGTTCCTGTTGCTGACTTGAAGTCAACACTGCCAGTGCCTTCCGCAGCGGGGGTCTCGCTGTCGCCAACTTGACTGATACCACCGGTGCCGGTCATGCCAGTAATGGCCCAGACCTGGAAGCCGTTAACAGTGGTGATGCTGGTATCGGCATCTGCCTCAACTTTGGTGATGGCGCCAGCACAGTCTGCAGTCACTTGAGCCAGACTAGTGGCATTCGGACAGATGATGACTGACGTGTCACCAGCGGAGTAGGGAACATACAGCGTGTGGGTAGCGGCGGCACCGGGAGCTGAGGTCACATTTTCGATCACTGCTTTGCGATTGGTGGTGTCGACGTCACCAGCCACCGTTGACCAGTCTCGGTCGGTAGTTAGGTTGACCTCGATACTTGAGATGGGATAGCTATTGCCTGTATCAATAACTTGGACAGTTTCGGCACTATTGTTAACACCATTGCCGCTGCCGTAGGTGATGTTTGTGCCACTGGTAGTTTGAGCCTGGATTCCTGACAAATTGCGAATCTGATACAAACTCGCCAAGCGCTGAAAGAAGAAGAGGTTGGTTTCACCACTGCGGGTTTCTTCCCAGACTGCTCCCACGCTGCCAGTGCTGAGTCGAGCCATGGATGGTCGGCCAGTACCGCTATCCAGATCGAGGGTGGTGGTGGAGTCCCAGAGAAGTGTGCCATCGGTGCGGACGCCCTGTACAAAGTGGTGTTCAGCCACACTATCTGAAGCAATGACAAAGATCCCGTTGTCACCATCTTCTTCCATCTCAATCAGACTGTTATGACCGAGCAGACTGATGGCACTCACGTCAGCTCCCCACACTGAAGTGAAAGAGTCGAAGTTATAGCGTTGGACCAAAACTTGTGTTTCGCCTTGAAACCAGGCCATGTACCAGGTATTGGCAGCGGTGCTACTGGTGTCCCGCTTAATGATGGCGCGATCGCCACTACTTGTAAAGTCATCTTCAACTTGAATAGCGGCACTCACGTCGCCAGGAGCGTAGATGCGGCGGGCCAGCAACTCGCTGGGGGTGGAGCTTTTGTGATACAGCACTGTCATGCCGCCGCCGTCATCAGGGACGTTGATCATGAATGGGAAAGAAGTGTCAACCTGAGCGCCGCTGTCAATGGAGACCCCATTTATAAAGCCTTGACTGATAGGATCATTGGGGTTGCCATCCTCACCCAAGCGGTAACCACGCAGGACATAGTCACTCGCCTCACCACGCTCGGCAATGATGAAATAACCCATCGAGTCTGAGGCTGCTGACCAGAAGCCTCGCACATTGGAGATGAGAGAGAGCGGTGTGCCACCTGAACCCCATTGTTTTTGACCGTTGGTATTGAGGCGTTGACCCTCAATACTATCAGTATCAATATTGTGGGCAAAAACAGCAGCGCCATAGCCATCCATACCCAGAGTCAAGGTCATGTTGTCAGCATTATTTGAGTTCAGAGGGTTAAAAACCTGAACACCTTCGGTCAATGGTCCGGGCGTCGACAAGTTGAAAACAACCGTTCCCATCGACCAATCTCGAGCAGCAGCATAATCAGTACCTATGCCCCAACTGAAGGTTGTCGAGCCATCCGCATCGGTTGGCACGGTGTAGGTTGTGCTCACATGATCATAGTTTAGCCACAAGAAGTACAGTTCTGTGGCAGGTCGGGGAGAGTAGTTATTTACAAGTATGTCGTGCCAGGTGTTAATTTCATTTTCCGTGGTGAACTCACCCCAGGAAAGTGTCGACACAATAGCTTGATCGTTGAGTGTACTGTTGTCTGCAACAGTCGTAATGCCCGTTCCTGAAGGTCCACCACCTGTGCCACCATTAATACAACTGGAAGAAGCAATAGGATCGGCAGCATCAACGTTGGTGAAGACATCAGCGGAAACATTGATGTCGGTTTCGCCAGTGACGCTATAGGTCACTGTTGAAGACACGACATCAGGGTTTGCTATGCCATAGAGCGAGACATGGGTGTAGTGGTCATTGGCAGCGTTGCTCCCAACATTACTACAGATTTCGGTTAACGGTGTGCCGTCCCAGAGCACATTATCAACCGAAGCCAAGCCATCGGTTGATTCGTAGGTAAGGGTGACATAAATGTATTGATCTACCGCTGTAACTTCGAGTGGAAGCGGATCAGAGTCGAAATAAGTGTGTGCATGTGAGCTGGTGACTACTCGACTATTTGACCACAGGAGGTCTCCAGTATTAAAGTCCAGCTTCTGAGCATAGAACTCAGTATTATTGATTTGACCGTCGCGATTGGCCGACCAGGCAACGATCAAGTTGTTATCAGCATCTTTGACCGAGTCGGGGTCCCAGTCAGGATACATGATGCCACCTGACCAACCGCCGGTAAAGAGAGTGGTGACCAAGACGCCACCTTCAGTCCAGAGAGCAGCGCCATCACTGTTGAAATGTTGAGCATAAATATTGACGTCGGTGTTTATGCCATCGCGTTGCTCTTTCCAGACCATGTAGGCGCCACCATTGCCATCGGCAATCATCTTGGCAGGAGCGGAGTTGGCATTGTAGGCTAGCGAGCCCCGAACATTAACGCCACCGTCCGGAGAAACCGGCACGCGAGTCACGACGGCCGCTGTCGCAGTGTTGACACTTGGCCCAATCAAAAGCCAAACCAGGCTAGCAAAAATAGCGAAGCGACGCCAAAGCTGATACCGAACTTTCCGCATAACTTTTTTACTATAACGCCTGGGTGTGGTGATATACAACCCAAAAATAGTTTTGTGCTTTTTATTACCAAAAGGTATCGTTATGGGATCGTAATTTCGTCGTCCAGGTAAACGTCTTGGATTGCCTGTAGTAGCGAGATCCCATCAGCAAGTGAACGATTAAAGGCTTTGCGACCGGCAATGACACCGCTACCGCCAGCGCGCTTGTTGATGACCGCAGTCTTTACAGCCTCGGCTAGATCGCCCTCACCTCGACTTTCACCTCCAGAATTAATCATGCCGATTTGACCTGAGTAACAATTGGCTACCTGGTAGCGGGTCATGTCGATGGGGTGGGGAGACATCAGCCGCTCGTACATCTCATCTGAGTACTTACTAAAGCCCAGCTGACGAAAGCCATCCATCACGGTCGGTGGCTTTTGCTTGATGATGTCGGCTTCGATGGTGACGCCGAGGTGATTGGCTTGACCGGTGATGTCGGCAGCTGTTTCGTAGCTCACCCCGTCTTTGATGTAACCAGGATTGCGAGGGTAGCACCAGAGTATGGTAAACAAGCCGAGTTCATGAGCGCGGGCGAACAGCTCGCTAACTTCCTGAAGCTGGCGAGTTGATTCTGGAGCGCCAAAATAAATTGTGGCCCCGACTCCAACCGCGCCAAGATCATATGCTTGTTGGGCGGTGCCAAACATAATCTGGTCGTGCTTGGTGGGGTAGGTCAGAAGCTCGTTGTGGTTGAGTTTGACCACAAATGGAATCTGGTCGGCATACTTTTGACTCATCAGCCCCAACACCCCCAAACTCGAGGCCACGGCATTACAGCCACCTTCCATAGCTAGTTTGATGATGTTTTCTGGGTCGAAGTAGTCAGGATTGGGAGCGAATGAGAAGCCAGCTGTGTGTTCGAGGCCTTGATCCACCGGCAAAATTGACAAGTAGCCAGTGCCACCGAGTCGGCCGTGATTGTACAGGCGTTTCAGGTTGTGGAGAACGCTGGTAGACCGATCTGAGCTGCCGAAGACCTGTTCGACAGTTTCCAAGCTGGGTAAATGGAGCTGGGTGCGGGCAATTTTAGGACTGTTAAACTCTAGGAGTTCAGTTGCTTCAGACCCGAGTAGTGAGACTATTTCTTGGTGTTCCATACTATTAATAATAGTATGGTTGCGGGCTAATCGCTAGCAGCTACTTTTCCAGCAGCGGTTCTACGCCTGGTAACATTTTGCCAGCTAGAAACTCAAGTGAGGCCCCACCAGCGGTGGAGATGTAGTCATACTCGGTGGTGAGTCCAAACTGTTCGATAGCAGCCATGGTATCACCCCCACCCAGAACCGAAGTGGCTTTGGTTTTGGCAATGGCTTTGGCAATTTGTCGCGTGCCGGCGGCAAAGCTGGGGTTTTCAAACACGCCCATCGGGCCGTTCCAGAACACTGTCCCAGCTTGGCTGATCAGCTCTTGGTACAGTTTAATGGTGCGCGGTCCAATATCTAGGAACATCCAATTTGGCTTAACACGGTCCAACTCAGCCTTCCCATCAGTTGCCAGGTCGATGACTTGACTAGCTTTGGCTTCTAGGCTAGTTCCCACCACCACATCGGTGGGGTAGATGATTTTTGGGAGGGGAACATAGCCGTCTTTGAGCATGCGCTCGGGTTTGGTTTCTTCAATCAAGTGTTCAGCCACGGCCACGTAGTCAACCCCTTTTTTCTTGAGGTCAGCTGGGGTGTCTTGGACGTAGGACTGGCCGATGGCAAATCCTTCCGCTTTCAGAAAATTGTTGGCCACCCCACCGCCCACCAAAACCAAGTCGGCCAGGTGGGTCAGGTTGACCACAGCTTCCACCTTATCAGAAATCTTGGCGCCACCGATAACCATGACAAACGGTCGTTTGGGTTTGGTCAGTAGTCGGTGCAAGGTCGAAACCTCTGTCGCAAAAGCAGTACCCATGAAGGATGGCAAAAAGTGAGTCACCCCTTCGGTTGAGGCATGAGCGCGGTGGGCGGTTGAGAAAGCTTCGTTAATAAACACTTCGGCGTGACCGGCCAATTCCTTGGCAAAGTCAGCGTCGTTGGCTTCTTCCTGTGCATAAAAACGCAGGTTTTCCAACATGACAACTTGACCAGGTTTAAGAGCTGAGACAGCGGTGGCCACTTGTTCTCCGCGACAGTCGGGCACGAACTGAATCGGTTGACGGAGCAGTTTTCCCAGGTGTTTGGCGGTGGGTTGGAGTGAGAATTCGGGTTGGGCCTTGCCTTCCGGTCTCCCGAGATGGGATATCAAGATGACCTTGGCGCGGTGGTCAATGAGAAATCGAAGGGTGTCTAGGGAAGCCTGAATCCGGTTATCGTTGGTAACTTGCGTGCGATCGCTGCTGAGGGGGACGTTGTAGTCAACCCGGACCAAAACCACTTTGTCTTTGATGTCACTGACCTTTGGTAACCGTGGTGTGAACTGCATATCTGGAACAATCGCTACTAGAAGTGGTGTTTAGCCAGGTAAGTATGATATACTTCACTCCGCTTTGCAAGAAAGGGGATAGTTTCAGCTATGGCAACAGCTAAAGCCATGACTATGGCCGATTTATTGGCCAATAATCAACAACAAGTGGTCGTACCCAAGAAGGGTGCTACCGTGTCCGGAGTCATTACCGGCAAACAAAAGAAAACCTTACTCGTCGACATCGGCGCTAAGACCGAAGGAGTCGTCTCTGACAAAGAGTACGAACTCGCGACCGAGTACATTGAAAATCTCAACGAAGGTGACAAAGTCGAAGCCGTGGTGCTCTCAACCGAGAGTGAGCGCGGTCAAGTTTTGTTGTCACTCAAACAAGCCGCTCTCGATGCTAAATGGCAGTTCTTCACCGAGGCTATGACCAAGGATGAAGTGCTCGATGCCAAAGGTATCGATGTTAACAAGGGTGGTCTGATTGTGGTCGTCAACGGCGTGCGAGGCTTCGTGCCTTCTAGCCAGTTTGGCAAACACTACATGGGCAACATCAACCAGCTCAAAGGTCAAAGTATCAAAGTTAAAGCAATTGAAGTTGACCGTGAGAAGAATCGTTTGATCTTCTCAGAGCGACACGTCTCAGAGGCCAAAGAGTTGGCTCAGCGAGCCAAGGCTCTCGAGTCAGTCAAAGTTGGCGAAGCTTACACAGGAACTGTTTCTGGAGTGATGCCGTTCGGTCTGTTTGTAACAGTCGAAGTTCCAGTCGAAGGTAGTGAAGATGTTGGCCACGTCGAAGGTTTGGTGCACATCTCAGAAATCAGCTGGGAAAAAGTCAACAACCCTAAGGATTACCACAAGGTGGGCGACCATATCCAAGTCAAAGTCTTGGGTATCGACGAACACAGTGGCAAGCTGAACTTATCCGTTAAGCAACTGAGCGACGACCCTTGGAAAGGTATCACAGCTCGTTACTCACCAGGAACCACGTTCACTGGAACCGTGTCTCGTATTGAGGCTTTCGGTGTCTTCGTGAATGTCGAACCAGGTGTTGATGGTTTGATTCACTCAAGTAAGTTGTCTCCGGACGCTACCCTCCAAAAAGGCGAGGAAGTCACCGTGACTGTGGAAAGTGTTGACGAAGATCAACGTCGCATGAGTCTGAGCATGGTGTTAACCGAGCTGCCAATGGGGTATAAATAAGGATAAACCCAGCTTTCCGTGGGCGAGAGAAATTGAGCTACGAAAGGACAACTTATGGCTAAACAACGCATGATCGTCACCGACGACCAAGTTCTGATTGATAAAGATTTACTTTTCAACGCCATCCGCGAAGCGAATGGTGACTGGCAAAAAGTTGAGCAGGATATGAATGCTTACTTGCAGTCAGTTCAGGCCATGGTTGGCGACCAAGACTAGTTTTTCCTCGAGAAAAGTGTTGATTACAGCAGTTTTCTGTGGTGATGTGTCGACTCGAATATTTGCCGAAAACCTGGCGAAAAGCCTTGATGTATGGTACAATATATCCATATGAAGTACGTGGTGGCCTGTGGTGATGAGGGTGTGCAACTGAATGAGGGTATCAGGTTGGGTTTTGCGGGGTCAGGTTTCCGATTGAGTGAGTTTAGTCAAGTCGTTCCCATTTTGAAGCAATTGTTTGGCAAAAAAATCGCCATCGTTTCTCACGAAGAGAGCGATTGGGTGAAGCAACAGCTGAGCCTCAGCAACTGGGAACAGGTCAATGCCAGCAGTCAACAACATATTCAAGCTGTCGCTGACAAAGAAAAACTGCAGTACGCTGGTTTCTTGCCATTTGCTGATCCCAAACAACTCGAGCATGATGTCAAAGGTCACATGGTTCGGCCGCATGGTATTCACATTGCCAATAAGCTGTGTTTCACTTTGGCTGGTGGTGAACAGAAGTTTAACCTTGGTTGCTATGTTATTTCAGCTGACTGGGTAGCGGAAGCCGACACGAAGTTGGTCAAAGCCGTTATTCAACCCCAAGTTGAGTTTTATACTAAACTTAATCGCGGTGAGAAACTCGAGGTGATCTTCGAAGAAGAAGGTGCTTTAGGGGCTGAAGCAGCTGCTAAAAACAAAGCTGCTCTCAAAAAAGCTGGCTTAATCTAAGTATTTCTGCCTTTTTTTCTCAAACATATTTGATCCACACTGAATACACTTCTAGTGTGTATTTTGCCGGTTGCAGCCTATAAGCGGCTGAGTATAATCAGCTCCGTTGGAGCCACTCTAGAGCAACTTACAATTACCCGGGAGTGGAAAAGACTATGGTGATGTACGGCGAGCAAGACACAAAGATGTACCTTGATGGTCAGGCAAAAGCTGCACAAGTCCCGACCACCCCGTTTGACAGTGATGGTTCAGAACTGGGAAAAATTTTCAAGCAATTGTATCTCGCTCGACGTGGGATTACTGAAAAAAGTAGCTCCAAAAATGGCGCCAATGGCTCCAGTCATGACTTGGTTGCAACTCAACGTTTAGCTGAAATTAGTAAGCAGAAAGCAGAGGCTGCAGCAGCCGCTGAGGCTGAACGACGTCAATTGCTGGACTGGCCAGAAATGAGAGACCTTTTAGGTTGGACACAAGCAGCGGAAGTAGTCACCACTGCTGAAGCAACAGAAGCTGCTCCTGCGACTGTTCCAACTGAACCAGCTCAAACCGAGTCGGCTAACAGGACCGTTGTGGCCCGGTACCCATATGGGGTGCTGTACGAAGGCGGTCTTTAAACCAAAATGGCAGAACGAAAGCGGTACCATGAGTACCGAGCTCTACTAGCGTTTTCAGTTTTGAGCCTGATTCTGATGCTTTCTGGTTGTGGTGATGACGATAATAAGTCAACATCTCAATCTGGTCCTGAGGTAACCTCAACCCCGGTCGTGATTGGCGGTGGGGGGATGGCTAGTGGACAAGAACAATCAAGTGCTCAGAACAACCAAGCACACACTGCCGATCGAGTTGCCCCTGAGAGTTTTCGCCAATATGTAGTGCAACGAGGTGATAACCTGACAAGGATTGCCTTGGCATTTGGAACGACCGTCGCCGCTATCGCTACCGCGAACGGTATCACTAATCCAGACTTCATTCGCGAAGGGACAACACTGAGCATTCCGATTGTGCCACCCGCCGATCAGGCTTCAGCCACTTCGTCACCACCTACCCCTGAACCGCTAACAGGTGGTCCCGCCGGTGGGGGTGAAAAGAGTGGTGAGGCAGGTTTTAGCCGGGAGCAGTACGAAGCCTCAATGTTGATTTTAAGTACTTTTGACCAGAATTTTGTTAACTGGTTGTTAGCAACGAAAACCGAAGTTGAGTTGAATGCCAACTTGGGTAGTGCAGCTGACATGGGTCCTTTTTTAACGGCTGCTTTTGTTGAGTGGGTGCACACCACTGGTAGTGCCCAATAAGCCTGCCCACGCATTTCGCTAACGCAATCTACCACTCTTTCGTGCAAGCTTTGGCTGCTATACTCGAGTCATGGCCAAAAGTAGTACCAATTTTGTCTGTCAAAACTGTGGTGCTGCCCAACCTAAGTGGTCTGGGCAATGTCCAAGCTGTGGCGAGTGGAATACCCTGGTGGAAACACTGGTTCAACCAGCCATGACAGCTAGTGGGGGAGGCGGACATCGTCAAAAGCCTATCGACCCCCAAAATATAGTTAGTCTCTCTCAAGTCGACCTCACTAAACGCCCAAAATCGCGGGTTTCGAGCGGCATTGGGGAGTTGGACCGCGTTTTGGGTGGTGGCATAGTACCCGGTGCAGTTATGTTGTTGGGTGGTGAACCAGGGATCGGTAAGTCTACCTTGTTGACGCAGCTAGTTGTGAAGCAACTTCAAGTCCAATCGGAGTCATTGAACCGCCCCGAATCTGACCCCAAGTCAGTGGCGCCGATAATGTACATCGCTGGCGAAGAAAGCCCATCTCAAATTGCGCTAAGAATCAATCGGTTATTAGAAAATGACGACAAAAAAACCTCAAAAAAATCAAGCTCAAAATCGGGACAAACCTGGGCGGAGCAGCTGGTTTTTGTGACCACGACAGATGTCGATGAAATAGCGACAGCCGTTAGAGAAGTCCAGCCCAGCCTCCTAATTGTTGATAGTATCCAAACCCTCCAGACTACAGACCTGACTGGAAGTGAGGGATCGGTGGGGCAACTGAGAGAATCAACCCAACGGATCACCGAACTAGCCAAATCACTCCACACCCCTGTTTTTCTGGTGGGTCATGTTACCAAAGAAGGCACCATAGCGGGGCCAAAAGTACTTGAACACATTGTCGACTCAGTTTTGGAATTAAATGGCGAAAGAACAGGCCAATTAAGACTGCTAAGAGCAATTAAAAATCGGTTTGGGGCGACTGATGAAGTAGGGGTGTTCAGCTTGATGGAAGTTGGTTTGATGGAGGTCACCAACCCCAGCGAACTCTTTCTTGAGCACACCAATCAACCGGTGCCAGGATCAGCAACCGTCGGCGTGATGGAAGGAACTCGGCCGCTGCTAGCAGAAGTTCAGGCTTTGGTGGTTTCTTCACAGCTAGCAATGCCCAGACGGGTGGGTAGAGGGATTGAGTTAAACAGGATTCAGGTTCTGACGGCTGTACTGCAGAAGCACTGCCGACTGCCACTTGGATCAGCTGACGTGTTTCTTTCTGCAGCAGGTGGCTTCACCATTCGTGAACCGGCCGTAGATCTGGGTTTAGCTGTGGCGATTGCTAGTTCACAAGCCAACAAAGCGTTACCGAAAGGTTGTGTTTTTATTGGAGAAGTAGGCTTGCTTGGCGAAATCAGATCGGTTTCCTACCTAGATAGGCGGGTCAAAGAAGCAAAGCGGTTGGGTTTTACTCGGATTTACTCGAGACAGAGTCACACTAAGGTTAGGGATGTGCTCAAGGAGCTCCAGCTCATTTAGCTTTTGCCTCGAGTTTGGAGATTCTAGAATTGTCCAGTATAATTCCCCTCTGAAAGAAAACAGTGAAAGGATTATATGGTTACCCCAGAAGCAATGAAATTTGAAATCACAGGTGTGTTATCACCTAAAACCCCTGAGGCGCTACCTCAGACCCCAGAAAATCTTGATGTTGCATGGGAAACTATCTACAAACCCCAGCGTCGAGTAGAGGTCATCAACTTAGTTCGTCAAAAACTGAGCCAGGCCCAGGCTAGTTTTGAACCAGTTAAGGGTTATGCCGCCGCCTACGGGGCAGCTAATCGCTTTCAACAAGATCAAGAGGTGCGGGTAATGGCTGCGTTACGTGACAACAAACTGTTTGCTCCCAACAACGCTGGTTTACTGCGTTGGGCAGAGAGTTATTGTGGTGACTTGACCCAGTACAAGCCCTTGTTTGTTTAGTCTTTTGCTGACGGCCGACAATTTTTGTCAGTCAGGTGTCAGAAAGATGTTTCCGGTTGACCAGGGGATACACCCTCCTATAATGCGTAGCTAATACACACTTGTGGCATTTATTACAAAATGGGCCACAGGAAGGAGCAACTATGGTGGAAGTTTTAAACCCAGGTCTGGAAGTTAAGGTACAGCCAGATATTGACGACTTAAACTACCTCGCTGAGTTAATCGTAACTGCTCACCCGGCTGTTGAAAGTATCCGCGAAACTGGCACGCATCCAGTCATGCAAGCCGAAGCTGAAGTTGCGGAAGCAGAGTAGTTTTTTACTTGCAACAAACTCAAGAAAAGTGAGGCTCCGGCCTCACTTTTTGGTAGCATAGCGTTCGCGACTGACTCGCAGGACTTTGTCACGGTTTGAGTTACGGTTCTTGGCCAGGGCGAGGGTCATAGCTGGGAAGGGATTTGAGATGATGTTGTCAATCGAGATCTTGTTCAAGATTTGATAACGACTCAGCGATACCAAGTCTTCTTGCGTGTATTTATCCCCATACTCCTTAGCGAACGCTTGTGCATCGTCAGCACCCATCACAAAGCTCACAATGCTGCCGCAGTTACCAAAAATGGCCTTCTGAACTGTTTCTGGAATCTGGGCAATGTATTGATTGGCCAATGTTAAATTGAGCCGGTATTTGCGGGCTTCCGATAGGATTTTGATGAATGAGTCGGTAGCAAAGTTTTGGAACTCATCAACATAAAGGTAGAAGTCTTTGCGTTGGTCCTCGGGAATATTCACTCTGGCCATGGCAGCTAACTGAATTTTGGTGATTAACATCGCGCCCAGCAAAGTTGCATTATCTTCACCGAGTCGGCCTTGAGACAGGTTGACCAAAATGATTTTGCCCTGATTCATAGCATCCTCGATGCTGAAAGAACTCTTGGGGGCGTTGACGACGTTGCGAATCAGAGGGGAGGACACAAACTGACCAACTTTGTTCAAAATTGGGGCAATGGCCTCAGTGCGCTGCTTGTCCTGTAGCTTGTCGTACTCATTCACCCAGAAGTTTTTGAGAATGGGATCGTCTAGAGTAGAGACGATAGTATCGCGAAATTTTGGATCATTGAGTAAATCTAAAATATCTGACAAACGGGCGCTCGGAGTTTTGAGCAATGTCAGCAGCGCATTTCGCAAAATGTACTCAAGCCTTGGTCCCCAGGAATAAGCATACAATTTTTGAAAGATCGACACGATGCCGGAGGCAATTAGCTCTCGATGGGCGACATTTTCGCCTTCAAAGAGATTAATCTTGACCGTCCGGTCAGGATCGGCCGGGTCAAAGTAGATAACGTCATTGATGCGGCGTGCTGGGATGTAGTCCAAGAGAGTCTCGACCAGGTCGCCGTGAGGGTCGATGACACACATGCCTTCGTCGTTCTTGAGGTCGTTAATGGCCATGTTGGCGAGGAGGGTGGATTTACCGGTACCAGTTTTACCAATCACATAGAGATGTCGGCGCCGATCGGCGCGCTGCAGACCATACGCGGTCATCTGGCCCTTAAAGAGGGTGCGTGCGAAAGGATTAATTTCTCTTTTGGCCTCGGCCGACAGTTCTGAAGTCACAATTGGTAGTGTCTCGGGTGGTTCACCTAAGAGGTTTTTGCCCCAAGTTAAGTTGGGCAGATGTGCAAATCGCTTATCTGGGAAATGGTACAGCTTTGCCAAATCGAGTGCTGGTAGTGCGCGCCACTGCCACCAGTGCCCACGGCGTTCCACCACTCGGTGGCTTAGCCAGGTTTGGCCTGGGTTCCAGGCGTGCGCAACTTTGATACCAGGTGAACCATTGGGGGTTAAACCTTCCAGAGATGCTTTGAGGTTTTCTAGTAAGAGCTTGGCTTGTTTGCCGTCTGGAGCACTGACCAACAGACGGCCTTGTGCTCGAGATTGCGTGGTGTGAGGACTGACCAGAAACTGGACAACAGCCTGATGAGTAGCGGGAATCTGACTCAAGGTGCCGACCAAGTTCAGGAGTGGATCACTGGTGGCGGTGGGGGCTAGCTTGACGAGCCAGTCAGCCACTTGCGGCCAAGTGAAGTGGGCTGATCTGACTGCAGGTGACGATTCTTGCCCAAGTGGGGATTCAAAAACCTGTACGATCGGATCGTACTCGAGCTCAGTAATCAAGGCTTCTGGAAAGCTGGTAGCAATCAGACCTTGAATGTAGTTTTTTAATCGAGTCGGTACCAACACCCCAAAACTAACCATTTGCCGGCTGGCGTAGATCTCCAAACTCAGTCGTTCATCTTGACCAAGCCACTCACGCCAAAACTGGTTTTTAAGGCGAGGGAGGCCAGATAGCCATTGGGTAGCTTGTTCTAAAGTATGCTCAGCAGATCTGGATGTTTTAACCTCAAGCAAGGCATGTGGCGCGCTCATACTACTAGTATACAAGAACTTCGATCGGCCGGATATGGACTAGAGGTTAGGGATTTGCAACGTTATTCACAATTCAAAACCGCGCAAATTACAATGTGGATAATTTTACTTTAACTTGGGTGAAAGATACACATGTTTTATATATAGGACATATAAAAAATTAGATTACAATACGTTATAGGTTGACGAAGCCAAAACAGCTCGTTATACTTGATAAACAAAACAACCCCGCCGTGGCGGGGTAGAGAGTAAGCCACTGGTTGATAGCCAGTAGCTTGAGACATAAAAAAAAGCATTATTATCGCTGGACAAACCACGAATAACAATGCTTTTTTTAGACAGTATCCATCATGTGTTAGCGAACGATGGACACTTAATGATTAGTAAGATTACAGATTAAGAAGCCGTTTGTAAACGACATCTTAATAGCTGTTCTTGATCTAATCTGGATCAAAAAGGGCGTTGAGTGGAGGTTCGGCCGTTGGGCAGGCAGCCGAGCTTCCATCCAGCGCCCCTTTTTTGGCAGATATGAATCCTATAATATTGAAATTTGTCCGTTTATAGGGTATAATGAGCACCCTAATGTCACATTTTGCCGTTTACTCGGCTCAAATCATCCGGATTCGCTTTCCAAACCTGCGCCAACGATTATTGGGTGAGGTAGTACTTAGAGTGGTAACTGAGCCGATGTGGCCAGTTTTGCCACCTGTCCAGGCTACCAAACCAGCTGCCGTAGCAGCTTTGCCACGTTCAGTCAGCACAACCTGGCTGTCTGGCCTAGCTACATGGAAGCGGCGAGTGGGCCTGTTCCTATCTGGAATTCTCATTGTGATTGCCTTGGTTACAACCAGTTTTTGGGCAATTCCTGCCGTTTATTATCATTTTTTTCCAGCTGAGTCGGTGGCGATTGTGCCAACTGAGAGTAGTACCCCATTGGGAGGTGACTTCACGGCTGGTGCACAATCTGAACAGGTTTTAGCGAGTTACTTACCACCTCAAGATGAAACTCTGCCAGAGGGGCAGTGGATTGTGATTCCCAGAATCGGAGTTCGCACTGAGTTGCAGGCTGACGCTCAACCAGAAGAAGCCTTGGCTACCGGAGTCTGGATGGTGCCGGGATATGGCTCACCAGGCGACAAGACCCAGCCAATGATTGTGGCGGCCCACCGGTTTGGTTGGAAGTGGTGGTGGGAGAGTGACTACTGGAAGTACCATTCTTTCTACTTGCTGCCGGATCTAGAACCAGGTGACACAGTCGAGATCATCGCAGATCAGCGCAAGTGGGTTTACGAGATTTATGCAGGCGAAGAGGGTGAGGAAATCACTGATTATCAAGCTGACTTGATTATGTATACCTGTAAGTTTTTGAACTCTCCGTTGCGACACTTCCGTTATGCCCGGCTACTCGATCCGACCCAAGACTCCCAGAGCTTGAATTGACGTTTGGGGGGAAGTGGGGTATACTACCCGTATCTTCAGTGTTTTTCAATTAAGTGTGAAGCACCAATCTATATTTTCCACCTAGGCCTGTTGTAAAGAAAACACATCTGCACAGCTTTAGCTAAGTGGCTAGTACAAAAACAGGAGTTCGTAGGCACGTTATGCCAACAAAATCTTCCAAACAAGCAGCCGACTTTATCGGCGAACCTCAAGTCGAGGCTGAGTTAACTGAAACCAGTCCCGCTCCAGTAACAACTTCAGAATCCGTCCCAGAAGTCATCGTGACCGATGCTCCGGCGAACGAGGGAACAGAGCAACTGTCGGAGACCAGTCCTAAGGCTGTCAAAGACATCCCAGTTGAACCGTTGCGACCTCGCGGCCAACGCAGTTTTCAAGGTAATGATCGACGTGGTCGGAATGGTTACCACAATGGCAATGGTCGTCGTGGCAACCATAACAATCATGCCAATTCTTCAGCTCAAGTTGAAGAGATGGACCTGACTATAAATCGCGACACCCCCACTGTTACCATTAAAGGTATCTTAGATACCTCTCGAGATGGCCATGGTGTGTTACGAGTCTCAATGGCTGAAGATGACCGAGATGCCTACATCTCAACCTCTCAAATTCGTCGCTTTAAGTTACGTCCTGGCGACATTGTCGAAGGCCCAGGCCGCGAACCAAAAGAGAACGAACGTTATTGGGGTTTGCTCAAAGTTGACCGCATCAATGGTCAACCTGCTGAGGAAGTAATGAACAGTGAGCGAGTCAGGTTCCATCGTCTAACACCTGTTTACCCAGACTCTCAAATCAAGCTTGAGATTGGGGAAGAACCACTGTCACTGCGGATCATCGACTTAATTGCCCCAATTGGTAAAGGTCAACGAAGTTTGATCGTGTCTCCACCTAAGGCTGGTAAAACCACCTTACTGAAAGACATCGCCACTGGTATTGCAGCCAATCACCCTGAAATTCATTTGATGGCTGTGTTAGTTGGTGAGCGGCCAGAAGAGGTGACCGACATCCGTCGACATATCGAGAAAATTACCAACGGTAAGGGTGAAACAGCTGCCAGTAACTTTGATGAGCAGCCAGAAGACCAGTGCCGAGTGGCTGAAGTTGCACTCGAGCGTGCTAAGCGCCTCGTTGAAGTTGGTCAAGATGTGGTGATTCTGTTGGACTCAATTACTCGGTTAGCCCGAGCTTACAACTTGTCGATTCCTACCTCTGGTCGGACTCTGTCAGGTGGTTTTGATCCGGCTGCTATTCATCCAACCAAGCAGTTTTTCGGCGCCGCTCGTAACTTTGAAGTCAGTGGTTCACTGACCATCATTGGGACAGCTCTGATCGAGACTGGATCGCGAATGGACGATGTGATTTTCGAAGAGTTTAAAGGTACCGGTAACCAAGAAGTGATTCTGGATCGCCGTCTGGCTGAACGCCGTGTCTATCCAGCGATCGATGTTCGCTCGGGAACACGTCGAGATGACCTGCTGATTGATGCTATGACCTACCAGGCGATTAGCACTTTGCACCGCATGCTTGATACCCTGGATAAGGATGAACGGAGTATCACCTTGATCAACCAACTCAAACGGACTAAGTCCAATAAAGAGTTCCTTGCCTCACTCAAAGCGGGGTAACTTCAAGGTATACTAGTACCATGGCCAAGATCTCATTCCAGCTGAGTGTCCCAGGCGTGCTGGCTGATGTACCAGCGTTCGCCGGTTTTCTGCGGCACTATGTCCGGATGCGCGGTTATCGCTGGTTTTCCAAATTTGAGGTGTTTAAAGATGTGATCGTGGACTTGTTGTACAAGCAGCGCGGTCGCTATTCTCGACCATTTCTGCACTTTGGCACCATTGGACTGGTCTTTTTTGTGATTACCTTTGGTCCATTGATCGTGTCGCAAACGAACGACGAGAAGCGGGCTGAAACACAGCGAACGATCGTAGCTGCCGCGAATGCCTACAACGAAAGCTTCACTACTACGCAAGCTGAAGGTGTTCGACAGTATCGTGGGGGTGAGATCATCACTCATGTGGTGAAAGAGGGGGAAACCTTGTCTTCAATCGCGCAACTTTACGGTTTGCAAGTGAGTACCATTGAGTGGGAGAACAACTTGACTAAGAACGCGAAGCTCAAGCCAGGCCAAGAGCTGCGTATTTTGCCGCTTGATGGTGTTCGTCACAAAGTAGCGCGAGGCGAAACTATTTACAGTATCGGTAAACGATACGGTTTGGATGAAACCCAAGTTCAGGTGATCGTCGACTATCCTTTTAACGAGTTTTTGAATGACGAAACGTTCGAATTGGCCACTGGCCAGTATCTGATGGTGCCTGATGGTGTGAAGCCTGACGAAGCCACCACGCGACCTGTGGCTCGAGGTAACCTGAAGTTGACGCCTGATGCTGGTACCGTGACTGCGACTGGTTCATTTGTCTGGCCAGCGGCAGGGCGCATTACTCAGGGCTATCGGTTCTATCATAAGGCTTTTGACATTGCCAACAGTGCCGGTGGTCCGATTTTGGCAGCTGACAGTGGTACGGTGATGGTAGCGGGTTGGCCAGATAACTCAGGTTATGCAAATCGGGTGGTCATCGACCACGGGAACGGTTACCAAACTCTGTACGCGCACTTGAGTGCCGTTCAAGTTACTGCGGGCCAA
The DNA here is from genome assembly GCA_016861205.1 of Patescibacteria group bacterium. Lineage (GTDB taxonomy): Bacteria > Patescibacteriota > Microgenomatia > UBA1400 > PJMF01 > BOKX01. The sequence continues at coordinate 939,040 of BOKX01000001.1, forward strand.
CGCGTCAGCCGCGGATCAGTGATTGGCCAGATGGGCTGTACCGGTCGATGTACTGGTACACATTTACATTTTGAAGTTCGCCAGGGTGGGGTATTACTTGATCCAGGATTGTTCTTGAAGTAAGGAAAGTATGTTGGATATTGTGAAGTTACTTATCAAAGCAGGTGCGGGTGGCGATGGCCGTGTTTCGTTCCGTCGTGAGAAGTTCGTACCCAAGGGTGGGCCAGATGGTGGACACGGTGGTGACGGTGGTTCGGTTTTCATTCGTGCTAAAACTGGTTTAACCACACTCGGTGAGTACATGGGTAAAAAGGAAATTGTGGCGCGAGCCGGCCAAATGGGTGGCAAGCGTCAGCGGACAGGTGCCCAGGCCGAGTCAATCACCATGGAAGTGCCTATTGGGACCACAGTCTGGTTGTTAGCCCAAAATCAGCCGCAACCGGCCCGCAAGTACCAAGTAATCAAGGCTGGTGAGCCCTATGAGGCTGCTGAACCCAGTCAATGGCTTGATGCCAATGGTGAGTTGCTTGAAGATGTAAACGAGGTTTTATTCCAACCACTCAAGAATACTAATGTTCGCGATATACCGAAACGCGAGCTAGTGCGATTGACCGAGGATGGTCAGACTATTGAGCTAGTCCATGGTGGTAAAGGTGGGCGAGGCAACGAATCGTTTAAAGGTCCAGCTTTGACCACCCCGTTTATTGCCGAGTACGGAGTAGAGGGTGAAGCTAAGTGTGTCATTTTGGAGTTAAAGCTGCTCGCTGATGTTGGTTTGGTTGGTTTGCCGAACGCTGGCAAGAGTACATTACTGTCAGTTTTGACTAAAGCTCGGCCAAAGATTGCCGAGTACCCATTCACCACTTTAGAGCCGCATTTGGGCGTGTTGCGCCTGGGTCAGCAGGACGAAGTGCGTGAGTTAGTTTTGGCAGATATCCCGGGTTTGATTGAAGGGGCGAGTCAGGGTAAAGGGTTGGGGTTAGAGTTTTTGCGGCACGTTGAAAACTGTCGGACCTTACTGATGGTGCTGTATGTCCCAGATACCTTTTTGACCGATCCCGATGGGGCTGCGGCCGCGGTCTGGGAGCAGTACCAAACGGTATCTCGAGAGTTGGCAGAGTACAGTCCTGAATTGGCTGAAAAGCGACGATTTTTGATCCTCAACAAGACAGATTTATACCAAAAGACCGTTTTGGATAGTGTAGTTTCACTTTTTAAACACAAAGGTGAGACTTTGATGCCACTCAGTGGGGCCACGCAACAAGGACTGGACGAACTGAAGGTGGTGCTGAGTCAGCCGTAGCAAAGATCTCTTAGCGAAGGTCAGAGTTTTGAAGTGGGGTGGTTTGGTCGACTGGAACTTGGTTGTTTCCTGGGTTGACGGTATCTTGCTGATCAGCGTTAACAGTTTCATTCAAAATAGATAGATCATCAGTCAGGGCTGAACGACTTGCTTCTTGGTTGACTGGGTTGGGGGAAGCTGCCGGTCGAGTACTGCTTGGCTTGGCAGATGCTGTAGCTTCAATAGCTGCAGTCAAACTTTGGATTTCAGCCATAATTTTTTCTCTATCGGGTGAGTCAGCTGGCATGATAGTCAACAGTTGCTCATAGACAGATTTAGCGTCAGCCAGTAGGTTCAGTTTTTGCAGCACGTTGCCTAGGTTGTAGTACGCGTTGGCATAGTCTGGCTTCAACTGGATTGCCTGTTGGAAGAGGTTAACAGCTTGATTGTCCTGGTTTTGACTGTAAAACACGCCACCCAGTTCAAATCGCAGGTAAGGGTCGGTGGGGGCTACTACAATGGCTTGAGTGTAGGCACTCACGGTCCATTGTTCGGCATCGTTAGCGACCCCGATCAACTGGCGGTAGATTTGAGCCAATACTTGCCAGTTCACACTGTCACCAGGATTAATGAAGGTCGCTGCCCGAGCTTCTCGGATGGCCTGTTGGATCAGTTGTGAGACTTGGGTTCGCTCATTTTCGGTGATGTCGGACTTGTTAGCCAGCGCAGCAGCGATCTGGATATTGGTCTGAGCGTAGCGAGACCGATAGGAATCCATGTACGGGTTAAATTGGGTGGCTTTCTGCTGGTAGGTGTATGTCCGAACGGCATCGTTTTGTTGAGCAGCAATCAAGGCCTGCAAACTATAGTATGAGGCGATAGCTGCTCGAGTTATGCCGAAACCGCTGATGGCAACGATTAGAAGTCCAATACCGACCAAAACAGCTAAGCTGATCTGGTTTTGTCGGTGATGAGACTGCAAAGCTTGGTGATGATCAACAATACTAACGGTGAGAGCGTGAATCCGAGCTTCTCGCTCACGGCTGTTCGCGATGAAGGCAGCCAGCGCAACCGCCAACAGAGTAATGATGAGTGGGCTGGAAGGCCACAGGATCAAACAGCCAATAGCCACCAAAGCTGCTGCCATGAATGGCCAGTGTTGGGGTGAGCTCTTGCGGCTGGTGCGAAACACCTGAACAGCGAACCAAACCCAAGTAGCTAAACCAAGTAAGCCGGTGGTGATCCACAAGGTTAGTGGGGTGTTGGTTCCTTGAATGAAGCGAACACCAGCCAAGGTTCCGGAGTTTAAGCTGGCTGGTTTGAACTGATTGAAAGCGACCTCAAAACTATCGGTGCCAACACCAATCAAAGCAGCTCGGGGGTTACGAAGAACATCAATGGCAATCGACCAGTTGGCGGCTAGTGGCAGGGTGACTGGTTGACCAGCTTGACCGGGCATGATTTGCCAGCCAGTGACCGCTAACCCCAAGATCATGACTACAGTACTGAGCACTACCCACCAAGCAGTTGATTTGCGGGTGACGGCCCAAGTGACGACTGTTGCTAAGAAAACCAGTAAAGCTTCAAATGCGATCAAGGTAGAGCCAGCTAAGTTGAGCGCGGGATTGGACTCCAACTGGATTGGTAGGAAAAGGCTGAGGAACCGAGCTGGCAGACCCAAGCTAACTTGCGCTAACGTTGTGGCTGCCAAGATGGTGCCGGCAGCTGCGAACGCCCACACTAATGACTGTGTCGATTTGGTTGAGAGCAGGGAGCCACCTAGTACTACTACTATTATGGCTGCTAAGTACATACCACCCATACCGAGTAAATTTTCCACTGGATAGACGCCGGTGAAGAAAATGGAGAGAATGACACTCACCCCAAACGCGAGTACCGCGGGAATGAGGGAGTTCAAGGTCAGGGAAATATACTTGCGATACCAGCTGGCTACCCAGAATAAAGCCATGATGATCAAGGCAGCAACACTCAAGAATATATTTTTGCTAGTCAGAAAAAAGTTGTCAAAAGCCGGTATGACGAGCACCGGCATAACGATGACGATTGCCATCATGATCGAGAGGGCAACTTGGCTAATCCAAGCAGAAGATTTAGACTCAGGAAGCATAGAAACCATTAAACAACCTCAATGGGTTGTTGTAAAGCCATGAGTTCTTGTATAGCATAGTAGTATGCAACCTCGTAAGGCAGTTAATCAAGCCGGTTTGACTATGATTGAACTGCTACTGGCTCTGGGAATTGTCTCAATTTTGCTCATCGCCGCTTATTTCCTGATGCAAACTCAGATGTCGCGTTCCCGCGACGCCCGACGCAAAGCTGATTTAGAGAAGATCAAAGTAGTTTTTGAAGACTACTACAATGACAACACGTGTTATCCACCTGCCGATGTTTTGTTGAACTGCAATGCCAACACCTTAAACCCGTATTTAGATAAAGTGCCTTGTGATCCAACGGGGGAGCCGTATCTCTACCAACCAGAGGCAGATCGTTGTGCCGGCTATCGTATTTACGCGCGAATTGAAGAACCAGATGATGAAAATGTCGTTGATCTAGGCTGTGATGGAGCAAATGGCTGCGGAATTGGGGCGGGCTTTGAAGCCTACAACTACGGAGTTTCTTCGGGTGTTCCGGTGACTACACAGGCAGCTGGTGGGTCCAATCCCACCCCTTCGCCAAGTGGCGGTGGCGCTTCACCTTCGCCGACCTCTGGGGTCTATGTCTGTGTTCCTGTGTGTAACGTCGCTACTCAAGATTATGCAGATAACTGTGAAGTCACGTTTACCAACTCAAATTGTGACAATGCCTGTGGCTCATCTGCCAACTGGTGTGAGTACGCGATCAGCGGCGGAGCCGGGGGCGGGGGTGGCTGATGAAAATCGCAGGCAAAAAATACTCTTATCGCACCTTAGATACAACTTACTCAAGACAAAGTGGTTTCACTTTGATCGAAATTCTAGTGGTGATGGTGATCATTGGTATTCTGGCTACCCTGGGGGTAGGGAGCTTCCAAACTTCACAGCAGAAATCGCGCGATGCGCGGAGAAAATCTGATTTGCGACAAATTGGTTTGGCCCTCGAGGCCTACTACAATGATTACGGACAGTATCCGCTGAGTACCGCTGACAATCGCATCAACGGGTGTGCGGGTGGGGCTTGTACTTGGGGAGAGCAGTTTGCTGATGCTAATGGTACGGTGTATATGGTCCAGTTGCCTGAGGATCCCAAAACCACCTTTACCTACTATTACTATGCCCCAAGTCCAACTGAGTATCAGCTCTACGCTCGGCTAGAGAACAACTTGGATCAGAGTGTTCCGACCGATGCTCAAAACAATCCGCAAGTCTATCAGAACCTCGACTGTGGGGCGTATACTTGTAACTACGGGACTTCCAGTGTTAATACTACCCCCGCCACTGGCCAGACCTTAGTGGACGATACGTAATATGATCAAGTCCTACCTACCTCAACCCAGTTTAGTTCGTCGCCAGGCGGGTTTTACCCTGATCGAGATCTTGGTGGTTATTTCAGTGATCGGTATTTTGGCAGGTTTGTTGTTGACGAACTTTGTCGGTGTTCGCGAGCGGGCAGCAGATACCAGCCATAAGAATGACTTGCGTCAGCTCAAAACCGCGCTGCGTCTCTACTACAATGACGTAGGAAGTTATCCTGATGCCGGAGCTGGAGCCACCATTCAAGGTTGTGGTAGCCCTGCCGGCACATCTGTATGTGCTGATGCTTTCTCATCAGGTACAACTGTTTACATGAATGAGTTGCCGGCTGACTTTGCTTACTACAGTGATGGCATTGATAGCTTTTTGCTAGTGACTACTCTGGCGAACGCATCTGATGAAGACATTACTGCCAGCGTGAACCGCTGCGACCCAGCTAGTCGCGGATATTTCGGTCAGACGATTGGTCCGACGGACTACTTTGTGTGTGAAGACTAGGTTCAGGTGAGTTGGCATTCGCAAATGCGGCTTGCAGTGCTTCGATATTCGGTCGGTAGACAGCAATTCGCCCGCCTCCAATTTGCTCTATCTCATCATACTCGCCACCCAGTTCATATCGTCTGGCCACATCGCCAATAGTGCCTGCCATCAGTTGTGAGCGACCGAACTTGTTGGCTGTGATTGGTTGGAGTTGGCCTGTTTCCTCATCCGTAGCAATTTCTCGCACCGTGGCTGAATGAATGAGTTGTCCAGAGCCGTCATAAAAAAGCACGACATCGCCAACAGCTATGTGTGTGGGGTCGACCACATTTTCGCCAAAACCCGCTTCAAATGAATCAGTTTCTGTTACCAACTCAGAAAATTGGATAACTAGTGAGTCGACACCAGCCTCGAGCCAAGAATTGCGATCGCCCCCGAAAGAAACTCCGGCGCGTTTTTCCAACAGCTGGAGGGTGTAGCTGTGGCAGTTAAAGTTCGGGTTGGCCAGGTCTGACAAATACTGCATTGTTTCGGCTGGCGGATTGTTGATTTGTTCGTCAGCGTAACGGCGGACATCCATGTTGTAGACGTAAAAGCTGAGGTCGATCTCGATGGTCTCACCATCGGTGGTGTGACAGGTGATCGTTGTGTTCTTGGAGGCTGCATCGAAAGACATGGCGATATCACACACCAGTTGGTCGAGATCTTGAGCGTCGGTGACCCCGTGGGGGAAGAGGAGGCCCAAGGCCACTAGAATGGTGAGTAGAGCTTGCTTGCGGTAGGCGAGAAACTCAGTGGTTTTTTGAGTTAGCTCAGACCAGTTGATCTGCACCAAAGCTTGCGACTCAGTTGGCTGAAGTTCGGGGACTGGTTTTTCAGACATCGCTTGATTGTAGCAAAAACAAGATCAGGTGTGTCCCGTACTCAGTCGCTTGACCTCATCAAAGGCAGAAGCTCTTAAGGAATCAGGTGGCCTTCGCAAGTGTTGCCGTTTGCATCAGAGTTAGTGCCATCAGGGCAAGTGGTATTTGACCAAATGGGGTTCTCACGATTGGCTGTATTGACATTGAGAGCCCCCGTTAAATTGGCGTTCGTAAAGTTGGTTTCAATTAAGGCGGTGTTGAAAAGGTTGGTGCCCTGTAAGTTTGCGCCGGTGAAGTTGACTTGCTGAAGTCCCGAGTTTCTGAAACTGGCGCCAGCCACGTTTGCTCCGGTGAAGTTTGAGCCACTAAGGCCGCTATTTTTTAGTCTGGCCTCTGTCAAGTTGGCCCCGGAAAAGTTGACATTGTCCATATTATTGCTATTGATAACAGCTTTGATCAGACTCGCTCCACTAAAATCAGCATTCCTCAAGTCACTAGTTGCAACGTGGAGTGAGTCCAGGTTTACTCCAACAAATGAGCTAACATTGGCACGGCTTAACAAATCTTCCACCTCACAAGCAACGCAAATGAGAGTGCTCGTGCCAGAACTGGGGAAGTCTTTTGGCCAGCTCAAGAGAGTTTCTTGGTGCCGGCACTCTGTATCTGGTGGCACAATCCGAATGTTGGGTGCGTTAAAAATGGTGGGGCGAACACAGGCGTAGATCCGATTTGACTCAACACCCTGAGCGTGGACAACAGCGACGGCAGCTGGTAACAAAAGCCCGCCTAAAAAAGCGGCGCTGGTGAGGAAGAGAGTTTTGGGAGTGAACATGGATTAAGTATCACACTTACCGAGGCTTTATCCAATGAACATGCGATATGCAACAACTCACTTTTTGAGTTTAGTTCAGTAGCCACCAGGTGAACTGGACGTCTCGGTCGGGCAGGGCGGTGTCAAAGCCGACCACGAACTGACCTTCTTTTTCAGAGGTGCTTGGGTTTTCAGGAGTGATTGACTTGACGTACAGGACTTGGTTGTTGGTTGAGCCGAGTGGGGTGACCTGGACGACTGTTTCACTGGTGATTTGCTCAGACTTGATGACCATTTCGGTCTGGCCTTGTTTGACGACAGCCTTACCTGAGGTCTTGGTGGTTTCGGCTTGGTTCTCGTTACCACTCAAGTCTTGGGCGCCGACCCCGATACCGCCAGCGAAGTTGGCGCGGCCGTCGGCTGAGATGGTGGCGACTGGGGTGCCAAGCTCGTCGACGATCTCGAAGCGTGACTCACGGACTTCGCCAGACTCGGTGGCTACGCCAGCGACTTTGACTTGCAATGGGTTGGTGAAGTCAGTGGGTTGGATCAGATCAGTTAGGAGGCTGTCCTCAACAGTCACGGTACCAGCCACGGTTAGGTCACCCGTCACGATGACTTGGCCGTTTGACTTCAAGCTAAGTAAGCCAGCCATCATCGACAGCGTACCTTGGCCATGAGGTTGAATTTCAAACACGGTCTCGGCTGGGTTAGCAGAGTCTAAGTAGCTCAAGACACCATCGCTCAGCTGGGTACCTTCACCGATCAGCAGTTGGTTGGCAATGCCCACTGAGTCACCGAAGTAGGCAGAGCCGTTGACCTCGAAGTAGCGGTTGATGAAGGCAGCATCGGCACCGATTGAGACGTCAGTGCTGGCTAAGTTGAGGTCGCTGAGTGACTTGTTCATGATGGCAGAGCCAGTGGCCGAGTAGCCAGCTTGGTCGATGACTGAGAATAGGGAGGCGACTGAGGCAGCGGTGGAAGCGTTATCAGGTTCGCCGAGCAGTTGAGCCAACAGAGACGGTTTCTGAATGGCGGTGGCCACTTTGTCGTCAAAGCCGTCAATGTTGTCGGCGTACAAAGTGCCAGAGATGGTGGCGGTGATCAACTCAGCGGTGTCCGCCTTGATCTGTTCGAACTCAGCCACTTTGCCCTCAAGTGCAGCGATACGAGCTGAGGTGGCGTCGAGTTGACCGGAGATAGTAGCGGTACCACTGATACTGGCATTGTCACTCAAGAGTGAGCCTAGGCGAGAGGTGCCGTTGACAGTCAAGTCGCCCGCCAGCTGGGTGTTGCCTTGGTCGTCGATGCTGGCCACTGGTTGGTTGTTTTGGTTAGTGACCTGGAAGCGGTCATTGTTGTCACTCAGTTTGACGTTAACAGTGTCGCCAACTGGAGTGATGAGGTCAGTTTTAACCTCTGGAGTTTGGATGCGGACCTCAGCCAAGAGCTGGCGAGTGCGAATCACGCCGGCTTTTAGGTTGGCCACGGCTAGTTCAGCAAAAGCATCAACTTTCTCGAGCAGATTGCCGTTGTAGCTGGCATTGTAGGTGGCGGTGGCCACAGGAGCGGAGTCATTGCCAGCGATAGTTACGTCACCGCTCGAAGTAATCCGGATGCTTGGGTCGAAGTAGGAGGTGTTAACAAACACCATGACTTTTCCGGTGCCGGCCTGTGGTTCGGGCAGAGGTTGACGCTCTGATGAACCAGCTAACCGATCCTGCTCAACTTTAAGTGTTCCAGCTGAGAGTTTATGGGTGCCATCATAAGCTTCAAGGGCATAGCCGATAATTCGGCCGGCCTTGGTAGCTTTCATGGCCACACCTGGTTGACTGGCAGAGGTTAATGGATCGCCAACGGCAATTGGGCCATTTTCTAGACTGACCTTGACTGGCACGCGTCCAACCAAGGCCACTGGTTGAGTATCAACCACTTCGCCGCCCTCAGTATCGCCCCATCCCGCTACTAATCCTGGGTCAGTGGAAATGACGCCTACTACCATGCTGTCATAACTGACGCCTGAGCTCTTGCTTAGGGTTTTTCCAGGTTCAGCAACAGGTGCTGTGGTAATGGCTACCAAGTCACCCTCTTCAGCGTTGCCCAAAACTTTGTACATTTCGGCTACGTCAGCACCGCCACCGTTCCAGGCTCCATCAGCGTAAGCCTGACCATTGGTTTCAAGACGATATTCATTGTCTGGGGTGCCGTCTTCGTCAGTTCGCAGTAGCATAAAGTACTCGTTCGCGGTGCCCACATCGTTGGTTGACCAAGCTGACATAACCTCAAATGTGCTAAGCAAGTGCGATCCAACACTGGTGCCCGTCGCCCCGAACGGTGTGCCACCTTCACTGGTTACCCACAATCGTGTTCCACCACCTTGAGTGGTGCCGATAGCCACCGAGCCATTGTTCCTGACTGACATGACGTGGCGGCCACTAACGCCTGCCCGGAAGATATCGCCACTACCATTGTTTTCAACTCGCAAGCCGACACCACTGGTTGAGCCTGAGAAGGTGGCAATTGGTAGTGATGAGGAGTAACCACGAACATCAACAGCTCCCAGCAGATTAGCATTTGGGGTGTTAACACCCATGCCACCACTGTTGGTGAGGACAAAGCGGGTGGTACCTGAGGCTGAGGCAGTAAACAGGTCACCATTAGACTCGGTTTGGTTAATGGTCAAGACAGCCTTGCCGAAGGCAGGGGTGTCGCCACCAGTTTGGAGGTGGAGTAAACCTAAGTATGATCGACTGTCACCGAGGATAGTCCGATTTGTGACCCCATCAATATGGAGAGCGTAGGAACCGTTGGAGCCGGGGTCACTCAGGTAGTAGTTATTGAGGATAAACTCATCAGCGCCACTATCAGCTGAAATTTGCCATAAGTTACCTAGCTCAGTTGCTCCATCATTGTGACTAAAGATGATGTTTGAGGCACCACCGTCAACTGAACTCATCTGGAACTCAGCGTACGGATCGCCACCAGCGAAGGATCGGAACATCATGGTGGCTCGAGTAGAAGCTCTCTCAAAGTGGAGTCCGTAGGCAGGGGCGGTAGTGCCGATACCCAGGTCACCGTTACCGAGCAAAGTCAGATCGGCCGCGTTGTCATTGTTGCGAACTTGGAAGACAGTTTCGGCGGCGGCCAAATCAACTACCCCGGTGCCCGATCGGCGGGCGCCAGTTAGCATAATCATCGGTACAGTGTCTGTGGGGTTGGTAGAGCCAGAGTAGCCGCGCAGTTCGAGTGCCTGTGCGCCAGAGACTTGGTCAGCAAACCCAGTTAACATGGCTCCACCGTTGGTGCCAGAGATTGCCCCGATGTGGAAGATGGTGTTCGTGGTGGTCACGCCAGTGATGCCGTGCGCCACATCAGCATCACCCATGGCAAAGGTGGTGTCACCCGAAGTGGTGACCAAGTGCAAGTTGTAGGTCGGGGCAGTAGTGTTGATGCCAACTCGACCGACGCCGTTAAGCGGGTTGAGATAGATGTTGCCGGTAGTGGCGCCGCCAATGGTTATAGGTCGGCTACTTGTCGATCGAATGGTACCCCCAGATCCACCTAGAGTGATGTCACCAGAAATAGAAGCTGTTGGAAAACCACCACTGACGTTATTTAGGAAGGCAAAGTTAGCACTGTCAGTGGCTAAGCCACCAACTAGGAGGTCGAGCGTGTTGTTGGTGGGACTCAGTGCGCCCTGATACAGTCGCCAGTAGGCACCCAGCGAAGTTTCTGGGTTGGCCCAGGTGAGGGTGCCTGAACCGTTCGTCTGGAGAATGTAGCCAGCTGTTTGTGATGTTGGCCAGGTGTAGGCTAAGTTGCCAAAGACCGTCGTGCCATCTACTTCCAAGTCACCTTGAATGTAGAGATCATTGTCAGTGCTCATACTGCCGGAGGCACCAGCCGTTGAATCAGCCATCAGGTTGTAGTTCACCGTACTGCCATTACCGCCGATGTTCAAAATCGCATCAGCACCGAAGATGGCATCGCCAGCAATGTTAAGAGCGGTGCCAGTAGCAGCTGGGTCGAGATAGAAGGCTTCGTTAGCCATATCAGAAAAGCGCTGAGCGATGGCGTACCCATTAGTGTCAACTCGGAAGCGTGTCACGCCAGAAACTGAGGCTGACAGAATGTCGCCTGAGTTGAGCTGGTCGATGACCAGGGCCGCATTGGAGCTGTAGTTGCCAACCACATGGAGATCTGCGTGGGGAGCGGTGGTGCCGATCCCGACGTTGCCATCTGAGTTAATATGAAGTCGGTCAATCCCACTAGTCATGAGGGCAACATCTGTCCATGAACCATGAGCTGCAAAACGGGCAGTGGTTCCCGAGAAATCAACTGTTTGTGCACCGCCGAGTCGGAAATCGGTGGAAGCGTTGACATATCCATTGCCAGTAATGTTGCCGACGACTTGCAGCGCCTGGCTTGGACTCGTCGTCCCAATCCCGACGTTGCCACTGGGGAGAATGGTCATCGCGGTCGTCCCATCAGACACAAAACTCAGATTACCGGTGTTGGCGTCACCGAGTGTCAGAGTGCGCTGGTTGGTGGTGGCAATCACCCCAGCTGAGTTGAGCGTAATATTGCCCGAGATACTGGCAGTAGGTGTACCTGAGTTGACATTGATGAAGGCAAAGTCAGCGCTGCTCGAGGCGCTCCCGCCGATGAGCAGATCAGTGGTGTCGTTAGCGGGAGAGAAGGCACCATCAATGATTCGCCAGTAGTTAACAGCTTGAGAGGTGGAAGCGATGCCCACCCAGGTACTGCCATTATAGTAGTAGGGAATGTTGTCACCCGTGTTGTAGTACATCGAGCCGGCACCAAGTGCAGTCGGGTTTGAGCCAAAGTTGCCGATGCGTGTCTGGCCTGCAATCGAGACGTTTTGACTAAAGTTAAAGTAATCACTGGTCGTGTTGTAGCTCATGATGCCCTCATCACCGCTTGAGCCGATGTGGAGGCTACTGGGGCCAAGGTACAGATCTTGCCAGCGTAAGGTGTCGCTGCCCAAGTCGCGAGTGTCATTCCCATCGGGCAAGAGGTTGCCCACAATTTCCACGGTGCCAGCGGTCAGGCTAAGGGTGCCATCGACATCGTTGTCGATAGTTTCGCCGTTTTGGAATGAGATGTCGGTAGTGACGTCAGCGTCGGCGATGTTGATAGCGTTGACGATGCCACCGGAGATGTTACCGCTGTTGGTAATGTATATGGCATTTTGCACGACCGTTGAGCCTGTGCCTGAGGTATCTTGGTTGTCGAGTCGGAGAAGCGCAGTGACGTTGTTGTCGGTGGTGTTAGAAGTACCCATGTTTCTGACTTGAAGAGCGTACTCGGTGTTTCCAGAAGTTGATGGATTGTTGGTTAATCGGACATCAACCCCGGCCAGGTCCGTCGTGCCGCTACTGTTGCTGTTGGTAACGTTGAAAATGTTGGCAGTTATGCCGCCAGTCCCAGCTGGGTTATAGGTGGATGAAAAGTACGAGGCAATTCCGGTGGTCATAGTGTTGGAAATTACAGAGTAGCCAATTCCAGCTGTACCTGTGTACTCCTGTTGCCAGGGGTAACTTCCTTGACTCAGCAAGAATTGATTATCAAGCGTGGGACTGTCAACGAACTCGGTGAAATCAATACAGTCGGTACAGCTGAAGTCGCTGGCGGTGACGGTAGCATTGGTAAAGTTGACCACAGTGCCATCAGCTTCGAGGTTGCCCTCGATGTACAGGTCGTCGTCACTGTCCATACTGGCCGAAGCGCCGGCAGTTGAGTCGCCGATCACGTTGTAAGCCACGTCTGAGCCTGAGCCACCGACGTTGAAGGTGTTGGTATCGGTAAAGATCAGGTCGCCGCCACCGATATTGAGGGTCAGGTCACCAGTGGTGGTTTGGAGGGTGCTGGCTTGATAGAGAACTAGATTGCCGGCGTTACTTAAGCTCAGTCGTCGTGTGCCAGAAGCAGAAGCAGCCAGGATATCGTCAGAGCCAGTTTGATTGAACATGGCTAGGGCGTTGCCAGCGGCATTTGCCGTGCCAGTGACGACAAATCTGCCCAGAGGTGCAGTGGTACCAAAACCAACGTTACCACCTCTAGTCATAGCCATGTAGTTGCCGGCGGTGGTGCCAGTATTCAAAAATGTACCAAACGTGACGTAGGCGTTACCGCCCCCAGAGTTGTTACCGCCTTGAATGCCAGCAGACAACATATTCCCTTGACCGTCGCCGCCGCCAGCCCTGATTAAGAATGGACTACTTGGACCGCCACTGTTGGCCCAGATGCCGCCATTGACGGTCAAAGTGTCATTGATATTGCCGGAGGTAGTGTTGATACCGACCCGACCACCAGTTGGGTTGAGGACCAGTGTCCGGTTGAGGCTGGTCGTAATTACACCATCTCCAGTCAGTGACAAGGCGTTGCCCGCCGTGGTGCCAGACATACTGGCGGTGACGTTGCCAGAGCCGTTGATGTTGGTCACGGCAAACCGGGCGCTGGCAGTGGACTGGCCCCCGATTAACAGATCCACAGTCGAGTTAGCCGGGTAGAGGGCGCCGTTGCCTTGGTACCAGAACACATTGGCTAGAGTGGCCACTGTGGTCCAGCTTAGGACACCTGAGCCATCGGTGCTCAACACCTGGCCAGTGCTACCAGCGGTGTCTGGTAAGGTCAGTGTGACATCTGACCCGACCGTCGCGGGAGCCTGCAGTGCCACGTAGTTGGTGGAGTCGGAGTCAGCTAGGCGGAGGTCGCTCTGAGCTGGCAAGAAAACGTTGTCGTTTAGGTCAATCTGAGTTGAGTTGGAGCTCAAGCGCAAGTTACCACTCACATCTTCAATGACGTGGGCGACGCTGTCGATAACTGAAATAATTCCGCTGCTGTTGATCTGGAACTGTGAAGTGCTACCCACTGAGAAAAGTGAGTCTGGAGTGGTATCTCCACCCACGCCCACGTTGCCAGCACCAGTGATGGTCATGCGGTTGTTAGCGCCGTTGGTGTAGAAGTTGATAGCCGCGTTCTGGCGGTTGGCAAAACCGATTTCTGAACCGTTAGAAGTTCCAAAGTCAGCAGTAGGTGTTCCAGAAGTATCAGTAAACTGAATGGCGCCACCAGCGCTACCTGCGATTACAAGTGACGTATAGTCACTGCCACCGGTAGAACGCAGCCACAGCCGACTCACTTGACTTGCACCACCCCAACCCGTTGCAACGTTGGTTGGAGCAGTGGTGCCGATACCGACGTTATTCAAGTTGCGGTCAAAGGTCATGATGTTACTCTCAGAACCACCAGTTACCCCTTGAACGTACAAGCGGCCAGATGAAGCATCTTCTAAGTTGAAAGAGTAGCCAGCATCACTATTTTGCTGTTTTAGGTACAAAAGCTGTGTGTTGCTGCTGACGCCATCAGCATCCACAATGGTCAGCACTCGGTTAGAAGAGGTAGTTCCAATGCCGATGTTGCCATCTGGACGCATGGTCATCAAATGGGTGCCATCTGAGTAGAAGTTAATGTTTCCGGTGTTGCTATCACCAATATTGAGTGGTTGCTGATTAGTAGTAGCAATGACACCGGCAGAGTTAAGGGTGAGATTACCAGAGATACTGGCGGTGGGAGTGCCACTATTCAGATTGATAAAGGCAATATCTGCGCTGGCACTGGACTGACCACCAAAGAGGACATCGACAGTTGAGTTGGCTGGGTAGAGAGCACCATTGCCTTGGTACCAGAAGATGCTGGATAGCGTGGCAGCGCTGGTCCAGCTCAGGACACCTGATCCATCAGTGGACAACACTTGGCCACTGTCGCCATCAGTATCTGGCAAGGTGAGGGTGTAGTTGGTGCCGATGGTGGCGGGGGCTTGAATCGCGGCGTAGTTGGAAGAGTCGCTATCGCCAAAGCGCATGTTACCTTGAGTGTTGATGAAGATGTTTCCACCAGCAATCTGCAATCGTTCGTTAATAGTAGTAGTACCAATACCGATGTTCTGCGAACTGTTAATGCGCATGGCGGTGGTGCCGTTGGTGGCAAAGCCCATGGCGTCGATGTCGTGCATGTAGCTGATGACACCCATGTCTTCGCTATCTTGGTCTGAAAAGCTTAGGATTTGGTGAGCGGTGTTGCCACTGACCCACTTGAGGCGATTGGTGCTAAAGGCCTCGAGTACCAACATGTCGTTGCCATCCAGTGAGTAGCCGCGGGTGCTGCTGCTGCGGTAGAGGTGGGCAAAGCCCTCTGGGGCGGTGGTCCCGACCGCGATCCGGCCACCTGAGCCGTTGTTGGGCATCATGATGATGTTACCGGTGGTGGAGCCGCCGAGGGTGAGAGAGCGATTGTTGGTGGACTGGATGGCGCCACTGGTGTGGTTGAGCGTCAGGCTACCGGCGATCGAAGCGGTGGGGGTGCCTGAGTTGTTATTCAAGAAAGCAAAGTTGGCACTAGCCGAAGCCTGACCACCGAAGAAGACGTCCACGGTTGAGTTCAGTGGGAAGAGCGAACCATTGGTTTGGTTCCAGTAGTTGGTGCCGGCGGCTACCCACGAGAGGACGCCAGAGCCGTCGGTAGACAGAACTTGCCCACTGTCACCGTCATTGTCAGGCAACGTGAGGGTGTAGTTGGTTCCGATCGTGGCCGGAGCCTGGATAGCAGCGTAGTTGGTAGAGTCGGAGTCGGCTAGGCGGAGGTCGCCCTGGGCGTTGATCTGGAAGTTACCGGTAGCAAGTTCGAGGGCGTTGGTAGGAGTAATAGTGCCGATTCCGAGATAGCCATTTTCATCAAAGGCGCTTAAACCAGTGCCACTCGAGTTTTGCAGTTCAAGTAAGTTATTAGTCTGTGACGTAGCAGCTCTGATTTTTACCGCAATTTCATTGGCTGTTTGGTTAAAAACTGCAAAAAGATGATCTGTTTCAGTACTGATGGTACCGACATTGACGGAGTCTCGTGCGTTACCGTAAATCGTGAAGAGATTGTCGGTTGATCCGCCATCAGCACGGAGAATGGTGAAAGTGTCAGAAGCTCCGATGTTGTCTGGGTTCAGCCAGATTCCTGGTGCTCCAGCACCACCTAATGCAACCAAGCGTGCGTTAACACCACTGGTTCTGTTTCCATATAGGCTGGTTGTTTGATTACTAATTGACAGTTTATCGGTCACACCCGCATCACCACCTGGACTCGTCCGAATCACAAATGATTCTCCGTTCAAAATATTGATTGTTGGGTCAGTTGTCCCTCGGAAGGAAAGTGTGCCCGAGAGTGATGCTGAGCCAGCTACGTCAAGTGTGGCCGTGGCATTGGTACTATCAAATCCTGGCCCGATGCCCCAGTTACCAGCCGAACTCACAGCACCAATCACACTGTTGTTCAGAGCAAAGAAAATCTGACGGCCACTAGCAGCATTGAGGTACGTGCTCCCGACATTCGATTGCAGCAGGGCGTAATTACCAGTGGCTGAGTGATCTAGTGCCTGGTTGCCAAAGTAGGCATAGTCAGTGTTGGCTGGCCAGGCACCGGTTTCGGCAGCTCCAATTCGACCGGTGGTAGTGATGCTGCCAACGGCAAAGTCAAAGTCAGGGCTGGAGGTGCCGATACCCACTCGGCCACCGGTGGCATTCAGGGTGAGTGTTCGGTTAAGGCTGGTTTGAATGGCGCCGTCGCCATTGAGTGACAGAGCATACCCGGCGGTGGTCCCAGACATAGTGGCAGTGACTGCGCCAGAGTTGACGTTAGTCACCGCGAACCGGGCGCTGGCGGTAGATTGACCACCGATGAGCAGATCCAGAGTTGAGTTCACCGGGTAGAGCGCACCATTACCAGTGGACCACAAGCTGTTACCGATGGTAGTGCCGTAGATTTCATTAATGGCATCTACGAGGCCTTGGGGCAAACCGGCATCCAGAGCGGTGTCAGCTACAGTCAGAGCGATGTTGCCGGTGCGGGTGTCGCTCAGATACAGCTCTCCGTTGCTGCTCAAAACCAAGTTGCCAGAGGAGTTAGCTAAGGCGTGGGCCACGCCACCAATGGCGGCGATGTTTCCAGAGGAGTTAACCTGGAACAGATCGCCATTGCCGACGGTCAGCATGGCTGCAGGTGAAGTGTCTCCGATACCGAAGTTGTTGTTGAAGAGTGTAGCCAGTGTGGCATTTCCAACTTGGAAACCAATTGAGCTGGCAGCGGCTGTATCAAGCACGAGTGAACCAGAACTGAGCAACTCAACAGAACCGGAACCTGTATTCTGGATAGTCAGTTCACCAGCTGAAGTGTCAAAGTAGGCGTTGCCCACGACGTGGAGTGTTTGCCCAGGCACGGTGGTACCCAAACCCAACAGACCAGCGTTGGTCAAGACCATTCGGTTTGTACCAGAGGCAGAGGCGGCGATGATGTTGCCAGAATTGGTCTGGTCAACCACCAGGGCAGCGTTGGAACCGTAGTTACCGACTACATGGAGATCTGCGATGGGTGAAGTGGTACCGATGCCAAGATTTCCGTTACTATCGAGAGTCATGAAGGCAGTACTTGATTGTCGGAAGACAAGCCTTCCGCCACCGTATGAGCTAGCATTACCAGTTGAGTACAAATTAAAACTAGTTCCGCCGGCGCCAGTATTTGAAAGGCCAACCATCGGTAGAATAGATGAAATCTCCAGCTGATAAGCTGGAGTCGTGCTGCCAATTCCGACATTACCTGTTGGCAAAAGTGACATGACCTCAGTTGCAGGGAAACCTTGGTTGTATCGATTAGCATAGCTGTATGAGCCAATAGCTAATCGTGAAGCCGTATCGGTGAAACCTAGTACAGCTCCGCTGGTGCCTGTCCAAAGATTCACAAACCTACTGGCGTCGGTTCTTTCAAAAACGAAACCTGGTGTGCCAGTCCCGGCAGTGACTCTGACTGGGAAGGCAGGAGAGCCGGAAGGTGCTGCTGATGGACCAACAACATCAAAAAGAGTGGCAGGAATCGAAGTCCCAATCCCCACATTCCCATTCTGGGTAATCACAAACCGGTTTAAGCCTGAGCTGGAGGCGGTGAAGATGTCACCCACACCTGAGTTATCGGCTACCAAGGTGGCAAAGGCGGTAGCACCAGAGACAGAAGCAACCGGCAGCGTCCCAGACATGGCCCTCAGGTCTAAGGTGCCTCTGGGACTAGTTACGCCATTTTCACCAATTCCTACCAATCCAGCTCCAGTAATGGTTACTCGTGAGAGCGCGTTGGTAGCCAAAGTTAGGGGAGTGTTTTCTCGGTTATAAACCAAGGCACCACCATTGTATCCGAGAGTCAGCCCATCGTTTTCGCTATGTCCAGTGGCGCTTGAAGTGATACTGATGTACGCCAAAGCACTATTTTGTGCAGAAACTTGAAGTTTCGAGCGAGGACTAGTTGTGCCAATTCCCACATTGCCATCGTTTGGATTAAGGAGCAACGAGCGACTTAAGCTTGTGGCGATAGTACCATCACCAGTCAGGTATAAGCTGTTCCCAGCTGTTGAACCCGAAAAACTAGCCGTTGGGGTGCCGCTATTTACATTCAAGAACTTGAAGATGGCACTGGCACTCGACTGGCCGCCAATCAAGACATCCATGGTTGAGTTCTTGGGATAAATGACACCGTCACTGGCTGACCAGTGCACGCTGCCAGCACCAGCCAAAGCTGGATCTACCCAGCTTAAGGTGCCACTGCCATTTGTAGACAAAATATACCCAGAGGCTTGGGAGCCGGGCCAAGTGTAGGTGATGCCATTGAAAGCGGTGGTCCCAGTGGCAAAGTCAAAGTTGCCGCTAGATGAGATGGTCAGCCGATTGTTGCTGCCGCCGGTTCGGAAGATTAAGGAGCCAGTGGCGTTGGTAGCAGAAACGTAGTTCTCAGCGTTTCGTGAGAAGGCCAGGGTATTGGCTTGGAGCGTGGAGTTGTAAGCAGCTGCCTGAGTGACAGTCAGAGCCCCGTCACTGCCAAAGTAGGCCAGGTTGGTACCACTGCTGTTGTTGATGTCAGCGATGTGGGCAGTGCCACTCGGGCCACCCTGAACAGTCAGTGGCACGCCGCCGGCGTAGGTGGCTGAGATGGTGGCACCTGGAGAATAGACGTAATCTCGAGAGATCACCCCACCGATACCGTCGGCATCTAAAACTATGTCGCCATTGCTACCACTAGCAGTTTGGAAGAGGAGGCTACGACCTTCCAGAGTAAAAGTCCCAGAAAGAGACCGAATCTCCGGGTTAACTTCGCCTAAAACGACACTCCCACCACCGTCCATAAACAGGATGGTGTTCACTGTGGCTGCCCCGGTGGCAGAGATGGGGTACCCCTGCAAAGTTTCGGCGTTCAGAGCGTAAGCTACCGTGCGAATTGGTTGGCGAGGGGTCAAGGTCTCGCTGCCGACTCGGACTTCTAGGTAGGTGCTGGCGTTTTCCGAAAAGACAAACTCGTTGATTTCAGCGCCACAGGTACCGTCACCCAGATTAGTGTTGAAAATGCCATCCTGATCGGGAGTCACACTACAGCTGCCTTGCCAGAGAAGTGGGCCGGCATCACCTGGGGTGTCAGTGTAGGCGCCGTTACTGGGGTGGTTGTAGATACTGAACACCATCGAGGTGCTGCTCGTGATGGGGTTCTGGTTGGTATCAGTCAGACGACCTTGGAAGGACAATATCCGATTCGGCTCGACAGGTGTGCTGGGATAAGCGAGTGGAGTGTTGGCTGTCTTGAAGAACTGTTGGTATCCAAACACACCTAATCCCAAGATAAATAACACCAAGATAGCCAAGTTAAGGTAGGTCACCCAACCTTGACTGGCTTTGAAGACGGAATTAAGGCGTTCAATGCCTTGTCTCCAATTTTGTCGAGTTGAGACTTTTTTGACTCGAGGTCGAGGCGGAATAATTTCTACTTGAGGTTTTTTTGGTTCCAGAGCTGGCTGGCTGACTTTTGGCTCAGCTGGTTTGATTGGAGCTGGTTCTGGATTCGGCTTGATGACAGGCATCTCAGCAACTGCTTGTACAGCCTGGACAGTTACTGGGACCTCGAGCTGGAGTAACCCGTGTTCCTCACACCACTGCCAGAAATGCTGCAAACTCGAGGTTTTACGCTTGATACTAGAGGGTTGTAAGCCGTTTTGATCTTGGAATCGCTCAAAAGCGGCGATTTGGTTTTTGGTAAGGCCAACGCTGACCACTGAGGTCCGACAAAAAGTAAAGAATTGGCTGATATCATTGCGGTAATTTCGAACAGTGGAGTTTGAGCACTTGTTAAGCTTGAGTGCTAAAACAAACTTTGGTAAAGCGACTTCGATCTGGGAAGCTGGAAACTGGTTCAGAAACTGAGTAGCCAGTTGGTAGTGAGTGTCCGTTGGCTGTCGGTCGGCCGGTAGCTGACCGATGAAGGTGGCCCAGCCCTCAGCAGACCAGCTGCTGGGGTCAGCTTGCCAGCTACAAAACTCTGTCAAGAGGTGAGCTAGCTGACTGGCTTCTGCCGGCAGCACACCAGAGCCTTGAAAGAATGTCACGGCGGCGGCAAGTGGGGAAATCGTGCGCGGAGGTTGGGCAAGCATATACTCAAACTAGATCATTAGACGTCGGTGGGTTTTTAGTAATCTGGCCAGATGTATTAGACACTTTAGACACCACTTCAATCAGTTTAGTTTTCTCGAGAAGCCCAGTCAATCATCGAGTTCCAGGCTAAGTTAAAAAGGCGACCAAATCTGAGTTGAGAAGGGTCAAGTTGGCCAAAAACAGAGTTTGTTTTCACGCGTTTTCATGAATATCAAACCGACTCAAAGAGTGGGGTTTCCAGGTGGTTGTGGGCAGACTTCTATATATGCCCAATTAGTTTTCCACAGAAACCAGGTGTGGTGTGACGCTTGAAAGTGAGGTGGTGAATGTAGTAAAAATGAAACAGGCCGATTGTGGAGTACTTGTACCAGGCTAAAATTACGATGAACTTCACATCGGACCATGAAAATGATCGCTCTTGATATATTTCGGGTGGAGAGACGGTGCGTAAAAGTCCGATTATGAGCGCATTGAGCTATTTGTAACTCCGCAAAGAATGCAATATTTGGATTTTGTTCGGATAACAACCTGATGAAACGTAACAGTCAGCTCCTTCTACTGAGTTTGTATCAACCGAGTCACCAACCAATGGCGGCGTTGCCACTCAACATAACGAGAGTTGCCGTACCACATTTGACTGGTAGCGGCTGGCGGTCGCTGGTTTTTGGTCTTCAGCACCATGGCTATCTGGAAGTTTATCAAGATAGTGAAGCAGGCAAGTTAGCCCGTTTGACTGGACCAGGGCACCTACTATTGAGCGCCTTATTTCCGGCTTTGAATGAACGAAAGGCCGCCCAGCCCGATTGGAGCTGTATCTTTTGTTTATCGGCCCCACCACAAGATCCAGGATTCCGCTACTTCAGAACTCAACTAGAGAAACTGGGGGCAATTCCCTTACAGAGGGGAAGCTATCTAGTACCTACCGAGTTACCTGTGGCGTTTTTAAGTGAGTGTGCCACGCTCTATCCGCGGTCAGTAGTTATCGGCAAGGTAACCGAGTGGGTATTCGGTGATTTTAGCCAATTGTTGAAGCAAGCTCATTTGTTACAGGACCTTAACTCACTCTACTCTGGAGTTAGCAGCGAATTAAGTCGATTGCTAGGTAAAAATTATGCGGAAATTCTACTGATGCAGCAGGAAAAGAGTGTACTTTCTTCAATCTTCGATCGTTTGGCTACTGGGTTGCAGAAAGATTCTGGTTTAGTGCGATATTTATTTCCCAACGCGCCACAACCACAAAAATTGGTGGGCGAGTGGCAACAGTTGGTAGCGGCTACGGACATGAGCGCCTCACCAGATGTGACTAGCGATGGCCAGTCGCCTACGTATTGAGTAAAATATCGAGAACAATTCCTACTCACGTTGAAATAGCCTTTCCCTGACGGTATTTTCGGGTCTCTTATTTTTACATTTTTGTAAAAATAGTTTGATATATTTTTATTTAAAAATAGAGGTATTTTTGATATTGCGTTAATAAATACACCAGGCTTTGCGTTAAATAAAAGGTAATTGTGCGGTTAAAAGATGGGCTACTTTTGCAAGTAATTAACTACCCTAAATTAACGCGGAAATAGTTAAAAAATACATATAATACATGAACCTATGGGGATGTTTACAAATATAATCCGAATATGAGGGGTTTGATTCCCGGTAACAGTAGCGGCTCTCAAAAGAGCTCTCACCACAAATATATTATAGGTTTTTTACATACTTGAGTTGTACCGCAAAACCCAGTGGTTGAAATAGTTATGTGGATGGGGTAGGTCAGGATGGTGCTGAACAGTTTGGATGTAGGCGACGGACAAACATGCGGTGCGAATGGGATTCGTTGTGATTGTGGGGCTGATGGTTATTAAGTTCGGGTGGTGGCAAGACTTGATAGTTATTAGTTACCAATCATCAGCGTACCGTCGTATGGGCTATACCCATTGCTGCATCCCGAACGAGGTGGGGGAGGTGGTCGGTTGATTGATAGGTGACCGGACAGCTGCCCACCCGCAGTGAGAGAACTCGCTTTGGCAAACGCCAAGCTACACTAAACCGAGCTCATCGTACATGGCTTGTGCGGGTTTCATGGTCACCATCAAGCTTTGACTGGTCTGAGAGGCGTCTAAAACGTATGAGCTCAGAGGTGATGATTGGTCATACCAGATGTAGCCAGGTTTAGTGACGTTCAGCTCATACTTACCCTTCGGCGCAAAGACAGTAAACCGGCCGTTTTCGGCAGTCGCAATCAAAGAAGTTAACTCATCACTGCCTTGCAAACTCAGCCGGATAATAGCGCGTGAGATCGGTTGGCCATGCTCATCGACCACCATCCCGGTCAAGAGTGGTGTTCTGAACCAGAGGAGTATTTTTCGGCCGACTAAAGTACTGTACAGCACTGACATGCCCAAGTTCCAAACTGTGGGGAAGAGGGCCGCCAAGAAGAGCGACAGGATGAAGACTGGCCAGATCAAAGTTGATGTTCGGCGTGAGAGTTGGGCGGCGAGCACTCGAGAACGCCGTTTCCAATCTTTGCGAGCTAATTCAGTATTTTTATCGACAGGAATCAAAAGAAGTTGTTCTTGACCTTGCCCAGATACCTGGAAAGCTTGCCCCTGATAGAACTCAGCGACAGTTAGATAGCTTGGCCGATTTTTGTGACTCGGGAAGGTGTAGTCTTGATGACTGACACTAACAGTATACGTGCCAGGTGGAATCTTGATTCCTTTGTAAATTCCAGCTACGTCAGTGACCACTGTCTCAGTAATCCCCGCTTCCTGATCTTTGCCCACGATGTTGAGTACTGCAAAAGCGACCGGCTCATAACTGTTACTTTCAAAAACCATACCTTGTGGTTTGCCTGCTGGCAGGAGGCCGAGGGCTTGAAGTATTTTTGCCAAGACATCCACTGACAGACTACTCCCAAACTGGGAGGCAAGGGCAAAGGTGGCTACAACTGGGACGGCGGTTGTAGCTACGACCGCTGAAACCGGAGCTACCGTGCTTAAACTGTCCCGAACTAGCTGTCTCACTTCTGGGGGTAAGGCTTGTACCAGTACATTTCCCACAACAAGTCGTTCGGTCAACTCCTGAACCACTTCATTGAGGATTTCTCGAGGCGGGATAACAGGTATCGTGACACTGATTGGGGCTGAGGGTGGTGTAGCCTCAGGCGCGGAAGAACTGCCTGGCTCTGAGCTGGGTGGTGTGCTGGTTCCAGGACTGGCCGCAGCTGAAGGGGAAGGGCTAGGCGAAGGAACAATAATCACTTGAGTAGGGATGACGAACCGCACGCCACTCAACACACTGACATTCCCAGCCACATCGGTGATGGTGAAGTCGAGCGTCATGGTGACATCTCGCGGCAGAATGCCGAGTTGCTGACTCCAACTGCCGCCACTCGACACCGAAAAGGAAAAGTTTTGGGTTGGGTCACCTGGAATGGTGAGGGTTAGTTGAACGGTACTATTGCTCTCGCCAGTACCCGCCAGCAACGGTTCGTTAGCGCCTAGCTCGATTGGGTCAACTGGTATGGTGCCAGCATCCTGCGCTGAGATCGAGACTGATTGATCACCCAGCTGGGTCATCACGAAGGTTGGGGCTTGGGTGTCAATAATAAAGGTCCAGGTAGCCGACTCGCTAAGATTATTGAGGGTATCATAGGCGCCCACCCGCCAGGTATGTGAACCTTGACTGAAACCGCTAGCTGGAATCAGGGTGTAGCGGTTGGTAATACTGTTGTAGGTTAGCGTGTACTGACTGTTACTGGTGTTGCTGGTGGGGATGTTATCAAACAACGTACCGCCATCCAGACTCAGCCGATAGTGGCTGATGCCGTTGTCATCTGTTGAGCCTTCCCAGACAAAGTAGGGAGTATTGGTGGTGACGTAACTATTGTTACTCGGGCTAACCAAGATTGGTGTAGAGGGAGGGGCGTTGTCTTCGACTGTGGCTGTGACGGTGGCACTGTTGGTGGCGTACTGAACTTGAGCAAACGTTTGTTTTGGAAACACCACCACCACTGCCCAGGCCAAAACAAATGGCCAAGCCAACCAGCTGACACGGGCAGATTTCATGGTAGCCGCCTTTTAGTACTTAGTTTGACTGGCGGTGCTCGAGTTCTTTAACTTTCTTTTCTAACTCGGCGAGGTGAGCTTTCACAACACGTTGTCGACGATACCAGAAGCGGTACAGCCCACCGATTACCACCAGCAGTATAACTAGGATGCCCGCTGCCAGAGCCAGCAACTTGTACGGTAACAACCAAAAACTTGTGTTGGCCATCACTACTTTGCCTGAAGCGCCAAAACTCATTGTGAGCTTTGCTCGGTAGTAGCCAGTACCCCAAACTTTTTCCCAGGTACCGCTAAAATCACGCTTAAAAAGCGGAAAGACATTTTTGGGTTCGACAATGAGCGTCTCAACTGGTCGACCCAAGACATCAGAAATTTCAATGGTAGTGCGGGGGGTGATATGAATGTCTGAAACGTTCTCAACGGTGAACGAAAAGGGGACAGGTCCGTACTCAGTCAGTTTAGGGAACGTAAAGTCAGTGACAAAAGCTTCTTCGTTGATGGGACCATCTACCAAACCATATACCAAGGTTCCGACTCGTTGATTGACACTTGCTGCTGAGTCGAGAGTGGCGGTTTCACCGGTTTTTTTATTCAGATCGAGGCTGGGTCGATGGACTATCATCGCGTAGTGTCCACCAGGCAACGCGTCGGCTGGGACATCGATAATCACGTTAACTAGGCCGAGTTCATTTGGTTCCAAGATTTGGCTGGTAGGTGACAGAACTACCCAGCTGGCCAGACTCCAGCGGTTGGACGTACTATCAGTGACTGGAACTGGAGTCTCGCCATCCTCATCTAAGATAAAGTCACTGACATTGCTGTCGATCCGAATGGTTTGGCCTGAGGCGTTCCGGACCTTAACAGCTACCTGGACTTTTTCACCGGGTTTGAGCAGCAGTTTGCCGTCATCGCCCAAGCGGGGAGGGATAGCGGTGATGTTGATCTCCTGAGGGTTCTGAGGAATGGCTGGCGGTTCACTGGCGACTGGGGCCGTGGCCGGGGCAGCGGGCGCTGTTTGTCCTTGAGCTTTAACCAACTGGCTACTAAAACCCAACAATAGCAAGGTGCTTAAGCCGGTAGCCAACCACCAACGGCGCTGAGCCGAACGACGATGGGCAGCAGAGTGTTGAGTTTTCAATGTCATGGTTTAGAACGTAGCAGTCGCTGTGTAGGTAATGTAGTTTTCGTAGTTACCAGCAGCGGTGGTGGCGGCAGCTACGATTTTGTAACATACGTACAGATTCTGGTTATCAGCCACGGTACTGCTGCTAAAGATTTGGACGGGACTCTGAGAGTTTTCGGCATCGGCAAATTGGCGATAACAATCAGTGCCGGCACAACTGCCACTGGCTGAGTTGTACGCGAAGGCTTCAGTGGTACTGGCATTTACGTCCTGGAGTGAGTAGGCAAACCCTTTTGTGGTAGTGGCATTGGCCCACTCATCGGCATTAGTGTGGGTCATAGCTGAGTCGTCACCGGCTGAATCGCGGATACAGTCTTGTCCGGTGTTGTCGCCGGTACAAGTGGCACCGTTTCTGCCCAGCTGGTCGTTTTCCACCGCTGTCACTGTAAACCCGTTGGCCGCGTTGGTAGAGACGCTGAGAGCTTGGGCAGCTCGGCTGAAGGCAGAGATTGAGATGGTACCAAATGGTACTGCAGCTGGATTAGTGGAAACAGTGGTGTTGGCACCGCAAGCTGATGTTCCAGAGGCAATGCCTAAAATCTGGAAGCTAATCTGGGGATCAACCGTGGCTGTGACTTTTACTGCTTCAATAACACCGACAGCAGCCGTGGTCGTGTCGGCGACAGTGAAGCCACTATCAATATGTTGCACAGTTACGTTGTAGGTATCAGCTCGGCCTGTTGTATGGCTAGTAGTCGGAGCTGGGTTGATTACACTTGAGATAGTGATGGCGCCATTGGTAGTACCGTCGAAGGCAGTGCTCGAAGCACCTGCCCCTGAGTAA
The DNA here is from genome assembly GCA_016861205.1 of Patescibacteria group bacterium. Classification (GTDB taxonomy): domain Bacteria; phylum Patescibacteriota; class Microgenomatia; order UBA1400; family PJMF01; genus BOKX01. The sequence goes on from BOKX01000001.1 coordinate 965,500, forward strand.
GCACACTCGTAGGCATGGTAGTCAGCGCCATTGATAGTGATCGTGGACGCGGTGGCAGTGCCAGTCACGAAGTCGTAACCAGTCAAGTCAGTAGGACAAGTGACAGTGGGGGCACTAGTGCCGAAGTCAAAATAGCCACCATCGGGAATGCCATCAGCCGCCGCTGTGTCACTGGTCAAAGCTGGTACCAAGATTCGGAAGCGACCATTGGCAATAGCATTGGCTGTGGTAAATCGAACAGTTAATGTCGAAGAACTGGTGGCAATGACATCGTCACCGGTATCTGTGTCACCACTCAGCAAGCTTGAGTTGGATGGCGACTTAATGGTGAAGGTTGATAAAGAACTGGTACTCGCTACGGTGTATGTGCCCAAACTGCCTGCCTCACCGATCAACACGGTATCACCTTCCACCAATTGGGCTGATGATGTGGAGGGGTATGCGTTCGCAGTGGTATTGATAGTCACGACTGAAGAACCAGCTGTGTTACCAGCCGCCAAGGCGCCTCGGAACGAAGGGCGAGAGTTCGACATGGTGACGGACACACTTGTCAGGTTGGCCGAGCGTAGCTGCTGGTTAACGGCAGCGGAGAACAGAAAAACGCCCAATACAACAGGCATAGCGCCCAGAAGTTTGAAGCGGGTAGGCAGGATTCTTTTTTTGAGCATCAAAAAATGCAGTAAATAATATGTAACACCTTAATACTATCCCTATTCCAGACTACTTGCCAATAGGGAAATTAGGCTTTCTTCTCAAGGCCAAAAAGCGTTGATAGCCTGCATAAATCAGGCCAAATGTAATTATTATTACGCTGGTCGAGAGTGGCAACGCCCAAACCACGGTCTGCATGACCAACTCTGGGGGAGTCAGACCATTTGGTGATAACCAGACTTCCAAGCGGTACGGTCCGATCCAGAAATGGGGCTGATACTCAAATTTGTCCAACGCGGTGAGAGTGGAGTCTGAAGCATCACGAGGGGTGTTGAGGTCAAATGTCCGAAGTATTCGAGGTGAACCAGCCAAGACACGGTCTGGAAAAAACTCCCAAGTTTTCGTAACAGTGCCACGCCAGTTAATGAGCTTGGCGCTGCCGCTGGCCAAGCCAACTTGGTTGCCAGTGTTTTTGGCCACTAGGTGAAACTGGAGCGGACGAAAACTGTCCATGATCTTGGGGACCTGGGCAGTTTGGAGCTGCAGCTGTGATTGTGGTGGTGGATTACCAATCACGCTCAGAATCAGGTTGCTGGCGATAGCTCCACCGATTTCAGCCTGGCTAGCTGGCTGAGTGCTATCGAGAGTTGGGGCGGCTGTGAACACCACCGTTTGGTGGTACTCCTGGCTTGGGGCGGTAGCTGGTACGGTGACCTCAAGACTTAGCTGAGTGGTGTCACCTGGCTCGATCACGACGGTCGCAGGGAGTTTGAGCGAAGGTTGGTATGGGAAAGTGGAGGCGTCGCCAATTGCTACCCCGCGGCCATCATCAGGAATTTTTAAGTCTAACAGTTGCGGTGTGAGGGTGACTGGCGCCAGGCTTTCGTTTTTCAGTTTGATCCGCCAAACGACTGTTTCACCAGGTTTTACCGCCAAGTAGGAGACCGGTGGTGACACACTGATAGCAAAACCAGCCGTTTGAGCTTGGACAGCGGGAGTCATTCCCCACAGGCAGAACAGGCTGAGCAAGGTACCACAAGCCAAGTAGACAGACAAAATGGTGGTAAACAGCTTGGTTTTTTTTGGCATGTTTAGTACTTAGTACATAGGTACGGCTACGAACACGATTCCTGTTTGATAGTTACCTGCAGCCTGAGAGCCGCTTACTCCAGCCTTGTAGTTCACGGTAGCTGAGCGGTTGCTGGCAATCGTGTTTGCGCTCATCACAACTTGCATGGTTTCAGCGCCAGCTTGATTGGCGAACTGTCTAAAGTAGGTCGTGTTCACAAAATCAGCCGGAATGTCTTGTCCAGCCATGTTAAAACCAAAGCCTGGGACACTTTGGTTGCTCCAAACTTGAGCAGTACTTTCGCTACAAGTTCCGGCGTCACAAGTGGTATCTGGGATGGTGTAACTGCCACCACTATGCCGGAGAGGGTGTAGCTCATAGGCATACACCGTGTAACCGCCAGCCCCGCGCGTACTGATGCTCATTGTGTGCGAAGCGGTGTTGTGTACGCCAGGCGTCAGAGTACCGAGGTCAATGGCTGTCCTGGACAGACTGAAGCTAAACTCATCTATTTGATAAATATACTGGAAACCCGCCCCGATGAAGTAGTCGCTGCTGCCATACTGACCGTAAGGGCCATTAGCGGTTTGGCCAACAGTGTCTGTCAGGTTGTAACTACTGCTACTTTTTTCGCCCGAGGTCATGTTGAAGTTGCCGAACTGAATAACAAAGGAGTTTGAGCGGAGTTCATCAGCTGAAGCCAGCGGAACAAACTGACTGCCGCTAAAAATAGTCAAGACCACCAGGCAAGCTATGAGCCAACGGAGGCACCGACGGTGTGACTGAGGCCAGTGGTAGTCTGTCATGCACTGAGTTTTTTCAGTAATTTACTGAGTTCCCAAGTCAAAGTGGTTAACTGTTGTTGCAGTTGGCGTCGGTTGGGGTCGGGGAACTTGGCCAATTCTTGCAGGTAGAGCAGTTTCGGTTGTAAGTACTCAGCCAAAAAACGTTGCACTTCAGACTGATTGGCTTGAGTGATGATCAAGTGCTCATCTTTGACGACGAGCAGCCGATGGCTGCTGGTGGCTTGGTCATACTGGTATTTACCAAACAGGAACAGCACCATGAGTAAGGGCAGACTCAACCAATGGGCCAGCTCAATTTGGGTCAGCTCCGGGGTCAATCCCAGGTGAAAGAGCATGAGACAGGCAGTCACGATAACGATAGTGGGCAGCTCACTAGCGAGGATGAGGAAAAATAAGTACGCAAAACTGAGCGGGAAGAAAACCGAGGTCAAGTTGCCCGTTCCTCCAATCAGAATGAAAAAAGCAAACGTGACGAGGGACATTTCAAGTGAACCAGGTGTCGGGGCAATGTGCCATAGCTTAGCCCGAGTGAACCGCTTGAGAATCAAGTAAGCTAGTATGGTGAGACCAAAGGCTTGGAGTGAGTATTGACTCAAGCCAGGCACGCTCAACCAGGCAAAGGCTAACCCAATCGCCAAAACCAGACTACTGGTATGCAGAAATGTTGGCACAACTTCAGTATAGCAACTACTAATACGTGTCGTCGTGAGGAGTTTCACTCGGGCTGAAAACTGCCCAACCTAGGCCGCCAACAAAGAATGCTAAAAGTGCCAAAACGAGTATTTTATTTTCAGATACAGTCTCTTTTAAAAATTCTTGTTGAGTAATAATTGTCAGCAGACAAACAATGGTAGAACCACCGACTAAAGCCAGCGACAGTAGAAAAGAAGCTACTTCGGCTGCTTGGGCATGCCGGTAATCGACATCAGCCTGTACAGGTTCATTTTTTTCTGACATAATATTAGCCTGGTACATTATAGCACTCCAGATATGACGAAAACCCTCTACAACCCCCAACAGTTAGAGCCCGTTTGGCAAAAACGATGGGAAGAGGCAGAGCTTTTCCAGCACACTGCTCACACCAAGAGTGAAGCGGAACGGTTGTTTCTGTTGTTTGCATTTGCTTATCCCTCCGGTGCTGGTCTGCATGTTGGCCATGTGGAGTCAAAAACAGCTCTCGACATTTTGGCCCGGTACCATCGAATGCATGGCAAACAAGTGTTCTTTCCAGTTGGTTGGGATGCCTTTGGTTTACCAGCTGAAAACTACGCCATCAAAACTGGTATCCCACCAGTGACCACTACTCAAAATGCAATTGATACCTTCAGCCGCCAAATCAAGCGTCTAGGGATTTCATATGACTGGGCGAGTGAAGTAGCTACCTGTCATCCTGAGTACTACAAGTGGACACAGTGGATTTTTGTGCAGCTCTACAACAAGGGTTTGGCCTATCGAGGCAAGGGAAAGGTGAACTGGTGTCCTCAAGATCAGACAGTGCTGGCCAATGAGCAAGTGGTCAATGGAGCATGTGAGCGTTGTGGTACGCAAGTGGTCCAGAAAGACTTGGAGCAGTGGTACTTCAAGATTACGGAGTATCAGGATGAACTGATCTCTGGTTTGGATCAAGTTGACTGGCCAGAAGCGACCAAACAACATCAATTGAACTGGATTGGGAAGAAAGAAGGTATAGAGATTACGTACCAAGTGGCAGACAGCGAGGAAACGATCATCTGTTTTACCAGTCGTCCTGAGACGAACTTTGGTGCCACATTCATCGCTTTAGCACCGGAACATGAGTTTGTTCAAAAATTAGCCAGTGGTCAGATAGAGGCTCCTGAGGAAGTTCGTCAGGATATTGCTGATTACATTACAGCAGCCAAGGCAAAGAGTGAGCTCGACCGTCAGATGGAAGGTCGCAAGAAGAGTGGCGTATTTACCGGTTACTACGCAATCAATAACTTGAATGGCGCGCGGATGCCAATCTGGGTATCAGATTTTGTATTGGGTGGTTTTGGAACAGGTGCCTTGGTGGGTGTCCCGGCCCATGACGTACGTGACTTCCAGTTTGCTACTCAATTCGATTTACCGATTGTTCGAGTAGTGGTAGGCGCCGATGGTGACACCGCCGAAGTGACTGAGGAAAGTCAGGTTCAAGAAGACGAAGGAACCATGATTAACTCAGAGTTCCTCGACGGATTAGACATTCATTCCGCCACTGCAAAGATGATGGACCATTTGGAAGAAAAGGGGTGGGGCAAACGAGTGGTTAGTTACAAACTCCGCGATTGGTTAATCTCTCGCCAACGCTACTGGGGTGCTCCCATTCCAGTCGTTTACGATCCTGATGGTAATCCACATCCAGTCAAAGATGAACACTTGCCTTGGTTGTTGCCCACAGATGTTGAGTTTAAGCCGACTGGTGAGTCTCCACTAGTTCATTCGAAGGAGTTCATCGAACGCACTGAGCGACTGTACGGCAAGGGCTGGCGACCAGAGTTTGACACCATGGATACCTTTGTTGACTCGAGTTGGTACTTTTTGCGTTACACCGACGCTCGGAACACTGAGCGGTTTGCTGATCCAGAGCAGTTAGCCAAGTGGTTGCCTGTTGATCTGTACATGATTGGGCCAGAGCACATCGTGCTGCACCTTTTGTATTCGCGCTTCTTTACCAAGTTTTTGCGCGACGAAGGTTACCTCGAGTTTGATGAGCCATTTATGAAGATGCGCCACCAAGGCATGATCTTGGGACCTGATGGTAAAAAGATGAGCAAGAGCAAGGGTAATGTTATCAATCCAGACGAAGTGATCGAAAAGTTTGGAGCCGATACTCTGCGGATGTACGAGATGTTTATGGGACCACTCGAGGCTGACAAGCCGTGGAGCGTCACCTCGGTAGCTGGTGTTTACCGCTTCCTGCAACGTGTCTACAAGCTTGTCATGATCGAGATCGATGCCACAGCTGATCAAGAGTCGACCGAGCTGACACCGACTGCTTTGGACGTGCGCCGAAAACTGCATCGAACTCTGCAAAAGGTGACTGACGACATTCCCAAGTTAAAGTTCAACACTGCTATTGCCACCTGTATGGAGTTGATCAATGAGTGGGAAAAGGCCAGTCAACCCAACCAGGGAGTGGGACTGCAACGAGTTGACTTGAGTGTGCTGATTCGCATGTTGGCTCCCTTTGCGCCATTCTTAGCAGAAGAACTGTACCATCAGCTGAACTTGAGTAACCCGAAACCCGAAACTAGCCAACCCGAAACTGTGCACTTAGCAGAGTGGCCGGTCTGGGATGCAGCATTGGTGACTACCGACCGGATCAAGATCCCAGTCCAGATCAATGGTAAAGTCCGCGACCAACTAGAGATTAGTGCTGAGCAGCAAGGTGACACTGAGACAGTTGTCGCGGCCGCCCAAGAGTTACCCAAGATTGCCGCTTGGTTGGAAACTGAAACACTGATCAAACACATCTATGTACCCGGCAAGATTTTGAATCTGGTGACCAAGCCTCGTTAAGGTATCCCAAAGTTAGCGGGCAAGCTTCGTGCAAGCTTAAGTAGTCATACTCAAGCCATGCACAACTTCACAACTTGGTGGCGATCACAAGTACTTAGCAACTTTTCGTGGCGACCTCATATCTGGAGAGTAGGCATGGTTGCGACTGGAGCGTGTCTGGTTGCGGGTGGGTTTCTGGGCTTGGCCAAGGGCATTTCGAGCAGTGGCAAATCAACTGCTCAAGCCACAACGAATGAAACAGTCCCAACTACGACAGAGGCGAGTCCAACTTTATCGACTACAGCAATCTTAGTCTCTGTTCAGGGTGCAGTGCAGCAACCAGGTTTATTAACTGTTCCGGCTCAAGCTAGGGTTGGTCAGGTGATTGAGATGGCTGGTGGTTACTCACCTCAAGCAGATCAAGCAACTCTTGCCGAGAACCTGAACCTGGCCGCCAAAGTTGAGGATGGTCAACAGATCTGGGTTCCTATGCAAATGAGTCCCGAGTCGAATGGGCATCCCACTCAAGAAACATCAACTGCCACAACGGCAAACTTAATTTCTCTCAATACTGCTTCTCAGTCAGAACTCGAATCTTTGCCAGGCATTGGCCCGGTGCGGGCACAAGCCATCATTGCCGGGCGCCCGTACCTCACGGTAGATGAACTGTTGAGCCGGCAGATTGTTAGTTCGGCCGCTTTTGAAGCTTTGGCGAGTTTGGTAGAAGCGCCGTAAAAATGTTAATTATAAGCCGTAATTATTGGGATATTTTAAAACCAGCAAAAAATATTATGCAGCAGTAATAACAATCAGATTTTTGTAAATAGGGGCGAAGCAGACATCATTCCTTATAAGCATTGCTTTTCGCATCGATAATTTGCATAACTTATAACTTTAATACTGATAGTAATTAATTATTTCTGATTTAAATAGATATATTTATATGGCAATCTGATTTGCGATAAATATAAAAATACCAAAAATAATCGGTTAAATTGGAGGCGACATTTTGCCGAAGAGGAGCTGAATTAATGCTAAAAAGTTGCCAAAAGAGGCGTCTCAACGACTCAGAGCTGTGGCTTGCAACTTGAGGTGATCATTATCGCAAGCTCAGCCTGGTAAAGCGGATTAGCAGAGGAGTAGTAGTGATTGATAGTCAAAAATAGTTCAAAAAAAACGTGATGTTAGCAGACTTTTCTACATTACTATCAGATTGGCTTTTGCTCATTTGTCGGGCTCTAAATGCATGCCAGCTTCGTTCCAGTTGGCTCCAGATGGTAAGTGACACATGGGTGACTTTGATGCCGTTAAGTCATGTGCAGCTTGCTCTCGGTTTGACGTTTGGGGTCGACCTCGAAAAAGGTAGCCAACTACAGTCCCTTATAAAAATTATTGGGATGTCCCATGTAACCTCAGCTTCTGGCTACAATGTGGGCCTGATACTTAACCTAACTCGGCGGTTAACTAGCCGTTTTTACCGATTTTACGGGCTACTTATCCTACTACCTCTGGTGTGGCTCTATGTGTGGTTGTGTGATTTTACCCCGAGTGTAAGCCGAGCTGCCTTGATGTCGAGTTTGATTCTGATAGCAGGCATGTGTCGCCGCCAGCTTTCGGTGATGAGAGCCTTAGTGCTGACTGCGGTGCTTGTGGCATTGGTACAGCCACAGTGGTTGGGTGAACTTAGCTTTCAACTATCGTGGTTAGCAACGTTGGGGATAGTGTGGTGGTTGCCAATGTTAAACGTGGAGTGTTGGTTGGGAGTCAACACCGCCGAACAGCTGCGGGGCCAAAGCCCGTCGTGGACAGTCGCCGCTCTGTGGCGTTGGTGGTGGCACGAGTTTTGGCAAAACTGGTCAGCCACCCTTGCCACGCAGGTAACCACCTGGCCGCTCATTTTTGAACACTTCCAAAAGTGGCCAGTTGTCACGCTGCTCGCCAATCCACTTCTGTTGTGGCTGACACCGACCATGACATTGCTCAGCGGTGGCTACTTAGTCGTGACCACTATCACGCAGCCGGTTTTGGGCCCAATGCTCACGGACCCAGTTTGGGGATGGTGGTTGGGTTGGCCACTTCGATCAACGATAGATGTGTTTTGGTGGGGCGTCAGTAGTTTAGCCAAACTGCCTTTTGGCGAAGTAGTGGTATCTAACTGGCGATCTTGGCATACCTACTGCTGGTGGATGTGCCTGTATCTGGTATGGCTACGGTGGCGCAGTTTTCAAAGGCACCAACAACTTATTTTGACTCCTTATGACTAAATTCCAGGCTTTAATTTGGGTTCTATTCGGTATTGCTGGCTTAATCTCAGGCGGCTATTACTTGAGGAAGCTGAGTTGGTTGAGAATGGTGGTTTGTGACGTCGGTCAGGGCGATGCAATCTTGCTAACTCGAGGTTATACACAAGTTTTGATTGACGCTGGCCCAGATCAGCAAGTGATCACTTGTTTACAGCAACATCTGCCACTTTTTGACCGACAACTCGAGTTGGTTATCGGGACACACGCAGATCAAGATCATATCGGTGGGCTGTCCGCAGTGTTAACCCATTATCAGGTTCTTTCGCTGCTAACTCCAGCCTGGGGCAGACCAACCCAGGCGTATCAGGATTTTTTGCATGCCGCTCACCTCGAGATTCAACAAGGAATGTTGTATTACCCACCGCAACGGGGTCGGATTTGGAGGTTAGGGAGTGACCTCGAGTTGAAAGAAATTGCTCCAGAGGTGAGCTGGGGTGACCCGAACCTGTTTAGTACTACTATTACCGAAACACTATTATCGGACACACTTGAGGCTCAGGCGAGTGACAAAAGAGCAACAAATGATGGATCAATAGGTACTTTAGTGACTTATCGTGATTGGTCGGTTTTGCTGACTGGTGATATGGAGGAGTCAGCAGAAACAGCAGCACTGACAGCGGGATTGATACCAGATGTAAATGTCATAAAAGCTGGACACCACGGTGCAAAAACGAGTTCTACCCCTGCTTTTATCGAGGTAGCTCGCCCCGAAATGGCTGTCATCAGTGCAGGCCGAAAGAATCGGTACGGCCACCCTCATTCTCGAGTGTTAGCGTTGTTCGAACAGCTGCATTGTCGAGTTTTGCAGACGAGTGAACTCGGGACAGTCCAGATCGCGACTGATGGACATCAGTACTGGGTGATGAGTGAGGTTGATTGGAGTGCGTGGCTTATCTCACGGTGATATCACCTCGAGTTACTTGATGAAGACTAGTTGCTTTACCTCAAGTCTAATCGAGACAGATGCAGGTTGGGATGATAACGAGCTGACCAAAACGGCCGATTTTTAGTCTTTCACAAGCTTGTGACTGAAGCAAGTGGTTAAAATCAAATAACCCAAAAAAATAACGAATAGTCAGCGACGCCAGTTTGAGGGTGTAGGGTTGGTAGTGAAACAAAACCGAAGTCAATATTTTAAATACTTATTTTTGAGTATATTTTGTTAGTCATATTTAATGTTAAAATAAGAATTGATTTGTTTTATGAATGGAGACAGATTTTACCCAATTTTATTCGGATAAAATTTGGTTTTTGGCAAAGCGGCAGCAACCGTGATACACTGAGAACACGCTGATTTTCTTGGCTAAATATGTCAAATGTACCGATGACCCAAACCCTCATTTCCGTCATTAAAGCTGGGCTTTCGCAGCTCGGATACCAAGCGGAAACAGGGGAAATTAATCTGGAACATCCAGCTCAATCTCAGTTTGGTGATGTGAGTACTAACGTCGCAATGACTTGGCCAGCTCCAGCTCAGTTAGCCGCAGTGGCACCTCGTCAGCGAGCCGATCAATTGGTTACGGTTTTACATGAACTTTTGAACCAGCCCCAATGGCACGAGCTAGCAACAGCGATTGCCAAAATCACAGTGGCTGGTCCCGGCTTCATCAATTTTTACTGGTCTGAACACTTTTTGATGGCTGAAATCGACCGAGCTGTACAGCAACGAACACCAACCGTCTTGAAAGACTCAAAGCCCAAAAATGCCATCGTAGAGTTTTCATCGCCCAACATTGCCAAGCCCTTCACGGTTGGCCACCTGCGATCAACCATCATCGGTGATGCTGTGGCACGCTTGATGACCGCCGTCGGGCACACGGTGTACCGCGATAACCATGTCGGCGACTGGGGGACCCAGTTTGGCAAACTGGTTTATGCCATCAAAACTTGGGGTAATGAAGCAGAGATTGCGGCTTCAGATCGACCCATTAAAAAACTAGTGGAGCTGTACGTCCAGTTTCATCAAGAGGCTGAGGCTAATCCAGCTCTGGAAGATGAAGGGCGTGCTTGGTTTGCCAAGCTTGAAGCCGGCGACGCAGAAGCTCGACGACTCTGGCAACGATGTATCGAGTGGTCTTGGCAAGAATTTGATCAAATTTATCAACGTCTCGGTGTTTCCTTCACCGAGAACGATGGTCGAGGTTACGGCGAGTCATTCTTTGAAAACAAGATGGAACCTATCATCAACGAGCTCCAGCAAAATGGCCTGCTCAAAGAGAGTGAAGGGGCCAAATTAGTCTTTTTCCCCGATGATGTACTGCCACCATTGATGGTGATCAAGAAGGATGGTTCAACCTTGTATGCTACCCGAGATTTAGCCACAGATGCCTTCCGGCGAGATCACTATGGCCCAGATATCACCATCATCAACGAAGTGGGTGGAGAACAAGCTTTGTACTTCCAGCAACTTTTCGAGACGGAAAAGCTGCTGGGTTGGTTTAAACCAGGCCAGAGAGTCCATGTTAAGCACGGTCACTACCGGCTTAAAGACAGCAAAATGTCGACTCGCAAAGGCAACGTTATCTGGCTCGAAGATATCTTGCAGGCTGCTTACGACAAAGTTGATTCTCAAGCACAGACTGACCTAAACGAAGCCGAGAAATGGCGAATTGCTATTGGCGCCGTCAAGTGGCATGACCTCAAGCGTGAGAGTACCCGGGATATTGTTTTTAATCTGGATGAAATGGTGTCGCTGCAAGGCAACTCAGGCCCGTACGTTCAGTATGCCTTTGTGCGCTGTTTCAGCTTGCTGCAGAAAGCCGGTTGGCAGTGGAGAGCAGAGCAACCACCCCAAAAACTGACCAGTTTTGATGTATCTACATATAGTTATACTCAAAAAGAGCGAGAGCTAGCAGCTCACTTGATTAAGTTTTCCGAGGTAGTGGAGGTGGCAGCCACTCATTATCAACCACATCACGTCTGTACATACCTTAACCAGCTCGCTCAGTTGTTCAACTCTTTCTACACAGAGTCGCCCATTTTAGCTGATGATGTGACAGCTGCTGCCCAGGCAGCCAGACTCTACTTGGTCTTTACCACGGCTATTACTATACAGTTTGGTTTGGATTTGATTGGTATTGATATAGTAGAAAGAATGTAGGGTTGGGAACCGACGTTGGTGCTGACAGCATTCTGTATATATTGATATATTTTTAAATATAAAAATAGGATTTAAGTCTAGAAAGATACACATCATGTTGCCAGCCGCTCAGGTCTCGAAGTTGCAGAATGGTTTAACGATAGTCACTGTGCCCATGAGCTCAGTCTCATCAATTACTGTGTTAGCCCTAGCTAAAACCGGCTCACGCTACGAGCCAGCTGGGGTAGAGGGCATCGCTCACTTTTTTGAACATATGGTGTTTAAAGGCACGGATAAATTTGACACCGCCCAAGAGCTGGCGGCCACCGTCGATGCCGTCGGGGCTGACTTTAATGCCTTTACCAGCAAAGAGTACACCGGTTACTACGTAAAAAGTGATGCTCGGCACTGGCAACTGGCGGTGGATGTAGTGTCTGACATGCTGTTAACCCCAAAATTGCGCTCTAGCGACCTTGATCGAGAGCGGCAAGTCATTATTGAAGAAATTAACATGTATGAAGACACACCCGCTCGCCAAATCGGCGAAGTCTTTGAACGGTTGCTCTATAAAGGGAGTGGTTTGGAGCATGATGTGATCGGCAGCAAACAATCGGTGGGGAACATCAAAGTAGCAGACTTTCAAGCTTTCCTGCAAAAGTGGTACGGTCTCTCAAACCTCGTCGTGGTAGTGGCCGGTGCTGCAGAACAAGTGGCAGACCCTGAACTTTTAACTAAGATGGAGGCGTTTTTCTCGAAGCCCACGGCAAGTAAACGTGAAGCTCAACCCCCTAAACATACAGATTTTTGGGGCGTTACGTTCCCAACTAAGTCTGAAGTTGCAGTGGTGACGAAACCTACTGAGCAAGCTCATTTTGTACTCGGATTGCCTGGTATTAACCGACATGATCCTGATCGTTATGCATTGGGATTGTTGGGCGCTATCTTAGGTGGCAACACGAGCTCGCGACTGTTCTCAGAAGTCCGTGAGAAACGTGGGTTGTGTTACTACGTTCACAGTGATGTTGATATGTACCATGACGGTGGCTGTTTTGGAGCGTCTGCTGGCGTCGATCCCAACCGAATTGACGAAGCCATCGAAGTTATCTTGAGCGAGTTTAAGGGTTTGGTGAATGGACAGAAACCTGTCACTGAAGCTGAACTGCAGCGGGCCAAAGATTACGTCGAAGGTAAAACCATCTTGGGACTCGAGGACAGTGAAAGCGTGGCTCAGTACTACGGTATGAAGCAACTACTGTTAGGCAATCTAGAATCACCTGATGAAGTTTTGGCCAAGATTCGAGCTGTGACGCTGGCTGATGTCAATCGAGTCGCACAGCGCTTGTTGACGAGCCACTGGCGGCTGGCGGTCATCGGCCCATACCAAGATGCCAATCGCTTCGAGCAGTTGCTTGCTAAGCACGGTACAATAGAGTCGTCAAATGCGCTGTCAGGCAAAAGTAGTACAAAGTAATACCAAGAGGAAGTGTTATGCACACCCAACGAACAGCAGTGTTAGTGAAACCCGATGGCATGCATCGAGGTTTGATCGGTGAGATCATCAGCCGATTTGAGCGCAAAGGCTTAAAACTGGTTGGCCTCAAGATGGTCCAACTTTCCGATAGTCAGCTTAGCGAGTGGTACGTCGAGCATAAAGATAAGAGTTTCTTTGGCGACTTGAAATCATTCATGTCCCAAATGCCAATCGTGGCTATGGTGTGGGAAGGCATTGATGCCATCCCAGTGGTTCGCAAACTGGTCGGTACGACCTTAGGACGAGAAGCTGAGGCTGGTTCCATTCGTGGTGACTTCAGTATGAGTCAACAGCTGAACTTGATTCACGCCTCATCCAGTGTCAACGATGCTGAGCGTGAAATTGGCATTGTGTTCAAAGACTCAGAGCTGTTCGAGTACCCAAGTGTGCTGGATCAAGTTATCTACGCCGAGTACGAGCGAAAGTAGACCTCGAGTTTAGTTGCTACAACGTGAGCGGAGCTTGTCGCCTTAACAGGGACAGGCTCCCTTGTTTTTGGGTACCTCATACGATGCGAGGTGAGCGAAGAGGGCAGTCTGTGCTCTCAGGGGGAATCGAACCCACATTTGAAGTTCCGGAAACTCCTGTTCTATCCATTGAACTATGAGAGCGCACCAGGGGTATTATACAGCTAGTGGTGTGTTGATAAATGGTATAATCTGCGCCTATGAGCAACTGGGCTGAGTTGTACCCCACATTTTCCGATGCGAATCAAGCGCGGCTACAGCGACCGTTAACCCAAAAGCAGCAGTGGGTTGAAAACCCCATGGCGTATCCTCTGCAACCTGAGGAAACCCAGATTAGCGCGGCATGGCACCTGGCCAATGCGGAATTGTTGTGGCGGCGATGTTTGGACGAGGCAGATGTCCAACCAGTCAGGACAGCACTAGCTCTACTCGAGGAGTGTGCGGTGCAAGCCCTACTAGCTACCAAACGAACGCGGACGCCAAAAGTTTTCCAGTCAGCTGTTGAACTACTGATCCAAATCGAGCGACGACGACTGGATATTGTGCAGCAAGATTCAGAGGATAATCTGAGCATTATTGAGTCGAACATTCGACATCAACTGCAATCAACGCGCTACGATTTTACGCCACCTGTGCCTCGGCGTGTGGGTGAACCCAGCAAATTAGACCAGGCTGAGAAAGTACTAGCCTCTCACATTGATCACGAACGTCACCGTCAAATTATAGCTATACTCAAACCCCTCCTACGGCATGCCAGGGAAGCCTGGGCGAATATTGATGTTGAGACCATTATTATTCCTTTCACTCGCGACGTTTCTATTGATGTCAGACTCATTCCCAACCCAGTCAACGATGACTTATTTTTAGAGGTGAAAACGCCCATGGTGAAGGCCACAATTGTAGCTCGGTATTTTCATGGATTGGATGAGTTGCGCTTGACCTGGGAATCACATGGTCATGAAGTAAAACATGCCCACATCACTGAAAAAACGGGTGTATCCGCTGAGCTGGCTGAGCAGTTGACCCAAGTCGCTAACTGGTTGGGTAGAGCTCTTGAGCGTGCGAACCGACAAAAGCCGCCGATCGATCGATTGATGACCATGAGCCGCAAGCTCACTCCTGAAGAAGAACATGCTGACCTTGAGGCAAAACTAGAAAATTTCAAAAACGCATTGGTAGGTAAAAAACTGCCAGCTCAGTTTGAGTGGCTGAATGGATCTCTCAACCAAACTGGTATCAAGGCCAAGTGGGTGGTAGTAGCCGACACCAGACGGGAAAAAACGGAATGGATCCCCGTTCGGACAGATAGCCAGCGAACGAGTTCCCCAAGAAATCTCGCTACATTTGAAGAACATATTTCTGCCAAGCTATTCATAATTCCTCAAGAAGATCAGCTAGATGCTAAGAGAACTGAGCCACAAGCCACGATCGATTTTTGGGTGAGTGCTGACGGTCAGAAAATTGAAGACTACAACATTGGGTTTTACTTTGATGGTCGAAACTGGCGCGAGGTCACGCCAGAAAGAAAGCAGTATGGTTTGGCTTCAGCCGGTGATGTTGTGACGAGTTGCCGATTACTGGTGGAAGGCAAACTGCCTGTGGACACCCGGCCTCGGATTGCAAAGAAAACTGAACCCCTGCCAGTTCCTGCTCCGCAAGTCAGAGGCAAAGTTTAGAAGCGAGTGTCCCCACCAGGAATCGAACCTGGATTTAGGGTTTAGGAAACCCTCGTTCTATCCGTTGAACTATGGGAACGTGTGGCAGAATTATACTCTTCCTAAAGTTAGATAAGTGGTTTCAATTAAACAACTGGCGTTGTTTTCTCGTTGATTGACGAATCGGCTATTAAATAGGTCTCACCAGTTGCTGCGGGAATCCAGCGATCAGCGGTTACTGTGGGTAAGGTACCTGCTGGAGAGTGCTCCACAGCATACCACTGTGCGCCTGTGAACTTTGGATATTGAGCGCTTTCTTCCTCACTGAGAGCTCGCAAAAACGTACCGATAGGAACCATGATATCTGCTTCTTCGGTTCGCATTTCTTCAAAAGTGACTCTTTTTTCCATAACAGAAACCTTTCTACCTTATAAGTAAAAAAACTCCGGTGTCGGAGAGCCGGGACTCGAACCCGGGGCCTCATCGTCCCGAACGATGCGCGCTACCATCTGCGCTACTCTCCGTCATATCTACCAATCCACCAACCCGCAACTATCACGAGCGCCGTGGCAGATTCAGTGGCAATTGTACCAGATTGGAGGCAGTTCTACTTGATCTCTACCGCGTACAAATTGGCTGGCGAGTCAGGGCTGAAGCTGGTCAAAATCAAGACTTTACTGCCATCTGGCCAGGGATACATGAAGTCCGACCTGAACGGGCCAGAGTAGAGGACGGTTTGATTACTGCCGTCGTACTCTTGGATCACAATGCGCCCATTGTCCACAAACATCAGATGTTTTGAGTCAGGAAACCATTGCAAATTGTGAGTGAAAAGTGGAGTGTGATAGGCAGCAAAGTTAGCAGCCGTTTGAGCTGAGTTACTTGCTTGTAAGCGAGTAAATCCAGATGGTGAACTGTCCAAAGTTAAAGCGGTCCGATTGAAGAGATCGGTGGCCAACAACTGTTTGGTGGCGGTCTCAGCTACCAATTCACCGCCGACTCGGAAGTTGCGATCTTCTTCACGGTCATAAACATAGATTGAACCTGGAGTTAAGTTGCGATCTTCAAGTTGAGTGTTGGAGGCCGGAATGGCCGGGATCAAGTCGGGAACCAGGGTGGCTGCCGCGGTGGCCGTGTAGAGTAATCGTTTTTTGTCAGGAGACAAGTAAACATTTTTGGCTGAAGTGGTAGCGATTTCAATTACAGCCGGAGGAAACTTGCCTAAAAACTCCCGTTCACGCTTGTACATTTCTTCTTCCCAAGCCGAGAGTAACTGGCGCTTCGTTAAAGTCATGTCTGGTAGTGAGCGCAAGTTATTTTTGCGATCGAGCTCGAGCAAAAGCTCTCGATCGGGAGTGATGAGCAGTACTTCCGAACTGTCAGGTGACCACAAGAAGTGTGCCTGATCGAGTTCAAAATCTGGTACGTCCTCGGCGATTTGGCGTGGGCCACGCTGCAGCGACAATGGGTTGTTACTGAGCTCGAGGACATAGATGCCATTGCGTATGTTGGCTGAGGCAGAAGCCGTGTAGAAAATGATTTTTTGACCATCAGGGGAAGGAGAGACTTGGTTCACACCTGAAAAGGTCAGTGGTGACAACCCAGGGGTGATGCGGAAAAGTTGGGCGTTGGTTTGAGTTACTAACTCTTTTTGAACAGAAAGGCGTTTTTGCCAAGGTGAGAAACCTTCTTTGCTGATCTCGACTGTGTACTCGCCAGGTTCAAGGTACAGGGTGTCATCCGTGGCAGTTACCAACTTGCCTTCAATTTTGACTTCAGCCCCGCTGGGAAATGAGTTGGCACTGAGGAGTCCTGTTTGAGCTACAATGCCACCAGGAGTAACCCGGTAGCCGCCTTTGGCATATTGAATAGCAGCTAGTGTTCCGCCCACAATCACACAAGCGGAAACCAGCGTATATAAGAGACGTCTATTGACCCCGGGTAGCATATCGGTATTATACCTGTTACATACCTACGATGGCTATGACTACGATTCAACTGCCCTTCATCTCAAACCTGGTCCGCCGCATTGGTCTCGATTTGGGGACGCAAACCACACGTATCTGGACTGATCAAGCCGGCTTGGCTCTCAGTGAGCCAAGTTGTATTGCAGTTGATCAACGAACTCGTAAAGTGGTGGCAGTGGGTCGCGAGGCCCAAACCATGGAAGGCCGGGTTGCAGACACAATCGCGGTTATTCATCCGATCAAAGATGGCGTCATTTATGATGCAGCCATGGCCAAAGCCATGATTAAGCTGTTTCTGCATACAGTGCTCAAAACACCGTATTTTTTCCGGCCCATCATGATGGTGTCAGTGCCTGCTCAGGCCACCCAGGCACAACGTCAGACGGTCACCAAGCTGATGTACGGAGTTGGAGCGAGTGAGGTGTACACCATGGCCCAACCTCTGGCGGCAGCGATTGGCGCAGGCGTGCCGATTGCTGATGCGTCAGGGACCTTTATGTTGCACCTGGGACATGGGTTGGTAGATGCCGCTGTCATTTCACTTGGGTCAGTCGTTGCTAAAACTAGTAGTGACCAGGGTGGGGCAGTGATCATCGATCATCTTCAGCAGTGCATCAGAGACCAAGTGGGCTTGAGCATTAGTCAAGCGGTGGCTGAAAGCCTGTTGCACAAAGTGGCAAGTTTGACTGACAATGGTGCGCGCCAGATGTTGGTGGCAGGTCAAGATCACGTTAGCAACTCACCCAAAGAGGTGACGGTGACGGCCCAACTTTTGCAGGGTCCGCTCCAGGCTGCCTTGACAAACTACGTTAGTTTGTTGAAAGAGTTACTGTCAGCAGTACCACCTGAACTAACAGTCGATGTCATCAACAAAGGCATGTTGTTATCTGGAGGTTTGGCACAGTTGCATGGTTTGGAAGCGGTCTTGGTGGCTGAACTGGGTGTAGCTGTGACGGTGGTTGATCAACCAGATAGTTTGGTGGTGAATGGTTTGGGAGTGGGGTTGGAGAATATCGAGCTGTTTAAAGAAAGCCTCGGTTACCAGAAGTAATCAGTTGGAGAGTAACGTATGTCGCAGCTTAAAGTAGCTAGTATTAATATTGAGGGTCATCGGCACCTCGATAGAGTGGTGGCATTTTGCCAAACCGAACAGCCAGATATCATGAATCTTCAAGAGGTCTATGAATCAGATTTGCCAAGTTTAGCTACAGCTTTAAGTATGGAGTATCATTTTGGGCCGATGGCATTGGTGCGACGACCGCCGCGTGATGCGTCGAGTCCATACTATCCTTGGGGAGTTGCCCAACTGTATCGACCTGAGCGGTTATCCCAAGTTCACCACCGACTGGAAACCTACGTAAGTATTCAGCCTGTAGGTTTGCCAAACTTTAAGCCAGACTTTAACAATCTCATGGATCGAGTAGTGAGTTTTTTGGAGTTTGAGCTGGAAGGGCAACCTTGGCGAGTAGCTACGACCCACTTTACGTGGACTCCTCGCGGCAACCACACTCCTGAGCAGGCAGCAGCTTTCGAGTCACTCAAACAACTGCTGGGCAAGTATGACGACTTTATTATCACAGGTGACTTTAACTCACCGCGCAACCACATGCCCGATGAAAACACGAATGTTTTCAAAGAATTAGCACTTATGTATCGAGATCACATCCCTAGTAGCTACCAAACCTCGGTCGATCCTGACCTCCATAAGGCGGGTCCTTTGCAACTGCTTGTGGATGGTTTGTTTTCGACACCACAGTACACGAGTCAGAATGTCCGGTTGGTACCAGGAGTCAGCGACCACCAAGCAATTGTGGGTGAGTTGATGAAAACAAACTAATTAGGTTGTGGAGTAGGCGTGAACTGCCTGCGCAAACTGGTTGCCACGATCGGCATAGTCTTTAAACTGACCAAAACTGGGGCTGGCCGGACTCAGTAGTACCACCCCAGTTTGGTTTTCTTCCAGCTGCGACTGCAGTTGCTGTGTAGCCGCCGATACAGCTTGTACCATGTTGCTTGCCACTGTGTGCCACGGCAACTGAGCTGGTGTTAACCTACGAGCTTGAGCTTCAACCAATACCTGGTCCCACAACCGAGGTCCTGTTTGCCCAAAAAGTACGAGACCTATTACTTGGTGGTCCAAAATAGCTTGGGCCAGCAACTGGAAATCTTGGTGCCGCTCGTAACCACCAGCCAGCAACACTGTCGGTTGTTCGCCAACGGCAGCCAAGGCAGCTAAAGTTGCTTCTGGAACTGTTGATAGTGAGTCATTGTAGTACGTGATGTGACCAACCCTGCCAACTGTTTCGAGTCGGTGTGGCAAACCTTGAAAGCTGAGCAAAGCTGACGTAATTTGTTCGGGTTTGCAACCAAGTTGTGTGGCGATAACTACAGCAGGTAACACATTTTCCCAGTTATGATGCCCTGGCAAGGGTAGATCACTGACTGGTATGAGGGGCGTGGTGCCGATCCAAAGCTGATCATCGTGAATGCTGGCCACAGGTGGCTGACTTGGGTCGATTGTGGCCTGATCAGTCGAGAACAGCCAGTGCTGACCGGGACTCAGGCCAGCTAGCTGAGCTGCAGTGCCAAAAGCAGGATTATAGATCACCGCATCAGCCTCGGTTTGGTAGCGGGCAATCTGGGATTTAGCAGCTAAGTAGGTAGCAAAATCGGGATAGTAATCAAGGTGTTCTGGAACGATGTTTTGGATAACAGCCAAGTTAGGACTGAGTGGCAGGGTAGACAGCTGATGACAGGACATCTCAAGAACCAAAATCAGCGGCGTCGAAGTGATGGGTTCTGTCAGTAAATCTAGGGCTGGTTTGCCGATATTACCCCCAATCAGCGCCTGCCGACCACATTGACGGAGGACATGATGGATCATAGAGGTGGTGGTGCTTTTGCCCTTTGTGCCAGTGACGCCGATAGTGGTCACTGAGTGACCGAGGGCAGCTGACAAACTTGGGACAAGTTCGAGCAAGAGTTGCAGGTTTGAACTCCAGGCACTCGTGGCGAGTGCGGGGTGGTTGCTGAGTGGGTGATGCGGTGGCAGACCGGGTGTTTTGAAGACAACCCCAGCTGGGAGTGGTTCTTGCAACCACTTGGCTGTGGTTAAGATAGTCAGTTGTGAATCAGCCCGCGAGGCTTCAGTCCAGTGGCTGTTCATTTCCGCCAGTGGTCGATCATCAACTGCCCAAATTGTTGCAGTTGGTAGATGTGTGCGTAGATAGCGATACGTTGACCAGCCTTCTCGTCCTAGACCCACCAAGCCGATGACCGTGTTTTCGAGATAGCTGGGGACGGGTAAGAGAGGTGATGGCATAGTTATGGAGTTGGCTTGGGTTGCAGTGGTTGGGTTAACGGTTTGACAATGGCTTCGAGGTCAGATGGCAGTGAGTGGGCGGTGTTCCAAGCAGACAGCAAAGTTGCACTCCGCTCAGACAGGTGTTCTTCTTTGGCGACGACTGTTTCAACTAGTTTGGTGAGTAACGCGGGGAGTTCCAGTTGCTGCGCTTGATATCTTTGCCAGGTCAAATATGTGGCGATCAGTGACTCTTCAAAGGTGCCCACGCACTCAAATGGTTTTGTGTCACGTTTGCCAAAAAGCTCAAGTGCAATTGGCTCTAGTTCTAGGTTTGTTAGTAAGTTGTATCCAAAGATGTTGCTGAGTGTTTCAGGGGCGACAAATGGTGACAAAATGAGAAACGCGAACAGACACTTCGAACAGTGGCCGCACCAAGAATTGGTTTTTTGGCCGACATTACAGCTACGGAAACTTTGGCCCAACTCAGGATAACGTTCAATCACAGTGGCAAAGTGGCGAGCAATTTGTAGCTCGTACACTGGTCTCAAAAGTGAAAAGTAAAGTGGCCGCTCACCCATGACTGAGCGGACATAGTTTTGGAAACTCTGTTCAAACGCGAACGTTTTAGAGTATTGATGATTAATCTCGTGGCCCAGGTACTGAACGTTCCCCTCATTGGAACTACGCTCATTTGAAACTGCCACTGTTTCGAAGTTGAACAACCGAGCACACAAACTACTGACCCAGGCTACCATAGCCGAGAAAGGGGTGTGGCCATTTAAGTAGCCTTGCTGGTTGAGCGCCATCAACTGTGGATCTAGTTGGCGATCGACTGTAATAACTTGACCAACTGGTCGCAACCGAGTGCTATCGACGGCGGCAGGGGTGGGATTAACAACTAAGTAGCCCACCTCAGCTCGAGTTGCTGGTTCTGAGTGATTCAGCCAGTTCAGAACCAAATCTTGAGATACCAGCGAGTCCTTGCCCCCGCCGAGTGGCAGCAAAATACTTCGAGTAGGCGAGGTTGATGCGGTCGGATTAGGGTGGTGAAAGACTTTTTCGGGAGCTGTTACTACCCACTGAACTAGGTCAGGCCGGGTGAAATCAAGCTGATTCCGATAAAAAAACTCGCCCAGACCTTGCACAAGTAGGTCTTGCCACCAGGCTAGTTGCTCGGTGGTTAACCAGCCTGCAGCCACCTCAATTACTGGTGGACAGGCCGCCTTCCAGTAACTCAGAGTCTCAATTAGGCCAAGTTGCAGCCCGAACCACTCGAGTTCACCAGGAGCCAACCGCTCCAGATGTGCTGCCGTCACACCATGAATGATAAATCGAGAGGTGAAGGTTATATCTGGTTCGAGTGTAAGGACAGGGCGAATCTCCAATCCGGCGGATTGAGGGTCAATCTCGACGCGCTGCAAAATCAGGCGGGGATGGCGAAGCCGCAGTTCATCAAAGGTTAATCCAGGCATACATCCATTATAAGCTATGCTGCCAAATCTACAGCCAGGAGTAGCTGGGTTTTGCTGAATATTTGGGTCATCGATAGTAACTTAACCCAATCAGAACTGGTCAGGGGAGTGGCACGTTATGGGCCTTTGGGTGCTAGACAAAAACAATTGCCAACCATGGTGGGTCGACTGTCTAGTCCGGCGCCCATTGCAACTTGGTTGCTTTGGCTACTAATTTCTTTAGAAGAAATGGCTCAGAAGGCAGGAATAAAAGTACTCGAAACAACTAAAAAGGAATATGAATAAAATGAGTAAGCTACCATTTTTTCATTGAAATCACGCAGTGTAGTACGATGTGCGTCCTCAGAAGTCGGGCCGAAACTGCGACGCCAATTTCAAAAAACCGCGGTTACCCAAAGGGAAACCAAAGCTTCTGCGCTCACGACTTTAAAGTTGCCAATTGATATGTCACAATAGGGATGGAGTCCGATTTGTTTCTGCTTGTGTTCGATTTTTAAACTCCAATCAAATAGGATGGAAATCATGAAAAAAACTGATAAACCCATCAAAATATTCGATCTACCTATTTTTAGCAACTCAAAGTCCTCACTGCTAAGTCTCGTCAGGTCCCATCTGGAGCACTCGAGAGAAACGGCCTATATCTTTACACCCAACCCTGAACAGGTAGTGATGGCTCAGCATCAACCAGAGTTTAAAGCCCACTTGCTCAATGCCACTTGGCTGTTACCAGATGGAATTGGTTTGGTCTGGGCGAGCCGATGGTTGACGGCCTTTCGAGGTGATCCGGCAGATCAGATTACTGAACGCATATCTGGTCGAGAGGTAGTTGCAGAGTTGTTGACTTGGCCGGAGTTGGCCAAAGAACGAGTGTTAATTGTTGGTGGTCGTGATTACGCCGAGACGAAACTTGGTCACTGGCAAATTCAGGCGGCAACCAGCTCCCACACAGCCAGTGATTATCGAGCTCAGTCTGGCAAAACAATCTGGTGGACCCCTGGTTATCAAACAGTGTCTCAGCCTCAGAGTGCTGAGTCAGCCTCCTTGCGTACTGTGATCGAGGTACTCAAACCAAGTGTGATTTTGGTCGCTTTTGGAGCGCCTTATCAAGAAAAGTGGGTGAATGACCATCAGGCTTGGTTCGTCAAAAACCAAGTTAAGATAGTAATGGTTGTTGGCGGTGCCTTTGATGTTTTGACTGGTCGTCTGGCGGCTCCGCCAGGGTGGATGAGCCAGGTCGGTTTGGAATGGTTTTTCCGATTGCTTCAACAGCCACAACGGCTCGGTCGCCAATTACGGCTGATCGAGTTTGGGTGGCTGGTATGCAAAGCTTGCCTGCTCGGCAAGTAGATTACTCTTCACCTTGGGTGATACCCAACAACCACAGAACCGCTTCCTTTTTGTAGCGACGGTCGCCTCGTGAGTTGATGCGGATCGCTGGTAATTTACCGCGTTTGCCCCATCGTTTAATGGTTAAAGGGGAGACTCGCAACAGATCGGCAACTTCACGAACAGTTAACAGGTCTGGCAAGTTGTTGATATCGAGCTTGCTGGCGTCATCGGCTCGACCAGTGCGCTTGTCATCCAAGTCACCTGGATTGCCGGGTAGGTTTGAGCTGGGTGAAAATGGCTGGTTGACCATACAAATCCTTTCGTGCCAAAAAACGAGTTAGTTGTTGTGTTTACCACCTTCAGCTAGCACAGCTTCACCAGGTTTGGCACAAACCAGGCACAGTGGCTGAAAGGAATAACCGGTGAGAAAGGATGGCAGTCATTGGTCAACTGGTTCACAGTTAGACTTTTGTAAACTCAACAGTAGCAGAGTAGGAAGAACTGGGTCAAGGGGGAGATAGTGTGTATCAGTCGTTGATAGCAAGCACGTACGGCCGTTACCCAGCCTCAGTAGCAATGTACCCATTATTATTATTGATTCACAATCGTGGTTCGGTTGGTTATCGGGTGTCATCGGTGATGTATGCCAACTTATCCCCATTTTAGACTTATAACTTTTTTGAAAGCAGCCGATAATGTTTGAACTGTGAATAACTTTTACGCGACCAGGCTATAACTAGAGACATAATTAATTGACAACTGGGGACAGCTGGGGAAACAAAAACCCCCGCCGGAGCGGGGGTTTTAATCTCGATTAAGAGGTTGAGCTTACTTAAGCTCGACCACACAACCGGCTTCTTCGAGGGTTTTCTTGGCAGCTTCAGCAGCTTCCTTCTTGGCCCCTTCGAGCACGGTAGCGGGTAATGCTTCGACGAAGGCTTTGGCCTCACCCAAACCTAGTTCAGGCTTGAGGGTGCGGACAGCCTTGATCGCGCCGATTTTGTTGGCGCCAGCATCTTTGATGATGACGTCAAACTCGGTTTGTTCTTCAGCTGGGGCAGCAGCGGCTCCGGCGGCAGGCATAGCGCCAGCCATCATCATAGGAGCTGCGGCGGTCACGCCGAACTTGTCTTCCAGAGCTTTCACCAGGTCTGAAACTTCCATTAAGGAGAGCTCAGCCACGGCGTCGACGATTTTCTGGACTTTTTCCGAGAGTTGTTTTTGGTCGTCGGTCATAGGATTCCTTTCTGATAATTATTATTTTTGTTTATCAGCAATAGCTTGTAAGGCGTACACCAGGTTGCGTTGACTGGCCTTGAGGACGTTGACCAAGCCGTAAGCAGGGCCTTGGATACGACTGATCAAGGTGGCAATCAACTCGTCTTTGCCTGGCAATTGACTCAGCTGTTCGACTTCAGCTGCTGACAAGACTTTGTCAGCCATCATGCCTTGCTTAATAACTAATTTGTCGGTTTCTTTATGAAAAGCGAAGAGTTTCTTGAGAGCTGAAACTTCATCTTCATATGACAAAGCCAGAGCATTCATTCCCTCGAGAGAGTCGCTCAGTTTGCCTTTACCCAAAGCGATGTCCATGAGGGTATTTTTGGTCACGAACAGCTCGCCACCCACTGACTTCAGCTCGGCGCGGAGTTTGACCTGCTCATTGGCGGTGGTGCCGGCGTACTCGACGACAGCCACTGATTTAGCTTTGCTCAATTTCTCTTGCAACAGCTGAACTTGGGTTTGATTGTGTTGGTTTGGCATACGATTCCTTATCTAGATCTAAAGTTGAGTGAACTAGGGAAGTGTGCCAGAGGAAACAGTTCAGGGGAAACTGGTAATGTGACCAGTTTGCATGATTCTGAGGCCTCGGCGCGACTTACAGAGTATCTTGACTCAACCACGCTGTCTTCGGACAGAAGGCTATTATACACCAGATTGGAAAGGAAGCAAGATGACACTAAGAGAAAATATGCCAGCCAGTTCTACAGAAATGAGCGACAAGGAACCAGGTCGCTTGGGTCGTTTTATGATGGGATTTTTCGAGTTATTAGCTAACTCGGCTGTGGGCTATGGGACCAGATCTGAAAACGTCTATGGTCGCGAAAAGGCTCATGATATTTGGCCGCACCCCCGTCGTGCGAGTGATGTTGGCTCACACCAGGCGATAGACCAAAGTCACAACTAAGTTGCGAGACCTTGCTATACTGACGGCATGGTTGAATTCCTTCGCCCATTTAAGCGTTTTTGGCAGACCGATGATCGCCAGCCGGTGACCGCCCAGTCGAAGTTTGGTGATGAAAGGTTTTTCAAAAACCCCATCTATGAGCACAAACTGCCGTTCGAAAAGTCGGTGGCTGTTTTGGCTGAGTTCAAAAGTACCCTCAATGCCTTTTTGAGTGTTGAACATCCTCGAGCGGAGGATTTTGAACCAGTCAAAAAGTTATGGAGCCACCTTGATTCACTCCGGGCGGCTGAGGCCCAAAATCTCCAAGAGCTGATGTCAGCCGTGTACCAGAAGTATGAGACCATGGCTGAGACGATTTACGTCCGGCAAGTGAAGAACTGGTTGCCAGGAATGAGTCAGTTCTACTTAGCCAAGTGTGTCGCCGATCTCAAGTTTTTTGAAGACAAT
The DNA here is from genome assembly GCA_016861205.1 of Patescibacteria group bacterium. Lineage (GTDB taxonomy): Bacteria > Patescibacteriota > Microgenomatia > UBA1400 > PJMF01 > BOKX01. The sequence continues at coordinate 991,266 of BOKX01000001.1, forward strand.
AGCGTTACAACTCGACCACTGGCCTATAAACTGTACGATGCAGTCCAAAAAGCCCCAGCTATCCACGCTCAAGTCCGTGATACTGATGCCTGGCACACCCTCATCAAGCTCAGCCGGTAGGTGAGCAGCCTGATGGCATACCAAAACTCCATGATATACTACCCACTATGGTATTCGTCCAAATGACCACTACTACCTCAACTACCAACCCGTCGCGGGGGTAATTGTGGTGGCACGTCACCAACTTCACCCCGCCAGCGGCGGGGTTTTTTATTACTAATTCGTATTACAATAGAAAGAAACTATGTCACAAAATAACGCACCATCCGAATCACTTGATCAACTTCGCCACTCAGCCGCGCACCTGCTGGCAGCCGCGGTTATGGAGCTATGGCCAGATACCAAGCCGACGATAGGGCCAGCTATTGAAGATGGTTTTTACTACGACTTCGAGTTTGCTCAGCCGATCTCAGAGGCTGATTTTCCAGCTATCGAAGCTAAGATGCATGAGCTGGTCAAAGACTGGTCGAGTTTCGGGCGGGAAGAAGTGTCGGCGGAAGAGGCAAAAAAGCGCTATGCACACAACGAATACAAACTGCAATTGATCGAAAAATTTGCTGAGGAAGGGCAGACTTTAAGTCTCTATAAGTCCGGCCAGTTTGTTGATTTGTGCCGTGGTGGCCACGTTGATAACCCAGCCAAAGCGTTACAGCACTTTAAGTTGCTGTCCTTGGCAGGTGCCTACTGGCTTGGTGACGAAAAAAATCCGATGTTGTCACGGATTTATGGCACAGCTTTCCCAAGTGCCGATGAGTTGGCTGCGTATCTTGAACGCCGTGAACTAGCTAAGCAGCGTGACCACAAAAAACTGGGCAAAGAACTTGACCTATTTGTGTTCTCCGAAACAGTTGGGAAGGGTTTGCCACTCTGGACCCCCAGAGGTGCCGCCGTCCGTCGGGAGCTAGAACGGTTCATAGTCGACGAAGAGCTCAAGCGCGGCTATCTGCACGTTTATACACCAGATATCGCGAATTTGGCCCTCTACAAGAAGTCAGGGCACTATCCCTACTACAAGGACTCTATGTATGCGCCGATCGTCATTGATGATGACGAGTACATGCTGCGCCCGATGACCTGTCCGCACCACTTCGAGCTGTATTTGAGTCGGCCGCACTCGTACAAAGAACTGCCAATGCGCTTTGCCGAGTTGGCGAAGCTGTACCGATATGAACAATCAGGTGAACTGAGTGGTTTACTGCGGGTGCGCAGTTTCTGTCTGGCTGATGCGCACATTGTGTGTCGGCGTGAGCAAGCAGAGTCTGAGATCAATGGAGTGCTTGATTTGATCGAGTACATCGCGGGTGTCTTTGGCTTGAAAGCCGGTGAAAACTACCACTATCGTTTGTCCTTGGGTGACCGAGCAGACGACAAAAAATACTTCAAGGATGACGAGTCTTGGGACTATGCCGAAAATGTCTTGCGCTCAGTGCTCAAGGCCCGCGAGGCGCACTTCGTAGAAGCTCCTCAAGAAGCAGCGTTCTATGGTCCAAAAATCGACGTCCAGATGAAAAACGTCAATGGAAAAGAAGATACGGCCTTTACGGTACAGTATGACTTCGTGATGCCGAAACGATTTGACCTGAAGTACGTCAATGAACAGGGTGCTGAAGAGCAGCCGATTGTGGTCCATCGATCATCGATCGGCGCGATTGAGCGGGTAATGGCGTTTTTGATTGAACACTATGGTGGTGCTTTCCCAGTTTGGTTGTCACCGGTTCAGGTCAAGTTGTTGCCGATCGCAGATCGACATCTCGACTATGCCAAACAAGTTTGGGCCAAGCTCCATGCTTTGGGTATCCGAGTTGAGCTGGACGATCGCTCAGAGCGCTTGTCGGCTAAAATTCGCGACGCGCAACTTGAGAAGGTGCCCTATATGGCTGTAATTGGTGACAAAGAGATGGCTGAAGACCAACTGACCCTGCGTCAGCGCGGCCAAAAAGAGCAATCGGTGCTCACCGTTGATGAGTTTGTGAAACAAATTCAGGCAGAGATAGCCAAAAAGCAGTAGCGGCTTGCTAAGCTCGTGGTTTACCTAGTGCGACCAACGCTTTTGATGTGCGGTCAAACCCCTCGAGAGGTTTTTCGAGCTGAGCTAACATAGCCCTGACTTCGTGATGCTTGGGGTACACAATAGCTACCCGTTCAATTTTGGGTTCGTCTTGGAGCTTGATGATCGTATCAAGAGCGGCTGGGGCCAAGCTTTGACACTGTTCGAGATTAAACAGCACTCGGTTAGGTTTGGGGCCAGCTAGGATACGGGCCGAGACGGCTTCAAGTTCTGTGCCACTTTGCAGGTGGCCATTGATTTCGATAACCCACTTGTGAAACTCGGGAAAAACATACTGTCGCTCCTGAAGGCGAGAGCGGTGCTGAAGCGCCTCAATTTGCAGTTGGTTGAAATGGCGATTTTTGTCAGGTGGATGCATGGCAGACTCGAGTGTGAAAATACTTACTCTATTGTAGCATCGGCAGCCGCGGCAGCCTCGGCTGTCTCTTGTGCCACGTTTAAGCCAAGCAAAATTTGAGCCGCATGAATATCTGGCTGGGTGCCAATTTTTTGGCCCAAACCTGAGGCTTCTAGGAGACTGGCTTGGAAGCTGTCACGGGGCTTGACCAAGGTCATTTTGGCTCCATGGCGCACAACGGTTTGCAGATAAATGGCGTGTAGGGCGGTGTAAAACGCAGACCCTATCGACGTGACTTCAGCCAAGTTCATGATGATGTACGTACCAGCGGCATAGCGCCTGGCTTCAGTTTCTAGTTGACTGGCATTAGTCCAGTTAACTTCACCACTGACCGCAATGCTGGCTACACTGATTCCGTTTTGTTGGAAAAGTTCAGTTCTGAGTGCTAGGTTTGACATAGTTGCGGTTGATTATAAAGGCAGAGCTTCAAACCACAATACGTACCTGTGACCAGTAGACAGAGTGACGGTGAAACCGAGGTTACTCGATCACCACTTTGACGCTGGGACTCATGCTGGCTGAGATGCTGAGCTTGACCACTTTGCCTTTGAGGGCAGCGAGCAGAGCTTGCAGATTTTCAACCAAAGCCTTGGTGTCCATGTCAGTTTTGCCGATCGAAACGTGCATCAAAGGAGCTTTCTTTTCGCCCTTGAGGGTCACTTTGCCACCTTCGAGCTCTTGTTTTTTGAGCTCAGGGTTGGCAGTGACGGTGCCGTTTTTCGGGTTTGGCATCAAACCTTTAGGACCGAGTACCTTAGCAAACTTGGCCAATTGAGGCATGAAACGAGGCTCAGTCACCAGCACGTCGAAGTTGAGTTGACCAGCTTCGATCTCTTTCAAAACCTGCTCGTTCACAATAGCAACAGTTAAGCTGCGACCGGTTGAGTGAGGGAAAGCCATGTTGACTTGGAAACCCTCTTCTTTGAGCACTGCATCAGCAGTGACGGTGCCGGCAAACTTGGTGTAACTGAGTTTTTTGACCAGCTCCACTGCGGCAAACACGTCGTACGTTTTGGTCTTGTCGACTTGAGCACGAACAGCTTGATATTGGTGACTGCGAACTCGAGCGGCCTTCTTTGGCTTGGCGGCAGTTTCGCTGGATTCGACTGCTGGTGCAGCTTCAACAGCTACGACAGTTTCTTCACCGGCTGGAGTAGTTTCGATCACGGTTTCTGACGCGACGTCACCCACAATTTTCACGGTGTCTTCAGTCATGGTTTTAACGATGTTTTTTTTGCTTCCCATATAGTCCTTACCTTATTTGACAGCTACTCCCATACTTTTGGCCGTGCCGATGACACTTTGCATGGCTGACTCAACACTAGTGGTGTTGAGGTCAGGCAGTTTTTGCTCGGCGATGGCTTTCACTTGATCCATCGTCAAGGTGCCCACGGTTTCGCGACCAGTGGTTTTACTACCTTGTTTTAACTTCAGGGCTTGTTTGATCATTTCTGCCACAGGTGGGAGTTTCAGGACGAACTTGAATGAGCGATCCTCAAAAATAGTGATCTCAGCTGGAATAACTTGACCTCGTTTGTCTGAGGTTTTGTCATTGTACTGCTTGAGGAAGTCCATCATGTTAATACCAGCTTGACCCAAAATTGGACCAATTGGAGGGGCAGGGGTAGCTGACCCAGCTGGTAGGTTTAACTTCAGAATATTTACGACTTTTTTAGCCATACAAACTCCTTATTTAATAGTTGCTTATCTTGTGTGACAGGGGAAAGACGACGAAATTGACCACAGGTCAAAAAGTAGATGTGTCGCCAACCGGCTGTCGGTCGCTCCCTCAATTTTTGAGTCGCCGAGGTGAAGCGAGACCTGTATTGTACCACAAGCTTGGGGAAAATGCGCCGACTATTTAGCGAAAACTGCTTTTTGGAGTGCTGTGCAAGAAGGTGCCGGTTGGGGTCAGGAGCTGCAGCTGTTCAGGGTAGGTGCTTTTGGGAGGTCCAAAAACGTTGATAACGAGCTCGGCCTGCTGCAACACCGGCGGCAGGGGCAGTTGGTAGCCAAAAATGTGGGTGCAAATTTGCACGGTACCTTTTTCGGCTGCCTCGAGAATTGTTTGGCAGCTCACGATATCGTCATTGAGGTATCGAAGAGAGGTCCAGGTGGCAGGCAGGGTTTGTTGCAATTCGAGAAGTTGGCCAAGCAACTTCTGGTATGAAAAGGCATCGTGAAGAACGATTTGCGGGAGAGCAGACTGTTTCTTTCGTAAAAGCAGCAGCAACTCTAGCCAAGCCAGACTCAAGCCGTTTCCTAAAATGTCAATTTTTTTATCACCAACTTGCTCTACATGGTGCAGCAAAGTCGGCAGTTGCTCAATAGTTGCGGTCAATGTCCGGCGAGTGATGCCCAAACCACCGATTTTTTCTCGACCGGCTGCCTTAGCAGCTATTTTATGTAGTTTCGAATCATCGTACGTGTGAATGTATTGTTGACTCAGGAAAAATGGATCATCAATGTTGTCGAGGTACTCCAGCAATTCCTGCCGATTTGGCTCGCCCAACTCAACTTTGAAAGGGGCAAGCGTCAGACCGTAGCTGCCCTCATCGACACTGACTTGGACACTGCCTTCAGTATCAAGCAAACGGCGCTCACTAAGGGTGGGCATACAGGAAAGTTAGACTTTTTGCACTTGCAAGAAGTCGAGTTCCACTGGGGTTTCGCGGCCAAAGATGCTGACCAGCACTTCGACTTTGCCTTTTTCTTCGTTGATGGTTTTGACTGTACCCAAGAAGTCGTTGAACGGGCCATCGACGATGCGAACAGCTTCGCCTTCCACAAACTCGGCTTTGTATTGTGGCGTAGCCTGAGTCATGTACTTCTGGATAGCTTCCACTTCGTGGCGGGGCAGAGCGGTGGGTTTGTTGCCCATACCGACGAAGCCAGTCACGCCTTGAGTGGTGCGAACCGCTAACCATGAGGCGTCAGTCAGTTCCATTTGGACTAACATGTAGCCTGGGAAAATTTTCTCGTTCACGGTTTTGCGTTGACCACGTTTGATCTGAATTTTCTCTTGAGTTGGGATCAAAACAGCTAAGATGTAGTTGGTCAGGTTGAGGGTTTCAGCACGCTGCTTCAGAGTTTCAGCCACTTTGTTCTCATGACCTGAGTAGGTGTGCACCACGTACCAACGTGCTTTTTTGTTCTCAACAGGTGAGATGACAATCATGTTGGGTGTGTTGACTTGCACTTCCTGAACTTCTGGTGGGGTGAGTGGTTCAGTGATGTCAGTGACAGGGGTGTTTTGATTCATATCCGATGTATTAAAAATTAAACCTGAGTAATAAGTAAAGTAATGAGTCGCTGGAACACAAAGTCCAACGTTCCCACATACGCCCCAACGACTAAGCTGACGATTACCACTAAAGCAGTCATTTCCCAGGTCTGTTGACGACTGGGCCAAGACACTTTTTGCAGTTCGGTCACGACTTCGCGGACGAATGTAGCAGGTTTGACCATAGATTTGTTATTGTATCAGACAAGCGCAAAATTCGAAATGGCCGACCGTTGAACCAAAATACTGCTAGTAATTAGGGATTTTGAGTGGGGGGTTGAATCCCGTGCTGGCGAATCCGATCCATCATGGTGGGGGTGGACTGCACGTTAATACTGGGACCAGCCGGTGGGGTGATTGGGGTGGCTGGCTGAACAGGTGTCACAGGTGGAGGAGTGATCGGCTGAACAGGTGCCGTCACCGACGTAGTTGAGGTCATTGGAGCTGGGGTACCGCCAAAAGAAACGGGGGGTGGAGTTGGTCGTAAACCGCCAGTAGGAGGTACCAAGTTGCTTGGTGGTGAGACTTGATTTGACTGGAGCTTGTTAATCTTTTGCTGCAGTTGGGCCTCGTAGGCTGACGACGTGGCTGCTCTGGTTCCAGATTGACCACCGCCACCGCCACCACCGCGGCGACGACGCATCAAAATGATAGCGAGGACGATGAGCAAGATTACTGCGCCCAGTCCCAGTCCGGCGATGCCCAAAATGCTGGGTGATAGACCGAATAGGCCACTGACAGTTTCATCGGGGAGCACGGGTTCACCTGGCAAGGTAGTGTCGGGCAGTTCACCGCCTGGCAACGAACTTGGTGAGGCGAAGACGAATGGAGTTGGACTCGGGAAACTGCTGGGTGCCACACTAGCTGTCCCAAACGGGTTGGTGGTGGGCGTGTTAGGAGTTACCACGGCTCCCTTGGGTGCAGTGGTTGTGCCCCCAAATGGGCTAGCCGGGCTACAGGTCGTACTACTGCTGTTGGTAGCCAAGCGGCAGCGACCACTGACACATCGGAGGTTGGTGGCACACTGGCTATTTGAACTACAGGCTTGGTTACAGCTACGAGCCATAGCTTGCTGCTGAGCTGCTGTAGGCGCAGAACAGCTGGTGTTGTCTGGATTGTCTGGGCGACGGCAGCGGTTGAAGTAGCAGGTGTAGCTGTTACCACACTCATTACTGTCGGCACAGTACTCGTTACACTGGCGGTTAAGACCTTGGTCCGCTGGGGCGGCGCAGGTGCTGCTGCCAGTATTGGTTGCTAGGCGACAGCGACCTTCGAAACACCGCAGCTCGCTAGCACACTCACTATTGCTGCTACAGGTTTCATTACAAACCTTCAAAGTAGTGCCACCAGTTCCTGGAGTGGCCGATGGCGAAGGTGAGGGAGAGGGTGAGGGACTAGCCTGTGTTTCTGGACTGGGAGTAACTTGAGTACTTGGTGATGGGGTTGGGCTGGGTGTGGGATCAGCAGCGGCTACTACAGTATAGGTAGAAGCAGCTGCGGTTCGCAAAATATCCTCAGGCGGATTGGCGTTGAAACCAGCTACCAACGAACCATTGGGATCCATAGTTATAGTCAATGAACCAGCTTGGGTGGGAGTGAAGGTCAACCGAGCCACTGGTTGGGCTGTCGTAGTGGTGAACGGCTGACCAAAAGTTGCCGGCAGGGCCAAAATTCGGACACGAAACCCACCGTTTTGCGGAGTAGCTTCAGCCAAAGCGCTCGTTAAGCCACTACTGGTAATCACGCTCGCTGACAGTTGATTGGTGACGTCAGTGTTGACGTTGAGTGTGAGTTCAACACCGGACGTTTGGGCACCTTGGGTGTTAATGGTTAGATCTATGTTGGTTTCTTGGCCGACCGTCAAATTAGTACTGGTGCCAGGGGAAACACCCATAGTAACTGTGCCGGTGTCACTAGAAGCAGCCCGGCGTAGATCTTGAGAATCTTGAAGTGGTTTCTGGACCAACAATAAACTTGCCGCACCAACTACCAACGCCAATCCACCCAAAGCACTGGCTACAAGACCCATCGACTTGGTCCAGGGGCGTTTCTTGACGTGGATGATCTGGTCTTTGACGCTGATTTCCATACTTAACTTTGGGCCCTGAAGGCAGTTACTAAAATTGTGTAATCCAAGATATTAATAACATTATCACAGTTTAGGTCGGCGGCGCTGCTAGCATTTCCACCAAGGTAAGCAGTAATAAGAGCGGTGTAGTCAAAGAGATTCACTCGGCCATCGCCAGTAATATCAGCCGTCTTGTTGCAGGTACCAGGACTGGCGCTAGGACTTGGATTCAAGCTTGGGCTGGGGCTAGGGTTGGCTGAAGCTGGTGGGGTAGGACAGGGTAAGAACTGACAGTTACGAGTTGCACTACGGCTGACAAAGCTGCCATCTGGACATTGGAAAACATCAGCTGGACAAACCACTGGGCTGGGGCTAGGACTGCTGCTGACAATGATGCTCGGCGAAGGAATGACACTGGCTGACTGGAGGAACGGTGTTAGGCGAGCGTTAGTCAAGTTAATGGTACCCACAATTGCGCTTTGGTTATCAGAGGTCAAGCTAAGGGTGGGGTAGATGACTGGATTGCCGATGGCGTGACTGCCGAAAGCATTACCACTGTAAAAGAGCCAACCACCTGGGTTTTGGCCGTTATAGGTCCGGACTTCGCTGACACTCCATGTGTTGTTAACACGTTGGAAGTATATAAAGAGACGCATCTCAACACCTTGCTCTTGCCAGATCATTTCGAGGGTTTGGTTGCTACCGCTGCCTGGATTGCTTGATACTTGGAAAGCAGTGCCATTATCTGGAATACCGTGGAACGTTCGGTTGCCAATCTGGAGGTTGAAGTCATCAGCCACTAAGCGAGCGTACTGTGTCTCCCAAATAGCCGCGTGCACGATTGGTGAGGCGCTGGGTGAGGGAGTGGGTGCGGCGACGTTGAACGTGTACTGAGCAGTAAATACACTGCGGAGAATGTCTTGGAGTGTGCTGTGTTCGATAGCTTTGCTTTGGCTGGCAGTAGGTTCTGGAACCAAGGTAAAAGAACCGGAAGCTGGGGCGGCATACGATAACGTGCCGACTGTTACATAGCTGGTACTCGAAAAAGGTTGCGTTGGGTTTTTGGTAATTAACCCTAATCTCAGATAGATGCCATTCTCTGAAGTGGTGATCTGAGGATTGGCTAGATCGAAGCGACCTGTGCTGACTGGAGTAAACGTCATTGGTGTGGTTGGATAGGTGCCGGTCATGTTGTACACCAACTGCAGACCATCTATCTGTCGACCACCAGTGTTGACCTGAAGATTGGTAGTGATAGTTTGGCCGGGGGTGCCGGTTTGGTTGTTGGAGTTCCAGCGGACTTGAACAGGTCCTTGAGAAACACTAGCTTGATTGCGTGTGTCTTGACTAAAACGACTTAGGAAAACAGCAGCCATTAAACCCAGTAGTAATAGTAGTACTAAACTACCCATCACTACCATGCGGAGTGGGATCTTCATGCGGCGCATACTTCATCTTAGACAGGTTGCCGTGTAAAATGCAATCACGGACTTACCGTGAGGGTGTATACTCTCTCAAGTTACTAAGCCCCGCCATTGGCGGGACAGGCCCCACCGTGTCCGGTGGGATGAGGAGATGTCATGTCTGATACTCGTCGTGTTCGCAAAGCCATTATCACTGACGCCGGTTTTGCGAGTCGTTATCTGCCTATCACCAAAACCATCCCCAAGGCTATGTTGCCACTCGGCAATCGGCCGATCATGCAGTTTGTAGTTGAAGAGTGTGTGGAAGCTGGCATCGAAGAGATTATTGTAGTGGCCACACCCGAAGGTAAGCCAATTTACGAAGACTACTTCAACAACAACGTCAACCGGATTCGCAAGCAGCTGTCTGCTCAAGGCAAAGAGGACCGCTACGAGCCAGTTCAACATGTCTTAGATTTCCCGAAGATCGTGGTGATTGAGCAAGATCCCAGTTTGCCGTACGGCAATGGTTCACCCGTGGCTTCAGCCCAAAAGTTTGTGGAGGGTGAAGAAGCTTTTCTGGTTTTGTATAGTGACGACGTAGTGTTTGGTACCCCAGGAGACGCCAAAGTTTTGGTTGATCTTTACGAGCAAAACCCCAATGTCGAGGGTATTATTATGGCTCAAGAAGTTAGCCCCGAGGTGGTAGATAAGTACGGCATTATTTCCTTTAAAGCTGGTTCTGATCGCGAGCTCGATAACATTATTGAAAAGCCTGATAAAGGCACCGAGCCTTCACGATTGGCTTCTTACGGTCGTTATTTAGTTAAGCCATCGATTTTCGAGCACCTGAACCCCACCAACTTGGGTAAAGATGCTGAACTCTGGACTGTTGATGCCATCACCAAGATCGCTGCGACCAAAACTGTTTTGGTGGAGAAGACTCAAGCCATGTGGATGACCACCGGCGACCCAGAAAACTACTTCAAGGCTCACATGATGTTTGCCTTGCAGCATGAGAAGTACGGCAGCAAAATTGGGGATTGGCTCAGTGAGCTCAGCTCTAGTTAAGCGCTCAGTTTCATGCTATAGTTGAGGGTAACATGCCAGTCAGCATTTGCTAGTGAGGGGTTAGAATTTCCTCGATAATGCTTGACGAAGGGCTGATGGGTTGTCTGGGTACCCCGTGGGGTATTCGGCGCTCTGCCCACCTGGTTTCCAGGGGGATCAAGTCACCCCTCACTGCCAAGTGCTGACCTTGATCAGGGTCGAGGCTCTTATTGTGAGCCATAGTTTTCCGTTGAGAAAATTCGCCGAGTAAGGTACACTACACAGGTTCTGTGCCCAGATAGTTCAGTGGCAGAACGCCTTCTTGGTAAGAAGGAGGTCGAGGGTCCGATTCCCTCTCTGGGCTCTGAATAGAAAGATACCTTGCATGTCTGAAACAGCAGCCGGTGAAGGCCGAAATCTCAAAACATACACGTTGCTTGGTTTCGCTCCACAAACGCCCGAGAGTGAAGTGCTGCCGGAAGATGTGGATCAGTTTGTAACTGCAGTTTTGGCACTACCAACCATTCAAACTTGTGAAAAGGTGCTTGGGGAGATCCGAGATTTTTCAGTCTACACAGCTGTGGTTTTGGTAGTAACTGCAGAGGGCGACGCCCAACAAGTTGGCAATGATATCTTAGAGATGAAGAGAAAAGGTATCCCAAACAGTGAAGTAACGTCAAAAACCTTCATTGTTTCGGATTTACCGATTACAATTGAATAAACATTAACGACAAGCCTGGTTACCCAAGTGGTCAACGGGGGCAGACTGTAAATCTGCTGACATACGTCTTCGGAGGTTCGAATCCTTCACCAGGCACCCCTTCACAAACTGTTTTTTCGCACTTCGCACTGACGTGAGGCGTTCGAAAAGACAGTTTGTTCAGGTTTAGTCGCTTCGCACGAGAGGTGCTCAAACACAAAAGTTTTTGTGCCTTTTACTTTCTTTTTCCCAACCAAGCAATTAAGTCGTTTGAATCAATGCTTTAAAACGGCTCGATTCTGAAGCCGAGATCTTTGCCCAGATAGTCTTGCCAGACCACATAGCTGAGCTCGATAGTGCGATGGCCGAAAGCGCGGCCCTCAATGGCGTGGTTTTCGTCGTAGATCACCATTTCTTTGCCACCATCCAGAAACTCCAAGTTGTACTTGCGCTCGCGGAAGCCAAAGTGGTGCTTCAACTCCAAGTATGAACTGCTCAGCCAGCGACACTCGAGGATGATGTCGCCACGGTGGTAAGTGGTTTCAGCAAACTGAAACTCTTGATTAACGTTTTTATTGGCAATTTCGCCAACATACTTCTCGAAGTAGTACTCTTTGGAGTGATACATGTAGTGGGTGATTTTGTAGCTGGTGAAGCGGGGAGAGATCAGGGGATAGCCCGCGAACTCACTCCCGAACTTTGCCCAAAGCAACGCCATGCCAGCTTCTAGAAAATGATCCATGGGCGAATTATACTGCGGTCCGGTATAATACCGAAGTGGAGTTCGCTTTGGCAACTTCGCAGCTGCCTCCTTAGCTCAGTGGTTAGAGCATCCCGCTGTAAGCGGGAGGGTCCAGAGGTAAACTTAACAAGTAAATATGCCTCCTTAGCTCAGTGGTTAGAGCACCTGTTTTGTAAACAGGGGGTCCAGAGTTCGAATCTCTGAGGGGGCTCAAAAATGCTCTAAACAGTATATCGGCGTTCAAAGAGTTCCTCTCTAGCAAAACGAGCATTTTTTGTGTATACTACCAGTTCTGTAACGCGAAAAACGTAAAGATATATGGCAAAAAAGAAAAAAGGCCCCCGACAAGCAACTGGTTTGAAGTGCAAAGTGTGTAGCAACTTTAACTACATTACTGAGTACAACAAAATGAACGAACAGCTCAAGAAGCAAACGACCGGCGAGAGTACTTTCCCTCTGATGAAGTACTGCAAACGCTGCCGCAAGAGCACTGAGCACGTCATGTCCAAGAAGTTGAAGTAATAAGACTTCAATTTGGATTTTCCGACGCGCGCGTTTTTGTTTTCCTAAGATTTCGACTCTGTCTGTGCCACGTTGGCGATGTTTTTGGCACCTTCCAAGAAAAGGGGCTCAAGAGTTTGGGCGGTTTGCATGGCTTGCTCAATCCAGGACTGTGCCTGATGATGGGCACTCATTAAGGTTTTCAACTGTTCCCAGATGTGTTCAGCTTGTGCCTGACGCGCGATGCCTTTTTGTTCAAAAATCGACCGGATATTGTGTTCCCACTCACCCCACTCGTTGAGGGTCAACAAGAAACAGCCAGCCGCAGCTGCGTCGTAGGCCATGTCGCCTGATGGTTTCGAGATAAAGCCATCAGCCCAAGGGAAGCCGTACTTTATCAGTAGCTCATTGGCATCCACAATCTGAGGATGGTAAATCAGGCGGAGTTTCTGGCGGGAGTCGGTCAGAGCACCAATCTTGACGCGGTGTTCCTTAGCTACCTCACGAACAAGATCGCAGAAATCACTGTTGGTGCCACCATAGACCAGGATTCGCAGCCGACTGTCTGGTTTACGTAACTCTGGCAGGAGTTGCTCCAAAATCGTTTTGATCTCAGTCTTGTTGGTGCCCAAGCCGCCCGTGGTCAAACACAGCTTCAGCAAGCCACTGCGCCAAGGGTGTTTGCGGCTGCGGACCGCTAAGATGCGTGGGTCAACTGGGGGACCGGTCACGATGATGCGTTCGGGATCAGGGTGCAGACCACGAATCATGGCCTTTTCCAAAAACTCAATCTTGGTTCGCTCGTCGAACACGCAAAACTTGATGTTAGGACGATCGGCGTTGTCCAAGTAGTCATCGCGAACGTGCGGATCAGTAATGACCTGAATGACGGACTTGCCTTGTTCGGCCAAGATATTTCCAGCTGCGATGTGCAGGGACAAAATGGGATGCTTGACGTTTTGGGTCAGGTGCAGCAGCGGCGGGGTGATGCTAGTCAGGATCGGCAGTTTGGAGCGACCAAACTTGTCGACTAAGTCTTTGACAAACTTGAGAAGTGGATGGCGGGCCAAAGTTCGGCCAACTTGTTGCGTGAACTCCACTTTGCGCCACTCTTTTTGGCTGACGTAGTTGGTGGGGTCAACGATCCATGCCTTGGTGGGGCGAATTTTATCACCCCAAACAGAGACGGCGATGGCGACCGCCATCGAGTAGTGAGCGCGTGACAGTACGATATCGGGCTGAGTATTGTTGGCGGGCATGCCATACCAATCTTTCAAGTCTTCTCGGTAACTAGCAGACACCGTGACCATGGGCAACTGGGTTTGCTCTAGAACTGATTTATCCTTGGCTAAGGCGAGAGTGAGGTGGGGATCAAGCAGGGAAGCGGGCATAGGTACTTGTCAGTGTAACGGTTGGAGCGGTTGCTGAAAAGTAGTTGCAGGGAGAGCAGCATCTACGTTAGAATCGCCAACATTCAGTACTTACGCCTGCCCGCCCGAGGAGGTCCGTGTGCCTGTTTTCAGAGAAATGAGCCAAGCTCAAGCTGTAATCGAAAAACACTTGGGGATTCCAGCCAACGCTGTGACGCCCGACTACGCTATGTACTTGCTTGAGCAGTATTGCGTTGATAACGTCCTGCTACCTGGTGAGGAGTTGGCCATAACTGAAGAGATGCCACAACGGGTGGTTAACGACCCAGTTATCCGGGATGCTATTTTTGAGGCATTGTCATTCTTAGCGACAGCTTCCGGTACCCATCCTCGTGAAGCTGCCCCTAAAATCAGTGATCGTCGCCGTGGCCGCGCGCTGAGTGAACTTCGCAACAATGTGCCAGGCCGCCGGTACAAGTTCCGTCCGGGCAGAATGATTGAGGCACAAGATGGGTTTGGCCCCGTGTCTGACAAGTACGCTCAACTGCACCGTGGGCAGCTTGATGTGGACGCCAGCGTTTAGCCATAGACTCTAATTGTCTAACGCTCTCGAGTCACCTATAATGCTGGCCAGCAGCTATCTTGGTAGAACGTTGGTCTCCAAATGTTTTATATATTGGAGTCGTAATGATAAAATAAAGGGGTGCTCTGTGGGAGATGCAAACTAAACAAAGATATCAATAATTTCTCGCTAAAGAACAGAGAAAAAGGTCGGTATCATAGTGTTTGCAAGGCATGTCATTCTGAGTATAGAAGGCAGCATTATCTGAGTCACAAAGCGAAGTATCTGACGAAGGCGATGCATTGGAATAAACGACAAAAAGAAGTATTAATCCAATATCTCTTTCAAAAGTTGTCGAATTCAAAATGCGTAGATTGTGGTGAAAAAGATATTTTGGTTTTGGATTTTGACCACATCAAGGAAAAAGAGTTTAACATCGCTGTGCTATTTAAAAAAAGATGTGCCATAAAAACTCTTGAGAAAGAGTTGAACAAGTGTGAAGTCCGATGTGCCAACTGTCATCGAAGAAAAACGGCTAAAGAAATTGGTTCTTGGAAGTACAAGATGATAAATGAAATAGGGGCGTAGGTTAACGGTAGACCTGATCTCTCCAAAAGATCTAGTGAGGGTTCGACTCCTTCCGCCCCTGCAGCATTCTTGATGTCAAAAGCGCCAAGAATGTTCCTCAAACACGGTTCAACCTCTTTGCCTCCTTTACACTTCCCACAATTTTGATTACTTTGGTACTTAGTATGAACGAAGGTCTTTCCCGTCGTGATCTGCTGAAGCTGGGAGCTGCCGCGGCTGGGGCTTATCTGGCCAGTCGATTTCTAAAAGAAAAGCCCGAGCCTGATTTGGAACAGGTAGATTTTGAGGGTCACGTTTTCTTGATAGACAAAGAGGGTATTCCTCACTCTTGTCGCACCAAAGAAGGAACTGAAATAACCTTTAACATAGGTGATCTCCGACGGGCTCAGACAGAAGCCAAAAATCTGAAAGCTGATCGAGTGGGGGAAACATTTGCGGCCCGCCAAGAAAAAGAAGTTCCCGCCGTTGGTGGTGTAGAGCGACCACTGACTACCGAGTTGCCTGATGATATTGTTCCCGCTGAAAAACTTCAGCAACAGTATGGGATTAAGATTGTGCAGAGTGACATCACCCAGCTGCACATCCGTGAGAGTGCTTTTGCGCAAGGTGGTTTGCTAGAAGAGTTTGCTCGGGGAGGCAGAGATCTGACTATAGCCCTGATTCAGGCCCCATTTCTTATTCGTAGATACTTTGCCAACGAGAAGTATCGTGACTTGCCAACTACCAACATTGAAGGTGGGGTGGTGGGTGATTTTGGCAAAGATTTACCCTCTGATCAATTTCCAACGCCAGCTCAGTACGAGGAGCTGCGGCAACAAAAAATCTTGGCGTTAAAGAAAATTATTTTGCAAACACAAGACAAATCACAACTTCTTGAGTTACTGGCTGATATTCATGCCTATGCGAGTGGCATTGTAACTGATGAAGATTTGCTCTACGAAAGTACGAACGGTAGGATGCTGGCAGCAGGATTGTATGATCAACAGTGGAGTGAAGAAGGCAGTAAAGATTATATCTTTTTGGCGGTTGATGATCGTTTGCCGCGAGACTTAATGGCGGTGTGTTTTGACAAAGATGGCAAGTTTTTTCCCAAAAAATACACGATGTTGGCGCTACAGAATGCCCGCGTTCGTCCGCCGCAACCATGGCAGTCGCACCCAGATGGTGCTCACGCGTATACATATGCGGCGGCTTCAGATCAGGAAGGAACCATTGGTTTTAACTTGCGTCATGAGCTGGGGCATGATCGGCTGCGGTTGGATAATTTGAGAGATAGCGAGCAGGGGATAAATGATCAAACCAAGCAAAGATTGCAGGCAGACTGGCGTCAGTGGCAAGAGAGTGGTTTTGGACGAACTGACCAAAAAGGCGACGAAGTATATCCTTTTGTTTTTTCAATTCCACCAGCGTTGGGTGGGGGGTACATTTTAACTTAAAGTATAAAAGAGGTTCTCATACTCGCCACCAGTCCCACTTTTCGAGATTGTTTGCTATCATGCAAACATGCTGATCACCCAAAGTCTGCCGTTTTCTTCAGATCAAATCAAGCAGCTGGCTGAGCAGTTTGAAGTGTATATCAAAACTGTGATCGATATCGATAAAAAAGTGTGCTCGGCCGGAATGGACCGACATTTTGAGGGTGAGCAAGTTTTGTTGCAACAAGGTTCCGAACAGAGAAATCTTTGGGGTGGGGGAATTGACCTTGAAACGAAGGAAATTGACTTCAACTCATTTATAAATATTCGCCCTCGAGACAACAACACAAAAAATGAAATTCAGAGTGAAGAAATCAAGAAAAAGTATAAAGAACTAACAGAGTATTTTTTTAAGGAAATACTATGACGGACATCGTAATGCTGGCCGGTTCTCTCTCGAATGATTTGTTTCGAGTGGCTTCACTAGCTCAGCGAGGTGCAAATCAAGCGGCTAGTCGCTTTTTAATTGAGGCACAACGTTGGTCAAATGATTTAGCCAAAGTTGCCCCCCAACCGTACATCAAAAAAATTGCCCAGGATATTTCTTCAAGAACTCCAGAGGAAATATCAGAGGATGCCGCGGAAAAATATCTGATGTATGGTGTGTTGCTTCAAAATTTTTGTTTACACAACCAAAAGTAAAGTAGATCCCGTTAGTTTGCATGACAAAACAGTTTTATTGCGACAAAAAGAATGTGAGCATATGACGATCACCCATCTTTCCCAACTGCCTACCCAGCCAGTGTCCCACGATCCACATCTCTCCAAGCAAGTCATGATCGCGAATGGAGTTGTGCCGCATGTGACCAACTTTTCGCAAGCGGTCATTCCACCGAACGAAACAGTGACCACTCATCACCATCGGGACATGTGGGAAGTGTTTTTGGTGAGTGAAGGGGAGGGTAGCATCACCATTAATGGCACCGAACACACACTAACCAAAGGTACCTGTGTGGTGGTGGAACCGGGAGAAGAGCATAGCCTGGTGAACACCGGCAAGAGTGATTTAATCCTGACGTACTTTGGGGTGGTGTAGCTGAACAGCAACCTGACTAGTCAATCTTGCCACCACTGGCCCAGAGGTTGGTCTGGTCGGTCACGAGGTTTTTAGAACCTGAGCCGCCGTGATTCGCATAAAACTCAATGTAGTCACTCGATCCGTTGCAGTCGACCACGGCTGTGACAGAGGCGATTACACCATTCGTGCTAGCGCCTTCAGCGATCATGACACTGTGGAGCTCGGAACCATTTTTGTAAATGGAGGCGATCACCGCGTTGCCACTGCCCACGCCACCACTGGCAAATCGAACAGCGCAGTTCACCACATATTTTCCAGCAACCGTGGGGGTGAAGCGGTAGTTACTGGTGTCAAAATTGCTGTTGGTATCAAATACTTCGGTGTTAAATTGAATTTTGGTTGGCGTTGAGGCGCTAATTGATTGGCCAGCGGTGCTGTACACAGAGAAGCTGGGTTTGGCGCCGGGTGATCCCCAAGCGGGGAGGCCGCTACTTACAACTAACTGGTCGCCATTGGATCCGATTGGCAACTTTGCCAGGTTTCCACTCGAGTCTCGGTAGTAGAGGTTTCCGGTATCTGTCATGTCTCAATTTTAGCCGGCGGCCAAAAAGGAAGGCAAGTGACAATAACTGGATCAGTCAGCCTTTGTTCGCTATGGACGTCTTTTGAGGTTGTTTGATAGAATCTCGGCCATGCAACACTCAGAAGCCCTCCGTCTCATCAAAGAAACCTTTCCCAAGTATCCACCCACCAACGCCCTCGAAGCCAAGAATTTGTTGGCAAAGTATGACCGGGGCGAAGTCCAGTTTCCAGCAGATCGTCAAGCCGATCTGTATCTGGCCCTTCAACTGGTAGTCATCTCTGAGCAAGGTGCTCACGGTAATGACGCCAAGCGTGCAGATCGATCAGCTGGCGAGAAACGCCGCCAAAAACGCACCGGTTCTCGCCGGGGCTAGTGACACACCCCTATGCCATTTGTTAATCCCGAACAATATGGGCACCATTCACGAAGTGACCGTCAACCTGGGCATGAAGTGGTGACAGCTACCACGCAAAGGTATGTTGAAGAGGACGGCAGTGACGTAAGAGTCAATCGTGTCCGAGTGTATGACCAGCATGGCAACTTAGTCCGAGTGTACCTACGAGACACTATGGGCGTACCATTTGCCGACGAGCCCCATCTGGCTGATGATGACGGCTATGTAACCGCATTGATGTTGGTTAGCCAAGCCCCTCAAGTTATTTCTAATCTGTAGCCCAGATCTTGTTTTTGATATCATTTCCGTATGAAACCACCTTCTACCCAGTGGCAAGTTGTAATTGTGCTCATCATAGTTGCCTTAATCGGCGCAGTCGTTGTTGTGGGGGGACTAGGGATTGGTACACAGTCCCGTCCAGTTCCGCCGGGCCCAAAAGGAGAGGTTGGCTGCACACTCGAGGCCAGAATTTGTCCTGACGGGACCGCGGTTGGCCGCAGTGGTCCAAACTGTGAGTTCGCGCCTTGCCCATGATGGGGAGCTAACTAGTTCGATTCCATCCGCCTAATTGCATTTCTGGAGTAGGTGAGCTACAGTGGCGGCATATGACCAAACCCGTGGCCTTGTCCGTCCTGTTAGCAAGTAGTTTTGCTTTAATGGCTTGTGTGCCAGGCAAAAATGTGATAACTTCTTCGGTTACTCCCACTCCAGTAGCTTCAGCTCAGCCAACAGGTGGCTTTAATTTTGCTGATATGGCTAGCCAAATTCGCGGTGGTCAAAGCTACCGATGCACTTTCACAGACAAAACTTCTGGTCAGGCTATGAACTACAGTTTCAAAGGTCAAAAAGTTGCCATCATGATGGCTGGGGCCGGCATGCCTGAAGGTGTCAAAGCCATGAACATGATTGGTGACGGTGAGCTCATGTACATCTGGGACCCCGCCACCAAAAAGGGTATGAAGATGACCGTGCCCAAAGTTACGCCCAGTCCCGTGGCAAGTGGCCAACCAGCCGCACCCGCCGTCCAAGCCCAGCCGACTGTGCCTGACCTTGATGACCTGCAAGCGTGGCAGAAGCTGCAGGCACAGTACACAGTGTCGTGTTTACCCGGCGGCGTGAATGACAGCGAGTTTGTACCACCCACTGATGTTGAGTTCCAAACCTTACCAACTATGATGGGGACAGGGGCAGCAGGGTCGTATCCAGCCGTGCCACCAGCTGCTGGCCAAGGTTCAGTGCCGGGGTATCCGGGGATGATGGCCAAACCGGCCAACTAGTCAGCCGCTCGGTGTGGTAGAAGTCATTTCAAAAAAAACTGACAAGTAGTTAGTTTTGGTCGCCCAAGGCTATGGCCAGAAGGTCAACTTTTTTGGCGCCGGTGATTAGCTCTGTTTCTCGATTTTGAGCTTGGGCTTCGTGAAAGATGTTACGCGTCAATGAGCCATACACAAAAATGTTATCGACTTGTTCAGCCACGACGTCATCAGGCAAATGTGGAACTAAGGCACGAATCTGGTTGGCCATCTTTTGTTCAAGGGCGGCGTGAACAGCCTCTTTGAGGTACTCGATGATGTCTGGTAATGCACCATTGTTTTGAACCATGGTTTGCCGATCGATAACATAGGGAGCATTTTTAATGATGCTGGGGTAATTTGTGGCCAGCCATGACACCAGTTGTGACATATCATTCTCAAATTGGTCGGGATTTTTACTGAGGTCAACTTTGAGCAAGTTGCGGGCTTTAAGCATAGCTATGACCAATGAATCAAAACTCAAGTTCATTTCCGGTCCAAAAAGCTCAAACAGTTCGTTAATGGCTTTATTGGCTGCTGCAAAGTTCAAGTTGTTCATTTGCAAAAGATCAAGCAACTCGCGTAGACCAGGGCTACGTACGTCGCGAAGTAAACCGCGACTCAAGGCGCTTACGATGTAGTTGGATAGCGCGTCTTGAAGTTGATAGATTTGTTCATCAGGCAACTGAGGTAGGAGTGGTTTTAAGTAGTCATAGATAGCAACGTAGTCTTTCGAGCTATGGCTTTCCAGCTCATCGAGTGCGGCATAAAACGACTTTTCGAGATCGGACAGTGGTTCATTCATACGAGTATTATATCCCTGGAGCGAACTTTAGGCTAATCCACCTGGGCGGCCACATGTGGCAGCGACCGTTTTTGTCCGCCGACGTCGATTCCAAAACCATAAATGAAGGCGTCGCTGCTAATCACAAAGCCAATGTTGGTGGCTTCAACCGGTACTTCTTGGGCTCCATTGCGTGCGAAGAGGCAAGCGATGCCGGCTATTTCCGCAAATCCTGCCACATTCAGCAATTCTGCGATAATCGCCTGCAATGTATGGCCAGTATCCAAAATGTCCTCAATGATAAAAGCTCGTTGACCAGCAAATTGATTGGGTTTAAATAATGTACTGATCTCGGGTTCACGCGATGAAGTGGTGGCATCATAACTGTGCGTTTTGATGGAAGTTTGTGGGAAGTCGTAGCCTAACTGACCCATAGCCTGAATAAGGGCAGCGGCAAACTGCATGGCGCCCTCCATCACAATTACCAAAACCACATTTTCAGGTGTGACAAGTGTGTCAATAATTTCGGTGGCAAGTTGTTTAATCCGTTCGGCGAGTTGCTCGGGTGTGTAGAGGATGGTTTCAATCATGATCTCACAGTACGCTATATCGAGTCATGTTAAAATACGCACCAGCTAAGTAAGGATCAGCTAAATCATGGTTTTTGCAGAACTACCAGTCAATTCCGACTATTCGGAATTTCCGAATCAACCACAACAACTGATGCAGTATATGGTTGAGGGTTTGGTGCAGTGGTATCGGCGATACAACTTGAAGGTTGAGCATTTTCGTGATGTCAAACCAAGATTTATTGGCGAGTTAGAGCTTCAGCAAAAGCTCCGGACGAATCAGTTGCCGGCTGCTCATAATCCCAGTTTCGTTTACTTACTTAAAGATATTGTTTCCTATGTTGGTGACCAAGAATCGCTTGAAGCGTTGGCTGAGCGAATTTTAAAACCAAGTGATGAACTATTGGTAATGACAGCGATTGAGCGGTTGGTCGACAAAATTCCGCGTCCAAAGCGGTACCCAACAGACGATTTAGTATCGGAGTTAGCTGCTCGACTTGAGACTCGTTTGCCCCAAATCATCTTAGCTGGTTATGCGGATTTTATGGACCAGGCGGCAACCCGCCAAACTAAAATCGTGTCTGCTCTGCGGACAGAAATGATGGGATCAATTGGTCAGGCTGCAAGTGCATTTATTGATCTAGTTTCTGCCGAAGACCAAACCAATTTTTGGACTAACCATGATGTGTCGTTAGCCCTGATTACTTTGCCAGAAGTGACGGGTCAGAACGATGAGTTGAGTTGGTCGCTGCGCGTTAATCCACAAGATGCTGCGAGCTGGTGGTGGCAAGCCGAACAACTGACCCAAGAAGATAATTTAACACTGTTGGATAAGTATCAGAAGTTGATGGAAGCTGAGCGGTTGAAGCCAGAGAACACACTTCGATTGACAGGGGAGGCCGCCAGCGAGTTTAGTCAAAAGCTTTTGGATGACCCAGATTTACAGCCAATACTAGAATACTTGGTCATAAGCCAATGCTGGGAAATTATGTGGGAGCGGTATCAGTCACTCTCATGGATTTTTCACCATGTGGCAAACAGCAACAACGAGCGAGTGCAGTTGGAAGTGCAAACGATGAACTTAGACGTAGCAGTCAAAGGTTTTGAGTTGATTAAGTCTGCCACCCAGGAGGGCCGGCGTTTGCAGCTGGGGACAACCATGTTGTTCACAGCGGATCAAGTGACCAGCCTGCGTTACCGACCGCTGGCAGTCGCCTTTGATGATACGCAAGAGATTCCCAAACCGCGGGCCCAGCAGCACCCACTTCAGGAGCGACTTGAACAACCGTATGCGACGCATACAGTAGAACCACTACAGTTGTTTGAAGTTAGTTATGATGAGCAGCAACGAGTCGTTCGGTTTGAGTTGCCAGATCACCATCATATAGTCTGGGTTAGGGTGACAGAGAATGGAATCATGGAGTACGCGGCTAACTCAGGAACAGATAGTAGTCAGTTGCAATTTTGCCGGCAACCGACTGCTTTTACTGCAGAGATGCGATATGTGGCGGATTTTTTCTCAAAAATGGCGATAACTGCTTATCAGCTTGATCCTATTGATTTTGAACAACACCATCGTGCGATCGACCGTAAGTATCGCCAGGTGCTAAAGCAATCTAGCCTGGAAAAATTCTTTGGAGTTCTGAACGTGAGCCAATTTGGCTCACTGTTCACTACCTACTTACATTTACACAATACAGTCATGTATCAGTTCTTTGTAACTGATCAACCAGGCAAGTTTAAACCGCTCAAAAATTTGGAACAACTTAAAGTTGTTGATCGTTCCCAAAACTAAGAACTGCGGCCGACAAACACGTAGCTCACCTGTATACTCGGCCTTGTATGATCGATGTTGAGCAGACGTACGTCAAAAATCCACTCAAGTATGGGTATGAACTGCCCCCGGCATTATTTACTGATGTAATTGGTGGCACATTAGTTCGAGCTATCGGCAAAAATTGGGTGGTGGCGGTTACCAGCATCGACCAAGACAAACTAACACCATGGGAGCGGCTGAGTGAGTTATTGGTCGATCCGAGCCAATTACTACTCTACAAAGTGACTAAATTACCGGTCAACATTGACGCCAATCTAGTGATTGGTGAAGGAATGTCTGACCAGCGGCGAGCCATCCTACGGGCTCAGTCAAAATCAAATCATCAACATGTCGTGCTGATTGATCCAGATGCGAATTATGATAACTATGATTTGATTTCGTTATTTAGCATTTTTAAACGAAGATTTGATACTGCTAGGGCGACCGCCATTATTGGTTTGGGTAAGGGCAAAACTACCACTGCTTTGGGCATGGCTCTGGAAGCTGTTTTACAAGGTAAGTCAGTCAAAATTGTCCAGTGGTTCAAGGAGCGGAACACCGGTGACCTGACGTGGGCGATCAACGAGCATTTTTTCCCAGCCAAACTTAAAAAGCCAGAACTGATGGAGTTTTATCCTATGGGTTTAGGTTTTTTTGGTTCACCCAACATGGACCGAGTTAAGGGTGAACAAGCCTATGCTCAACACCGTGCTAAGGCGTATGAAGGTCTCGAGCTTGCCAAAAAGTTGGTGTTTGAAACCAAGCCGGCCGTGATTGTGTTGGATGAACTACTGGACACGGTTGCTGAGATTGCCCGCAACATTGAGTACCCATTGATTGAGCTCGATAGCTTGAAGATTTTTTTGGCCGAGATTACTTCCCAAAACCACACCGAGGTGGTGGTGACCGGTCGTCGGACAATTCCCGAAATTGTGAAGTGGTTTAAACAATCGATCACCATTGATCAAGTCAAACACCCATGGGATGATGCTCACCAGGGTGCAGTATCAGGGCTTGATTACTAGGCTGTGAGTGTGTTTACCTACAGTATGCGTCAGCATATCGACCGTTTGATTCCGGCTAAGTGGCAACAAGCCTGGGTGATTGCCCTCATTGTTTTCGTAGTGTACTTGCCATCGTTCTGGAACACTTTCGTGTGGGATGACGAGCAGTTTATTCAAAGGAATTTGTTTACCACCTCAGTTCGCTATATTCCTCAAATTTTTACCACGAACACCATTGCCGGGGCTGGCGAGTTTAGCAATTACTATCGACCGTTCACCACACTCAGTTTCTTAGTTGATAGGTTGATTTGGGGGTTGCGACCATTTGGCTTTCACTTGACGAACACCGCTTTGCACGCTGGGGCTGCGGTACTCCTTTTTTTCTACTTGTCACGACTTGGTGTTAGGCGGTCGGCAGCTTGGTGGTTGGCGTTGGCTTTTGGTCTCAATCCTTTGCAAACTGAGGCGGTGGTGTACATGAACTCTCGAGGTGATTCATGGTATGTGCTGTGGCTTATGGCGGCGTTGTTGCTGGCGTTGCGGTGGCTAACAACAGTTGATTGGCGGTGGTACGTGGCTAGTTTATGTTGTTTTGTGGTTGCCATTTTGAGTAAAGAAATTGCAGTTGCGGGGGCTGGTTTGCTAGGGCTGACCTATCTGCATATTTGGTTGAGAGGAGGAGACGGTAGTAAAGTATGGTCAAACAAATGGTGGATCAAAACACGGTGGGGTTGGGCATTGATTTTGGGTTGGGGCAGCGTGGTTATCGGATATGTGGGTTTGCGGTTAACTGTTCTTAGCTTTGGGAATTTTCTCAATTTCTATCAGGGGACCAATCTATATACAGATAGTTTGGTGGTGAGATTGGTCATGTTTTCGCGGGCGTTGTTTGAGTACTGGCGGTTGTTGATTTTACCGTACCCGCTGCACATGGAGCGTGGCATACCGTTGATAACCGAGTGGTGGAGTTGGCCCGTGTGGGGAGCGATTTTAGTGGTGGCGAGTGTATTAGGGCTTGGTTGGTGGGAGTGGCGCCAAACCCGACAATCTTGGATTTGGTTTGGCTTGGCCTGGTTTTTTGTCATGCTTGGACCAGTGTCTGGGGTAGTCCCGATTAATGGCTTGTTGTATGAACACTGGCTCTACTTGCCAATGGTAGGCTGGTGGATCATGGTCGGTCGAGTCATGCAACTGAGTTTGCAACGACTGCAACGGCAGTGGCTGGACCGAGCAATGAGTTGGCTGGTGGTAATGGTGTTTGTGATCTGGACAGGATTGACGATCAGACAAAACTGGATCTGGCGATCTCCATTGAGTTTATACCCGTATACTCTCCAGTTTGCCCAAACCGCTCGCCTCCACAATAATCTGGCGATGGCCTATGCAGACGCTGGTGAGGTGGGTCAGGCGATTCATCATTACCAACAAGCGATTGCGCTGGATGATGGTTATCCACAAACCCACTACAATCTGGGGCGCACCTATCTAGAACTTAATCAGGTACAACAGGCAGAGGTCGAGTTTAAACGAGCGCTGGAAATTAATCCCCGGTTTGATTTGGCCAAAGTGGCGTTGCTCGAGTTAGCACTCGAAGCGGAGAACTGGCCGCTCGCCAACCAGTACCTCGATGAGTTGCTTCAACTTTATCCGCGAGAGCCGCAATTATTGCAGTTGAAAACTCAGTTGAAAGCCAAGCTATAATGCGAGATGCAGAAAACTTGGCAACGTTTGAGTCAACAACCTCAGCTACAAGCACCATTTCGTGTTCGTGAAGTGGTGATTGATACGATTCGAGGCTTTTTTAAAACCCAAGACTTTTTGGAAGTTGAGACCCCACTGTTGGTCCAACGGCCCAGCACCGAGACTTTTTTGGATTTTTTTGGATCTGAGTTGCGGATGGCCGAAGGCCAGCGTCGACCGGGTTTTTTGACTACTAGTCCTGAGTACGCCATGAAGAAAATTTTAGTGGCGGGTTTTCCCAGAGTGTTTCAAGTCTGCAAAAGTTTCCGTAACGGGGAAGGCAGGAGCCCAAAGCACAATCCCGAGTTTACTATTTTGGAGTGGTATCGCACCCAAGCCGATTACACCGATATCATGAGGGACTGCGAAGAGCTGATGCTCGAGTTGGTAGCAGCGGTTAACGAGTGGCGTGGTGAGGCAGTTATGCCCGATGTGGAGCCTACTTTGCAGTATCAAGGGCGAACCTATCACCTGAATGCACCCTGGCCGCGACTGAGTGTGGCTGAGGCGTTTGAACAGTTTGCGGGGATTGAAGTTGAGGAACTCTTGGACGAGGTGGCGCTGCCCAAGCGAGCAGCGACGAAGGGATACCAAGTGACTGATGCCACTTCTTGGGAACAAGCCTATCATCAAATATTTTTGAATGAGGTCGAGCCAGCGTTAACGCAGTTTGATCGACCGGTGTTCTTGTACGACTATCCAACCAGCCAAGCCGCGCTGTCGCGCCGGAAAGCTGATGATCCGCGGTTTGCAGAACGGTTTGAGTTGTATCTGGGTGGCATTGAGTTGGGAAACGCATTTTCTGAATTGATTGATGCTGATGAACAGGAAGCACGGCTTAAAGCTGACCTGGAACTTCGCCGAAAGGAACAGCGTCCGCCGTTCGAACTCGATACCGACTTTATTGAAGCCTTGCGACTGGGGATGCCGCCGACAGGTGGTATAGCAGTAGGGGTGGATCGGTTGGTAATGCTGCTGGCCGATGTGCCAAGCATTAAAGACACATTGTTCTTCCCAGTGGAAGATGTGTTTGATCTCGAGTAAAAGTGGTATAATACACCCCTATGGCAACAATCAAAGGCGGAAACATCACCAAAGGTAACTACATTTTGTTCAAGGGTGCCCCTTGGCTTGTCACGAAAACCGAGTTCGTTAGTCCGGGCAAAGGCTCTGCTTTCACTCGAGCGAAACTCAAAAACGCTCGAACTGGTGCTTCCCAAGAGTTCACGTTCAAATCGACCGAAACAATTGAAGAGCTGGATGTTTCCAGCCGTGAAATGCAGTTCTTATATCTGGATGGCAGTGACGCAGTGTTCATGGATCCACGTAGTTATGAACAAGTCTCAGTGCCAGTTGATCTGCTCGATGGCCGTGAAGGTTTCTTGACTCCAGACATCACCGTGTACATTTTGTTTTACAACGAAGCCGCCATTGGGGTGCGTTTGCCAGCTAGTGTCAAACTCAAAGTCACGTATGCTGAAGATGCCACCGCTGGTAACCGCGTCAATGCTCCCAAGAAGCCAGTCACGGTTGAAACCGGCTTGATTGTTCAAGCGCCACTGTTCATTAAAGTAGGTGACGTCATCAGTATCGAAACTGATGGTGGCCAATACCAGTCGCGCGTTAACGAGTAAAAAGCTAGCCTCCTATGTTTCTCCAGACACCAGAAGCCAAACGGCGAGCGGCCGGCCTAACTGCCATCGCTGGTACTTTAGATCTAGCAGTTACAGCCGGAACTGAACTGCCAACTTGGTCTGATGAGGATCCCACGGCCATAGTTGTTACTGAAGATCAAAAAACCATATTGGCTTCAAGCACTAGCCCAACTGAGTTACAACAAGTTTTGGTTTCTCCTGGTGGGGGAGAGTATCCTGGTTTACATGATGTGTCGTTGAGACCGAATGAGTATCTCCGCAAAACCACTGGGACTGGTTGGGCAATCCTGAGCTATCATCCGGCTGATGCACCCGTAACTTGGAAATTGCGTCATTTATTGACCGGTCAAGAAATGCAAGTTGCAGAAGTGTGGCCAACCTTTGATCTTGAAGGCAATGCATATATAAATCTGGGGACTGACCAAGCTGGTCTGCCAGTGCTGTTTGTTCAAGTTCACAATGAGGGCTATTCAAGAGTAGGTTACCTTGATGGGCGAGTGCAGGTTGTTGATGGTTACATCACCTCGGTTGAGCACGGCCAAGCTGTGACTGTTTTTAACAAAGACACTACCGCGATCGCAGTGGTTAATTTGGAAACTACTGAAACGTTTCGTCTGCCAACAGACATGATTACGTCAATTGCCGCTAACTCCGAGTGGGTCGCCTGGAGTATGGTTGATCAAGACGGGACAGCTATCACTAGTTATGACCGAACGAACGAGGTATATCGGGAAATGCACTTTCCAAATGAGTACCTGGTGGCCGGATTCGCATTGGAAGGTGACACATTGTTGATAAGCTCAACTGAGCTTGATATTCACAATCAAACCTCGACCAAAACCTATGCTTTGGATCTTAAAACGCAATCAATGGAGCTGATAAGTAGACTCGACTTTTTAGCCAATCAAGTCAGCTTTCTTCCTGATGGGAAAACTGCGGTTTTCAACCCACTGGAATGGAATGATGGCGTGACATCCGTTCTCAATGTAGCGACTGGCCAAGTTACCAGTTTAGATCGAACCTATCTGGGCAGTTTTGACTTGGTTGACTTGCCGAATCGAGCTGAAAATGAAACTGTGGAGCCACTGCTCATCGCAATCTTACTCTATATTATTGCTTGGCAACTTCTGGTATCTGCCAAACGCCAAGCCACTCAGCACCAAAACAGCCGAGGTTAAGAGTTCACAAAGGCTAACTACAGTGTCTCGTAACTGAGTGTCACCGAGTACGTAAAGCTCGTTGAGCCAGGCTCGACATTGGTGGGAGCGCCACCACCGGCACCGGCTTTGGCATCCATCATCACTTCTGGTCGAGGATAGTAATCAGAACCGACATTAATCTCCATCACGTTGACGATTTTGCCTAAGCGCATGCCAGCCAGTCTTGATAACTCATTGGCTTTGTCTTTGGCGTTATCGATGGCTTCTTTGCGGGCTTGCTCTTCAGTTTCGGCTTTTTTAGTATCGGAGAGTGAGAAAGTAATCCCGCCAATCTGGTTGGCGCCCGCTCCGGTGGCTGCGTCGATAGCCTGGTTTAGCTTGGCGAAATCGGTCAGGGTGGCCACTAAGTTGGCGTTGACTGAGTAACCGATGATGCGTTGGCCGCTACCTGATTGGTAGTCATAGTTGGGGTAGAGGGAGTAGTTTTCAGTTTTGAGGTCTTTTTTCTCAACACCCAGTTTAGCGAGCTCACCATTTATGTTGTTAATGATGGTGTTGGCTTTGTCCTGAGCGGCCTTGACGGTGGGTTCGTTGACAGTGATGCCGAGTCGAACTTCAGCCTGGTCGGGGATGGTGGTGATTTTGGACTCACCTGTTACGTCAAAAGTGGCTTGTTTATTGGTTGAAACTTGGTTAATGGCCAAGGAAGGGCCGCCAAAAAAGCGAGTGACTGCCACCGCACTGCCGACTGCCAACGTCGAGATCAGAATTGTTTGCAGGGCGGGGAGGAGGAGTTTTTGCATAGATGCATTGTGTCATAATTTACCTCGAGTGGCAAGCTTGTACCATTTTGATATAATTAGGTATGACAGAAACCTTACCAGCCTCAAGTGAAGTCTTGGCGCTGTTGCAGATTTTAGACGTTTTCCCTCAAAAAACAGTGGTGCTCGAGAGTGCGTTGCGGCATTTCTTGTCCGTTCCTGACTCATTTCTCGAGGAGACTCACAAGGGTAGTTCCTCAGATGAAGTCAAGAAACGTGTGCGCCAAGTTCTTGAAGGGTACAATCGCGATTTACCAGGCAAAGCTTGGAAAGAGTTCGTTGACGCCTACTTTGAGGCCATGTTGGCCGATGACATTAACTTCCGGGTGGCCCGGACCATTTTGGCCGGCAAAATGAAAACTGTAGGTGTTTTTCCCAGTTACTGGGAGGCCTACGAGACCTACGTAGGTTAAGTTTCCAATTTGAGTTTTGTTTCCTGTACAGTACTCGCTGGCCCGTGGCCCGCAAAGAACTGCGTGTGATGTGGCAGTGACAGCAAGTCATGCACAGAGTTACTCAGTTGCAACGCGTTTCCATAACGATGATTACTGCTGCCCACGCTCTCACTGAATAGGGTATCTCCAGTAAACAAAATTGATTCATTTTTACTATATAGTGCGATGCTTCCGGGAGTATGTCCTGGCACATTTTTAACTTCAAGAAGGTTGTCTCCCAGCCAAAGGTAGCGATTATTTGGGTAAGCTTGGGTGTGGTTGGGGACGGGATCAACAGGATGTTTGAGCCAATGTTCGGCTCGGTTTTGGGCCGTGTTAATCAGAAACTGATCGGCAGGGTCCAGATATATGGGTACCGGAAAGTTGAGACTCACCTCCAGTAGCCCCAACACATGGTCGAAGTGGCCATGGGTGAGGGCAATGCCGACAGGGTGCAAACCCAGCTCCAGAAGTCGAGTAGTGATGCTGTCGCCGCTGTCGGCTGGATCGATGATCAGAGCGTCACGGGTTTTAGTGTCGAAGACAAGGTAGCAGTTCGTTTGTAACTCGCCCAAGACTAAAGTTTCAATTTCCATGCGGTGATTGTGCCACTGCCAAGTGGGTGGGTACAATAGGACCATTGAAAATCCGAAGGTGAGAATGATTGTTTACTTTGATGTCGATTACACTCTGTTTAACAATGGTAGGTTCCGTGAACTCATGGATCCAGCCTTGGCTCGAGTGGCTGGAGTTGAGGTGTCCCAACTGCAGGCAGCCAGCCTGGCATACTCTCAATCACTCGACTCATTTACCGATTTTGAACCAGATGCATATGTAACCTCGTTGGCAACGGCATTTCATTTGGATTCGGATCACCAAGCTCAACTGAAAAGCACCTTTTGGTCGGCAGAAATTTTCGCAGCCTCGTTGTTTGATGATGTCAAACCAGCTTTAACCCGACTCAACGAGCGGGGTGTGCGGCTCGGTATTTTCTCGGAAGCCATTGAATCTTGGCAGCAAAAAAAGCTTGAATTGTTGGGTATAAAATCATTTTTTGAGCAAAATTTAATGCTTATCGAAAGACGCAAGGAAACACCCGAAGCAGTCACGAAGCTAGAGTCCGGTAGTTGGATTGTTGATGACAAGCCAAGCGTGGTCACTTTGCTCGCTGAGCAACCGGCTTTGCATCCCGTTTGGTTACATCGTTCAACAGCTAAACACCAGCCCACTTCAGCTGAACAGGGAGTCATTTCCACCAAAGCGGCCCGAGTCACATCGCTGACGGAGTTTGCTGATCTGGTACTCCAAGCGGTCAGTTAAGGCAAAAGTAGACCACTGAG
The DNA here is from genome assembly GCA_016861205.1 of Patescibacteria group bacterium. Lineage (GTDB taxonomy): Bacteria > Patescibacteriota > Microgenomatia > UBA1400 > PJMF01 > BOKX01. The sequence goes on from BOKX01000001.1 coordinate 1,022,143, forward strand.
CAGACTCACCACCGGTCCAACCAGGTAACTAACTGGGGCTGATCCACCAGCCCAAGGAAAGATCAGTAGTAACAAGACCAGCATGCCAAACTGGCGCATGGTCTCTTCGTACTCGATCGCTAATTGAGGCGGCAAGACGGCCAGGATAATTTTGCTGCCATCGAGTGGATAAACTGGAATCAGGTTAAAAACGGCCAGCACCAAGTTAATGATCAGTAGTTGTGCCAAGCCGATCTGCAGCCACAGCCAAGGAGCCAGTCCTAGGTGCATAACAATGGAGAGAACCAGAGCGATGGTGATGTTAGTCAAAGGGCCAGCCACCGCGATAATGGCTGTATCCTTGAGCGGATGTCGTAAATTATATGGGTCAAACTGAACTGGTTTGCCCCAACCGAATCGGGTCAATAGCAAAGCCAGTGTCCCGAGTGGATCGAGGTGGGCCAGCGGGTTAAGTGTGACTCGGCCTTGGACACGGGGAGTGGGATCTCCCAACCGGTCAGCCGTCCAAGCATGGGCGAACTCATGCAGGGCTAGCGAGATGAGCAGGCCTGGAAACAGAAACAAAAAAGCCAAGGGGTCGCTGAAGAAGAGACTGATCATACCTGGACAATTTTACACTATTGAGGCTGAAGGTAATCTGAAGATCAACCGCGCCCTGGTTTGTATCACCCACTTGAGTATCTGCCTTGCCTATCTGGACCAAAACTGGTATACTACCCGTCTATGTCGTCTTTCGCCTTCAAATATCCTCGAGTAGCCAGTGTTGGTAATCGAGTTTCTCACGCCAAAAACCGAACCAAGCACGCTTTCAAGTACAACTTGCACACCGTGACTGTGGTCATGGATGGCACCAAACAACGTTTACGTGTGCCAACTAAAGTGCTCCGCAAGTTGAAAAAAGCCGGTGTGACCACTCACTACCGCGCTGAAAAATAATTTCATTTTAGAATTTTCTCAGTCAAACCTTGGCTAGTGTGCCAGGGCTAGTTGCGTTGCCAAACTGATTTGAGTTGAGCCCAGGAACTGGGTTGTTTACCTTCAAGTTGAACGGTATCGAGTACCAACCGGCCGTGATCAAGATGGGTAGCCAGAATCTTGAGTCGCTGGTCACCTTTGGCAGTGGGAAGCAAGGTCCATAGTCCTGGCCAGGGTGAGAAAGCTCGGGTAGCTCGTTCCAAGACGGTTGGCCAATCAGCAGTCTCTGCGTTTACCTCAGCCAGCAGGTTTGATGAAGCGGCAATCCCATCAGGAGGCAGCAGCCCAGCCGCGGCGGCCAGAATTGGCCACTCGATGAAGCTGTCAGTTTTGTTGAGTCGCTTGGCAATGGGAGTTGGTGAAGTGGCAGGCTGGGACGTGCTCACAGGTTGGGCGGCAAACTGCTTAACCAAATCTGGTAGGCGAGTAGCCATTAGCGCGAAACTTTCCCGATAGTAGTCAATGCTAGTCCAAGTGGGGTCTACAGCAATCGGCAAGGTCGCGATGATCGGTCCCTCATCCAGTCCGGCACTCATGATCATCAAGGTGACAGCGCTGGTTGAGTCGCCAAACAGCAGACAAAACTGTGCCGGCGAACTGCCGCGCCAGCGCGGCAGATCCGAAGGGTGAATGTTTAAGGGCGCAATTTTAGGCAACTTGAGCAACCAGTCCGGGACCAGATACCCAAAATCAACAACCAATAGGATATCAATCGGTTGGTTGGTGTTGAGAGCCATTACTTGTGTTTCAACCTCTGCATCGAGTTTAGTCTGGACATGAACAACTGGAATACCTTGGGCTTGCGACCATAGCTCCACCGGGTTGGTAGTCATTATTTGTTGGCGGCCAATTGGTTGGGGTGGTGGGGTGAGAGTCCAGACGATTTGGAACACTGGATCAGCAGTTAATGATTCGGCCATCAGGCGAGTTCGTTCCGTGCTGCCAGCAAGGCCGACTGAGATGGTTTTTGATGGGCTGGTCATACGTTAAAAACCTAGTGCGACAGAACGGTCAATCTCTATCAATTTGCTACTGCGTGAGGTCCCGCGGAAAAGCGGCAAGTCATACTGCAGAATGTAGTCGGTGAATAAAACCCCGTTCAAGTGGTCCAGCTCGTGCTGAATGACACGGGCGGCAAAGTCGCTGGCTCGCATGCGACGATTGACGAGTTTGTCACCTTCGACGGTTTGATACTCCAACTCCACCCAGCTCCATCGAGGAACTGGTCCGTAGAGATCGGGAATCGACAAACAGCCTTCCAAAACCTCCTCACCAGCTCGTGGCCCAAGAACAGGAGTTGCGCTGGTTTTGGTTATAACCGGGTTGATGTACAGGACCATCTGGCTAGGTGCAGATTCATCATTATCCAGAGCCACATGGGTCACAAACATGCGCCAAGACTGATTTACCTGGGGAGCCGCCAAGCCAACACCGGGAGGGTTGTTTTGGGCCAAAAGGGTTTTGGGGAGCTCGGTGCTGAGTTGCCACAGCTCGTCAGTGAGCTTGGTCACTGGCTGGGCAGTAGCTCGCAGAGTTGCATGGGGAACCGAGATAATCTTCATCATGTGCGACACTATTATACTAGAGCATACGTTAAAACCATCCACTAGCGTGTTTGGGGCTGAGCGCTGAGTGTGGCTTGCAACTGCTCCAGTCGATCGCGAATCGCGTCATTCTTCGGATTCTTGGTCAAGATGTACTGGTACTCAGCCATTGCTTCGGTCCAGTTCTTTTGTTGTTCAAACAACTTACCAAGCTCAGCCCGCGCAGACTCATAGTTGGGGCGCAACTGGATGGCCGTCTCGAGCAGTTCTTGGCCTTTTGCTGTTTGGCCCTGGCTTAGTACAACCAGTGCAAGGTTGTAGACTAGTTTGGCATCCGTTGGTGAGAGTTTGAGTGCTTGTTCTAAAACGTGTTGGGCAGCTGGGATTTTACTTGCATCAAAACTCCCGAGAGTGATAAAGAGTCGTGCTCGGGTTTTGTAAAAGTTCAGGTGCCGAGGGTTGCGACGCAGAGCTTCGTCACTGAACGCTTCAGCAGAAGTAGCAAACTGAGCGGCCGCGGTCGACTCATGTTGTAGCTCCAAAGCGGCTGAGATTTGTCCATAGGTCCCAGCTAGTTCGTCGTAGAACAGGGCTTCAGCTGGTGAAAGTCTGACAGCCATTTCCAAATTTTGGATTCCGAGCTCAACTAAGCCAGATTTTATGGCGTTTTTACCTTGTGCGTAGCGATAATCTGCTTGCCATTGAGTTCGAACCAACCACAACCACCAGATTAAACAGAGAGCCAGTAGAATCAGCCCAATGGTTTGGGCTGGATGCCAGTCATCAGATTGTGTGGCTTGGTACTTGGTATCAGGTATGGCAAGGAGACTGAGGCCTGCCATATATAAATAGAGTAAGACCGTGACCATGACGGTCGAGAAACCAAAAAAGTTGGATACGCTCAAAGCGATGACACCACTGCCCCAAGCCAAGATTTGAAGCACTGAAGCGTTCTCATCCGGTTTTGCAGTGAAAATTTGTTTGAAGCCGAGCCAACCACCCATTCCCAAAACAGCGAGATAGGTGACGAGACCAATCAAGCCTGTAGTAGCTAAATAGTTCAAAAATTCGTTGTGAGCCTTGTTATACAAGAAGTCCCATTCTGAGACATTATTGTGTTCAACTGGTCGATCTTGGTAGTAACTATAGGCAAAAGTTTCTACGCCTGATCCGAAGATGGGATAGCGTTGCCAAACCTTGATTGCTCCTTGCCAGACAATTTTGCGGATTTCACCGGAATCGGTGCCACCTTCACCAAGTCGGTCAACTGAACCAGTTTCAGCCGGAGTAGCTGGTGACGGTACGACTGACAGGGTGCTGTTGCTTAGTAGAGATTGAAGCGACGGTGAAAAAGGGGTGCCACTATATAGACTAACACTGACTATAATCGCCATCGCTGCGCCAACGAAGATTGAGAGAGGTTTCCAACTTGAGTGGGGAGAGTGACCGCGCAGTCGATGCCAGAGTTGCCAGCCAATCCAGCCACCAATGTATACACCAAGCCCCAGCCCCAGACCGAGGATACCAGACCGAGATCTTGTGTAAAGGGTGGTGGCAGTAAATAATCCCACCACACTACAACCAACTGTGGCCCAACCCAATTTTTGTGCCAAGGTCCAGTGACTGGTTTTTGCCCATTGCCGACTCCACATCGAAATCGTGAGTGGAATAATCATGATTAAGTACGCTGCCAACCAGTTTGGTTGCCCAAACGTACCGAACACCCGACTTTTGACATCCTGAATCCAGCAGTCGACACCGAAACTTTGGCCGTTAGTAATTAACCAGCAACTTGGAGAATGACCAAAATGTTCAGGAGCAGCATATAACGAGGCCCCGATGGCTCCCACGATGACACTCCACCATAAACCTTGTAGGCTCCGGCGAGTAAATGTGTTGACAGCGGTGTAGTACAGCAACAGGTAAGCGACAGTGGAGGCTAACCCACCATGGAAGCGAGAGTAGTAACCCCAAACTGATGTATACGGGTGAATTGACAAGACGGTCGAGAGAACTTGTGAAGCAGCAAAGGCAGCCAACACCCAATCAAGGGGTGTTTTGCGCCAGATGAAGCGTTGCTGCAACAGCATCCGGCCTACCCAAGTACTAACAATCAAGCCAGTCAAAGCATAGACCGCAATCATCTTGTTAAACTCAAACAACTCATCGTTTATCCAGGTGAACAAAAAAGGTACCAGCAGCACGAGGAGGTGGAACAGGCCAATCCCAGCCACGCGCCAGTGCTCAGGATTCAAGAAAGAATTTTGTGTCTTCACCGCAGTGCTCATAAGTTGCTATAGTATAAGGGTTATGACAGATCCTGCCCAGTCAAATTCTTACGTAGATTCGTACGCACCACCAAGCTCTCAAGCTGCCACTGCGCCTGCCTCTTTTGCTGAGCCAGCGCCCATGACCCCGAGCGCGCCAGCTATGCCAACTCAAAGTCAGCCAGTCATGCCTGCTGATAATGCGACACCAGCTTCTGACGCATCACCCGCAGCTGATATGTTTGATGCTAACGATCCAGAAGCCCTCGAGAACCAAAATATTTTCGAACTTCTTGGTGTGGTGGATGGGACTGAGGCCGAGCGTGAGTCGTTCCTGGATGAACTACAACAAGTGATCTGGGAAGACATGTTGGAGAACGATGTTCCGCAGCTGATTACAGCTGAAGAACTCACCCAGCTTGATGGTATTAAAGCCCAAACGTTTGCCAGTGAGCTGGAGAAGCAAGAAGCGATCATTACCTTTTTGGAGAAGATTATTCCTGATCTTGAAGAGATCATGCTCGAAAAAGCACTGGAACTCAAAGAAGACATGATGCGCGAGCGAATTAGCGGCATGCGCGAGTACTATGTTAACCAGGCTGAACCGCTGCAAAAAATAGCTTCGGCTGAAGAGCTGATTAATAGTGATAAGTGGCGTTCTGCAGCCACAATTTTGAACGCACTCCAGTCATAGGAGTTGCCAAACTGGTTCCAGCAACGTCAGGTTTTTTACATACCGCCTGGTAACAAGGTGTGATATTCTCGTCACAACAGCGACTATGAGTTCTATTAAATTACCATTCTGGGATCGGTGGCAGCCAGAGGCAGTGTATCTCGATTGGGGTTCCCGAAGTTTCAAGTATCAGGTCGGGCAACGTGCGATTCAATCTCAAGCGGGTTGTGTGGTGTATCACCCAGGGAAGCAAAGTGTCGTCAGTTGGGGAACTGCAGCTGTAGGTTGGACCGGCAAGCTACCACCAGGACTTCGGCAAGTTTGGCCAGTCAAGCAGGGGGCAGTAGTGGATATCGAAGCGGCTACTTTGCTGATGCGAAGTTGGTGGCAAAGCTGGCCGCACGCAAAAGGCCAGCGATACCATTTATATGTGGCTGTGCCGACGCTGGCTTCGCCAGTCGAGCGCAGTATTATGAGTGATGCCTTCGGTTCAGCTGGTATTCACGCTGTCAAGTTGGTGAATCAGGCGGATTGTTTAGTCTATGCTGCTCAACACAGTGGGCGAGCTATGCACACTGGTTTACTGATCATGATTGGCTCGACGTACAGTGAAGTGGTGGTGCTGCACGACAACCAAATCAAAGCCCAACGAACCTGGCGATGGGGCAGCGACAACATTACCACCGAGTTACAAAAACTATTGCACACAGAGTACCAATGCCAAGTAAGTTGGCAGACCATTCAAGCAGCTCAATGGTCGATAGCTCAATTACCGGTTATGAGCACTGGGGTAGCTGGCGAACAACAAGTGACAATGCGGGGCAAGCATGCTTTGACGCATCTACCGGTGACGCTAACCCTCACCAATGTGATGTGCCAACCGGTGTTAGATACTTGGAGTTTACAAGTCAGACAAGAGCTCGTGTCATTTTTAGCAACCCTGCCGGCAACTGTACGGGAGTCAGTGCTCGCTCAAGGTGTGTGGCTGACGGGCGGTGGAAGTCGAGTGAAAAAAGTTGAGCAGTACTTGGCTGATATTCTTGATTGTTCGGTGTCTACTGCGCTACAACCAGAACTAAGCGTGTTACAAGGTTTGCAAGGAGTGATGAATGGATCCCAGAAAGATTGAGTATCCCAGCTTTTTTCAAGCTTTGCGCGCCGAAAAGTTGCAGCTAGTTGTAGTTGTGGCAGGTATTTGGTTTTTTGAGTGGCTGGGAATGACCACGAACCTGACTGTTTTTTTGGGATGGCTTGCCAACCCGCTGCTAACCACTAGTCACCAGTTGGTGATGACAGCAGCTTGGCCATATCAAATTTTGCGCACTAGCCATCGCGCTGCCCGACGAATACAAGACTTAGAGCTCAAGTATGCGGTCAGTCAGGCACAATTATCAGACTTAGCCGCATTGCAAGCGGAGAATCAGGCTTTGCGGGCATTGTTGGAGAGCTCAACCCGTGCCAGCGGCAGTGGAGTTGTGGCGGCCCCAATTGTGTCGCTGACAGACCCAGCCATTGCGGCCGGCTCTGAAGCCGGGGTGAAGCCAGGTTATTTAGTGACTGCTAGTGGTACTTTACTGGGTATTGTGCAAGCGACCGGCCCGTATCAATCCGAGATCTCACTCTTGTCACAACGAGATGGCGTGTTGATTGTGGCGCGGACTGAAACAGGCGTAGAAGGTCTTATCAAAGGTGATGGCCGACGGGTGTTGCTGACTGAAGTCCCGTTGGATCAACCACTTGAGGTGGGGCAGAAACTGGTGACGGTTGGGCAGATAGGAGTCACGCCCCAGTTGTTTATTGGTCAGATTCAAAGTATCAAGGCGGATCCGACCGCCGCAACTCAAGTGGCTGTAGTTGATCAGTTAGTGTCGTTTTATCAAACAGTGATAGTAGAGGTTCAGTCACCATGATACTGAAAATAGTCACGCAACTTGGTTGGTTTGTTGGTTTAGCATTCGTGGCGACTTTAGAGCGAGTGGTGGGCTTGCCGGGTTGGTACTTTTTGGGTATGTGGTGGTGGACTACGCAACTACCGGCCGGTTGGGTGCGGGTTTTAGCGTTGGTAGCTGGAGGGTTGTGGTTAGCTGTGGTGTTCAATGTCCCGTTGAGCTGGGGCGTAGCGTTGTTAGCAAGTTGGTACTTAGCAGGTACGTTGTTACCGACACAAGCTAGCTGGCAAACAGTCAGACTCTGTTTGTTGGTTTTGGTGTGGATGTTGCTGGTGGCGGTGTTGGCAAAAGTTCCGTGGTCTTGGCTCAGTGTGGGGTACACCTTGGGTGTGCTGGCGGTGGTGGTAATTGTTAGTCGAGCAGTGGTGATTTGGGATCAGCGGTTGCAGTTATCGGCTTGGTGGAAATACCGATCAATATGACAAACACTTCTACGCGGCCACTGGCTGTCAGAACTCGGATCCTGACGGGGGTGTGGGTGTCATTGCTGAGTTTATTGGGGGTGAGGTTGATTGATGTGCAACTGCATAAAGGGAGTGAGTTTCGAGTTCAAGCCGATGACAATCGTTTTTTTACCCAACGTCTCGTTGCCAATCGAGGGGTTTTGCTTGATCGATATGGTGAGCCATTAGTTTGGAACCAGCGACGTTACTACACCGTCGCTGATCCACAATCACTCCATCCTACCAAGCAATTTATCGATCGAGAAACTGCGTTGGTGTTGCTGGCAACTCGCTCTGCAGAGGTTGGGTTTACGACCGAGCGGGAGTATCGCTACCCAGAGGTTTTAGCCCAAGTAGTAGGCTATGTAGCCCCCGTGACGGTGGAAGATTTGGAGCAAGATCCCACCTTGTCATCACAACATCAAGTAGGCAAGTTGGGTTTGGAAAAAAGTTTTGACGAGCGATTGCGAGGGATTGATGGTAAAGAAGTGGTGGAAATTAATGCTCTGGGTCAAAAACAACGGGTGATCAAACACGTTGAGCCACAATCTGGTCAAGCGATCCAAACTACGCTCGATCCAGAACTAGCTCAAGTAGCCTGGCAGGCTTTGGGTGATCATCCCGGGGCGGTGGTGATCAGTGACGCTAGTAGTGGAGCCCTACTGGCGGTTGTCAACAAACCGAGTTTTGATGCAAACCTTATTAGTCAGGTGCCAATCGATGATCAAGAGCGGCAAAGCCGCGCCAGCCAGCTGTCAACTCTTTTTACCGATCCACGAAAGTTGTTTTTTAATCGAGCTGTCGCCGGTGCATATCCGCCGGGTTCTGTTTTCAAGCTGGTCACCGCATTGGCTGGTTTGGAATCGGGGGCAATTACGGCTGAGACCTCTGTCGTCGACGAAGGTATTTTAAAAGTTGGCGAATACGAGTATCGCAACTGGTACTTTACCCAATATGGGCGTACAGAGGGGGAAATTTCACTGGTGCGAGCACTAGCACGCAGTAATGATATTTACTTCTACAAAGCGGCTGAGTTTATCGGGCCGAGCAAGTTGGCCGAGTTTGCCCGCATTTTTGGGTTTGGAAAAGCACCTGGCAGCCAGCTGAGTGGCGAGGCTGTCGGGCTTGTTCCGGATCCAGAGTGGAAAGAGCAAAAGCTAGGTGAGCGGTGGTTTTTAGGTAACACGTATCACTTTGGGATCGGCCAAGGCGATCTCCTAGTCTCTCCGTTGCAAATTGCATCGCTAGGTCAAGCTATTGCTAACAACGGCATGCAATGTCAGCCAAGTTTTACCCCACAACAAATTCCGGATTGTCGGGAGATTAGTGTCCATACCGAAAACATGGAACTGATTTTGCAGGGGATGCTCGACGCTTGTAGCCCAGGGGGAACCGCGTTCCCGTTTTTCGCTTTCAATCAAGCTCGAAGGGTGACTGATCAGGATGCAAAGGCTGATTTAGAATCTGGTGCTGTAGCTTGTAAGACTGGTACCGCGGAGTTTGGGGGAGCCGATGCCAATGGCCATAGACGGACTCACGGTTGGTTTTTGGCTATCGTTGAGCCCAAGCTCAGCAGTACAGCACCAAGTGATCCGCAGCAACTCAAGTGGTGGGAGCGGGCGCGTGCTCAAGGTTTCCCACGTCGGTTGGTGATCACTGTTTTAACAGAAAGTAATGATCAGATTCCTTTCAAAGAAGGTTCTCGTGAAGCCGCCCCAGTGGCTAAGTCAATTGTGGACTGGTTGAATGGAGCGGCAGCGCCAACTGCCACGGCTTCTGCTGGGCCCGCTTCTTCTCGTTGATCGCTCGGCATCGTTGTCAAGCAAGCTTCGTGCAAGCTCAACTGCGTATAGTCAAAGTATGGGATTTGAGAGTCGTTATCGAACTGAGCCAACTCATCTTATTTCTACTACAGACCAAGCGTATCCCGAATGGTTGCGAAGGTGCTCAGACCATCCAGAGCAGTTGTTTGTCAAAGGTACCTGGCCTTGGGGTGAGCCCCAACTCGATAGACCAAGTTTGGCAGTGATTGGAACTCGTCATCCTACCGTGTATGGTGCCACTGCGACTCAAACACTGATCCGGCAGCTAGCCCACGTTCGGCCAATTATTGTGTCTGGCGCAATGGTGGGGATTGATAGCCTATCTCACCATGCAGCTTTAGCACAGAAGCTTACTACGGTCGGAGTATTAGGATACGGGTTTGAGCATTGTTATCCGAGTTCTCAACTTGAGTTGTTTGAGACAATTTTAGCCAATGGAGGCTGTTTAGTTAGTGAGTACCCACCAGCTGTTGGGCCGCGCAAACACCAGTTTGTGCATCGCAACCGAATCATTGCAGGTTTGGCGCAGATGGTGATTGTAGTAGAGGCTGCCGAACAGAGTGGAACGATGATCACAGTCCAGTACGCACTCGACTACGGGCGAAGCGTGGGAGCAGTGCCAGGCCCCATTACAAATCCCTACAGTGTTGGTACGAGTTGCTTACTAAATCAGGGGGCGGTGTGTGTCATCAATGGTCAAAGTGTTTTAGCCGAGATTGGCTGGGAAGGCAAGCCATTGTTAGCAGGGTCCAGTCAAGGTGAGCATCCGCACCAGCCGGTTCTGAGTGAGCCAGTGTCAGCCAAACTTTGGGAAACACTGCAGGCGCAGCCCCAGTCAATTGACCAACTCGCCGCAGTGGTGTCAGCCCCGCTCGATCAAATCTTAGTGGTTCTCAGCGGTTGGGAACTGGCTGGCTGGGTGATGTTTGCTCATGGTGTTTGGATGCCTGCTCGCTGAAGAAGTTGCATGAGTGTGTCATAATGCCGGGATATGTCGTTGGTTATCGTAGAATCTCCTACCAAAGCTCGCAAGTTGGCCGAATACTTGGGCAGCAAGTACACAGTTATGGCTTCTGTGGGTCACGTTCGTGACTTGCCGAAGAGCGAGTTGGGTATTGATATCGATCATGATTTCGAGCCCACGTACGTGGTTGATGCTGGTAAGCGCGACGTCGTTAAAAAACTGCGTGATTTGGCCGAACGTAACGAAGTTGTGTACTTAGCTACTGACCCTGACCGAGAAGGCGAAGCCATTGCTTGGCACGTTCAATACTTGTTAACAAACCAATCTGGTAGCAAATCAAAGAGGTCAAACGATCCCAAGTTCTATCGGGCTGTTTTCCACGAGATTACCAAGCAAGCTGTGCAGTCGGCGATTGCCAATCCGATTCAGCTCAATCAAGATTTAGTTAATGCGCAGCAAGCGAGACGGGTAGTTGATCGCCTGGTGGGTTACCAAGTTTCACCGGTGTTGTGGCGAAAAGTCCGACGCGGTCTTTCAGCTGGTCGTGTTCAGTCGGTGGCGTTGCGTCTGATTGTCGAGCGTGAGCGAGAGATTCAAGCTTTCGTGCCCGAAGAGTATTGGGAACTGGATGTGTTGTTGTCACTCAATGGAGGCCAACTTGGTATTTCAGTCAGCGGTGATCCGTTGACCAAACCTGCGTGGCTAGATAATCCACCCGCCGACACATTGGTCGCCCGAGTCATCAAAATCGATGAGAAAAACTTTGAACCGCAGTCGGCTGCCATGGCTGAACCAATTTTACGGTGGTTGCCAGGAGCGCAGTATCAAGTTTCGAGCATCGAGCGCAAACGCCGCGAACGAGTCAGTTTGCCGCCATTTACGACCTCAACGTTACAGCAAGCAGCCGCGAATCGATTGGGTTTTACCAGTAAGCAGACCATGAGTTTGGCTCAGCAGCTATACGAAGAAGGTCTGATTACGTATCACCGGACTGATGCGGTGGCTTTGTCGCAGTCAGCTATTGAAATGGCTCGTGCGCACATTGCTCATCACTATGGCTCAGAGTACGTGCCGGTGCAACCGCGTCGATTTTCAACCAAGTCCAAAAACGCCCAAGAGGCTCACGAAGCCATCCGGGTGACCGACGTCAAAATCAGTGCCAACGCAGTGGCTGGGCGAGGGGCAAAATTGGGTGACCGACATGCTAAGCTGTACGACTTAATTTGGCGACGCTTTGTGGCCAGTCAAATGGCGGCCTCAGTTTCAGATCAAACCACTATTCTGATCGAAGCTCGAGGTGGGGCAGCTGACGGACAACCAAGTTCGGCCCAACTGAAAGCTACTGGCTCAGTAATGACTTTTGATGGCTGGACAAAGTTGTTTCCGGCCAGCGATGATCGCCTGCTGCCAGCAGTTCAAGATAACCAAGCCCTACAGTACCAAGTTCATCATGGTGCCCAAAAGTTTACCCAGCCACCAGCTCGGTACAACGATGCCTCGTTAGTCAAAGAGTTGGAAAAACGGGGAATTGGCCGCCCGAGTACATATGCTTCAATCATCTCTGTTTTGGTCGATCGTGGATATGTGGAACGGCTAGAGAAAAGGTTTGTGCCTACGGCTGTTGGTATGGCTGTCGCAGATTTTCTGCTGCAGCATTTCCGAGTTTTTATGGAGTACGATTTTACGGCTGAAATGGAAGAAGATCTGGACCGAATTGCCCGAGGTGAACGCGAGTGGCACAAGGTGGTCAAAGCTTTTTATCAACCACTAGCCCAGATCATCGCCCAGGTGACAAAACAAGCCGAACGAGTCCAGATTCCGGTTGAAGAGACTGGCGAGAGTTGTCCGACTTGCGGTGCCACAGAGGGTGGGCGAGTGGTTATTCGCTCTGGTCGTTTTGGCAAGTTCCGCAGTTGCAATCGATTCCCTGAGTGCGATTACACTGAAAACATTGTTGAAAAAGTGGCTGATCAAAAGTGTCCGCTGTGTCAAAAAGGGGAAGTGATTATCAAGCCCAGTCGATGGGGTAAATCATTTTTTGGCTGCTCCCGCTATCCAGAATGTAAGTGGGCGAGTTGGAAAAAACCTGAACCAGGATTGGTAATTACGGAGGCTGAGTGGGCGGATATGCAGGCAGAACGAGAAGCTAAAAAGGCTGCCAAGTTAGCTAAGAATGGTGGTAAGCCCGCATCAAAAACTGCCGGTCGAAGCACATCATCTGCGAAAAAAACACCTAAAAAAAGCCCGCGGTCAAAGTCGACGAAGGCGGCCAAAGCGTAACTACCAATCATCAGGCTTATGAAAATTGGTTTATTCGGAGCTGCTTTTGATCCACCACATCTTGGTCATCAACATTTGATTGCTGAGTTATTGAAAGCCAACCTGGTTGATCAGGTATGGGTTGTGCCTGTCAAAAGTCACCCCTTTGCCAAACCTCTTAGCCCAGTCGAACACCGCTTGGCTATGGTGAAGCTGATGCTCGCTGCTTTGCAGACAGAGGGCTGGGGCCCTGAGCAAGTACGTCTTGAGACGTATGAACTGGATCAACCCGGGGTAAGTTACTCGTACCAAACACTACAGTACTTTGCAGGCGCTTATCCAGACCACACCTTTAGCTGGATCATAGGGGCTGATAACGTAGCCAATTTTGCCAAGTGGCATCACTACCAAGAATTACTCGCTCAACATCAGGTGTTAATCTACCCACGACCAGGTTACAGCATGGAACCACTCTTGCCAGGCATGGTGCCACTGGACGCAGTGACGCCCATGGCGGCCTCATCAACAGAGGCTCGAAAAGTACTGGCTGAAGCAGCTAGCGACACGACGAAGCTTGTATTACCAGAGGTTGCCCAGTATAGTAAGCAGCATCAGCTCTATTGAGACATGGCACCCTTTATGACCCTTCACCTTTCCAGTCCCGATCAAACCCTCAACGCTTTAGTTGAGTTTATTCGCCACACTTTTGACACCCAAAAAAAACAGCTTGCAGTGGTTGCTGTTTCTGGTGGCATCGACTCAGCTCTAGCTCTGACCCTAGTGACGCGCGCGTTGGGTACAGCTCGAGTTCGACCACTTTTTTTGCCATACCAAAATCAGAGCACTGCCGATGCCGAGTTGATTTGCACTTGGAATCAAATACCGACGAGCCAATGGCAAGTGACTAACATTGAACCGATCGTTCGCGCAGCGGCTGGCGCAGTTGGACTTGATCTGGAAGCCGGCGACGGACAGCCGATAGCCATGGAGCAAGTTAGGGTTGGCAACCTGATGGCTCGTGCCCGAATGATGGTGGTTTTTGACGTGGCCAAAAAATGGGATGCCCTGGTTTGCGGCACTGAAAACAAGTCAGAGCATTACTTGGGTTACTTCACTCGGTTTGGTGATGCAGCCTCAGATTTAGAACCCATTAGCACCCTCTACAAGACGCAGGTTCGCCAGTTAGCGACACATCTTGGTTTACCGGAGCAGTTGATCACGAAACCGCCCTCAGCTGGTTTGTGGCAGCATCAAACAGATGAAGACGAGTTGGGTTTCACTTATGAACAAGCTGATCAGGTTTTGCAACAAGTGATCGATGAAGGGACGCTGTCAGCTCCCAAGGTGGTGCCGGGCATAGATCCCGACATCCAAGCCAAAGTGATTGGCCAAGTTAAGTCATCTGCTTTTAAGCGGGTGGTGCCGTATGTGCTAGAGTAAAGCAAGAGAGTACGAAGAAAGTTCCATGACACCCGCACCGTTGCACTCACAAATCGTGACCGAGTTTACCGAGCTTGCACCACTGGTGGAGCGTTTTCGCCAAGCAGGCCAGCGCATTGTGCTGACCCAAGGCGTTTTTGACCTGGTTCATATTGGTCATGCCCGCTATTGCCAAGTCGCAAAGCAGTTTGGTGATGTACTGATTGTGGGCGTGGACAGTGATGAGAAAGTGCGCACTCGCAAAGGGCCGGACCGACCGGTCGTTCCCCAAGCAGAACGGATGGAGATGGTGGCTCATCTGGCGGCAGTTGATGTGGTAGTGCTCAAACAGCTAGACGAGCCAAAGTGGAAACTAATCAAGACGGTCAAACCGGATGTCTTAGTGGCGACCCAGGATACCTACACACCTGAGCAAGTGGCGGAGTTGCAGAAAATCTGTGGTCGAGTGGTGGTGTTGGAGCCCATGGCCACCACCAGTACCAGTGCTAAGTTGCGCCGTCTGCAGATCGGCGCTGCCCAAAAAATTTCTGATCAACTGAGTCAAAAACTGATTGAAACCATCGAAAATGTGTTAGCCGAGTTGAAAGGGGAACGACCACATGTCCGCAAGACCCGCCGACCGCGCGCCAAAGCCAAACGGTAAAACTATCTTGATTGCGTACGTGCCGGTGGTTCACACGGGGTACTTAGAGTGGTTTGCCCGGTTTCCTGAGGTTACGGAACTGTGGCTGTTGGGCCGGGAGTTGATTCCCGAGTACAGAGCGTTACTCAAAGATCTGCGGGCCATCGAACCAACTGCCATGGTGTCTCTGTTACACAGTTTACAACGCTTTTCGAACATCCAAGTGGCCACGCCGGCAGACTTAACCCAACTGGCTGCCAGTGGGTATCATGTGATTGCCCCAGACGAGGATATTTCCAGACAAGTTATCTTGCAGTACTTCTCGCCCGACCAAGTCACGTTTGACACGGTTTTCTTGCGCTGGGAAGCAGTGCGAACCACGGTCGCTCACGAATTAGAACCAGACGTTGAGGTGTCCGAAGCCGAGTTTGATCGCCAGATGATGCAGGCGGCGCGCGATGCCGCTCAGCACAGCTCAGACTGGTGGCGACAAGTAGGTGCGGCTTTGGTGATTGGTGAAGAGCTGAAGCTGGTGGTGCGTAATCGTCACTTGCCTCAGGACCTGCAGCACTACAGCGATGGCGATCCGCGGGCTCTGTTCCAAAGCGGCGAACAGATTGAGTTCACAAGTTCCATTCATGCCGAGGCGGAGTTGATTGCTCAAGTAGCCAAACAAGGTCTCAAAATTGAGGGAGCGAGTGTGTACTGTACCACTTTTCCTTGTCCGGTTTGTGCCAAGTTGCTGGCTCGGGCGGGGATAGCCAAACTGTACTACAGTGATGGCTATAGCTTGCTGGATGGTGAAAATGTGCTCAAGAATGCCGGGGTGCAAGTAGTGAAAGTAGTTAGCACTCCAAAGTAGGTGCGCAACTCGCCAACCAAGCCGGGGATTTACTTCCGATTTTTGCCAAGTTTGACGCGGACCGGTTCAAAATCAGGGTCAGTGATTTCTGGCACAATGAGTTGAGCGTGCAGGTGTGCCACTGTCCCAGCCGAAAACTGAGTGTCACCAAACCGCAGCGACAAGCCACCGCCGGGGAGGTCATAGCGCTCAGCCACTTGCCGAAGTAACTCAAACAACTCACCACCCATCTCAGTTGTTACCTCAGAGATGTGGGTAAGGTGCGCTTTGGAAATAATCATGAATTGGTGCCGAGTATGTTTGTATGGCCATTGGTTGGTAGTGACGAGCCAGTGTTTTCCCTCAAGCAAAGTGGGCTGATGATGATACTTGGCCAGATTCTCCAAGCAAAACGGGCACTCGCCGGCGGCCACAATCTCGGTCATGACCGCGTGTTGCTCGGGCAAGCGAGTGTTATCGATATCGACGAGTTGTGTGGATTTGGTTGGTGACATGTTGGTTTAGATCGCCACGGGAATGGCGCGAATTCCTGGGTGTGGGTGATAGTCATGGAGCTCAAAATCATCGTAGCGAAAGGCGAACAAATCTTTTTTGGTCGGATCTTTGATGGTGACGGTGGGCAGCGGTCGCGGCTCGCGGCTGAGCATGGTTTGAACAGCTTCCACTTGGTCTACATAAATGTGGGCATCTGAGAAACTGTGAATGTACTCATCTGGTTCGAGTCCGGTTACCTGGGCGATCATCAACAGTAAGGCAGCATACTGGACCATGTTGGCTGGTACCCCTACCGGCACATCAGCCGAGCGTTGCATCATGTGGAGGGTCAGTTTGCCATCCAGCACGCGCAAGTGAATCCAGCCGTGGCAGGGAGCCACGACCACTTTTTGCTGTTTGCCCGTGCCGCGAATGGTGTACTGCGGAATCCAAGGGGTGATGTAGTGAGTTCGCAGGTGGGGGAACTCTTTAATCTGTTCAACGATGTTTTGAAATTGGTTGTAGGTGGGACCTTCGGTGGTGGGGAAGTCGTGGAAGGCGGCCCCATACGAGCCTGGACCCAGGTCGCCAGTCTCCAAACCCCGTTTGCGACACTTGGCTTCCGTGCCCCAAGGCGCCCACCAGTAGCAGCCAAAATTTTCCAGCTGTTCCAAAGTGCGCGCGCCGTTGATAAAACCACAAATCTCACCAATGGCTTGATGCCAAATAGTCACGGGCAACCGCTCAGAGGTGGCGGGACTCATGTTGCGCTCGGTAATCATCGGGAATGCTTCACGGACCTTAAATCGCATTGGAGGTGGCGCCATCAGCGTAATCGCATCAGTTTCTTGTTGAGTCTGGGTTCGGTGACCATAGTCCAAGATAGTTTGCAGCACTTGTCGGTACTGGCCTTCGGGAGCGGTGTCAAAGTTGGCGTACCCGCTGGGCGAAGTTGTTTTAGTAGTGGGTTGGGTGGTTTTGTCGGAGTGGATCATAAGCGTTCTAGTGTTATCTCGGTTCTCATGCTACTCTAACAACCGACATGTCACAAGTCAAAATCAAACAGTTCGACCCAAGTTTGCCATTTCCGGCGTATCAGTCACCTCGAGCAGCGGCGTTTGACTTGGTAGCGCGAGTCTCAGTTGAGATTAAACCTGGCCAGGTCGAACGAGTGCCATTGAATGTAGCTATTCAAGTCCCACCCAACCACTGGGTGCTCTTGGCAGCCCGCAGTTCACTCTACAAAAAGGGCCTGACTATGATCAACGGGATTGGGATTGGCGATGAAGATTTTGCGGGTAACGATGACGAGTACCAGGCAGCTTTGCAAAACTTTACAACTGAACCGGTGACGGTTCAAAAAGGCGACAGAATTGCCCAAGCCATTATTTTACCTCGAGAACAAATGGAGCTAGTGGCTGTGTCACAGCTTGACCAACCCAATCGAGGTGGGTTTGGGAGCACGGGGTGAGTATGAACTGTTTTTTAATTGCCGCGGTGACGGCTGATGGCTTTATCGCTCGACATCCTGACGATCGGTCGTTTGACTGGACCAGCTTGGAAGACAAAAAGTTTTATGTGGACATGATTAAGCAGGCGGGGACCGTGGTGATGGGTCGCCAGACTTTTGGCACATTCACTCGCTACCCCAAAGGGCTGCAGTTTGTGATTTATACGCGCGAGCCAGCTAGTTTCCAAAACCCGAAGCCCGAGGTGATTGACGCTTGGGCCACCCAACAAAGTCCAGCCGAACTGTTGGCCGACCTAGCCAAAAAAGGTTGTACAAATGTGGCTATTTGTGGCGGATCATCAATCTATACTATGTTTATGAAAAGTGGACTGGTAACCAAGTTGTACCTGACCGTAGAGCCAGTTCTGTTCGGGCAGGGAGTAAGCTTATTTTCAGACAGTTTGGATCAGAACTTACAGTTGGTAGAGGTGAAAAAACTCTCCGACCAGACCATCGTCTTAGAGTACGATGTGCTGAAAGCTTAGCGACAGAGACGGCTACTAGCGAGTTACCGACTGCTGGAAGATTTGCGCCAGTCGCCGGTGGTGAATCGGTTTTTGCCTTTGACGTGCCAGTCGTTGGGATTGGACTCTTGAATGGCGTAAAAGAACTCGCGGGCGGTTTCAGTGTACAGTTTGGTTTGGGCCACGTATTGGCGGCCGTCAAACGTGTCTTCGCCGAGACGAACTCCTCGGAACTCTTGTTCCTTCAACTCCAAGTCCACGTCCAGGGTGTCTGCGTCTTTGACGATCTTGGCTTCGATGGAGTCGCGTTCTTCATACTCTTTCCAGATAGCCATGAACTCCTCACGCACAGCTGTTTCATGGAGAGTATCTTCCAAAGCTTCTTCTTCAAATCGTTCCACGTATTGGCGCGAGATATAGTGGGAGTCAACTGAGCGACTTTCTGACAAGTCATGAATGAGTGCCATCTTGATGATTTTTTCAGTATTTTTAACCCCTTCATACCGGGCCAAAACTAAAGAAATCCAGATCACACGCAGAATGTGCTCACTCAAATTTTGAAAATCAGGATTCAAAAATTGTTTCCAAGTCCGCTGAATATGCCGCAAGCAGCCGATTTCGTACAAGAACTCGAGGTCACGAGCCATGTCAAAGTCGGGAAGTGAAGGGGCAGAAGTTGTACTCATCATAACTATATTATACTGCTACAGCCATTTTAAAGCCAGTTGGCCCGCGAAAACACCACATCTTGTTGAGCCTATAGTTGCCAACCACAACATCTGGGGTTCTGAGCTAGTTTGTCATATTGCAGGCGAGTCCAATTCTGCGTAACCTGTCACCTTATAGCCAACAGATAAATAAAAGATGTGTAAGTATGGTTGCCGTTAAAGAAGTAAAACCACCAGTTTATGAAGGTTCAGGGTTAAAACTCATCAACCCCCTAGACTTAACCGACGCAGGAGGCGTGTCGCCAAAATCACATCATGTTGAGATTAAACCCCGAGACCTAAAGTTTAGGCCAGATGGATTTCTTGATTTGCCAGATCATAATGATCGAGAATTCTGGGGGGACTATCCACCCAGTTTTATTTTAATCACCTCGGGTAGCTATCGCAAAACGTTGATGTTGCTGTTGTTGCATCATGGCTTAACTTTTCCAGCTATGACCGAGAGACAGCAGAAAATCAATCGCGATCGAGCGCCTGTAAAACGGCGCAAATCTAAATCACGCTACGTACCTGAGAATCGAACAGCCGCAGAATCACCAGATAGCTACGCCCAGTATATCTCTCGGTACATTTCCAACGGTAACAGTGAACGCAAGCAAGGCATGCAGTTGCTGGGATACTTGCACGGGGTACCAATTTTATCGGCTCCCCAGATCGGTGAGACAGATAAAAACGACGACCCAGTCCGGGAAGCCAATAACAAGATCTGGTTTTGGAAAGAAGTCCTGGAGGGGCAGAACGGGATTCTGATTTCAACCGATACTGTTGACGGCCCAGATAGCACGTATGAAAAGCTAGGGAAACCGGCTAACCGCATTGATTACCCTCGGTCAGATAGTCTTGATGAAGAGGAGTACGCAAAAATTTTGGATCACTACCAATACTGGTTCTTTGATGTTCGCCATGAACATACGGCGGATTACTTGTTAGCTATGCCGAAAGTAACTGGTTTCCGCGATGAGGAAGAACTCAAGATCGCTCGGGAGGCTTACCTGCGGTTATACCTAGCGCGTTTTTATCCTCCAGGTACCGAGATCGAGCACACAAATGGCTTGGCCATCTATGACACGTTGGTATCTGGTCGAGTTCTTCAGGATACCCATCTGGATTTTTTTGCTGACACGGAAAGTGGCCGAGTATGGGGTGATTGGCAGATTACCCAAATGTTTTTCAAAATATTGGAAAGTCACAACTTAAAACCTGACCCTGAATCTGGTGGTGGCGGCATGAGCCAGCAGACAGTGGACTTTGAACAAGGCAAGATCTACGAAGAGCTACTCGCTTGGGCAGCGACTCTTGATCCGGAAAATGCAGCTTTAGCTCAGAGCTTGGTCCAAGCAGCAGAATCTGGATTGACAGTGGCCTATGATTACTACCTGAGTCTTGGTGACACGATTGCTCAGGAGGCTTGGAAAGACCTATCGCTCAATCAACTGCGCTGGGCAGTGTACTGTCAGATCGCTGGGATGCCATGGGCAGTGTTTGTAAACGCGTTAGGACATCTTAAGTACAGTGCGCAGCGGGCCGAGGTGGTCGAACAGCTGAAGCGAGAGGCATTAGATCGTGAAATAACTATTCGAGCCGCACGTGCTGGCGAAGTTGATCAAGAAGTATCTCACGCCAACACACCAGGGCTACTATTCGGAAAAAAATTACTGTCTCCGCCTCAAATTCCCAAACGACCACAACCAGTCCCAATCCCAGCTGATGTGGCATCGTTAGCAGCCGTCGGTGACTAAGAGACAAAAAGTAGTCTTGACCTCAATGGGGGGTTTGCTATGCTCAAGTTTGCTTGCCCGGCTTATTTAGATACGTTTGTTTTCTGAACCGAGGCATCTATGGCTCTGCAACCTGACTACCTTCGCCACTCTACACCCACCAACCTTGCCCAGCCTGATGTCCTACCCACCGGTTTTTACGCCGCCGTGGTTGGCCCCACTGGTAGTGGCAAAAGCCAACTCATCAATGTTCTGGAAGCGGGTGGGTATCCAGTCAAGCGTGAGGTGCCGCCCGCCGAAAATCCTTACTTAGCTGATTTTTATGACCAAATGGCCACTCGAAAACCAGACCAATCATTGGAAGTAGCCCTGCTGTCGCAGTTGTGTTTCTTAGAAGCCTCGCTTGCACAAAGTGCGCAGATCAAAGACCGAGTAGCGCATGGTGAAACAGTGTTCCATGAAATGCCTTGGTATGGCCACGAGATGTATGCGTATTTGCTCTGGCAAAGTGGAGTTCTGGATGACGAGATGTGGAATTTGTACCGGGCAACCGTCGCACAGCAGTTGCCAAACCTCATAGTGCCTGAAGTGACCCTTGTGGTGGTGCCACCGACGATTGAGCATCTACATGGCCAAATTCTGGGGCGCGCCAGGGAGGATGAATCAAGACAGAAAGAAGCCCAGGTCGATGTGCGTTACTGGGCATCACAATTGAGATATTGGCAAGCTAAGTTGATTCAGAACCAACGCCCATACGGCTCACCACTTTATCCGATGCGACCAGATAAACACAACTGGCTCACTGAGGCAGGTGCACACTCGGCATTGGCTGAGTGTCGGCAGGTGTTGATGGGAATTGGCCGGTCAAAATCAACCGGTCGACACTGGCAGTAGGTTTACGAAGCTTTAAAAAAGTAGTGTAAGATGAAATCAACAATTCATCGGAAAGTTGTCATGGCAAAAAAAGGACTGTTAATTACATTCGAAGGTGGTGAGGGCTGCGGCAAAAGTACCCAGATTGTGCAGTTGCGTGATGTTCTGACCAAAGCCGGTCAAGATGTGGTGGTGCTGCGTGAGCCAGGTGGGACGGTGATTTCAGAGCAAATTCGCGAAGTTGTGTTATCGAGCAAAAATATTGGTATTGCGTTTACTACCGAAGTATTGCTGTTTCAAGCTGCTCGGGCCCAGATTTATCGAGAAATTGTGCTGCCTTCACTCGAGGCTGGCAAAGTGGTGCTGATGGACCGATCACGCGACAGTTCGGTGGTGTATCAGGGTAAGGTGCGTGGTTTTGGTGTAGAGCTCATTGAACAGCTGAACAACTTGTCGACCAAAGACACTTTTCCTGATCTGACCATTTTGCTTGATGTTCCTGTGGAAATTGGCTTGAGCCGTCGTAGCAAAACTGGCAAGATGGATCGTCTTGACATGGAAGCCCAAGACTTTCATCAAAAAGTTCGAGATGCTTACCTGGCATTGGCCAAAGCCAATGACCGGAAACGTTGGCTGGTGATCGATGCTACGCTGAGTATTGAAGCAGTCGCAGAAGCAGTGACCAAGGCCGTCCTCAAGCACATTAAGTGAGGGCAGCGTATAAACCAAAAAATAGCTCGTCTGGTCGACACAATTTGACCTGATGTGGTAAGCTGAGAACACGTCTATGATAATTGAAGGCACTAACCCCGGTTCTGGTGAACAACATCAGAGTGTTGGCGAGAGAATGGCAAAAATTCGTCAAAACCTTCTGCGCAAGGGCCACAACAAAGATGAGATTCGCGCAAAAATGAACGATGCAGTAGCCCGCAAAGAAGCAGAAGAAAACCAGAGAGAGCGGGAGCACAAGATGCTGGCAAGAGCTGAACATCAAGGTAAAGTTCTGAGTAATCTTGACAGTAGTTTGTGGAATCTGGTGGAGACTTTTTCTGAACAACAGCCAGAAGCAATTCGGTTAGCTGAACAGGCTACCTTAAGTGCCTTATCGCAAGTAGCTGAGCAACTGGACAGTCTTGACCCAGATTCTGGTGATGGCAGTCTGTACGTTGAACAAATCTGGCAAAAGTTGTCAAAACTGGCTCGGACCATTAATATTCCCAAAGAGTCACCAGTTACCAAAATGTTGAACCGTTTATCTATTAAAGCTGCCTTTGCGCACGAGCGCGTGATGGCGGCCGTTCAACCTGACTACGATTTGTTGCAAGAGGACTTCAACAAAGCATTAGCCAACCTGGAAGATAGACCCAAGTTATTAATTAACAACTTGGATTTTGCTTTTGCAGTTGGGCGAATGGCGGCCCTTATTGATAGTCTGGATGCAGCTAACAACCGGGAGTTTCTGGAAAAACGCGGCGAGGACCTGGAAAAAATTATTAAAGAACTTCGACCTGAGGTAATCAACCGACAATTTGATGACGAGGGTCGAGTGACCAAAACAATTTGGGGTCCCAATCGATATTCGGACACATTTGTCTTTCTGCCGTTGGCTGAGCTTGATGACGTGATTGCCCGCAAACTGGGACAAGTATCAACCGCCCGACATTTGCCTAGTGTTCACGACAGATACCAGTTAGGTGCTGAAGTTCCGCCATATCAAGGAGAAGCCGATTCGCCAAGACCCACAAAGGATAACCCTCTCAATTTGCGGCAGAGCGGGCAAGCTCCAGACCTGACTGACATGATATCTGGCCAGTACAAGCATTACCTTGAGAAATGGGCTGAGCATCGAGCAGAGGAACTTGTAAAAATAGCGGGAACACCAGCTCAGCGAGCTGAGAGAGACAAAAAAGAACGAACGGCACTTGGGGCGCCGAGAGAGTTGCCTGAAAACATGGTTATCAAGGGGGGCGAATGGGGCTTAGGTAGTGCTGCTGATCGAATCCAACAAATCAAAAACGAAGCTGATGCGCGCTATGGTCAAGCGAGAACCGAGTGGTATCGTGAGCTGAGTGCGGCAAGAAAGCAATCACCTCCCGACACTGAGACGATGAAGAGATTACAACGACAAATTGATGTCTCTCGGGCTCAAGAAGCTGCCGAGGTTATGGCCGAGATCAGTAAATTGAAGCAAGAAGCGGGCCTTCCTCAGCTAGAGGCAGCACTAAGAAACTCCAGATTGCCACAGTTTTTGCGAGAACTAGTCTTGGGTGATCCACAAAAAGGCGAAGAACCACTTGAGATCAAGTTCAAAGCGGGTGGAGGAACAAATTGGGATATACAGCATCTGTTACATCAAGTCCAAAGTCAGGACCCAATGGACTATGAATCAGCCAAAAATCCATTGCCGAGAGTCAATGTTCGGGTTCACAATGTATCTGAAACACCAAAAAGAGTCTTCCGAGGTGAAGCGAAGCCTGTTCGCCCAGTTGAGTCTATTGAAGGTCCCACGGACGAGGCTACACAAGTTGAGCAAGGTATGGCCATTATTAGAGCTCTTTTAGAGCAAGGTAGTGTGGAGAATAGTGAAACACCTACTCTGGGTGGTGGTCTGATTATTGACGATATAGATCTAGGCGCCTTGAACCTCGATGAGATCGATTTTGGAGATCCTGGATCGCTTGCGGGGTTTGATTTTGAAGATATTGCCTAGGGTGGCACAAGATACGTTTCGATAGTATAGTACTCCAATATGGCAGCCAAACTTCCTCGGGCCGTGTCCCGATTGATCGAGCAGTTTGAACGTTTACCAGGTGTGGGTCCCAAGTCTGCCCAAAGACTGGTCTTTTACTTGTTGCACAACCCAGAACACCAACTCCAAGAGTTTGCTGATCGGTTAGTGGCGCTCAAGCGTGAGACCGTGCTGTGCAGTCGTTGTCACAACGTCAGTGAAACTGATCCGTGTAGTATTTGTGATGACACCAGCCGAGATGAAGCCCAGCTGTGTGTGGTGGAACAACCTCTTGATCTGTTAGCGATTGAGCGATCAGAGCGGTTTACTGGCCGCTATCATGTGTTGCACGGTGCGATTTCGCCGCTTAATCATATTGGGCCAGACCAATTATTTCTGCACGATATTTTGAAACGTTTAGAACCAGTCGAGGAGCTGATCATTGCCACCAATCCCACCATGGAAGGGGAGTCAACAGCCCTCTACATCACTGAGCTGATCAAGCAATCGCTACCGCCTGAACAAGCGGCTTCATTGAAAATTACCCGGATTGGTCACGGTTTACCGATCGGAGCTGACATTGAGTACGCCGATGGCGTGACGTTAGCTCGCGCTCTCGAGGGGCGTCGGCAGATGTAAAAGCGGACCCTCAAAAAGGTCGAGTTTTAGCCACTTTGTACTACTCTGTAACCTTGCTGTTTTGGCTTTTCTTTGCTAGTATGAACAGTGTCATGCAGATGTTGCTGACAAGAGGTGCCCTGGGTCCAGCTCGATGAGTTGGCTAGGGTTTTTTTGTACTAACAGGTTCTAATTAGCCTCTCGTTAGAGCCCAAGGGAAGAAAGGAGCCTCGATGCAAATCCTGGTTCAGTCCAAAACCTTGAGTATTACTGCCGCGCTGCGGGCGTTCATCGAACGCCAAGCACGCAAACTCAGTCGCCGGGGCGAACGCGTCCAAGCGGTGACCGTGTTTGTGGAAACCGTCGGCAAAAAGAAGAACGATGTCCAGTCGGCCATCGCCAAGATGAAGGTGAGTCTGCCCGGTCGCGACCTGATGGTCGAGCGCCGAGCGCAAGACCTCTACGAAGCCGTCATCGACGTGACTGCCCGGGCTGCCCGGCAAATTCGCAAAACGAAAGAGCGTCGTATCCAGTTTAAACGCAGTTGGCGTTTACCCAGTTCCCAAGGGATTTGGGAAGACAGATTAGCTGAAGTCCGCGAGCCAGCTCGCACCTAGTTGTCCAGACGACACTTGCAGAGTACCCCCGGGGCTTGCTATGGTTAGGTCATGACCGATAGCACCACCCCGGGGGGTGTTGGTTCTCCAGCTCCCGCACCGGTTTCCAGTGATCCAGCCAGCCAGCCGGCTCCAACCCCAGCTCCAACTCAACCAGCTGCTGCAGATAGTGCCAAAAAAAGCCCTCTCGATATCTTGGAAGAAATTTTGAATGAAACCCAAAATCAACAAGCCGGAGGCAAGGCGGCAGCTCCAGCTGCGGCTCCCGCTCCTGACCCAGCAGTTAGTGCTGAGGCTCAGGCTGCTGAACTAGCTCGCATTCAGGCTGAAAATGAGGCGCGCGCTGCGCGCGATCAAGCCGCTGCTCAAGCTAAGCTCGCTGACATCAAGGCTCAAACCAACTCGCCAGAGTACCAAGCCGCGGTTCAACAACAAACCTCCGAACAGCAAGCTCATGACCAGCACACCCAAGCCCAAGAAGGATTTGAAATTGTTCAGCTGGGACACACTAAGCTGTAAACCGTAATCGACGCCAGTAGCGAGTACTGAACTGCCTATGATTGGACCCAAACCCGCTTTTCGACCGCGCCCTGGAGGGGGTTTTAACCCTGGTTTTGGGCAGATGAACGAACACTTGGATGAGTCGGCGGTTCAGGCAGCTTCACAGCAAAAAGCCCTCCAGCAAACAGCTGGCTCAGTCTCAGCCAACCCACCTAGTGGCCCGGGTGCAGCCGCCCCAGGTGGCCTGCCAGCTGGTCCCAGTTCTGAACCCGTCAAACCCCGAGCCATGGGTAGCATTCCGGAAGAGCTGGTCGTGCGACCGGCCAAAGATATTGTCAAAGGACTGGCAAGTTTGTTTGATTTGAATGCCTGGCTCGGGATTCCTAAACAGGTTGACGACCCTCAAACTCAAGCCCGCAAGCAACAGATGCTGCAACGGTTCAATCGGCTGACCGATGAGCAGCAGGCTGAGGCGAAGCGTCGCTACGACTTGAATCTCAAGAAGAAGCAACAGGCTGAGCAGGAAAAGCAAGCTCGTGAACAGCAGCAGCGTCAGCAAGAAGCGCAAAGTTTGGAGATGCCAAGTAGTCCGCAAAAAGGCCCGGTTGGCCCAGGCAGCTCCAAGAAACAAAAAGCGGCCAATAAACTCCAGCAAGATCGCAAAACCTTGAGCGGGCCGTCGAGCGTAGGGTAGGGGGATACTTTTAAACTGTACCAACAGCACTTCCACAGAAGCACTGTATCGTTAGAGTCTTTCACCAACCTTACCTCTGATTCATTGCACCCTTGATCTTTGCCCCTAATTCGCGGAGAATTGCACCACCATAAAATCAGGCAAGGAGTGCCATGAAGCTGTACAACACCCTCACCCGTCAAATCGATGTGGTTGAGCCGATCCAACCCCCGCGCGTCGGCCTGTATGCGTGTGGATTGACGGTGTACGACTTCACTCACTTGGGGCACTTGCGCAAGTACACCATGGACGATGTCCTGATTCGCACGCTGCGCCGAGCTGGCTATCAAGTCACCTTTGTGCAAAACGTGACCGATGTCGGCCACCTGACCTCTGATAGTGACACAGGTGAAGACAAGTTGGAGAAGGGCGCTCGTAAGTATGGCAAAACAGCTTGGGATGTAGCCAAGGAGTTTGAAGAGTATTTCTGGCGGTCGATGGATGCCATGGGCAATGTGCGACCCGATGTCAGCTGCCGAGCCACTGAACACATTCCAGAACAGCTGGAGATGGTCAAAACCCTCGAAGCCAAAGGTTTTGCCTACGTGATTGACGATGACGGTGTGTACTTTGATACATCCAAACTTGATGACTATGGCAAGTTAGCTCTGATCGATATTGAACAACTGCGCGAAGGAGCCCGGGTCGAGCGCGTGGCTGGCAAACGTAATCCAACTGACTTTGCGCTGTGGAAGTTTGAGCGGCCGGGTGAAAACCGGGCCATGGCCTGGCCGAGCCCTTGGGCAGAGCGGAGCTTTCCGGGTTGGCATATCGAGTGTTCAGCTATGTCCATGAAGTACTTGGGTGAGCAGTTTGAGATTCACACCGGCGGCATTGATCACATCAACGTTCACCACACCAATGAGATTGCACAAGCCGAAGCAGCTACTGGCAAAAAACCTTTCGTGAAGTACTGGGTGCATCACAACTTTTTGCGAGTTGATGGCGAAAAAATGAGCAAGTCGCTCGGCAACTTTTTTACCATTGATGACATTGAAAAAAGAGGGTTGTCACCGAGAGCTCTGCGGCTGCTGTTTTTGACGACGCATTATCGCTCAGAGATGAACTTCACTTGGGGCAACTTAGAGGGTATGCAAAAAACTTGGGAACGGTTGATCCGCCAAGTGGTGCAACTGAAAGCTGAGACCGGACGAACGACTCTCTCCGAAGAGAAGCTCGACCAACTGAACGAGTATCGCCAGCGATTTGTGACTGCTATGGAAAACGATCTCGACACCCCAACCGCTGTGGCGGTGATGTGGGAAATGCTGAAGTCAAATATTCCCAGTCCCGATAAATACGATTTACTGATAGAGCTCGACGAACTGATGGGGCTGGGTTTGAGGCAAGCGGACAGTTATCTGGCTGAAATTGAAGCTAAGCACCACGCACAGTCAGTGCGCGTCGAGGAGCTATCCGCCGAGCTCCAACAAGTGGTCCAAGATCGCCAAACGGCCCGAGCCAACCAGGATTGGGCAGCGGCTGACGCAGCGCGAGATACGCTGCTCGCGGCTGGTTACACCATTAAGGATACACCGCAAGGGCCTGTCCTTACCAAGACATCAATCTAATTCGGTGAGAACTCTGGCCATCGACTACCGCGTTTGCTTCGGGGGAAGCTCTCCAGTATAATGAGATTTACTCAAGCACGCGACAGAGGGTGGCGTAGATTTCGTCCGTACTGCTCAACGCGTGAATGACGCCAATTTTGCGACCCCAGTCAGTGCCTGGCACTACCGAGATAGGAGTCAAAAAATTGATAACAAACATGACTGGAATCAAGTGGTCGGTGGAGAGTTGTTTGACTCGCTCCAACACGCGAACTTGATCCTGAATCGGCAAGCTGGTGCTCAGCAGAACCAAGTCTGGTTTATCGCTGAGCTCTTTGAGTGCAGTTTGCAGATCGGAGTAGCGAGACAGTTTTTTGGCCGCCATAAACAGCTTATATGGTGACACCAAAGTTCGGTCCGTTTCGACGATAGCAACATGATTTGGTATCGGAGGCATTTGAGTCATCATAGACAAAATGATCTTTATAAGGTAGATTTAATTCTACAAACGAAGGAAGCAAAATGTCAAATCCAAAACAGCTCACTTTAGGACAAAAAATCCGTATGGCCCGTCGCGAGAAGGGTTTGTCGCAGCGCGAAGTGGCCGACCACCTCAAGTTGAGTGACAAAGCGATCAGTTCTTACGAAGTTGACCGCAGTGAGCCAACTTTGGGTAATCTGAAAGAAATTGGCAAACTAACCGATAAACCGATCATGTACTTCGTCGATGATGATGCTAACTTTGAAGAGATGGCTTTGAAAAGCAAAATCATGACCATTGAGCGTGAGTTGAGAGCCATCAAGGATATCTTGACCAAGAAGAAGTAAGGGCTGCACTTCGAGCCAAATCAGACTGTTTCATCGCGCTTAGCGCCGTTTAAACATTTTTTCCAGCTCCAGAATAGTGATTTCGATTTGGGTGGGCCGACCGTGAGGGCATGTGGTGTGGTTTGGTGTTTGCCACAGTTTTAGCAGTAATTCTTGCCGCTGGGCTGGTGCTACAAAGTCACCGGCTTTAATAGCTTGATGACAAGCCAAATACGCGGCGGTTCGTTCAGCCTGTGAATCAAGTCCGACGAGCGGTTTACCACTTTCAATGTCGTGTAGCACTTCGTGCAGCACTGTTTCGATCGAGTGATCGAGCAACAGTTGTGGTACCTGACTGACCTGAAAAGTGTGTGGCCCAAACTCATTAATTTCCCAGCCCAGCTGAGAGAGGTCAGCCAGATGATCTTGTAGGAGCTGAGCATAGCTTGGTTCGAGCTGAATCAGGATTGGCTCGGAGAGAGTAGCCGATGTTGCGTGACCAGCTAGTTGGTTAAGTTGACTGATGTACTGCTCAAATAAAATTCGCTCGTGCACAGCATGCTGGTCAAACAAACTTAAGCCGTGGGGAGTGGCCACTGCTAGATAGGTTCGATCAATCTGCATAATTTCAGGTGGTTGCTCAGAATCGAACTTCCATGGCAGGGTCACATTTTGTAGTTGGTCGCGAGTGTGGAGCGAAGTCAGCCGAGGTAACGGCTGCCAGTTTGGTCCTGAGTCTGCCAGAGATAATGGCAATGATGCAGGGCGGGGTAGTGTTGGATAACGTTGGGGTGGTGTATGAAGAGCATCGCTTAGTGCCTGGCGGAGGGTTTTCCAGATAGTGTCATCATCCATGATGCGCACGGTGGTTTTACGTGGGTGGGTATTTACATCGAGAAACTGAGGCGGCAGTTCGATGTTGAGCATCAACCATGGTTCAAGTTTCGGTGGTAGCAAACTGCCGTAGACTTCTTTGCAGAGCTGGCTGAGCTGTGGCAGGCTGACTGGGCGATGATTTACGGCCAGAAAATGGTGCCGGCGATGGGGTTTGGCTAGCTGTGGCGAGCCGAGCCAACCTTGGAGTTTGACGGGCCAGGCTTCAAATGTGAGGGGATGGAGTTTGGTGGTGACTGTTTGGCCAAAAACATCGGTTAGCCGGGTGGCTGCGGTTTGGCCAGCTGGGACGAGTAACAGAATTTTATTCTGATGATAAAGGCTAAATCCGACATGCGGATGATGAATGGCCAACTGAGTCACGATCTCGACGCTGCGACGCAGCTCGGTGCTGAGTTTTTTTAGAAACTTGAGCCGGGCGGGTTGGCGTTCGAATAAACCCAACACTTCAACTTGGGTGCCGGGCATCATGGCCTGAGGGTGCGGTGTGCTCAGCTGACCTTCGGTCACACGAATTTGAGTGCCGACAGCGCTCCCAGGTGGCCGGCTGGCCAGGACTACGTCTGCCACGCTGACCAGGCTGGCTAGGGCCTCACCGCGAAAACCAAAGCTAGTCACAGCCTCAAACTCAGTCAGTGTGTGCACTTTGCTGGTGGCGTGGCGTTCGAGCGCCAGGGGAAGCTCAGCAGCGGGAATGCCGTGACCGTTGTCGGTGACTTTCAAACTATCGAGTCCATAGTTTTCCAGCTCAATGGTAATTTGGGTAGCTTGGGCGTCGAGCGCGTTTTCAACGAGTTCTTTAATCACATCGGCTGGCCGCTCGATGACTTCACCGGCTGCGATGGCTGAGACAACGCTGGGGGGAAGGTGGCGAATGGGCATAGGTGGTCTCAGCGCTTGCTCATCTCTGCTTTCCAAGTTGCTACTAAATTCAAGGCGGCCAATGGGGTTAGTTCTTCAACTTTCAGCTGGCTCAGTTGTTGAACAATGGGGTGCGGTGACGGTGTGACCGAGAGAGTGGTTTGTGATGGGCGGCGGGTGGAGGTGGTCGCTGGAGTCCCAGTTTCGAGTTCGGCCAAGCGAGTTTTGGCGCGAGCAATCGTGTTGGGTGGCAACCCTGCGAGCTCAGCTACGGCCAAGCCAAAACTGTGTGAAGCTCCGCCTGCGGCGAGTTGATAGAGGAAAACGGGTTTGGTGTCGTGGGCAGTGATTGCCAGGTGAGCATTGACCACTTGATCGGGGTGCTGCTCGGCCAACGCCTGCAGTTCGTGATAGTGAGTCGCAAACAGGGTGCGTGGTGGGGGTTGGTGGGTGAGTAGATGTTCGACAACTGCCCAAGCGATACTGATGCCGTCGTAGGTGCTGGTGCCGCGGCCAATTTCATCCATGATCACCAGACTCTTGGAAGTGGTTTGAGCCAAGATGCTGGCGGTCTCAGCCATCTCGACCATAAATGTTGATTGACCAGCGGTGATTCGATCACTGGCTCCACTGCGGACGAAAATCTGATCAACCAAGCCAATGGTGGCTTGATCTGCAGGAACAAAACTGCCAGTTTGGGCCAGCAACGTAATCAGGGCAACTTGCCGCATCAAAACAGATTTGCCAGCCATATTCGGTCCAGTCAATACGACCACTCGGCTATGATCGTTGGGTAAGTGCAGATCGTTTGGCACAAACTGGCCGCGAGGCAAGAGGTCTTCTACCACTGGGTGGCGGCCTTGCACGATCTGGAGCTCATCGGTAGTTGTCAGGGTTGGTCGGGTGTAGCGGGACAAGTGAGCGCGCTCTGCCAGAGCGGTCGCGCAATCAAGCTCAGCTAAGTCATGGGCCAAGGCCTGCCAGCCTTTGGTTTGCGCTAAGACTTCCAGAACCAAGGTTTTGAAAATGGCGTACTCGCGCTCGTTGAGTTGGGCTTGAGCTGCGAGCAGCGCTTGTTCGTGGGCTGCGAGTTCTTGCGTAGTGAATCGCTCTGCGTTGACCAAAGTTTGGCTGCGTTCAAACTCCGGCGGAACGAGTGATAAGTTGGCTTTGCTGACTTCAATGTAGTAGCCAAAAACTTGGTTGTAGCGCACTTTTAGAGAAGTGATGGTCGTTTTATCCCGCAAGTTTTGCTCAAAGTTTTGCATCCAGTGTTGATGTTCGGTTATGGTTTGCTGCCACTCGTCGAGCTGGGTGTCACACCCAGGTCGAATCAAACCTCCTTGTTTAGGATCGACAGGTGGTTCGTCAACTAACTGGTGCAGTTGCTTGAGGAGTGGAGGAATCCAGGTTTGGTCCATCGTTTGCCAACGCTCGCTCAGCGGTTGAACCAGTTCGGTCATGGTGGTCAGTTTTTGCAGAATGTGCTCAAGCGCTTTGACATCACGGGGTGTGCCGAGCCCAAGAGTAAGGCGGGCAATCAGCCGTTCTAAGTCAGGGATTTGAGACAACAGAGTGCGCACTTGGTCACGCTCTGCTGAGTGCTCAAGCCAGGTAGCGACGGCTTGTTGGCGTTTTTCTAGCGGGGCCAACTGGCGCAGCGGGTGGGTGAGCCAGTGCCGGAGGAGACGGCCGCCCATGGCGGTTTGGGTGAGATCGAGACTCGCAAAAACAGAACCAGTTTGGGTGCCATCGTGCAGTGTGCTAAACAGTTCCAAGTTCATGATAGTTGAACGAGGCAAGGTGATCCAAGCAGCTGAGTGCCAAGCTTGTGGAGGTTGAAGATGTGAGATGGTGGTTTTTTGGGTGGCTTGCAAGTACTGCCAAGTTTGGGCGAGTGCGGGCCAGACTGAATCGGGCAGTTGATCGGCAACTGGGTTGGTCCACGGGCTCAGCTGGCGTTTTATGGTTCGTTGTGAACCGGTGATAGTTGGAACGGGTGTGAAACGCGTGGCGGGAAATCGCGCACTCAAGTTCAGCTCCAGATCACTGGGTACCAGACATTCTCGAGGGATGAAATGGGTGACCAGCTCTTCGAACCAGGTTGCAAGCTCGGGGTTTGGCCAGGGGCTCGTGCCGTACCAAGTTTCACCGGTGCCCAAGGCAACCGCGCTCCAACCAAGCTCGTTACCACCAGGTGCCAAACTCAGTAAAAACTGAGCTGGTTGTTGTCGACTGTTGCGATCATCTAAGTAGGTGCCGGGAGTGACGACGCGGATCACTTGGCGTTCGACCAGGCCTTTGCCGGGTGGAGTCAGTTGTTCGCAGATCGCCACCTTGTAGCCCGCTTGAATCAATTTTGCCAAGTAACTATCAATGGCATGATAGGGAACTCCAGCCATGGGAATCCGACCATCTTTGCCGCGACTGCGGCCGGTCAAGGTGATGTTTAGGACTTGGGCGCCGATCTTGGCATCGTCCAAAAATAACTCGTAAAAATCGCCCAGCCGGAACAACAGCAGACAATCAGGGTACTGAGCCTTCAGTTCCAAGTACTGTTTCATCATCGGCGTCGAAAACTGATCTTCACTCGGCGGAGTTGAGGTAGCAACAACTGACATGGCGTGGTCCACCATAGCACAAGCAGCTAGAAGAGAGAACAACTATAAGTAGCCGATTAAAATTTTTATGCGGTTCTGTGACCAAAAAGTGTGTGTTACACTAAGTGCTCGTGTATTTGCAAAAGAAGGTTGAATATGGCTAAACACCAAACGCTGGCGGTAGTTGGACTGGGTTATGTAGGGTTACCGTTAGCACTTTTAGCTGAGAGAAAAGGCTACAAAGTTATTGGTGTAGTCAGAGATGAAAAGAAAGCCGAAAAACTGAATCAGCGAATTGCTCCTTTTAAAGACGCAGATATCGAAAAATACCTAGCAGATAGCCAACTTGAAGTCACTACAGATTACTCTCGGATCCAAGAGGCTGATATCGTTGTGATCTGTGTTCCAACGCCTGTTCACGAAGACTACAGCCCGGATCTTGGGCCAGTAAAGAGTGCTAGTACCGGCATTGGCAGCAATCTGAAACGCGGTCAACTGATTATTTTGGAATCAACGGTTAACCCAGGTGTTTCTGAAGACACTGTCTTACCAATTTTAGAAATCAAATCAGGACTAGTAGCTGGTAAGGATTTTTACTTGGCGCACTGCCCAGAGCGAATCAACCCTGGTGACCCCAAGTGGCATGTTGAGAATATTAACCGTGTGGTTGGTAGTTTGGAGTCGGTCGGTCTTGAGAAAGCAGTGGCATTTTACGAATCAATCTTAACAGGCAAAGTAAAACCGATGGGCTCTCTTAAAGAAGCTGAAGCGGTAAAAGTAGTTGAGAACTCGTTCCGAGATATCAACATTGCGTTTGTGAACGAGTTGGCATTGTCATTTGCTCAACTAGGTATTGATGTGGTGAAAGTCATTGATGGGGCCGCTACAAAGCCGTTTGCATTTCTGGCACATTATCCGGGCTGTGGAGTTGGAGGACATTGTATTCCGGTCGATCCGTATTATCTGATTGAGTATGCAAAAACTAAGGGTTTTTATCATGACTTCCTCATGTTAGCCCGACGAATTAACAACAACATGCCTCGAGAGACTGCTGATCTGGTGCTCAGAGCTCTCAACGAAAAGGGTCAGACTCTCAACGGCGCAAAAGTAGCGGTGTGTGGAGTCGCGTACAAGTCAAACATCGATGACTATCGTGAGAGTCCGGCATTTGAAGTTATTCATTACTTACAGGATTACGGTGCAGATTTGCGGATCTTTGACCCATACGTAGCAAAGTTTTCAAACGTAACATCGTTGGATGAAGCATTGACTGGGGCTCATGCTGTCGTAATAACAACTGCTCATAACGAGTTTAAGAAGTTACAACCGGCTGACCTAAAAAAGTACGGAGTTCAAGTGGTGATCGACGGTCGGAATTGTTTAGACAAAGACAAGTTTAAGCAGGCTGGATTGACGTACTATGGTATAGGAAGATGACATAAATATTTGACAATATGAATGCCCTAACCAAGATAAGAAAACTCAACATTAGTGCAAGTGTTCTTTTTTTTACGGTTGTTTACTTAGTCCTGGTTATTAAGGTTAGTACTGCTGAGTTGATTTACGATAACTGGTTATTTGGTGCCTATAGCATTGCCGTTTCTTTCTATATTCTGTCTCGATTTGCAATATCACACTTTCATGTTCATCACCCTGAAAAGTTTGACCCGAGTTATGAGCCAACAATCTCTTTTGGGATTCCGTGTAAGAATGAAGAAGAAAACATATATGAGACTATCATGCGGATAGCAACAGTTGACTATCCACAGTCAAAGTTTGACATCATCGTTATTAACGATGGTTCCACTGACAATACTCTTGCTGAGATGCATCGAGCGCAGCGTGATGCGGAAGGCAAAGCAGTAGTACGGGTCATCGATTGGAAAAAAAATCGAGGTAAACGTGATGGAATGGCAGAATGCATTAAGCAGTCAACAAATGATGTTGTTGTTTTTATCGATTCAGATAGCTTTATTGAACCAAGCACACCTAAAGAGTTAGTGAAGTTTTTCAAAAATTCTAGAGTTGCAGCGGTAGCTGGGCATGCATATGTTGCTAATGCTGATAAAAACATTGTGACTAAGATGCAATCAGTGCGGTATTTCGTGGCTTTTAAAGCTTACAAGGGAAGTGAATCTGTTTTCGAATCAGTCACTTGTTGTTCCGGCTGTTGTTCGGCTTATAGAAGAGATTTACTGGCAAGTTTGGTTGATCGTTGGAAGTCGCAAAAATTTCTCGGAACACTTTGCACTTATGGTGACGATCGGAGTTTAACAAACTATATCCTTAAGGCGGGTTACAAAGCTGTTTATGCTGAGAAGGCAGTATCTTATACATTTGTTCCGGACACGTTCCCAAAGTTTATGAAACAGCAACTGCGGTGGAAAAAATCTTGGGTGAGGGAAAGTTTATTGGCAGCCACATTTATGTGGAAAAAGAACCCAATTATGAGTTTGAGTTTTTATTTAGGTATTATCTTGCCACTCTTAGCACCATTGGTAGTTTTTAGAGCGCTAATTTGGTATCCATGGGTAACAGGTAACTTTCCATGGTTCTATATTTTTGGTTTGTTGCTTATGTCGACCGTTTATGGCTTGTATTACAACATCCATATGAATGACCGTAAGTGGGTGTATGGCTCTATTTTTGCAGTATTTTACACACTAATTCTGATTTGGCAGCTACCATATGCCATACTTACGTTGAGGGACACACGTTGGGGTACCAGATGAAGAGTTTTATTCACAAAAACAAACATCTTCGCAAGCAAGTATTCGTTTTGGTGCTTTTTATCTTGCTGCAGGTTAGTTTTTTAAGTGTATACATCAAGCACAGATTTTTGATCAGACAAATCGACCTTCCACTTGTATCTCGAGTTTATTTTCCTGTTTTCAAATTAGGATTGACCCAGTTAACACAGCCCAATCTTACGGCGCCTGTAAAGATGGATGAAAAGGCTCAGTCATTGCCAATACTTATTTATCATGGAGTTGTTGACAAAGCTGATGGTGCAAACATTGTAATTGAAGACTTCAATAAGCAAATGTTGGGCTTGAAAGAAGCAGGATATCAGGCAGTTAGCTTGGATGATGCCATTGACTTTCTCAAGGGTAAGAAAGAACTACCAGCAAAATCTTTTTTGCTTACTT
The DNA here is from genome assembly GCA_016861205.1 of Patescibacteria group bacterium. Taxonomy (GTDB): domain Bacteria; phylum Patescibacteriota; class Microgenomatia; order UBA1400; family PJMF01; genus BOKX01. Next base: position 1,058,789 of record BOKX01000001.1, read on the forward strand.
TTGATGATGGAAGAAAAGATAGTTTCTATCCAGTAGATCCAGTACTGAGTCTTTTAGATTATCACGCCACAATTTTCATAATTACAGGGCACTCTTTGAGTGATGAAGAAAGCAGATACTATCTTACCCGGGATGAAATAAAAATGATGCTTAAATCTGGGAGATGGGACGTTCAGCCACATACACATCTTGGTCATGATCTCGAGGATATTGACCCAAATCATAGTCAAGGTAATTTTTATAGTAACTACCTGTGGTTATCAGATGAAAATCGTATAGAAAATGATACGCAGTTTCAGGCGCGTGTTTCAGAAGATATTAATATTGCCAAGGGGCTGGTCGAGGCACAGGGGGAAAAGGCAAGAGTGTTCGCCTTTCCATTTGGGGACTTTGGTCAGGATACAAAAAACAATCCTAACGCTTCACACTATCTTAGTACTTTCTTTGACTCAATGTTTGAGTACGGACTTGTGCAGGAAAGGGGCGGAACGGACTTCACGCACAACTTGCCACAAACGTCTAAAAAATATCTAACGAGAATTGGAGTGGGAAGTAATTGGTCTCCAGAAGAACTGGTCGATAATTTAGAAATGGGTCAAATTAAGCGATTACCATATCGAGAAAAAATAGATAAAAAAAGTGGCTGGCGAGCATCGGTTGGAACTCTGTCTGTTGATAATAACCAGTTATTTCTCAGCTCTGGCTCAAACACAACAGTTAGGGCAATACTAGATGGGTCACAGGCATGGAAAGACTATGCTTTTGAGATAGATGCTGATTGGCAACTCGGCAGCAATCTAATGTTAATTGCGAGATACAGCAATCCAGAAAACAACGTTTTTTGTAATTTTGGATCAAAGTACACCAGGGTTGAACAGATTGTTTCAGGAAAGAGACAGATTTTGCTTGAGAAGAAGCACATCACGAATATCCCAAACAAAAACAAATATGTAATTAGCGTCTTTGGCAATACCATCAGTTGTGCTGTTAACGGTGAAGTGTTGGCACAATCACAGTTTGACGCAAGTATGCTCGGTACGGGTGGCATTGGGATTATGATGTGGGATGTAGTTCCGGGCAATGCTCTCATTAGCGTTGGATCAATAGGAGTAGAGAAAAGTTCAATGAAAATTGGAGACCCAATTGATACGGATCAGAGTTTGCTTAATAAAAATTTCTTATTTTTTGGCGGCTTTGAAACACAACCTTGGCAGTCAACGTTTGGCGCGAGTAAGTTGATCTCAGACAATGCTCAAATCGTCAGGGATCCTTCCGGGAAATACGGGAATACCCTAAAAGTAAACTACAAAAAGGGGTCATATGCCAGTCCAAGTAGTCCTGTTGGAACAAGTGCTACCAGTTTCCATTCGTTCTTCGATGATACTGGTTTGAATATAGGCAAATATGACGATTTATATTTAAGATATTTAGTTCGTTTCGAGTCGGGTTTCAACTTTAACAAGTCTGGAAAACTGCCTGGGTTGGCAGGTGGAACAAGTAACAGCGGTGGCCATCCACCGAACGGGATCGACGGTTGGAGTGGTAGGTTAAACTGGGTTGATGGAGGCCAAGTAATTAGTTATTTGTACGTACCTGGTGTAAAAAAGTATGGATTAGAAATTCCTTGGCAAATTGATAAAAAGGGCGCAACTCTTGAAACGGGTCAGTGGGAATGTTTGGAAATACGCATTAAACTTAACACGCCTGGTAAGAAAAATGGAGTAATGCAAGGTTGGCTCAACGGTGAGCTAGCAATGGACCATGATGATCTTTATTTCCGAGACACTGAAAGCTTGAAAATTGATAACTTAATGTTTGATACCTTCTTTGGTGGCGATACACCCGACTTTGCATCACCCAAGAATCAATCGGCATATTTTGACAACTTTGTGATTTCTACAAATCCAATCGGATGTCCAGCTGATTAATATTGTCTTTTCAAGCTATACTTGTTGCATGTCTGTTGAAAAGAGCAGAGAAACTGTTAGGCGAGTGTTGCTTGGTATGGCGGTGGTGTTGATGGTGGTGGTTATTAGTGTACTGTTTAAAGCGAGTCAAGAAAAATCGCAATCAAGCCAGAGCACCTTGAGTATGAGCCAGCTACAGACAAATGGTGAAGTTTTAGGTGCCGTTATAGATGAACAAGGAAATTTAAACTATAACTTTGCAAAAGATGGTGTGTTACCTGAAGCCGGGAAAATGTCAGAAAGTTGGAGCCCATACTTCTGGTTGAATTCTGGAGGTTATCTCATAATTGAAAACGGTGTCGGAAAAACTGTTCAAAAAAAGTTATCTGAAAATGATCGTTGGAGGTTGCTTTATTCAAAGAGTAATCCTAAGGACACAGCTAACGGCGCACAGCCGCAAAATATTTTCCGGCTTGTAACCAAACAAACATGGCTGAATTACAGCCAGGTTATTAAAGTAAAAATTGATTCATATAACACTTCCATAAGTTCGAATCGCAATGCTTCCAATGGTGTACTTTTACTTCATCGCTATCTTGACGGCGATAACTTGTACTATGCAGGAGTGAGAGTAGATGGCCAGGTAGTTATAAAAAAGAAATATAGAGGAAAATATTACACGATGTTTGTTCAAAAGATTTTTTTGGATGAGAACTATCAACGCGACGATAATCCAAATTTGATCCCTGAAAACAGTTGGTTTGGTTTAATGACGCAAATAGCAAATTTGGACCATAGTCAGGTGCAAGTTCGGGTGTTTATCGACCAGAACAACACGGGCTCTTGGCAGTTGGTTGCTGAAGCAGTTGATGATGGTCAAAAGTATGGTGGCAAAGCCATCACTGAACCAGGGTTTGCGGGTATTAGAACTGACTTTATGGACGCTGAGTTCGATGACTATCAAGTTCGCGCAATTAACCCTTAGTCTCACATACCCCTCTCTTACTCATTGATCTTTGCATCCAGCCTTTTCAAACTGAGTTAGTAGCTAATTGGGTGGTGGCGTGGTCCAACTTTGCCCAGCCGCCACAGAAAGTTTCTTCATGAAATACTTACACATTGTGGCGTTTGTCCTGAATGTGGTGGGCGCGCTCAACTGGGGCCTGGTGGGTCTCTTCAACTACAACTTGGTAGCCATGCTTTTTGGTAGCATGCCGATGGTGGAACGACTAGTCTACATCGCAGTCGGTGTGTCAGCTGTGTACTTGTTGGTCACCCACAAAGACGACTGCAAAAACTGCATGTCGATGATGAAGAAGTAGCTGTTTTCGCCAAGAACTACTTGGACCAGGCTGATATAATTCTGGCCATGAGTTCATTGTCGATCGCAATTGTGGGTTTGCCAAACGTGGGCAAATCGACCTTATTTAATGCCTTACTTAAGCAGCAAGTTGCTTTAGCTGCCAACTATCCCTTTGCCACGATTGAGCCAAACGTAGGCATTGCGGAAGTGCCAGATGCTCGATTGCCGGTGCTGGCCGAAATCGTCAACACCTCTGTCATTAAGCCCGCTACGGTCGAGTTTGTGGATGTAGCTGGCTTAGTCAAAGGTGCCGCGGAAGGGGCTGGACTTGGTAATCAATTCTTGTCTCACATTCGTGAGACCGCGGCCGTTTGTCATGTCGTTCGAGCTTTCTCTGATCCAGACATCATTCGTGAAGGGGCAGTGGATCCTGGAGCTGATTTGGCAACCATTCGCACCGAACTGCAGCTGGCTGACTTGGCTACGCTCGAGAAGCAACCAGAACCCAAAGGTGCGACTACGCCTGATCAAAAGGCTCGTTGGCAAGCAGTGCAGTTGTTCAAGGAATTGATCAATACTGATCGAGGTCAACAAGTCGCGCTCAAAGCCGCTGAAGATGAAACTTTGGGCAAAGTGGCTAAAGAGTTAGGTCTCTTGTCCGCCAAGCCGGAATTGATCGTTCTGAACGTCGATGAGGACGCGATTACTGCGACCCAAGCCAAAGCGAGCGAGTGGGCAACCCAGCTCGGTGTTACCGCTTCACAAATTGTGGTTATCTCAGCCAAGATCGAAAGTGAATTGGCAGCTTTGTCCGCTGAGGACCAAACAGCGTATCTCCACGACCTTGGCCTCGAGCAAAGTGGCCTAGAACGCCTGGCCCAAGTGGCTTACCGGACGCTGCGTTTGCAAAGTTTCTTGACTGCTGGCGAGAAAGAAGTTCGGGCTTGGACCATTCGCCAAGGCACCACCGCCCCAGAGGCAGCCGGTGTTATTCACACTGATTTTGTCAAACACTTTATCAAAGCCAATGTTGCCAGCTATGACGACTTTGTGGCCTGTCGAGGCTGGAAGGGCGTTCGCGAAACCGGCAAACTTCGCCAAGAAGGCCGCGGCTACGTGATGCAAGAGGGCGATGTGGTTGAGTTCGCGATCGGTAGTTAAAGAAACTGTTGGATTTCACCCAGTCTTCTCAAGACGTTTGTGGTATAATTTCCGCTAGTCTTGCCTTTCTGTTACCGAGGGTGACAGAAACCAAATTACTCAGGGCAAGCGTCCCCGTTTGAATGGGGGCAGTCCCGCCAAAAAAGTGGGGCAGAAGGAGTCGTATGGCAGTACCTGCCAATCTAGAGGCGCGCAGCTACGAATTGACGTATCTGGTGCCTACTTCATTCACCGACAGCGAAGCTAGTAAAATCGCTGACGAAGTTACCAAGTTAGTGACCCGCCACAAAGGTCAAGTGACCAAGAGTGACAGCTGGGGCAAAAAGAAAATGGCTTACCGCATTAAACACGGTAGTAGCTATCACGCTGAGGCTTACTACACTCACCTTGAGTTCTCGATGCCATCGACCGAAGCTCAAGCTTTTGAGAAGAACATTTATCTGCAACCAAACATCGTTCGTCACCTCTTAGTAGTGGCTGAGCCAGTCAAAGTGAAACGGACTCGCCAGGCAGCTCCTAAAGCGGCCGAGGAAGCAGAGGTAGCCGCAGAGTAAAGGTTGGTGTAAGGTAAGGAAGCTATAGTCAAGACTATCAGCACTTACCAATCGAAAGGAACTCATGTCAGTGCGCTCATTAAACAAAGTCATGCTCATCGGAAACCTAACACGTGATCCCAACTTGCGGTACACCCCAAGTGGGACGGCGATTTGTTCTTTTGGTATGGCTACCAACCGCACTTGGATGCCAGCTGACGGTGGTGAAAAGCAAGAAAAAGTTGAGTTTCACAACATCGTTGCCTGGGCTAAGTTAGCTGACATTTGTGGTCAACTCTTGCACAAAGGCGACAAAGTGTACGTAGAAGGTCGTTTGCAGACTCGTGACTGGAAGACTGAAGATGGTCAAGACCGCCGCAGTACCGAAATCGTGATCGAGAACATGATGTTGCTCTCATCCGGTCGAGGTGGTGCAGGTCGCAGTTACGGTAGCGATGATCAATACGGCGACGAAGCCGCCGGTATGCCAGATGACGACGCTGGTGCTTCCGCGCCTGCCAAAAAGAGCAGCAAACGCAGCTCTAAAGCAGACAGCAGTGAAGCAGCTGTGAGTGACGATATTAGTAGCATTGAAGATGTCTCTGAAGACATTCCCTTCTAAACCAAGGGATCAACAACAGTAACTGTTAGAAAGTAATTATGATTCAACGAAAACGACGACAAACAACTCGCACCCCGCGAGCCGACAAGAGCCTGACCTTCTCATACAAAGAGGTTGGCGCTTTGCAAAAATACATGACTGAGCAAGGGTACATCGTACCTCGAGCTAAGAGTGGTCTGTCACAGAAACAACAACGACAGCTCTCAAAAGCTATCAAACAGGCTCGGCATTTAGCACTCTTGCCGTTTACCCAAACACTCTAAGCAGGTAGAATGGGGGGCTATGACTATTCGCCCTCATACTTTTCGAAACCTCATCATTGCTATCTTACTGGTAGCGGTGGGAGCGACTGGTGGCTATCGCTACGCCCAGACCGGCACCTTGCTTGGTATGTCACGGCCGGATTGGCTTCCGGTTCCTAAGTCGACGGTTACCAACACCGCCACGCCAACAAATCGAGTGGGGCAGGTAGATTTCAGCACGTTTTGGGAAGTGTGGAACCTTCTCGAGGCCAACTATCTCGAACCAGACAAAGTTCAAGCAGCAGCTATGGTTGACGGGGCCATTGGTGGGATGACTTCCGCTATTGGTGACCCATACACCATGTACTTGCCGCCTGAAGATAATCAGCGCCGAGCCGAAGACTTAGCTGGTGCGTTCTATGGTGTGGGTATTGAGCTTGGCTATGTTGACCAAGTTTTAGCTGTCGTTACGCCTTTAAATGGTTCACCAGCTGATAAAGCTGGTGTCAAAGCCGGCGACCTCATTTTGCACGTCAAAGACGAAAGCAAAAAACTTGACTCAGATACCACTGGTTGGAGTCTAGATGAAGCTGTCAATCACATCCGCGGTGCCAAAGGTACCAAAGTCACGTTGACGCTGTTCCGCAAAGATAATGGCCAACAACCATTTGAGGTCAGTATCGAGCGTGGCGAGATCGTGGTTCCCTCTGTTGAACTTGAGTTTGTTGAGCATCAGGGCAAGCGAGTGGCCCACCTGAGACTAAGCCAATTTGGTGAGCGCACCAACGCCGAGTGGGACAAAGCTGTTACTGAAATTGCCAACCAGCGAACTTCGATCGCGGGAGTAGTGCTTGATCTGCGCAACAACCCTGGTGGCTTCTTTGATGGAGCAATTTACACCGCCAGTGAGTTCATTTCCTCTGGAACAATTGTGTCGCAAAAAGGCAAAGCTAGCTCACAGGATTTCCCAGCCAAAGGCAAAGGGCGTTTGACTGATATTCCAGTCGAGGTTCTGGTAAATAAAGGCAGTGCCTCGTCATCAGAAATTTTGGCCGGTGCCCTCAAAGATCGCAAAGGGGCGAAGCTCATTGGCGAAAAAACCTTTGGTAAAGGTACCGTTCAGGACCGCCTGGAGTTATCGAATGGTGGTGGTTTGCATGTGACGATCGCGCGTTTCTTACTGCCCAAAGGTGAGTGGATTCACGATACCGGCATTCCAGTTGACATCGAGGTTCAGGACAATGCTGATACGCCGGAAGATGAGGTCTTGAACAAAGCCATCGAGACACTGTAAGCTACTAACCGTTCAAATACAGCAAATTGTGCTTAAAGGAGGTATCCATGACCTTCAATCAACCAACTAAAACTTTTTTGCTGGGCTTATCACTTTCTGGCCTGATTTTAATTTCGTTTTTTGCGGGTGGCTTGGCCGACCGAGTTTTTGTGTTGAAACCGCTTGACTACTTGGCAGGCGAGCGACTGGGCCGGTGGAGTTTTACCCCCAGTACAGGTAGTACTTTAACCCCGAGTAGTGGGGTGGCCACCAGCTACAACTTGCCTGATGTGGCTGAGCAAACCTCACGGTCGGTGGTGACCGTCGCCATCAAAAAAGAGCAACCTGTCATGCAGCGACTCGACCTCGGCATTTTTGGTCTCCAACGGCTTCAGCCATCTGGCGAGGTTCAACAGATCCAGCAAGATATTGGGACCGGCTTTGTCGTTGATGACAGTGGCCTGATTGTGACCAATCGCCATGTGGTCGGGGATACCCAGGCCAGCTACTCGGTGTTTGACCGCGACAACCAAGAGTACCAAGTCACCCGAATTTACCGTGATCCGACGCACGATTTGGCGATTCTAAAAATTGATAACTCTCAGTTACCAGCGTTGCAACTAGGTAACTCTGACCAGCTGCGAGTCGGCGAGTCGGTGTTTGCGATTGGCACGGCGCTTGGTGAGTTTCGGCACACGGTGACTACCGGTGTGGTATCTGGTTTGGGGCGAGGCATCGAAGCTGGTGACGCTTTGTCGGGTGTATTCGAGTCTTTGGAAGGTGTGATTCAGACTGATGCGGCCATCAATCCTGGCAACTCAGGTGGCCCATTGCTCAATGTTATGGGCGAAGTGATTGGGGTTAATGTTGCTGTATCAGCCAATGGCCAAAATATTGGTTTTGCTTTACCGATCAGTTTAGTCAAAAGCTCATTAGATAACTTTAACAAAACTGGCCAGTTTGATCGGCCATATCTTGGAGTCCAGTATCGCAATCTGACGCAACAATCCGCGGTACTCAACTCGGTGCCGCAAGGCGCGTACTTGGTGCAGGTGGTACCTGGTTCACCAGCTGCTCAAGCGGGCTTGCAGGTAGGGGACATCGTGACTGAGTTTAACGGTGAAAAGGTGCTTGATCAGGAGCTGGCAGACTTGATTAATCAACACAAAATTGGTGATACCGTGTCACTGACGTATTGGCGTGATCAAAAAACAGTTACTCTGGAGTTGACGCTGCAAGCTCGTCCGGCGGAGTAGGGTCACCATTGTCTTCTTGCAGTTGCTGATACTCGGTGATGAGCCCATCAAGGCTTTGCTGCAAGACGAACTTGCGACTGGCCACGATTGGGTCAGGCACTTGGTACTTGGTCTGCAGCTCTTGAACAAGTTGTTCAATGCGTTGCTCGATCATAGGTAAACGATCTATTTGAGCCGCCAAAGGTGCAAATGATTCGACCAGGACTTGTTTTTGTGTGACAGTCGAAAAATCAATTTTTTCCACCACACCGTCCTCGCTCTCAAACTCCTCGACCACTTGATTGGGTTGGAGATCACTTGGTGAAAAGCCAGTGACTTGGCGAGAGAAATAGTAGGGCACATTGTCTGTAGTTATTAGGAGTGATTGAAGGGCTGTTGGCGAATGGATACCAGGAACGATGACCTGTATTTCCATCGCGTGAATGTAGTACTCAAATGTTCGGGCCATCAGCAGAGCCAGTTTGGGATGGGTTTTGGTGAGTAGGATAAGCGGTGCCTCTGCAGGTTTGGTGGCTTTGTTCTTAGCTACATAGTGAAGTAAACGAGCATAGTCAGTTGCCCCAACAAGTTGAGTCATGAGACTGTTGACTGGTGAGGTGTGAACATAGTGCAGCAAATCACCAAAAAAAGGACTGAAGTGTAACTCCAGAAAAGTATCTTGAGTGGTAGCCGCCATGACTACAGCTGGTTCTGGTTCAGAATCGAGATCATACAGATCAGCCGGCGAACGACCTTGCAGATGTTTGGTACCTCGTCGGGAGTAACGGTAAATATCTCGAAAACGGTAGGCAGCATAGTCGCCATCTTCAGCAAACTTGAATGAGCGGTACTGAATGCTGCCCATGACCAAGGGATCGTCGCTAAACATGAAAAGAATAACTGACTCCAACCAGACCAATTCCTGGTGCCCAAGCGTGTCGAGTCCAGCTTTTAGCTCATCTACCACTGCCACAATGTCAAAGTCATATGAAGGCGGATCTTTTTCCATGTCAGCGAAAGTTTTGATGAAGAATGCATCCGACAGAGTACGTAGGAAAGCCTGGGCCACTGATAGGCCAGCTTTTTCGTACTTAAAACTTAACATTAAAGCAAGAATACGTTGTTGCTGGTAAGAAGTCGGTTCAACAAGGAGTTGTTCACTGTATGGCATGGAAAATTACTCGCTGTCGTCAGAATCAGCAGCCGGTGAAGGTTCAATCTCGCCATCAGTGGTAAACTTTTCGCGAAGCGTTTTGATCATCAACTCTAAGTCACCTTCCACAATTCCTGAAAGATTGTACCAGGATACCCCAATCCGGTGATCGGTCACCCGATTCTGAGGGTAGTTATAGGTGCGAATCTTTTCGGCACGCTGCGCACGACCAATGGCGCTGCGCGCTGCTCCGAGCTGTTGTTGGCGTTTTTCTTCCTCAATTTCCCACAGCTGTGCCCGCAACAAGTCGAGGGCGATTTCGCGGTTTTGAGCTTGCTTGCGTTCTTGTCTGGCCGTCACCACGATGCCACTGGGGGCATGAATGAGGCGGACAGCACTGTTGGTTTTGTTGACGCTCTGGCCACCAGCTCCACTGGAACGCATGAACTGCCACTCGAGGTCTTCTTCACGAATAGAGATTTGGTTGGCCGGGATTTCGGGCAACACCGCCACTGAGGCTGTCGAGGTATGAACTCGGCCTTGAGCTTCAGTTGCCGGCACGCGCTGGACGCGGTGGACGCCAGATTCATATTGGAAACAGTCAAAAGGATAAACGATGGCCGCCGGCTCAGCACCTTCTGGGGTCAGATCGGTGATGATGGCTGGATCGGTGAGTTTGCCACGGACTTTGATGATTAAGTCGTCGATGTACTCAAACTTGAAACCAACTTTTTCGATGAATCGAATGTACATGCGCAGCAAGTCATTGGCCCAGATTTTGGCTTCATCACCACCAGCACCCTGGCGAATTTCAATGATGGCGTTCATGAGTTGGGCGGAGCTACCGTCGCCACCACCACTTTGATGGCCACCCTCTAGAAGGGCGGAAGCATCAAGCAAAGCTTGTTGTTGGGTTTTTAAGTCAGTGAGGTCGAGTTTGGCGAGTTCACCCAGTTCTGGGTCGGTCAGCAAAGCTTCGGTTTCGGCGATGCGTTTGGCCACCTCATCGAGCTGGGCTTGATAGGGATTAGAACTCATACTAAATCCAGTATACCTTGGAGAGGTAGGTGTCAGCTAAGCAGCTGCGCTTGTGGCTTTTTTAGCCTGGCGAAGCTTGGATTGCTGATCGCGCAAGATCTCTTGGTAGCTCTTGGCTGGGCCAGTTGGCTCAGCAGTTTTGTCAGATTTTTGGGCTTTTTGCTTGGCCTGTTGGGCAGCTTGTTTGCTGGCGGCAGTTTGCATGCGTTGCATGAACTTATCGACGCGACCTTGGCGGTCCACAAACCTGACTTCACCAGTGAAGAAAGGGTGGCAAGCTGAACAAATATCGACGTGTAAGCTATCGAGAGTTGAACCAGTGGTAAAGGTGTTACCACAGGCACAAGTCACTTTTACATCGTGTTTCCAGTTAGGATGAATACCGTTTTTCATAATCAGACTGCCAATTATACACCAGAAATCACCACAGGGCTAGAGTAAGTTGCAGCTGCTGATTTTGGGTGTGTGGTATGCTATTCGCACAGTTTAGAGAAAGGAGGTCGTTGCCAACTTTTGTTGAGCGTGTGGCCCCCGCCAAAAGTGGGGGATACGAGGAGAAGGGACTTATAACCACAAGCACAGACTCGAGTTATAAGAATCGGACATGAGCAGTTCTCATAGTATCTGCGGGACCCTTCTGGAGACTAGCCTTCATTAAATCACAACCAAAACTCGGTCGTAAGGTCGAGGACAACAGTGCTGATTTCGCTAGGTTTCATTTTACAAATCATCTGGTTTCGCTGCGCAGCAGTGCTTTTTTGGCACCCTGCTGGTGAGGTGAACCGTTAGGAGTTAATATGTGCGGTATTTTTGCGTACCATGGCCAAGATTCGGCCGTTGATCAAGTAGTGACTGGTTTAAAACGCCTCGAGTATCGAGGGTATGATTCGTGGGGAGTGGCAGTAGCCACTAACCAGGAGTTGTCAGTTTTCAAGCAAGTGGGCAAAGTGACCCAGGTGGCGGATGAGGCAGAGCTGGGCTTGCCCAAAGGTCAAATCGCCATCGGTCACACCCGATGGGCGACCCACGGTGGGGTGACCCAAGCCAATGCGCATCCTCATCTGGCCAGTGACAGCAGTTTTGCCTTAGCCCAGAACGGCGTGGTCGAGAACTTTGACACCCTGAAAGCCGCGCAGTTACAAGCCGGAGAAAATTTCAAGTCAGAAACAGACACAGAAGTAATTGTGAAGCTGATTGAGGCAGAACGACAGGCTGGCAAAGATCTGCTAACTGCGGTGCGAGCGGCCCACCAGAAACTGTCTGGTCGCAACACCATTATTTTGATCACTCCCGATGGTGAAATCATCGCGGCTCGCCAAGGCTCGCCGCTGGTGATCGGTTTTGGCAACTCGGAAGGTGAAGTATTTGTATCATCTGACGTCTTGTCTTTTGCCACCCAAGTTAAGGAAGTGGTGACGGTCGACAACGGCCAAGTGGTTCAAGTTTCACCTGCCGGTGAGGTGCAACTGTTTGACCTCAAATCGGGTGCCAAACTCGAGATCAAACGAGAACCACTACAACTCGACCAGCCCAAGATCGACAAAGAAGGCTATGAGCACTTTATGCTCAAGGAAATCCACGAAACGCCGGTAGTGATCCGCCAAGTTTCAACTCAGCCTATCGATCGATTGACCCAAGCCGCCGAGCTGATCAAACAGGCCCACTCGGTGTACACGATTGGCTCTGGTACTGCCGGCATGGCAGCGGCCCAAATTGCCTACTACTTGCGCTCGGTGGCCAAAGTGCCAGCCGTGAGTTTGGTCGGTGCTGATGCCAACGAGTACTTGGAGTTGTTTACCCCTGAAGATGTTTTGATTGCGCCTTCGCAGAGTGGTGAAACCGCTGATGTACTCGAGATTTTGGAGCAAGCTAAAGAGTTGGGCGTCAAAATTATTTCCTACGTCAACATGCCAGCCTCGAGCATGACGAAGTTGGCGGATCTGAGCTTCCTAGCGGGAGCTGGTCCTGAGATTTGTGTCATGTCGACCAAAGTTTTTACTTCCCAGATTGCCTGGGGGTACTTGCTGGCGAAAGCGGTGGCTGGCCAGACGGCCGATGGCCAAGCAGCTTTAGCGGCAGTAGCTGACAGCGTGCAGGCTTATTTAGAGGATTCTACCGCCATGACTCAACTGAGTAATTTGGCTCAGCAACTGAGCGGTGCCAAAGACATCTTTCTAATGGCCAAAGGCCAACTTTTCCAAGTGATGCGGGAAGGGATGGTCAAGCTCATCGAGGGCAGCTACAAACATGCGCATGCAATTCCCGCCGGTGACCTCAAACACTATGCCATCACCTTGATGGAGGCTGGAGTGCCAGTGCTCGTGGCAGTAGCTGATGATGCGGTCCGATCGGACGTGTTGAACGCTGCTCATGAAGTGAAAACCCGAGGAGCAACTGTGATTGGGCTGAGTGCTCAAGCCGAGGCTAGTTTTGACTCGACGATTGTGATGCCAGTCAGCGGTGAAACTGCCGCCATTGCCTTGGTGGTTCCAGTTCAGTTGCTGGCGTATCACTTGGCAGTAGTGTTGGGGAACGACGTCGACCACCCTCGGAACATCGCTAAGAGTGTGACCGTGAAGTAACACGCCGCCGAGGTCGGCGAGTGTGAGTTGGTTTTGTGGTTGAAACAGCTAAACGCTGGCGGCGGACTCGTCGCCGGTGTTCGGCGATGATGACCCCGGCCACGATAGCTCCTAACCCGATGAGTTGAACTACTGTCACTTGCTCACCCAGCCACCACATCCCGAGGGGGATGTAGACCAGCGGTTGGAGGTACCAGAAAAGACTCGCCTCTGAAGCCTCTATGCCATCTTGGCCTTTGAGGTAGGCGGTCAAACCAATCAGCGAACCAAACACTGCCATGTAGACGCTCGCGATCCAGACGCTGGGTTGCCAGCGATCGGCCTGGACAGCTAAGTGCAGGTTGGTTAAGCTGCCGGCTTCCCACCAGCTCAGCAGGCCGAAGGTAATGAGTCCTACCACGAAACTAACTGCGGCGGTAAACCACTTTGAGATGGGGGCGTAGTATTTTTTGGCCAAGATAAAGTAGGCAGCGGTAATGACATTGTAAATAACAATCAGGCCACTGCCGGCGGTGAGCCAAGTGTGCCAAGGTTGTTGACCGGCTTGAGCTTGCCACAAGGCAGCCGCGGTGAGGAGAAGTGTTCCACCCAAAGCGACACCCAAACCGACCCATTCATGTTCTTCTTGTTTTTCTTTCAGTAACAACACGCCAGCCACGACAACGAAGATCGGCTCAGTAGTGGCCAGGAGGCCACTTTCAATCGAGGTGGTATGTGCCAACCCGATGTACAGCAAACTCAGAGCCAACGTGGTCCCAAGCAACTCAATACCCACGATCACTAAGATAGTTCGCAGTTTATGTTTCAGCTTTGGCCAAAAGTAAAACAAGATGGGAAGGGCCAACAAGGTTGCCAAAATGTACCGATACCAGAGGTAGCGAAATGGAGTAGTGTGGTCGAGGGCTGGTTTGACAATCACCAGAGCAGCACCCCAAGTGATCACGTTCACGAGGAGCCAGCCATAAGACTGCCAACGGGTTTGGGCCATACCCATCAGCTTAGCACGGTTGGGACAAGCTTTCTAAGTCCGCAAATAGGTGAGCAATGCATCGAAACTGAGCAACTGTTCTTCACCAGTGGCGAGCTTTTTCACTTTGACCTGTTGAGCACCGCGTTCAGCTTCACCAATAATCACCACAAAAGGAATGTGTTTTTGGTCAGCGACTTTAAACTGTTTACCTAACTTATCGACGGCTGGGTAAACCTCAGTGGTGATGCCGGCCGCTCGTAGCTGGTGGGCTACCTGCAGACTACTATCGAGGCTGGCTGGCTGATCATCAAAAACAGTTACTAACACCTGGGTAGTGCTGAGTAAGTTGGGGATGAGTCCTAACTCAGTTGCGGCTTCCACGGTGCGGTCGAAACCAATACCAAAACCAACGGCGGGAATACTGACACCAGAAAGTTGTTCAATCAGATGGTCGTAGCGACCCCCACCACCTAGCGAACCAGCGCCGTATTCGGGTAAGCGACCCTCAAAGATCAAGCCCGTGTAGTAATCCAACCCTCGGGCGATCTTTGGGTTAAAGACGAGTGACTCGGCTGGCACACCTAGCTGGCGAGCAAAGTGTTCAATTTGTTTAAGATTGTCTGACATTTCAGCCTTTTCAACTTCGGCTAGTACGGCGGCAGCTGCTTCAGCTGACAGGCCCTTCGCTGTTAGTTCGGCTGTCACTTCGGCGGGGGTGTTTTTGTCCAATTTGTCGATGGATTGGATGATGGAAGCCGTAGTGACTTCGGGAGTGGCAAAAGGCGAAGCCATCGCCATCAAGGTTTGGCGATCATTAAACTCAATGCGCAACTGAGTCAGTCCAAGTTCAGCAAAAGCAAAGTAATACACCGCCAAAATTTCCGCATCGGCGAGCGGAGATGTGCTGCCAAAAATATCGCAGTCACATTGGCGAAACTCACGGTAACGACCTTTTTGCGGTTTGTCAGCGCGGAACACGTTTTGCAGCTGGTAACGTCGGAAGAACTTGGGCAGCTCTGCTTGATACTGGACTAGCACCCGAGCAGTTGGCACGGTTTGGTCGTAGCGCAGACCAATCTCGCGTTCACCGCGATCTTGGAAAGTGTAGACTAGCTTGTCGGCCTCGGTCCCATACTTGCCCAGCAAAAGACTGGCGTACTCGAGCGTTGGGGTTTCAAGTGGGGCAAACCCAAACCGCTCAAACGTGGTCTGCAGTTTTTTGGTGACGTAGTCACGAGCGGCTTTCTGAGCTGGTAGAAAATCACGAAAACCTTTGAGTGTTTGCGGTTTGTCAGACATAAAATATTCCTTTTTCTAGTATCACGGTTTTGGTATCTATTGTAATGGTTGGCTCAAGTGTAACACCGTCTAAGTGAATCGGCACCTGATTTTGACCACCAAAGCCAGCATTATTGCCAAATGCTATGTGAGCTGTGCCATATGCCTTTTCAGCTTCGATCAATGTTGCACGGGGGTTTGCTGCCCGATTAGTGCCGATCCCAACTTCTGCTACCACCCGGCCACCAGGCCCAACCGCATCTAGTTTGGCCGCTAGCCGGCCGGCGGCGGCCCCACCCTCAAACTGAGTCGCGACACCATTTTCAATCGTGACGATGATAACTTCATCACCAAGGGTGTCATCAGCTATCGAGCCATTTACTACCCAAACACCATGTGTGGTTTTCTCGAGAGGTGCAAAAAACACTTCGCCAGCCGGTAAATTACCGATCTCACCAGAGGGAATCAAACCACTGTCATTAATGACAGTGGTGGTGCGAATGGCGGTGGTCAGATTGGTGCCCGTCGGTGAAGTGATGTTTAAGGTCGTACCTTGGGCCAACTTGGTTTGCAACCGATCGCCCAAAATCTTAACTGGGGCATAGTCTTGAATGAGAGTTCGTTGCATGATCTCAAAAGATACGCCAGGCAAACTGGCCACTCGTGCCCCTCTGAGCCGAGCTTTGGCGCTGAGTGTAGTGTGGGTGAGAGAGTAGCTGGTTTGGAGAATTAAGACGTCAACAGTTTGACCTTGTGCTATCAGTTCAGCCGGTGGTTCTTGACCACTTCTAGTTAAACCGTCTAGCACAACCAAGGTGACGGTAGGTGTTATGCTTTTGCACCCTTCAAACCACCAGTTGGCTTCTGGCTGAAGTAAGGCTGCATCAGTCACAATCAGAACTTGGTCACCCGGCTGAAGTTTCAGGCTTTGGCGCAGGATCTGTTGAACTTGTTGCAAAGCTTGAGCTGATACAGGTTGAAGCTGGTCGGTGGCGGTAAGGGTTTGAGTAATAGTCATACAGTGGTTCCTAACGTAGTAAAGTTAACTGGACAGTTGGGTCAAACTGAGCAGGATCAAATAAATCGCAACCTGCCTTGGTTCGCCACAACTTGGCAGCCGGGACGCCGACGACGGTTACTGCTTGGCCAACTTCGATAGCCGTATTGTAAAGGGGGCGACCAAATTTATCGAGTAAGATAATTAAATCCGGGCAAGTCAGTCGAACTTGGTCAGCTATCCAGAAAATAAGGTTTTCATTCTTAAGATACAGTTTAGCGGTTTGGGTGGCGTTGGTTAGCTGGATTGTTTGTGCCGTGAACCCGACTTGATTTTGTTGAGTGATAGCAGTGATTTTGCCCTGAAACAAAGTCTGGCCGCGAGTCATTTGGAGTACCTTGGCAAGTTTTTTTTGTTTGAGCAACCGGCCGACTTGGTACGCTTGGCTGATGGTACCAGTTGCCAGCCAGTTTTTGACTTGCACTGACGACATAGGGTACCCAATCACGAAAGCCTGGTTGCCAGAATTGACAGCGAAGCTTCGAAAAAACGCTTCTTCAAACGTGGGTGATGGAGCAGCCGCAAGTATGGCAGCTGCTCCCGCTTGATTAATCACCACTGCGGGTGTTCGAGCTACCTTTCCCAAAGTGATGGTTTCGAGAAAGACCTCTGGTGTTGAGCGACCACCAACGCAGTCGGCATCGATCAGTGGCAGATTGGTCAGTGAAGCTAAGAGCAACGCGGTGGCAGTAGCTTTAGGGCCAACTTCAACCGGAATAATACCTACAATTTTTTTGTCCAGATTTTGGGATAGTAGTTTGAGGCCTTTGATCAATGCCGAGGTTGGGTCGCCCGCTGGTGTGATAGCTCCCACGCCAAAAGCCGTGACGAGTACGCCAGTTTGATCGGCTGCTGATAGTGGGATCAGTTCCGGCCACGAACGCTGGTTTGCCAGTTGTTGATAAATGGTTGCTGCTTCAGTGGGATCGCCGCCACCGCCGGTCCCAAAGAAAGTGGTGCCAAGCAACCAGGCAGATGGGTCTTGGTAGGCTGTCATACAAAACTCCTTTCAGAAGCTAGATCTAGATCCAACAACACCGCACTAAACTCATTGGCCAGCGCTTCAAGCCATGGTTGGGCTTGGGCCATCATTTCGGTCTTAAGTTTGAGGGCCTTTTGTTGTTGCAGCTCAGGGGTGTTGCCGGTCACGGTTTCCCGCAAAGCAAGTTTCTGAGCTTTATAGGTTTGTTCGAGATCGACCAACGCCATCAAGGCAGTCACCGCAACGTCATTCCACATCAGGTAGTTAGTAGCTTCTCCAAAGAGCATATTATTCTGAAGTGGAAAGGGGAACTGCTCCGCTGCCTGCTGCATTTTGGTCACCCAACTGGCCCAGTTTTCGGTGTTAGGCACCGCCTCAAACGGCAGTAGCCTGGTGCGCTGCTTGCGTGTATCAGAACTGAGAATTGGTGTCATACCGGCTATCTCAAAGTTCTGGTTGCGTGAGCCTTTTTGAGCGTAGGGTTCAGCCTGTAACCAGTCTATGAATGCGTTGTACGCTGCTTGTTCACGGTTGGTAGGGAACCGTTGTTTTTCTTGAAAGTGCAATGCTGGCTCGATGCAGAGTACGGCCGGTGACTTTAGGTAGCCTAAACTTGTCAAAAGTTCAGACCAGAAGGCGGTGTACATGAGCATCACAGGGGCTGCGGCCAGATCCGTGAAAGCGGGAGCCCCAATTGCTTGGGCCAAAACTTGAACTTGGTCTCTCAAGGCAACTTCAATATCAGATGTTAGCACCATCTGGATATCTAGTACGCCAATGCGGCGAGCTAATCGTTCTAAAAGTTTCTGCACTTGTTTGGCTTGCTGGGTGAACCTGGGGGTATCAAGACCGGTCAGCTGTGCAAACAACGAGTCTTCGCTGACAAACAGAACACGACTGTCTTGGACGAAACCGACGGTTTCAAAAAGTTGGTCAAGTCTGACCAGTTCGCTGGCTTTTTGCCAATTTTGGGCCGGCGATTTAAGGTCACCAGTGAAGAGCTGGCAAACGCCACCGATGATGGTCTCCCAGCGGTTACCCAAACAGGCGCGCTCGATAGTTTGGGCGGCCGGCCAGAGTGACTGAGCTTGTTTCTCGGCAAGTGGTTTGGCAGATGGGGCATATGCCCACCGGGTACTATCGATAGCTGCCAAACGGCTGGGGTCAAGTCGAGCGGCCCTGATTTTGCTGAGTTGATCGTAATTGTAAAGTTGTTCGTTTTTCATAAAATTTCCTAAAAAAGTTGTTGATAATTGAGTGAGGGGCACAAAAAAGCCCCGCCGGAGCGGGGCAAACAGGCGTCAAAGTAACAACGCTAAATCACCCCGCAAGTTGCGTGGTGATGATGAAGAGCCAATGTTTGACGAATGAGCGTAACCATACCAGCATTATAATGCTGAAATAATGAATGTCAACATGTTAGCACGATAACATGTGTTATTATCTGGTAGTGGGCGCGCCGTAGAGTTTTTTAAGAACCAACCTGTAGCCGCCCTGATTCTCTTTGAACAACCACTGTGCCACTCTGGTAACGGTAGTAGTGCTGGTGTCAGCTTGGCGGGCAATTTCAAGGTACGGGAGAGATGTTGTCCAAAGCAGTCGGGCGATAAAGAATCGTTTTGAAAACTCAGCAATTTCAGCTGGTGTTAGCAAATCACGCAGAAAGTGTTGCACATCTGTTTCAGTTGGCAGAAGATGAAAAGCTTTTATGAGCTGTTTGGCATCTTTATCAGGGTAGGAGGTGTAGTTATTCATGGTAAATGGTGCTTTTTTTACTTTAAAGCTTAGTCAGATTATACCGTACCTTACATACTTTACGGTTGTGATCATTTACAAATCGAGGTGCCAGGATCTAGAGTAGAGGTCATGATTGAAACCGGACTTACTCCTGAAAACCAAGTTGTTTTGACGCGTGTTGCAGCTCAGATTGAAGAAGCCGCTCAACAAGCTTTGGATAGCAGTTTGACGCTAGAGCAGTTGATGGAAATTAAAAAAAAGCTGGATGCTATAAACGAAAAAATTACCGAATATGAATCTCTAGATGAGAAGAGTGTTTACCAGCTGCGAGTGTTTCGACTTAAGGTGGAAACCCAAGTCATTCGTTTACTTTTGGACAAAGCGCAGGCGAGACCATTTACCTCGTATACGCGAGATGAACAAATCGGCCTCTTAAACACGGCTGCCGAGCTAGATCAGCAGCCACAGATTCAGTATCAGACCGAGTATGTTGGATTTGGGTCAACTTTTCGGCCAATAGAGGGAACCCCAAGGCACCGTGCGCGACAACTAAAAGAAGCTCTGCACCGTCAACCCAGACCTGTCACTGCCGATGAACTGCAGTTGCTCAAAACAGATCAGCAAAAAGTTCTCAAGGTCCACGCCCAGTTTCCCGTGGAGTTTGCCTTAGAGTTCCAGCGATTGATCGTGGAAGGGAAAGCCGCTGCCCAGCAGCTGTTTCAGCAAGGCAAAACTGGCCAGGAGGGGTTTGCCCAGGTGCCTTTGAATGTGATCTGGAGTTGGAAGATAAGTTTAGAGCCTAACACGACCAGTCCTCGGTTGGTCATGTACCTGAATCCTGAACCAAGTATTGCCGCTGAAACCGCGCTATCAGCTGTTGCAGCCGATCTGAAGGCCAAGTGTCAGCATCTGGAGATTCCTGCTCCAGTTAACACACTCCCATATGACAAAGTTGAGCCAGATGCACCATGGTTATCCACCGCGCAAGGCGATCGGGACTTGAAAAATGCTTTGGCTCAGGTTGGGCAACTTGATGACTTGTTCGATGCCAGCACTGGCTACAGTCGGGTGAAGTAGTAACTATTTCCTGCAAAGCTTTCCGCACCTCACGAACTGGGGAAGTAGTCGAATCTGAACAAACTGTCTTTTTGAACGCCTCACAAAGTGCGAAATGAGCAAAACCAAAGTGGAAGTGCCTACATCTGAACAAACTGTCTTTTTGAACGCCTCACGAAGTGCGAAGTGAAAAAAGACAGTTTGTGAAGAGTGGACCCGATCGGACTCGAACCGACTACCTTTGCAATGCGAATGCAACGCTCTACCAGGTGAGCTACGGGCCCAAACAGACAGTTTGGACTGTCGAACAGACAAGGGGATTATAACAAACGTAGCCGCATTTCGATCTCATCGAAATACTGACCTTGCCACTTCACACTCTGTGGCCGGGTACCACACTGCTCAAAACCGTACTTTAGATATAACTCTAATGCTGGCTGGTTGCCACTAATGACGGTTAAGTAGACTTGTTCGATACCAGCTTTCTTTAGTTCAGCTGTGATGTGGTCGAGCAGTTCCTTGGCTCGGCCCTGATGACGCGCGTTTGGCGTCACATACAAACTAAACAATGAAACAATGTGCAGCTGTTTTGGCAGGTAGGACGAGGTAATTCGACAAAAAGCTACCAACTGATCCTCGTCGTCAAACATGCCCCAAAATCCAAAATGTGGTGGGGCATAGACGGCGTCCAGTTCTTGGCTGAAACTGTCTTCATGACGACTGCTTTCGTTATCAAAAGTTGCTAAAAACGCTTCAGGATTTTCCTGCAAAGCTTCAAGTCTCAGTTTCTGAAATTGTGAACCGTCTTGTGCCGTGAGCAACCTGATGTGCATACGATTGTTGCTAACGTACCACGTCAGCAGTCAGATTCACAACCCCGGTTTCCGTGAGCGCGAGCGTGTTTTCGTAGCGATAACCAAAGTCATGTTCAAAATAAACCCCAGGTTCGAGAGTAATCACAAGATTGAGCCGCAGTGGATCGTGGTTGGTAAAGTAAACAGACGGTGGCTCGTGAATGTCTAGGCCCACGCCGTGTCCAGTGGTGTGAATAAAGACTTTGTCAAACCCGGCCTCACGCAGGTAGGTGCGAACGATGGTATCGAGTTCGCCAACCGATGGGCCCGTTTTTTGTGTGGCCAACTTTGGTAACTGAGCTTGCAGCCACTCAAAACCACGGGCATAGGCAGTATCAACGGCAGCTTTAGCGGCCGAGAATTCTGGACTGGGCTGTTTGCCATACCACATCGTTCTGGTCATATCACTGCGATAGCGTTGCCATGTCGCGCCAAAATCGATTAAGATTGGCATCTCTTTCTCAAGCGGTGTCTGATCAGGTTGGTGGTGGGGTAGGGCTGCATGGGCGCCAAAGGCGACAATTGTGGGAAACGCTACTCGTTCTGAACCCACTTTCTTCAACTCATTCTCTAGTCGCTCAGCCAACTCCAGCTCGGTTAAACCTGGTTTTAGCCAACCTGGGACTTGAGACCAGACTTGGGCAGCTTGACGGCCAGCTACTTCAAGACACTTTAGTTCATACTCGTCTTTCATTTGCCGTACCTGCCAAAACCAACTCGGATCAACTTCTGACCAGGTCAGGTCAGCTTGAGTCTCAGCCCGTAACTGACGAGCCTCGGTTACAGTGATGGATTGACCATCCAGCAAAACCTCGGTAATGCCAACTTGTTGATGCCATGTTGCAAGAGTTTGGGCTAGTACCTTCAGGTGTGTGCCAGCGATCACGGCTAGATCATGATCATGTGCGGCTGGTGCAAAGTCAGTAAAGCTAGCCCGATGCAGCTGGGCGGCGTGAGGAGCAATTAAGAGCCATGCTTCACGTTCTTCAGGCACCAAAAAAGGAAAGCCAGTGAAGTAGTGCAGATGGTTGGGTTGGGCAAGTAACACAACCTGATTTGGTTGGAGCTGACGAGCCAGTTCAGCTCGACGAGCAGCGAACAGGGGAGATTGATGAACGTCGTTCGACATCTATGGGGTGGCGGCGGTGCCTAGTAGTTGGACCAACGTCGCCGTCGTCACATTTGCATCGTTGGTGGTGCCGATGACTAACACAGACATACTGGTGGTGATATCTTTGAGGGCTACTTTATTGCCGGTTGAGTCTTGATACACGGTATTTTTGCCAAGGGTGTAAGTACGGGCTTCACCACCGGCTCGAGGAGAAACAACGACCTGGGTTTTGGTGACTGATTCAACATTGCCGAGAGTGATAACCCGAGGCACAGGTCGCAGTGATGTGCTGACGATAACTAAATGTTCAGGTACAAAGTCATCTTCTGGTTCTGAGCCAATGGCCACAATCCAGTCGCCAACAGCGACATCATCAACAGAGATTGGTTTTTTGCCTTTGACCATCGAAACGTCTTTGTTCAGCGGCAAGATGACGGTGGTCCGACTGGTTTTGACAGTGATGGTTTCGGCTGATACTCTGGTCACTTCGCCAACAATACCGCGACGGCGGGTGCGTAATTGATCCAAAGCTCCTTTGACTTGCTCGCGTTTTTCTTCGACGATTCGCTCAATGCGCTCTTTAAGTTTCTGAGTGGTGACTTCGGCACTTGGGCTGCTGATTGGTGATGACGCAGCTTGTGGCGTGGTTCTCGGTGAAGCTTTGGGCGTTGATGAAGGTGAGGGTGAAGGAGTGGGACTGGCTGCTAAAGCCAGTGTGGGGTAGATCAAACTCACCAGCACACTCAAAAACAAACCACCCAGCAGCTGGGAAAGTTTTGAAGGTGATGAGGTGATGTGTGACATATGAGTTTTAGTTTGTTTTAGGACTGACTGTTGGTTTCGGGCTAACAGTAGTTTTGGGACTGGTGCTGGGTTTTGCGCTGCCCGCTGGTGAAGCGGCAGTTTTTGCCGAACTACTGCTGTCATCAATCGACAAAAATTCGTTAACTGCCAACACGACTGATCGCTCAACTGTTGTGGTTTGGCCGCTTGGATCAATTGAAGTTATCACAATAATGCTCCCACCAGGTGGCAAAGTGACAGTGGTGGAGAAGTGGCCACCATTGTCAGCGGTGGTGGTGATGTCCTGGGTGCCCAAGCTGATCACAACTGTGGAGTCCGGAATGGTGGTACCAGCTACGGTGAGCTCACTTTCTGAAACCAACGACTCATCTTCCGGGCTGGAGATCACCAACGTGCTTGACGCAGTCACTGGACTGGCCATTGGGGTGGGCGTCGCGGCCATGTTAGAGTCGGAACTGAGC
Organism: Patescibacteria group bacterium; assembly: GCA_016861205.1. GTDB lineage: Bacteria > Patescibacteriota > Microgenomatia > UBA1400 > PJMF01 > BOKX01. Next base: position 1,082,148 of record BOKX01000001.1, read on the forward strand.
GAGTTGCTCGCCACGTAAATGCCGTAGGTCATGATGAGACCCAGCGTCACGCCGATTAGGATTGCTAAAATGACTTCCTTGCGCATACGTTCAGGAAACATCATTATAAATGAGATAGTTTGATTAGAAAACCCGCGCTTCAATCTGGAGTGCTTCTTGCAGAGTGCCTTCAGCTGCTGAGAAGGCATCTTCATGCACTCTGCAAAACGCATTTGATGAAAGTATGCTGCTGAAAGCGTGAACTTGTTCTTCTGGAGTTGTTTTGGTATTCTCTAGCCAGAAAGTTCGAGGTGGATATGGATATCACATACTTGGGTCACTCCTGTTTCAAACTGCGGGGCACCGATGGCACGGTGGTCATGGACCCGTACACCGACATGGTGGGTTTCTCACTGCCGACCGTCAGTGCTGATGTGGTAACTGTTTCCCATCAACACGCTGACCACAATAACGTGGCCGTCGTGGGGGGAACAGCTCGTCGCGATAAGCCATTTGTAATTACTGAGCCAGGTGAGTATGAAGTGGGCGGAATTTCTGTTTTCGGCGTGCCGAGTTTTCACGATGAACATCAAGGTGTTGAACGAGGTTCCAACACCATGTTCACTGTCTTGTTGGATGGCGTTCGGATTTGTCACTTAGGTGACTTAGGTCACGAATTGAGTCCCGAGCAGCTGGAAGCTATTGGCGAGATAGACGTGTTGTTATGTCCAGTAGGTGGTAACTTTACCGTTGACCCAGTTACGGCAATCAAAGTGATTCAAGCCCTCGAACCACGAATTCTAGTGCCTATGCATTATCGAACCGAGCTGCACAAGCCGGAAGTTTTTGGTGATGTCAAAACCTTGACGGAGTTCATTAACGAGTACGGTAGCAATCCTGCCCCGGTTGAAAAACTAACTTTGGAGGCACATAAGTTGCCAGAAGAAACTGAGTTAGTGATCATTCAGCCGCAGATCAAGTAAGGAATCTACATGCCATCGCGATTGCCACCACATGATAGTACGGTGGAAGCCTCTGTTTTAGGGTCGATCATGATTGACCCCGAAGCCATCATTAAGGTGGCTGATATTTTGCGCCCCGAGAGTTTTTACGATCCGCAACATCAGGCAATTTACGAAGCCATGCAGTCGCTGTTTGAAAAGCGACAGCCAATTGATGTGGTGACGTTAACTGCCCAGCTAAAGAAACTCAAAAAACTCGAAGCAGCCGGCGGCGCTTCAAAATTAACTGAACTAGCCAGCTTAATGGCCACTTCAGCCAATGTTTTAGATTACGCCAAAACCGTCAGTGAGATGGCTACCAAACGGTTTGTGATCAGTATGGCCGGTGATGTGAGTACCATGGCTTTTGATGATTCTCAAGAAGCCCAGAATGTTTTGAGCGAGTTGGAGCAACGCGTGTTTGCGCTGTCACAGCGCAGTACAGCTAAAGCGTTTTTGCCGATTAAGGACACGCTAGCTGAGAGTTTTGAACGACTCGATGAACTGCAGCGCTTGGGTAGTGACATCCGCGGTTTGCCAACAGGTTTTCAGGATTTGGACAAAATCTTGGCTGGCATGCAGAAGTCAAACTTGATTATCTTGGCTGCCCGGCCAGGTATGGGTAAAACTGCCTTTGCTTTAAACATCGCTCAACATGTGGCTGTGACTGCCCGCAAAAAAATTGGCGTGTTTTCGTTGGAAATGAGTCGGGAAGAGTTGGTGGATCGTTTGCTGGTCGGGCAGGCTGATATCGACGCTTGGCGGTTGAAAACTGGCCGTCTGGATCAACAAGATTTCCTCAAACTTTCAGACGCCATGGGTGTACTGGCTGATGCGCAAATTTTTATTGACGATACCCCCGGTATGTCGATCTTTGAGATGCGCACAAAAGCCCGCCGGCTGATGATTGAACACCACATTGACATGCTGATCGTCGACTACCTGCAGCTGGCACAAGGTCGGACCAAAGACAATCGCGTGCAAGAAGTGGCTGAAATTTCGCAGGGTCTGAAGAATATCGCTCGTGAACTGAAAGTCCCAGTTTTGGCTTTGTCACAGCTGTCTCGTGCCGTCGAGAGTCGGGGAGAGCGCATTCCGCAGTTATCTGACTTGCGCGAATCAGGCTCCATCGAGCAGGATGCCGACGTAGTTTTGTTCCTGTATCGCAAAGACGATGACATTCGTGAGGCAGTCAGCTTGAAAATTGCCAAACACCGGAACGGTGCTCTGGGCGACATCGATCTCTACTTCCGTGGAGAACGCATTAAGTTTTACGGCATGGAAACCCGCCGCATGGGCTAGTCAGGTCTGCAGATTTGACAGAGGATCTACGCCTTGGTGTAGCTGAACAACAGGCCAATCAGCCCACCGGATACTACCAAGAACATCAGGAAAAAGCCGAGATTAGCTTTGAGGCTGCGCATCGACTGCTCAGGATTGGGCCGATCAGTACTGATGATAATCACTAGGGAAATGCCGAGCCAAATCACACCACGCAGCACAATTGACCAGATGCTATCGACAGCAATAGCTTGCTGGACCAGGTTGCGAAACAGCTCCATAAATGAGTCCATGCTTCAACTTTACGTGAGTCTCATCAAAAATGCAACGCAAGGCAGTTTTTGTGACAAGCAGATGTTTTAAAATTGGCACCAGCCTGATATACTTACGGCCTGATCTCGCGAGTTCGCGAGCTCACTTCACCACCTGGCGCGGTGGCGGAATTGGTAGACGCGTAGGTCTCAAAAACCTATGAAGGCAACTTCGTGAGGGTTCGATTCCCTCCCGCGCCACTTTCCTGCCCGGAAAGTTACAAGTTCTTAACAAAGGAGCTGTATGGTGACATCCCCCCAAGAGTTAGTGGCTGCAAAAGCCCGAGCCCGTGAAATAGAGGGATTAGTTGATGATCCGATTACTGCTGCGATTGCCTATGAGTTATTACTGGCGTTGGTCCAAGAACAGGTAGCAGGGCATGATCAGGGTTCCAGTAGGTTGCCAGCCAAGGTTGACGGGTTACGATCTTACAAGGATGGAGAGCGAGTTTGGTTAGATGTTGACTATCTGCCTCATCCAGGATGGTCTGGTCCGGGTGCTGAAACAGTCGCGGTCCAGCGTAATGATTCTGATGTACTGCCACTGAGTACACTGCGAACTGGCAGTGGAATGAGGACAGTGTCACTCGATCCCACGCTACCAGGAGAGGTAGTAGTTAGCTTTAGGGGTCCAAAAGGTGTTGAAGGTCAAGCAGCTCAGTTTGCTAATCATGCTTTTACACTTGGGCGGACGCTCGAGCAAACTGCTAGTGATGCCTTAGTTGAAAAAATTGAAGATCAGGTTGATGCGAGTCGAACCGGTGGATTTTTGACAGATTGGCTGAGGTATCAGATCCACACTTTGTCGGCTCAAGTGTTGGAAATGGCCACACCTCCAGATACAAACAAAACATCACTGTTGTTAGCCCTCAACGGTAACGAACGCCACAGTTTGCAACAGTACCTGATTCTGCTACATGAGATGTTATCTGACATTATTCAGGTCAAACCTATAGCCGAGTTAACAGATGAACTTCATCTGCTGGCTGAATTGACCACTGCAGTTAAGACGGTGACTCAAAGCATTGAGAAACAATAGCTCAAGATTTGTTCCCGTTACTCGCAGTTACTCACCGTAGCCAAAAAATGGTAGCTAGTGTTACCGCTTGTGGTGTCAGTCCTAGCACCATATTTGGAGTGGAGTGGTGCCAGTTTTGGTGAAAATCGTTGAAAGGCTTTAAAAAAGCCGGCTCCCACTTGAGAAAATTGCGAGGGGCTTCCATGAAGTCAGGTACCAGACCGACAAACGCCCCGATCCAGATATGCCAGCTTGGTCCCTGGCTGTTTGTTCGCCAAAATAAATAGACCAAAATTACTGAGACAGCTAACTCAACCAACTCCAACCCAATGGCCGTGGTTCGCTTTCGCCGCCCAGTACTCAGGCCAGTTCCCACATCCCAGTGGGGGATCCAATCCTCGAGATAATGTGAAGCAAAAACGAGCGGAATATACAGAATGGGGTGAGGTAACTGGCTAGCGATGAACGCCCCTGTCAAGCTGTGAGAAATGGACAGCATAGACGATTAGTATACCGCACCGAGCGCCAATTTTGCCTCCACCCAGTCGTTCACTACACAGAACGTGATAAGATTACATGGTCTATGTGGCCAATTTTGATTCGTTTCGGAAATTTTCAATTTACCACGCTGAGCTTGTTCATGATCTTAGCGGTGCTGGTGATCGCGTTTGTATTTTGGCGTAAAACGAAAGATGAGCACTATCAAGAAGAAGAGGCCTTCGATGCTTTTTTGTTGGCTGGTGTCGTGGGATTGCTTATTGGGCGAGTGGCCTACGTGCTGTTGCAGTTGCCACGCTGGGGTCTCGATATTGCTAAGTGGTTTGATGTCATTAGCTATCCTGGCAGTATTCTGATTGCAACGGTGGTGGGAGCGGCTTGGTATCTGCGTCGCCAGGCAATCAAGCAGAAGTGGGATCCCTTTGAGTTGCTCGATTTCTGGGTGACTGCGGTTGCAGCGGGTTTAAGTGTGGTGTGGTTGGGTCTATTTTTCGATGGTAGCTACATCGGCGATCCAACCCGGATGCCGTGGGGGATTACGTTCCCAGGTTTGTTCGAAAAACACCATCCAGTACAGCTCTACTTGGCAGCCTATTTTTGGTTGGTTTTCTGGTACTTGAGCCAGGTTGAGTATAAGTATCGGACGTACGCCTGGTATCAGGGCAATCGCAACACAGCCCAAACGGGTTTTATCACGGCGATGTTTGCCATTTTGGTCAGTTTGGGTGGCTTGGTTTTCAGTTTGGTAGCACCTAGTTACTTGGTTGTCTTTGGAGTGCCTTTAGACGAGTTGCTGGCCGTGGTTGGTATGTTGTTTGGAGCCGGGCTGTTGTTTGTACGGTCAGGTCGGTCATTGCGGCTCGGTCGGTCTGGACGACGAGTTTGACCGACTGATACCTAAAAAACCATGAATTCATTGCAGAACTCCATTTCTAGCTTTCGTTGGCCGATTGCGGCTTTTTTGGCATTAATTGTTACTGATGTAACAACCAAGGAATGGGCAACGCAGCAAGGCTGGAGCCAGCTGAATACGGGGGTGTCGTTTGGTCTGGGTGCTGAGTACACGAGCGTTGGCTGGATTTTGGTGACAGCGGTTATCTTAGTTTGGTTGACAGTCGCTTGGTGGCGAGAATCTGACCGATGGCGTTGGCCGCTAACCTGGTTGATTGCTGGAGGTTTTGGCAATCTTCTTGATAGAGTGGTGTGGGGCGGAGTGCGGGACTGGATTCCGTTGTGGCACACCGGAATAAGCAACAATGCTGCCGATTGGTTTATTGCCATAGGTCTTGGTTGGTGGTTTGCGGTGTGGTATATCTCAGGACTACCAAGAAGTTGAGAGAGTATGAACATATTGCCGAACGACATTTTATTTGAAGATAAAGATATTTTAGTCCTGAACAAACCAGCTGGCCTGGTTGTAAATCGGGCCGATACTACCAGTGAAGAAACGCTCCAAGATTGGTTGGCTGAACAAGTTATTGGCGACTGGAGCCAAACTTCTCGGGAAGCATGGTTGCCTTTGGTGCCATCTGAGTTCGCTGCTGAGTATGGTACCCCTGAAGAAATTTTTGCTGAACGACTTGGTCTCGTGCATCGACTGGACAAAGAAACGAGTGGCGCCTTGGTACTGGCTAAAAACCCTGGAGCACTGGTCAATTTACTGGCTCAGTTTAAAAACCGCCAAGTGACCAAGCAATACTTGGCTTTGTGCCACGGTAAATTCGGAGTAGAGCACGATACACTCCATCTGCCACTCGGGCGGGCTAGTCACAATCGCCAGCAGTTTGCGGTGCGACCGGACGGCCGGACAGCCGAGACCGAGTACCAAGTCCAGACCTTTTTTCCACATCTGGATATCGAAAAGGTGATGGCTTTACCAACTGCCCAAGGTAGTGATATTCGGCGCAAAGCTAAGGTCTATCAGGGGTTTTCGCTGGTAGCCTGTTGGCCGCATACTGGTCGCACCCACCAAATTCGGGTGCACCTGGCCCATATCAAACATCCGTTGGTGGGGGATGCTGTCTACGTTGGCAAAAAACGCCAAAGTCTTGACGCAGCCTGGTGCCCTCGCCACTTTTTGCACGCGGCCGAGCTGAGTTTTAAACACCCTAGGACGGACCAAACTGTGCATATCTCAGCGCCGCTGACGCCTGATTTGGGAGCAGTTTTGGAGTTGTTACTTCGAGATTAATTGACAGCCTTAGTTTTGGGACTTGCATACATCACGGATGTGCATTTATAATGCCCAATCTAGTGCCAGTCACTAGTTTTTTTTTGCCAACTAAACTTCATCAAGAACTGATGACACCAATCAGTTCAAACTCAATGTTTATCCTCGCAGACCGCGGGGATTTTTTTTATCTAAAGAGACTAAGGTAACTCAGCATGACTAACTCAGGCGAACATACCACCAACTTTTCTGCGGCCCAAATGACCGATTGGGTGGGAACCACGGGCGCCCCGAACCGCAAGCGTGGTATCAGTCAGATGGTACGGAATTGGCACGGCGATCAGGCGCGAACGCATTTCTTTAATCCTGAAAAAGATTGCGGTGTGCCAGAGTCCAGCGAACGAGCTGCGGTGCAAGTAGCTTGGCAAAAACTGGGAGTGATTTTGGCAGCGCTTAATGTGCCAACAATCAGCACCTGGCCACACTGGCTCGATCAGGTCATTCCGATTTCTGATGAACGGCGAGCCGAGCTCAGATTGGGCGAGCTGCCAATCGGGTTTTGGGCAGGGGACATTGTCACAATTCCTGGCCATAATCCTGACACCATTATGGAAGAGGCTGAGCTCGTTCGATTGGCATATGAACTCGATAAGTTGCCACCTGGCGATTACGCCGCGCGCTACAACGCCATTTCGGCCGACAAGAAACGAATGCGCGAACTGTACTGCGAAAAACCCTACTTCTATACCTACTTTAACGTCGGTACAGCCTGGTGGGTGAACATGGTTGATGGATCGGTGCCAGCGGCCATGGCTGGGGCTAGTAGTGTCGAGTTCATGGTCAAGTACCGACGCATTCCACATCGAGTTTTGAATGAAGCCTACCGCCCAGGCGGATCAGTAGCCCAGTCAGGTCCACGACTTGATTTAGCTTCACTGGCAGCTGAGTACGCGGAAAGCATTATGATTCGAAATAGTGGTGAGAGCGATGCTGATTGGCAGCCAACCACGCCAGAAGTGTTGGTCATGTTTGCTCGAGCCAGTGTGATGCCTGAACCACAGCTGAGCCAGTTTTTGATAGGTGGTAGCCCATTTGAGATGTATCCTGCCTTAGCACCCAGTATTATGGCTCTAGACTGGTCACAGCCACCCATAACTGAGTCTGAGGTTGTGGCTGTATAATAGCCGGAATTATGGATATGACCTACGAACGATTAGCCCAATACATTCCTGCGGAAAGTCGGGTGCTCCGCGATACATTGGACGGCGGATTTACCTGGATGCGATTGTTGTTACCCAGCTTAATGGGCGTGGATTGTGAAGTTGATCTAGGCGAACAATTGGAAATTGATAACTGGGGCGAAGCTATTGTGATTGTCTACTGTTTGCGACTCGGTTTGAGTGAAAATGAGGGTGCCCAAATTTGCAAGAAACTGAGAGAAGTTTTACCAACCAAACACATTACTGACGTAGCGGCTTAGCCAGCCGAGGCTAGCCGACTTCTAACAGGGAGGAAGGACAGGTATGGCTAGTAGTTCTCGAGTCACCATTGTTGATCATCCTTTTGTCATTGATTCATTGTCACATTTACGCGATAAGCAGACGAAAGTCGACAAGTTCCGTCGTCACAGTGACCGCATTTGTACGTTGCTCTTTGCCGAAGCGATTCGCGGTCTGGATTTCCAAACTGTAACTATCGAAACCCCGTTGAAAGCCATGCAGACGCAAAAACTGGCCGATGAAGTGGTGGTGGTACCAGTTTTGCGTTCTGGTATCTGCATGTTGTTCGGGGCACTGGAGTTGCTGCCCAAGTCCAAAATTGGCTTTGTGGGACTCGAGCGTGACGAGAAAACGGCAGTGGCTAGTGAGTATTACTGGAAGTTGCCCAAAATCACATCGAGTAGTGTGGTGATTGTGACTGACCCGATGTTGGCCACTGGTGGCTCGATTTTGCACCTTTTGCGCCGAGTGGCTCAGGAGAAACCCAAGCAAATCCGCGTGGTATCAGTCATCGCAGCCCCTGAGGGCATCGCCGCAATTCACCAAGAGTTTCCGGAAGTTGAGATTTTTGTGGGGTCAGTTGATGAGTCACTCAATGACCAAAAATACATTGTGCCAGGCCTAGGTGACTATGGTGATCGATATTTTGGTACCGTCGAATGAGATTAGCCAACGCGCCAGTTTCTAAGGTATAGTGCAAGTATGCACACCGAAAACCAAGCCACCTCTATCTTGCAACAACGTATCAAGTCCATGCCGAGTCAACTCGCTATTTTGGGGAGTGGCTGGAGTCGCGTGCTTGAAGGAGCTGAGATCGAGGCCGAGGTAGGTTTTCAAGAGTGGTTGGGGGTGTCAGCTAGTGTGCCAGGTCATGACGGCAAACTGGTGATTGCGAAGCTGAATGGTCACCGAGTTGCGATCATGGCTGGCCGTCTGCATACCTACGAAGGGTACACAGCCGAGCAAGTTACGTTGCCGATTCGAGTTTTGGCGGCTGCCGGAGTAACTGAACTCCTGGTTACAGCGGCCTGTGGAGGCTTAAATCCAGAGTACCAGGTGGGTGACTTTGTGATTCTCAATGATGTGATGACGCTGTTTTTGGCTTTGGATAATCCGTTGGTGGGGCCAAAATTCTTGGATATGTCGGCTGTCTTTGATGTCGAGCTGCGGGCAAAAGCCAAGGCCATCATGACTAAACACCAAATCCGTTTCCAAGAGGGAAGTTACTGTTACTACCACGGTCCCAACTACGAGAGCCCAGTCGACAAACGAGCGCTCCACATCTTGGGAGCCGATGTGGTTGGGATGAGTACCGTGCCGGAAGTCCTGGTGGCTCGATGGTTAAAGCTGAAAGTAACTGGACTCGCGTTTGTGACTAACCTGGCCTTTGTGAAACACGACCATAAAGAAGTTTTGGCTGCCGCTGAAGCAGCCAGTAGTCAGATGGTGACGGTGCTACAGGAATTTCTGACCTCAGCATCGGAAAACTAACGTATTTTCGCTACGTGTTGGAGAATGACTTTCTAAAATTCGAAAACACTTACCAAAAATGGTTCTGGTCAAATCCGGCAAAGTAGTGTTTAATACACAACCAATACATAGAAAAGGCGAGAGCACCCGACTTTCGCTCCCAAGCTACGAACCCCGCCGGCCCAGTGGGGGGACACCAAGTCGAGCTGAACAGAACGGTGTTTTTTTTGTACACTGGTCTGTAGTAGCTGACACCAAGCTGACATGACATCGGCCACCAAACTAGCTTTCCTTCGTCAACGGTTTCTCGAAACAGCGTTTATCAAAGATGCGGCCAAAGGCTATATTGTCGCGGCTGAGTTCAACGTCACGATCGATCCTGATATTTTGCAACTGGCCTCAGAATGCTGGGCCGATCACTTCCGGCAGTTGGGTCACATTGATGCCATTGCCGGCTTGCCAGATGCTGGAAATCGTCTAGTCTCTAAGCTTGCTGACATACTCCGCATTCCGGTAATTCTGCCTACTAAACGGGCTGCAGTCACACCAGGTTCGTGGGTGAATGTTGTCAGTTATCACAATGATTCTTTTACCACGGGCCAAACCCAAGTTCTGAGTCATATCGGTTTTGTAAAACCAGGTATGAAAGTGCTTTTGATTGATGATGTGATTGCACACGGTGATACCGCCATAGCTGCGATTTCTGCGCTCCAAGCAGCTGGGGCAGAGGTAGTGGGGCTGGGAGTCATGTTTGATAAAGCTTGGCAAGGTGGGCTAGCAGCGATTGAGTTACAAACCAAGCTCAAACCACACTCATTGATTAGTATTACAGAGCTAGCTGGTGAAAAAATAATTTTGGATACCTAAGATGATCCGGGAACAAGCACCATATTCGCAACAGCTCAAGGATCAACCTCAGGATTTAGCGCGATTATTTTTTGAAGTTAGCATGCAGCATCCGGCTAACGTTGTACAACAGGCACTCGCCATCACTCGAGCCAGCTTAGGCGCAGGAGTCACTTTTTCTCAAGACACATTTTCGCAAGCTGCAGACCTCATTGTTAGTCGCCAAAAAACCATCGAAAACGCGCATCAGGCCAAGGGTGTGAGCGTCAAGTTGTCAGCTACTAAAATCCAGGAGGTGTTCGAGGAAGTGATGAACCTGAGCCACATTCTGCGACGGCTGGCTGATCAAGATGCAGAAGTGCTGGCCGCTTTTACCCAAGAAATGGCTTCCCGTGAGGCTGCTTATCAGCAAGTCCGTTTAGACAGAGATCCAGTTAAGACTGGTGATGAGCACGAGTACTACGTCAGTATGGCCTACGAAAGCGCCAAAAAAATAGCTCGACAAGCGGGGGTATCGATCAGCGATCTGTTACCCCGAGAACCTGATATATATGATCCCGATGAGTATCGGTAACACCTGAGAAGGGGAAAAGACATTATGATTCTGATCGTCGATTTTGGCTCTCAAACAGCCCACTTGATTGGTCGCCGACTGCGGCAGCTTGGGATTGAGTATCGCTATATCGATCCAGAAACGGTGATGTCTGAGGTCAAGGCGCATCAACCGACCGGTCTGATTTTATCAGGCAGTCCAGCCTTTGTGACCAATGAGACTCGAATTGATATTGATTCCAAAATCTATGATCTGGGGATTCCGATTCTCGGGATTTGTTATGGTTGGCAGTTAATGGCCGACCAACTGGGAGGTACTGTTAGTGGGGCATATCGCGAATATGGTCCAGAAAAGTTACTGGTTAAAAAAGCCAAGCTTGGTTTGAAAGCACAGAATTATCAAGTCATTATGTCGCATGGTAGCTCAGTCACGAAACTGCCAGCCGGCTTTAGTGTTGTCGGGCAAACTGAACAGGGTGAACACGCCATGGCCATGAACCCAACCAAAAAATGGTACGGGGTCCAGTTTCATCCAGAAGCTGACCACACCGAAGGTGGCTTGGAGTTATTGGCTGACTTTGCGCTCAAAGAGTGCGGTGAAACAGCTCAACCGCTCGATTTGAACCCTGAGCACCTGATTGCTGAACTCAAGCAACAACTGGGCGACACCGCTCAAGTCTTATGCGCTGTGTCCGGTGGAGTGGACTCGACCGTGGCCGCTTTTCTCCTTGGCAAAGCTATTGGTAAGCGCTTAGTTCCAGTCTATGTGGAGAGTGGTTTAATGCGAGAAGGCACAGTCGAGCGAGTCAAGGCTATTTTCACCAAACAAGTAAAGGCAAGTCTCGTGGTGATCGACGCCCGTAAAGAATTTATGACTGCACTCAAAGGGGTGACTGACCCCGAGCAGAAACGCAAGGCGATCGGTAAGCTTTACGTTGAGCTTTTTCAAAAAGAAGCAGCCAAACATCCGGCTGTCGAGTACTTGGGACAGGGGACTATTTACTCTGATGTCATCGAGTCCAAAGGTTCCAAACATGCCTCACAAATCAAGTCACATCACAACGTGGGTGGTTTGCCGAAAGACATGAAACTCAAACTGATCGAGCCACTACGGAGTTTTTACAAAGATGAAGTTAGAGAGTTGGGGCGAAGAGCCGGGTTGCCTGAAGAATTGGTGATGGAACAACCATTTCCTGGTCCAGGTTATGCCATTCGAGTGCGGGGTGAAGTGACGCCCGAGCGGTTGGCCCAAGTAAAGCAAGCTGACCAAATTGTGATCGAAGAAATCACAGCCGCCGGACTCTACGATAAAGTGTTTCAGTGTTTTGCCATTATGTCTGGAGCGATGAGCACCGCGGTCAAGGGTGATGAGCGAGTGTTTGCCGAAGTCGTTGCCATTCGGGCTTATGAATCCAATGACATCATGACTTCCCAGTGGGCACACTTGCCCCATCAAGTTTTGGAGCGCCTATCCCGGCGAATTGTTAATGAAGTACCTCAAGTGTCGCGGGTGGTGTATGACATTACTACCAAACCACCTGCCACTATGGAGTGGGAGTAATTATGAGTTTAAGTCACATGAACCGCATTGAAGGTGAAAAAAACATTGCCAAACAATGTTTTGTAAAACAGACAGTTCTCGAACAGTATGAACACGTGTTGCCATGGATTCATGACGCCCTACAGGGAGTCAACTTAGTTGGCTTGCCGACTGAAACAAAGTATGCTCTAGTTTGGTCACACGCCAAAAATGCTTTAAGTGAAGCAGGACTTGAACACCCAGAGGGACTGACTCGTCCCATTACGATGCTGTACTGTTTAGTGTATGGGTGGGTTCCTCCAGAGGAAATTGGGATAACTCTCTAAAGCTCCCACCGAGTTGAGCCAGCTCAGCACATAATGGCAGAACAGCCGCTGTTTTTTTTATAACTTCCGCTAGAATAACCTCATGGTAGATCCTATTTTTGACCTCATTACCCAAGAAGAAACTCGCCAGCGGGAGATGATTGGCTTGATTCCCTCGGAGAACCACATTTCGCCAGAGGTATCCTCGGTGCTTAGTTCTTGTTTGAACAGCAAGTACTCTGAAGGTTATTCTCGTCGTCGCTATTACGAAGGTAACCAAATCATCGACCAAATCGAAGATTTGGCGGTCAATCGGGTCAAAAAACTGTTTGACGTACCCTATGTGAATGTGCAGCCTTACTCAGGTTCGCCAGCCAACGGAGCTATCTACTTTGCGCTGATGCAGCCAGGGGAGACGCTGATGGGCTTGGCGCTCAGTTCTGGTGGACACCTGACACATGGCCATCCCAACGTCACCTTTTCTGGCAGATACTTTAAAACGGTTCAGTATGGTTTGGACAGTCAGGCCAGAATTGATTTTGACCAGCTAGCTCGACTAGCTCGGGAACACAAACCAAAGGTGATTGTAGCTGGGACGACTGCTTACCCATTTGTGTTGGACTTTGCCAAGTTTCGCCAGATTGCTGATGAAGTCGGAGCCTGGTTAGTCGCAGATATTTCGCACATTACTGGTCTAGTAGTTGCAGGGGAACATCCCTCGCCTGTGCCACACGTTGATGTCATCATGTCGACAACTCACAAAACCTTCCGTGGACCACGGGGTGCCATGATTATGGTTACCCAGCGCGGTTTGGATCGCGACAAAGATTTGGGTAAAAAGATTGACGCTGCCATTATTCCTGGTTTACAGGGTGGTCCGCACAACGCCACAACTGCCGGCATCGCTGTAGCAGCAGAGGAGGCGAGTCGGCCGGCTTTTATCAAGTATGCCAAACAAATTCGCACCAATGCCGACACGCTAGCTGAGGCTTTACAAGCCAAGGGTTTAATGCTGGTCGGGTCGGGGACGGAGAACCATTTGATGCTCATTGATTTAAGCGCTATCAGCCCTGGCTTGGGTGCCCAGGTCGCTTACGCCATGGATGTGGCTGGAATCTACGCCAATCGCAACACGGTCCCCAACGAGCCAGTCTCGCCATTCTATCCTTCAGGTATCCGCATCGGTACACCGTTGGTGACCACGCGAGGCATGAAGGCCAAGGACATGAAACAAATTGCGACTTGGATTCAACAAGTGGTTGAGTTGACCCAATCAGCTCGGTTACCAGAGGTCCAGGCTGAGCGCTCACCGTTTTTGAAAGAGTTCCGAGCCAAAGCTGACAAAGATAAAAAATTGCGAGCGATTCGCCAAGAAGTCAGCGCTTTTGCTCGTGAGTTCCCATTGTTTACTTGGAAGTAGCGCACCGGTGGCCCGAGCATCAAGCGCGGTCGCTACGGGCAGCGCGGATCATGACGAGGCCATTGCCGGCGGCAGCTATGCTGACCGGTTTGCCTTTTTTCCAAACACTGACTGTAAAACCAAGATTGGTCAGGTACTTGCACAAGGTGCTGAGCGATTGTTTAGGATGAGGGTGAAACTCGATCAGTAGCTGTCGTACTTTAACCAATTCTAATCCAGCGGACATCAGGATAGCTTGCTCCGCACCTTCAATATCCATTTTTAACAAGTCTATTGAGTCAGTTAAAAACTCGCGAAGTCCCTTCATGGGGACAGTCAAAGGATAGGTAGCCTGATCACCTGTCCAGGCAGCGGGGAGGAGGCTGGCCGTACTCCACCATTGATCAGGGCTGCTATCGATGTACAGCTCTGTTTGCCCTGACTCAGTGCCGACCGCTACTTTCTCAACGGTGACCTGGTCATCAACTTGGTTTTGCCACAAGTTGCGCTCCAGAACTTCCGCTACGTACGGATTGGGTTCTACCGCAGTAATGTGCGCTCCTGGGGCTTGGGTCAAAAAGTATAGACTGGCCATGCCGATGTGGGCGCCAATGTCCAGGATGCGAGGTGAGGGAGTATCTGGTTCAAAAGAGTAGATATCACGGCCAAAAATTTCCTGCTTCAAAACATGATACTCACGTTCATTGAGGTACTCGATTTGCCAGCCATGGAGTTTCGTTATCGGCACCTGCCTAGTATACTTCAGTCCATGACCCATCACGACCCACACTCTCACGTTGCAGCCGACCGACGCATTGGAGCCCATGTTTCGGCGGCAGGGGGACTGGACAAAGCCATTGAACGGGCAGCTGCGATCGGCGCCAACTGTGTGCAGGTCTTTTCGGGCAGTCCTCGGGTTTGGGCACGGTCACCTCTAGAAAAAGTTGATACCGCCAAAGTGTTCTCAAAACAGCAAGAATTGTCTATCAATCCAATTTTTACGCATACCATCTATTTGACAAACGTGGCTTCAGACAACCCGAACCTCGTCCAAAAGTCTGCAGAGGTTCTGAAGTATGATTTGCAGTTTGATAGTTTGGTTAAAGGTTCGGGAGTGGTGGTGCATTTAGGTAGCCACCAAGGTCGCGGTTGGGAAGCGGTCAAAGATCAGACTGCGCGGGTGATTAGTGAAGTTTTGCAAAACACACCTGATGATTCACATCTGCTCATTGAGAACTCGGCTGGCCAACAGGGCAAGTTGTGTAGTGACTTAAGTGAAGTGCGTTGGTTGTTTGACGCCGTCAAATCAACGCGGTTGCGTTGGTGCCTCGATACCTGTCACGCTTGGTGTGCAGGGCTTTCCCTAGGTAAAGTTGGTCGAGACGGTCAAAAAACAGCGATCGAAGTGATTGAAGAACTGGATTTAGCTGATAAGTTGACTTTGGTTCATGTTAACGACAGCCGCGACCCTTTTGCTTCTGGTCGAGATAGGCACGCCAATCTTGGAGATGGGGAAATTCCACCAGCGGAGCTAGCTTACTTTTTAACGCATCCGTTCATCAAAGATAAACCACTGGTCTTGGAAGTGCCTGGTATTGAAGGCGATGGACCAGATGCTGAAAATATTCAGCGGCTGAGAACCTTAGCTGGCCTTGGGAAGTGACAGTTCGGCTAAGAGTGGGGTAGCCATGGTTGCTACTTCGTCAGTGATAACGTGTGCCTGAACCAGGACACCAAGTATCTCGAGTGATAGCTGTCGGATTTGCTGGGGAAACTCCTCTTTACTCCAAGTAGCTGAGTTATCGATCACTAAATGGGACCGATTGCGAATCCCCTCTGCGGTGAAGTCGGTGGCATTTTGGCGTTTATAACGGTCGGCATCTCGCAAGTGTCGTTCGGCGCGAATGCTAGCCACCTCTTCTATGGTGGTGTTCGAGTTTTTTTGGAGCTCGCGTTCAAGCATGCGTTGGGTGGCTTTGTCATCATCAGTTGTTACCCCGATGACGAGCATGTTGGGAAAAAGCTGGCGGTTGCGCTCAATGTCGGCGAAAACTTTTGAATCAACCACGACCACTTGGCGCTCGGCCATTAGCTTGGCCACCTCGTCAGTAATCATCTGATCAAGTTCTGCGTCATGGTGATCATCGTTCTCGAGTTCAAGGTATGACCGCCAAGCATAAAATGCTTTGTGGAAGTTGCTATCTTCTTTGGCTTGCAGATAATCAAGATCAGGGTGGGCCAAGCTATACACTTGTTCAAAGAAGCGCCGACGCATCACTTCACCAGTTAAGACCAAACCAGGTTTAAAACGAATATCGGTTTCTGCCCGGGGGTTGAAACGCAAAAAGGATTCTTCCAGGGTGCTTGCTAGGGAAGTGGCAATTGAAGTACTACCAGTCCCGCCGCTGCGCAATACACCATCCTCACCCACGGTTGGCATGGCTCGGACCACAATCAGGAGCGTGTCAGTGTCGCTATACACCTCTACTTGGCGGTCAGCCAGTTCCTGAATAGATTGATAGTTTGCTTCAATTCTGCGCATGTTCTCGGGGATTATATCACCGTCGTGTGACTTTTCTTATAATAATTAAGTTGTCGCTGGACCGAGACTACTTTGGACTTGGTACAATACACCATGATTGTTTTTGACGGATACACCTACGCCGCTCGTCGTGAACGAGAGCTGTTGCCAGAAGTGGCTAAGCTTAAAACGCAAGGCGTCGTGCCCAAAGTCGTAGCCATTTTGTTTCAAGAAGACCAAGGTAGCCAGCTGTACACTCGGCTTAAAAGCGAAGCCGCTACTCGGCTGGGTATTGAGTATCAAGTTCAGTCATTCTCACTGCGGACTCCCGTTTCGGAAATTGCGGAAGCGGTCAAAGCTGCCAACGCCGACCCATTAGTCACTGGCATTATTATTCAGAAACCCTGGCGACAGACGTGGGTACAAGTTTCCAGCCCAAATCACCACGATGGTGACCAAGCCGGAGCATTTAAAGCCTGGTGGCACGAACTCGTATCACTGATTGATCCTGCCAAGGATGTCGATGGGTTACACCCCAGCACGCTGGAGCTGTTGGCTGCCAACGCCTGGTCTGCCACTGGCAAAGTTTTGCCAGCTACATGCTTGGCAGTTTGGGAAATTCTGGAAGAATCTAAACAGTTGTCACCGGAAAAGCAGATAGTAATTATTGGTAAATCTGATTTGTTGGGTTTGCCGTTGTATTACTGGTTGCGTCACCACAACTACAAGGTGGAGCTATGGGGCAAAGCTGAACTAGCTGCTCGGCGCGAGTCAGGCCAGCTGTTGCAAGATAAAGATATTGTTATCTCAGCCACCGGCCAGCCAGGCTTAATCACTGGTGACTTGCTCAAACCAGGTGTGACTCTGGTGGATGTAGGGGAACCGCGGGCTGATATTGATCGGGCTAGCTTGAGCGAGACGGTGGCATTTTTGACACCCGTCCCAGGCGGAGTAGGGCCCGTGACAGTCAGTTGCCTAATGGCTAACGCTGTGACCTTAGCGAGCCAAAAGCTAACTACTCGCTAAATTTTCTCTGGTGTGATATACTTCACCTCTAGTAATTATATTGCG
Source organism: Patescibacteria group bacterium (assembly GCA_016861205.1). GTDB lineage: Bacteria > Patescibacteriota > Microgenomatia > UBA1400 > PJMF01 > BOKX01. Next base: position 1,099,609 of record BOKX01000001.1, read on the forward strand.
CTGTTTGCGGTCAGAGTCCTGATTCACCCAAACCAGCGCGCTCCTCACAAAGTGAGGGCAAACAAGGACAGTGATGATTGATACCACCGCCTTACCTAACCATGCTCCAGAGTATGATCTGCAGCAGTTGTTTGATGCCGGTTGCCATTTTGGCCACCAAGCTCGCAAATGGCACCCAGCCATGGCGCAGTTCATTTACATGGAAAAAGATGGCGTGCACATCTTTGACCTGGCCAAAACCGCCGCTCAACTGCAACAAGCTTACAACTACGTTTACGAGTTAGGTCGCACTGGTGGCACTTTGGTTATGGTTGGGACCAAACGCCAAGCCAAAGAGTTAGTTAAAGCTGCCGCTGAGCCAGCGGGCGTGATGTTCATCACATCTCGATGGTTGGGTGGTCTGTTGACCAACTGGGAACAGGTGCAAAAATCTCTCAAACGCATGATCGAGATCGAGACTGGTTTGCAGAATGACACTTTCAAAGGATACACCAAGTTTGAACGAGTTCAGCTCGAGAAAGAGCAAGGCCGATTGGAGCGTTTCTTCATCGGTATCAAGAACCTCAAGAAACGTCCTGATTGCTTGTTCGTGATCGATCCAGCTCGAGAAAAGAACGTGATTCGCGAAGCCCAAAGTATGGGTGTGCCAGTCATTGCCTTGATCGACTCAAACGCCGATCCTCGCCAAGTTGACATCGCGATTCCCGCCAACGACGACGCTATGAGTAGTATCCAACTCATCGTCAACGAAATTGCCAAAGCCTACCAGGCTGGCAAAGCTGCCAAGTAATTTGGTAGTCTAGATAGAGACTTTTATTAATGAGTAGATGAAGGAGTGTTTTGTAGTTTTGAGTCCGACTTTTCTCTGGAGGAGGAAAAACTACAAAACAGACAATTATGAGTTACACCGCTGCAGACGTTAAACAACTTCGTGAAGAAACCGGTGCTGGCATGATGGACTGTAAAAAAGCCCTCGACGAAGCCGGCGGCGACTACGCCAAAGCTCGCGACTTAGTGCGAGAGCGTGGCTTAGCCAAAGCTGAGAAGAAAGCTGACCGCGAAACCAAAGAAGGTTACATCGCTAGTTATGTTCACGCCACCGGCAAGAATGCCGTGATGGTTGAACTGCTGTGCGAAACCGACTTTGTCGGCCGCAACGAAGAGTTCCGCGCTTTGGGTCGGGATATCGCCATGCAAGTTTCTGCCATGGCCCCTGAGACCGTTGAAGAACTGTTAGCTCAAGAGTTTATTAAAGATGGCTCACAAACCATTGAGCAAATGCTCAAGGCTTTGAGTGGCAAAATCGGCGAAAAGCTGATGGTTGGCCGCTTTGTGCGCTACGTAGTGGGCGAGTAAATCGTACCTACAGTATGAAAATGAAAGCCCTCGGAAACGAGGGCTTTTTGGTGTCAGGTAATCAGCATCGCATCACCAAAACTGAGGAATCGGTAGTCTTGTTGCAAGGCCACTTGGTAAGCAGCACCCAACGTGGTGTCGGCGAACGAAGTGAACGAGTGGGCGGTGTTGGGTTGGGTGACAAAGGCGGAAACAAGCATCAGTAACGTTGAGTCTGGTTCGTGGAAGTTGGTGATTAAGCCATCAATAGCCTCGAATCGATAGGGCGGATAAATGAAGATCCTGGTTTCACCACTGCCAGCTACAAATTGATGGCGTTCGTGATCGAAGCAGGTTTCCAACACGCGAGTGGTGGTAGTTCCAACTGAGATGATACGTCGACCGGCCTGGCGAGCAGCATTGAGGGCGGCCGCGGTGTCAGCCGAGAACGAGTAGGTCTCAGCGTGCATCTCGTGCTGCGTGATGTCATCAACTTTGACACGCAGGAATGTGCCCAGCCCAACGTGCAAGGTAACTTCGTGAATCTCAACACCCAGCTGTGTTAGCGCCTGGTCAACCGCTGGCGTAAAGTGCAGACCAGCCGTTGGTGCAGCGGCTGAGCCAGCCACTTTGGCGTAGAGGGTCTGGTACAACTGACGTAGTTCCTGTGGGTCATCACCGTGCCACTCGAGGTAGGGAGGTAGGGGAGTATGACCAATTTTCTCGAGGCTTTCGAACAGTTCGGTATGTGACTGGTTAAACTCAATCGTCCGACTAAAACCGGTGATCTCGGCACAACTTCCTTCAAGGTCCACATTGTCAAAGACGACTGTTTGGCCAGGTTTGAGACCGGGCTTGGTCAGACACTCCCAGCGCTCAGTCGCTGAGCCACTGCTTAGTCGTTTGGCGAGCAGGATTTCGACTTCACCACCGGACTTTTTTCGCCCGAAAATCCGAGCCGGAATTACTTTGGTGTTGTTGCGCACCAAGATGTCGGTGGGCCAGAGCAGGCTGGGCAACTCCCGAAAGTGGTGGTGATGCAGCTCGCCAGTCTCACGGTTGACGACCAGCAACCGGCTGCTGTCTCGAGGTACAGCTGGAGTCTGTGCAATTCGCTCAGCAGGGAGGTCATAGTGGAAATCTCGAGGTGAGAGCATAACCATGTATTATACTGCACCGGTTTTGAGCGCTCGGCTGGCTTGGCAGATAGAGTACAATAGCTGTTCAAGATGCCAAACTCAACTTTTAGCTTTCATCTAGAGAAAACTGTCGGCCGAGCCAGAATTGGCTGGTTTGAGACACCACATGGCCGAGTTGAGACGCCGATTTTTATGCCAGTTGGGACCTTGGCCACAGTTAAAGCCTTGGACACTCAGGATATTGCTGCTACCCAAGCCCAGATCATTTTAGCCAACACCTACCACCTGTACTTGCGACCCGGCATGGAAAGGCTGCAAGCGATGGGGGGAGTGCATCAGTTCATGAACTGGTCGAAACCCATGTTGACTGACTCAGGTGGTTTTCAAGTTTTTTCGCTCGGCAAAACAGACGGCGGAGTCAAGATTACCGAAGAAGGCGTTGGCTTTACTTCGCACTTGGATGGTTCAAAACACTTCTTTACACCCGAGCGGGCGATCGAGATTCAGCAGCAAATTGGGGCCGACATCATGATGGCCTTTGATGAGTGCACACCAGATCAAGCTGACAGCCGATATGCTCGGGAAGCTTTGGATCGGACGCATCGATGGGCCGATCAATGTCTGATGGCCTGGGAAGCGCGCGATCGACACAGCGTGTATGGTCAGTATCAAGCTTTGTTTGGCATTGTCCAAGGAGCCATGATTCCGGAGCTCCGGCGTGAGTCGGCTGAGTTTATGGTGGCGCGTCCCTTCGACGGTATTGCCGTGGGTGGCGAGACCATCGGCTACAACATGGCTGGAACGGCTGAGGTGATGGGCTGGATCGAGCAGTTGTTGCCTGCTGATAAGCCGCGCTATGCCATGGGTCTGGGTCTCAACCCCAGTGATTTAGTGGCAGCGGTGAAACTGGGTTTTGATATGTTTGACTGTGTGGCGCCAACGCGACTGGCTCGCAACGGAGCCATCTACGTGGGTGAAATCCAAGGTACCGGTGAAAACGTGGAGTTCGTCAGCGAGTGGCCGAAAGGTCGCCTGAGCATTGGTAACTCGCGGTTTGCGACTGACCAGTCTGTGATTCAACCTGGGTGCGACTGTCACACCTGCCAGATGGGGTACAGCCGAGCCTACCTTCACCATCTCTACAAATGCGGCGAATTGACGTACTATCGATTAGCATCGATTCATAACGTCCGATGTATGGTACGCTTAACTGAGCAGTTGCGAACCCAGCTCAAGCTTGGGTAAAGTAGAACTACTCACAATTTATGTCCCGTCGTGTCGCCGCCCACCGCCGTGGAACCAAGTATGACTATGCTGCCTCAGGTCGCTCTACGCGACGCTCGGGGTCTGTAGTTGTCAGGCGAACCCGCCCTTCGAACCAGTCAAAGAGACCAAGTCACAAATCAAGTTCTGGTCCCATGAAGTTGTTGGGAGCGATTGTCACTGCCATGATCGGTTTACTGGCAATTGGTTGGTTGTCTTGGACACTTGCCCCGAACTGGTTGGGTTTTAAGCAAGATAGCCAAACATTATTCATTTCATCAGAAAAAGATGGACACAACAAGAGAATAATATACGCAGTATATTTAAAGGATGCCAACAGAATTCACTTGTGGGAGCTCGACTCTCAAACACCGGTGCATTTGATTGGTGGATATGGTGAGTATCCGCTCAGTGCAGTAAACAGGTTGTTGGGTCTAGAGAAAAAATCGCCTGATTTCGTGCGAGCTGCCTACAGCCAAGCAATTGGGGTGGGGGCAAGTGACATTATCACAACTGTTGAGCCGACGTCAGATCTGACCACCTTAGAGGCCACCAGGAAATGGTGGTGGCAGACTGCTTGGGCCAATGTATCTCATCATTGGCAAGCGTGGCAATGGTATTGGGCAGCTGATCAAGTTGGGTCGTATGGCGTCACCTTCCATGGCCAGGTGCCAGTGGCCAATTTGGGTCGAGAAGTGAGGCTGTTGCCCGATTGGCTGGACAGTGAGTGTTCAATTGCTGTGGTGAACACCACGGCTGTCAGCGGGTTGGCCAGCCAGTTGGCCAGAGTTTTAGAAAACGGGCAGTTGCGAGTCATCCGAGTTACCGATAGTAAGCAACCGTCCGATGTGACACAGTTGGTGATGAATAACCAGGCGGCAGGACGTTGTCAGCGGGCAATGCATGGGGTTGAAACAGTGCTGCCACTTGAGCCTCATGCAGTGGAAAATCAAGAAGCGGCTAACCAATATCGTGCAGATATTGTGGTACTACTTGGCAAAGATGTTGAGCCTTTGTTCATGGGCCAGACTAGTGGCCCAAGTCGCTAGTTCTCGTTCTCTTGATCAGAGATTTCGTAGCTACCCTTTTCCTCATCGAGGTCAGTGTCGAGCATTTGAACTGGGATGTTGTCTTCAAACAACAAATCTTGGTCAATATCATTAATTGTAGCTAAGTTAGACTTCACCAACGGGAATGAGTGTACGTCTTGGTTCTCATCTGAGCGGAATGTTTCGCGCAGGTAGACGCTGCAACTGTTACCGTTTGATGAGTAAACGTAACACTCGTATTGGTTGCCATGTTTCATCAGTTTGGTGAGGCGGAAAGATAAGTCTTCTGGCAGGGCTCCGATATAGGCCTTACCACTTTCAATTGAGATATAGCGATTTTTGGGTTTAAGCTCACAAAGTTGTCCAACTGATAGCTGATCAAGTACATTTTTGCCGGCTAGCCGGTGCAGGTCGATGATCTTAGTTTTACCTGGTTCTTCGATGAAGTATACGTGGTTGAAGTTGGGCGAAGTAGGAGCTTGGTTCGATTTTAGGCGAGCCAGATGTTTCTTGGCGATGGTGTTGGACTTGTCAATTTCGAGCACTTTTTGAAAACTGGTTTTAGCAGCCGAGCTTTCACCGAGCTGTAAATGAGCTACCCCTAAGCGATTGAGTGCCCCGACATCGGTCGGATTGAGTTCAATTAACTCAGTGTTAATTCTGACAGCTAGCGCCCAATCTTGCTGTTTAGCCGCGCTAATTGCTTGTTGTTGGAGTGAGTGGAATGTATTCATATGTAAATCGATATGCAAGGATACGCGGCCACCCTTCGCTTGTCAATGTGCGATATAATCAAGCCATATGTCAGGTCACAGCAAGTGGAACAATATCAAGCAGCGCAAAGGTGCAGCCGATGCCCAAAAGGCAAAGGTTTTTAGCTACATGGCAAAGGCGATTCGGATAGCCGTCAAAGAAGGCAAGTCCGGTGACCCTAAATTTAATCCGACGTTGCGACTGGCTGTCGATAAGGCTCGCGCAGCTAACATGACCAAAGATAAAATTCAGCGGGCTATTGATGCCGGTTTGGGTAAACGAGACGGCAAGACTATTTCTGAAATTGTTTACGAGGGCTATGGCCCAGGTGGGGTAGGCTTGCTGATTGTGACGATGACTGATAATCCCCAACGAACGAGTGCCGAGCTGCGGTCAACCCTGAGTAAGGCCGGTGGCAGTTTGGGTAGTCCGGGCTCAGTCCAGTTCTTGTTTACTCGAGAAGCGGATGGCAACTATGTGCCACAAATGCCGTTTGATGTTAGTGATCCAGCAACCGCAGCTCAGCTGACTGACTTAGTGGCTGATTTGCGCGATAATGAAGATGTTGATGATGTATATGCGGCTGCCACCTGGATAGAGCCGAGCGAGTAGAGTGATCTGATTATGCGTCGACGAGAAAAATTTGTAATCGCATCCATTTTGTTGAGTCTTGGTTTGCTGGCCATGCAGTACGTGTCACTGGAGTGGCGATACTTGGCAGTCGGGGTGCTGACCATGATTTCATTTGCGGTGTCAGGTTGGGCTTTGGCAGATGATTTGCAACGACATGAGTGGCTGACCATTGTGCCGTTTCCGGCTTTGTACACGATGGCGGTAGGATTATTTTACTTTTTGTTACCAACAAACTTGGTAAGTAAATTTGCTATTTTAGCCTTGTTTTCAGTGGGCATGTACGGTCTGTACTTGACCTCAAATATTTTTTCGGTAGCGAAGGGGAGAACAATCCAGTTGTTGCACGCGGCTCATGCCATTGGTCTGCTGTTCACCTTACTGACTTCGCTGTTGTTTACGAATACCTTGTTTTCGCTGCGGTTTCCGTTTTACATCAATGGCTTGGGAATTGGGCTCGTGCATTTTCCATTGATTTTGATGTCATTATGGTCGGTTCAACTCGATAAACGGTTGAGTGCCCAAGTAACCGGACTTACATCGTTGTTAACGTTGGTGCTAGTCGAGGTCGGCATCGTCATTTCGCTCTATCCGCTGTCAGCTTGGAACCAGGCGTTGTTTATCATGGCATTGGCCTATATTGGATTGGGAATTTTCCATAACTACCTCAAGGGGAGACTGTTTGCTAACACCTTGACGGAGTACTCATTGGTGGCTGTGTTTGTCGGAGCCATTTTTGTGTTGTTATTTCCAGGTAAATAAAAATCAGCTTTTGAAGCATCTTGGTCGTTTTTTTTAAACAAAAACGGATTTTGTGGGCAGAAAAAAACTGTGTTGGCTGGACGAGGGGAGAGACCAGGCTAAAAAGGGGTAGATGATATAGTTTGATGCAGTATATCAAACTATATCATGATTGTGGAAAACTTTCGTAAATTATAGGACATAATCTCGGGCTACCAGGCTAAAATAAATGTTTCACGCGTGAAAACAAATGTCAGGTTAACCAAACGCGACCAGGCAGTTTTCAGGCTGTCTCCTCTGGGGAGAGCAGCAGAAAAGAAAACCCGAATGCCTGTTTAGCCTGGTGCAAGAATAATTAGCCTGGTACCAGGCTACATAGTACGAGAGACCCAAGAGGGGTCAAAATGCCTGTCATCAGTGATGATGGGAATAGTCCAGATTAAATGCAGTGTGGCACACTGATTTCACCAGATAAAAAAACTGTGAGTTGGAAATTTCCTCGGTCTACTCCGTCGGGCGAGGGAGCAAGAATCAGAGCATAGATTATGTCGCACAATATTACTTTTACGACATTAACTAAAAATACTCGAGGTAGGTCTGATTAGCTGTCTTGCCTTACAACTGGTTATTTTTGGTGCTGATTTTATCTGTATTATTCTTTTTGCTCTCAAATCAATCCATTTCCCCACATCTGTTAACTGTCTTTAAATCTGCCCGTTGTGACCAGATCTGACCAGGCTTGATTCTTGAGGGTGTCTCGCCTCTTCTTGGCCAACTTTAGCCTGGTGTAATCTGGAGAAGGGTGTGGTTACCAGCTTCAAATTGGCGGCAGAATAGATTTGAGCCACAACGACCGAGTTTTAGCTGGTTAGAGCTAACACACCAATGACCACTAGGTCGGATTTGAAATAAAAAGCCGATTTTGGGCGTTTAGGAGGCTTAATTTTTAGCCTGGAGATTTATATTAACATTGATGTATCAATCTTTGATCGTTGGGGGTAAAAATTAGTTGAAAAGGCGGCGGTTGGGATTGGTCACCCAGGCATCAGTACGAGCTGCCAGACTAGGTACACTGGTTGCAGCTAAGTACAGACATGTCATGTGACAGTTGGTTGCAATCTGTCACACCGCATAGTTTGTTTGTCCGTTTTGAGCGCCGAGCAAAACTCGACCACCGTACAAGCCTGAACTCATAGCCATGAGGGATGTGTCTACAAACCAACCGCGGTGCCTTATGTCGCACAATTTTTTTGGCACTCGCCAATTTTTTGCCAAGCTAGCTGGCGATGCGTGTGTGCTACACATCGACATATGTACTAAGGTTGGTTTGTAATAGTAGCTAGCCTGTCCAAACCACTAGTACGGCGCTGTTTCATAATCGAATCGAAGTTCGAAGGGTGTTTTTTTGTTTTTTTAAAGTTGGTAAGCAACTGCCGAAACCATTCGGCCGTTATAGTGTACAGTTGACCTTTTTTTGCCTGGACTCAGTTTTAGGTTCGACCTTATTTTTTATTGATATATCAATCCCCACATCAAGATGATGGTTTTAGCAGAATTTAAGAAGTTCTGCCAAAGACTTATAGTATTTGAACTTGAGGTGATCTTGAGAGAGGTGGGTAGGGGGTGTGCCCTCCCCTGTCGCCGAACCAAGCTCAAAAGGTGAGCTTTCTGATATGGTTTTGGCGTAGCTGCATGATACCATGAAAGCATGGCTGTCTCGACTAAACCTGCAGTAGCGTTAGTGACCTTTCTTGAGCATCTCGAGGTTGAGCGAAATGTCAGCCGACTGACGATTCGAAACTATGGTCACTATCTGCGCCGTTTTTGTGACTGGTTCGCAACACAAGGCGGTCAGGACCTCAAGACCCTTGATGCTGATGTGATTCGCCAGTATCGCGTCTACTTGGCTCGATATGTGGATGATCAAGGCAGGACACTTTCCAAGAAAACCCAGAGCTACTATGTGATTGCACTAAGATCTTGGCTCAAGTGGTTGACCAAGCAGGATGCTCCTGTGCTCAATCCAACTAAGATTGATCTGCCGAAAGCTGAGTCGCAATCAATGAAGTTTTTAAATGTTGAGCAGGTTGAACGGTTGTTGGCGCAACCAAAGTTGTCGAGTAAAACCGGACTGCGAGACAAGGCGCTACTAGAAGTCTTGTTTTCAACCGGATTACGGGTTAGTGAACTGGTGTCACTCAATCGGGATCAAGTTGATACTAGTCGTCGTGAGTTTGGAGTGATTGGAAAAGGTCGCCGACCACGGGTGGTTTTCTTAAGTGACCGGGCCGCTGATTGGGTTAACAAATGGTTAGCGAGTCGTGAAGATAATTGGAGACCGGTATTTATTCGGCTAAGTCGCAATAAACCTGATTTGCTCAGCGATGGTGAGGATATGCGTTTAACAACTCGCAGTGTGCAGAGGTTGGTAGATACATACTGTCGGCAAGCTCGGCTGCCCGTCAAAATTAGTCCGCACGGTTTGCGGCACAGTTTTGCCACTGATCTTCTGTCGAACGGAGCTGGTCTGCGCGACGTGCAAGAAATGCTCGGTCACAAGAGTATTGCTACCACCCAAATTTATACGCATGTCACCCGGCCACAACTTCGCAAGATTCATGGTGAGTACCATAGCAAACTATGATTTTTTGTTTAATACAGTTGTTTTCTGTATCATATTAAATTGGCAGTCATCGTCCAATATTGCTAGGATTGAAGATCCAAAATAAAGATTGATCTATAGATATAAAAATAGGCATCGTTTTTTGTCCTTCTCTCCCCTCTTTTTTAGCCACCAAACTATATCAATTTTTATCAAAACATATTTTTAACGTGCTTTATATGTCGAATAACTATAGATGGGTCGAGACAGTGTGTGTAACGTGTGATAAAATAAATCTCTTAAAATCAGTGGGCCGATAGCTCAGTTGGCTAGAGCGCCTGCATGGCATGCAGGAGGCCAGGGGTTCGAGTCCCCTTCGGTCCACCAGATATATCCCCTGATTTTTTTCAATTGGTTGGTAGTGAGCTGATAACTTGGTCGAGTTGTGCCAAGCTTGTGGCAGTCAGGAATGGTTGCAGTGTTCGGTGATTCCGGGCGGAAAACTTACGGCGTAATGAGATGTTGCTCGCCAGCTGTCTGAGTTTTTTTGCTAGATCATTGGCCCGATGAGGTGTAAAAAGTAAGCCAGTAGTGACGCCATCGACCACCTCAAGTTGTGGGCCGAATCGAGATGTGATGACGGGTAAACCAGCTGCCATCGCCTCAATGGTAGTCATCCCAAAGCCATCTAGTTCCCACGCGCGAGTAAAAACAAACACCTGGCTGGCTGCCAGCAGGCTAAATTTCTCAGTTTCACTAACAAAACCAGCCCAGGTAAGGTGATCTTGAATTCCCAGCTGATTGGCCAGACGCTGATACTGTTGTCGTTCTGGACCGTCGCCAATGATTACAACCTGGATTTTGCCGAGCGTTTGGTCGCGCTTGAGTTTGGCTACGGCATGAAGTAGTACTTCAAGTTCGTTTTCATTTGCCAACCGCCCTACCCAAGCTACTACCAGCTTGTGGTCAAGTTGGTGATCACGTAGCCAGCTCTGACCTTGTTTGTGCCACTGTTGCAGCTGATTCAGACTGGGCACTGACACGTTGGGATAAACAAGCGTGATTTTATTGGCCGGCAAGCCGGCTCGCACCATACTTTTGAGGGTGAAGCGCGAGGTTGTGACCAAGTGATTGGGCAGGTGTTGAACCCGACGGTACAACCAGCGTGGGAAGCCCCAGTTTTTGGCAAAAGTTGGTTCCAGCGGGCCAATCTCGATCCAAACCAGATGACAGCCTAACCACTTAGCCAGCGGTGAGAATACGAGTCGATCAGAAAATCCAGCCCAGTAACAGACAATCGTGCGGTGCTCTTGTTTGAGATGACGTAGCTGGTGCCAGCACCACCAGAGAGCAGCCGGAACCGACCAGAAAAACTTGAGTAATCCTTTCCAGTTGCCAATGGCATCCAAGAGATAAGGGGCATCGATAACGTTGAAGTTTGAGAGCTGACGCTGTTTAATCCGGTCATTAAAAATGCTTTTGACTTGGGTATTGTTGCTGGCTACCACGACTGGGTGGCCGCAGCGGTTTAAATGCTCAAGATGAGCCCAGAGATACTGCTCTGCTCCACCGAAGGCCGGTGAGTCAAGTAAGCTGAAAATGAGCGGTCGTGGTGCGTGATGACGAGGCATACATTAGGTGGTGGGCCGCGAGCCGAAAACCTCAGCCAAAGTTCGGAGTTCGGCAGTCGTAAGCTCAGGATTATTCCCAAAATAAAAACCTTGGCGGTGAATCAGTTTGGCGTTGGGGGTTGGGAGCCAATACTTGGCTGGCACGTACTTTTTGAAAAAAGGCTGATCAACCATGTTGCCACCGACGATAGGTCGAATCTCAACTCGACGAGCGCAGCGTTTGACCAAGGCGGCCCGGTCAGCTGGATTTTGGCAGATCAATGGCACTGCAAAGTTTGATACCTTGTCGAGATGATCAAAGCGAAGCTGGTGGTATTGGGGCAAGGTGTAGAGACGTTTAGCTAACCAAGTAAAATTGCGCTCTCGCTTGGTACAGATTTCGTCAGCAAACTGTAACTGGAACTGGCCTAAGAAACCAGCTAGCTCAGTCGGGCGTAAGTTGTAACCCAGGTCGTAAAACGTGTAGCGGGAGTAAAACGACGAGTTTACTTTGAACTGCGACCGAACTTTGGCTTGATCAGCTTCAGCTAGATTCCGATCCCAGCCGTGGGCTCGCACAATGCGCAACATCACAGCTAGTTCTTCATCATTTGTACAGATCATGCCACCTTCAATGGTCGACATGTGATGGCCAACATAAAAAGAAAATGTACTGGCCAGGCCAAAGTTGCCTAGTTTTTTACCTTGATAGACACTACCCATGGCTTCGCAGGTATCTTCCAGCAGAATGAGGTTGCGATCTTGGCAAAGTTTGGCGATGCCCGCCATGTCATCACAAAAACCCAGTAAGTGAGTGATAAACACTGCTTTGAGGGGGATTTTTGTGAGGGTTTTTTCCAACTGCTGGGGTGAAATGTTGAGCGTATCCAACTCCACGTCGATAGGGACGGGGTTGAGTCCCAACTGAATGAGTGGCATGACATTGGTTGACCAAGTCACGGCTGAGAAGCCTACCGCATCACCTTTTTTTAGTCTGCCGAGATTGAGTAATGCTTGAATGATCGCCAGGTTTGCAGAACTGCCGCTGTTGACGAAAACAGCCTGCTGGGTGCCCTGCCACTTGGCGAACGCAGTCTCAAAGCCTTGACAGTGCGTGTTGAAACTCAGGATGGGGGCTTGACCCAGAAACTGTTTTAACGCTCGGGTGGTAGTCGCTTCGCGATAAAAAGTAGATTTAATGAGTTTGATCATTCTTTGTAGGTCAACGCCACTGCAGCCACTTTGCTACCTGGCTTGAGCCGCATTAAAATCACACCTTGAGTTGGTCGTGTTAGGACCGGAATTGACTCAGGGGTGATGGGCAGTTTGATGGTCTGACCGTCGGTAGTGGTGATTACAACTTCATTGTGCTCGTGTGTGACTGTCCGGGCACTTGAGATTTGGCCGGTCCGCTTGGTGATTTCAGACACCTTTACTCCCATGCCAGAGCGTTTTTGAAGTGGGTACTCACTCAACGCTGTGCGCTTGCCAAGACCATTTTCAGTCACGACCAATAGATGTTTGAAGTGATCGGCTGTTTGTTTATTTTCAGCCACCTCTGCCGGGGTAAATGCTTCAACGCCAACCACGTAGTCACCTTGGCGCAAAGTGATCCCTTTGACACCTTTGGTGTCACGGTTGGAGGCTTTAACTTCTTCTTCAGTAAAGCAGATTGACTTGCCTTGGAACGTGATCAGCATGATGTGGTCATGGCCAGTGGTGAGTTGACCCCAAACCAACTGGTCACCATCATTCAGACTGATGGCCACAATGCCGTTCTGGCGAATGTTTTGGTACAACTTGACGGCGGTTTTCTTGATCAAACCATCGCGGGTGGCCAAGGTAATGAACTTGTCTTGGTCGGCGTTTTCATCGAGGACCAGCATGGCTTGGACGTTCTCGTTCGGTTTCAGGTTAACCAAGTTGACCACGGCTGTGCCTTTCGCTTGTCGACTGGTGTCTGGCAGTTCGAAAACGCGGAGTTTAAAGACTCGACCTTGGTTGGTGAACAATAACAAGGTGTCATGGGTGTTGGCGGTTAGCAGCGAAGCGACGGCATCTTCATCACGCATCTTGAGACCAGTCATACCTTTGCCTCCCCTACCCTGCGAGCGGAACTGACCGGGGCTCAAGCGTTTGATGTAGCCGGTGGCAGTTAAGGTGATGACCGTTTCTTCATTTGCGACCAGGTCTTCTTCTGAGAACTCGCCGGCTTTGCCTTTGACCAGTTTGGTGCGACGATCGTCACCATATTGAGTAATCAGATCTTCTGTCTCTTGTGTGATCACCCCAAGAATTGCTTGTGGGCTTTCCAACAGTGTCAAAAGGCGGTCGATGGTTTGCTTGATGGCCTTGAACTCATCCTCGATTTTTTGACGTTCGAGGGCGGCCAAGCGCTTGAGTTGCATATCGAGAATAGCGACCGCTTGGACTTCAGACAAACCAAACTTGCTCATCAAGGCTGCTTTGGCAGTTTCAGTGTCGGCTGATCGGCGGATGGTTTCGATCACATCATCTAAGTTATTGAGCGCAATCAACAAACCCTCGAGGATATGGGCGCGGTCACGAGCTTCACTCAACTCAAACTGGCTGCGACGGACGACCACCAGCTGTCGGTGAGCGACATACTCGCGCAAGATCTGCTTGATGTTCATGAGTTGCGGAGTGCCTTCACTGTTGAGGGCCACCATGTTCATGGCAAAACTAGTTTGGAGTTCGGTGTACTTGAACAGTTTGTTCAAGACAACCTTTGGCATAGCGTCACGCTTGAGATCAATGGTGATCTGGAGACCCGTCCGGTCTGAGTCGTCGTTAAGATCGCGAATGCCAACCAACTTTTTGTCACGAACTAGGTCGGCAATTTTCATCAGCAGCCGAGCTTTGTTTACTTGGTATGGCAACTCAGTGACGATGATTTGGAAGCCACCTTTTTTGGTTTCTTCGATGGATGTTTTAGCGCGGACGACGACTTTGCCTTTGCCTGTCTGGTACGCTTCTTTAATACTCTTGAAGTCATACATGATGCCACCAGTTGGAAAGTCTGGCCCTTGGATGTGCGTCATGATGTCGTCAAAAGTGATTTCGGTACTGAATTCACCAGCTAGCTGGGTGGGTGGTGTGGCTAGGACGCGGTCGATGTGATGAGTTAAGGTTTCAGTTACCGCCTTTGAGGTGGTGCTAGCTGATTTGGATTGATCGGCAGGTTCGGTAGCGGCTGGCGCTTCAAAAGGCTTGAGTTCCGCCTTACCAGCTTTGATCATAGCAATGATGGCGTGACAGACTTCAGTTAAATTATGAGGCGGAATCTTGGTGGCCATACCTACCGCAATACCTTCTGATCCCATCAGGAGCAGATTTGGCAAACGACCAGGCAGAACAGTTGGTTCTTGTAGCGAGCCGTCAAAGTTGTCGACGAACTCAACGGTGTTTTTGTTGAGGTCAAGCAAAAGTTCTTGGGTAATTTTGCCGAGCCGAGCCTCGGTGTAACGCATAGCGGCTGGGCTGTCGCCATCGATAGAGCCAAAGTTACCTTGCCCATCGATTAACAAGTAGCGCATGCTAAAGTCTTGGGCTAAACGGACCAAGGCCATGTACACGGCTGAGTCACCGTGCGGGTGATACCGACCAAGCACGTCACCGACAATACGAGCTGACTTCTTGTAGCCACTGGTGTGGTGAATACCGCTCTTGTACATGGAGTACAAAATCCGGCGGTGTACTGGCTTGAGGCCATCGCGCACATCTGGCAAGGCCCGAGCCACGATAACACTCATGGCGTAGTCGAGATAACTCTTCTCCATCTCTGAGACAATCGAGATGTACTTGAGTTTGCCAAACTTGGTTTCTTCGATGGTGCCGATCGCAACTTCTGACTCGGAGTTCACCACCGCAGATTCAGACACCTCAGTTTCTGGGGTTTCAGTTGTTTCGACTGGTGGGGTTAGTTCAGTATCAGTCATGATTACACCTATCTAGACAAACCTTGTAACGCGAGAGACATAGGGCTGTTGGCTTTCCAGCGAAGCTCAGCATTTGGGGCTTTCTGGGTAGCTTGGGCGGCCAAATCACGCATGAACAGGTGATCATGCTGATGGTTATCGAGTTTGTGCTGGGTCGCATGGTCAAGCACAGTAAACCACGGACTGGTTTCCAGTTGGGTTGACGGTGTCAAAGCTAAAACCGCTTGAAGGATTGTTTCAGGTCTTTGATCGGCAGTCACTTCAATCGATTCCAACAACTGCTGGTAGCTAACTCGGCCATTTTCCATAGGTCTCAAGTCTTTCTAACTGGGCGCTTAGGCCGCGTGTTTAGCGAAAGCTTCCTCTAGTTCCTTGACAGCTTCAGCCTTGCCAACGAACTTATTGATCTTGACCCATTTGCCTGGCTCGAGATCTTTGTAATGTTCAAAAAAGTGCTTTAAACGATCCAGACGCCACTGAGGCACGTCACTTAAATCTTGCCAACCACCACACTGGATGTCTTGCTTGGTTTTTTCTGGAACACATAAGAGCTTGTGATCAATGCCCTCTTCGTCTTCCATTTCTAACATGCCGATGACGCGAGCTTTGATCCAGGTACCTGGGGCCATTGGCTGGCTGGTCAGAACTAATGCGTCGAGTAAGTCACCATCTTTACCCTGCGCACCCTCAATAGAACCGTAGTTCTCGGGGTAAAACATGGGAGTTGGGACGAACCGATCGACGTAAATTCGACCATTTGACTCATCTTGTTCGTACTTAATGTTTGAGCCGGCTGGGATTTCAACCAGTATATGTAATGTTTGGTCTGACATACTGCTCCTTTTTACTTGCTTTAACTAATTCTCCTGTTGCTAAATATCCAGGTTAGCCAGTTTAGCATGTGTCTGGATGAATTTCTTACGGGGGGCGACTTCATCACCCATCAACATCGCAAAGGTCTTGTCGGCACCGGCGGCGTCATCAATCGTGACCCGCTTGAGCATTCGAGTTGCTGGGTTCATGGTGGTTTCCCAGAGCTGCTCGGGATTCATTTCACCCAAACCTTTGTAACGTTGAATCGAGATAACCGCACTTGGTGACTTGGCCTTGATCTCGGCCACAACTTGGTCACGCTCTTCCTCGGTAAACGTGTATCGATCTTGTTTATTGGCTGAGACCTTGAACAAAGGTGGCATAGCGATGTACAGATACCCTTGTTCAACGATTTGAGGTACGTGACGGAAAAAGAAAGTCAGTCCGAGCGTGGTAATGTGTTCACCGTCAACGTCAGCATCGTTCATGAGAATAATTCGATGGTAGCGTAATTTCTCGGGGTTAAAGGTGTCACCGATGCCGGCACCCAAGGCAATGACGAGGTTTTTCAGCTCCTCAAAGGCCACGATTTTATCGAGGCGAGCCCGCTCGGTGTTGAGAATCTTGCCTCGGAGTGGAAAGATGGCTTGGAACTTGCGATCTCTACCCTGTTTGGCACTACCACCGGCTGAGTCACCCTCAACGATGTAGACCTCAGATTCTGAAGGATCGCGACTTTGGCAGTCTGCCAACTTTCCAGGTAGAGATGAGCCTTCAAGGGCACCTTTGCGGATCACGGCATCTTTGGCCGCGCGGGCAGCCATGCGAGCTCTAGCGGCGAGCATAATTTTGTCGACAATGACTCGGCCAGCTTTGGGGTTCTCTTCAAGGAAGGTATCAAAACCATCTTTAAACACTTGATATACCGCTGATTGAGCTTCGGAGTTATTGAGTTTACTCTTGGTTTGCGACTCGAACTGTAAGTCGTTTGACGGCATTTTCACAAACACGACAGCTGTCAAACCTTCTCGCAAGTCATCAGCCACAAAGGACTCTTTTTCTTTAAGTAAGCCATTTTTCTCGGCGTAATCGCGCAGAACTTTGCCTAAAGCCATGCGGAAGCCGTTGATGTGAGTGCCGCCGTCTGGAGTTCGGATGACGTTGACGTAACTCTCTACTCGCTCCGTGTAGGTGTCGTTGTACTGGAGTGCAGCTTCGACTGTAATTTTTTTGTGAGTGGTCTCGTCTTCCCAAACCCCGGTTGTGTAAAACACATCGTGCAGGGGTTTTTTGGTCATGTTGATATGGGTGACCAAAGAGCGGATACCGCCTTCAAAGTAAAAGTGTTGCTCGACTGTTTCGATCTTGTCGATGAACTGGAAGTAAAGCCCCGCCATTAAGTAAGCCCGGTCTTTAACGACGTCGACAAGTGTTTTGTGGTTGTATTGAACCGTAGAAAAGATGGTTGGGTCAGGGATAAACTGAACAACTGTTCCATTTTCATACTTTATGAAACGCTTTGATTCATCTGGAAACAGTTCGATCACTTTTGACTCGGGTATAACTGCCACTGCAGCGTGAGGTTTACCTTGTGAGTAAGCTTGATAGTGATACTTGCCATCGCGTTTTACCACTACTTGCATCAAGGTTGACAGTGCGTTAACGGCTGCTGCACCAACACCATGCAAACCACCTGAAGCCTGATAGGCTGTTTCTTCAAACTTGCCACCGGCATGCAGCTTAGTCATGACCACTTCTAGGGCTGAAACACCAGATTGGTGCTTGTCGACAGGAATACCACGACCGTTGTCTACGACCGTCAATGCTTGGGAGCCGAGCGGCATGGAGCCAACCATAGCTTGATGAGCCTCAGTTACTGGTGTGCGGAAAAGTTGAATGGTTTTGCCGTAACCAGCAATGGCTTCGTCGACGGCATTATCGAGAATTTCCTTGGCCAAATGATGCAAACCACGGCCATCGGTCGAGCCAATGTACATGCCAGGCCGCTTGCGAACTGGCTCGAGGCCCTCGAGAACCTTAATTTCTGATGCTTGGTATTGTGTTGGCATGAAGAGAGTCTTTATATCATACTCTGATTCAGAAGCAAAGTCATGGAGTGCCGGTTGACAGTTGGTCCATGAGACATCTGGCACCTCCTCCAGATTCTGCAGATTGCCTCAATAATGGTTGTAGTGTTGCATAAGGATGTAGATAGGCAATCTGAGGCTCATGGACCAGCTGTCAAGTCGTCATGTAGGAATCATGTACTCGTGGTTTGACTGAGTTGGAAGAAGGCCTGCTCGAGAACCAGCTTGACGTTGCCATTTGCCACTAAGTTTTGGTAGGCCTGCAAGAGCACTTGCTGGTGTTGGGTGGTCAGGCGAGTTGGTGGCAAGCCATGAACATATGTCACCAAAGTGTGGAGCGCGGTAACGGCTGTTTCCCGATCTGGGTACTGGCCAGCTAACTCAATGCTCTGCCAAGCTGGTGCGGTACGCAGTGTTTGATAGAGATCAGCCGGTGGCAGTTGGTCTGTTTTACTCTCTTTTTCAGGTGACATGATGGTGGTTTGAGACCAAGTGATCAGACGACAGCGACTGTGAATGGTTGGTAGCACCAAAGTGGGGTTGGCAGTGGTCAAAAGGAGTAGCGTTCGGACGGGTGGTTCCTCGAGCAACTTGAGTAATGCGTTTTGGGCTGGAATTGAAGCCTGATCGAGCTTAGCCAAACCAATGACTCTGACTTGGCCAGGGTCGACACTGTAGCTAGTACTCATCAACAGTTCTCGAACTTGATCGATGCTAGGTGGAGTTTCACCGTTGTTGAGCCACTCGACTGCCTGGGTGGTTGGCAAATCAAACTGCTCTGTTAGCCAGGAGTGCAGTAAGTCAACATCTGGTAGGTTACTCGTAACCAGTAGTTGAGGTAAGAAAGTGGCGGATGACAGGACTCGAGTCATACCAGTATTATAGATGGTAGTTATGACGGACACTGCCCCGGAAACTGTGGTGCCTAGCTCCACCCCTGATCCGGTCACTACTGCCAGCCCCTCCTCTGCCTCACCTGTTCAGACAGCTGGCGTACCTGTTCCAACATTGGAGCCAATCAAGATCGAGCCGACGGTGCCGACTCCTGTTCCGGCTGAGCCAGTAGCGTCACCAGTCCCGCCGATTTCTGCCCCGCCCATTACTCCCGCCGCGCCGCTGACGAATCCACTTTTAGCCAGCCAACCAGCGGCTGCAACAACGCCAGACCAACCCCCACAGAGTGTCGGCGAAATTTTGTTAGCCAAAGGTTTGCTGACGAAAGAACAGTACAACCAGCTCGAGTTGGAAAACATAAACGGTGGCTCTTCCCTCGAGGCGCTCATTGAAGAGAAAAAGCTGGTTCCAGAAGAAGCCCTGACAGAGGCTCGCTCCGCGCTCAACAACATCCCCTATATTAAGTTAGAAGAAGTTGGTGTTTCCCCTGAGGCGTTGACCCAGTTGCCCGAAGGTGTCGCTCGACGCTACTTCATGTTGCCATTTGCGCTGAATAAGCAGGATCACACGTTGTCAGTGGCCATGCGTGATCCGATGGATATTTTGGCTATCGATTTTGCCGAGCAAAAAAGTGGCTATCACCTGATCCCCTACTACGCCACGCCATCCGAGCTTGAGCGCATGATTGCCGAGCGCTACGCACAAAGTCTATCGACAGAGGTGACGCAAGCATTGGAAGAGACAAAACAAGTTGCCGATGACAAACGTCAGCTACAAGACTTGTCGGTGCTGTCTGGTGAAGTGGTCAAACAAGCCCCAATTACGAAAATTGTGGAGACAGTTTTGGCATTTGCCATGAAAGCCCGAGCCTCAGATATTCATATCGAGCCACAGCCCTCCAAAACCCGTGTTCGATATCGGATCGATGGTATTTTGGTTGAAAAATTAATTTTGCCAAAGTCTGTTCACGAAGCGGTGGTTTCCAGAATCAAGATTCTATCTGACCTGAAAATCGACGAGAAACGGGTGCCTCAGGATGGTCGGTTCACGTTTATGTCGTCAGGCGAAGAAGTTGACTTGCGTGTTTCGACGCTGCCGACTATTCATGGTGAAAAAGTGGTGATGCGGTTGTTGAAGAAAAACTCGACAGTTCCCAGTTTGAACGAACTAGGGCTGCGTGACTTAGCACTGCGCAAGGTTGAAGATTCAATCAAAGTACCCCATGGCATCGTACTGGTAACCGGTCCAACTGGCTCCGGTAAAACTACTACGCTCTACTCGGTGCTGCACAAAATTAACACACCCAAAGTCAACATTGTGACTTTGGAGGATCCAGTTGAGTACCAAATGGCTGGTATCAACCAAGTTCAGATCAACCCGCAGGCTGGTTTGACGTTTGCATCGGGTCTCCGTTCATTCTTGCGGCAAGATCCCAACATTATCATGGTGGGAGAAATCCGGGATGGCGAAACAGTTGAGCTAGCTATCCAGGCGTCGTTAACTGGTCACTTGGTCTTCTCTACTCTGCACACTTCCTCGGCTGCAGGTGCTATTCCTCGTATGATTGATATGGGAGCGGAACCTTTCCTGCTGGCGTCATCTATGACCCTAACCATGGCACAGCGGGTGGTGCGCAAGATTAATGAAGCTTACATTGAGCAATACACTCCCGAGCCACCGGTGGTTCAGGACGTTAAAAACGTCTTGGGTGATCGCTATTCAGCCTGGTGCAAACAGAACAACAAGGATCCCAACCAAATGATTCTGTACCGAGCAAAAGCGGATCGGCCGCAAACAGAACCTGAGTACAAGGGCCGAGTAGCTATTTTTGAAGTCATGCCGATTACGGAAGAAATTAGCAAGCTCATCCTTGAGCGAAAAAGTGCGGCTGACCTTGAAAAGGTAGCCATCCGAGATGGTATGCTGTTAATGAAGCAGGATGGTTATTTGAAAGCGTTAGACGGTATTACCACTATTGAGGAAGTACTGCGTGTGGCGCAGGTGTAAGTACAGTTTTGTAGTAAGCGAATTGGAAGTTAGGAGACTAGAACAATTAAGGAGTTTTAAACTTGTCTTTTGCCTGATTTCTCTCTGGAAGGTAAAAGACAAGTTTAAAACGAACTTTTATGAACATTCACGACATTCTCCAACTAGCGGTTGATAAAGATGCTTCAGATATTCACTTGATCACTAAAATTCCGATCATGCTGCGGGTTCACGGCCAACTGTCACCCGTGGAGGGATCGCCTCCCCAGCTGACTCCGGAACAAGCTGAGGCGCTGATTTTTCCGCTCATGACCCAGGAGCAAAAAGACTATGTTTTGGTAAACAAGGAAATTGACTTTGGGTACCAGTACAAAGATCTCGGTCGGTTCCGTATCAATGTGTACCACCAACAAGGTGCCATGGCAGCCGCTTTGCGGTTGATTCCGTCGCGGGTCAAGAGCATCGAAGAACTGCAGTTACCGCAAGTTTTTTACCAGTTTACTGAGTACAAACAGGGCTTAGTGTTAGTGACCGGTCCGACTGGTGAAGGTAAGTCAACAACCTTAGCTGCGCTGATTGAACATATTAACGCCAACCGAAGTGAACACATCCTGACAATTGAAGACCCTATCGAGTTTGTCTACACCCCACGCAACAGTATCGTGTCTCAACGGGAGATCAATCATGACACCAACGGCTGGGAAGTTGCGTTGCGGTCTGCTTTGCGCGAGGACCCTGACGTAGTACTCGTTGGTGAGTTACGCGACTACGAAACGATCGCATCGGCCATGACGATTGCTGAAACCGGACACTTAGTGTTTGCCACACTTCATACTTCGACGGCGGCCCAAACAATCGATCGTATCATCGATGTGTTCCCTGCCCATCAACAGGGCCAGGTTCGGCAACAGTTGGCCTCGTCTTTACAGGCAGTAGTGTCGCAGCGCTTGATCCCTAAAGTGGATGGCGGCCGAGTTCCGGCATTCGAGATCATGTTGGCAACGCCAGCTATTCGCAACCTGATCCGTGAACAGAAGACCTTCCAAATCGACAACGTCATTCAGACCTCAGCTGAGCAAGGTATGTCACTGATTGAAACCTACTTGTGGAACCTCGTGCAACGAGGCGCAGTTAACCACGATAAAGCCCGTGAACATGCGTTTCGCCCTGATGAGTTTGATCGCCTAGGAGGTAGATAATGGCATTGTTTGCTTACTCTGCCAAGAACGATCACGGTGAGCCGGTAAAGGGCAAGGTTGAAGCCCAAACCAAACAACAAGCGGTGGCGGCCTTGCGTGGCCGAAACTTGCTGGTGATTAGTATTCGCCCAGTTAGTGAAGAGTCATTCGCCATTCTCAAAACCCTGATGTTTGGGATTAAGGCAGATGATGTGGTGAACTTAACTCGTCAACTTTCAACCATGATTACCGCTGGTCTGCCGTTGACGCAGGCCTTGGCCATCTTGGAACAACAGGGCAAGCCAGCCTTGATTAAGGTTGTTGGTCAAGTGAAAGCAGACATTGAAGGTGGCAGTACGTTTGCGGCAGCTCTGGCCAAGCATCCCAAGGTTTTTTCTCGCGTCTATATACAGTTAGTGCGGGCTGGCGAAACCGGTGGTGTCCTCGATGAGGTGTTGCTTCGGTTAGCAGACAACATGGAAAAGGACAAAGAGTTTCGTGCCAAGACTAAAGGTGCGTTGATCTATCCAGTGATTGTGGTGATTGCGATGATCATCGTCGCCATGGTCATGATGATTTTTGTAATTCCCAAACTGACCGAAATGTACAAGGATTTCGGGGCAGATTTGCCATTGGCTACCCAACTCCTAATTGACACCTCAACCCTCGTTTCCCGTTTTTGGTGGTTGCTGGGCGTTTTCGGTGCAGTTGGAGTGATGTTTTTCCGCAGCTGGGGTAAAACGCACGCCGGCCAAGTTGCCATCGACAGTTTTTTGCTGAGAATGCCGGTCTTTGGTGTTCTGCGTCAAAAAGCCATGCTCACTGAGTTGACACGGACATTAGCTTTGTTGCTTGGGGCGGGTATCTCACTGCTGCAGGCTTTAGAAATTGTGTCAGATTCGGCAAATAATATCCTGTACCGTGAAGCTTTGGCCGATATTGCCAAACAAGTTGAGAAAGGTATTTCTCTCGCTCAGGCGGTCGGGGTGCATGCCATTTTCCCCCCACTCCTCTATCAAATGGTGGCGGTGGGTGAAGAGACCGGTAAACTCGACGATGTATTGATGAAGTTATCAGCGTACTTTCAGTCGGAAAGTGAACACGCGATTAAAAATCTGACAACAGCCTTAGAGCCAATTATCATGATTGTGCTGGGGTTGGGTGTGGGTTTGATGGTCATTGCGATCATCATGCCAATTTACAATCTCACCAGTCAGTTCTAGCTCTGTTACTGTTAACGTGAATCTAGTTGCTCTGGAATATTGATTGTTTTCAGGATAAGTTAGAGAGCGCCTTTTTAGCGCTCGAGAACTTATCCTGAAAACAACCCTTGCAATCAACTTAAAAAATGGTGTACCCTGGAGAATATGAAACGAATTGCTTCCTACGCTCAGCGGTACCTCAATCAATGTTTGTCAGTCGCTTCCCAAGCAGCTGGTTTTACCATGATCGAGTTGCTGGTGGTTATCTCGGTAATTGGTGTTTTGGCGGTGGCTGTGCTCTCCTCCATCAACCCTATCGAGCAGATTAACAAAGGTCGAGACACTCGAACCCGTTCAGACGCAGCACAATTGATCAACGCTGTCGACCGCTACTACGCTATTCACGAAGTGTATCCTTGGAACACTGACAATGGTGCTTACACCGCTGCTTCAGCTTTGCCAGAAGATGCCTTTGAAGAGGCTGGTGGCCAAGCTGGTTGGGGCTGGGTCCAGATCTTGGAAGACACCGCTGAAGTCAAGCAAGGTTTTGTGAACCGCGTGATTGCTGATGACGAGATCCGTATCTTCAAGGCGCAAGGTGCCAACGAAACCATGTACGCTTGTTTCGAGCCGACCTCACAAGCTTTCCAACAAGAGGCCGTCACCAACTGTACCAACGGGACAACTCCCGCTGATGGCAGTGCCAACGTTGACCCATGTCCGCCAACTCCGACGCTCAATGTTGACCCGCCAGAGCTAATCTGTCTCCCGTAATCGAGACACTCACCAAGAAACTGAAACCCCCTCGCCTAGGCGAGGGGGTTTGCGTTTCGGAGGAAAAGTTTTTATACTCAGGCATGACCTTTTTATTGGTGTCTGGTTTGTTGTTTTTGATTGGAGCTATCTTTGGTAGTTTTTTAAATGTGATTATTTACCGGACAGTCAACGATGAGTCTTGGGTTTGGGGCCGGTCAAAGTGTGAAAACTGTCTCAAGCAAATTGCTTGGTATGACAACATTCCGGTGATTTCTTTTTTGATTCTAAGAGCTCGCTGTCGGTGGTGCCGAAAACCTATTTCTTTCACGCACCCGGTTTTGGAGTTTTTAACCGGTGCTTTGTTCGTCTGGTGGTACTGGGCGGGCTCGTTCTTTTTTCAGCTGACGCAACGGCCCTTTCAGACACTGCAACCACTCTTTTGGTTAACAGTGGGAGTCATCTTGCTGGCGATCTTTTTTGCCGATCTGCTGTATTATCAGATTCCCGACATTTTGAGTGGTAGTCTGCTGATTATTACGATTGCATATCGGGTGGCATTAACTCTTTTTGGAGTGATGCAGCTGAGAGACTTGGGATTTGCAGTAATGGCGGTGGTTTTAGGCGTACTGTTTTTTGGAAGTCTTTTCCTCATTACGAAAGGTAAGGGAATGGGGTTGGGAGACGTTAAAATTGCTGCTCCCCTAGCGCTGCTGGTGGGATGGCCTGGTTTTCTGGTGACAGTGTTTGGAGCTTTCGTGATGGGCGCGGTGGTGGCGCTGAGCTTAGTTGTGGCCAAACGACGCAAGTTTGGGCAGGTAGTACCGTTTGGGCCTTTTTTGATCGTAGGCACGTTTGTGGCTTTGCTCTGGGGTGATCAACTGGTGGCCTGGTACCTTACTTTAATTTAAATTCCTGAAACCTTCCAACCTCTGATTGGCGACAGCGAAGACTGTGAAGTAGCACTATTTAGTGGAGGCAAACTGCAGAGTTTGGTGGTGGTGCCAAACGTTTAGAAGGTTTCAGGAGTTAAGATTTGTTCTATACTGAGTGGTATGCGAGTACTGCGCACTTTTTTGAGTTCATTGATTTTACTGGGATTGGCAGCTGGCATCGTTGGCTTAATTGCTCGTGAAGTACTGCTGGTTATGGCAGTTGGGGTGGTGCGAGAGGCAGTTTCAGAAATTCGAAATCAGTCTGTCCAACAAGGTAATTTTGTTCAGGAGTGCCTGAGCCGAGGCGGTGGGAGTGATGGTGAATCTCCCGTCAGTGCTATTCAACTCCGCTTCACTTCGGATACCGAGTTTGTAACTGAGGTCGTCTGTTCCCAGACGCAGTTTGAATCACTCATTACCAGCACCCGCGAGCTGCCGTGGATGGTCCGAAAAGTGCCAGGTACATCAGGTATTATTTGGAGTGATGCACGGTCTGGTATTGAGCTGGAAGTGTTTGGTCGTCACCGAGCTGTCATTATTGAGAATCGGACGGTTGAGTATAGTTCGGACGAGAATGTTGACCTGGGTATCGGTCCGGTTACGACTTGCGAGGGCTACGGGTTTACTTGTTGTGCACTCGATAGCCAGGTGGGATTGGATAGTCAGTGGAATCAAGCTACAAACTGTCCCCGCTCGTGTTACAGCCGCTGTGTATCAAGACCGGTGGTTTTGTCGGTGGCAACGGACCCATACTATGAACTGGAAACTCGACGTGTAGCTATCAGCTCAGGTCAGTCGGTGGTGTTCACGGTTTTAGTGGAGGTTGGGCAAGCTAGCCCCGCGCAAGTTCACCTCGACTTTGGTGATGGGCAAAGTGAAACAGGTAACGAGAACACGGAAACATACACACACACCTACACTTGTTCGCAGCCGAGTTGTGAGTACCGAGCTAAGGTTTTGATTACTGACTCAAAAGGCATCACTTCAACCGAGACGCTATCGAGTTCCTTAACCGTAGTGGTCACACCGTAAAAAATGCGTTATGCTGAGGATATGAAGAGTCTTTTCTCCCGCTTGTCGGTCTGGTCTCCCCAACCAAAAATTGCCTCGCGACGTGGATTTACGTTGCTGGAGTTGTTGGTCGTGATTGCCATTTTGGGTATCTTAATGGCCATGGGAGCAGTCGCCTTCTCTACTGCGCAACGGCAAGGTCGAGATGCCAAGCGACGCGCTGATATGAAAGCGCTGCAGGGTGCATTCGAGCAGTATTACGCCGAAAATAACTCCAGTTACGGTGCGAACTGTGCAGCTATGGCGGTGAGTCCCTACATTCCTAGTGGTATGCCGGTTGATCCACAGTCACCCAACTTAGATTACACTTGTACGTTAAATGTGAACTTAACCAGTTACTGTTCGTGTGCTGAGTTAGAAAATGCTGGGACAGGTAATGCCAACTCAGCTGGGGCGGCTGGCGTCTGTAGTTTTGCGACTGGTGGCAACTTTTACTGCGTCACTAATTTACAGTAAGACTAGCTTAAGGGCGGAGGCCCTGTGTATGTCACACTTTTTTACCCGAACTACCCGTCCAACTTACCAACGTGGTTTTACCATGATCGAGTTGCTGGTGGTGACAACCATTATCATTGTGTTATCAACGATTGGCTTAGTCAGTTATCGCCAAGCTACCATGCGGACACGCAACAGCAAGCGACAAGGTGACATGGAGACAGTGCGCCAAGCTTTGGTTTTGTATCGGACTGACAACTCAACCTATCCAGCGTCCATCAACTGGAACACCATGAGTCCCATCGAGTCTTACTTGAGTGTGACATCGATGACTGATCCCAAAAACACCAACCCATACACCTATACCTACACCCAAACGAATAGTGGGACTGGTTTTACGTTGTGCTACTACTTGGAGCCTGATCCAGGCTCACAGCGGTGTTTAGCGAATCCGTAGGTTTGTTATGAATATTTTGGCCAGCCCGTCTACCCGCTCCACGTCACAAGGTGGTTTTACGTTACTGGAAATGTTGATTGCCACAGTGGTGATGATGATGATGACTGGCATTGGTCTGGCTTCGTACCTTCGGTTTACCGAACGTCAAACGTTGAGAAATGCCGGAAAAGAGTTGCAAACGTACATGCGAGCAGCTCAAAGTCGAGCGCGCTCGGGAGATCGTCCCACCGGCTGTGCGCAACTGTTTGGTTATGCGGTGACAGGCGCAAATGGGGGTGTTCAGATTCAGCTGTCAGCTGTCTGTGAGAACGGGGTGGAAGTGGTGACTGACACTTACACGCTTCCCTCGGGATCAACATTGGGTGGAGCTTTAGATATGACGTTTGGTAGTTTAAAAGGTGGCGTGACGGGTGCTGGCACAGTAACGCTCATTTCTGGTGCTCAAGAGTACGAATTCACAGTTAGCCAAGGAGGAGAGATCGGCGATGGTGACATTGTGGCCCAGTAAACAAGTTGTCAGGCGGTTCACTGCTTCATCAGGCCAAAGTATCGTCGAGGTGCTGATTGCAGTGGCGGTGGTAGCGGTAGTACTAACCACGGTGGCTGCTGGGCTCACCTACTCCGTCAAAACGACTTCTGAAGCTCGCTATCGCGCCTTCGCTACTAACTATGCTCAGGATGCCATAGAGGTGTTTAGGCGAGAACGAGCGACTTTGGGCTGGGAGTTATTCCGAGACAACATTGAAGCTGGAACCACTTGTTTGAATACCCTGCCAGCAACGACCGACGCTTTTGTCAACTTAACCCCGGCGGCTTGTACGGTAGGTGTCCCGATGCTTGGCATGGATTTCCGCAGAGAGGTGGTTGTCACCTTTTTGAGTCCCGATGAAATCCAAGTTGAAGCGGTGGTGAGTTGGACTGATGGGAACCGTAGCCCAGAGATTAGTGTGGTTCAACAGTTCCGGGCTTACTAGTCAAAAAAACAGCCTTTTTTGTGGATGTTATATCTACAAATTGTTAAACAGGCAGTTTGTATGTCACCCAACCTTGAGCAGCTTCTCGCCGCAACCAAATACTGAGTGTTTGGGTTGCGGTGTTAACCACAATTTTGGCAACACTTCGCTCATTGTGAAGACTATGATCAGGCCCGAGAGATTCATCGAGCAGTAGTTTTTTCAAATGTTCAGGTGTCAAGTAATTTGCGACGTGTTGTTTTGCAAATTGAAGGCGCGTATGTGTGCCCCAGATTTCCCTGCTAGAATGCCGAGAGCCGAGCAAGCAATGATTTGTGTGACAAAATGGACTCGAGGGGTTGGCAATATGTGCTGAAGAGGCTGTCAATTCAGCGTGCCAGAGCTGCCCGGTTGGACTAGCAAGTAAATGACTAAAACCAGAAGTCCTGGAAATTTGGGTTAGTTTAGCTAAGTCATGATTAGGATCATGACTGTCTAATAAATATCGTGCTTGGATTAGTTTCGGAACACCCAACTGTTTTCGAGTGAATAACAGTGTATTTACAGCATGAACATAGCCTGCAGAATTGATCCCAATAGCCGATCCACCAGGTGTATTGTAGTAGAACAATTCCAATGTGCGATGTGAACCAATTCTCTTTTGAACAATGCAGACATCATCTTCTCCGCCAAGTACGTGATCTTCACTGTGACCGATCAGTTGTCCATCATTGGTTACTATTGTTGTGCATTTGGCACGAGCTGGTTTGTGAGGTCCGAACGCATCATCTTCAATTGAGATTGTCCATAAGTCATCGAATGACACTTCTGCCCCATCAGCATATCCTCTAAGTTCAGAAACATACTGAGGGAAGTGCTTCTGGGCGTATGTCAGTTGTGCGTGGGCAATCTGGCAGTGGACCGGCCACTGTGTGTGCTGGTGTGCGGTTTTAATTGCTTGGTATGCTTGGGCAGCAAACTGACGGCCTATCTTGATACCTAAGTCAAAGTGATTGCGCGCGCTAAAGGCATAAAAGTGCTGATGCATATTTCAGTATACGATACTAGGATTGAGTGGTACTATCAAAAACATGCAATATCGCATATTAGGTAAAACAGGCTTGAAGGTGTCTTCAATCGGGTGTGGTACTTGGGGATTTGCTAACGACACAGACGCTTGGGTCGGTGCTACAAAAAAGGAGAGTGAGGCAGCGTTATTCTTGGCTTTAGATCAAGGTGTTAATTTCATTGATACAGCGCGCGTCTATGGTGAGGGTTTGGCGGAAGAGTGGCTCGGTGAAATGTTACAAAAAACATCACAGAAGCAAGTATTGGTTGCCACAAAGATGACACCACTTAATCAACAGTGGTCAGGTATGGTGGGTACACCAATCAGTGAGGCTTTCCCCAAACAACATATTATTGATCAAGTAGATGCTAGTTTGCGAGCACTTCGGCGCGACTATTTGGATGTGGTTTACTTTCATGTTTGGGAAGATGAATGGAGTGATGTACCGAGTTGGAAAGAAGCAGTTACAGAATTAACGCAGGCAGGCAAGGTTAGATTCTGGGGTATTTCTACAAATGATTTTCAACCCACTAACTGCCTGAAAGCATGCCAAACAGGACTTATCTCAGTGATTATGACTATTTTCAACATTTTTGCTCAAGAACCAATTTCAGAGCTTTTGCCAGCTGTTAAGAAAATGAATCTCGGCTTAGTAAGTCGCGTTCCTTTGGATGAAGGTGGTCTGAGTGGTTCTTACACGCATGACACAGAGTTTCCTGAGGGTGATTTTCGCCAAACCTATTTTTCCAAAGACAGATTAGTACAACTTAATAAACATCTCGATGCTTTACGGCCACTGATCAAAAAAAGTAACGCTAAAAATGTAGCTGAGTTTGCATTGCGTTATGTTCTATCATTTCCGGAAGTCACAGTTGCGGTTCCAGGCATGCGCAGACAAAAGTATGTGATTGCCAACACTAAGGTTTCTGATTTACCGCCATTACCTCAAGGTGTCCTCGAGGAGATGCCGAAACATGCTTGGTTCAGAAATTTTTACGATGCGTAGGGATGTAGGAATCGCCTGACATAGTTTTGTAATAGGTCAAGGCTAGAAATAGAAGCAAATTGAAGGGAATAGCCGGGACTTACTGCATTGGTTTCTGTCTCAAAAAAATGTATGCCTTTTTCTTTGAGGGCAGAGAAAAAAGGAGCTAGTTGCTTTCCTTTACCTTGCTTCAGTTGGTCCTCAAGTGTTTTCAGCCAAAGTTCAAAGGAGAGTACGCCGAGTCTTAAATTGGCTTCATCGGAGATGGTTGCAACCGCATCCGACAACTGTAGTGGCCGCTGATTCTTAAACAATATTTTCTGGTCATTGGATTGTCTTGGTGCTGTTATTGCTTGACTGACTTCATCAACAGGTACTAGATCTAACCACCAGTTTACATTGGGAAAGTAGCCAATTTCTAGACAGCTTTGGATAAAAGACCAAAAGAAATCGTGTTCACCAAAAACTGGTCGTTCTAGTCTGGGTGTTATGGTGGCAGGTGCGACAATGTTTTGCCGATAACCCAGTTTCGAGTAATGCGCAAGTTTCTCTTCATTAATGTACTTCGTTAATTCATATCCATCAAAATCACTCAACCTTGCCGATGAAGTTATTGATGCAGTACTGGATGATGATACGAAGGTTACCAAACTGTTTTTTATTTTTCCCGCCAAACGTAAGATCTCGTCGAAACTTTGGACATTGACCTTTTTCAAGTCAAAATAGTCCAATAAAAAATTGACCCAGTACCCGACATGATAAATGTACTCCACTTGGTCTACTATGATTTGTTCTGATTCTCGACTGATACCCAAATTTGGTTCAGATAAATCACCTAAAATTGGCGTGACTAGTTCCTGTGGATACCGGTCATCAAAGTATTTGCGCCAGGTTTTTATGATTTTTTCTTCAGCAAGTGCCAATGAATTTGCTCGCGTTAAACAGTAAACGGGAGTGTCGGCACTGGTAAGCTGATGTAGTACATGTATTCCCAGAAAACCAGTTGCACCTGTTAAAAAATGACCGGAACCAGTGCTATCTTTAGTATTTGATTTATTTGATATGAAGTCTGAGGGAAGTAAAGCATCAGATACTATGTCACGAACTAACGTTGGTTGGGTATCGGGGTTTATTGTTAGCCATGTTCTTATTTTTGATAATGAACGACCGCCATAAAACGCCTTAAGTGGAATCGGCTCCAAACCAGCGGCTTGCAGATCAAGGTTTATCATTTCAATTGTTAGGGAGTCAGCGCCATGCAGAAAAATATCATCATCAGGATTAGTGTCAAACCTAATGTTTTTACGAAAAATTTCCAGATACGTATCAATGTTGGTTCCCGGTGTGGTTTTTGGTAATGCTTGACTTTGTAAGGTTGACCAAAGTATTTTGCCATCTGCTCGCCTTGGTATCTCATCAACAAAAACAAATTTAATTGGAAGTGTCGGAATACCACTGACGTCAACAGCTTTTTGATACAGGTTACTTATCCGTTCTGATTTTTCTGATAAAGGAGACACAATAAAACACATTAACATGGTACTCGGTGGCCGATTGACGTGTGATATGGCGATATCAATGATCTCGGGGTCATTCCTGAAGGCTTGTTCTAACTTATATAGATCTACTCGGGTGCCATGAATTTTGACCTCTTGGTTGCTTCGGCCTGCTAATTTGTATAGACCGTTCATGCCTTTTACCACTAAGTCGCCTGTCTTCACTACACGAACGCCTTGATATTCACGAAAGTTTGTTTGTTCCATAGCTGAGAAGTACCCTGGTGAGAGACCTGCCGAAGAAATATGCAGTTCCCCAATTGTGCCGTCTGGGACCAGATTTTGTTCTTCATCAAGAACAAAAAAACGGGTCGTTCCGAAAGGCTCACCAATTGGAACAAGCTCATCCGGGGAAAGTGATTCTTCACGAATATCATGGGCAAAGAAAAGACCGTTATCGACAATAGACTCCGTAAGACCATATGAATTAAGTATCATTGCTTGTGGCCAGGTTGTCCTCAAATCTCTCATTTCTTGAACAAACCATGCTTCAGAACCAACTACGACCAGCTTAGGTTGGTGATGGTTGGCTTCTGGATTTTCACGTAAATGCCTGATAAGTTGTCGAACGTATGCGGGTGTTATGTCCAGAAAGTCAAGTTTATGCAGATTGATGTATGTAACTAGTTGATTAATGTTTCGTCTGACCGCCATGGGCACAATATGCATTGTTGCCCCGACTGAATTAACCATAAACATATCATCAAAAAAACCGGCTACGTCAAAGCCAGACATTACCAAAAACTGCTTGTAGTCTGAAATTGACATTACTTGTTGCCAAGTTTTGACCATTTCGACCCAGCCAGAATAGCTGATCAAAACACCTTTAGGGATACCGCTTGAGCCTGAGGTAAAAATAATGGCTGCAATGTCTTCGGGTAATTCAATCTGAAGTGATCTCTTGGCATTTTCACTAAATGTGCCAGTGTCAGTTTGTAGTGTTGTTATGTCTCCAACTCTTCTGACATGCTGAGCAGTGGTTAGTACAATATCGGGGTTAGTCTGGCTCAGTAGCGCATCAATTTTCTCTTGCGAAGCGGTTGGAGAGATAGGTACAAATGGCCTGCGAAGACGGGTGCAAGCCTGGGTTGCCACGAAAGCTTCAATAGAGGCCTCAAATAACAAGCCTATGATATGTCGATCCGTTCCGAGATGTTTTTCAAGGGTTGTTGCTAATTTGCTGACTCTTTCGTCTAGTTCTTGGTAGGTGAAAGATTGACCATGATCAACGAGGGCAATGCCAGCTGGATTTTTTTTTGCAGACTGCGATAACAAATGTTCTAAATGCATATTCTGTAATTGCAAAATAGTATAAAGGAGTTAGGATGGGCTCATGCAAGAAAAAATCACACCTACTGGTCCCGAAGTACTCCATGCTGAACCTGGTAATTTTATTACCAACCAAATGATGACCCTTGATGACGGCAGAATAGTACCATCTGGGACCGTTTTGGTCGATGGTGCAAATATCCTACAACTTGAAAAGGGCTTTTACCACTTTCGTGTTGCCCAATTGCCAGGTGGTGTCCATGAAAACTGTGTGGCAGTAGGTGATGAGTTCGTGTACAAAATTGTTGACAGTCCGGTAAAGCTTGTCAAGTAAAAAGCTAATCGGTTCCAGTTCATTGGTTACCAACTACAAACTCCTGATTTGCACTCCAGTGGAAAAGGTTTGCTCAACGATGTCTCGTGGTTGATCCACGCCGGGTGTCCCCTTGCGCAAGGTGAAGGTAACTGTCACATACTGTGAGGTAAAGTCTGAGCCGCGAGTGCAGTTGAACGTGGGTCCGCTGGTCAAAGTAATAGCCCCTGAGGTGAGGTAGCTGGAGTTCGAAGCAATTTTAGGTCGGTTGTCGCTTGGGTCGGTGGCGCGAGTCAGAATGGTGGTCTCACCGTCAATTGACTTAAGTGCCAAAGTGCCCATGCCACTTTCACAGGTTTTAATGACGTTGCCGGGTGGGGTGACAGTGTCAGTGGTTGACTCAAGTTCGATAGCATTGCGGATGAGAAAAGCCATTTGGTTGAGTGCAAAGTCACCTTCAGCTTTGACTAGCTTGGCCGTGGAAGTTTTGGTGTTACCGATCAGAAAGGTCATGAACATCGCGGTGGCTGTTAACATAATCATGACTGACAACGTAGTTACCATCAGCAGCTCGACCAATGTAAACCCCGCCTGGCGGCGGCGGTGCGGCGAGTGGCTGCGGTGAGCTAGTTGGTTTCTTGCCATAGTGAGTAGGCTCGGGTCATGCGGGCCGGAATGTTTTCAATGAAGTCTGGTCGGAACACAAAAACTTCGGACGGGTTGGTGGCGTTTTGAGAGCCAGTGCCACCAGTTCGTAAATCACGGCTTAACGTTACGCCGGACCAGCCGATAAAGTTGCCGGCGCCCACAAATTGGCGGTCCCCACCTGTGCCGGAGGCTTGGATGTTGATAGTGCCATTAGCAATGTAGACACCATCAAGTACCGGGCTGTTATTGGCAACTGGATTGCCAACGGTAGCATTAACAATGATGTCGCCCGAAACGATGAAGGCTAAGAAACCACCTGGTTCCACTTCGATTAAGTGATCAACGCCAGCGGCGTTGGTGATGGTTAAATCGCCATTGATGAACACTACAATCGATTCATCTGCTGCCACCAACCAGTCGTTGATGATTGTCACATCACCGTTGTAAGCATACGCCCGACCGTTGTCAGGGGCGGTCGCAGCATTATTGGGATCGGGTTTGACGAAATC
Source organism: Patescibacteria group bacterium (assembly GCA_016861205.1). Lineage (GTDB taxonomy): Bacteria > Patescibacteriota > Microgenomatia > UBA1400 > PJMF01 > BOKX01. Next base: position 1,133,803 of record BOKX01000001.1, read on the forward strand.
ATAAACTTGAACAGAGTCGTCATTGGTGACGATTGGTGAGCTGGTACCCATGCTGTAGAGCCGGTAAAAGTAATCATAGTTCTCTCGCAAACGAGTGGTGGCGGTTCCCCTAGCAATGAGGGCGGTGCCATCCTGATTGATGTTGGCGGTGTTCTGATTGCCCTGGGTATCTTCGACGTCTACTTCTCCTCCCGCACTGACCGCAATGCCAGCGGTGCCGGCGGTGTCATTCAAATCGCGCGCTGCTAAGTATGGGATGCAACCTACACCTGTGTCACACGTGTCGGCGGGAATATTGGAGTAAAACGATGTCCCAGTTGTGGCTCCGGTGTACGCGTTGCCGCCGCGGAACTGCCACCAAGCGGTGGTGTTTAAAACCAAGTTGGTGATGAAGTAGTTGACGCCACTTTGCGGTGAGGTCAAGCCGGCGTAACCGCAGCCTACTGTAGCCGGACATGTACAGGCATAGTTTGCACCTGGATTGAGTCCAGCGTAATTATTGGGACTTGGCCAGGATGCCCAAGGAATCCAATACGGGACAGGTTCAGAGAAGGTCCCATCATTATTGATAGCTACCACATGTGGAGCTGCATTTCTATCAAAAATACCCACAAATGACCCACTGCCGCCTTGCGTCCCGGTAGTGGTGGGACCAATACAAACTGCCCCCGGTGTAGGTTGATAGGCAGTTGCGTCGTTATCTAAATAAACCCGACCAGACAGGATTCCCGTGGCGGTGATAGTGCCTGTCACGTATGCGCCATACTCATAGGGTGGTCCACAAGAGATGTTGATTGGGCGTATGCTAAAAACGTATTCTGCGTATGGCCCTGGATAGATACTGACTGAGTTGGTGAAATTGACATTGCCACAATAGGCAACCCCGTAAATATCAAGCGAACAGTCACCGCCGACTGGATACAACTCAACCTCATATACATCAGCTGTCGAGCTGGCTGTCCAGCTAAAAGTGATGGTTCCATTATTAGCTACAGCCACCGTCCCGTTATTAGCTGGAGTAGTGCTCAGAATACTTGGGACTCCGGTATCTGTACTGGCGCAGGTACCACCACAGCCATCAGTTTGGCCACAGGCAGACGTGCAGTTGGGGGTACAAACACCACAATTAGGGCAAGTATTATCAGCCACACAGACACTATCACAGAATTGGCCGGTGGAAATTGATCGGTAATAGCCACTTTGTCTCTGGCAGTCATTACAAACGTCAACAGGACCACACCAATTGGTAGCAACATATTCACGATCGGCACCTTGGCAGACAGTCCCGGGATTGCTACATGATTGGGTGTTACAACTGCGAGAAGTAGAGGCACAGCCAGACGGGTTGCAACTGCGCGTTTGGATACCACCACCGCAGCTGGCGCTGCAAGCTGACCAGGCCGTGCAGTTACAAGTAGCTGGTGGGGGTTCGCAGCCGTAAGGGCTAGGTGGGTTCCACTGACAGTTCCCACCCAAAGTACCCGGGTAACAGTCCCCGGTGTTAAAGTCAGTTGCAACGCACTGACGGGCAGCATTCGTGGTGCACAGCCGACGCATTAATGTGTTGCCGCGACAGTTGTTGGAGTTGTTGCGACAACTGGGGTTAGGATGATTGGGACGACAAGAGCCATTACAAGGTGCGCCGGCTGGGCAACATGAAACCATTGGGTAACAATAAATTTCGCCACCACAAGTACTAGTTGTGCCATCATTTTCACAGGGATCTGCGCCAGCGGTAGCCGCACTAAGTTTTCCTCTAGCACAGAAAAAAGTGAGCAGGAGTACAAACAAAGCGAAATATACCTTTTTTCTCACAGAAGTAACTATACCAGTTAAAAAATAGTCAGGCAATTATTCAGATACAGCTATTTAATAGGGATGATACGGTCGAACTCTGGGCTCCAAGGGTCAGCCAAATTAGTCCTTAAAGACATATGGGGACTGTCTTGACCAAATACTAGCTCATTAAAAGCATCAAAATCGGGACCACCCCAATTACCAGTAGAAAACTGTTCGATTTTACCTTGAGGGACAAGGAACATGTTTAAAATATTTCCAGAAATGCCACCAACAAAGGAAGAAAACTGGCTATTTAACCCAAATTGGAAAATATGAATGATATTTTTACCATCTGGTGTTGTTTCCACATCAGCAAATGATGTTGAACCCTGGTTATGAAGCAATCTGGATTCAGGGGTTTCCTCTCCAGCAATTGACATGCCTTGCAAGGTATCAAACACGATTTGGTCTTCGAATGGATCAAACTGAATCGTCTTAATCTCACCTTTGAAATTCATGATTCTCAATTCAAATGTTCCTCTAAACTGGAACTCGCCTGACAGAATCTGGTCAAAGGCTGGGATTTCACTACCGTCAGTTCCTCGCTCAATGTGGTCGCGAACGAGAAGGTAGTAAATAGTCTGCGCTCGCAGGTATCTCATTAACAACGCTGATTGCTCAGGATTAGCAGTGAAATCAGGGGTTAGATTAGCCTGGTTCGAATTTGTGAACGAAATGCCGGCATCAGGGAAGTACACTAAACTGTTAGGGTTTAATGTCTCAGTAGTTTTCATGGGTACCTCAAGACTTTGATAAGCCATGTCAGCACTAGTGAGCAGGATATCCTTTGAAATAGGTTCAACAGTAATGCCAGTCGCATCCGTTTCAGAAGGTTGGATGTTTTCTGAGGGGACTACTGGCGCTGGTGGCGTAGCCTCAGCCGACACCAAACTGGCAGGATCTGGATTTTGTTCACCTTCGCTGACCAACTCCATATTCACCCAGACAATGCGGCCCTGTGGTTCGACCACCAAGACCCACTCGCCGTTGGCGACAATGCGACCGGTACTGGTGTCAATTTCGGTAGCAGCATCAAATAACTCACCACGCTCAGCTTGAAGACTATCCAGCTCAGACACAGGGACAGGCCAGGCAGTTTCGTGAGGTTTGAGTGAGCCAACCGGCGTGTTGCCGGCGGCTTCTGGGGTTTCGCGCAAGTTAACTGAAGTAGTTTTGGCGTTGATCAGTGGTGTGACCCCCTCAGGATTTAGCAACATGGTATTGCTGGCGGCTAGGGCTTCATTCGGACCATTGGGTCCGATGACCAACAATACTTTACCAGTTGAGGCTGTGCCAAGGACTTGGCGGTCTTTACTAAACAAGTGAGGTTTGACTTGCTCTAGGTCCCAGATCTCAACTCGCTCACTAGCCTCTGGTGACAGATAGCGCCACTCACCGGCTTGGTTGAACAACATGACTGTGCCAGCTGGCAGTACGAAGTCGTTATTAAAGCGAATGGGAGTATCAGTTTGCCAGATAATGGTAGCTTTCATTTCTCCATTTTGATTGTCAAAGTACAGTCCAATTTTTTGGTCGGCGACTTGTTCAGGACTCATGACTTTTTGGTCAACAACCAGCTGCAAAATACCTTGAGCCACTTCCATAATCTCAGCGTGCAGCTGTGAGTTTTCATTGAATTTAGGCAAGCCAGCTAACGTAGTTCCGTCTTCCAGCATGTGCAGATCGCCGTACCAAAGTAAACCTTGGTCGCGATTGACAAACTCTGGCTCAGTAAGCACATGACTGCTCATGGTGTCTTTGTCGGCTTGATCAATTAAAAACTCCTGCAACAGCTGTGGTAACTGAGCGCCGTTCTGCTCTGGACTTGGGGTGCCAATTTCAGTTTTAGTTTCAGTAGCAAATTGACTGTCAAACGTGCTGGTATCTCCAGCTGATGAGCCGTCAACGATGCCGCCAAAAGTCGGTGACTCAACCTCTAGTTTTTCGCCCAGAAGTATTTCGCAGCGAGCGATGTAGTCTCGCAAAGCTGTAACATCAATACCCAGCACGGCTCGCAGGTCTTTGATAATCTGGTTGATCGTGGCGTTGTCTTGGCCATCTGGACAGACGTCAGCTTCGGTTAAGTGCTCTGCCACCTGACCTGGCATCTCTGAGCCAGCCATAGCAGTAGTAGCGATGGCGCCCGCGGCGAAGGTAGCTCCCCCGGCGGCTAGCTTTCTAGCTGTTCGACCGGTCATTAAACCACGCAGTTGGCTCAATCGATAGCGAGCCAGGCTCGGCTCGACTGGAGTTTTGAGTTGAGCTTCAACAGGTGGTTTGAGATTGGCAAAACGAGCTAGTAGTTTCTTCTCTCGGTTAGTAATATCTTGCCAGACTCCCCTTCTAATTTGATAAATGACTTTTACAATTCGACGAAGGTAATCTTGACGTGAGTGCAACAATTTGGCAGTCACTTCTCTGCCCGACTCAATTTTGCTGATTAAGTCTTCGAGCTCTTGAGCGAGTTCGAGCTGATCAGAACTGCCTGAGTCACGAAGCCGGGCCGTATAAGCGTCGACATACATTTTGAGGGTGTCAAAATTGTCATGAACAAACTCGACGTGTCGCAGTAGCTCTGCAGATAGATCGCGAGCTACTTCGATATCACTCAAGGTTGTCTCAGTGTTTTCCAGATCGGGAAATAGGCCAGTCAGATCCATGTGGCCTTTGAGGGCTTGCTGGAGTTCTGCTTTTAGTTGCAAAGCGAATTTTTTGAGTTCTTCAGGAGTTAAGGCATCAATTTTGTCTTTGGGGCTCAGATCAGAGCGTTGTTCAGAACCTTCAAGATTAAGGAGTCCAGTCATAACCACACCCTCTTCAGAGCCAAACCGTGTAACTTGCTGATCCGGCCCGTACCCTTTACGTTCATGTGTACTGGCATTTTTATAGACCATATCGTTTTGCCAAGCAACTGCCACCAGAGAAATTGAGGCAGTGCGGTATGAATTGATATAGAAACCAATAGTTTTTACTATCGGCCTGTTTGGGGAATTATAAAATTAGCCTGGTAGTACTCTCAATGTGTAACAGATAAGTAAACTATAGGCTTATGAACGAAGAGCTAAAATATAGCAACACCCTATCTCGGTTGCAATAGGAAAAAAACAGGTTCCGACTTGGCTGAGTAACAGATGTGCGTTACAATACATTTTTAATGCATATCTTTTTAGCTGCTTCAATTCACGGTAAAAGCCACTCGCTCGCTATTTATCAGGATATCGTCAATCAGGTTACGGCAGCTGGCCATACCATCCAGGCCGATCACTTGCTCAAAACCAGTCATGATGAGCTACAAGCTTTGCCGCATGCCGATCAGATGGCGTTTTACCAGGGTGTGATTGATGGCATCAAACAGGCCGATGCGGTGTTCGCGGAAGTGTCTTACCCCAGTACCAGTGTCGGTTACTTGATGAGTGTGGCCATGCAGGCCAACAAACCGACGGTGGCTTTTTACAATGGCGACAAAGAACCGCACCTATTCCACTACTTGGAAAAAAACACCGATAAGCTGCAAGTGGCGCGTTACAGTAACCCTGCCGAACTCAAGCAAGAGATCAAGTTTGGGCTGGAGTTTATCACCAGCAGCCAAGATGTTCGCTTCAACTTTTTTATTTCTCCACCCCTCTCGAGCTACCTCGACTGGATTGCTCGGAGCCAAAAAGTCCCGCGCTCGGTGTACTTGCGCCAGTTGATCGACGAGGACATGGCTCACCAAGCCGAGTATCAACGGGAAGCTTAACGTTCACTTTTAGGCCAGCCGTTAGGCACCGACTCTTTCTTATAGGACACCGATGAGATATAATACGCATTCAATACTTATAGCAAGTTTGAGTTTATGTTTTTGAGAAGTCCACGACCATCGAGCCCTGAGAATGGACCAAGCCGGTACCAGTATCTGCAAGAGACTGGGTCATTGAGTGATTGGCAAGTTGAGTTGACGTTGATGGCCTATATGTTAGCAGCCCAGAAATACTCAGAAATTGAGTATCAGGCGAGCAGTATTGAGGCGGTAGTGAAGCAAGTCATCAAAGAAGTGGCTGAGTATGTGGTGAGCTTACCGCCAGGATCCAAAATAAGTTTACCGGCTGTGGCTTCAGGTCGCGATCTGATTCTGTTGGGGTTGCTCAAAAAAGAAGTTCACCTGTATGGCTACGATATTACCCAGAACTTGCTAGAGTTGGGTCGTCAGCTGCTCTTTCCGGACGTTGCCGCCAGTGACATGCGGGATTTAAATAGGCAGTTGAACGAGCTGCCGATCAGCGACGTTATCGAACAAGCCATCATGACCATGCTCAAGAATAGTATGCCGGCTAATGGTTGGGTGGTGTTTTTCAAAGAGGTTTTAGATAGCGCCAAACAGAACCTGAGTGATGAGGATCCTTATGCCATAGTTCGTGATAACATCCGTGGCAACATGGCTAGCATTGTGGCTGATTTGCAACGACGGGTACACCTTGTCCAGGGAAAAATGCAAGATAGCTTTTACGCGCCAGAATCATTTGATCTGACTCTGGTGGTAGCTGCATATCCGAACCTGACTGACGAGAGTTTCATCACGAGTTTGGACAAAGCTATGCTGCAACTGAAGCCAGGTGGTAAGTTATTTTTTAACGTGCGCTTTGATGGCAGTCCAGTTGTAGTCGGGGGTGATTTTGAGGGGCGTATTTTTACTGATAGCGTGCTGACGAGTCCAGAATCAGGAACACATAAAAAGCAGAACTTACCTCGTTACTTCCGTACTTTTTCAAAAGATGACTTGGAAAAGCTGGAGTTTTTCATTGCTGAGCGCTACGGGTGTCACATTGAAGACAAAGGCATTAGTCCCCACTGGGACAAAAACAAACCTATGTTTGCCAAGTTCCTGATCACAAAAGCCAACGACAGAGAGTAATGGCTGCGGTGGGTGGCTTGGCCCAGTTGCCTCTTTCCCCTGGTAGTGTATAATCTCCTATTTAAATGAAGATCTACTTTACCGCCGCTATTTATCAGAAACCTCAGTTTGGTGCTTACTACGATCGAATTGTAGCAGTTCTCGAAAAAGCTGGTACTGTCCAGCATAAACACATCACGGACAAAACTCTCGACATGGTGATGACGCAAAGTGCTGCTGACAACTTGGCTTATTATCGCCAAGCCAACCGCTGGATTTCGAGTGCAGACCTGGTTGTGGTCGAAGCCTCGTTCCCTTCTACGATTAATATCGGTCATGAAATTACCCTGGCTTTTGATAAAGGCAAACCGGTCATTGTCTTGTACAAAGTTGGTCACGACTCGATTTTCCTCCATGGTATTAATTCAGAGCGCTTGATTCTGGCTGAGTACACCGACGACACCTTGGAGCAGGTGCTCAACGACAGCATTACTTTTGCTCGTGATACGGCTGATACCCGTTTTAACTTTTTTATCTCACCACGCCACATTGCCTACCTCGATTGGGTAGCGAAAGTCAAAAAGATTCCTCGCTCCGTCTATCTGCGTCGCCTCATTGAGCAAGACCGCGAGCGGAATGAAGTTTTTCAAGAAGCCAACGGTGGTTGATACTAACTAAGTCGCCGTTTTGCGGACGTACGTGAAGTTTTGCTCTTCTCGCTCCAGGTGGTGATTGCAAACCAAATTGCTATCATTATCACCAGCCCTAAAGCTGGGATGTAGGGAGTCAATGCCTCAATGAACATAAGCCGTGTTCCTCACGAGAAGTGTTCCCAATATAACACAAGCAGCACAAAAAATGAGGCCAAAGCCAACCGAGACAAGGTTGATTTTTCCCGACTCAGCGGTTATGGCTTGAAAAACGAATGCAGCCAGACTGATAGTGTTAATTTCTTTTAAAATAGCTGCTAAATACGCGTTTTGCGCAAAGTTGGCATCTCGATCTGAATGGCAACATCTTAGCTTCATCTAAACTGAGTCTACTTGCCCAACCTTGCATCAAGCCGTAACTCTACCGTATGATGAAGGTATGTTTCGCCTTCGTTGGTCAGTTCCTAGTTTGCCGCTATCTCGGACTCAAGCTCAATCCGGCCAAATTGGCATCATTATTTTGCTCATCATGGTGTCGTTACTTACCGTTGGCTTGTCCTTGGCGGCCCAAACGAGTCAGGAGCTGACGCTCACCCAGCAAAGTGCTGAGTCAGCTCGGGTGTTTAATGCGGCTGAAGCCGGGGTTGAAGAGGCGTTATCCCAAGGTTTTGACTTTCAAAGTGAGACTACGACCGGACAGCTCAACGATCCGGTGTCTGGGGTCAACGTTAACTATGAGGTGACCAAGCGGCGCACCCTGGAGACAAGGTTGTTTGAAGGGTTGACGGTCATGGTGGATGTAACAGGGGTAGCCACTGGCCAGAACTTGCTCATCGATTGGGCCAGGAGCAACGACTGCAATGGCACGAACCCCCCTGCCTCCTTGGTGTTTAGTATTTACTATGACGACGCAGGTACCACTCGCATGCGACAGGCCGCAGTGCAGGGTTGTGCGCACAATGACAACTTTACGGCCGCGACCAGCACGACCAATGTGGACGGTTTCTATCGCCACTACACCCTTCCACTGCTGACCAATGATTTGTTTGTACGGATTAAACCGCTTTATGCTGATACCGACATTCGAGTCAACAGCAGCCTGGGTTGGACATTGCCGTACCAATTTTTCACCGTTCGCTCCGAAGCTGATAGCACCCTTGGTGATGAAACCCGAGTGGTAGAGGTCAACCGGACGCTGCCAGCGGCTCCTGCAATTCTCGATTACACCGTGTATAGTGGAACTACCATTACCAAATAGCGAGATCATGTATGTCTGCCCTGGCCATTGATATCGGAACGTACGCCATCAAAGCCGTTGCTGCCAAGCCTGGCCCCGAGCCGGCGGTGACGCGAGCCTTGGAAGTTTTTAACACCGTTGGTGTGAGTTTGCCCACTGACGAAGCGCAACAGGAAAAACTGGCCAAGATTATCGAGGCCATGATTAGTAACAACAACTTGCCACGAAATGACGTCCGGCTGTCCTTGCCAGAAACAGTTGTCTCCACCAAGATTATTACCCTACCCTATCTGTCAGATGCGGAGCTGGCCTCGGCAATCGGTTGGCAGGCTGAGCAGCATATTCCGATTCCTCCAGAGGAACTTTCACTTGAGTATCAAGTGCTGTTCCGACCACCGAAGAACGATAAAGTGACTCCGATGCGGGTGTTGCTGATCGGTGTTCGTAAATCTGTCGTCGAACGATATGTATCGCTGTTTAATGTGTTGGGTATCGAGCCAACATTAGTCGAAACCCAGACGTTGTCAGTGATTCGGGCGGTTCAGTTTGCGAATACAGACCCCACGACGCTGCTCGTTCACATTGGCGCCTCCACCATGGATATGGCAGTGATGTACCAGGGAGAAATTTCGTTTGTTTACACTCATCTGAATGGCGGCCAGCTTTTAACTAGGGCTTTGGAACAATCGATTGGTTTGGATGCGGCTCAAGCGGAGCAGTACAAGCGTACCTATGGTTTGGATGAAACGCAGTTCCAGGGAAAAGTCAAAGCTGCGCTCGTTCCCGCGCTCAAGTTGTTGGGCTCTGAAATTCAGAAAGCCTTGCGCTTTTTTGCCACTCAGCACCCCGCTGACCCTGTCCAGCGAATTCTGCTTTCTGGCGGGGCGGCTCAGTTACCAGGATTTGTGCAGTATTTAAGTGCAGAAGCCGGGGCGGAAGTGCTCGTAGCGGCGCCATTTGCTACCGCCAAAGGTGCCGTGCCAGAGAGCAACCATCCAGCTTTTAGCGTGTGTATGGGCTTGTTGATGAGACAGCTCTAAGCACGGAAAGTTACGCAGCACCGTACCATGCCAGACAGATTGAATCCATTACCGAACCTCATTTCTGTTACACCAGAAGCTACTTTGGCGAAACAGGTTGTTTCTTGTCTCGAATTAGCTAGGCTAGTCCTTCGCCAACAAACAACCTGTTTCACGCAAACTAGCTTTGGTTCATTACGAAAGCAGGTTCGGTGATGGATTCTATTAACTTTGTTCGAGAGCGCCGGCGAAAACTGAGTAAAGTCGAGGTTCAAGATCGGGTGTGGTTGCGGTGGAGCATGATTGCGACTGGCGTAGTTGCAGTGGTCGTTTTAGTGATTGTGGGAGTGGGTTTCTTTTTCCGCTGGCAAGTCTCACAAGTTCAAGCTCAGCAGGCCAGCCTCAAAAAAGAGGTTGCTTCGCAAGTTGAAGTAGAACGGTCGTACGTCATTTTTGCCAATAAGCTGCGCATGATTAAAGATATTGTTGAGGACCGAGCCGATAAACAGGCGGCTATCGCCTACTTCACCCAGGCGTTCGGAAGTGATGGACTGTTACGCGAAATTAATTTTGCTGCTGACAAGCGCATTGTGGACTTTCGTGTGCAAGCCCCTGATGTGTTTGCGTTTCAGCGAGTCCTGCAGTTGCTTGATTCGCCAGCTGTCCGCGAGCGGTATCCGAAAATCAAACGTGAGGAACTCCGCCGGACAGGTCTCGGGACCTACGAAATTGGAGTCAGTATAGATTTAGGACCAGATAAGTCAGCCAGCCCCGCCGCTGGCGGGGCCAGCCCGGCTGCCAAGCGATAGCAATAAAATGAGAACCGACACATGCAAGCTAACATCGAGAAACTAAACATCCGCTACTTGTTGACCACACGCCGGCCACTCTTGCTGACAGGTATTTTGGGACTGGTGTCGGTGTTGTTGTTATTGGCAGTCGGCTTGCCTCAAGTTCAACAGAACTTTACCTTGTGGAATACTTGGCAAAAAGAGAAGGCGGCACGAGACCAATTGCGCAAAAAGGTCGCCCAACTGCAACAAGTTTCGACTGATATTACTGCCGATCAAGCCGCGTTGGTGAATACTGTTATGCCATCTCGCAAACCTTTGCTCGAGTTGCTCAGTGGCCTGAATCAAGTGGCTTTGTTGACCAATGTCACTTTCCAAACCGTTGAACTTTCGCCTGGTTCAATCGCGACAGTGGCGGCGGAAACCACACCAACCACCAAGCGGACTGGAAACACGCGCAAAGCCAATCAGGAGTATGAAACTCTTGAGGTGGATCTCACTGTCACAGGTCGATTGGGTGATATCAATCGTTTTTTTCAGCAGGTTGAGCAAGTTGCCCCTGCAACCACGATCACTGCTTTGAGCTTGCAGAAACAGGCTGGGCGGGCTTCGCTCACCGTGGCCACCACTGAGCAAATTGCTCCGGCAGATGAAGTGTATGAGGCCGACATGACTGTGGAAACGTATTACTTTACGAAGTCCATCTCAGCCACTCTTGATTCGCCGTTGCCGACGATCGGGGCAGCCGAGCAAGCCCTACTCGAGCAAATGAGAAGCTACACCAAAGGCTCTGTGCAGACGCAAGATCGCATCGAAGGCGGCGGTTTGCAGGATCTATTTGGCTCTGGTATCGAAGAGTTGTTTAAGCAGCAGTCTGCAGTCGGGCAGCAAACTTTGCTGCCTGCGGCTAGCCCCACACCCGCGACAGAAGCGCAACCTAGTATCTAGGGTCACCACAAGCTACAAACAAGTAGGGTATGAAAAGTTATTCCTCAGTTTCTTGAGGAGCGGCTGTTTCTGGTTCAGCGGTAGTGGCTGCACCATCAGTCTCAGGCTCTGCTAACTTGATGTAAGCGTGAATACCTTCTTTGATGGCTCGGATTTTGGCAATAGAGCGAATAGCTTGAATGATCGAGCCACCTTTGCCAATGACGCGTCCAACATCTTCAGGGTGTACGTGCAAGGTGTAAACTAAACCTCGATCGTCCTCATGTTCTTCAATACGAACATCTTCTGGGTGATTAACTAAGTGAATCAACAGAAATTCAAGGAGATTTTTCATGAGATTTACGCTGCGTCAGCGGGAGCTGGTTCAGCGGCTTCTGAACTAGTACTACTGTCTGCTTCGGTTACCTCTGCGGTAGCAGCCTCAGCAGGTGCCTCGGTGGCAGGGGCTTCGGCTTCAACTGGAGCTTCGGCTTGAGCAGCGGCAGCTTCTGCAGCAGCGGCTTGTTTGGCTTTAGCTTTCTTGGACAGGCGAGCTGGTCGAGTTGGGAAAGGGTTGCCACTTTGGAAGCGCTCAAACAGAGCAGCTACCGTGTCGGTGGGTTGAGCACCCTTCTTGAGCCAGGCTTGGTAAGCCTCGACATCAATTTCGAGAACTTTAGGTTGCTGGCTAGGTGCGTAGTGACCAACGATGGCGACATAACTACCATCGCGCTTGTCGCGGGCTTCGTTGATGACGATTCGGAAATGAGGTTGTTTCTTCTTACCAAATCGAGCGAGTTTAATCTTTAACATAGTTGATTCGTATTCTGATTTAGATAACGAAGTGTGATTTTACCACTACTTGAAGGCGATCTCAAGCAGAAAACTGTTTCAAGGCTTGGTCGGCAGCCGCTTGTTGGGCTTGTTGTTTACTTTTACCAGTTCCGCGACCGTAAGCGCGACCGTCAATCTGGACCTCAACCGTGAACTCTTTGTCGTGATCAGGGCCCTGTTCCCCTACTACTTCGTAAGCGGGAGCAGCAAAACCCTTTGCCTGGACCACCTCTTGCAACTCACTTTTGGGGTCCTTGTAAAGTCGCTGAGCCTGAATTTCTTCAAACAATGGGAACAAGTGTTCAGTCAGGAACTCTCGGACAGCCTCAAGTCCTTGATCCAAAAACAGCGCGCCAATGACCGCTTCGAAGGTATCCGCGAGCAAACTAGGGTTATCGCGGCCGCCAGAGGCCTCTTCACCTTTGCTCATGTAGAGGCGTTGACCCAGGTTGAGCGTGCTAGCCACCTGGGCTAAAGTGGTGGTTCGTACCAGTGCACTTCGATAGGCTGTTAAACTACCTTCTGGCTCATCAGGAAAGCGATCGAACAAAAACTGGGTGGTAGCGAGTTCAAGTACTGCGTCGCCGAGGAACTCAAAGCGTTCGTTTGACTCAACAGAACTAGAAATATGCTCGTTTAAGGCACTCCGATGGGTCAAAGCGGTCACCAAGAGTTGGGGTTGGCGAAAGGTTGGCAACATAACGTAATGGCGATTTTAGCCGAGTTCAGTTTCCTCGTCGACCAATGTGGCCAGTTCTTCTACTGTCTCGTACTCGTCGATCACTCTTTTGGGGTTGAGATTGATCTCAAATTGCCGATTGATCCGCATAATTATCCGAGGGAATTCAGCTAGGCTAAACTCTTCCAGATAAGTATTGTGAGTAATGGTCTCTGGATCATTGCCAGTCACCTCTGAAATCAGTTGTTGCAGTTGCTGAAAAGTAGTCAGAGTTTCAGTGGTAGCAGGATTGGATAACATACAGCTTTCTAGACTTTACAATTCAAACACATTGGCCAGTACCCCATTTACGAACCGAGGCGAACTATCTGTCCCATACTCTTTGGCCAGCTCAATGCCTTCATTAATTAAGACTTTTTTGGGTGTCTTTTTGCGTTTTGATTCAAACACAATCAACCGTAGGATTGCAAGATCAATTTTGTTGATATCGTGGAGAGGTCGTTCGGGAGCTGCGGCTTGGATGATTTCGTCGAGCTCAGATAAGGCTGCCACCACTTCTTGAAGGTCAGGGCTGGCCTCGAACTGAGTTTGAAAATCGGGATTTTCACTGGGAAAACTGTACGCAAACAGTTGCTGCATCAAGGCAGCTCGGTGTTCATGCCGTGGATCGGTGTGTATCGGTGATGTATTCATACTGACTAGCTGTATAGTACTGCTTTTTAGCGAGTTAGCAACTAGTATAGCGGAGCCAAACTAGAACGGGACCCCGAATTCAGTATGACTGGGTGAAAAGGTTGCTTTACCCTTTGTGCTGGGTTTTGCGAGTAGTTTTGACACCACCAGCAGTTTGGCGGACAGGTCGTGCTTTAGCAGCTACCTGGCCAGCTTGTGACTCAGTGGTCGCCTTTTTGACTGGAGCAGCTTTCTTGACCTCAGCTTGGCTGGTTGGTCGAGGGGCTAAACCGATGAAACGCAAGAACTCGGCAGTGAAGCCTTGTTTGTGTTTTGGTGTCGCACTGTTCAGATCTTTTTTGAGTTTTGGCGTATTGCCATGGCGGCGTTTGCCTCGTTCCACTCGACTGATTTTATTTTTTGGTAGGGCACCCATAAAGCTCCTTCAAACAAGTTAGCGTTCACGTCCTCACTCCGCTAGAGGCGGAGTTGCGGATTGTTCACTGCTGACTTGTTTGAAGCTCGCAGTGTATGTATCCGAGGTACGTTCAGTTATCTCAAAAATAACAACGAAGAGAAATTATACCGCATCGTGGCTAATTTGCCAGGGGTAGGTTGGGGTTTTGGGGTGATGCATGGTCAAAAAGGCTGTGCCAAGTGGTATCGGTGGGAAGTTTCTCAAATAGTTGTCTCGCCTGAGAAATGAGTTCAAAGTCGGTCCAAGTAGCAAACCGAAGTTGATCAAAACCGTGTTGCGCCGTGCCGAACAAGTCCCCTGCCCCACGATGGTGCAGGTCAAGCTCAGCCAGCTCACTGCCGTTGGTGCTATCGCAAAACTGGTGGAGTCGCTGCTGAGTTTCGGCGGTTTTGGAAGTGGTGAACAGTAAACAGTAGCCTTGCTGACCAGCTCGACCTACCCGGCCACGCAGCTGGTGCAAGCTCGCTAGCCCAAATCGTTCGGCGGCTTCGATAACCATGATGCTGGCAGCGGGCAGATCGACTCCAACTTCCACAATTGGCGTGGTGACGACTAAGTCGAGTTGCTGCGCTCGCAAGCTGTCGATGACTTTGGCCTGCTCAGCTTTTGACTGGCGACCATGGAGCAAGCCGGCCCTGATGCCCAATGGTTTCAGTTGAGCTGCGAGTGAGGTAAAGGTTTCTTTAGCAGCTGCTACGTTTTCTAGGGCAGCAGATTGCGAAGGATCAATAAATGGACACACCCACAGCACTTGGCAGGGTTGATGACCAGGTTGGCGACCTTGTTCAATTTGGTCTGCCATCCACTCGAGGCTCGCCGCTCGCTTATTCTCGGGAATCACCCAGCTCTTGGTTGGTATGCGGCCAGCCGGTAACTCGGCCAAAGTGCTGAGTTGCAGATGCGCGAAGATGGTTAACATCAATGTTCGGGGAATGGGTGTGGCAGACATGGTTAAGATGTGGGGGGTGTGGTGCCCAAAGCTGATAGTCGACCGCTGTGACACTCCAAAGCGATGTTGTTCGTCAAAAATGAGCAAGCTAGGTTTGAGCAACTCGAGTCGATTGAGAATGGCCTGGGTGCCGACCCAGAACTGTGGTGATCGGTCAGTCGGAGTTTTTCGCTGACCAGTGATGAGCTCAATTTGTAACTTTGGAAAGAGCCGCTGCAAGGTTTGGACATGTTGCTGTGCCAGGATTTGAGTTGGCGCAATGAAGCCCACAGTGCCGCCAGCTTGAGCCACCTGCCAAGCAGCCAGGCCGGCCACTACGGTTTTGCCGGAACCAACATCTCCAATTAAGAGGCGATTCATGGGTTGTGTGCTTGCTATATCTTGGCTAATTTCAGCAACTGCCTGGTGC